>NZ_JBHSIS010000018.1:0-700 GCF_042653545.1 Actinophytocola glycyrrhizae
GTTGCCGTAGTACCAGAGGGTGCCGTCCGGCTTGATGCCCACCAGGTCGGCGCGACCGTCACCACTGATGTCCGAGCCATCGGTGCCGCGGGGGGTCGAGGGTTCTGCCTCGGCCATGAGCTGCCGCGCCTTGCCTGCGGCGTCGCGGTATCGGAGCGGGCAGCACGACCTTTGGACGTCTTGCGCGATCTCCCACGCCTCATAACCCGGGTGGCCTCGTTCGCTGTTGATCGCCCTGCTGAAGAACTGGGTTGCCGCGTAGTCGACGTTCATGATCTGCTCGACCGTCCCCCAGCCCTGGGAGGGCCGCTGCTGGAACACCCCGACCGAGTCGCGGTCCCCGCAGTTGAGGTTGTTCATGTGGGACTCGACCCACCCGGCCTCGAACCCGGCGAGCATCACTTTGTCCGAGACGTTCAGCCGCTTGCCCACCTGGTGGACAATTTTGATGACGTTCGGGTCGTGCTGCGCCGGTACGGTGCACATGATGGTCATGTCGTCGGCGGTCGGTGCGTCGCCGGGGCGGGCAGCGGCCGTTCCCGCGAGCAGGATGCCACTGGCGAGCGTGCCGGCGAGGACGCTTGCCACGATTGCGGTCTTGCGCATGGTCTTCTCTTCCACTCGAAGGAAACGGATCAGGTGAGCTTCACGAAGTTCTGGAAGCCGTGTCCGATCTGGGTTCCGCTGCCCGCGAAGGGGA
>NZ_JBHSIS010000019.1:0-19114 GCF_042653545.1 Actinophytocola glycyrrhizae
AACCCAGCAGCCATCACAAACTCCCAGCTCACAGAGGGTGTTGCAACGACCGAGTGAATCCACCCCGAGTCCGAGTCACTGACCACGAGCCTCGCCACCGCGTTCGTCCAGGGTTGTGATCCGGTCCGGCCCACGTTCCCGCTCCGGATCCGTGACTCCGAGGAGAGGAGCGCACATGCCTCGCCAGAGAGCTGACATTCGGCTGGCCGGGGAGACGCCCGTCGAGAAGGGCGTCGCGGTGCCACTCACGGGCCGGATCGGCGGTGTGCCGGGCGCGGCGCTGCGCGAACTGGTGCTGGAACCCCAGTTCGCGCACGACGTCACACACCTGTTGCCGCACTACGTGCAGGTCGAGAAGGTGCTGTTGGCCGAGTACGCCCGGATGGGGGTGCTCGATGCCGAGCAGGTCGAGCAAATCGCGACCGTGCTGGGGAGCGTGACGGGGGACAGTCTCGTGGCGGACTCGGCCGGCAACCTGTCCGACGTCGCGCTTGCGCTGGAACGCCACGTCACCGCACGGTGCGCAGCGCCGTCCTGGCATGTCGACCGCAGCCGAAACGACCTTCAGGCGTGTGTACAGCTGATCACGCGCGGACACAGTTCAGAGTGCACGGGTGGTGGGTGGAAGGTAGCATCCAGTCAACGACGTGTTACTATGCGTCAATTTTGTCCCGAGACTAACCAAAGTTCCAAAACCCTGTGCCGATGATCGTGTCTCCGCAGGCCGTTCATGATCCGGATGGCGTGGCACAGCGCGGGGACGCACCGCATCTCGTTATGGCTACTTTCCGTTTAGAGTTTCAGCCAACGCCTGACACGCTGGGTGACAAGGCATAGTCTTTGGGTGAAGGTTTGTCACCGTGCCGGGGAAGGTGCGGTCTGGGGGAAGGACGTCTGGTTGCCCTGCGCTACAAGTAGTTCGCCACATCGCGTCTGCCGACCGTAGGACGGTCCATGCACGACGGCGACGGGCCGACGATCCGACGTGTCGGCGGTAAGGCGGGATCGACCCGCACTCTCGACCTGGTGGTCATGCACGGCCTGGGCGGGGATGACATTTCCACCTGGACGCAGAAAGGCTCGTCCGAGTCCTGGCTCGAATGGCTGGTTCAGGACATTCCGTCCATCGCGGTGTCCGCCCTTCGTTACCCTGCCGGCCTGACGAAATGGACGACGGCGGGTGAGGGGATGGCGCTGCCCGAGCGGGCCAACGGCCTCATCGAAACATTGCTCTACCACGACATCGGCTCCCGTCCGGTGATCTTCGTCTGCCACAGCCTCGGCGGTCTGGTCGTCAAGCAGATCCTCCGGAATTCGAGCGAGCTGGCCAAACCGGAATGGAAGGTCATCGCCGAGTCGACGCTGGGAGTGGTCTTTCTCGCGACGCCACACTCCGGGTCCACCCTCGCGTCGATCGCGAAGGCCGTCCCGCTCGCCCGCCCCACCCGGACGACGCTGGCGCTGACTGCCCACTGCCCTCACCTGAAGGACCTCGGCGACTGGTACCGGCAGAACGTGGCCCGACTCGACATCCAGACCGCGGCCTACGCCGAGAGCCAGAAGGTGAAGCGAGGTTTCCGCCTGGTAACGGTCGTGAACTCGACCAGCGCGGACCCTGGCATCGTCGACTGCGTCACGACCAGCGTCGACGCCGATCATTCGGGCATCTGCAAGCCAGCCAGCCGTGCGACGGCTGTTTATCGAGGTGTCGAGATGTTCGTCCGCAGGCAGCTCGCCCGCATTCCGGTAAACGGCGTCCCGCTCGTGCCCCCGATCAACCCGCCTCCCGAGGTAGTGCGGCAGCTCCGGGAGTTCGACAGGCTCGGCGAGTTGGAACTTTTGCCGCTGGCCGACGTCACAACACTGAAGATGGGTTTCCTCAAGCGGCACTACGGAGTCAACGATGAGTAGTCTGCGCCGCCGAACCCACGACATCTGCATCTCCTACGCGCCCGACGAAGCTGGTGATGTCAGGGAGGCGCTCGCCGACGCCCTTCGGGCGCACGGTATCTCCGTCTGGCCCGACGGTATCTGGGCGCGTGCCGCGAGCTCGGTCGGCGCGATGCTCGCGCTGGTGTCCGACGAGGCGCTCGGCTCCACGCGGTTTCGGGACGAAATCGACGAAGCACTTCGGGTGCTCCCGGCGGCGGATGTCGTGCCTGTCGCGACCGGGCCGCTGGACGTAGAACGCCTTCCTCGATGGCTGGCGACTCGTCAGTGGCCACATCTGCGCGGAGCCGACCAGGCCGATGACGTCGCCGAACGGCTGCGTCCCTTGCTCACAGCCAGGCTGGGCATCGCGGAACGCGAGCCCGTGATCGGCGGTGACCCGCCGGCGCGTGTGCCGTTGGCCGGTGCCGGTGACTACCTCGGGGAGTTGCGTGCCCGGCGCACCGGGCTGACCTGGATCGTCGGCGAACCCGGGGTCGGCAAGACGATGCTGGCCCGCGAATACGTGTCCCGGGTTCGGGACGAGATGGAGCTCGGCACGTGGATTCACGGCGGTGCGTCCGCCGAGCCCACCGGCGGGCGCTGGCTCGTCGTCGTGGACGGGCTCGACGAGATGCCCGACGAACGCCTGCTCGGTGGGTCGCGTCGCGTTGTCGTGACCAGCCGGCGGCTGCCGGATCCGGTGCTCCTGCACGAGTACGACTGCTCGATGATGGTCGTTGGCCCGTTGCCCGCGGACGCGCTGGCGAGCTACCTCGACACGGTCGCCCTTCCGCCCGCGGAACGTCAGGCGGTCGAGAGCGCCGCCCGGTCGGGCGAGGTCGTGTCCCGGCTCGTGGCCCGGCTTGTCGGCGACGAGGATCGGCTGCGGGCGTTCACCAGTGAGCTGGCCGACCCGTCTGCGACCGGGTCCATCCTCGATCGGGCGCTCCTCGCGGTAAGCCGGCAGCTGTCGGAGTCTGAGCGCCATCGGTTGCGGGTATTGGCTTTCTGCGCCGACCTGCTGCCCCATCTCCACGACGAGCTGTCCTCCCGCCTGGTGGCCTGGGGAGTCTGCGTCGACCGTGAGAACGGCACCGAGTTCGCCGATCGGGCAGTCGTGGAGTCGCTGCGGGGAGGTGCGTCGCGACAGGTCATCGAGGACGCCGTCGCGTATGTCACCGCTCGGCTTCCCGAGCCGGAGGACGGGGAGGGCTTTCTTCCCGGCGTTGTCGAGTTGTTGGAGTACGCCGAAAGCGCCGAGCTCGCGATCTGGTTGGCGGCGGTGTGGCTGTCCCGGGGTGAGCCCGCCCGTGCCGCGCCCTACTGCGCCCAGGCGGAGGAGCTGGCAGACCAGGGGGAGCAGCGGATCCGGGTGATGAACCTGCGGTCGGCGATCGTCTCCGCGCAGGGCAGGGTGGAGGAGGCGCTGTCGGTCGAGCGGGGAACGGCATTGTTCGCCGCCGAGGCACTCGGGGCCGAGCATCCGCTCGCGATCGCGTCGACGGCCAACGTCGCGACCAGCCTGCGCGCGCTGGGGCAGGTGGCGGAGGCGGTCACGGCAATGCGGGACGTGGTGGCCAGGAGCGAGGCGACGCTGCCGCCGAGGCATCCCGATCTCGTTGCGGCGTACGGGAACCTCGCGGTGTGCCTGCGTGACGTCGGGCATCTGGACGAGGCGCTGACCGTGCTGCGCACCGCGATCGAACGATCCGAGGACGAGCACGCTCGCCGGTGGCTGGAGCAGATCCTCGCCGCCTCGCTGAGTGACGCCGGCCGGCACGACGAGGCGGAAACCGTGCTGCGACAGGACGACCAGCCGACCGCGCGGGCGAACCTGGCCGTGGTCCTCGCCCGGCAGGGACGCCTTGACGAGGCGATTTCACTGCAGGCGACCGTTGTCGCCGACCGCACGGTGGCTGGCGGGCCGGACAGCCCGGCGACGGTGGCCGCGAACGACGTCTACACCACGCTGCGCGACGCGGCGTCGCGTCAGCACGCGGTGTCCGTGCGGATCGAGTCGGCCGTCGACGTGGGTATCGAGCGGGACGGGGACACGGTGACCCTTTCCGTCGACCCCGACAAAGGGGAGCGGCTCACCGCGTCGCTGACCACAGAGCCGGCGGCCCGTGCGCACGTCGGGCGGTTCGCGGGTGGGAGGCTACGTCTGAAGGGAGTCGCCGAGAACCTGCGGTACGTGCTACGACTCCTTTCCCCCGACGACGAGGGCTCCACGCGAACCGTCGGGGACTGGGCCGGTGGGCTGGTCGTGGTGCGCGGTACGACCGAGGTCGCCGAGCCGCTGGTGGTGATCTCCGATCCCGACGGCCGCACGGTCACCGTTACCAGGACCGCCGCCGCGGTGTCCGGGCTCGGCATCGGCGACCGCCTGCTGGTCGTGGAGCTGCCGATCAGGACAGCCGCCGGGCACCGCCTGCTCGCGCCGTTGCGGTGGAACCACCTGACCGACCGGTGCGAGGCCACCGTGCGGCTCGTGGACGCCGACCGGGTGGACGGCGACGAGTGCCTCGACCTCCGTCGGGCCGGCGACTTAAACGCCGCCGCCGTGGACGAGTCCGTCGGCCGGGCACTCGGCGAGACCGTCGACGCCTGGGTCCGGCTCGCTGGCGACCCTGAGCTGCCGCCGGGGACCGCCACCGTCCTCCGGCGCCATACCGAGGAGGAGCCCCGATGAGCGTCGAGTCCGCCGTACAGCTGCTGGACGGCGGTGACCGGGACCAGGCCGCGCGACTGCTGGTGGACGGGCACCGCGCGGATCCCACCGACTTCCGGGTCGCCCACGCCCTCGCTGTGCTGACCCTGTGGTCGGCCGTGCGGGAGCCCGAACGTGCCGACTGGCGGCTCTGCCTCGGGCTCTGGGGCACCCTGCTCGCCGACCCGCACTTCTGGGATTGGCTGCGCGGGGACGCCGAGCGCCGCTATCGCACCCCCGTGCCGGACTCGGCGGCGGACTCAGTGCGGGAACGCCTTGAAGGATGGCTGTCGGAGACCGTCACCCGCAACGCGGACGACCAGGTCGCCGCCGCGCTGGCGCTTGAGGTGCGGGCGGCGCGGATCGCCGCGGTCCGCGGTGGCGTGCCAGTGGGCGCCGACCGCGCGATCCCGTGTGGGCCGCTGCTCGTCGCGCACCTCGGGCTGCAGGAGGAATGCCGTGACCTCGCGGCAGGGCTTTGGGCGTCCCGGGATGCCGGGACCCGCCGCACCGCCATGTACTTCTCCCAGCTCGGCGTGGCGCGGGTGCTGCTCGAACGGCACACCCCGGCCGGGGCGCTGGCGAGCCTGATGGACCTGCGGTGCGCGACCTGCGTGCGGACCGGCGGGAACGTGGCGTCACCCAAGGTCTGCCGGTCGGGATGCACCACCTTCGACGAGCGAAACCCCGCGTACACCTGCCGTGGCTTCGGCCGGCGACGGTTCCGCGCCGACGCCGTCGAGCTCGTCGTCCAGGCCCACCTGAGCGCCGCCAAGGCCGCGATCACGACCACCGAGCTCGATGTCACCGTAGCCAAGCGGTACTGGGACGGCGTCGCGGCCATGCCCGAGGCCACCGCCGAGCTCAAGGCGCACCTGGACCAGTTCGTGCTGCCCCGAGTGCGGTTCCTGCGCAGGACCCGGCCCGAGGACGCGATCGCTGTGCTCGAGGCGCTCCCGCTCGCGTTGTCCACCGGCCCGAACGACGACGTGTTCGGCGACGCCGTTTGTGCGCTCAGCATGCTCCTCGCCGAGCGCGGCATCGGGTTCGCCAACCGCGAGCGGCCGAAGCTCACCAGCGCGCGGGCCGACCTGAAGCGGGCACTCGAGCTGAACCCGTCCTCCTGGTTCGCCTGCCGCAACCTGGTCGTCGTCTCGCAGAACCTCGGCGTGTCCCTGGTCGGGGTCGACCCGCAGAAGGTCGGCCGGGCGGTCGCGCTGCTGGAGGAGGCCCGCGAACACCTGCGGCAGTTCCCGAAGCGCGTCGCCGGCGCCGAGCTCGCCGAGGTGACGAACCTCGTCGAGGACGACCTGGCGGCCCTGTGGAACGTGCAGGCGGTGCGGGCCCACGAGGCCGGCCGGCACGACAAGGCTGAGCAGATCATCGACAAGGCCATCGCACTGCGGCCGAACATCCCGATCCTGGCGAAGAACCGGCGCGTGATCACGGACGCCAAGCGCTGGATGGACAACCCGCGGTCTTACCTCCGCCGCCTCATGTGGCGGAGGTTCGTGGACCGGGTCAAGGACTGGTGGTGGACGTGGATGGGCCGATGACGCGCGGCGGGGGGTGAGGCTGCCGTGATCCAGTACGATGAGCTGCGGATCCGAGCGTTCCGGATCGGCCCCCACCGGTACTTCGTGGTCGCGAACGGCCCCACTTCGGCGGCCGCCGTGGTGCGAATTGGGCCGGAGCAACGGTTCGGGGAGTCGTTCGCGCGCCTGCTGGACGAGGAGTTCCGGCGCGCGGAGCGGTTGCCGGCCCCCATGCACGAGCGCGTCCGTGACCTCGGGCAGCAGCTGTTCACGGTGCTGTTCCCCGACCCGTTGCGGGCCTGCCTGTTCGAGAGCGCGCGCCGGGCCGTGCACCACGACCGGTGCTTGCGGATCCGGTTCGAGCTCCCGCCCGAGCTCGGCGAGCTCCCGGTCGAGATTCTGTGCCCGCCGTTCCCGGAACGCCGGCTGACCGGTGACTCCCGGTTCTCCCTGACCCGCTCGGTTCCCGGCTCGGCGCTGTCGCCGCGACGACTGCCGGCACCGACGAGCCGGCCGGAGCGGTTCCGGGTGCTGGTGGTCGCTGCCGAATCGCGCACCGGCCGCGTGCTGAACCTCGGCTCAGAGGTCGCCGCGTTGCGCGACAGCCTCAACGCCGGCCCCCGGCGGGCCGCGGTGACGGTCGAGACGCTCGGCGGTCCCGGGGACGACCACAAGGGCAAGCGCCCGACGCTGGCGAACCTGCGCGCGGCGCTGGCCAGGCACCCGGAGATGCCGAGCGCGCTCATCCTGCTCGGCCACGGCGTCGGCGGGGACGGCAACCACGGCGGGCAGGTGTACTTGGAGGGCAGGGACGGCCAGCCCGAGGCGGTCGCCGGCGAGCGGCTCGCCACCGAGGTCGCGACGGCACCGAACGTGCGCCTCGTCGTGCTCAACCTGTGCGCGGGCGCGCGCCACGCCGCGGCGGAGCACCTGCGCCTCGCGGTCGCCGACGAGCTGGTCGCGCGGGGCATCCCCGCGGTGGTCGCGATGCAGGCCGACGTGAGCGACGGCGCCGCGAGCCGATTCACCCCCACCCTGTTCGCCGAGCTGGCGGCCAACCGCTCGCTGGACGAGGCGATGGCCATCGCGCGCCACGACATGGTCAACACGCGGGACGAGACCACGCTGGAGTGGGCGACTCCCGTGCTCGTGCTGCACGAGCAGGCCCGGCACAGCTGGCTGTTCAAGGCGGTCAAGGTCGTCAAGGGGACCGTGCCCGGCGACCCGCTGGCCGACGGGCAGCGGGCGACCGAGGAGGTCGACGACCCGCCGGACGGTGTGGTCCGGCTGGAGGCGCTGGTCGAGGCGAGCCGGTTCGCGCGGGTGCTCGGCGACTGGTCCCAGGTCGTCCGGTTCGCCGACATGGGCCGCGAGGAGCACCCGGAGCCCCTGGAGTGGCTGGCCCAGGAGGCGCGGCTGGAGCTCGCGATGACCCGGTGCCACGCGATCTGTGAACTGCTCGCCGGTGACGACGACCCCGCCCGGGCGGAGGCCGTGCTCGACGGGCTGGGGCTGGTGGTGCCCGAGCAGGTCGTCGACTGTCTCGCCCAGGAGATGCGGCTGGCCACAAAGGCGCGGGCAGCCCTGGAGGCGGCGCGGCGGGCGGCGGACGCCGCCGACTGGGAGCCGGTCGTCGCCTACTGCGACGAGGTCCTCGCCGAGTGGCCCGACGGGTACCGCGACACGCGGGCACTGCGGGAAATGGCCGTCGCCGAGCTGGACCTGGACGCCCGATACGGACAGGGCGGGCGGCGCCGCGAGACCGGCGACTGGCACGCCGCGGTCGAGGTCTACGCGGCGATCGTCGAGCTCCGCCCGGACGGCTACCGCGACGCCGCGAGGTGGCGGGACTACTGCCGCGGTCGCCAGCTGGAGTCGGAGGCGGCCCTGGAGAGCGCGATCGACTCCTACAAGGCGTCCGGCGGCGTTGCCGACGCGAGCGGCCGGGCGGCCCACTGCCAGGCCTGGCAGGCCGACCGGCACGAGGACTGGGCAACGGCGACGACGTACTACGAGGCGGCGGCCCACGAGGGCCTGGACGTGGGGCCGGACTTGCCCTACGCCCGGGGTCGGCGGTCGCTCGCACTGCGGGAGTTCGCCGAGGCGGCCCACCTGCTCGGCGCGCTGCCCGAGCAGTACCGGGACGCGCACGCCTGGGCCCGGTTCGCCGAGGGCCAGGTCGCCTTCGCGGCCACCGAGTGGGGCGATGTGCTCGACGCGCTCAGCCGGCTGCCGGCCGAGTTCGGGGCGGGCGAGGTGGGCCGCCTGCGCGCACTCGCGCGGGCACGGCTGGCCGTCGAGCGCGAGGACTGGGCAGCGGTCATCGAGGCACTGCAGGACGTCGAGGACGTGGACGACGACGAGGTGCGGGTCGTGCGCCTGCTCGCCCGCTGGCGGCTCGCCGAGGACCGGGGCGACTGGTCGGCCGTCGTCGCCGAGTACGAACAGGTCCGCTCGCCGAGCCCGGAGCACACGGAGTGGTTGCATTACGCGACCGGGCGGATCGCCGAGAAGGCCGGGGACTTCGGCCGGGCGTTCGGTGAGTACGAGCGGGTCACCGACGCCGTGCGCGACGTGGTGCCGCGCCGTGTCCACGTCATGGGCCGCCAAGCGGAGGAGGCGCTGAACTGGGTCGGCGCCGAGCACCACTTCGGCCAGCTGCCACCGGAGTTCGAGGACTCGGGCCGCCTGGCCGGGTACGCCAGGGCGCGCTCAGCCACCGAGCGGGAGGACTGGCCGGTCGTCGTGCAGAACGCCGGGGCGCTCGGGTCGTTCCGGGACGCGCCGGTGCTCGGACGGTACGGACGCGCCCGGCTCGCCGAGTCCGAACAGGACTGGTCGAGGGCCGCAGACCTGTTCGGGGAGTGCTCCGGCCACGCGGACGCCGACGTCCGGGCCGACTACGCGCGCGGCCGCTCCCTGGCCGCCGACGGTCGCTGGCGGGAGGCCCTCGCCCGCTACGATACCGTGCCGGACGGCCACCTCGACGTGTCCGACCGCCGGGCCCGGCTGACCGAGCTGCTCGGCTCCTTCGGGTGGGCCGAGCGGCTCGTGGCCGCTGGCCTCGAGCCCGACCCGAGTGCCGCCGACCGCCCGGACTTCCCGTACCGGGTTCTCGCCGCGTTGGGGGTCGGTCCGGCGGCGTCCGTCCAGCAGGTCAAGGACGCCGAGATCCGGGCCATGCAGGAGAGCGCGCCCGCGGCCGTCCGGGTGGCCGCGGGCCTGCGGTCGTGGCCCACCCGGCTGGGCCTCGACGCCGACCTCTACCCGGTGCGCGACCCTGCGGGGCTGCGCCGCGTCCTGGGCGCGGTGACCGACGGCGAGCCCGACGACCTGTTCGGGCGCATGTGCGAGGCCGCCGTCGACGCGCCGCTGCTGACGCTGCTGCACGTTGGCCGGGAGCAGGCGATCGAGGCCTGGGAGCAACGCATGCGCGCGGACCCCGCCGACCTCGGCACTGCGCACTGCCTCGCGATCGCGCACCGGTGGGCGGCCCGCGACCTGGACGGCGCCGGCGCGTGGGAGCACGGCCGGATGGCCTGGCACCGCTGCATCGGGATGTGGGTGACCGTCCTCGGCGACGAGGACTACTGGGAGCGGTGGCGCCGCGAGCGGTCGACCACCTACCACTTCATGGTCCCAGTCGCCGAGGTGCGCCAGCTACGCCAGCACATGGTAACCGGGCTCGCCGACGAGCTGACCGGTGCGGCGGACTGGCACGACGCGGCTGGTCGGCCGCGTCGTGCCGAGCAGTACCGGATGCTCGGCCTGGCGGTCCGGACGGAGGTCGTCGGGCGGGAGGTCGCCGAGGAGGTGGGTGGCCTGCCGACCCCGGGCCGTACAGACGAACACGTCGTCGGCGGCCCGGAGTACGTGCGGGCCACCGGGCTGGCCAAGTCGGTCGCGGAGCTGGCGGCCGGGCTGGTACGCCGCCGGGACGCCGCGCTATCCGACTCGGACGCCGTCCCCGGCGACGCGGCCGGCGGGATCTCCGACGAACAGGTCTCCCGCTTCTGCGCGGCGTTCTCCAGGCTCGCTCCCGCCCAGGCACTGCTGGAGTCGGGCCGCCCCGAGCGGGCGCTCGCCATGCTGCCGCCGACCCGCGGGCGGCGGCTGGCCGACTCGACCAGCTGCGACTGCGCCAAGCCGGCTGGCGACGAGACCTGTGCGAGCTGCCGGCGGTTCCGCGGCGAGGACCCGGCCTACCTCCGGCTGGGCGGCCGGGAGGCCCGCCTGTTCCAGGACGCCGCGCTGATCGCCATGCGGTGCCACCTCAAGGCGGCCCGCTCGGCCGTCCTCGGCGACGACGAGCGCGGCGTGGACGTCGCCGTGGCCGCGGTCGAGGCCGTGGTGGAGCTGGCCTCCGCCGCCGGGCTCGCCGTCCGTGCGCGGCGGGACCTCGTCGACTTCGTGGGCACGACCGTCGAGACGATGGTCACGCCCAGGTCGGCCCGCCCCCGGATCGGCCGCGCCGTTGACCTCGCCACCCGCGTCCGGACCCGGCGTGGGCTCGCCAACGACGAGACCCTCCGGCGGATCCACGCCGGCGCGCTCTGCGACCGCGCGCAGTGGTCGGTCGCCGCGGAGGAGCTCGAACACCCCGACTACGACTCGGCGATCGCCGACCTGCGCGAGGCGATCCGGCTCAGCCCGACCCTGCTGCGCGCCCGCGAAGGGCTGGCCCACACGCTGGTCCAGCGCTCGGTGTACCGGCTGCACTGGGCCAATGGCCACGAGCAGTCGCTCGCCGAGGCGCTGACCGTCGCGAGCGAGGGCCTGCGCCTCGCCCCGGGCATGGCCAGGCTGCTGGAGGTCGTTGAGGCGGTCGCGAGCCAGGTCCGCGGCGTGGTCTACCGGACGCTGACCGAGGCGGAGCTCATGGAGCTCCGGCCGCCCGCGGTACCCGCCGACGGGTCGCGGGCCGACACCGCCTCGGTCCTCGTCCGGGAGGCGAGATGCACCGGCGCGGCCGGCGACCGGCGGGCCGCCCTGCTGCTCGCCGTGGACGCCGTCCTCGCCGACCCGGGCGACCAGCTCACCCGGGACACCCTGGCCGACCTCCTCGCCGGCTGGACCGCCGGTCGAACCGACGACAGGAGCACGACGTGAAGGATCCGCTCACGGCCTGGGACGGTGAGTTCCCCTACGACGTCCTCGCCGGCATCTCCCCGGAGTCGAGCCACGCAGAGGTGCAGGACGCCCCCTTCAAGCTCATGCGGGAGAACCGGTTCACCCGCGACGCGCAGGTGGCGTGGGAGGAGCTGCGGCACGTCGAGCGACGGCTGTTCGTCGACCTCTTCGTCTACCCGAACACCGCACCGAATGGGGGCGACCATGGCCGATGAGACCTACCGCAACGACGCGCACGCGCTGCTGAGGGCGTTCAACCACCGCAGCGAGCTCGACAGTCTCCTGGACTCGCTCATCCCGGTGCTCGACTCGTTCGACCGGCTGCGCCGGGGCACCGAGAACGGCCCGGTGCCGAAGGACCCCGCCGCCCTGCTGGAGACGTTCGGCCGCATCGGCGCCCAGCTCGAGTCGGCGGTCGCCCACGCCGGGCTGCTCGGCTTCGGCGCACCGGGAGACGCCGTCGACCTCGACCGCTACCGGATCGTCGACGCCGTGCCGGGCGGGGGAGTGCGGGAGGACACCGTCGTCGAGGTGCTGCGCCGCGGCTATGAGAAGGACGGCAGGGTCCTGCGCTCTGCCGAGGTGATCGTCGCCGAACGGGATGAGGAGCAAGCACAGTGAAGGCCATCGGTATCGATCTCGGGACGACCAACTCTGTCGCGGCGATCCATGCCCCGGCACGCCCCGCCTACGTCCTGGAGAACGACCACGCGCAGACCCTGACACCGTCGGTGGTCGGCGTGCGCGTCAAGGACGGCGAGGAACGCATCCTCGTCGGCCGGCCCGCGGTCCAGGGGGCGCGGACCTCGACCAGCACCATCTTCTCCGTCAAGCGGCTGATGGGCCGCACGCTCGGCGAGTCCCAGATCGTCGAGCTCGGCAAGCGGTTCGACTACGAGATCGTGCCGACCTCCGAGGAGGACGCCTCGGTCGCGATCCGCATGGGCACGACCGTGCGCACCCCGGCCGAGATCTCCAGCCTGATCCTGCGCAAGATCAAGCAGGACGCGACGAGGGTACTGGGCGACGAGGTCACCCACGCGGTGATCACCGTGCCGGCCTACTTCGAGGCCGCCCAGCGCGCGGCGACCCGGAAGGCCGCCGAGGAGGCCGGCCTGGTCGTGAAGCGGCTGATCGACGAGCCGACCGCGGCGGCGATCGCGTACGGTTTGCGCGAGGCCGGGACCGAGGGCCGCCGGGTCCTGGTCTACGACCTCGGCGGCGGCACGTTCGACGTGTCGCTGCTGCAGATGATCCAGGGCGACAACGGGCGCACCCAGTTCCACGTCGCCGGCGTCGCCGGCGACAACTGGCTCGGCGGCGACGACTTCGACCAGCTGATCATCGACAAGGTCATCGAGGAGGTCCGCGCCGAGCACGGCGTGGACCCGCCGGGCGACCACGCCTTCCGGCGGGCACTGAAGGAGCAGGCGGAGCTGGCCAAGTGGCAGCTCGGCTCGGTGGACGTCGCCGAGGTCGAGCTCGGCGCGGCGTTCCGGCTGCCCGACAACGGGCCGTTCGTCGACATCCACGTCGAGCTCTCCCGGGCGGAGTTCAACCGGCTCGTCGCGCCGTTGGTGGAGCGGACGATGAGCCTGGTCGACGACGTGCTCCGGGAGGGGAACTTCACCGCCGACGACATCACCGACGTACTGCTGGTCGGGGGCTCCACGCTCACCACGTGCGTGCGGGAGGCGGTGGTCAACCGGTTCGGCTCCGGCAAGGTGCGGATGGACGTCAAGCCGATGGAGTGCGTCGCGCTCGGGGCGGCAATCCTGGCTGAGGGGGAGACGGGGCTGGAGTGCTCCTCCTGCGGGTCGCCGAACGACGAGGGCGCCGGGGCCTGCCAGGAGTGCGGCCACCCGCTAGGCACCACGCGGGACCCGTCCTACAAGATCTACGAACAGACCGCCATGGCGCTGGGCATCGCCGCCATCGACGGCGACAACGCCGACGCGTTCGTGCCGATCATCCCCAAGGGCACCCCGTACCCGCTCGAGGAACCGATGCGCAAGAGGTTCACCGCGGCAGGGCGTCGTGTGCGGATCCCGGTGCACGAAGGGGTGAACCCGCTGGCCAGCCAGAACCGCGTACAGGGTGTCGTCGAGGCAGTGCTGCCGGAGGGGCTGGAGCCCAACAGCGACGTCGAGGTCGAGTTCAACTACGACGGCGACCGGATCGTCACCGTCAACGTGCGGGTCCCCGGCACGACGTTCAACCAGCGGACCTCGTTGCGGCCGCAGCCGATCGAGCAGGACACGCCGTCGACCGAGGAGGCCAAGGAGGAGCTCGAGCGGGCCATCGACCTGATCGAGGACTTCGTCGGCCGATACGGTGTCTACATCGAGCCGTGGCAGCTCGACCGCGTCAAGCGGCACCTCTCCGACGCCAAGCTGGCCTACGGCGGCTCGGACGCCGACGAGCACCGCCGGTATGTCAACCTGCTCTACCGGGACATGGACAACTGCGGCCTCGCGACGACCATGTACTTCGCCGACGTGGTCGCCGACCGGGCCAAGCCCGCGGACAGCGAACGCATCCGGCGCAGCTCCCACACCGTCCGCGACGCGCACACCTCGGGCAACGAGGCACGCCGCGCGCAGGCGGAGCAGGTGCTCAACGAGCTGATCCAGCGCGAACTGGAGAAGCAGACGGGAGGAGTCGTCACGGACATGGCCGAGCTGCTCCGCACGAAGCCGTGAGCGGCGCTGTCGTCGGTGTCGACGTCGGCAGCCGCGGGCTGCGGATCGCCTGGACCCCGGGAGGCGAGCAGCCGGCGGAGGTGACCGACCTGCCGCCGACCGGGTCGTCGCCGTGGGTCGGTGCCGTGCTGTCGCCCCGGTCGATCGGGTTCGTCTCCGTCCGCGAGCTGCGCTCGCCCGCGGCCGTCGACACGCTCACCAGCGAGCTCGCCCGCGCCTGCGCGACGGTCCGCGGGGAGTCGGGTGCCGACGTGTCCCGTGCCGTGCTCAGCGTGCCGACCCGCCTGGGGTCCGCTGATCGGACGAAGCTGCGCGACGCCGCCCGGGCGGCGGGGTTCGCCGAGGTCCACCTGATCAACGACTCGGTCGCGGCGGCCCTTGCCGACGGGTCGGGGGAGCCCCGGACGGTGCTCGTCTACTCCCTGGGCCACAGCGGGTTCGAGACGGGACTGCTGCGGGTCGCCCGGCGGCAGGTCCGGGTGCTCGGTCACGCCGGGGCGATGGAGCCGAGCGGTCTGGCGATGGACACGTGGCTCATGCAGGCCTGGCTGGGCAGCCTGAGCGGCCAGGACGTCGAGGACCTCAACACCTGGGACGCGCCGCGATGGGCGCGGCTGCGCGAGGTGGCCGAACAGGTCAAGGTGCGGCTGGCCGGCGGTGATCGGGTGACCCTCGCCTGGCCACCCTGGTCGTCCGGGGACGGGCCGTCGAAGCACGTCGAGACGCCGTCGCCGGAGGAGTTCGGCCGGTACCTGGACGAGCAGGTCGCGGGCACCGCCAAGCACGTCCGCGAGGTGATCGCCGACGCGGGGATGACCTCGACCGACATCGACGCCGTGCTGCGCGTCGGCGAGGCCAGCGCGCTGACGGCGGTCCGGGCCATGCTCGAGGCGGAGGCGGGTAGCGCGGGGAGTCCCGCCGAGCCGTACCGGCTCGCCCGCGGCGCCGCCGTCTACGGGTCGTACCTGCGCCCGCCGGCGGTGAACAAGGACGCGGAGTTCGTCGACCCGCAGGACACGGCGGCGCGGCCGGTGCTCGCCGTGCGCATCCCGGAAGGCCCGGCCGGCGGACCGCCCGACGTGTTCGAGGAGGTGCGGCGGCTCTGGGCCGGCGGCGCGACGGACGAGGCGAGGACGCTGCTCACCAAGCTGGTCGACCGCGCCAACCGGATGCTCGCCGAGATGGATCGGCCGGCGCCTTCGTCGGCTCCGGAGTCGGTGCCGGAGTCGGTGTTCGGTCCGGAGTCGGCTCGGGACTCGCTGTCGGGGTCGCTGTCGGATTCGCGGCGGGAGGAGCCGATGCCGGCGAGTTCCACACCGGAACAACGGGATCGCGCCCGGCGGGCCATCCGTCGTGCTGACCGGTTGCTCCGGAAGGGGCAGCTGCAGAAGGCGGTCGACGAGTCACACCATGCGTTGAAGCAGGCGAGCGACGACGGTGAGATCTTCGCCGGGATGATCGGCATCCACGTGGACGCTGCCCGGGCACGCCCCGGCCCCGCAGGCTACGCCGAGGCACGGCTGTGGTTGGGGTGCGCGCGCAACCACGCGAGGTTCAACGAGACGGTCGCCGCCTACATCGTCGAACGGACGTTGGAGTACGCCCGGCACCAGCTCGCCCACGACCAGGTCGACGACGCGCGCAGGCTGCTCGAGGAGTGCATGTTCTACGAGCTGAGCGATCCGGGCGTGCGGGAGCTCGCCGAGGAGCTGGCGGCGCGAACGCGGAACTGAGCGCGAGTAGCGACATCGCCTCCTGTTGACACTTGGCTGGATATCAGGGTCATATCGGCAACGATTCACGGTGCGGCGGGTCCTGAACAGCTCAGTGGCGATAGGATCAGGTATGCGAGGGAATCAGGCGCTTTGAGGTCCCCTCCCCCCGTTTGTCGGGACACCTTGGCGTTGCCCCAGATGCTGGACTCGATCTTGTGGAGTCGATGGCTTGTCGTCTGGAAGGCTGTCGATCATGCCGAAGGCGTATCCTCCGAGTTCCGTGCTCGAGCGGGAGGCCGCGCGTGAGCTGGGGATCAGAGCCCGTATCTCCTTCGCGGGATGGTCCGTTGTGGAGTCTGCGGACGGAAGATGCAGGGCGCGACAATCCGGAAGGGCGTCTACTACCGGTGCATCGCGCGCACACTCGCGCCCGGCTCGCTCGCGCTGGCCGATCACCCGAAGACGGTGAACCTCCGCGAGGACCAGTTGATCGAGCCGTTGAACGGCTGGATCGGCCGGTTGTTCGACCGCGAGCACATCGATCAGACGGTGGCTGAACTCGTTGGCTCCCAGGGAGATGACGGGGCCGCCGAGCACCAGGCCGCGAAGAAGCGCCTCTCGGACGCGGAGACGGCGATCCGTCGACACCAGGCCGCCATCGCCGCGGGCGTCGACCCGACAGCGCTCGTGGAAGTGATCAACGCCGCACAAGCTGAACGAGGGGCAGCGCGGGCCGCGCTCGCGAGCGTGGGGAGCGTGCAGACGATCGACCGTGCGGAGGTGTACGCCATGATCGACTCACTCGGAGACGTTGGAGCGACCTTGAAAGAGGCCAAACCAGCAGGTCTGGCGAGACTCTACGAGGAGTTGCGGTTGCAGGTCCGGTATGAACACCAGGAACAGGCCGTCTATGTTGCGGCCAAACCGCGTGTGGTTAGTGAACGTGTCCGAGGGAGGGATTAGAACACCTGTTCGAGGGTAATCTCCCGATTTCCGGGAGGTTGCTCATGCCTCCAGGGTACCAGCGAGACGCCGCTGGCAGCGACCTCAAGTCGGCCATGTGTTGAGGCCATGAACGGTTAGGGGCTGGGTGCTCCGGCGTGTTGTCTGGGTTGGGGCGTCAGGGTTCGGCGTCTCAGCCCGACCTGTCCGGTGACCGATTGCTGCTGGCAGTCTGCGCGCGTGGTCCCGAGACGTGGGACGTGAGGGCGTCGACTGCGGCGTGAAGTGGGATGCGTTCCTGTTCAATGCGCCGATGGCCCGAAAACGCTGGGTCAAGGAGACGTCGATACATCGCGTGTTCGTCCGGGGTGAGTCGCGGTAGGGGTTTGGGGTTTCCTGGCTTCAGCGGGTTGCCGTTCTGGTCGGTGCTGGTGCCGAAGCGCGCGTAGGTGTCGTAGGTGGTGGAGTCCATGAGGATGCTGGTGACAGGGAGGCCGTCCTCGCGCCAGCCGTTGAGGATCTCGTAGCCGTGGGCGTCGATGTCGCCCCAGTAGTAGAGGTGGGGAGTGTCCGTGAGCCACGGGAAGGCGGCCGCGGTTTTGCCGCCGAATCCTGAGCCTTCGACGGCGATGCCGTGAGTGGTGGGTGGGAAGTGGATCGCGGTGTCCTTGTTCTCCGAGATGACGACTACTGAGGGTTGGTACGGGGGAGTGAACGTGTCACCGACGGTTGCGGTGTCGTGGCGGCGAGCTCCGGTGGCGAGGTAGGTGGGGTCGAGGTAGGTGAAGTGGATGCGAGCGGGGTGTCGGGGGAGCAGGCCGAGGGTGTCCCGCCCTGTGAGTAGAAGGATGTATGGCTGGTGGGTGTTGAGCCATTTCGCGTGCACGCCGGGGATGGGGACCTGTCGGGGTGTGAGGCCGGTGGCATCGTTTGTGTTGAACCAGGTGGCGACGGTGAGCAGTAGCGCGAATTCTGAATCGGGATAGCCGTCGGTTCCCCGGATCAGGCGTGGGAGGTCGGGGAGGCCGGGGAAGTGGCTGTTGATCAGGTCTACTTCGGACACTCGGCGGACGCTCAAGGTGAGCGAGGTCCGGCTCACGCTCAACGTCGTCGCGGCCACGACCGGTGGGGCCAAGTTCGAGTTCACGATCCCGTTCATCGGCATGAAGTTCGGCCTCGGCGGCTCGGTCACCACCACCGACACGCACACAATCGACATCACGCTAATGCCGTCCGATCTCAAGCCGGGTTTCGAGGTGCGGGGGGCCGATGTGGACGACGTGCTCGTGGACGCAATCGAGACCGTGATGGCGGTGATGGCGCACGCCGGTGGGGGCGACGATCCGTTCGTGCTGAAGGAAAGCACAGTCGAGCTGACGTTCGCGGTCACGGCCGCCGGCACGATTTCCCTTGGCGTGTCGGGGGAGAACAAGAACGAGGTCACCCACACGCTCAAGCTCGTGCTAGGGCCTGTGTCGAAGTCGGTCAGAGCCATTCGTTGATGGCGGCGATGTGCACGGTGGCGTGGTAGCGGACGGCGAGTTTGTCGTAGCGGGTGGCTACGGCGCGGTTGCGTTTGAGCCGGTTGATGCCGCACTCGACTGCGTGGCGTTGTTTGTAGGTCTCGGGGTCGAAGGCGGGTGGCCGACCGCCTTTCGATCCTTTGGCTTTGCGGTGGGCGTCCTGGTCGGTCTTGCTGGGGATGGTTGCCCGGATCCCTCGACGGCGCAGGTGGTCCCGGTTGACCTTCGAGGTGTAGGCCTTGTCGGCCAGGACACGATCGGGGCGGGCGCGGGGACGCCCACCGGCCAGTCTCGGCACCCGGATACCCATCAGCACCGGGATGAACTGCGGGCTGTCGCCTCGTTGACCGGCGGTCAGCACGACCGACAGCGGCTTCTGTCCCTGCTCGCAGCCCAGATGCAGCTTCGTGGTCAACCCGCCGCGAGAGCGACCCAACGCGTGATCACCAGGCTCAATCCCACCAGTCTCGATGCTTGGCGGTTCGGCCTGAAGATCCCCCTTTTCCGCGCACCCGCGGCATGCTGATGCGCCCGAGCGATGGTGGAGTCCACACTGACATCCCAGGTGATACGCCCAGCCGCGTCCGCGATGGCCTGCAGCGTGGTCAGGATCCGCGACCAGACACCCGCCCGTTGCCAGCGCCGGACCAGCGCATGAGCCGCCGCCCACGACCCATACGCCGTCGGCATGTCCCGCCAAGGCGCACCCGTGCGCACCCGCCAACGAATCCCGTCGATCAACCGCCGCTTGCTCCATAACGACGGCCGACCCGACCGCACAGGCTGGGGCAACAACGGCTCCAGCACCACCCACTGCGCGTCAGTCAGGTCGAACCGCCCCGCCACCGCTAGGGTGTCTGAACCGCCCCGGGTCTGATGGAGACTCACTCGTTGAGTGAGGATGTGGATCATGGCCGGGAAGAGT
>NZ_JBHSIS010000020.1:0-606522 GCF_042653545.1 Actinophytocola glycyrrhizae
CGCACTCGTCCTCACCCATTTCGAACACGGCCGACTCACCTGAAAGTCGCTGAGATCACCTCACTGTCCGGAAAGTGGGAGGCGCGCCAATGACAGTCAAGGCCTGGGTCAAGGCCCTGCGACGGTCGCTGGCGGAACCCACCGTGCAGGACGTGGTGTCGCTGTTCTCGACGATCATGAACGAAGCCGTCGACGAAGGACTGATCGCAGCGAACCCGTGCCGCCGACTGCGGATCAACACCGGCGCCGGGGATGAGCGGCCTGTCGCGACACCGGAGCAGGTGTCGATGATCGCGGGGCGGGCGCGGTTGATGGACCGTGTGATGATGATCATGGCCGCATACGGTGGGATGCGATGGGGCGAACTCGCCGGGCTCCAGTGGCAGCGGGTCGACCTGGACCGCGGCCACCTGAGCATCGACGCCAAGGACGGGGCTCTGCACGAAGTCGGCGCGACGTTGGAGTTGGGGCCGCCGAAGACCAAGGCCAGCGTCCGCACCGTGCACCTGCCGCCGTTCCTGGTCGACCTGCTCGCTGAGCTGCGCGCGTCACATCCGGGGCTCGGTATGTGTTCACGGCGTTCGAGGGTGGATGGCATCGGCGGGCGAACTTCCGGCGACGGGTCTGGCTGCCTGCCGTCGCCGGAGACGCCAAGCGTGGCTGGGATCCGATCGCGCCCGGTCTGCACTTTCATGATCTGCGTCACACGCACAACACGTGGTTGATCGAGGACCACGTTCCGGACGTCCTGCGACACCGTCGCATGGGCCATCGGCAGAAGGGGTGTCCGGGATCTACTCCCACGTCACCCCACCCATGATCACCGCGATGCTCGGCGGGTTGCAGCAGCGGTGGGAGCATTTTGGGAGCACCGATGCGGGTGACCACTACCGGGATGCAAGTGTGGTCAAGATCAGTTGCTCCCAATTTGCTCCCACAACGCAGAAACGGCCTGTCGGTGATGATCACCAACAGGCCGTCTGACCAGCGTTTATGTCTGGTGGGCGATACTGGGATTGAACCAGTGACCCCTACCGTGTCAAGGTAGTGCTCTCCCACTGAGCTAATCGCCCGAGGCGGCGGCGGGAATCGAACCCGCGTACAGGGCTTTGCAGGCCCTTGCCTAAGCCACTCGGCCACGCCGCCGTGGCTACCGCGTGGAGTTGGGGGTTATGGGATCCCCTACTCGAGCGGACGACGGGATTCGAACCCGCGACCCTCACCTTGGCAAGGTGATGCGCTACCAGCTGCGCCACGTCCGCGAAACCTGGGGCTGTGGAACGGATTCCGTGTTCCCCTCGGTGTGAGCGGAACTCTATCCGATGGCCGAATCGACGATCACAGGGGGGTCCCTGTCATGTCAGGTCGGTGGAGATGAGGTGTGTCAGTGCCTCGTCCACGTCGACCCAGAGGTGTTCGTTGCCGGGGACCACGACGTCGTACGTGCGGTCCAGGAAGTCGGCCAGTTCCTGTGCCGACGCCTCGAACACGGCGTGCCCCGACGGTGAGCTGAGCTCGATGACGACGACCTCGGGATCGTCGACCGCCGGCCGGATCCGTACGTCGCCGTTGCCTGCTTCCGCGATGAGACCGTCGGCGAGCAGGTCACGTGCGAAGACCCACTCGACCCACCCCGCGCGGCCGGTGCGGAAGGCCGCGACAACGGCGTAGGGATCGCGCGTGTCGTAGCGCAGCTCGACCTTCACGGGGACGGCAGGCGTCCGCGGCGCGAGTAGGTCGAACACCGCTGTTGAGCGGAGCGTTACGTGGTCGTTGCGCATTGTCGCTACCCCTTCTCTCCCTTCCCAGCCTTGAAACGACTGAGCCCCTGTCCCTGTGACGGTTGAAGGACCTCTTTCGATCGCACAACCCTCGCAGTTCACCCATCCGGGCCAGCATTTCAGCGGAACGCACCCGGTCCGCGACGCTCCGTGAGTCGGTGCCGTTCCGCCATTTGCATCCCTGGCAAGGACCGTCCGCACCCCGGTAGCGCCGTGGCCCGGATATTGCCCCGTGCCATCCGGCAACTTACCTCAGGGTAGGGCCATACAACCCGCGGCGAACGAGAATTTCCCCTAACCGGACACCAACTTGAGGCGGGAAAGAACCCGGCCGGACACCGGAGTGAACGACCGGGTGACGAAGGCTGACCCATACGGGTGATCGACAGTCCAAGCAGGACGGTCGTTGTCCTGGCGGTGATCAACACCTGGCTGGTGCGAGTCACCTCAAAGTTGGGTTACGGCCACCCATTCGGGGTGTAAAGCCACTCCAACTGGGTGATCTCGGCGACACGACTGCCACGCTCGGTGGCAGCCCCGCTACGCCAATCCGCCTGTGCGTAAGCGGTAAGCGCTCTGACCAGGCAAGTAGTGGCAAACGCGCCGCGCGTTGGCGAAGAGGGCTGCCCATTGCCGGACCTGCCGCCGCCGCCGCGGCGATTGTGACGCACAGCACATCACACGCAGAGGCAATTGCCGTCCACTTGATGAGTGGCGACCGCTCGCGAACGGGCGGAGAGCGAGGGGCCAGAGCGGGCGAGGTGCAGAGCGTGGCCTGGTGGGGCAGGGCGGGCGCGTCACGGTCCTCGGGCGGCGGGGGCTCGCTCAGTGGTGCGGCCAGTCGATGCAGGGGGGCGACAAGCGAACAGGATGAGGAAACGCGTCACCAGCGGGGCCGGGGCGGGTCTGGAGTTGTACCCCGGAAACAACGACGACCGACCCGGCTCGCGCGTTCTGCGAGTATGGGTCGGCCGTCGGTGGTGGGCGATACTGGGATCGAACCAGTGACCTTTCCGGTGTGAGCGGAACGCTCTCCCGCTGAGCTAATCGCCCCTCAGCGATGGCGAAAGACTACCGGATGCCTCTCAGGGGCATGCGCAGAGGGTCACCATAAGATCTTCTGATGCCTTTACCTGCGGTTAAGCCGCTCGCTGTCGTCGCTGCCCTTGGGGTGGTGCTTGCCGGGTGCTCAGGCGAGGAGGACTCGGCACCGCCCGCCATCTTCGCTGATGGGCTGGTCGGGGCCTTGGCGAAGGTTCGGGCCACGTCGGACTCCCGGACCTCCGTCGAGTACGGGGCACCCGCCCGGCTACGGGAGCTGGGCGAGCGGTTCCTGGCCCTCCAGGGCTACGGCTACGGCACCATCGCGAACACGGCGAAGCGCGTTGACGAGGCGATCGGGGTGGATCCGGGGACGTTCGACGAGGGGCTACTCGTCGGGCAGCCGCCTCGGTGGGGGTCGGTGCTCTGGGGGGACTACGACGTGGCGGCGGTGGACTCGCGGCTCGCCGGGATGGGCATCGAGCGGGCCGAGCAGGACGGGGCCACCCTCTGGACCAGTGGGGCGGACCTCGAGATCGACTTCGACGGGCCGTTCATCGGGGTGGTGCAGACCAACCAGTTCAACGTCATCCGGACGGCGGAGGGGGCCTTCGCGTTCGCTCCCGCCAGGGCCGGTGTCGAGTGGGTGTCCGTCCCCGGGGACGAGACGCTCGCCGCCGACGAGCGGATCGGTGGGCTCGCCCGCTGTCTCGGGGACGTCGTCGCCGCTCGGATCGAGCGGGAGGCCGCCGGGGTCCTGGAGGACGGGACCGAGGTGTTCTGCCTGGCCGCCGACAAGGACGCGGTGGAGAAGGCGCTGGCCGGGGACGTGCCCTCCACCAGGCAGTCGTGGGACGAGCTGCTGCCGGGAGCGACCGCCGAGGCGGACGGGGACCTGGTGCGGGTGACCGCGCCAGGCCGGGACGGCGCACCTGTCGGGCGGGTGCTGAGGGCGATGGTGACCGGGGACCTGCGGGCCCTCACATGAGAGTGAGGCCCCGCCGGTCTGAGCCGGCGGGGCCTCCACGTTCACACCGTTCAGCGGCCGTAGCTGCCCTGGGTCTGGACGTTCAGCTCGGTCATCCGCACGTGCTTCGCGGGGTTCGTGCGCCGGTCGTTGATGCTGAAGACATCAAAGCCCTTGCCGAGGTCGGACGAGAAGATGTAGCCGTTGTAGTAGTACGCCGACCAGCTGCCGCCGCCCGTGTCCGGGTCGGCCGCGGGGCCGCGCTCGATGAAGCCGATCTTCTTCGGCTTCGCCGAGTTCGTGAAGTCCCAGACCTCGATGCCGCCCATGTACCAGGCCTGGACCATGATGTCCTTGCCCTTCACCGGGATCAGCGAACCGTTGTGTGCGACGCAGTTCTCGTCGTCGGTCTGGTGGCGGTCGATCTTGAAGTAGCTCTTGAACACGAGCTTGCGGTGGTCACCGCGACCGACGATGTCGTAGATGCCGTCGGCACCGCGCTTCTCGCCGATCTCGGCGTTGCACGTCGCCGCGCCGCCGCCGCCGAGCTCGTCGGTGAAGACGACCTTGGTGCCCGCGTTGTTGAACGTCGCCGAGTGCCAGAACGCGAAGTTCTCGTCGTCCTGGATGCGGTGGAGCTCGCGCGGGTTGAGGCGGTCGGAGATGTCGAACAGCACACCGTCACCCATGCAGGCACCCGCGGCGAGGTCCTTCTCCGGGTACACGGTGATGTCGTGGCAGCCGGAGGTGGCCGACACGTAGCCATCCTCGACGTTGCCCGGGATGCCGGGGTTGCCGCCGTCCGGGAACAGCACCGGGGTTGCCGCGACTCTGGCCGCGGTCGGGTTGCGCAGCGGCACCTCGACGATCGAGAGCTTGTCGTGCGGCGGCTGGCAGCCGGAAAGCGACGCCGACGGGCTGTACGACGAGACGTACAGGTAGGCGGTCCTGCGGTCCTTCGACGGCACCAGGGTGTGCGTGTGCGAGCCACACGCGGTCTCCACGGCCTTGATGTACCGCGGTGCCCGCTTGTCGCTCACGTCGAAGATCTTGACGCCCTCCCAGTAGGCCTTGGAGCCGTCGGGCTGGGAGGTCGAGTTGCACGAGTCGTCGCTGCGACGCGAGTCGGTGGACAGGAAGACCAGGTCGCCGATGATCGAGATGTCGTTCTGCGAGCCTGGGCAGAGCACCTGGCTCACGATCCTGGTCTTCTTCGGGTTCTTGATGTCGTAGATGGTGAAGCCGAGGTAGTTGCCGACGAACGCGTAGCGACCCTGGAAGGCGATGTCGGTACCCGTCGAGCCCGCTCCGGCGAGCGGCGCGGTCTGCGGGATGTTCAGTTCGTGCTTCATGTTCGGGCTGCTGACGATCTCGTCCGCGCCGGGGAAGTCCTGTGCGGACGCCCCTGGCGCGGTGAGCACGCCGATCGCCAGGGTTGCCGCGCCGATCGCGGCGACTGACACTCTTCGACGCCAGCCGCGCAGGGTGGAGCTCACGACGGTCCCCTCTCGTGCCGTTGGGATGACACATTATGAACAGTTGGGCCGGTAATAAACTAGATCTAATCCTCGGTGGGCGGCAGATGGGAAACCGGTTTCCTGTGAGAGCGACGAACTGGACGTATCGGCTGGCCAGGGCCGGGGCGGGGGTGCTCGTCACCCTCGGTGTGCTCGGCGGCTGCACCGCTGCGCCACCGCCGACCAACTCCGCGCCCGTGATCGTGCCTGGTGCGCCGGGGGAGGAGGCCAGCACGATCCCGCCGGGCGAGGCCACTGTCAGTGAGCAGCCCGGCCCCAACGACGCGGACAAGAAGTTCGTCAAGGACATGATCGTCCATCACCGGCAGGCGGTCCACATGGCCGGACTCGCGCCGGAGCGGGCCTCGTCGAGCGATGTCAAGGGGCTCGCCAGCCGCATCCACGACGTCCAGGGTCCCGAGATCGACATGATGAACCGCTGGCTGTCCCAGCACGCCATACCGACCGTGAACCCGGACGCGCCGCACGGCCACGGCGGCGGTGCGATGCCGGGCATGGCCACGGACGAGCAGTTGGCCGAGCTCGAGAAGGCGAGGGGCGATGGCTTCGACACGCTGTTCCTGCAGCTGATGATCGCCCACCACCAGGGCGCGCTGACCATGGCCGACGAGGTGCGCAAGAACGGTATGGACATCCGCGTCCAGGAGATCGCCGACGACGTCACCGCGGAGCAGTCCGACGAGATCCGCCGCATGCGGAAGTGGCTGGACGGCTGAGCGGAAACCCGCAGGCCAACGCCCGGGGTCGCTCGATAGCATCTGCTGACCAGTATCGACCAGGGACTGAGGAGTCACCGTGTCCGAATCGCGTCCGTCTGCCGTCGAGCCCACCCCGCGAGTGGTGGTGCCGGCCGGCACCACGGCGGGCGCAGCGGTCCGCGAGGCAGGACTGCCCGGCAAGGGTCCCGACGCGATCGTCGTGGTCCGCGACGTCGACGGCCGTCTGCGGGACCTGTCCTGGACCCCGGAGGCCGACGCGCAGGTCGAACCGGTCGCGGCGAACACCGACGACGGCCGCTCGGTCATCCGGCACTCCGCCGCGCACGTGCTGGCACAGGCCGTGCAGCAGCAGTTCCCCGAGGCCAAGCTCGGCATCGGCCCGCCGGTGCGGGACGGCTTCTACTACGACTTCGACGTCGACAAGCCGTTCACCCCAGAAGACCTGCAGGCGCTCGAGAAGCGCATGAAGCAGATCGTCAAGGGCGCCCAGCGTTTCTCCCGCCGCAAGGTCGAGTCGGTCGAGGCGGCCAAGGAGGAGCTGGCGGCCGAGCCGTTCAAGCTGGAGCTGGTCGACCTCAAGTCGGATGTCGACACCGACGAGGTCATGGAGGTCGGCGGCGGCGAGCTGACCATCTACGACAATGTGGACCCGCGCACCGGCGAGCAGGTGTGGGGCGACCTGTGCCGCGGCCCGCACGTGCCGACCACCAAGCACATCCCGGCGTTCAAGCTGACCCGCGTCGCCGCCGCCTACTGGCGTGGCGATGAGAAGAACCCCCAGCTGCAGCGCATCTACGGCACCGCGTGGGAGTCGACGGAGGCGCAGGACACCCACCTGGAGCGGTTGGCCGAGGCGGAGCGCCGCGACCACCGCAAGCTGGGCGCCGAGCTGGACCTGTTCTCCTTCCCGGAGGAGATCGGGTCGGGTCTTCCGGTGTTCCACCCGAAGGGCGGCATCATCCGCCGCGAGCTGGAGAACTACTCGCGGCGCCGCCACGAGGAGTCCGGCTACGAGTTCGTCAACACCCCGCACATCACCAAGGAACAGCTGTTCCTCACCTCGGGTCACCTGCCCTACTACGCGGACACCATGTTCCCCCCGTTGAAGTTCGACGAGGAGAACTACTACCTCAAGGCCATGAACTGCCCGATGCACCACCTGATCTTCCGGTCGCGCGGGCGGTCGTACCGGGAGCTGCCGCTGCGGCTGTTCGAGTTCGGCACCGTGTACCGGTACGAGAAGTCCGGCGTGGTGCACGGCCTGACCCGTGTTCGCGGGCTGACCATGGACGACTCGCACATCTACTGCACCAAGGAGCAGATGCCCGGCGAGCTGCGGTCGCTGCTGCGGTTCGTGCTGGACCTGCTCGCCGACTACGGCCTGTCGGACTTCTACCTGGAGCTGTCGACCAAGGGCGACACCGGCAAGTTCATCGGCTCGGACGAGGAGTGGGCGGAGGCCACCGAGACGCTGCGGCAGGCCGCCGTCGACTCGGGCCTGGAGCTGGTGCCGGACCCGGGTGGCGCCGCCTACTACGGGCCGAAGATCTCGGTGCAGGCGAAGGACGCGATCGGCCGGTCGTGGCAGATGTCCACCATCCAGGTGGACTTCAACCACCCGAAGCGGTTCGAGCTGGCCTACACGGCCTCCGACGGTTCCCGCCAGATGCCGGTCGTGCTGCACCGTGCCCTGTTCGGGTCGATCGAGCGGTTCTTCGGGGTGCTGACCGAGCACTACGCCGGTGCGTTCCCCGCGTGGCTCGCGCCGGTGCAGGTGGTGGGCATCCCGATCGCCGACGAGCACGCGCCGCACCTTCAGGCCGTGGCGGAGAGGCTGCGTGCCGAGGGGATCCGCGCCGACGTGGACACCTCCGACGACCGCATGCAGAAGAAGATCCGCAACCACACCACCCAGAAGGTGCCGTTCATGCTGCTCGCGGGTGGTAAGGACGTGGCGGCGGGCGCGGTGTCGTTCCGTTTCCGCGACGGCAGCCAGATCAACGGCGTGCCGGTCGACGAGGCGGTGCGCACCGTGGTCGAGTGGGTGGGACGCAGGGAGAACACGTCGCCGTCAGCCGAGGTGGTCGAGGTCGAGAACTAGGATCGGGTTCGAAGTTCGGGGAGGCGGAACAGCCGATGACCGGTGCGGAGTTCGACGAGCAGGATGGCGTCGGTGTGCCCGACGCGTTGCAGCGCCTGTGGACCCCGCATCGCATGGCCTACATCAGGGGTGAGGGCAAGCCCGTCGGCGAGGAGGCCGACGGGTGCCCGTTCTGCCGCCTGCCGGGCCTCGACGACGTCGACGCGCTGATCATCGCGCGTGGCGAACTGGTGTACGGGGTGCTGAACCTCTACCCGTACAACCCGGGTCACCTGATGGTGGTGCCGTACCGGCACGTCGCCGACTACACCGACCTGACGCCGGAGGAGACGACGGAGCTGGCGGTGTTCACCCAGAAGGCGATGACCGTCGTCCGGTCGGTGTCGGCGCCGCACGGGTTCAACGTCGGCATGAACCAGGGCGTGATCGCAGGCGCCGGGATCGCCGCGCACCTGCACCAGCACGTGGTGCCCAGATGGGGTGGCGACGCGAACTTCATGCCGGTGGTCGGGCACACGAAGGTGCTGCCGCAGCTGCTGGCGGAGACCCGCGGGCTGCTCGCGAAGGCCTGGGCCGGGATGCCGTGAAGGGTCCGTTCGAGCAGCTCGAACGGACCCTTCGACAGCGGCGCCGAAGCCGGGCTCAGGCCTGCGGCTGACGGAGGTTCGCCTCGGCCTCGATGTGGATGTCGATCTTGTCGGCGACGACCGCGACGCCGTTCTGCACGCCCTCGAAGTTGACGTTGAAGTCCCTGCGGTTGATCGACGCGGTACCCGAGAAGCCCGCGACGGCGCCGCCACCGGTGAGCGGGTTCTCGCCGATGCCGTTCAGCTCGAAGGTCAGCGGCACGACCTTGGTGATGCCCTTGAGCGTGAGTTCGCCGTCGAGCACGAACTTGTCGCCGTCCTGGCGGACGCCGGCCGCCCGGTAGGTCATCGTCGGGTACTTCTCGACCTCGAAGAAGTCGGCCGAGCGCAGGTGGCCGTCGCGCTGGTCGCTGTTCGTGGTGATCGAGTTCAGGTCGATCTCGATGTCCACGCTCGACTCGAGCGGGTTCTCGGCGGCCACGATCGTGCCGCTGAAGTTCGCGAACCGGCCGCGGACCTTCGTGACCACCAGGTGGCGGACGACGAAACCCACTTCGGAGTGCGCCTGGTCGATGTCCCAGGTACCGGCGACGTAACCCGGGATCTCGATGCTGGTGGCACTGCTCATCTGGAAGGTCCTCCTGTGGAGATAGTTGAGAGATCAGTTGTTGAACGATCAACCGTGACAGTACACCTACATGATTGAGAGTTCAACAAGTACACTGGTGACATGTCAGAGACCCGCTGGTTGACCGACCGCGAACAGGAGATCTGGCGTTCGTACCTGTCGGCGACCCTTGGGCTGGCCGACGCGCTCGCCCGGCAGCTCCAACGGGACGCCGGGATGCCGCACGCGTACTACGAGATCCTCGTCGCGCTGTCCGAGGCGCCGGACCGCACGCTGCGCATGAGCGAGCTGGCCGGTGTCCGCAACTCGTCCCGCAGCAGGCTGTCGCACGCCGTCGCCCGCCTCGAGGAGGCAGGCTGGGTGTGCCGCCGCGACTGCCCGACCGACAAGCGCGGCTCGTACGCGATGCTGACCGACGCGGGCTTCGCCGCGCTCGACGCGGCGGCGCCAGGCCATGTGACCGAGGTGCGGGAGCGGCTGTTCGACCAGCTCACCCCGGAGCAGGTGGAACAGCTGGGCGAGATCAGCAGGGCCATCCAGCGTGGCCTGGGCACGCCGCCCGCGGTGACCTGCCCGAGCCTCACGGCGGAGGGCCGCGCGTCCTGACCGACGCGGGGCGGAACGGGCCACCGAACCCAGTAGGCTGCTGAAGCCATCAGCCGTTCACCCGTCCGTGAGGCTCACCGCCCCCATGCTGAACATCTTCGCCAGAGCCTCGGTCTCACGTGTCACCGACCCGATCGGTGCCGCGCTGGTACGGATCGGCCTCACGCCGAACGGGATGACCGTCATCGGCACCGCGGGTGCGGTCGGCTTCGCGCTCTGGCTGTTCCCCGCCGGGCACCTGCTGGCGGGCACGTTCGTCGTGTGGGGCTTCGTCATGCTCGACCTGCTCGACGGCGCGATGGCGCGGGCGCGGGGCGGTGGCACGAAGTTCGGCGGGGTGCTCGACTCGGTGTGCGACCGGATCGCCGACGGCGCGTTGATGGCGGGCATCGCGTGGTACGCCTTCGAGGTGGCCGACCGCAGACCACTCGCCGCGGCCGCGTTGATCTGCCTCGTGCTCGGCCAGGTCATCTCCTACATCAAGGCACGAGCGGAGGCGTCCGGGCTGTCCGCCAACGTCGGGCTCGTCGAGCGGGCGGAGCGGCTGATCATCGCGCTGGTCGGCACCGGCCTGCAGGGGCTCGGCGTGCCCTACGCGGTCGACGTGGCACTGTGGCTGCTCGTCGCCGGTTCGGCGATCACAGTGGGGCAGCGGCTGGTCGCGGTGCGGCAGTCGGCGGCAGCGGAGGCTACCTGACATGAGCGGAGCTTGCGGAGCGAATCGTCGAGGTCGAGCCTGCGAGGGGGCGGTATGAAAGCTGCGCAACGGTTGTCCGACCTCGCGTACGCAACGGGCTGGGGCGTCGTGCGGGGCCTCCCGGAGCCGGTGGCGAACGGGCTGTTCCGGGCCGCGGCCGACTTCGGCGCGCGCCGCAACGGGCCGGGGGTCCAGCAGCTGCGCCGCAACTACGCGCGTGTCGTGCCCCAGGCCGGGCCCGCCGAGCTGGACGAACTCGTCCACGCGGGCCTGCGGTCGTACGCGAGGTACTGGAAGGAAGCCTTCCGGCTCCCCGGGATGGACCACAAGAAGCTCTACCAGCAGGTGAACGAGAGGTTCGTCGGCGCGGCGCTGATCGACGCGGCCCTCGAACGCGGCAAGGGCGCGGTCATGGCGCTGCCGCACACCGGCAACTTCGACATCTCCGGCATCTGGATGGTCGGCCACCACGGCTCGTTCACCACCGTCGCAGAACGGCTCAAGCCAGAGTCGCTCTACCAGCGGTTCGCCTCCTACCGCGAGTCGCTCGGGTTCGAGATCCTGCCCAGCGAGGGCGGCGCGTACCGGCTGCTGATCGAACGCCTGCGCGCCAACAAGATCGTGTGCCTGGTCGCCGACCGGGACCTGTCGAAGCGGGGTATCCCGGTCACGTTCTTCGGCGAGGAGGCCCGCATGCCGTCCGGCCCGGCCCGGCTCGCGGCGGTCACCGGCGCGGAGCTGCTGATCGCGGACAACACCTTCACCGAGGACGGCTGGGGCGTGCGGATCCACACCCCGATCGTCGTGCACGGCCGCGAGGACGTCGCGCCCGCGACACAGCGGATGGCCGACGCGTTCGCCGCCGACATCGCCACGCACCCGGCCGACTGGCACATGATGCAGAAGCTCTGGCTCGCCGACCTCGACGACGAGCGGCGGAAGGCGCTGCAGGGATCGCGATGAAGATCGGCATCGTGTGCCCGTACTCCTTCGAGGTCCCCGGAGGGGTGCAGGGCCACGTGCTCGACCTGGCCAAGGCGCTGCGCAAGCGCGGTCACGAGGTCGACGTGCTCGCGCCAGCCGACGAGGACACGCCGCTGCCCGACTTCGTCCACCCGACCGGCCGCTCGGTCGGCATCCCCTACAACGGCTCGGTGGCGCGGCTGTCGTTCGGGCCGGTGTCCTACCGGCGGGTGCGCCGCTGGATCCGCGAGCACGACTTCGACGTGCTGCACCTGCACGAGCCGACGACGCCGAGCCTTTCGCTGCTGGCGCTGATGATCGCCGACGGCCCGATCGTCGCGACCTTCCACACGTCCACCTCGCGGTCGCGCACGCTGAGCGCGTTCGAGCCGGTGCTGCGGCCGTTCCTGGAGAAGATCACCGCGCGGATCGCCGTGTCCGCGCTCGCGCGCCGCGTGCAGGTCGAACACCTCGGTGGGGACGCCGTGGAGATCCCCAACGGCGTGGACGTCGAGTTCTTCTCCGCCGCGGAGCCGCTGCCGGGCTACCCCCGCGACGGCGGCACGGTGGGGTTCGTCGGCCGGTTCACCGAGCCGCGCAAGGGCATGCCGGTCCTGTTGTCCGCGTTGCGGATCCTCGCACCGGAGTTCCCCGGGCTGCGGCTGCTCGTGGTGGGCGGCGGCGACCAGGACGAGCTGCGCCGCGAGGCGGGCAGGGAGCTGGCCGACCGGCTCGAGCTGCTCGGGCAGGCCGACGACGCGATGAAGGCACGCGCGCTGCGCAGCGTCGACGTGTACTGCGCGCCGAACACCGGCGGCGAGAGCTTCGGGATGATCCTGACGGAGGCGATGTCGGCGGGCGCCGCGGTGGTCGGCAGCGACCTCGACGCGTTCCGGCGGGTGCTCGACGACGGTCGCGCCGGTGCCCTGTTCCCGGTCGGTGACCCGGTCGGTCTGGCCGACGCGCTGCGCGGGATGCTTGTCTCCCCGCAGCGGCGCGAGTCGTTCGTGGCGGCCGCCCGCAGGCGGGTGACGGCGTTCGACTGGACGGTGCTGTCCGGCCAGGTGCTGCGGGTCTACGAGCAGGCGATCGCCGCCGACCCGCGGCGGATCGTCGAGTCAGATGCCGGTCTCGAGTCTGGTGAGGTGTCGTGAGCCGAGCTTGCGGAGCGGACCATCGGTGTTCAGGACGCTGCCGAGCCTGCGGAGCGTTGCTGCGCCACGGAGCGGGTGAGGGAGCGTCGTGACAGCGTTGGTCGTCACGCTTGTCGTCGTTGTCGTCCTCGTTGCCCTGGTGCTGGGGCTGTGGCTCGCCGCGACCGCGAACCGGCTGGACCGGCTGCACGTGCGCACCGACGCGGCGTGGGCGGCACTGGACGCGGCACTGGCGCGGCGGGCGGTCGTTGCCCGTGCCGCCGCGGCGGCCATCCGGCTGGACGACGTCAGTGCCGACCGGCTGCGCGCCGAGGCCGAACGCGCCGAGCGCACCCCGCGGGAGGAACGCGAGGAGGCCGAGAACCGCCTGTCGCTGCAGCTCGCGGCCGTCGACAGGGCCAAGCTGCCGCTGGCGCTGGCTGCCGAGCTGCTCGACGCGGAGCACCGCGTGGTCATCGCCCGCCGGGTGCACAACGACGCGGTCCGCGACACGCTCACGCAGCGGCGCAGGCGGCTGGTGCGGTGGCTGAAGCTCGCCGGGACGGCCAGGCAGCCGGAGTACTTCGAGATCGTCGAGCCGACCCTGTCCGGTGAGCCGGACGGGGCGCCGCTGCCGCGCCCGTCGGCACGGGTGCTGCTGCTCGACCCGGAACGCAGGGTGCTGCTGTTCAACGGCCACGACCCGATCCGCCCGGAGGCGCGGTTCTGGTTCACCGTCGGCGGCGGCGTCGAGCCGGGGGAGGACCTGCGGTCGGCCGCGTTGCGGGAGCTGGCCGAGGAGACCGGCGTGAAGCTGTCCGATGACGCGCTCGTGGGCCCGGTGTGGCGGCGCCGGGTCGCGTTCAGCTTCGACGGCCGCACCTACGACGGCGAGGAGTGGTTCTTCGTCGCCGACATGGCCGACGAGGTGCACGTCGACACGTCGGGCTTCACCGACGTCGAGAACGACGTCGTCGACGGCCACCGGTGGTGGACGGTCCATGAGCTGCGCGAGACCGACGAGACCGTGTACCCCGTTCAGCTGCCGACGCTGCTGCCCAGCGTGCTGACGGCCAAGTGGGACGGCACGGTCCGCACGGTCCGCTGAAGGTCACGCTTTCGGAAGACCGGTTCAGGTGAACTGGGCGGCCAGGGACTCGGGCAGCGGGTCGTAGCGGCTGAAGGTACGGGTGAACGTGGCCGAGCCGGACGTGATGGAACGCAGGTCGATCGCGTACCGCAGCAACGAGGTCGCCGGGACCTCGGCGCGGACCACGCTGTAGCCCGGCGTCGGGTCGGCCTCCGTGCCGAGCACGCGGCCGCGCCGGGACGACAGGTCGCCCAGCACGGTGCCGAGGTGCTCGTCGGGCAGTCGCACCGCCACCGCGTCGACCGGTTCCAGCAGCGAGAGCCGGCCGTTGGCGGCCGCGTCCTTCAACGCGAGCGAACCGGCCATCTGGAACGCCGCGTCGGAGGAGTCGACGCTGTGCGCCTTGCCGTCGAACAGGGTCACGCGCAGATCGACCACCGGGTAACCGGCCTGCAGCCCCTTCTCCAGCTGCGCCCGCACCCCCTTCTCGACCGACCCGATGAACTGGGACGGCACGGAACCGCCGACGACCTTGTCCGCGAACTCGAACCCGGACCCGGCCGGCAGCGGCTCGACCTCGATGTCGCACACGGCGTACTGGCCGTGCCCGCCGGACTGCTTGACGTGCCGGCCGTGCCCGCGTGCCTTGGTCGCGAACGTCTCCCGCAGCGCGATCTTCACCGGTTCTGTGTCGACGTCAGCGCCACCGGCCCGCAGCCGCGCCAGCACGACGTCCGCGTGCGCCTCGCCCATGCACCACAGCACGAGCTGGTGGGTCTCGGCGTTGCGTTCCAGTCGCAGCGTCGGGTCCCCGGCGACGAGCCGGGACAGGTTGCGGGACAACGTGTCCTCGTCGCTGCGGGTCTTCGCGACCACCGCCACCGGCAGCAGCGGTTCGGGCATCGGCCACGGCCGCATCAGCAGTGGCTTCTCGGGGCTGGAGACGGTGTCGCCGGTCTCGGCCGACCCGAGTTTGGTCAGCGCGCAGATGTCGCCGGCGACGCAGTGCGTGACCTCGCGCAGGTTCGAGCCGAGCGGGGAGTAGATGTGTGCGACGCGTTCGTCGACGTCGTGGTCCTCGTGGCCGCGGTCGGCCATGCCGTGCCCGGAGATGTGGACCGGCCGCTCCGGCCGCAGCGTCCCGGAGAACACCCGGACGAGTGACACGCGGCCGACGTAGGAGTCGATGGCGGTGCGCACGACCTCGGCCACCAGCGGCCCGTCGGGGTCGGCGGAGATCCGGCCGCCGCCAGTGCCGAGGTCGCGGCCGTTGACGTCGGTCACGGCCGGCACCGGGTGCTCGAGCGGTGACGGGAACGCACCGGTCAGCGCCTCCAGCAGCTCGGCGAGACCAACACCGCTGGTCGCGCAGACGGGAAGGACGGGGTGGAAGGAGCCGCGGGCGACCGCGGTCTCGAGGTCGCTGATCAGCGTCTCGGTCTCGATGTCCTCGCCTTCGAGGTAGCGGTCCATGAGGGTCTCGTCCTCGCTCTCGGCGATGATGCCCTCGATGAGCTCGTTGCGTGCCTCGTCGATCCGCGCGAGGTCGGCCTCGTCCGGCTCGCCGACCCGGGGCGGGAAGCCGTTCGAGTAGTCGAGGAACCGGCGGGTGATGAGCCCCAGCAGGCCCGGCCTGTCCGTCGAGGGGAGGTACAGCGGCAGCACGCCCGCGCCGAAGGCCTCCTGGCAGGCCCGGATCTCCGCGCCGGCGTCCGCGCGCTGGTGGTCGAGGCGCGCGACGACCACCGCCCTCGGCATGCCCACCGCGGCGCACTCCTCCCACAGTGCGATGGTCGCCGGGTCGACGCCCTCGGCCGCGCACACGACGAACAGGGCGGCGTCCGCGGCCCGCAGGCCCGCCCGCACCTCGCCGACGAAGTCCGCGTATCCGGGGGTGTCGATCAGGTTGATCTTGACGTCGTTGTGGACCAGCGGCGCGACGGACAGCCCGACGGAGCGCTGCTGGCGCTGGGCGGCGGGGTCGTGGTCGCAGACGGTGGTGCCCTCGGTGACCGAGCCCGCCCTGCTGATCACGCCCGCGGTGGTGAGCAGGGCTTCTGTGAGGGTGGTCTTCCCGGAGCCGGACGGCCCGACGAGAACGATGTTCCGCACCTTGGCCGGGTCGTCCACAGCGACCGCGGCTCCGCCGTCACCGTTGTCTGAGTGTTTGCTGGCCATGCCACTCACCCTTTCCGCTTGACCGCACTGTCAGCCGGATGGTCGGTGTGTTCGCCTATGTGCTCGATCTCACACCTGTTTGCCTGGTCGGACAACCCCGACCGGCGAAGTGGCCTGGCGAGATACCTCCGGATTGGCACGCTGGGAATGGCCACATCGCGCCTAGACTGGTTGGGGAATCCACATAGGAAGGACGATTTGGTGACCGAGGTTTCTGAGACCGCAGCCAGTACGCCGGAGACCGGCACGGCCCGCGTCAAGCGGGGTATGGCGGAGATGCTCAAGGGCGGCGTGATCATGGACGTGGTCACCGCCGAGCAGGCGAAGATCGCCGAGGACGCGGGTGCGGTCGCGGTGATGGCGCTCGAGCGCGTGCCAGCGGACATCCGCGCACAGGGCGGCGTCGCCAGGATGAGCGACCCCGACCTGATCGACGGGATCATCGAAGCGGTCTCCATCCCGGTGATGGCCAAGGCCCGCATCGGCCACTTCGTGGAGGCGCAGGTCCTGCAGTCGCTCGGTGTCGACTACGTCGACGAGTCCGAGGTGCTCACCCCGGCCGACTACGCCAACCACATCGACAAGTGGCAGTTCACCGTGCCGTTCGTGTGCGGTGCGACGAACCTGGGCGAGGCGCTGCGCCGGATCACCGAGGGCGCTGCCATGATCCGCTCGAAGGGCGAGGCGGGCACGGGTGACGTGTCGAACGCGACCACGCACATGCGCAGGATCCGCGGCGAGATCAAGCGGCTGACGTCGCTGCCCGAGGACGAGCTGTTCGTCGCCGCCAAGGAACTGCAGGCGCCCTACGAGCTGGTCAGGGAAGTGGCACGGCTGGGCAAGCTGCCGGTGGTGCTGTTCACCGCGGGTGGCATCGCGACCCCGGCCGACGCGGCGATGATGATGCAGCTCGGCGCCGAGGGCGTATTCGTCGGCTCCGGCATCTTCAAGTCGGGCGAGCCGGCCAGGCGCGCGGAGGCGATCGTGAAGGCGACCGCGTTCCACGACGACCCCGACGTGCTCGCGAAGGTGTCGCGCGGCCTCGGCGAGGCCATGGTCGGCATCAACGTCGAGGACGTGCCCGAGCCGCACCGGCTCGCCGAGCGCGGCTGGTAATCACCTACACGTGCTCGGACACCAGCACCGACGCGGTGCCGGGTTCGAGCGCTTCGAAGACGTGCGGGAGGTCGCCCGGGTAGGCGACGTAGTCACCCGGGCCGACCTCCACCGGGTCCTCGGTGAGCCCGATCCGCGCCCGGCCGGAGCACAGCACGACGTGCTCCACCACGCCGGGCATGTGCGGTTCGGACTCGCGGGCCGACCCTGGCTCGGCGGTGATCAGGTAGATGTCGCGGCGAGCGTTCGGCGGGCAGGACGCCAGCAGGGTGGCCACGTAGTCCGCCCGTTCGGAGTACACCGCCGGGCCCTCGCCTGCGCGGATGACCTGCACCTTCGGGCGCGAGGGTTCGACGAGCCTGCTGAACGGGACGTCGAGCGCGACCCCGAGCGCCCACAGGGTTTCCACGCTCGGGTTGCCGTTCGCCGCCTCCAGCTGGGACAGCGTGGACTTCGCGATACCGGCCCGCTTGGCCAGCTCGGACAGCGACAGACCGGCGCGTTCCCGCTCCCGCCGGAGCGAGAAGGCGATGACGTCGAGCGGCGCCTGTGCCATGGGTGACCTCCCGTGTTCGCTCTGTGAGACCGACCGTTCGTCTTGACGAACGGCTCGACTGGTGTTCATCATAAAAGACATGCGTTCGATTTGGCGAACCCTGACTCCCGGGCTGCGACGCGACATGCTGGCGATGGCCGGTGCGATCGCGGTCGTCGGCGTGTCCTTCGGCGCGATCGCCGTGGCGAGCGGCCTCGACTGGTGGATGCCGAGTGCGTTGTCCGTGCTGGTGTTCGCGGGTGGGTCACAGTTCATGGTGGTCGGCGTGGTGGCCGCGGGCGGCGGGCTGGTCGCCGCCGTGCTCGGCGCCCTGCTGCTCAACGCGCGGCACCTGCCGTTCGGCCTCGCGGTCGGCGACATCATGGGCAGCGGGCGCCTCGCGCGGGCGGTCGGCTCGCACCTGATGATCGACGAGTCGGTGGCCTTCGCGATGGCGCAGAAGGACCCGGGGCGGGCACGGGCCGTGTTCTGGTTCCTCGGCACCACCGCGTTCGTCGTGTGGAACCTCGGGACGATCGTCGGCACCGCCGCGGGGCAGGTCATCCGCGACACCGACGCGTTCGGCCTGGACGCGGCGTTCCCCGCCGCGCTGCTGGCGCTGCTGCTGCCGTCGCTGAGAAACGCCCGCACCCGCAACGCGGCACTGCTCGGCGCGGTGGTCGCGCTCGCCACGACCCCGTTCCTGCCCGCGGGGGTGCCGGTGCTGCTGTCGCTGGTCGGGCTGGTCGCGCTGATCCCGGCACGGAAGAAGGAGACGGTGACCGCATGACGATCACCGCGATCCTGGTCCTCGCGGCGGGCACGTACGCCTTCCGGCTCGCCGGGCCGCTGCTGCGGGCCCGCCTGGCCAAGGCGGGTGGCACCGCCGAGGTGCCGCCACGCGTCGAGGAACTGCTGTCCACCGCGGCCACCGTCCTGCTGGTCGCGCTGGTCGCGACGGCCGCGCTCACCGACGGCGGCGGCTTCGCCGGGATCGCCCTGCCTGCCGGGGTGCTGACCGGTGGCGTGCTGGCCTGGCGGCGCGCGCCGTTCGTCGTGGTGGTCGTCGTGGCCGCCGCTGTCGCGGCCGGGCTGCGGGCGCTCGGCGTGCCATAAGTAAGCTGAACGGAATCACAGGAGGTCAACAGGTGTCCGCTGGTCCGCTGATCGGTGTCCTCGCGTTGCAGGGAGACGTGCGCGAGCACCTCGCCGCGCTCGAGCAGAGCGGTGCGCGTGCCACGGCCGTCCGCAGGCCGGCCGAGCTGTCCGAAGTGGACGGACTGGTCCTGCCGGGTGGCGAGTCGACGACCATGTCGCGCCTGCTCGACATCTTCGAGCTCCTGACCCCACTGCGTGCGCGTCTCGCGGCCGGCATGCCCGCGTATGGTTCGTGCGCGGGCATGATCCTGCTCGCGAACAAGGTGCTCGACGGTCGCGAGGACCAGCACCAGCTCGGCGGGCTGGACATGATCGTCCGGCGCAACGCCTTCGGGCGGCAGGTCGACTCGTTCGAGGAGGACCTCGACTTTGACGGCGTGGGCGGCGGCCCGGTGCACGCGGTGTTCATCCGCGCACCGTGGGTCGAGTCGGCGTCGCCTGCGGTCGAGGTGCTCGCGCGGGTGAGTGACGACCCGCAGGTCCCCGGCGGTGCGGCGGCCGCCGGTAGGATCGTCGCGGTCCGGCAGGGATCCGTGCTGGCCACGGCGTTCCACCCGGAGCTGACTGGGGACACGCGCGTACACAGGCTGTTTGTCGAGATGGTGGAGGGTAGATCGTGAGCGGAGCTTGCGGAGCGAACCAATCAACACAGGGCGTCCGCGAGCGGTCGCTCGGAGCCTGCGAGGAGCGATCGTGAGCGGCCACTCAAAATGGGCGACGACGAAGCACAAGAAGGCCGCACTCGATGCCAAGCGGGGCAAGCTCTTCGCCAAGCTGATCAAGAACATCGAGGTCGCGGCCCGTACCGGTGGCGGTGACCCGGACGGCAACCCGACGCTGTTCGACGCCATCCAGAAGGCGAAGAAGAACTCGGTCCCGCAGGACAACATCGAACGTGCCCGCAAGCGCGGCGGTGGCGAGGAGGCGGGCGGCGCCGACTGGCAGACGATCATGTACGAGGGCTACGGCCCCAACGGCGTCGCCGTGCTGATCGAGTGTCTCACCGACAACCGCAACCGCGCCGCGAGCGAGGTCCGCACCGCGATGACCCGCAACGGCGGCAACATGGCCGACCCTGGCTCGGTGGCGTACCTGTTCAACCGCAAGGGCGTCGTGCTCCTGCCGAAGAACGACCTGTCGGAGGACGACGTGCTCATGGCCGTCCTCGAGGCCGGTGCCGAGGAGGTCAACGACCTCGGCGAGAGCTTCGAGGTCGTGTCCGAGGCCACCGATCTGGTCGCGGTGCGCAAGGCGCTGCAGGACGCGGGCTACGACTACGAGTCGGCGGACGCGAGCTTCCTGCCCTCGGTCAGCGTCCCGCTCGACGCGGACGGCGCGCGCAAGGTGTTCCGGCTGATCGACGCGCTCGAGGACAGCGACGACGTGCAGAACGTCTACGCGAACTTCGACATCTCCGACGACGTCATGGCCGAGGTTGATGCGTAGCACCCACGTGACGCGGTGGCGGCGGGTGGCATGAGTGACCACCTGACCGCCGAGCACCGGCAGCTGCGCGACCAGTTCATCGCGCAGTCCAACGCGCAGGGTGCCGCGATCGTGGAGGTGGCGGGCGACGACAAGCATCCGCCGTACACGTTCTCGGTCGGTGCGTGGCGGCGGTTCCACGTGCCGGAGGCGGTGACGATCGGGCTGCCTCCCGGCGGGGGCGAGCTGCTAGTGCGGAACTACGTGCGCCGCGCGGGCCATGGCGAGCAGTTCGTCCCCGGCTCGGTGTGGGACGACCTGCTCGAAGGCGTGCTCGTCACGGTCGAGAAGGTCAGCAAGGGCCACTACTACACGTACTTCGGCAGCGTCTTCCTCCTCCACCCCGATGGCGACTTCGACGCGGTCCAGCTGATCACCGCCACCCCGGACGACCAGTGGCCGTGGGAGCCCGACGCGCCCGCCGGTTTCGACCGGTGGCAGCCGCTGCTGACCGCAAGCCACGCCCCGGAGAGCTGGACACCGGGCGTCGACGGGCCATGAACGACGCGCCTGCCATCCACATCGGACCGCTCGCCGCGGCGCACGCCGGTGAGGCGCTGACCGTCCAGCGCGCCGCGTACGTCACCGAGGCGCAGCACTACGACGCGCCCCGCATCCCGCCGCTCACCGAGACCCTCGACGAACTGCGCGGCGACCTGATGTCGGGGGTGCCGGCGTTCGGCGCCTGGACCGGCACCCGGCTCGCCGGTTCGGTCCGCGGCCGTGTCGACGGCGACCGCATGGAGGTCGCACGGTTCTCCGTCGCGCCGGACCTGCAGGGGCAGGGGATCGGCAGTGCGCTCCTGTCGGCGGTCGAGGCGGCCGCGCCCACCGAGGTCCGCACCTTCTGGCTGGTCACCGGCGCCGACAGCGAGGCCAGCCTGCGCCTGTACCGCAAGGCGGGCTACGAGGTCGTCGCCGACACCACGGACGCCGTCGGTGTCGCGCTGGTCGTGCTGGAGAAGGTCCGTAGTTGATCGCCGTCGGCGGCGGTGCGGCGTCGCGTACTCCCAGCGCGCGGGTTCACCCGCGGCACAACCGGCGGATGTCCTCGGCGTGCCCGGGGTACTCGGCCACGAGGTCGGCCGCGTCACCGAACTCGACGCAGTCGTCGGTGTAGGGCGGCACCACCACGCACCCCATCAACGTCCACGCGCCGAGCGTTTCCGCTGCCTGCCACGTGCCGGGTGGCACGACCACCTGCGGCCGTTGCCCTGCCGCGAGGTCCGTGCCCAGCACCTCGGTGCGTGCCGTGCCATCCGGTGACAGCAACAACATCCGGGTCGGCGCGCCCGCGTGAAACGTGAAGATCTCGGTGCGGTCGAGCCGGTGCACCGCAGAGAACTCCGGGTCCGCGAGCAGGTAGTAGATGGCGGACACGGTGCCGGACCGCCAACTCTGCGCGAACTGCCCGCCTTCGATGGGCAGCGGTTCGAGGCCGAGCAGCGACGCGATCTCCCGGGGCGTGGACATACCCACGATCATGCTCCACCCTGAACGAATGGCACGACCGCGTCCACACGACATGTCAGAGGAGCAGCTTGGTTTCCGGCCCCGGAAGGCGGTCCGCTGGCTGGCTCCGAGAGTCCTGGTCACCACGGGCGCGCAGTCGCTGGTCGCCGAGATCTTCGGGTCGTACGCGGACAAACGCGAACTCCAGGGCGGTCTCCCGGCTCAGGTGTACGACCACGGCGCCGGCGACGAGCTGTGGCTGGACTTCGTAGCCGATCTCGGGGACGGGTTCGACGCCACCTACTCGGTAGCCTCGCTGCTGGCCGCGCCGGCACTGGACCTCGACGGGCCGAAACCCCGTGGCAGCCTGCTCGTCATGGGCGGCGACCAGGTCTACCCGGCCGCGTCCACCAACGCCTACGAGGACCGCAGCAAGGGGGTCTACCGCGCCGCGCTTCCCGTCGCGCCGGAGGACCCGCCGACGCTGTTCGCCCTGCCCGGCAACCACGACTGGTACGACGGACTCACCTCGTTCCTCCGCGTCTTCGCGCAGCGGCGGCCTTTCGGCGGCTGGAACACCGAGCAGACCCGCAGCTACTTCGCGGTGCGGCTGCCGCAGAACTGGTGGCTGTACGCCATCGACACCCAGTTCGACGACTACGTGGACGCGCCGCAGCTCGAGTACTTCCGCGACGCGTCCGCGCAGCTGCGGGAAGGCGACGCGGTCATCCTGTGCACCCCGACCCCCGCGTGGGTGCAGGCCGGGTGCGGCGGCAGGGCCAAGGGCTACGACACCATCGAGTTCTTCCAGCGCGAGGTGGTCCGGCCTTCCGGCGCGTCCGTCCGCGTCATGCTGACCGGCGACAAGCACCACTACGTCCGGTACACCGAACGCGGCGGCACCGGGCAGAAGATCACCTCCGGTCTCGGCGGCGCCTACCTCGCGTCCACCAGCAGGCTGCCGCCGACACTCGACCTGCCGGGGGAGAAGTCACGGGTCCGGGAACCGTCCCCGCCCAGCACCTTCGAACTCGCCGCCCGCTACCCGGAACACTCCGGCAGGCTCGCGGCGGGCATCATGAGACTGCCGTGGCGCAACCCGGGGTTCTGGGGCCTGACCGGCATCGCGCAACTCGTCGCCACCGCGGCCGTCCTGTACGGGCTCGCAGAGTCCGCCGTCCGGGACGGCGTGTTCGGACTGCTGGCGGCGTGGTCGCCCGCGGTGCTCGCCGCCGTGGTGCTGGTGCTGGCCGGTGTCGCGTTCGCGCGGTTCGACGTGCCGACCTCGAGCAAGAGAAGTGTGCTGGCCGGTGTCGTGCACGCGGTGGCGCACCTGGCGCTGAGCGTGGGCTGGGCACTGGTGGTCCGCGCGCTGTACCCGGCGCTCCCCGACGGGGTGGCCGCGGACTGGCTGATCTTCCTGATCGTCGCGGTCGGCACCCCGGTGGTGATCGGTTTCGTCGACGCCGAGGTGGTGGCCCTTTACCTGCTCGTCGTGAGCCGGTTCGGGATCAACCTCAACGAGGTGATGGCGGGCCAGAGCATCGAGGACCACAAGGGTTTCCTCCGCATGCACGTCGGCGCGGACGGCACGCTGACGATCTACCCGGTGAAGCTGCCCCGCGTGGGCCGCGAGTGGATCGCCGACCCCGGCGGCGCACCCACCGACCCGTGGCTGCGCCCGGCCGAACCACTGAAGGTGGAACTGATCGAAGCGCCGATCAAGGTGCCGCGCCACCAAGGGACGACCCGTAAATGAGCCGTGGGTGAGGAACCTTCGGGTTCGGCCCGCTCTGCGCGGGGATCGGGAGTTCCTCTTCGCGGTGAGGCGAGCGGCCCTGCGGGCATACGTCGAACAGACGGTGGGATGGGATGAGGCCGACCAGCGCGTAGCCGCTGACAAGGAGTTCGCCGAGCTGCCATTCGCCGTGGTCGAGGAGAGCGGTCGGCACGTCGGCTACGTGTGTGTCATCCACAGGACTGAGTGCGACTTCGTCGACGAGATCGCGCTGCTCCCCGAGGCGCAGGGGCGTGGCATTGGCACCCGGCTGTTACGGGACATCCTTCTGGCTGCTCAACGGCGCGGCGTTCCGGTCCGGCTCAGCGTCTTCGTCAGCAACCCCGCACAGAGCCTCTATGCCCGCCTCGGGTTCGAAGTCGTGCGCGTCGAGGGTCCGCGAATGGCCATGGAGTGGACCCCGCGCAACGCGTGAGGCGGCTTGTCGTCCGGGTGTTGTGGTTGGCTTGCCCCACCATCGGGTCGGGTGGGCAGGGGCCCGGCTTCGCCGGCGCGTGGCGCCCTGGCTTGGTGCTGTGAAAGGCACTTGACGGCGTCTGCGATGCCGTCGAAGGCGCTTCACGACATTTGGCCCCCCTGCGGATGTCCCGCCGGGAGCTGCGCCAGGCTCACTTCAGACTATGGCCGCGTTACCGGGGCTGGGAACGGCCGGGGCGGATGGGTGAGGGGGTGCCCACCCGCCCCGGCCCCCGGGTCACTGGCGGCGGGGGAGGTTGAACTCCTCCATCGCCATGACCGGACGCAGGTGTCGTTCCGCGCCGCCCTTGGTGAAGGCGGCACGCAGGATGTCGCCGCCGAGCAGGTTGCCGAGCGCACCCATGATCATTCCCTGGTCGAGGGCGAGGTACCGCTTGGCGACCTTGCCGCTGCGCACGGCGATCGCGTCGTAGTAGCCGCCGGGGCCGTAGGCGTCGAAGTCGCGGCGCAGCTTCGCCAGTTCGGTCAGCGCGGCACGGGGCTGGTAGGGCAGCGCCAGCACCACCGCGTGCGGGGTCACGACCCCGTCGCCGTACTCCGCCGGCGGTGGCTGCGCCGCACGGCAGCCCTCGAAGCCGACGTCCACCGACGTCTTCTCCTGGTCGCTCGTGTACCCCGGCCCGTCGAGACCCATGACGTCCACGCCGTACTCGCGGTACCCCCCGTCGGGGTTGGACGACGGCGAGAAGCCCCAGTACCCGTACTTCGCGTCGTGCAGGCCGTGCTCGATCTGGCCGCGCACGTACACCGGGTGCTGCCGCGCCCACGAGTCCCCGCCCCAGCGGACCTCTGGCACGAACATGTCCGGCATCAGTGCCTCGAACATGTCACCGCCCCACGTCGGCACGAACCTCAGCCCCCGGTAGGTGTAGTTGCCCTCGAACACCGGCACACCGAGGTAGTCCACGAACTCGCCGGAGGGCTTCTGCTCCTGCCAGTCCCAGTCACACGTGTCGGGGAACGTCCGCCACGGCGCGAAGTAGTGCGCGGGCGGCACCTGCCCCAGCGCGATCGCGACGTAGGAGATCATCCGGGTCTCCGAGGCGAACGAGCCGTAGGTGTGGCAGGTGTAGTGGACGTTCGGTCCCTCGCCGGTGTAGTTGCCCTCCAGCGAGCACTGTGGCGGCGGCGTGTCCCAGAACCCGCCCCGCATCAACCCGGCCGGGACGTCCGGGCCGCGGCCCTGCGGGTCGTAGAAGAACGAGAAGTCCATGGGCGCGAGGAGTTCCCGCGCCTGCGCCCGCACCTCGGGCACCGCGTTGCGCACCACCATCAGCGCGGCGGCGAGCCACGCGTTGTCCACACTGGACGCGAACGGGTACACGACCGACCCGTCCTCGGGCCACGTGGTCAGCCGCTCCAGCGTCACCGGGTCGTACCAGTTGTAGAACTGGCCGGACGCCGGGTGCCGCCGTAGGTGCGCCAGCGAGGACAGCGTGGTCCTGGTGCGCGACACCAGGTCCCGCCGCGAGATCACCCCGAGGTCCTCGGCGACGATCGCCGACCACAGGTACGAGCCGATGTTCGTCGGCGACGTGTACTCCGCGCGGGTGGCCGGGTCGAGGTCGCCGCCGATGTTGTCGGCGGGCATGCCCGTCTCCGGCACGGTCATCGCCTCGAACGACCGCCACGTGTCCCGCACGAGCGAGAGGTGGGGAGCGGCCGCCGCCGTGGCGGGTGCGAGCGGGGTCAGCAGCGCGGCCGTGAGCACGGCGACACCAGCCAGTCGTAATCGGGACATGCGGGCACCTCTACTTCAGTCCGGTCGTCGCGATTCCTCGGACGAAATGACGTTGCAGCAGGATGAAAACGATGAGCACCGGCAGCACGACCACCACCGCGCCTGCCAGCAGCAGGTCGTACTCGGTCCGGTTCTGGCCGATCGCGTACAGCGCGAGTGCGACCGGCAGGGTGTAGGTCTCCTCCCCGGTCGCCGCCACGAGCGGCCACAGGAAGTTGTTCCAGGAGCCCAGGAACGTGAGGATGCCGAGCGTGGCGAGCGCGGGGCGGCACAGTGGCAGCACGATCTGCCAGAAGATCCGCAGCTCGCTCGCCGCGTCGATGCGGGCCGCCTCCAGGAGGTCGTCGGGGATGGACAGGATGAACTGGCGCATCAGGAACACGCCGAACGCCTGCGCCAGGTAGGGGAGGATCAGCCCGGCCAGTGTGTTGACCAGGCCCAGGTTCGACGACAGCACGAACAGCGGCACCATCGTGACGATGCCCGGCACCATCAGCGTGCCGAGCACGATGCCGAACAGCAACTTCCTGCCCGCGAACGGGAGCTTCGCGAGCGCGTAGCCCGCCGCGGAGCAGAACAGCAGGTTGCCGACCGTGGTGACCACCGCGACGACCGCCGAGTTCGTGAAGTACGTCGGGAAGTCGAGCCGGTCGAACAGGGTGCCGTAGTTCGCGAACGTCGGGTCGTGCGGCCACCACGTCGGCGGGTCGGCGCGGATCTCGCCCTCCGGTTTGAACGAGGACAGCAGCATCCACACGAACGGGCCGACGACGAGCACGAGCCCGCCGAACAGCAGCAGGTACAGCACCGCCTTGGCGATCCGGTCGCGCGAACGGAGCCGCCCGGTCGTCGATCGCTCAGTCATCGACGTTGTTCCTCAGCAGCTTGAACCAGACGATGGACAGCAGCACCACGATCACGAACAGCACGTAGCCCATGGCCGACGCGTAGCCGTAGTTGCCGAACCCGAACTGGTTGTAGGTCGCGTAGGCCATCGACAGCGTCGAGTCGAGCGGGCCGCCCTGCGTCATCACGAACGGCTCCTCGAAGAACTGCACATAGCCGATCGTGGTGATCACCGCGACGAACAGCATGGTGGGCCGCAGCAGCGGCAGCGTCAGGTACCGGAACCGCGCGAACCGCCGCGCGCCGTCGACCGTGGCCGCCTCGTACAGGTCCTTCGGGATGGCCTGCAGCCCGGCCAGGAAGATCACCATGCCGAACCCGAGGTTGCGCCATGCCCCCATCACGATCAGCGTCGGCAGCGCGAACGTCTCGTTGCCGAGCCAGTTGGGCCCTGCGATGCCGAAGAACCCCAGGATCTCGTTGAGCAGCCCGGTGTCGGGCTGCAGGACGAACCGCCACACCACCGAGATCGCCACGATGCTGGTGACGACCGGCAGGTAGTAGCCGACCCGCAACAGCGTCCGGAACCGCACGAGCCCGGAGTTGAGGCCGAGCGCGACGAGCAGTGACAGCGCCATCGTGAGCGGCACACCGACCACCACGAACACCGCCGTGTTGCCGGCCGCGGTCAGGAACTTCTCGTCGCCGAACAGCCGGACGTAGTTGTCCAGCCCGACGACGTTCACGCCGAACGGGTCGAGCAGGTCCGCGCTGCGCAGGTCGGTCACGCTCATCACGAGCGAGGCCACCACCGGGCCCGCGGTGAACACGAGGAACAGCACCGCGAACGGCAGCGCGAAACCCCAGCCCGCCAGCGTGCGGTTGGTGCGCCCGGCCCGCGCGGGCCTGCGCGGGCCAGGCGCGACCGCGACCGCCGCGGCCGGGCCCGGCGCGACGGTGCGGTCCCGGACGCCCGGCACGTCAGTCACCGGTGCCGATCGACGTCGCCTGGGACTGCATGGCCTTCGCCGCGTCGGCCGGCGACGACGCGCCCTTGGCGACCTTCTCCAGCTCGGTGTCCACCCCGGCCGCGATCTGCTCCCACGTCGGGATCGACGGCGGCGCCTTGGCCTTGTCGAGCTGGTCGCCGAACACCTTCAGCTGCGGGTCGCCCGCGAGCGTCTCGTCGTCCCACGCGGCCTGCACCGACGGCAGGTCCGAGACGGTCCGGTACCACTTGACCTGCACGTCCGGCCGCATCAGGTACGAGACGAACTTCCATGCGGCGTCCCGGTTGTCCGCGTTCTCGAACACCGACAGGTTGCTGCCGCCGATGAACGAGGTGTGGTCCCCGGGACCGCTCGGCATCGGCCACAGGTCGTACTTGCCCTCGCCACCCAGTTCGTTCAGCAGCCCGATGTGCCACGGGCCGGACACGAACGACGCGATCTCACCGGACAGGACCTTCGGCTCGGTCTCGCCCTCCCGCAGCCGGTCCTTCGTGGACAGTCCATCGTCGTAGAACGACCGGTAGTACTCGAGTGCCTCGACGACCTGCGGGCTGTCCAGCGTGAACTGGGAACCGTCGTGGATGTCGCCGCCGTTCTGCCACACGAACGGCATCACGGTCTGCCACGCGCCCATCTGCCCGGGCTGCAGGTAGGTGCCCCACTTGGCGCCGCCCTTGGCCTGCATGTCCCTGACGGCCTGCTTCAGGTCGTCCCACGTCCTGGGTGCCTCGGTGATCCCGGCCTTCGCGGCGACCGCCTTGTTCACGTACAACAGCCGGGTCTCGACGTACCAGGGGACGCTGTAGGAGGTGCCGTCCACGACGCCGGTCTCCCACGCGCCGGGGAAGAAGTCGCCCTCGGACACGAAGTCCGGTGGCACCACGTCCAGCGCGCCGGTCTTCGCGAACTCGCCGACCCACGTGGTGCCGAGCATCGTCACGTCGGGTGTCTCCTGGCCCGCGATCGCGGCCGCGAGCTTGTTGTGCGCGCCGTCCCACGGCACCGGCGTGACCGTGACCTCCGCGTCCGGGTTCTCCTTCATGAAGTCGTCGGCGAGCACCGACAGCTTCTCGCCCTCGGTGCCCATGGCCCACACCGTGATCTGGCCGGACGCCTTGCCGCCGGAGACCTCCTCGCCCTGCTGTGCACCCGCGTCCCCGCTGTCCCGCCCGCACGCCGACGCGACGAGCGCGGCCGCGGTGAGCGCGGCGAGCAGCACAGTTCGCCTGCTGGCTCGGGGTGTCATGACTCGTCCGCCTCCCCGAAATCAACACTTGTGGTTGCGTTGAGCCGGCATCGTCCAGTTCGGCACGTGTCGGTGGCCGGACCGCGTCCCGTTCCCCTTGGGCGCGGTTGGGAGCCACGCGGCTCGGGGTGCAAGGCAACGCGGCGACTTGACGGTGTCATCCCCTACCTCCGGGGTCGTGGGGTCCGCAGCTGGTGCGGATCACCAGCCGGGTCGGCAGCACCTCGTGGCGTGCCGTGGTCGTGGTGCCGCCGATCCGCTGGTCGAGCCACCGCGCGGCGGTCGCGCCGAGCTCGCGCATCGGCTGCCGCACGGTGGTCAGGCGCGCGTAGCCGGCGGCCATGATGTCGTCCCAGCCGGTCAGCGCCAGGTCGCCGGGCACGGACAGCCCCAGGTCCTCCGCGGCGCGCAACGCGCCGAGCGCCACCTCGTCGTTGGCGCACACGACCGCGTCGGGGCGGGTGCGCAGCACGTCCTTCGCCGCCGCGTGGCCGGACCGGACGTCGAACGCGCACGGCGTGGCGGCCGGGACCGGGAACCCGCCGTCGGTCAGCGCCTTCCGGAAACCCTGGTAGCGCCCGGCGACGTCCGGTGACTCGGCAGGGTCGCCGAGGAACGCGATACGCCGGTGGCCGTGGCCGAGCAGGTGCGCGGTCATGGCGCGGGCGCTGGTCTCGTTGTCGGCGGTGACGGTGTCGACGAGCCCGACCGGCGGGCGGGCCAGCAGCACGAGCGGCAGCCCGGTGTCGGCGATGCGGGCCACCACGTGGTCGCCGACCGTCCGGCCCATGATCACCATGCCGTCGACGCGGCCGGCCAGCTCGAGCGCCGCGTCCTCGGCCTTCGCGCGGCCGTTCGTGGCGAGGATCAGGACGCTGCGGCCCAGCTCGGCGACGACCTCCTCGTACCCGAGGACCACCTCGGCGTAGTACGGGCCGGACAGGTCGGGGAACACGATCCCGTTCGCGGCGTGCTGGCCCTCGGCGAGCGCCCGGCCCGCCCGGCTCGGCCGGAAACGCAGCTCCTCCGCGACCTGCCGGACGCGGCGCCGGGTGCCCGGTGCGACCAGGTCGGAGTCCCGCAGCGCACGGGAAACGGTGGCGATCGACACCCCGGCCCGTTCGGCCACCTCGTAGATGGTGACCGGCCGCCGTTCCCGACCAGACATGGCTGCCTTCCGCCATTGGAAGCGCTTACATTTCCGTTGTCTGAAGTTCTAACACGCATGTCAAGTGAAGGCGCTTACATGGCGGACCTCGGCTGGCGGGCGGCGTTCTATGCGGTGGCCGTCCTCGCGCTGGTCGCGGCCGCGCTGACCGTCCCCGGTGCGGTGGAAGGGGAGCGGAAACCGGGTGAGGGCGCCGGGCTGCGTGCCACGGCCGGTGCGGGCCACCCGGTCGTCGCGTGGACCGGCGCGGGCGTGCTCGGGCTCGGTGCCGTGTCGGTGCGCGGGGAGCAGGGCCTCGTCGCCTAGGCTTCGAACTGATGTTCTCGACAGGCAAGACCATGCGCGTGCTCGGCGTCGACCCCGGCCTGACCAGATGCGGGATCGCCGTCGTCGACGGGGCGGTCGGCAGGAAGGTGACCTGCGTCCAGGTGGACGTGGTGCGCACCCCGGTCGACGCCGACCTCGCCGTGCGCCTGCTCGCCGTGTCCGACGCCGTCGAGGAGTGGCTCGACCGCCACCGCCCCGACGCGGTCGCGGTCGAGCGGGTCTTCAGCCAGTACAACGTCCGCACCGCCATGGGCACTGCCCAGGCAGGCGGCGTTGTCGCGCTCGCCGCGGCCAGGCGCGGGCTGCCGGTCGTGTTCCACACGCCATCGGAGGTCAAGGCCGCGGTCACCGGCTCCGGCCGCGCCGACAAGGCGCAGGTCACGACCATGATCACCAAGCTGCTCGGGCTGCGTGAGGCGCCCCGGCCCGCCGACGCTGCGGACGCCATCGCCATCGCCGTCTGCCACATCTGGCGCGCCCCCATGCGCAACCGGCTCGCCGAGGCCGAGGCCAGGGCCGCGGAAATGGCCCGCAACCACAAGGCACGCATCGCCGCCGCTTCGAAGAGAAAGACCACGACATGATCTCCCGCGTTCGCGGAACGGTGCTCTCGATCAGCCTCGACCACGTGGTGGTCGAGGTCGGCGGGGTCGGCCTCGCGATCACCGCCACCCCGGCCACGCTCGCCACCCTGCGCACCGGCGAGGAGGCGGTCCTCGAGACCACGCTCGTCGTCCGCGAGGACTCACTGACGCTGTTCGGTTTCGCCGACTCGCAGTCCCGCGAGCTGTTCGGGCTGCTGCAGACCGTGTCCGGCATCGGTCCGCGCATCGCCATGGCCACGCTCGCCGTGCTCGACCCGAACCAGCTGCGTGCGGCACTGGGCGAAGGCAGCGTCGCGGTGCTCACGCAGGTGCCGGGCATCGGGCGCAAGGGCGCCGAGCGTCTCATCATCGAGCTGCGGGACAAGGTCGGCTCGCTCGCAACCGTGACCGCGGAGACCGTCGCGACCGGCAACGGTGTGGTGCGGGGGAGTGTCGTCGAGGCCCTCGTCGGGCTCGGGTTCGCGGCCAGGCAGGCCGAGCAGGCGGTCGACGCGGTGCTCGCGGAGAACGGCGTCTCCGACACCCCGACCGTGCTCCGCAGGGCACTCGCCACCCTGGGCAGGAAGCGGTAGCGGGTCGTGCACGATGAAGCCGTGACCGACCCCGGTGAGATCGCGCCAGAGATCGCGTCCCCCGAGCCGCTGCCGGGGGACGACGAGGCGACGCTGCGCCCGAAGCGGCTCGCCGAGTTCGTCGGCCAGCACCGGGTCCGCGAGCAGCTCGAGCTGGTCCTGCAGGGCGCGACCCAGCGCGGTGTCCCGCCGGACCACGTGCTGCTGTCCGGCCCGCCGGGGCTCGGCAAGACCAGCCTCGCCATGATCATCGCGGCCGAGCTCGGCAGCTCGCTGCGCCTCACGTCGGGCCCCGCGCTGGAACGGGCGGGCGACCTCGCGGCCATGCTGTCCAACCTCGTCGAGGGCGACGTGTTGTTCATCGACGAGATCCACCGGATGGCCCGCCCCGCCGAGGAGATGCTCTACCTCGCGATGGAGGACTTCCGCGTCGACGTGGTCGTCGGCAAGGGGCCCGGCGCCACCAGCATCCCGCTCGAGATCGCGCCGTTCACGCTCGTCGGCGCCACCACCCGCTCCGGCTCGCTGACCGGGCCGCTGCGGGACCGGTTCGGCTTCACCGCGCACATGGAGTTCTACTCGGCCGCCGACCTCTACCTGGTGCTGCGGCGCTCGGCCGGCATCCTCGGCGTCGACCTGCGCGGCGACGGCGCCGAGGAGATCGCGGGCCGCTCCCGTGGCACGCCCCGCATCGCCAACCGCCTGCTGCGCCGCGTGCGCGACTTCGCGGAGGTGCGCGCCGACGGCGTCGTGACCAGGGACATCGCCCGTGCCGCGCTCGAGGTCTACGACGTCGACGAGCAGGGGCTCGACCGGCTGGACCGGGCTGTGCTCGGCGTGCTCGTGCGGTCCTTCGGCGGCGGGCCGGTCGGTGTGTCGACGCTGGCTGTCGCGGTGGGCGAGGAGCCAAGTACGGTGGAGGAGGTGTGCGAGCCGTACCTGGTGCGGGCGGGCATGCTCGCCAGGACTCCGAGGGGTCGGGTCGCCACCGCGGCGGCGTGGTCCCATTTGGGGCTTTCGCCCCCGGCTAACGCTCCTGGCCCGGTCCCGCCTACGCTGTTCGACAGTGACACGGACAACACTGCGCACACCGCAGAGTAGGCAACTCACGGATGGACAAACATGGATATCCTTCCCCTGCTTCTGATGTTCGGCCTGCTGGGCGTCATGATGTACTTCATGACCCGGCGCCAGCGCAGGGCACAGCAGGAGCAGCAGGCGCTGCAGAACTCGCTCGCTGTCGGTGACCGCGTGATGACGACCTCCGGCCTGTACGGCACTGTGATCGACGCCGAGGACAGCGCCACCATCACGCTCGAGATCGCCCCTGGTGTCGAGACCGAGTGGCTGCGTGCCGCCGTGCGCGAGAAGGTCGGCCCGGTCGCGGAGAGCGACGACGTCGAGGACCTCGAGGACACCGACGTGGCCGACGAGACCGAGACCGTCGACGCGGCGACCAACGAGCCCGCGGTCAAGGACGCCGAGCTCGAGTCCGGCAAGAAATAGCGCCTTGCGTGAGCGTGACGTGACCGTCTGACAACGGCCTCACGTCACGGGAGGTACGCTGCGCCCTCACCCACACGTGTAACGGGTGCGGGCGCAGTCTTGTGACCACATCAGGGCACAGACACGCCTGACGACCCTGTAGTTCGAGGAGACCGACCGACCGTGGCCTCACCCTCCGGGCAGATCCGCCCAGGGCGCTACCTAGCGTTCTTCCTGTTCATCGTGGTTCTGCTGTACGGCCTGGTGTTCGCAACGCCGGATCACAAGCCGACCCCCAAACTCGGCATCGACCTGCAGGGCGGCACCCGGGTCACGCTGACCGCGCGTACCGAGACCGGCGACGCGCCCAGCCGTGAGGCCCTCGACCAGGCCCGGCAGATCATCGAGAACCGCGTCAACGGCATCGGTGTCAGCGGCACCGAAGTCGTCCTCGACGGTAACAACATCATCATCACCGTGCCGGGTGAGGAGGGTGAGCAGGCCAAGGACCTCGGCCAGACCGCTCAGCTCCGGTTCCGCGCGGTGATCGGCCAGCCGCAGCCTGCCCAGGTGCCCCAGCAGGAGGAGCCGACCGAGCCGTCGACGCCACCGGACGGGGAGTCCACCGAGCCGTCCGCGCCGTCGACAGAGCCGTCCGCCCCGCCGACCGCGGGCGGGGCCACGGGCACGCCGCAGGGCAGGCCCGCCCCGGCCGCAGCGGCCCAGCCGGGCACCACGGATCCGACGGCCCCGCCGGCCTCCGACGCGGAGCAGCCGACCGACGAGGAAGCGCTCGCCGATCCGCTGAGCGCGTGCGCCAAGTACGCGGCCGACGTGGCGACCTACAACAAGGACGTCGGTTCGGGCAAGGAAAGCTCGGTCACGACCGCGAGCCTGATCCAGTCGGGTCGCGCGTGCCGCCAGGCGCCGCAGCTCGCGGGCAGCGAGGACGGCACCGTCCAGCCGGACCCGAACCTGCAGCAGGCCGCGATGGCCGCTCTGGACTGCTCCAAGCCGGACCCTCTGGTCGGCAACGACCTCGCGGACCAGCCGCTGGTCGCCTGCGACCAGGAGGGCACCGCCAAGTACGTCCTCGGCCCGACGTTCCTCCACGGCACCCAGATCTCCGACGCGGGCTCCGCGGTCAACCCGGAGGGCGTCGGCTACGTCGTCACGCTGGACTTCGAGAGCGAAGGCGGCCGGATCTGGGCCGACTACACCGAGGCCCACGTCGGCCAGATGGCCGCGTTCGTCCTCGACACCCAGGTCGTGTCGGCACCGGAGATCCAGGGTGCCATCACCGGCCAGACCCAGATCACCGGCGGCGGCCAGGGCGGCTTCAGCTCCACGGAGGCCAAGAGCCTCGCCGACGTGCTGAAGTACGGCTCGCTGCCGCTGTCGTTCGACTCGTCCGAGGCGGAGACGGTGTCCGCGACGCTGGGGCTCGCGTCGCTCAAGGCGGGTCTGATCGCGGGCGCGATCGGTCTGGTACTGGTGTTCATCTACTGCCTGTTCTACTACCGGATGCTCGGCCTGCTCACGATCCTGTCGCTCGCGCTGTCCGCGGTCATCGTGTTCGCGTTCCTGGTGCTGCTCGGCCGGTGGATCGGGTTCACCCTCGACCTCGCGGGCGTCGCAGGCTTCATCGTCGCGATCGGTATCACCGCGGACTCGTTCGTGGTGTTCTTCGAACGGCTGAAAGACGAGATACGCGAAGGCAGGACGTTCCGGTCGGCGGTGCCGAGGGCGTGGGTGCGTGCCCGGCGCACGATCCTGTCCGCCGACGCGGTCATGTTCCTCGCGGCCGCCGTCCTGTACGTGCTGGCCGTCGGGCAGGTCCGCGGCTTCGCGTTCACGCTCGGCATGTCGACCGTGCTGGACCTGATCGTGGTGTTCCTCGTGACCCACCCGCTGGTGGCGCTCTCGTCGCGGTCCAAGTTCCTGTCCAGCCCGAAGATGTCCGGTCTCGGCGCGGTGCAGCGCCAGGCGAATGAGCGGCGGGCCGCCGGCCGTACCGTCGCGAAGGAGGTGTGACGGTGGCTGCCAACGAAACACAGGCGCCCGCCGGGAAACCCGCCGGGAAAGAGGGCGTGTTCCAACGGCTCTACGTGGGCACGGGCGCGTTCGACATCGTCGGCAAGCGCAAGCGCGCCTACGTCATCTTCGGCGTCGTGGTCCTCGTGTGCCTCGCGTCGATCGTCTTCCGGGGCTTCAACCTCGGGATCGACTTCACCGGCGGCACCCGGGTCTCACTGCCTGCGCAGGGCGCGAACGGCGAGATCTCGATCGCCCAGGTCGAGGAGGCGTTCACCGAGACGCTCGACCTGGAGCCCGCCGCCGTGCAGACGGTCGGCACCGGCGACGCGGCGACCATCCAGATCCGGTCGGAGGCGCTGGACAACGAGCAGGTCACCACGCTGAAGGCGGCACTGTTCGACCGGTTCCAGCCGGAGAACGCGCAGGGCGAGCCGAGCGAGCGATCCATCAGCGACAGCGCGGTGAGCGCGTCGTGGGGTGGTGAGATCTCGCAGCAGGCGTTGATCGCGCTCCTCGTGTTCCTCGTGCTGGTGACGATCTTCCTCGCGCTGTACTTCGAGCGATGGATGGCGGTCGCCGCGATCGTGGCGCTGTTCCACGACATCATCGTGACCGCGGGGGTGTACTCGCTCGTCGGCTTCGAGGTGAGCCCGGCGACCGTGATCGGTCTGCTGACGATCCTCGGCTTCTCGCTGTACGACACGGTGGTGGTGTTCGACAAGGTCAAGGAGAACACCCGCGGTCTGCTGGGGCTGACCCGCCGCACGTACGCGGAGGCGGCGAACCTGGCGCTGAACCAGACGCTGATGCGGTCGATCAACACGTCGCTGATCGCGGTGCTTCCGGTGCTCGGCCTGCTGGTCGTCGGCGTCGGCCTGCTCGGCGTCGGCACGTTGCAGGACCTGGCACTGGTGCAGCTGACCGGCATCATCGCCGGTGTGCTGTCGTCGATCGTGCTGGCCACGCCGATCCTGGTCGACCTGAAGATGCGGGAGCCGAAGTTCCAGCAGCAGGCGGCCCGGGTGCGGGCGCGGCGCGAGAACCTCGCCCGCAAGGCGGCCGAGCGCGAGACGTCCAGCTCCCCGGCTGAGGTAGCGCAGGTCACCGAGATCGACGATGACCTGCCGGCCACCGACGACGAGGCGCTCGACGAGGAGCTGAGGCAGGAGCGCGCCATGGCAGCGGCGAGCAGCGTCCCGGCCCGCAACCCGAAGTCGGCCGAGGCACAGCAGCGCAGGGGCAAGCCGACCGGCAAGCACCCCGGCCGTCCTTCGGGCAAGCGGCGACGTTGACCGACCTCGCGGCGGCACTGGAACTGGTTCGCACGGTCCCGGACTTCCCCGAGCCAGGGGTGCAGTTCCGGGACCTGAACCCGCTGTTCGCGTCCGCACCGGCGTTCCGGGCGGTCATCGACGAGATGGCCGCCCGGCTCCCGGCGGACGTGGACGCCATCGCGGCGGTCGAGGCACGCGGCTTCCTGCTGGGTGCCCCGGTGGCCGTGGCCCGTGGCTGCGCGCTCGTGCCGATCCGCAAACCGGGCAAGCTGCCGGTGGTCGCGGACCGCGTCGACTACGCGCTGGAGTACGGCACGGCGACGCTGGAACTGCCGGGCGGTGTCCTGCCGGCCGGTGCCCGTGTCGCGGTCGTGGACGATGTGCTGGCGACCGGCGGCACCGTGGGCGGTGTGTGCGAGCTGATCGAACGCGCGGGCGCGACCGTGTCGGTGGTGTCGGTGGTCCTGGAGCTGGCGGCCCTGTCCGGCCGCGACCGCGTCGGCGGTCAGGAGATCCAGGCGTTGCGGGTCATCTGACCGGCGGTCAGGCGCGTTGCTGCCAGGTGCACAGGCAGACCCGGTTGCCTTCCGGGTCGGCGAGCACCCAGTAGCTGGGCGCCGCCGCGTCGCTGACCAGCGTGCCACCCGCCGCGAGCGCGGCGTCGATGCGTGGCCGGACCTGAGCGGGTTCGACCCACACGTCGGGGTGCCAGCGCTGGCGGGGTTCCTCGCTGCCGGACTCCTGGAACCACACGACCGGCATGGTGTCGGCCGGGTCGCGGACCTCCCCGTCGCCGGGTGTCATCGCGAGCACCGCGGCCCAGAACGGCAGCACCGCCGCGTGGTCCGGGGTGTCGAGCGCCAGTTCGAGCCGGGACACGGTCGCGGACTCCGGCGCCAGCCCCGCGTCCCCGGCGAGCGAGGTGATGGCGCGCGCCAGCCGGACGTCCCTCTCGGTGACCCCGCGCTCGCCGTCGCTGGTGAGCCGGAGGTCGACGTGGTCGCGCCGAAGGTTGACGTCGGGGTGGTGGTTCGCCTCCTCGGCCGCAGCGCCGATGGCGGCGAGGAGTGCGACACCGGTCGCGAAGTCCCCGGTCCGGACGCGGGTGTGCAGACCGCCGAGCAGGTAGGCCCACCCCGTGAGCCCTTCGCCGGCGATCTGCTGCCCGGTCAAGGTGGTCATGCCGCCAAAGTTAGCCGATCTGGATCGAGCGCTTCGCCAGGCCGTGCCAGTAGCCGTCGATGACCTGCTTCGGTGCCTCCGTCGTGCCGAGGGCCGCGCCAAGGGACACGAACAGCGGCGCGAAGTGCTCGGTGCGCGGGTGGGCCAGCCGCGCGGCGGGGGACTTGTGCTGGAAGTCCAGCAGCGCGTCGAGGTCCCGGGCGGCGAGCGCTTCGGCGCCCCAGTGGTCGAACTCCGCCGACCACGTCGGTGCCGCACCGCCTGCGTCGGCCCGCATGCCGGACAGGTTGTGGGTGAAGAACCCGCTGCCGACGATCAGCACGCCCTCGTCGCGCAACGGGGCCAGCCGCTGCCCGATCGAGAACAGCTCCTCCGGGTCCAGCGACGGCATCGACATCTGCAGCACGGGCACGTCCTCGGCCGGGTACATCTCCTTCAGCGGCACGTAGGCGCCGTGGTCGAGGCCGCGGTCGGGGTCCTCGTGGACCGAACCGAGCAGGGCGTGCACGGAAGCGGCCAGGCCGGGGGCGCCGGGCGCCTCGTACGTGACGTCGTAGTAGTGCCGCGGGAAGCCCCAGAAGTCGTACACCAGCGGCACTGTCGTCGTCGCACCCACCGTGAGCGGCGCGTTCTCCCAGTGCGCGGACACCATCAGGATCGAGGTGGGCCTCGGCAGCTCCGCCGACCAGCCGGCGAGCTGGCGGGTCCACAGGTCGTCGTCGGCGAGCGGCGGGGCGCCGTGACTGAGGTAGAGGACCGGCATGGACATGGTCGCGCTCCTGAAGTTGAAGTTTCAACTACAGCCTACAGGAACCCACCGGGCGATCTTCACGGCGATCGCGGTTATTCTCAGTGCCAGAGGAGTCGCTATTGAGCCAGAACGTTGAGACCGGAGCGGCGTCCGACAGCGCGCCGCCCACAGCCGCGCGAGCGCCGTCGGCCACGCGGCGGGTGCGCGCGCGCCTGGCCCGCCGCATCACCGCCCAGCGGTCCGCGCCGGTCAAGCAGGTGCTGGAGCCACTGGCCGCGGTCCACCGCGAGCTGCACCCCAAGGCCGACCTGGCGTTGCTGCAGCGTGCCTACGACGTCGCCGAGGAGGCGCACCGAGGGCAGCGGCGCAAGTCCGGCGACCCGTACATCACCCACCCGCTCGCCGTCGCGACCATCCTCGGCGAGCTGGGCATGGACACCATCACCCTGGTCGCCGCGCTCCTGCACGACACCGTGGAGGACACCTCCTACGGCCTGAAGGACCTGCACGAGGACTTCGGCGAGGAGGTCGCCCGGCTCGTCGACGGCGTCACCAAGCTCGACAAGGTGCAGCTCGGCAGCGCGGCGGAGGCCGAGACCATCCGCAAGATGGTCATCGCCATGGCCCGTGACCCCCGCGTGCTGGTGATCAAGCTCGCCGACCGGCTGCACAACATGCGCACGATGCGCTTCCTGCCGCCGGAGAAGCAGGCGAAGAAGGCCCGCGAGACCCTCGAGGTGCTCGCGCCGCTCGCGCACCGGCTCGGCATGGCGACGGTCAAGTGGGAGCTGGAGGACCTCGCGTTCGCGATCCTGCAGCCCAAGAAGTACGACGAGATCGTCCGCCTGGTCGCCACCCGCGCGCCCTCCCGCGACACCTACCTGCAGAAGGTCACCGGCGAGCTGACCACGCACCTGGACCAGTCGCGCATCAACGCCAAGGTCGAGGGCCGCCCCAAGCACTACTACTCGATCAACCAGAAGATGATCGTCCGCGGCCGCGACTTCGACGACATCCACGACCTGGTCGGCGTGCGGATCCTCGTCGACGACGTCCGCGACTGCTACGCCGCCATGGGTGTCGTCCACGCGCTGTGGCAGCCGATGCCGGGCCGGTTCAAGGACTACGTGGCCCAGCCGCGGTTCAGCGTGTACCAGTCGCTGCACACCACGGTGATCGGGCCGGACGGCAAGCCGCTCGAGGTCCAGATCCGCACGCACGAGATGCACCGCACGGCCGAGTACGGCATCGCGGCGCACTGGCGGTACAAGGAGACCCGAGGCACCCACGACGGGCAGGCCGTCGAGGTCGACGAGATGGCGTGGATGCGCCAGCTCCTCGACTGGCAGCGGGAGGCCGCCGACCCGGGCGAGTTCCTCGAGGCGCTGCGCTACGACCTCGCGGCCCGCGAGATCTTCGTGTTCACGCCCAAGGGCGACGTGATCACGCTGCCCGCCGGGTCGACGCCCGTGGACTTCGCCTACGCCGTGCACACCGAGGTCGGCCACCGCTGCATCGGCGCCCGGCTCAACGGCAGGCTCGTCGCGCTGGAGCGCAAGCTCGAGAACGGCGACGTCGTCGAGATCTTCACGTCCAAGGCGGAGGGGGCCGGTCCGTCCCGCGACTGGCTCGCGTTCGCCGCCTCCCCGCGTGCCCGCGCCAAGATCAAGCAGTGGTTCGCCAAGGAACGCAAGGAAGAGGCGATCGAGGCGGGCAAGGACGCGATCGCCAAGGAGGTGCGCCGCGTCGGGCTGCCCATGCAGCGGCTCGTGTCGGCCGACTCCATGGCGGCGCTGGCCCGCGAGCTTCGCTACGCCGAGGTGAGCCAGCTGTACGCGGCGGTCGGCGAGGGCCACACCTCGTCGCGGCACGTCGTGCAGCGGCTCGTCGCGCTGCTCGGCGGTGTCGAGCACGCCGAGGAGGAGCTGGCGGAGCGGTCCACCCCGTCCACCGTCACCCGCCGCAGGGCGTCCGGCGACGCGGGCGTGATCGTCAAGAACGCGTCCGACGTGTGGGTCAAGCTCGCACGCTGCTGCACCCCGGTGCCCGGCGACGACATCCTCGGGTTCGTCACCAGGGGTGGCGGGGTCAGCGTGCACCGCACCGACTGCACCAACGCAGGCGAGCTGCTGGCCACCCCGGAGCGGCTCGTCGACGTCGAGTGGGCGCCGTCGGACTCGTCGGTGTTCCTCGTGGCCATCCAGGTGGAGGCGCTCGACCGGCACCGGCTGCTGTCCGACGTCACGAAGGTGCTGGCCGACGAGAAGGTCAACATCCTGTCGGCGTCGGTGACCACGTCCCGCGACCGGGTCGCGGTCAGCCGGTTCAGCTTCGAGATGGGCGACCCGAAACACCTCGGGCACGTGCTGAAGGTCGTGCGGAGTGTCGAAGGTGTGTACGACGTGTACCGGGTGACGTCCGCTTCCTGAAACACGGGACCCGTCCCGGCCGATGCGCGATGAGATGGTGCGGACGCGCCAAACGAACTGGGGGAGACCCGTGACCACACCGCAGGAACCCGACGGCCGGCCCTACTACGCGGAACCACCGGTGGCCGGGGTGCCGTACGCGGAGCCGCCCGCCGCCCAGCCCTACCAGCAGTACGCGCCGCCCGCCTACCCGCCACCGCCCGGGTACGGGCAGCAGCCGCCCTACCCCTACCCGTATCCCTACCCGTACCCGCCTGCCCGGTCGACGAACGGCATGGCCATCGCGTCGATGGTGCTGGGCATCCTGTGGGTGTACTGGATCGGCAGCATCCTGGCGCTGATCTTCGGGTACCTGGCGCTGAACGAGATCCGCCGCTCCAAGCAGGCCGGCGAGGGCATGGCCATCGCCGGCATCGTGCTCGGCTGGATCGGTGTCGGTGTGCTCGCCATCGTCCTGCTGATGGTCGCGACCAGAGGGTTCAGGTGATCAGCGCGGTCATCGGGACGCCCGCGATGGACTTCACGTCGCGGGCCAGGTGCGCCTGGTCCGCGAACCCGGTCTCGTAGGCCACCGACGCGAGGTCGGTGCCCGCGCGGGCGAGGCGCAACGCACGGTCGAACCGCAGCACCCGCTGCAGCGTCTTGGGCCCGTACCCGAACGCGGCCAGCGACCGCCGGTGCAGCTGCCGCTCCGTCCACCCCAGTGCGTCGGCGACCGTGGCCACCCGCTCGCCGCGCCGGATCAGCGTGAGCAGGCGCGGCACGGCGGGATCCCAGTTCGCGTCGACAGCCGCCACGGCGTCCGCCAGCACCCGCTCGGCCCGCGCCACCGTCGCCGTCGCCGCCAGGTCGTCCGCGAGGTGCCGGACGCGGTCACCCGGCCACAGCCGGTCGAGGTCGACCCGCTCGTCCCGGACGGCCGACGACGGCACCCCGAGGCCCTCGGGCGCGCGACCCGGCTTGAACCGGACCGCCACCAGCAGCCCGGCCGACAGCGAGGTCCGGTGTGCGTACGTGTCCGGCCCGGCGACGAACAGGCGGCCGGACTCCCGGTGCCACAGGATGTCCGCGCACGCGTCCGGCACCACGTGGGTCGGCGTCGCACCGTGCGGCATCGTCCGCGACCACGTGCACGCGAACACGTCGTGTGCGCTGGGCCGTTCGGAGTACTCGTCGGTCACGGTGCCCAGTGTGCCACCGGGCACCGACAGACCGGCCGACTCGGACTCAGGCGGCCTCGGCCGACTCGATCGTCACCGGCGTGACCGGTGCGCCGTCCTGCGGGCTGTTCCCGCCCGGTGCGACACCGGCCGCCGCGACCTGGTCCAGCGTCGCGAGGCTCGCCTCGTCCAGCGTGCCGAAGACCGTGTACTCCGGCGGAAGCGTGGAGTCGGCGTACACCAGGAAGAACTGGCTGCCGGTGGTGCCGGGGCCCGCGTTGGCCATCGCCACGGTGCCGCGCGGGTAGGTCACGCTCGAACCGTCCGCCGAGGGCGGCAGGTCGGTCGGGAACTCGTCCGGCACGACGTAGCCGGGACCGCCGGAGCCGTTGCCCGCCGGGTCGCCGCACTGCAGCACCCTCAGGCCTTCGGACGTGGTGAGGCGGTGGCAGTTCGTGCCGTCGAAGAAGCCCTCACCGGCCAGGAAGACCATGCTCTGGACGGTGCACGGCGCCCGCTCGGCGTCGAGCTGGATCGTGAGCGGACCCGCCGACGTGGTGAGCGACAGCGTCGTGGCGTCCACCGGGCCCTCGTCCGGGGGCAGCCCGACCGAGGGCTCCGAACCGGACTGGTCGGGCCCGAAACCGCACTCGCCCTCGGTGGTGGTGCCTCCCTCGGCGGTGTCCTCGGCGCTGGTCGTCTCCTCGGCCGTGGCGGTCGGGAAGTCGTCGTCCCCGCGCTGGGACGACGGGTTCTCCCGTGCGACGCAGCCCGCCAGGGTCAGGCCGATGGCGGCGACGACGGCAGAGGTACGAAGGATGTTCACTGCACTGCCGCCGTTTCGATCGTGACCGGCAGCTTCGGTGTGCCGTCCTGTTCGCCGTTGGGGCCCGGGGTGATGCCGCCTGCCGCGACCTTGTCGATCGTGGCGAGACCTGCCGGGTCGACCGAGCCGAAGACCGTGTAGTTCGCCGCGAGCGTGGAGTCGCCGTACACCAGGAAGAACTGGCTGCCACCGGTGTTCGGGCCCGCGTTGGCCATCGCGAGCGCGCCGCGCGGGTAGATCACCGACGGGCTGCCGTCGGGTCCGGCAGGGCCCTGCTCGAGGTCGGTGGGCAGCTCGTCCGGGATCGAGTAGCCGGGGCCGCCGCCGCCGGTACCGAGCGGGTCACCGCACTGCAGCACCTTCAGGCCCTCCGACGAGGTGAGCCGGTGGCAGGTGATGCCGTCGTAGAAGTCCTTCTCCACCAGGTGCTCGATGCTCTGCACGGTGCAGGGGGCCTTCGCGCGGTCCAGCGTCAACGGGATGTCGCCCTGGTTCGTCTTGAGCAGCACCTCCACGGTGCCGGTGCTCGGCGTCTCCGCCGGGTCCTCCGGCAGGCCGGGGTTCTTCTCCGACTGCTCGTCCGGCGCTTCCTTGTAGCCGCAGGCGCCGTCGGTGGTGTTCTCGGCGGGTGGCGTGTCCGTGGGGTTGGTGGCGGCCTCACTGTCCTCCGGACCGAGGTTCACGAGCCAGTACACGAGGCCGACTGCGGCGACCACCACCATGACGGTGATGCTCACACCCCAGATGCGGCGCCGCTTGGCGCGTTCCGCGCGGCGAGCCAGCTGGCGTTCCAGCTTTCGCTTGGCCGCCTGCCGACGCTGCTCGTTGCTCGGCACCGGGCACCCTCCCTGACCTGAGACCTGATTTTGTGACGTCAACCAGGCGCGCAGTCTATGGGTACCGCTAGTAAGAACCGTGTGGAGGTCTGTCAAAACACGGCAACCTCTCAGAAACTTCTGGGGAGCGATCCCCCAGACCCCCGGAAGAAACCCGTCGGTAGGGGTGTGACCCGGAGGGGGTGGGGGTGAGAAGCTGGATACTGGGGGTGGCCGTACGGTGACGGTGACTGACAAGGTGGGCTCTATGCACGACAGGCGGGACGACGGGACTTCGCCGTTCGCCGAGGAACTGGAGCGTCTCCTCCGCAAACGGGGCCTGTCCTGGCGCCGTCTCTCCGACCTCATCGGCTACACCCCGAGCTGGCTCTCGAAGATCAAGCACGGCGCGCCGCCGTCCGCTGAGCTGGCCCGCAAGTGCGATCAGGTCCTTGAGGCGGAGGGCCATCTGATCGCGCTCGCCGCGTCGACGAGCGGTCCGGTCCGGCTCGCGCAGCTGCCCGCGGCCGCCGCCACCTTCGTCGGCAGGGACGCCGAGCTGACGGAGCTGACGGGCATCCTGGTGCACCACGGCGAACCGGGCACCCCGCAGACCATCACGATCGACGGGCCGCCGGGGGCAGGCAAGACCGCGCTGGCCCTGCGGGTCGCCCACGCGGTGGTGGAGCACTACTCCGACGGCCAGCTGTACGTGGATCTGCGCGGCTACTCGCCGGACGGGCACCCCAGGATCGTCGACGAGGTGCTCGAGGAGTTCCTGACCGCCCTCGGCGTGCAGATCGACGTCATCCCGGCGGGGCTGGAGGCACGCGCGAAGCTGTACCGGTCCGTGCTCGCCGACCGGCGCGTGCTCGTGGTCCTGGACAACGCGGCCGACGCGCAGCAGGTGCAGTCGCTGGTGCCCGCGTCGTCTGGCTGTGGCGTGGTCGTGACGAGCCGCAAGCGGATCACCGGCATCGAGATGCGCGGCGACAGCCGGATCACCCTCGGCCCGATGTCGGAGGACGAGTCGATCACGTTGCTGCGCAAGGTGATCGGCGCCGACCGCACGGCCGCCGAGCCGGCCGCCGTTCGCGGGCTCGCGAACCGCTGCGGGCACCTGCCGCTGGCGCTGCGGATCGCGGCGGAGCGCGTGGCGACCCACCCGCACCACTCGGTGAGCCTGCTCGTCGAGGAGCTCGACACCGAGGAGCAGCGCCTCGACGGCCTGTCCACCGACGACTCGGTCGCGGTCAAGACGGTCTTCTCGTGGTCCTACCGCGACCTGTCCGCGGACGCGGCGCGGATGTTCCGGCTCGTCGGCCTGCACTCGGGTTCGCACCTGAGCACCGGAGCGGCGGCGGCGCTCGCCGACCAGCCGGTGGCGAGGGCCCGCAGGCTGCTCGACCGCCTGACGGCCGTGCACCTGCTGGAGGGCATGGGCAACGACCGCTACCGCATGCACGACCTGTTACGGGTCTACGCGGCCGAACAGGCGGCGGAGGAGGAGCCGGAGGCGGAGCGCACACTTGCGCTGCGCCGCATGGTCGACTGGTACCTGCACAACGTCTACGCGGCCAACCACGCGCTCGCGCCGCAACGCCACGACCCGGTGCTGGACAAGTCCGCGTACGCCATCGACGTCGCCGACTTCGACTACGACTCCGCGCTGGAGTGGTGCGAGATCGAGATGTCCAACATCGTGATGGCCACCCGCACGGCCCACGCGGTTGGCGAGCACGTCGCGTGCTGGAAGCTGCCCGCGGGCTCGTTCAACTACCTGCACCTGCGCAAGCGCTGGAGCCTCTGGGTCGCGTCGCACGAGGTGGGGGTCGAGGGCGCGCGGCACGCGCAGGACGCGTACGGCGAGTCGTGGGTGCTCAACAACCTCGCACACGCCTACCGGGAACTGCGCAGGCTCGACGAGGCGATCGCGGCCTACGAGAAGTCACTCGCGATCCGCACGGAGATCGGTGACCAGGTCGGCCTGGCGTGGACGCTCACCGGCCTGGGCAACGCCGGGTTCGACCAGTCCCGCTTCGACGTCGCGGCCGAGCACTTCGAACGGGCGCTGGCCATGTTCCGCGGCGTGGGCGACCGGCACGGCGAGGGCATCGCACTCGCCAACCTCGGTGACGCCATCCGCGCACAGCGCGAGTTCGACCGGGCCGTCGCGGTCCTGGAGCAGGCACTGAACCTGTTCCAGGACATCGAGGACCGCTACGGCGAGGGCTACACGCTGGTGAAACTGGGCGACACGTACTCGGAGCTGAAGCGGCCCGCGGAGGCGCTGAACTTCTTCGAGCGCGCGCTGGCGATCCGGCGTGAGCTCGGTGACCGCTGGGGCGAAGGCGAGACCCTGCACAAGCAGGGCCTCGCGCTCTACGACAGCGGGCAGCCGGAGCCGGCTCGGGAATGCCTCCGCGGCGCGGTGGCGATCTTCGACGAGCTGGGTGACCCGAGGGCCGCGGACCTGAAGGAACTGCTCGCTTCGACCGCTTAGCGGGGTCCCCGGCGGGGCGCCGTGTTCGGGAGGCACTGGGTGGTTCGGCTCCCGGGGCTTGTTGTGGGCCGAGGGTTGGTCAACGGCGCTTCCGGGACATCGGTCAGGCCTTCAGTGCCTCGAACATCTGGTCCAGGAACCTCTGCACCTCGACGGTTTCCGCCACCTTCACCGCCACGCGCCCCGCACCGGCCTTGGTGGCGATGTAGGCGTCGCTGGCGATCAGGCGTTGGTCGGAGACCACCTGGCCGCGCGTGTGGGTGCCGGTCAGCTCCACGGCGAGCGGCATCTCCCGGTACGTGGCGAGCTTCGGTTCCAGCATGAGCGCGGCCGCGAGCGGGTCGTGCAGTGTGCACGTGTGCGTGCCGAACATCTGCGAGTAGAAGCCCGAGTAGTGGTCCAGCAACCGGTTCGCGAACGTCGCGCGGGGGCTGTCCAGCGCGCCGACCGCGGTCAGCCACTCCGCGCCTGCCCGTGCCTGTTCGGTCGCGTCGAGGCCGACGAGCGTCATGTCGGGGAACCCGGCCCCGAGCACGAGGTCGGCGGCTTCCGGGTCGTGGAAGAAATTTGCGTCCGCGTACGGCGTGATGTTCCCGGGCACGGTCACCGCGCCACCCATGACGACCACGGAACGTAACAGCTTGGGCAGGTCCGGTTCGAGGAGCACCGCGAGCGCGATGTTGGTGAGCGGGCCCAGGGCGAGCAGGGTCAGCTCGCCCGGATGCGCACGCGCCAGCCGCACGAGCTGCTCGGCCGCCGACTCCGACACCACGGTCCCGTTGGGCTCCGGGCCCGCGTGACCTCCCAGTCCGTCCGCGCCGTGCACGAACTCCGCGGTCTGCAGCGGCTGGGCGAACGGCCGGGCGGCACCGACCGCCACCGGCACGGTCAGCCCTACCAACTCCAGTACCCGTAGAGCGTTCCGCGCCGCTAACGGGGCAGAACAGTTGCCGTGGACACTACCCACAGCGACGATCTCCGCGTCCTCCTGGGCCGCGAGATACATGATCGCGAGGGCGTCGTCAACCCCCGGATCGGTGTCGAGAATGATGCGCACGCTGTGGCACTCAACCAGACAACCGGCCGGTAAAGCCAGACCGGGTGGCCAAGATCGGTACGTGAGTAGGGTCGCCTCGTGCGAGTGTGTGTTTTCTGCGGATCATCGCCAGGCAAGAGCCCGGTCTACCAGGACGCGGCGCGGCGGGTGGGCGAGGTGTTCGCCGAGCGGGGCATCGAGCTCGTCTACGGCGGTGCGAGCGTGGGCACCATGGGCGTGCTCGCCGACGCGGTGCTCGCGGGTGGCGGCAAGGCCCACGGCGTGATTCCCAGGAGCCTGGTCGACCGCGAGGTGGCCCATGACGGGCTCACGTCCCTGAAGGTCGTCGCCGACCTGCACGAACGCAAGGCGGCGATGTCGGAGCTGGCCGACGGCTACCTGACGTTGCCCGGTGGCGCCGGCACGCTCGAGGAGCTGTTCGAGGTGTTCACGTGGGCGCAGCTGGGACTGCACACCAAGCCGATCGCGCTGCTCGACGTCGATGGGTACTACCAGCCGATGTTGCGCTTTCTCGAGAACATGTCCGCTGAGGGCTTCCTTGCGGAGGACTTTCGGGGGATGCTCATCGTCACCACCGAGGTCACCGAGGCGCTCGAACGGTTCGTCGATTACCGCCCGCCCCGGACAAAGTGGACATGAGATCACGTGGAGTGATCACACACCGCGCACCGTGACTCCCCCATTCGGTGTTTCCTGATTTCGTCAACACATCAACACTGTGCAACCGCCCTGTGACTCCCCATAGTTGGCGGTGACGGCCGGTGAGGGATGTTGACGATGCGTCAAACGGGGGTAGTACCGGTCGGACACCTCATCCACGGGTGCGACTGACAGGGGAGACGGCATGCACACGGCCAGGGCGGGAGCAGGCGAGGGCGAACACACCGACCGGCACGAGCACGTGGACATCGTGGCGCCGAGGTCGGGGGACCGGCCGCTGCAGTCGGTCGCCGCCGCACACCACCGCCGCTGCGACTCCTGCGGCCAGCTGATGACCGACCCGCCCACCGGGCTGATCGAGCGCTGGCACTGGGACGAGGTGGCGGCCGAGACCGTCGCGCAGGCGCGGATCCGCGGCGAGTCGATCGCGCTGATCATGATCGACCTGGACCGCTTCAAGGACGTCAACGACAGCTACGGGCACCTCGCGGGGGACGCGGTGCTGCGCGGGGTCGCCGACGTCATCAGGGACTGCACCCGCGAGGGTGACCTGGCCTGCCGCTACGGCGGCTCGGCCGGTGACGAGTTCCTGGTGCTGCTGCCCGCCTCGGAGCTGGACGCGGCGCTCGGGGTCGCGGAGCGCATCCGCGCGGGCATCACGGGCATGTCGGTGACCGCGAAGGTGACCCGCGAGCTGACGACCACCATCGAGGGCCAGACCGCGTCGATCGGCGTGGCGACCTACGGCCTCGGCGACCTGGTCGAGCTGGACCTCGAGGACCTGATGCTGGACGCGGACGTGTCGCTGCGCGCCGCCAAGCGCCACGGCCGGGACCGGATCTGCGTGGCGAACATGGACGTCAGCACGACGACCGAGTCGGCCAGCCAGGCCACCAAGCGGATGGCCACCTGGGCCCGGTTCCGTCGCCTCAGGTCGGTCTGAATACCTGCGGTAGGTTCGGCCCGTGCTGGTAGTCGGATTTCCCACGGGTGCGTTCCAGGCCAACTGTTATCTCGTCGCGGCGGGTGAGGGCGAGCCGTGCGTGGTCGTCGATCCGGGGCAGGACGCCGTCGAGCCGATCACGGAGGCACTGCGCAAGTACCGGCTCTCGCCGGTCGCGGCACTGCTCACACACGGCCACTTCGACCACGTCTTCTCGGTCACCCCGATCTGCGACGGCAACGACATCGCCGCCTGGATTCACCCCGAGGACCGCACGATGCTCAGCGACCCGATGAAGGGGCTCTCCGCACAGGGGTCCGCGTTCTTCGGCGGCAAGCTGGAGATGCGTGAGCCCGCCGAGGTGCGGGAGCTGTCCGACGGCGCCGACCTGGACCTGGCGGGCCTGAAGCTGACCGTGGACCACACGCCCGGCCACACCCGCGGCTCGGTCGTCTTCCACACCGCGCTCGAAGAGGGCGGACGGGTGATGTTCGCGGGCGACACCCTGTTCGCCGGCTCGATCGGCCGCACCGACCTGCCTGGCGGGGACATGCGGACGATGACGGAGACGCTCCGCACCAAGATCCTCCCGCTCGCCGACGACACCGTCGTGCTGCCAGGGCACGGCGGCAGCACGACGATCGGCCGGGAGCGCGCGAGCAACCCGTTCCTGCTGGAGCTGGACCCCACGGCGCCCGGCCCGTCCAGGGGCATGTGAGTGGTCGGCGACGACGGCGGGCCCATCCCGCTCGACCTCGCTGAGCTGTCCAGCGCCCGGCGGCGCGGTTGTGTGGCGTTCGGTGTCGCGGTCCTGTTCGGCGCGGCGATCGGCGGCATCGTGGCCCTGTTCGCCGGCCAGACCGCCGCGCTGGTCACCGCGGCGGTCGTGATCGTGGCGATGACGTTCCTCGCGTGGGTGTCGGGCAGGCGCAGGCTCTCGCTCGATGGCGACCGCGTGGTGTCCACGGCGCTCGGCCGCAAGTCGGTCGACCTGGTGCACGTCGACAGGATCGAGCTGATGGTGACCGACGTCCGCGGCGCGCGGACCGTCGGGCTGCTGCTGACCGGCGACCGCAAGGCGATCAACCTGGCGCTCGCGATCTACTCCGGCGCCGGTGGGCGCGAGCTGGGCATCCTCGTGCTGCGCAGGCTCGCCGACGTCCTCGCCCGCAGCGAGAACACGGCCGGGCTGGTGTTCTCGCAGCTACTGGTAGCGCAGCTGCGCGCGGAGGCCAAGGGTGACGTGGCGGCCGACCGGCCGCTGTACCGCCTCGCGACGCTGGCCCACGGCGGCAGGCTCGCGCAGCGCATCAAGCCGGAGGCGGTGACCCGCTTCGTCGCGAGCCTCGACTGACCGGCCGGGGTGCGGGCGCCGCCCTGCGTGGCCGCTCCCCGTCCGGAACGCGTCGCCGCCGGCCGTCGTCGGTGGGTTCCCGCGGCGGCCGGTCCGCGGCCCGCTCACGGTCGGTGGTCCCGCGCTCCCCGGTCCGTTCCCGCTCGCGCTCGGGTGGCCTCGGCTTGCGCCGCGCGGGTGGCTCGGCAGGCAGCTCCTGCGTGGCGACGGCGGCGGCGAGCGCGGTGGTCACCGGGACCGCGGCGACGATGCCGATGCTGCCGACGAGCGTCCGCACGATCTCCTGCGCGATCGACTGGGACGTCACGATGCTGCCGATGCCGACCCCGGACACCGACGAGTACAGCAGCAACGGCAGCGCGGCACCGGCGTAGGCCATGACCAGGGTGTTCACGGCCGACGCGACGTGGTCGCGGCCGATCCGCAGCGCGGCGGTGTACAGCTCGCGCCGCGACAGTGACGGGTTCGCCGCCCGCAGCTCCCACACGGCACTGGTCTGCGTCACGGTCACGTCGTCGAGGACGCCGAGCGCGCCGATCACCACGCCCGCGAGCAGCAGGCCCCTGGTGTCGATGGGCTGGCCGAGCGTCGCGATCAGCGTCGACGCGGCGTCGTCGATGCCGGTGAGCTTCGCGAACGCGGCCCACAGCGCGCCGAGCACCCCGATCAGCGCGAGGCTGATCATCGTGCCCAGCACGGCGGTCGACGTGCGTGCCGACAGCCCGTGCGTCAGGTACAGGACCACGAACATGATCACGCCGGCGCCGACGATCGCCACCAGCAGCGGGCTCTCCCCGCTGATGATCGCGGGCAGCACGAAGAACACGAGCACCAGGAAGCTGATGACGAGCGCGCCGAGCGCCTTGAGCCCCTGCCACCGCCCGAGCAACAGCACCGCGACCGCGAACAACGCGGCGAGCAGCGCGAGCGGCACGCCGCGCTGGAAGTCGACCAGCTGGTAGGACCCGCCGTCGACCGGGTCGCCGCCGCCGTAGGACAGCACGACCTCGTCGTCGACCGCGAACCGCGGCGTGGACGGCTCGATGGGGACGATCGTGCGGATGTGCTGCTCCGGCGCGGGCCCGTCGGTCATGCGGACGTCGACGACGAGGCACCGGTCGTCGCCCTCCTGCGCACCGACCTGCACGTCACCGTTGCACGCTCCGGTGCCGGTGGCCGTGACGACGCCGTGCACGGGGGTGCCGCCACCGGAGTTCGGCTCCGGCGCCGGGCCGAACGGGTAGAGCAGCACGATGCCGACGGCGGCCGCGAGCGCGAACGGGATCAGCAGCGCGGCGATGACCGTGCGCACCCGGCGCGAGGCGGGCGGGGCCGGGGTGTGGCCGTGACCGTGACCGACGGGGGCCGCGGTGCGCTCCTCGTCGGCCGGCTCCGCCCGGCGCCCGCGCGCGGGCGCCCGGTCGGTGACCCGGGGGATCGGTTCGGTCTCGCCCTCGTACACGCGCGCAGTCTTTCAGGCCGTCAGCGGGTCGTTGAACCGGAAGTGCCGGGTGAGCAGGTCGTCACACGCGGCGACCGCCCGCGAGAGCCGCTCCTCCCGGTCACCGGTGACCTTCACCCACGGCACCCCCCTCGCCGAGAGCAGCTCGGAGAACCGGCCGGTCATCCACTCCCGCCGGTGCTCGCCGTCACGCCACCCGTCCTGCTCGAACGGCACCCCGACGTGGTCGGTGAGCAGGTACAGCGCGGGTCTGCGCTCGGTGGCGACCACCGGGTGGGCGGCGCCGAGGTACCGCTCGCACCACACCGTCGCGGCCCACGCGTCGTTGTCGCACACGAGCAGCGGCCCGCCGCGCCCGGCCGCGCGGTCCTCCTCCCGCGACTGGCGCCTGGCCACGTCGACGAAGTCGCCGACCGTCCACACCAGGTCGTCGAGCCGGGGCGGGACACCGCCCGCGAGCGCGGTGGCGGCGGTGAACTTGTCCTCGGTGTGCCTGCGGCCCTCCTCCGCGACCCACTCGGCGCGGTAGTGGTCGGCGAGCGCCCTGCTGAGGGTGGTGGTGCCGGTCGACTCGGCGCCGACCACGACCACCCGTGCGCACAGCCCGGTACGGGTGGCGGGGGCGAGCTGGTCCCAGTGCGCCGGGGTGTCGGCCCTGATCGCGGTGCCGGACACGGGCACGGCCGTGCGGTCCGGGTCCACGGCGACGTGCTTGGCGCCGAGCCTGCTCGCCAGCTCCGCGCCGTAGTCCTCGCTGGAGAACACGACGTCGACCGGCGCGCGGCGCGGGTCGCCGTCGAGCATGGCGCGGCGGGCGAGCACCGCGCGCACGATGCCGACGTGCAGGTCCCAGATCGCGTCGTCGTGGTAGTCGATGGGGTGGTCGTCGACGTCGCCGACGATCGCGACCCCCGCGTCGGCGGCGTGCTCCGCGCTGAGCCATGCGACCCGGTCGGCGAGCGGGATCGACTCGACGGCGGCGGCGAGCACGGCGACGGTCGTGCGGGCCGACGACACCGCGGCTACCCTGATGAGCCGGTGGTGACCGGCGTGCGGTGGGTAGAACTTCCCGAGGACCAGCGCGTGCTCGTACATGCCCGCATCGTGCCCCAGCGTTCCCCGGCGGCTCGCGGTGGTGTCAAGATCCGCGGAAAACGCTTGCCTTGCGGTATCGGCTCCGTCACGTTGCCGTTACCCTGGGGAGTGCCCGGATAGTTCCCGTGTTCTCGGGAGGATCGATGGACAGCGCCGAGTTGGAGGTCTGGACCACTCCGGACTTCGTCGAGTACGAGACGCCGATGGAGGTCACCGCCTACGCCGCGCGTATGGAGGACTGACCGCGCTGCCCGGCGCGGCCGGTTCCTCCGGGGAACGACCCGCAGTCCCCGGTACCGCGCCGGGCAGACCCATCGGAGGAGCGTCCTTTGATCCGCACCCCTGAGGAGTTCGTCGCCGAGCTCCGCGGCCTCTCCCACCGCTACTGGGGCACCCACCCGTTCCACCAGCGCATGCACGCCGGTGAGCTGTCCCGCGACGAGCTGCGGACCTGGGCCGCCAACCGCTGGTACTACCAGAGCGTGCTGCCGCGCAAGGACGCGGCCATCATCAGCAACTGCCCGCTGCCGGAGATCCGGCGCGCGTGGCTCGACCGCGTCGTCTACCACGACGGCCGCTCCGACGACGGCACCGACCTCGACAGCGGCCGGGAGCGCTGGTTGCGGCTGTGCGAGGCCGTCGGCCTGTCCCGTGCCGAGGTGCTGGACGAACGGCACGTCGTGCCCGGTGTCCGGTTCGCCGTCGACGCGTACGTGACCTTCGCGCGCACCCGCCCGTGGCTGGAGGCGGTCGCGTCCGGCCTCACCGAGATGTTCTCCGGGCACCTGATGCAGCGCCGCGTCGCGGACATGCTGGCGCGCTACGACTGGATCTCCCGCGACGACCTCGCGTACTTCACCGACCGCATCGAGGCGGTGTCCGGGGAGGGCAAGTCCACGTTGGACATCGTGGTGCGCTACAGCGTCACCGCGCAGCAGCAGGACGCGGCGGTCGCCGCGCTGTCGTTCAAGTGCGACGTCCTCTGGTCCGTGCTGGACGCGATCGAGCGGGCGGCCCATGTCCGGGAAACCTAGGCTGCGCAAGGGAGTCCGGCTCTCCTTCGACAAGACGCGGGACACCGACGTGCTGCTGTTCCCGGAAGGTGTGTTGGTGCCCAACGCGACCGCGGCGGCCGTGCTGTCGCTGTGCGACGGTCGGTCCACGGTGGACGAGATCGCGGCCGCGCTCGGCTCGCGGTTCCAGGGGGTGCGGGCCCAGGACGTGACCGACGTGCTGACGAGGCTGGTGGAGCGGAGGGTCGTGGAATGGACGTGACCGTGGCGCCGCCGCTGGGCATGCTCGCCGAGCTGACACACCGCTGCCCGCTGCACTGCCCGTACTGCTCCAACCCGGTCGAGCTGGCCACACGTGCCGACGAGCTGACCACCGCGCAGTGGCTGGCCGTGCTGGACGCGGCGCGGGACATCGGCGTGCTGCAGGTGCACCTGTCCGGCGGTGAACCGCTGGCCCGCCACGACTTGCCGGAACTCGTGTCGCGGGCCGCGGGCATCGGCTGCTACGTCAACCTCGTCACCAGCGGCCTGGGGCTGACGGCCGGCCGGCTGTCGGACCTGGTCGAGCGCGGGCTCGCCCACGTGCAGCTGTCCGTGCAGGGCGCCGAGCCGGACCGTGCCGACCGCATCGCCGGTGCCCGCGCGCACCGGCACAAGCTCGCCGCGGCCGCGCTGGTCAAGGAACAGGACGTGCCGCTGACCGTGAACGTCGTGCTGCACAAGGAGAACCACGACGTCGGCGCGCTCATCGCGCTCGCGGAGGAGATGGGCGCCGACCGCCTGGAGCTGGCCAACACGCAGTACTACGGGTGGGCGCTGCGCAACCGGGCCGCGCTCATGCCGACACCCGCGCAGCTCGCGGCCGCCGAGCCGGTCGTGCGTGCGGCGGCGCAGCGGCTGCGCGGGGCGATGGAGATCGTCTACGTGGTGGCCGACCACTACGAGAAGTACCCGAAGCCGTGCATGTACGGCTGGGGTGCGCGGCAGCTGACGGTCGCACCGAACGGTGACGTGCTGCCGTGCCCCGCGGCCTCGGCGATCACCACCCTGCCGGTGGAGAACGTGAAGACCAGGCCGCTGCGGGAGATCTGGTACGACTCGGCGTCGTTCAACGCCTACCGGGGCGAGGAGTGGATGAGCGAGCCGTGCCGCACGTGTGACCGCCGGTCGGCCGACTTCGGTGGCTGCCGGTGCCAGGCGTTCCAGCTGCTCGGCGACGCGGCGGCGACCGACCCGGTGTGCTCGCGTTCGCCGGACCGCGGGGTGGTCGACCTGCTGCTGCGGTCGCCGGGGGAGCAGGACGGGTTCGTGATGCGTGGTTCGGTGGGGGCGCGATGAGGGTGGTCGTCCTCGGCACCGCGGCCGGGGGCGGGTTCCCGCAGTGGAACTGCGCGTGCCCGCTGTGCTCGGAGTGCAGGGCCGGGGCCGCGGACGTGCCCGCGCGGACACAGGACTGCCTCGCCGTGCGCGCGGGCGAGGGCTGGTACCTGGTCAACGCGTCGCCCGACATCCGCGCCCAGGTGCTGGCGGCGCCGGTCCTCGCGCCGGGGCCTGGGCCGCGGGACACGCCGCTGCGGGGCGCGTTGCTGACCGACGCCGAGCTGGACCACACGATGGGGTTGCTGATGCTCCGGGAGGGTGGCGGGCTGCGGGTGTTGGCGCCACCCGCCGTGCTGTCCGCGCTGGCGCCGGTGCGGGACACCGTGTCCGGGTACGGCGCCTGGTCCTGGTCGTCCACCGTGGACCTGCCGGGACTGGCGGTGACGACGTTCGCGGTGAGCGACAAGAAACCCAGGTACGCGGCCGGTGTCACCGCACCCGGCCCGTGGGTGGTGGCCTACCGCATCACCGACCCGGCGACCGGTGGCGCGCTCGTCTACGCGCCGTGCCTGCGGTCGTGGCCGGACGGCTTCGACGAGTTCGTCGACGGCGCCGCGTACGTGCTGCTCGACGGCACGTTCTACTCGGCGGCGGAGATGACGGGCACCGGGACGTCCACCTCTGCGCAGCGTTCGATGGGGCACGTGCCGATCGACGGGCCGGACGGCAGCCTCGTCCGGATCGCCAGGCATCCCGGCACCCGCTGGTGCTACACGCACCTGAACAACACCAACCCGGTGCTGGACCGCCGCTCGCCGGAGTACGCGGTGGTGCGGGACGCGGGGGTGGCGGTGCCGCTCGACGGGACGGTGCTCACGCTGTGAGCGCGGCTCGCGGAGCCAACCACCGGCGCGGCCCCGGCTATCCTCGGTGAAGTGACAGAACAGGTCGTCCTGCTCGACGAGCAGGGGCGGGAGATCGGGGTCGCCGACAAGGCGACGGTGCACCACCGCGACACGCCCCTGCACCTCGCCTTCTCGTGCTACGTGTTCAACCCGCGCGGCGAGCTGCTGGTGACGCGGCGGGCGCGCGGGAAGAAGACGTGGCCGGGTGTGGTCACCAACAGCTGCTGCGGCCATCCCGGCCCGTCCGAGCCGTTCGCCGACGCCGTCCGCCGCCGACTCGCCGACGAGCTGGGCCTGCCCTCGGCGCCGGACGTCGACCTGCTGTTGCCCAAGTTCCGGTACCGCGCGGTGATGGACAACGGCATCGTCGAGAACGAGCTGTGCCCGGTGTTCCGCGCGGTCACCGACGCGGCGCCGGTGTTGTCGGCCGACGAGGTCGACGAGTACGGCTGGATGTCGTGGCCGCTGTTCGTCAGCCTCGTGACCGGCGGCGAGCTGGTCGTGTCGCCGTGGTGCCGCGAGCAGGTCGATCAGCTGGTGGCGCTGGGTTCCGACCCGCTGACGTGGCCGGTCGCGGACGAGGCCGGACTGCCGGCGGCGGCGCGGGGAGCGGTGGCGTAGCTCGCGCTCCAGTTGCGCAGGCCGACCACGCACAGTGCGAGGAAGCCGACGTAGAGGGCGGCCGTGAGCCACAGGTCCTTGTAGGCGTAGAGCGGGATGTAGACGACGTCCGCCATGATCCACAGCCACCACGACTCCAGCTTCTTGCGGGCCTGCCCCCACGTGGCGAGCAGCGACAACACGGTCGTGGCCGCGTCCGGCAGTGGCACGGTCGAGTCGGTGGCCGTGTCGAGCAGGATGGTCAGCCCCGCCGTGCCGAGCACCCCGATGGCGCCGAGCACGAGCCACTGGTGGCGCGTCGTGCGGGTGACGGTCAGCGCGCTGTGCTCCACACCGCCGCGCAGCCAGGCCCACCACCCGTACAGGGCGAGACCCATGTAGACGATCTGCAGGCCGGCGTCCGCGTAGATCCCCGCCGTCCAGAACAGGATCAGGAACACGACGTTGTTGGCGATCCCGATGGGCCAGTTCCAGATGTTCTGCCGGGCGACGAGCCACACGCACAACGCACCCGACACGAACCCGAGGATCTCGACGATGTCCACAACCACCCCTTTAGCGTTGACTTATATAAGGTGAACTCGATACGGTGCTGTCCCGAACGTAATGACACCAGAGGGGACCACCGATGATCGATGTCGCTGAGCAGATCAACGCGGTGAGCCGGCACGTCGGCAGCCGCGTGTTCGGCCCGGGGGAGGCACGCGTCTCGACGATCAGCCAGACCTACGACGCGGACGTCGACGACGTGTGGGACGCGTGCACCAGCCCCGAGCGGCTCCCGAGGTGGTTCCTGCCGGTCACTGGTGACCTGAAGGTGGGCGGCAGGTACCAGCTCGAAGGCAACGCGGGCGGCACGGTCGAGCGCTGCGACCCGCCGAAGAGCTTCTTCGCGACGTGGGAGTTCAACGGCATGGTCAGCTGGATCGAGGTCCGAGTCGCACCGGAGTCCGACGGCGGGACCCGGTTGGAACTCGAGCACGTCGCCCACGTCGAGGACAACCTGTGGTCGGAGTATGGCCCCGGCGCGGCCGGCATCGGCTGGGACCTGGCGTTTTGGGGCCTGGCGAGTTACCTGTCGTCCGGTCATCCGACCATGTCCCCCGAGGAGGGCGAGGCGTGGGCCATGTCCCCGGAGGGCGTCGGGTTCGTGAAGGCGGTCGCCGAGCGGTGGCGGGCCGCGCATGTCGAGTCCGGCGCGGACGAGGAGGCGGCGAGGGCCGCGGCGCAACGCGTCACGGCGTTCTACACGACCCCGCCCCCGGCCGAGGGTTGATCCGGGGTCGTGCCCGCGAGGACCTGGAGCCGGTCGGCCAGCTGTGCGACGAGCCTGCGCGGCGCCCGTAACCGGTACGCGTCGGTGAGCAGTTCGCCTACCTCGGCCCAGCCGGGCCGCCCCACGTCCAGCCGCACCGCCGCCCAGCCGCGGGCGCCGAGGTACGCGGGCACGTGGAACCGCTCCGGGTCGGTGCGCACCAGCGGGTCCTGCTCGCCGGGCGCTGCCTTGAACGCCACGCCGGCGATCCCGTCGCCCTGGTGGTCGTCCAGGAAGTAGCCGAACGTCTTCTTGCGCACGGCGAGGGTCAGGTGTCGGTCGCCGGTGCACGTCGCCTCCGGCAGCTCGGCGACGATCGCGGCGACCCGGTCGCGGAGCCGGGGGGTGGACATGGGAGAACGATAGCGCCGACCACCGACAGTTCCGCGTCGTGCCTGGTAGGGCAGCTGTTCCCAGGTGTTCATGTGTTCGAATTGACACAAGATCGAACGTGTGTTCGACTGTGTTCGTGCGATGGGAAAGCCAGCGCGTCGGCAACGACGGCCAGCAGACACTGCCCGGTCTCCCCGGGCTGGTGCGCAGCGTGCGCACCCCGGAGTTCAGCGGCGTCGTCTTCCACGAGGTACGGGCCAAGTCCGTGCTGAACAAGGTGCCAGGCCAGTCCCGGCTGCCGTTCGACTGGACGGTCAACCCGTACCGGGGGTGCAGCCACGCCTGCCGGTACTGCCTCGCGGGCGACACCCCGATCCTGATGGCCGACGGCCGCACCAGACCGTTGTCCGAGCTGCGGGTTGGCGACCGGATCTACGGCACGGAACGCGTCGGCAACCGCCGCAGATACGTCACCACGCGGGTGCTCGCCAACTGGACCACGCACAAGCCCGCCTTCCGGGTCACCTTGCGCGACGGCACCCAGCTCATCTCCAGTGCGGACCACCGCTTCCTCACCGACCGCGGCTGGCGGCACGTCGCGCGGGGTGCCTGCGGGGACCGGCGACGGGTCCTCGCGCCGGGCGACCGGCTGGTCGGCACCGGCCACTTCGCCACCCCGCCGAAGGGCGGCGTGGACTACCAGTGCGGCTATCTGGCCGGCATCGCCGCGGGGCACGGCGCGCCGGTCGACCCGCGGGTGCTCGCCAGGGCCAGGGAGTTCCTGACCGGGGAGGAGTCGATCAGCCTGCCGATCCAGCGCCCCGAGGTGCCGAGCGAGGAGTGGCACAAGGGGTACCTGGCGGGCGTGTTCGACGTGGACGGCGACTTCTCCCGAGGGCGCCTGCGGGTCGGTCGCACCGCCCGTGCCGCGCTGCCGGAGGTCGTGGCCGCGTTGCGGCGCTTCGACTTCGCGTTCGTGGTCGAGGAGGCCGGGCACCGCAGCGGGGTGTGCCGCTTCCGGCTGACCGGCGGGCTGGGGGAGCACCTGCGCTTCCTGCACAGCACGGATCCCGCGCACACGGGCACCGACGAGCTCAGCGGTGTGGTCCTGCGCTCCGCCGCGCAGTTCGCCGTGGCGGCGGTCGAGCCGCTCGGGCTGGAGTCGACGCTGTACGACATCACCACCGGCACCGGCGACTTCATCGCGAACGGCGTCGTCAGCCACAACTGCTTCGCCCGCAACACGCACACGTACCTCGACCTGGACGCCGGGGAGGACTTCGACTCGCAGATCGTGGTCAAGGTCAACGCGGCCGAGGTCCTGGCCGGTCAGCTGCGCTCCCCGCGCTGGGCCCGCGAACCGGTCGCGATGGGCACCAACACCGACCCCTACCAGCGAGCGGAGGGCCGGTACCGGTTGATGCCGGGCATCATCCGCGCGCTGGCCGACAGCGGCACACCGTTCAGCATCCTCACGAAGGGCACGGTGCTGTCCCGCGACCTGCCGCTGCTGACCGAGGTGAGCAAGGACGTCGAGGTGGGGCTCGGCGTGTCGATCGCGTTGGTTGACCGCGAACTGCAGAGCAACCTGGAACCCGGAACGGCGAGCCCGCAGGCGAGGCTGGAGCTGGTCCGCAAGATCGTCGAAGCCGGGTTGCCGTGCGGGGTGTTCGTGGCGCCGGTCCTGCCGGGCCTGACCGACTCGGTGGAACAGCTGGACGCGCTGCTTGCCGCGATCGCCGACACCGGGGCGAGCGGGGTGACGGTGCTGCCGCTCCACCTGCGCCCTGGCGCGCGGGAGTGGTTCGCGACCTGGCTGGCACGTGAACACCCCCGGCTGGTGCCGGAGTACCGCCGCATCTACGCGAGGGGCAGCAACGCGGACGTGCGGTACCGCCGCTGGCTGGGCACCCGGGTCGGCCCGCTGTTACGCAGGCACGGTCTTGGTCCGAAAGCGGAACGCACCCCGGACGCGGCGGAACCCGGCTGGCCGGAGGGCAGCCTGACCGAGACGGCGAAGGCGAGCGAACCGGTGCGCCAGGAGCAGTTGTCGTTGCTCTGAGGCCCGGACACGGCGAGGAGCGGGGGCCGACCCCCGGCGCGACGACGGCTCTTCCCCGAATCGAGGCGAGCGTTCGTCGGGTGGTGACGGCTCACGTGGTGCGCGAGCGAGTACGGCCCGTCGTCCCGCAAGCCCGTGCGGTCGACTCCCTCAGGTGCGGTCCCTCGGCCAGTCCCAGCGGACGCAGAACGTGCCGGGGCCGAAGTCGAGTGCCACCGCGTGGGCCTGCCCGTTGGGGGTGACCTCGACCTTGCGCCGCGTGGTCGTCTGCTCCTCCGGGTTGACGGTGTACAGCTCGCAGTACGCGGGCAGGGCGTCCGGGTCGAACTGCATCTCGAGCACGAACTCACGCACCGGCGTGGTGAACCGGCGGCAGTAGCTGTCGTCGCCACGTGAGAACGGCGGTCCCGGGTGGTTGAGCGCGTACTCGACGATCGCCGTCTCGCCGCGGGCCAGCGGTGCGTCGAGGAGGATCTCCGCCGCGATCAGGCCGGCGTCCTCGTCGCGGGCGACCCGGCCGATCTGGCACGACTGGCCCGCCACGACCTCCGGGAACGGCCTGCCGACCCGCTCCAGGTCGTACACCATGACGGTCCGGTCGACGCCGTCCCGTTCGGCGCGCAGCACCTGCCGCACGGCGATCCGCTTCTCGCCCCAGTCCGCCGCGACGTCCATGCGGTCGTGCTGCGAGAGCTTCGTCAGCGCCGTCTCCGTGGTGAAGTCGATCCGCTTGAGCAGCTTCGACAGCGCCTCACTGGACGGGAACAGCGACGGGATCGGCACCCGGGACGACTCGCGCTGCACGCGGCCACGCGGACGCGGTGGCCCGAGCAGCGCGATCAGCGACCCCGGTGCGACACCCAGCACCGACTCGAGGTGCCCGAGTGCCGCGAGCGACTCGGCCCGCTCCGGCCTTCGCCGCCCCGACTGCCAGTAGCTCAGTGCCGTCACGCTGACCGAGACGCCGCGTGCGCGCAGCCGGTACTGGATGCGATCGAGGCTGAGCCCACTGGCCTGGATGGCGGTGCGCAGCGCGGTCGGAAAAGCATCGGCCGCGAGGCTGTCCACCGGGTGGGGGAGCGCACGCCTGATCTCGCCGGTTCGGTGCAGCTCTCGAACTGGTTCGCGGGTCGCGCCGCCACCCATCGTGGTCTCCTCGCGTTCTCCCCAGCTGTTCTTACCTACCACCTGGTAACCACACCCTACGACGTACCGCGTGGCCGTGGTAGCCAACACGTTAAATCCACCCGTGACCGTGTAGGTGCTCACGGTGATCGTAGCGCCGGAAACCTGCTGGACGGAACAGCACGGTCGTTGGCTAGCCTCTATCAGTCACATCATCCCTCGACAGGAGAGAGCACGCCGTGATCCGCACGCACGAGGCCGGGACGCTTCGCGCCGAGCACGCCGGACAGACCGTCACGTTGAGCGGTTGGGTCGCCCGCCGGCGCGATCACGGTGGAGTCATCTTCGTCGATCTGCGCGACGCGTCCGGCGTCGCGCAGGTGGTGTTCCGCGAGGGTGAGATGGCCGAGCGGGCGCACAGCCTGCGCGCCGAGTACTGCATCAAGGTCACCGGCGAGGTCGCCAGGCGGCCGGAGGGCAACGAGAACCCCGAGATCGCCACCGGTGGCGTCGAGGTCCTGGTCACCGAGCTGACCGTGCTGAGCGAGGCCGCGCCGCTGCCGTTCCAGCTCGACGAGCACCTCACCGTCGGCGAGGACGTCCGCCTGCGCCACCGCTACCTCGACCTGCGCCGCGGCGGCCCCGCACGGGCCATGCGCATGCGCAGCGAGGCCAACCGCATCGCCCGCGAGGTGCTGCACGCCGAGAAGTTCGTCGAGGTCGAGACCCCGACGCTGACCCGCTCGACCCCGGAGGGCGCCCGCGACTTCCTGGTCCCGGCCCGTCTGCAGCCCGGCTCCTGGTACGCGCTGCCGCAGTCGCCGCAGCTGTTCAAGCAGTTGCTGATGGTCGGTGGCCTGGAACGGTACTACCAGATCGCCCGCTGCTACCGGGACGAGGACTTCCGCGCCGACCGCCAGCCCGAGTTCACCCAGCTCGACATCGAGATGAGCTTCGTCGAGCAGGACGACGTGATCGCGCTCGGCGAGAAGGTCATCGCGGCGCTGTGGAAGGAGCTGGCCGACCACGAGATCCAGCTGCCGATCCAGCGCATGACCTACGCCGACGCCATGGCCCGCTACGGCACCGACAAGCCCGACCTGCGGTTCGGTCTCGAGCTGACCGAGCTGACCGAGTACTTCAAGGACACGCCGTTCCGCGTGTTCAAGGCGCCCTACGTCGGCTCGGTCGTCATGCCGGGCGGTGCCGACCAGCCGCGCAGGCAGTTGGACGCGTGGCAGGAGTGGGCCAAGCAGCGTGGCGCGAAGGGTCTCGCGTACGTGCTGGTCAACGCCGATGGCACACTGGGCGGCCCGGTCGCCAAGAACCTGTCCGAGGCCGAGCGCGACGGCCTCGCCAAGGTCACCGGCGCCAACCCGGGCGACTGCGTCTTCTTCGCGGCCAACACCCCGGCCGAGGCGCGTGCGCTGCTCGGCGCGGCCCGCGTCGAGATCGGCCACCGGCTCGGCCTGATCGACGAGTCGGCGTGGTCGTTCGTGTGGGTCGTGGACGCGCCCATGTTCGAGGAGGCCGAGGCCGCCCGCAGTGCCGGTGACGTCGCGGTCGGCGGCGGCCGCTGGACCGCGGTGCACCACGCGTTCACCTCGCCGAACCCGGACTGGATCGACCGGTTCGAGTCCGACCCCGGCAACGCGCTGGCCTACGCCTACGACATCGTCTGCAACGGCAACGAGATCGGCGGCGGGTCGATCCGTATCCACCAGGCCGACGTGCAGAAGCGGGTCTTCGAGGTGATGGGCATCTCGGAGGCGGCGGCCGAGGAGAAGTTCGGCTTCCTGCTGGAGGCGTTCAAGTTCGGCCCGCCCCCGCACGGCGGCATCGCCTTCGGCTGGGACCGCACGGTCATGCTCCTCGCGGGTGAGCCCTCGATCCGCGACGTCATCGCCTTCCCGAAGACCGGCGGCGGCTACGACCCGCTGACCGCCGCGCCCGCGCCGATCACGCCGGAGCAGCGCAAGGAGGCAGGCGTGGACTTCAAGCCCGCGCAGCCGAAGGCCGACAAGGCGGAGCACGCCGGGCGGTGATCGCCAGGCCGCGGCGCACCCCGGAGCCGCTCCCCGCGGCTCGTGACCGACCTCCTCTAGCGCCGTGCCACGTGGACGGCAGCCGATGCGGGAGGCCGGTTGCCGCGTCCGAACGGGCCCGCGCCCGCCGGCTGCCCGTTTCGGGCGGTGCTCGTCCTGACACGAAGCTGTGTTCGTTATTTATCCGAAGAACTGTGGCTACTTGATCGATGGACATGACTACGGTCGGTGGTACGAGCGGGAGTAGGGTTTGAGGAGATGAGTGTGGAAACCGCCGCCGACCCACCGGCACTCGGTGGTGAAGCGGATCCCGAAGTACTGGCGACCATGGTCGCGGCCGAATCCGTGCTCAGCAGACGGTTCGGCGTCCGGATCCGGCTGACGGAGCCCGAGGACCTCGGCGGTTCCCGGCGGTCCTGTGTGGTGCGGGTACGCGTGGCGGAGAGCCCGTTCTCGCTGCCGAAGACACTCGTGCTCAAGCGCTACCTGCAACCGCCCGACGAGCACTGCGACAGCTTCGTGCGGGAGGCGGCCAGCTACCAGCTGTTCACCGCGCTCGCCTCCGAGGACAGGATGTGCCCCGAGCTGTTCGCGCATGATCCGGTCAGCAGGTTGCTGGTGCTGGAGGATCTCGGCCGCGCCCCGACGCTCGCGGACAAGCTGCTCGGCGACGACGCACGCGCCGCGGAACGCGCGCTGCTGTCCTACGCGCGGTCGCTGGGCAGGCTGCACGCGACCACCGCGGGCAGGGAGGCCGACTTCGACGCGCTGCAGCGGCGCCTCACCGTCCCGGACTTCAAGGACCCGCTCGCCATCGACGGTGCGGCCGCGTTGAACGACCTGCCGGACCTGCTGTCGGCCGAACTGGGCGTCGTCACGTCGGTCGCCGTGCTGGAATGCGCGGAGCGCAGCCGAAAGCTCCTGGAAACCGGCAGGCACCGCGCGTTCAGCCCGTCGGACTCCTGCCCGGACAACAACCTGATCACCAACCGGGGCGTGCGGTTCCTCGACCTCGAGGGCGGCTGCGTGCGCAACGCGATCTTCGACGCGGCGTACCTGCGGGTGCCGTTCCCGTCGTGCTGGTGCCCGTTCGCGCTGCCCAACGGCATGACCGACGCGATGCTCGCCGGCTGGCGCGCCGAGGTCCGGGTGGTGTGGCCGGACCTGGACGACGACTCGGTGCTGCTGCCCGCGTTGCTCGACGCGCAGCTGTTCTGGGTGTGGCTGACCACGTGGCAGTTCTTCTCGCAGCCGCACGCCGCGCAGACACACTCGACGCTGCCGTCGGACACCCCGCCGGAGACCCACGTGCTGACCGACCGCTGGCGCCGCCTCGCCGACGACGCGCTGCTGGCCGGTTCGGACGCGGTGGCCGAACACGCGGCCGCGGTGGGCGACCGGCTGCGCAAGCGGTGGTTCGACGACGACCCGATCCTCGCGGTTTACCCGGCGTTCCGCCGCTGACCGACCGGGTACCGCCTCCCCGAAATTCGACGTGTTCGCCGCGATCTGCGCGGCGCCGTACCCGGACGTAGTCCTGCAGCGCGGCAGTGACCCCAGTGCCCTGAAAGGCGCGTTCAGGGCACTGAGTGCCCTGAACGCGCCTTTCAGGGCACTCAGCACGCCGTCAACCGCAGCCGAACCACCTCTCCACCCCCCCCGAGACCTGCCCGTCCGGCGAGGACAAACCCCGCCACGACGCCAACACCAACGGAGTGGCAGCGGCGGCGATTACGCTGGTCCCGCAGACGTCGTGAGGGTGAGGAGCCGCAGGTGTACGAGCGGTACGTGGCCATCGGGGACAGCCAGACCGAAGGGCTCGGCGACGGTGACGACGACACGGGGCTGCGCGGCTGGGCCGACCGGCTCGCGGCCCGTCTCGCCGATCTGAACCCGGACCTGCGCTACGCGAACCTCGCGGTGCGCGGCAAGCTCGCCGGTGAGATCCACGCCGAGCAGCTCGCGCGGGCACTCGAGCTGAAGCCCGACCTCGCGACCGTCGTCGCGGGCCTGAACGACGTGCTGCGCCCCAAGTGCGACGTCGATCTGGTGGCCGGGCACATGGCGGCGATGTTCGCGTCGCTGCGGGCCACCGGCGCCGACGTCGGCACCGTCACCTTCCCCAACGTGGCCAGGATCGCCCCGCTGGCCAAGCCGCTGGTGCCGCGTGTGCTCGCGCTGAACGCCCGCATCCGCGAGGCAGCGGCCCGCCACGGGGTGCGGGTCGTCGAGACGTTCGCGGTGGACGTCACCACCGACGCCCGCATCTGGTCACCGGACCGCCTCCACGCGAGCCCCGTGGGCCACCAGCGCATCGCGGACTCGATGGCGCACGCACTGGACCTGCCCGGCGCCGACGACTCGTGGACCCACCCGCTCCCCGAGCTGCCGCGCCCGGCCCGGCTGACGACGATCCAGGCGGAGATGCGCTGGCTGAGCGGGTTCCTCGGCCCGTGGCTGGGCCGACGCCTGCGCGGCATCTCCTCTGGCACCGGCCGAGTGGCCAAGCGCCCGGACCTGACGCCGTTCCGCCGGGACGGCTGACCGGGCAGGTGCCGTGCGAGGTCGTCAGCGGCCCGGTTCGCCCTCCGGGTAGCGTCGCGGGCGTGGACGATGGGCTCGACCTGGAACTGTTCGACACCGCGCCGGAGGAGCGACGACACCCCGGCGGCAAGGAGCGGGTGAGCGCGAACGCGCCCCTCGCTGTCCGCATGCGGCCCGCGTCGCTCGACGAGGTGGTCGGCCAGGACCACCTGCTCGGTCCCGGCGCGCCGCTGCGGCGGCTCGTGGAGGGCGCGGCACCGGCGTCGCTGATGCTGTACGGCCCGCCCGGCACCGGCAAGACCACCCTCGCGATGCTGGTGTCCAGCGCGATCGGCCGCCGGTTCGTCGCGTTGTCCGCCCTGTCCGCGGGGGTGAAGGAGGTCCGCGGCGTCATCGAGGAGGCGCGCCGCCGCCTCACGCACTCCGGCGAGTCCACGGTCCTGTTCATCGACGAGGTGCACCGCTTCTCCCGCACCCAGCAGGACGCGCTGCTCGGCGCCGTCGAGGACCGCATCGTGCTGCTGGTCGCCGCCACCACCGAGAACCCGTTCTTCTCCGTGGTCTCGCCGCTGCTGTCCCGTTCGCTGGTGCTGCAGCTGCGCTCGCTCACCGACGACGACGTCCGCGCCCTGGTGCGCCGCGCTGTCGCCGACGAACGCGGGCTGGACGGCGCCGTCACGCTGGCGGCCGACGCCGAGGACCACGTCGTCCGGCTCGCGGGTGGCGACGCCCGCCGCGCCCTCACCGCGCTCGAGGCGGCCGCCGACTCGGCACTGGCCACCAATGACGGCACGATCGACCTCCCGACCGTCGAGTCGACCGTCGACAAGGCCGCCGTCCGCTACGACCGGCAGGGCGACCAGCACTACGACGTGGTCAGCGCGTTCATCAAGTCCATCCGCGGCTCGGACGTCGACGCGGCGCTGCACTACCTCGCGCGCATGATCGAGGCGGGGGAGGACCCGAGGTTCATCGCACGCAGGCTCGTGATCCACGCGAGCGAGGACGTCGGCATGGCCGACCCGACCGCGTTGCAGACCGCCACCGCCGCGGCCCAGGCCGTGCAGCTGATCGGCCTGCCGGAGTGCGCGCTGAACCTGGCGCACGCCACCGTCCACCTCGCGACCGCGCCCAAGTCGAACGCGGTGACCACGGCCATCGGCGCCGCCATGTCCGACGTCCGCCAGGGCGCGGTCGGCACCGTCCCGGCGCACCTGCGCGACGGCCACTACGCGGGTGCGAAGAAACTGGGCAACGCCACCGGCTACCGCTACCCGCACGACGTGCCGGAGGGCGTGCTCGAACAGCAGTACCCACCGGACGAGCTGGTCGGCAAGGACTACTACGAGCCGACCCAGCGCGGCGCCGAGCGCGCACTCGCCGAGCGGGTCCCGAAGCTGCGGCGCGCCATCAGGGGAAACAGGTGACGACGGCGAAGCCGGGCACCGACGGCACCGGGCGGGCGCTGCTCGAACCGCCCCGCGCCGACCGGGACACCCACGCCGCGCACCGGACGGACACACCGGTCCGCTGACCTGAGCCGAACGGGCCGGTGTCGGGGTCGCGCGGTAACCTGACCGGCATTTCCGCACCACTCACACCTTGGAGGGCTCGTGTCAGCAGGGCAGATCGCCGCGCTGATCGCGGCCGGCGCGTTCGTGCTGCTCGTTCTGCTGCTGGCGATCCCGTTGATCAAGCTCGGGCGCACGCTCGACGAGGCGACCATCGCGATCCGCAAGGCGCACATGAACACCGACCCGATCTTCACCGAGGCCAACACCACGCTCACCCGGGTGAACTCGCAGCTGGAGCGGGTCGACGGCATCACCGCGAACACGCAGGCCGTCACCGGCAACGTCTCGGCGCTGACGTCGGTGTTCACGGCGACGCTCGGTGGCCCGCTCGTCAAGACCGCCGCGTTCTCCTACGGCGTCAGCAAGGCGCTGAAGGCCCGACGCAAGGCCAAGGGCGAGACCGACGGCAAGCACGCTCGGCGCGGGAAGCGCAAGGGAGTCACGTCGTGAAGCGGCTCTTCTGGCTCGGTGTCGGCATGGTCGCGGGCGTCGCGCTGTCGCGCAAGGCCAAGGAGACGGCAAAGCAGGCGACCCCGGCAGGCATCGCGGGTAACCTGGGGGAAGCGATCAGCGAGCTCGCGGGCGCGATCGGCTCCTTCGGTGCCGACGTCCGCGCGGGCATGTCCGAGCGGGAAGAGGAGTTGACCGAGGTGGTGGAGCAGCGGTCCGGGGTCAGCCCGGTGGCGCGGCACGCCCTCGGCGTCCGGGACGAGCGGCACCGGCCTGCTCGGTCGAGCGGGACGCGAGCTAACAGGGCGGGCAGCTGAGCCGCGCCCTGTAGCGCCGCGCTGTCCGCCTGGCCGGCCTCCGACTCCTCTCGACCCAAGGACCTGACCCGTGCAGACACACGAGATCTCCAAGCGATTCACCGAACACTTCACGAGCAACGGGCACACGCTCGTGCCCAGTGCCTCCCTCATCCTCGACGACCCGAACCTGCTGTTCGTGAACGCGGGGATGGTGCAGTTCAAGCCGTTCTTCCTCGGTGAGGAGCCGCCGCCATACCCGCGCGCGACCAGCGTGCAGAAGTGCGTGCGCACCGGCGACATCGACGAGGTCGGCAAGACGACCCGCCACAACACGTTCTTCCAGATGGCGGGCAACTTCTCCTTCGGCGACTACTTCAAGGAAGGTGCGATCGAGCACGCCTGGAAGCTGGTCACCTCGCCGCAGTCCGAAGGCGGCTACGGTTTCGACCCCGACCGCATCTGGGTCACGGTCTACAAGACCGACGACGAGGCGATCGAGCTGTGGCGCAAGGTGGCGGGTCTGCCCGACGAGCGCATCCAGCGCCGGGGCGGCGAGGACAACTACTGGGACATGGGTGTGCCGGGTCCCGGCGGTCCCTGCTCGGAGATCTACTACGACCGCGGCCCCGCGTTCGGCAAGGAGGGCGGGCCCGTCGCGGACGAGGACCGCTACCTCGAGATCTGGAACCTCGTCTTCATGCAGGACGAGCGCGGCGAGCTGTCCCCGAAGAAGGACCACCCGCCGATCGGCGAGCTGCCCGCGAAGAACATCGACACCGGCATGGGCATCGAGCGGGTCGCGTTCCTCCTGCAGGACGTGGAGAACGTCTACGAGACCGACCTCGTCCGCCCGGTGATCACCAGGGCGGAGGAGATGTCGGGCCGCCGCTACGGCGCCAACCACCTCGACGACGTGCGGTTCCGCGTCATCGCGGACCACGCGCGGTCGGGCGTCATGCTGATCGGTGACGGCGTCACCCCCGGCAACGAGGCGCGTGGCTACGTGCTGCGTCGCCTGCTGCGCCGCATCGTCCGCTCCGTGCGCCTGCTCGGTGTGAACGAGCCGGTGCTCGGCGAGTTCGCGAAGGTCGTCCGCGACACGATGGGCCCGGCCTACCCTGAACTGGTCGAGCAGTTCGACCGTATCGACGGTGTGGTGCGCCAGGAGGAGGACACGTTCCTCCAGACACTGTCGAGCGGCTCGAAGATCTTCGACCTCGCGGCGAGCGAGACGAAGTCCGCCGGCGGCGCGGTCCTGCCCGGCGACAAGGCGTTCCAGCTGCACGACACCTACGGCTTCCCGATCGACCTGACCCTGGAGATGGCGTCGGAGCAGGGCTTGACGGTCGACGAGGAGGGCTTCCGCCGCCTCATGACCGAACAGCGCCAGCGCTCGAAGCAGGACGCGGCGTCGCGCAAGGTCGGCCACTCCGACGGTGGCGCGTACCGGTCGATCCTCGACACCCACGGCACCACGGACTTCCTGGGCTACAAGGACCTCTCGACCGAGTCCCGGGTCGTCGGCCTGCTGTCGCACGGCCAGTCGGCGGTGTCGGCGGGCGAGGGCGCGGAGGTCGAGGTCGTGCTCGACCGCACCCCGTTCTACGCGGAGGGCGGTGGCCAGCTCGCGGACACCGGCAAGATCGTCGGTGACGGCTGGGTCGTCGAGGTGCGCGACGTGCAGTCGCCCGTCGCGGGCCTGAACGTCCACCGCGGCAAGGTGGTCTCCGGTGAGGTGCTGCTCGACGCGACCGCGCACGCGGAGGTCGACTCGACCCGCCGCCGCGCGGTCTCGCGGTCGCACTCGGCGACGCACCTCGTGCACGCGGGCGTGCGGCGCGCGCTCGGCACGCAGGCGGCGCAGGCGGGTTCGCTGAACGCGCCGGGCAGACTGCGGTTCGACTTCACCTCGCCGGGCGGTGCGGTGGCGCCGAGCGTGATCGCGGACGTCGAGGACGAGGTCAACGACGTGCTGCTCAACGACTACGAGGTGCGCTCGGAGATCGTCAGCCTCGACGAGGCGCGCAAGTCGGGCGCGATCGCGTTCTTCGGCGAGAAGTACGGCGACAAGGTCCGCGTCATCACCATCGGCGACTACAGCAAGGAGCTGTGCGGCGGCACCCACGTGCACCGCTCCGGCGAGATCGGCGTGGTGAAGCTGCTGAGCGAGGCGTCGATCGGTGCGGGGGTGCGCCGCGTCGAGGCGCTGGTGGGCCTGGACGCGTTCCGGTTCCTCGCGCGCGAGCACGTGCTCGTCGGTCAGCTCGCGGAGCAGTTCAAGGTGCGTCCCGAGGAGCTGCCGGAGCGCATCGGCCAGACCGTGGAGCGCCTGCGCACCGCCGAGAAGGAGCTGGAGAAGCTGCGTGGCGCGCAGCTCCTGTCGTCGGCGGGCACGCTCGCGGACGCGGCGGAGGACGTCCGGGGCACCGCGCTCGTCGCGGTCGCGACGCCGGACGGCATCGGCGGCAACGACCTGCGCCAGCTCGCGTCCGAGGTACGTAACCGGCTCGGCACGCGGTCCGGGGTGGTGGCGCTGTTCTCGGCGGACGGCCAGAAGGTCAACTTCGTGGTCGCGACCACGAAGGCGGCGCGGGACGCGGGGTTCGCGGCGGGCAAGCTGGTGCCATCGTTCGCGCCCGCGATCGGCGGTCGTGGCGGCGGCAAGCCCGACCTCGCGCAGGGCGGTGGCGGCAACGCGGCGGGCATCCCCGAGGCGGTCGCGGCGCTGCGCAAGGCGATCTCCGAGGCAACCCCATGACCGACACCCGCTGTGCAGACCTGAAGGTCGTCTCAGGGCGAGGCCTGCGCAACCGCACCTCAGGGGAACGTGACGCGAACCAGCCACATGCACGTGACCGAACCGCACCTTTCGTCCGGGGCGCGACCGGAACATTGAATGGCGGGGAGGCGGACTAGTGGGATCCGGTGATCCGGGGGCCGGCCGCAGGCTCGGGGTCGATGTCGGATCCGTGCGGGTCGGGGTCGCGCTGAGCGATCCCGGTCCCGTGCTCGCGACGCCACTCGTTACCCTGTCTCGGGACGAACGCTCGGGCAGTGACCTCGATCGTCTGGCCGAGCTCGTTGTCGAGCACGAGGTGGTCGAAGTGGTGGTCGGGTTACCCAGGACGCTCGCGGCCCGTCATGGCAAGGCGGCCGCGATCGCGACCGCGTACGCCAGGAAACTCGCGCGCCGGGTGCGCCCGGTACCTGTGCGAATGGCCGACGAACGCTTGACTACGGTCAGCGCCACCAGAATGCTCAGCGACCGCGGAGTGCGTGGAAAGCAACAGCGGGCGGTGGTCGACCAGGCGGCGGCCGTCGAGATCTTGCAGGCCTGGCTTGACGGGCGGGCACGCCGGACGCCCCCGGAGGCGCAGGAGCGATGACTCAACACGACGACGACCTCGATCTGTTCTCCGACGCACGTACGGAACGGCACCGGCCGGTGCGGCGTGACCGGGGCGGCCGCAAGCCACCGCCGCCTCCGAGGAAGCGGCGCAGGACCGGGCTGTGGATCGGCATGGTCGTGGTGCTCGCGCTGATCGCGGCGGGCGGCTACTACGGCTACCAGCAGCTGACCGGCATCGGTGGCTACGAGGACTTCGCCGGGCAGGGCGAAACCGATGTCGTGGTCCAGGTGAACGACGGTGACTCGACCGGCGACATCGCCGCCACGCTCGTCGACAGCGGGGTCGTGGCCAGCTCGCGTGCGTTCGTCGCGGCCGCGGAGAGCAACGCCGACGTGCGTGGCGTGCAGCCCGGCTACTACGTGATGAAGACGAAGGCGTCCGGCGCCGCCGCGGTCGACAAGATCGTAGACCCGGCGTCGCGGGTGGGTGCCATGGAGATCAAGCCGGGTGCCCAGCTGGAGAACATCATCCTCGGCGACGAGAAGGTGGTGAAGGGCATCACGACGATGCTCGCCGACGCCTCCTGCGCCGAGCTGAACGGCAAGAGCACGTGCGTGACAGCGGAGCAGCTCGCCGAGGTCGCCAAGACCGCGGACCTCGCCAAGCTCGGCGTGCCGGAGTGGGCGGTTCCCGACGCGAGCAAGGCGGAGCCGCAGCGCAGGCTCGAGGGCCTGATCATGCCGGGCGTGTACCACGTGAAGCCGGGTTCGACGCCGGAGGAGCTGTGGACGCAGCTGGTGACCGAGTCGGCGACGCAGATGCAGGCCGCCGGGCTGCCGGACATCGCGAAGGACACCGGGTACACGCCGTACCAGGTGCTGGTGATGGCGTCGCTGGTGGAGAAGGAGGCCATCACCGAGGACTTTTACAAGGTGTCCAGGGTGACGTACAACCGGCTGCGTGAGTCGATGAGGCTCCAGTACGACTCGACGATCAACTACGTGCTGGACCGCCCGGCGATCCGGACGAACCCGGAGGACCGGGACAAGGTCGGGGCGTACAACACCTACGACAACACCGGCCTGCCGCCGACGCCGATCTCGGCGCCGGGCAAGACGGCGCTGGACGCCGCCGTGAAACCGGAGCCCGGTGAGTGGTTGTTCTTCGTCAAGTGCGAGAAGGACGGCACGTCGTGCTTCGCGGTGACGAACGACGAGCACAACGCGAACCGCGTGAAGGCCCAGGAGAACGGTGCCTACTGACGTCCGGCGAGCCGCGGTCACGGGCAAGCCGGTAGCGCATTCGCTGTCGCCGGTGCTGCACGGCGCCGCGTACGAGGCGCTGGGCTTGCCGTGGACGTACACGCGGCTGGAGGCGTCGGAGGCCGAGCTGCCCGAGTTGGTCGCGGGCCTGGACGAGTCGTGGGTCGGCCTGTCGGTGACGATGCCCGGCAAGGGCGCGGCACTGGCCCTGGCCACGACGACAACGGACCGGGCAACGGACCGGGCGAAGGCCGTGGGCGCGGCGAACACGCTGGTACGCCGCGACGACGGCTGGGCGGCGGACTGCACGGACGTCGAGGGCGTGGCGGGTGCGCTGCGGGCCGCCGGTTTCGGCTCGGGGTCGTCGGCGGTGGTGCTGGGCGCGGGCGGCACCGCACGGGCGGCCATCGCCGGGCTCGCGGAACTGGGCGTGTCGTCGGCGACGGTGGTGGTGCGCGATCCCGCCCGCGCGGAGGCGGCACGAACGTGCGCGGCGGCGGTGGGCGTGAAGCTCGAGGTAGTGGCGTGGGCGGCGGCGGACTTCCCGGCGCTGGTGGCGGGTTCGTCGGTGCTGGTGAACACGGCGCCGCCGGACGCGGTGTCCCCGGCGGCGCTCGGCGGCGCCCCGTTCCTGCTGGACGTCATCTACCACCCGTGGCCGACCCCGCTGGCGACCGCGGTGGCGGCACACGGCGGCCACGTGGCGACGGGCCTGGACATGTTGCTGCACCAGGCTTTCGGGCAGGTGGAACAGTTCACCGGGAAGGCGGCCCCCCGCCAGGCGATGCGCGACGCGCTGCACACGGCGACGGGCGGGATCCTGCCGCTGCCGCTCTGAAGCCGACAGAACGCGTCCACAAAGGACACTCGCAGTGCGCAGGTAAGAAACCCGAACGAAAGTCCCATTCGCTCGGCCTTCTCCTTGTCATTCCACGCTCCCCAGTGGACCGTGGAACCATGAACCTCGCACTCCTCCTTGCTGTCGCGGGCGCCACCGCGGGCGTGCTCGGTCAGGCCCTGCTGGCAAAGCTCCGCAGAGGCGCGACTGTCCACAGAGGATGGTGTGCGCCTGCCGTCGCCGCACTGTGGGCACTGGCGGGCTGGCGAGTCGAAGCGGGCAACCTCCCGTGGTGGTGGCTGCCCATCCCACTGGTGGTGGCGTGGTTCGCGGTGACACTGACGGTGGTCGACCTGAAACACCGAAGACTGCCCGACGCGCTGACACTGGCGGCGTACCCGGCGACAGCGGTCGCGACAACGCTGGCAGCGACCCAGTCCGGCTGGCAGACGCTGGAAGGCGCGTTACTGGGCGGCGCGGCGCTGGGAATGCTGTACCTGGCAGTCCACCTGCTGTGGCCCACAGCGATGGGCGGCGGCGACGTGAAGCTGTCGGGCAGCCAGGGCGCGGTACTGGGCGCGGTGGGCTGGCCCGCGGTACTGGTGGGCACCACACTGGCCGCGATCCTGACACTGATCATGAACGCCCTGGCCCCACGACGGCACCGAGCCCGATGGCGCACCGGCATCCCCCACGGCCCAGCCCTCCTGGCCGCGACGTACCTGATAGCCACGTTCCCGGCAATCCAGGGCTGAGCCTCCGTGTTCGGCTGGGTAAGGCTGAGCCGAGCCCGTCGCCCCGAAAGACGCGTTCACGGCACAACCAGTGCCGTCGATGGGCCGTTCAGGGCGCTCAGCGCCCTGAACGCGCCTTTCAGGGCATTGCCACGCCGTCAACGCGCCTTTCACAGCACCGAAGCCAGGGCGCGCAGCGCCCGGGCCCGCGAAGCGGGGCCCAGCCCGCGCAACCCCGCCGGTGCCGCAAGCCCACCCATAGGGGCTCCCTGCCATCCCGTCGACCTGGCAGGCAGACCCGCCCGACCGCAGCCAAACAACCCCTCGCCACCCCGGAGACCTGCCCGTCCGGCGAGGACAACCGACCGCAACCCCCAACCTCGGAGGCCACCAGAACCCACCCTCACGACATCCGCAAGTGTTCCGTCGAGCTGCCACGTGAACGTACGACCGCCGATCGACGCGTCGGGCGGGCATGACAGGATCGTCGGGTGTTGCGTTGGATCACCGCTGGTGAGTCGCACGGGCCTGCTTTGGTCGCCGTGCTCGAAGGCATGGTCGCCGGGGTCGAGGTCACGACCACGGACCTGAACAAGCAGCTCGCCCGTCGGCGGCTCGGGTTCGGGCGCAGCCCCCGGATGGGGTTCGAGACCGACCGCGTCGACTTCCTCGGCGGGGTGCGGCACGGGCTGACCCAGGGCGGGCCGGTCGCGGTGCGGATCGACAACGCCGAGTGGCCCAAGTGGGAGAAGGTCATGTCGGCCGACCCCGTGGCCGCCGACGAACTGGCGGGGCTGGCCCGCAACGAGCCGCTCACCCGCCCCCGGCCCGGGCACGCCGACCTCGCTGGCATGCAGAAGTTCGGGTTCGACGACGCGCGGCCCGTGCTGGAGCGCGCGAGTGCCAGGGAGACCGCTGCCCGCACCGTGCTGGGCACCGTCGCCCGTCAGTTCCTGCGGCAGCTGCTGGGTGTGGAGATCATCAGCCACGTCGTGTCGATCGGTGGCGCCGACGCGCCAGAGGGGCCGTTGCCGGGGCCCGGCGACCTCGACGCCATCGACGAGAGTCCCGTCCGTGCGTTCGATCCCGCGGGCACCGAGGCCATGGTGGCCGAGATCGAGGCCGTCAAGGAAGCAGGGGACACCGTCGGCGGGGTCATCGAGGTCATCGCCTACGGGCTGCCGCCGGGGCTGGGGTCGCACGTGCACTGGGACCGGCGCCTCGACGCCCGGCTCGCCGCCGCTCTCATGGGGGTGCAGGCCATGAAGGGTGTCGAGATCGGCGACGGGTTCACCACCGCGCGCCGGTGGGGCAGCAAGGCCCACGACGAGATGGATTCCGCGCACCCCGGCGTCACCCGTCGCACCAACCGGGCCGGTGGCCTGGAGGGTGGCATCACCAACGGGGAGCCGCTGCGGGCGCGGGTCGCGATGAAGCCGATCTCGACCGTGCCCCGTGCGCTGTCGACCATCGACACCGCGACGGGTGAGCCCGCGGTGGCGATCCACCAGCGGTCCGACGTGTGTGCCGTGCCCCGCGCGGGGGTGGTGCTGGAGTCGGTCGTCGGGCTGGTGCTCGCCGAGGCCGCGCTGGAGAAGTTCGGCGGGGACTCGATCGCCGAGACCCGCCGCAACGCCGATTCCTACCTGAAAGCACTGCAGGAGCGCTGGTGACCGGTCCCGCACTGATCCTCGTCGGCCCGCCAGGGTCGGGTAAGTCCACCGTCGGGCGCATGGCCGCCGACCGGCTCGGGCTCGAGTTCCGCGACTTCGACGACGACATCGAACGCGTCCACGGCATCCCCGCGGGCGAGCTGGTCGTGAAGCTCGGGCGGGAGAGGTTCCAGGAGTCCGAACGCGAGATCCTGGCCGACCTGCTGCCCCGGCACGACGGCGTTCTCGCGCTCGGCGGCGGCACCCCGACGGCACCGGGTGTCGCGGAGCTACTCAAACCGTTCCACGTGGTGTTCCTCGACGTGAACCTCGACCAGCTCCTGCGCCGCGAGGGCCTGGTGACGCTGCACCCGTGGCTGCTGCCGAACCCACGCGCCCACCTGAAGGAACTGCTCAACACCCGCAGGCCGGTCTACGCCGCCGTCTCGGTCGCGACGATCCCGACCAGCGAACGCACCCCCGAGGACGTCCTCGCCGACGTGCTCGCCACGATGCCGGTCTCGCCCTGACCCGGGAAAGGCGGGACCGGATTTCCCGGTGCGATCATGTGATCACGCACGGTCAGCACCCGGGGAGAGTTTCGTTTCGTGACCACGCACGTCAAACCACCGCTTCGTCGGCGCCGTCTCGGTAGGCGGCTGCGCGCCCTGCGCGAGTCGGCAGGGCTGACCCTGGAGGCCGCCGCCCCGAAGCTGGACCTGAGCCGCAGCTCGCTGTTCCGCGTCGAGAGCGGCGAGACCCGTGCCACCGTGCACCTGGTCCGGTCGATGATGGATCTCTACGACCGCTTCGAGCCCGACCTCCTCGACGCCGTCCGCGCCGCCCTCAAACCGAGCTGGTTCACCGCCTACGGCGTGCTGGACATGGGCTACACCGACGCCGAGACCGAGGCGGACCGCGTCTGGGACTACCCGGGCATGCACCTGCCCGGCCTCCTGCACACCGAGGAGTACGTCCGCGCGTTGTTCGGTCACGCGCACCGACGACGGAGCGCGGAGAGGGTCGACAGCCAGGTCGCCGTGCGGCGGATCCGCCAGCAACGGCTCACCAGCGGGGAGCACCCGTTGGAGCTGGTTACCCTGATCGACGAGGCCGCGTTGACCCGCGAGATCGGCGGCCCGGCGGTGCTGCGCGCGCAGCTCGACCACCTGATCATCATGGCTGAGCTGCCCACGGTCACCCTCCATGTGCTGCCACAGCGGAAGTGCTCACCCAACGCCTTGGAGGGCGGCTTCACCCTCCTGGGATTCCCCGAGCCCGAGGAGCCTGATCTGCTCTACCACGAGTACGCGACCGGGGCGCTGCACATCGAGGATGAGGCCGAGGTCCGGGAAGCTAGACTGGTGTTCGACTCGCTGCGGGGCGAGGCACTGAACCCAGCCGACTCGGTGGCGCTCATCGAGCGACACGCGGGCGAGCTGCCCGAACCATCGTGAAAGAGGCGAGCACCGTGTCCTCAGTGGATCTCGCCGAGCTGTCCTGGCGCAAGAGCAGCCGCAGCACGGCCAATGGTGACAACGGCAACTGCGTCGAGATCGCCTTCGCAGGCCCCGCCGTCGCCGTGCGTGACTCCAAGAACCCCGCCGCCCCCATCGCTGTGCCGGTCGCCGCGTTCACCGCGCTCCTCCGCTCGATGTAGCGCCGGGCGGGCGTGCCATGCTCACCTCCGGACAGCCGAGGACGAGGGAGCGTGGGCAGTGTCAACCCAGTCGGGAGCCGAGCCGGTGCGGATCAGGGTCGCGACCGACCGTCCGTACGAGGTGGTGATCGGCCGCGACCTCACCGACGAGGTGGTCGCCGCCGTCGCCGGATCACCCAAGGTCGCGATCGTGCACCCGCCCACGCTGGTCGCGAACGCGGAGGCGACCAGGAAACGGTTGCTGGACAACGGGATCGACACCCACCTCGTGCCCGTGCCGGACGCCGAGGCAGGCAAGACGCTCGCCGTCGCCGGGCAGTGCTGGGACGCGCTCGCCGCGATGGGCATGGACCGCGGCGGCACCGTCGTGGCGTTCGGCGGCGGGGCGGTCACCGACCTCGGCGGATACGTCGCCGCGAGCTGGATGCGCGGGGTCCGTCTCGTCAACGTGCCGACCACGCTGCTCGGCATGGTCGACGCGGCGGTCGGCGGGAAGACCGGCATCAACATCGACGCGGGCAAGAACCTCGTCGGCGCGTTCCACGAACCGGCCACGGTGCTCGTCGACCTCACCACGCTGCGGACCCTGCCCACCGACGAGCTGGTGCCCGGCATGGCCGAGATCGTCAAGGGCGGCTTCATCGCCGACCCCGCGATCCTCGACCTGGTCGAGGCCGACCCGAAGGCCGCGCTCGACCCGGACGGTGCCGTGCTCGCCGAGCTGGTGCGCCGCAAGATCCAGGTCAAGGCGGACGTGGTGGCCGCGGACCTGCGCGAGTCGAGCCTGCGCGAGATCCTCAACTACGGCCACACCCTCGGCCACGCGATCGAACGCCGTGAGGGCTACCGGTGGCGGCACGGCGCGGCGGTCAGCGTCGGCCTCGTGTTCGCGGCGGAGCTGGCGCGTGCGGCAGGCCGCCTCGACGACGCCACCGCCGACCGGCACCGCACCGTGCTCGACGCCATCGGGCTGCCGACCACCTACGAACCCGGCGCACTGCCCGACCTGACGCGCGCCATGCTGGGCGACAAGAAAACCCGGGCGGGCTGTCTCCGCTTCGTCGTCCTCGACGCGCTGGCCAGGCCGGGACGCCTGGAGGACCCGGCGCCCGAGTTGCTGGCCACCGCGTACGAGCGCCTGACGACGGTGCGGTGACCGGCCGCCGCAAGATCGGCGGGCGGCCGTCGGCCCCCCGACATCCAGCGTAGCGGGGAGCACCGACAGCGGCGGGCCGCCGCGGGCGGGTTGTCCACAGCCTCGGGCTTTCGTGCCGGGTCCGCTGGCTAGGCTTGCCCGATCGATCCGCGAAGGAGACAGACGATGAAGGTGCTGGTGCTCAACGGCCCCAACCTCGGCAGGCTGGGCAAGCGCGAGCCCCAGATCTACGGTCACACCACCCACGCCGACCTCGTCGAGCTGTGCGAGAAGACGGGCCGCGACCTCGGCCTCGACGTCACCGTCCGCCAGACCGACCACGAGGGCGAGATGATCGGCTGGCTGCACGAGGCCGCCGACCACGGGCACGCCGTCGTCCTCAACGCCGGTGCGTGGACCCACTACTCGATCGCGATCCGCGACGCCTGTGCGCTGCTGACCGCGCCGCTGATCGAGGTCCACATCACCAACGTGCACAGGCGCGAGGAGTTCCGGCACCACAGCCACCTGTCCGCGGTCGCGACCGGTGTCATCGTCGGTCTCGGGGTCGACGGGTACCCGCTCGCGCTCCGCTGGCTCGCCGACCACCGGTGACCCACCTGCTGCGGCCGGTCGAGGAGCGGGACGTCGGCGCGCTGACCGACGTGCTCGCCGACCCGGAGCTGAGCCGCTTCCTCGCTCGCGACTTCACCGACCCGGACCGGGTGCGGGAGCTCGTCGACGGCGGCCTGCGCCACGACGGTCCGCCGGGCACCGGTGTCCTCGTCGTCGAGAAGGACGGCGAGGTGGCCGGGGTGGCGCACCTGCGCGTCTCGCGGCAGCTGCCCGGCGGTGTCCTCGAGACCGGTTGGTGCGTGGCCCGCGAACACTGGGGCACCGGGCTCGCGGCCGAGGTCGCCACCGCACTGATCGACACCGGTCTCGAACTGCGCGGTGCGGTGTTCGCGCTGGTCGACGAGGCGAACACGCGGGCACGGCGGTTCGCGGCCGGCGTCGGCTTCTTCGACATCGGTGGCGACGTGCACCACGGCACGCCCCACCGCGTCCTCCTCGCGCTGCCCGCCGCGCAGGAGGGCGTGCACCACGTCGAGCTGTGGGTCGCGGACCTCCCGGCCGCGGCGGCGAGCTTCGGCTGGCTGTTCACGCGACTGGGCTGGCGCGAGTACCAGCGCTGGGACCGCGGCGTGAGCTGGCGGAAGGGCGGCGGCTACGTCGTCGTCGAGGACTCGGCCGCCCGTACCGGCGACCGGCACGACCGGACCGCGCCGGGCATCAACCACCTCGCACTGCACGCGGGCACCCGCGCCGACGTCGACCGGATCGCCGCGGCGGCACCCGGACACGGCTGGCGGCTCATGTTCGCCGACCGCCACCCGCACGCGGGCGGCCCGGACCACTACGCCGCCTACCTGGAGAACGCGGACGGTTTCGAAGTGGAACTGGTCGCCACCCGTACGTGACGCTCCCAAGCACTCGGCGTAATCCCTACACTGTCCTTCGGCTGAACAAGGGGCAACATATGGAGGTTCTTCCACGATGCGCATCACGCACCGTCGAAGACACCTCGTCGCGACCGCTCTCGTAGCCGCGCTCACCGTCGGCTGCACCACCAGCGAGGCCGCCCCTGGGCCGGAACCCGCCCACCCGTCGACACCCACCGCGACACCAGTGCCGAGACCCGCGGTCCCCGCCACCATCGACCCCGTGCGGCTCACGACCCGCGCCGGCAGGCAGAGCCCCGGCCCGATCGCGTACGGCACCGGCGACGCCCCCTACAACTACGCCCCGTCGGTCCTGTGGGACGGCGGGCGCTACCGCATGTGGTGGTGCAGCCAGCTCGGCATCGCGAACCCGCCGGGCGACGACATCCTGCTCGCCGAGTCGAGGTCGATGAACGGCCCGTTCCGCGGTCCCGACGGGAGTGGCGGCACCCCGGTGTTCTCCGGGAGCGCGGCCCGCTTCGACGCCATGCACACGTGCGACCCGTCGGTGCTCAAGGTCGGCGGAAACTACTACCTGTACTACACGGGCGCCGCGGGCGACCACGCCCACGGCAACGCCATCGGTGTCGCGACCAGCCGCGACGGCCGGGTGTGGACCAGGGCCAACGGCGGCCGCCCGCTCGTCACCGCGGCACGGGACGTCAAGCGGGACAACACCTACGGCGCGGGGCAGCCGTCGGTGGTCCACCTCGCGGGGCGGTTCTACCTGATGTTCACCGACACCACCGGCGAGCACGCCGGCCACAACGGCGCGGGCCAGTTCGTGCTGCGCTCACCGGACCCGGCGTTCGGCCGGCACGTGGAGGCGCTGGGGCCCGACGGTTTCCAGCCGGTGGCCGACACCAGCGCCCGGCTCCGGTCGGTCGTCGACGCGTTCAGTGCGGACTGGATGTGGGTGGACGCGCTCGCCGCGTTCGCCATCGCCCACGAGACCCGCGACGGCACCACGATCACCTTCTGGGACCGGGATTTCGGCTTCCACCCCTACCAGCCGCTGCTGCTGCCGGGGCCGTGGCGCGAGGGGCCCGGTCTCGTGCGGCGCGCGGACGGCCACGCGGTCGTGTCGCTCGACAACCCGTGCGGCAAGGTCGCGATCGACCTCGTGCGCGCCACCCACGAGGCACCCGCCGGGCCGTCGGGGCTGCGGCACTTCGGTCTGGACGTGACCGACTTCGACGCCTGCGCCGAACCGGAACGGGCCGTGCTCGCGCTCGACGGGTTCGCCGTCCCCTCACCGAGCCGGACCGTGGACCTGGTCGTCGGCGGGCAGATCGTGCGCTTCGACCGCAGGTCCGTCGCCGAGAAGCTCGCCGTCCGCGTCCTCGCGCGCCGCCCTGAGGTGTTGGCCGAGGTCGAGGTCGCCGCGCACGTCAAACCCGGCGTGCCCGCCAGGTGGGCACCCGACCGGGGCATCGGGTTCCTGCTGGACGACCGGGTGTGGCGGATCCCGTCGGCGGACGTCGCGGCGCTGAACTCCTCGGCGGTGGGACCGACGACCGCGCAGGAGTGGGACGGCTACGAACGCGGCCTCGACCTGGTCGGCCCGCCGCGCTGAGGCTCGTCCTCGTCTTCCTCGGCGTTTTCCTGGGCGTCTGCTTCGGCGTCCTCGTCGGCGGCGGGACGCGACGACCTGATCCAGTGCCCGGCCGCGAGGCCGATCGCCGCGGGGATCAGCACCAGCAGCGCGGTGAACGCGGCACCGCCGGTCAGTGCGCCGCCGAGGTCGGCGACCCCGGTCTGGTCCACGAACGCCGACTTGCCGATCACCGCGAGCACCGCGGCGCACCACCCGGCGACCAGCGACCCGATCAGCCACGCCCGGCCCGCGTCCTCGACATCCCGCCACCGGTCCACGGCCCCCCACACGGCCGCCACCCCGACGAGCGCACCGAGCACGAGCGCCTCGAACAACGTCCGCGAGGTCGGGTGGTGCACGCCGAAGTCGGCGCGCACGGTCTCGGCCACGGCATGCACCACGGCCATGACCGCCCCGCGCAACAGCCACGTTCGCATCGGTACAGGGTAAGCCCATAAGGTCGAGCACATGCCCGAGACGCACGTACGCCGCCGCGCCGCCCTGCGGACCCGCCTCCGCGAGCGCGAACTGGACGCCCTGCTCGTCGTCGACCTGCGCAACGTGCGTTACCTGACCGGGTTCACCGGGTCGAACGCCGCGCTGCTGCTGTCGGCGCAGGACGACGGGACCTCGCTCTTCTGCACCGACGGCCGGTACCTGACGCAGTCGTCGCGGCAGGTGCCCGACCTGGAGCGCCTGATCGAGCGGCCCTGCGCGCCCGCGCTGGCGAAGGTGGCGGCGGACCGGCGGGTCGGGCGCGCCGGGTTCGAGAGCCACCACGTCACCGTGGACGACTTCGACGTGCTCGCCGAGCAGGCGGGGAAGACCGAGCTGGTCCGCGCCGCGGGCCTCGTCGAGGAGCTGCGGATCGTCAAGGACGACGCCGAGATCGAGGCGCTGCGGATGGCGTGCGCGGCCGCCGACCGCGCGCTCGCCGACCTCATCGAGCACGGCGGGCTGCGGCCCGGCCGCACCGAGCGCGAGGTCGCGCGCGAGCTGGAGAGCCGCATGCTCGACCACGGCGCGGCCGGCCCCTCGTTCGACTCGATCGTCGCGACGGGCGCCAACTCGGCCGTTCCGCACCACCGGCCGACCGACGCCGAGCTGGCAACCGGTGACCTGGTGAAACTCGACTTCGGTGCGCTGGTCGACGGCTACCACTCGGACATGACCCGCACGTTCGTCCTCGGTGCGCCCGCGCAGTGGCAGCGGGAGCTGTACGACCTGGTCGCCGCCGCGCAGGCGGCGGGCCGGGCAGCGTTGCGGCCGGGTGCGCTGGTGGCCGACGTCGACGCCGCCGCACGTGGGGTGGTGGTGGACGCCGGGCGCGGTGACGAGTTCCTCCACGGGCTCGGGCACGGGGTGGGGCTGGAGATCCACGAGGCACCGTCCCTGGCCAAGACGGGTGAAGGTAGACTCGCGGCCGGCATGGCAGTCACCGTGGAGCCGGGCGTTTACCTGTCCGGCAAGGGCGGGGTCCGCATCGAGGACACGCTCGTCGTGCGGGACGGCGATCCCGAGCTTCTCACGTTGACGACCAAACAGCTCGTCGTCGTGTAGCGACGCGGAAGACGACGCGGCAGACGATCCGACCAGGAGAGAGAACGACCCCGTGGCATCCACGAACGACCTGAAGAACGGCCTGGTGCTCAACCTCGAGGGCCAGCTCTGGAGCGTTGTCGAGTTCCAGCACGTGAAGCCCGGCAAGGGCCCGGCGTTCGTGCGCACCAAGCTCAAGCACGTGCTGAGCGGCAAGGTCGTCGACAAGACCTTCAACGCGGGCATCAAGGTGGACACCGCCACCGTCGACCGCCGCGACATGACCTACCTGTACCAGGACGGCAACCAGTTCGTCTTCATGGACGGCCAGACCTACGAGCAGGAGCACATCGACTCCGAGGTCATCGGTGACTCCGCCAAGTTCCTGCTGGAGAACAGCACCGTGACGGTCGCGACGCACGAGGGCAACCCGCTGTTCATCGAGCTCCCGACGTCGGTCGAGCTCGTGATCCAGCAGACCGACCCCGGCCTGCAGGGCGACCGCTCCACCGGTGGCACCAAGCCCGCGACGCTGGAGACCGGCGCCGAGATCCAGGTGCCGCTGTTCCTGTCGACCGGCGAGAAGGTTAAGGTGGACACCCGCGACGGTCGCTACCTCGGCCGAGTCAGCTCGTAGATGGGCGCGCGCAGCAAAGCTCGCAAGCGCGCGGTCGATGTCCTGTACGCGGCGGCACTTCGCGACGCCGACCCGGTCCGGTTGCTCGGCGAGCGGAACGAGGCCGCTGAGCAACCGCCGCCGAACGACTACGCCACCACGCTCGTCGAGGGCGTGGTGGCGCACCGCGAGCGGATCGACGAACTGCTCACCGAGCACGCGGAGGGCTGGACGCTCGACCGCATGCCGTTCGTGGACCTCGCGGTGCTGCGGCTCGGGTTGTACGAACTGCTGTGGGCGTCGGACGTCCCGGACGCGGTGGCGATCGACGAGGCGGTGCAGCTGGCCAGGTCACTGTCCACAGACGACTCCCCGCGCTTCGTGAACGGCGTGCTCGGCAGGCTGGCGACGATCGCCGACCAGCTCCGCGCGACGCTCTGACGCCAGGTCCGAAAACCGCGCGCGGCCTGTCGGTGCCACCGCATAGGTTGGCGCCCATGACCGACAGAAGATCGTTGCTCGCCGCCGCGGTGACCGTGTTCCTGTGGGCTTCGGCCTTCGTGGCGATCCGCAGCGCGGGCGAGCACTACGCACCGGGCGCGCTGGCCCTCGGCCGCCTGCTGTCCGGTTCGATCGTGTTGGTCGCGTTCCTGGTGATCCGCGGGGAGGGCTGGCCGCGGCGCGCGGCGTGGCCGGGCATCGCGATCTCCGGCGTGCTGTGGTTCGGCCTGTACATGGTGGCGCTGAACTGGGGTGAGCAGGAGGTCGACGCGGGCACCGCCGCGATGGTGGTGAACATCGGGCCGGTGCTGATCGCGCTGCTCGGTGGCTGGCTGCTCAAGGAGGGCTTCAACCCCCGGGTGCTGGCGGGCATCGCGGTCTCGTTCTCCGGCGCGGTGGTGGTCGGGTTCTCCATGGCGGGCGACGGTCACGCGTCCGTGCTCGGCGTCCTGCTGTGCGTGGTCGCGGCGATCACCTACGCGATCGGTGTCGTGGCGCAGAAACCCGCGCTGCGCCACGGAAGCGCGCTGCAGGTGACGACGTTCGGCTGTCTCGTCGGGACCGTCGCGTGCCTGCCGTTCGCGGGCCAGTTGGTCACCCAGGTGTCCACGGCGCCGGTGTCGGCCACGCTGAACGTGATTTACCTCGGGGTGTTCCCGACCGGTCTGGCCTTCACCACGTGGGCGTACGCCCTGGCACGGACGTCGGCGTCCCAGATGGGCGCGACGACCTACGCCGTGCCCGCGCTGGTGGTGCTGATGTCGTGGCTGCTGCTGGACGAACTGCCCGGCTGGGTCACGCTCGCGGGCGGCGCGCTGTGCCTGGCGGGCGTCGCGGTCTCCCGCACCGGCACCCGCACACCGGCACCCGCCCCCGAACCGACGGCGACCGCGAAGACCGGCTAGCCGATTGATCGTGACCACGCCGTTCAGGACATGACACCCACACCCGCGCAGCGTGGCACCACAAGTGCCAGCACCGACCTTCCCCGGAACCCGGGCCGAGAAGGCGAGTTTGGTGCTGCCGAACGGTTGTGCCCGCGATGGCCGCTCTCGCGGAAGGTGCGGGCGCACGGTGGATCACCCGGCTGACGCTAGCGATCCGCGCCGGAATGTGTCCGGCGCGTCGCGCGGCGACAGTCCGGGATTGTGGTGACCCGGTCGGGTTGTCGTGTGGTGACCTGAATGGAGTAGCGGCCTTCGGGCGGACGCGGCGGTGATCAGCGCCCGTTCGCCACGGAGGGTGGCCAAACCCCGGAAACGCGACCGGTCGCGGCCCCTTGTGCCAACGGGGTCGCGACCGGGGACGTGGTCTGTCGATAGCGGGTGCTGCTCGCCCGGCCGGCCGATCTCCCATTCCCTCGGCCGGCGGCGGCGATCCTCAGATGCCCGTCGTGGACAGGCTCAGTCCTCCTTGGACGGACGCGCCTCCGGCGGAAGCACGCCCCAGTCGATGAGCTGCTCGGTGAGCTCGCCGGGGGTCATGTCGTAGATGATCGCCAGGGACCGGAGGTCCTCCGTGCGAATCGACAGCACCTTGCCGTTGTAGTCACCGCGCTGGCTCTGGATCGTGGCGGCGTAGCGGGCCAGTGGGCCCACCTTCTCCGCCGGGAGCTGCTGGAGCCGCTCCAGGTTTATGACGATCTTCGTCGCCGGCTCCGCCCCGGAAGGCACGCGGCCCTCCGGCAGCAGCTCGACCACGGGGACACCGTAGAAGTCGGCCAGCTCGGCCAGCTTCTGCACGGTGACCGCCCGGTCACCCCGCTCGTACGAGCCCACCACGACCGCCTTCCAGCGGCCGCCGGACTTCTGTTCGACGCCGTGCAGGGACAGGCCCTGCTGCTGGCGGATGCCGCGGAGCTTGCTCCCTAGCGCCTTGGCGTAGTCGCCCATATGGCGATTCTCCATTTCGTTCGCCCCGACGGCTGGTTGAAAACGTATGCCGCGGGTAGCCGCATATCGACACGCAGAGTAATGGTTACCCACAGTTGTCACCAGGTCAAGCTGATCTGTGTACGACGTCCGTGGAAACGACGGATTACCACCCGGTTGGTGGATCCGCGGGGCCTGCTACGGTGCTACAGCGCCCGCAGTGGGCGCGGAGCTAGACGTCCTTTAAGGACCCGTCCAGTGAGGCGGGGAAGGAGGTCCACCGTTGTCGCCGCCCCATCGCGGCGCGACGGAACCGGCCGAGCGGCGTGAGCTGCTGTCGGCCGGCGACGTCGCGCGCACCATCGCCCGTATGGCGCACCAGGTGATCGAGCGCACCGCGCTCGGCACCTCGGACGCACCCCCCGTCGTCCTCCTGGGCATACCCACCCGCGGCGCACCGCTCGCCGCGCGGCTGGCCGCCAGGATCGCCGAGTTCTCCGGCTTCGAGGTCCCCACCGGTGTGTTGGACGTCACGCTGTACCGGGACGATCTTCGACGCAAACCCACCCGCCCGCTCGGCGCCACCGCCCTGCCCTCGGGCGGCCTCGACGACCACCTGGTCGTCCTCGTCGACGACGTCCTCTACTCGGGCCGCACCATCCGTGCCGCCCTGGACGCGTTGCGTGACGCCGGCCGGCCGCGCGCGGTCCAGCTGGCCGTGCTCGTCGACCGCGGTCACCGTGAGCTGCCGATCCGTGCGGACTACGTCGGCAAGAACGTCCCCACGTCCCGTTCGGAGGAGGTCCACGTCCTGCTCACCGAGACCGACGACCGCGACGCCGTCGTCCTGGACCGAGCCCTGGACAGGAGGGACGAGTCGTGAGCGGAGCTTGCGGAGCGAACCATCGATGCCGACGACGTCACCGAGCCGGTGAGGGGGCGTCGTGAAGCACCTCCTGGCCACCGAGGGCATGACCGCCGCCACGGCCACCGCCGTCCTCGACACGGCCGCCCAGCTCAAGCAGACGCTGCTCGGCCGCGAGGTCAAGAAGCTGCCGACGCTGCGCGGCAGGACCGTGCTCACGATGTTCTACGAGAGCAGCACCCGCACCAGGGTGTCGTTCGAGATCGCGGGCAAGTGGATGAGCGCCGACGTGGTCAACGTGTCCGCGAGCGGCAGCAGCGTCGGCAAGGGCGAGTCGCTGCGGGACACCGCGCAGACGCTTGCCGCGGCAGGCGCGGACTGCGTGATCATCCGGCACCCGGCCTCGGGCGCCGCGCACCGGCTCGCGGGCTGGCTCGCCGAGGCGGGCACGTCGGTGGTCAACGCGGGCGACGGCATGCACGAGCACCCCACGCAGGCACTGCTGGACGCGGCCACCCTGCGGGAACGCCTCGGCGACCTGGCCGGGAAACGGGTCGCGATCGTCGGCGACGTGCTGCACAGCAGGGTCGCGCGGTCGAACGTCCACCTGCTCACCACGCTCGGCGCGCAGGTGACGCTGGTCGCGCCGCCGACACTGCTGCCCGCGCTGGTGCGGCGGTGGCCGGTGACGGTCTCGCACACGCTCGACGCCGAGCTGCCCAGCCTGGACGCGGTGATGATGCTGCGGGTCCAGGCGGAACGCATGCACGGCGGGTTCTTCCCCTCGGCCCGCGAGTACTCGATCGCGTACGGGATGAGCGAGCGCCGCCTCGAACTGCTTCCCGAGCACGCGGTCGTGCTGCACCCCGGCCCGATGCTGCGCGGCATGGAGATCGCAGCCGCGGTCGCCGACTCGCCGCGCGCCGCGATCACCCAGCAGGTGTCCAACGGCGTGCACGTCCGGATGGCGGTCCTGTACCACCTGCTCGCTCACGAAGAGGAGGACGTCGCGTGAGTTCCTTGCTGCTCAAGGGAGTCCGCCCCTACGGCGAGGAGCCGACGGATCTCCTGGTCCAGGACGGCCTGATCGCCGAGGGCACCGACGCCGACGAGGTCGTCGACGCCACGGGGCTCATCGCGCTCCCCGGCTTCATCGACCTGCACACCCACCTGCGCGAGCCGGGCCGCGAGGACACCGAGACCATCGCGACCGGCTCGGCCGCCGCCGCGCTGGGTGGCTACACGGCCGTGTTCGCCATGGCCAACACCGACCCGGTGGCCGACAACGCGGTGATCGTCGAGCACGTGTGGCGGCGCGGTCGCGAGGTCGGTCTCGTCGACGTGTACCCGGTCGGCGCGGTCACCGTCGGCCTGGCCGGCGAGAGGCTCGCCGAGCTGGGCACGATGGCGAACTCGCAGGCCCAGGTCCGGATGTTCTCCGACGACGGCCACTGCGTCGCCGACCCGCTGCTCATGCGCCGCGCGCTGGAGTACTCGACGGCGCTGGACGTGGTCATCGCCCAGCACGCCGAGGAGCCCCGGCTCACCGTCGGCGCGCAGGCGCACGAGGGGGAGCGGGCCGCGCGGCTGGGTCTGGCCGGCTGGCCCGCCGCCGCGGAGGAGGCGATCATCGCCCGCGACTGCCTGCTGGCCAGGCAGACCGGCGCCCGCCTGCACGTCTGCCACGTCTCCACGGCAGGCGCCGCGGAGCTGCTGCGCTGGGCGAAGGCGCAGGGGATCACGGTGTCGGCCGAGGTCACCCCGCACCACCTGCTGCTCGACGACGAGCGGCTCGGCACGTTCGACCCGGTCAACAAGGTCAACCCGCCGCTGCGCACCGCCGCCGACGCGAAGGTGCTGCGGGAGGCGCTGGCCGAGGGGGTCCTGGACTGCGTGGCGACCGACCACGCCCCGCACGCCGCCCAGGACAAGGACTGCGAGTGGGCCGCGGCCCGGCCGGGAATGCTCGGTCTGCAGACGGCGCTGTCGGTGGTGGTCGCGACGATGGTCGAGCCCGGGCTGCTGGACTGGCGCGGCGTGGCGCGGGTGATGAGCGAACGCCCGGCCCAGATCGCGGGCCTGACCGACCAGGGCCGCCCGATCGCGGTGGGCGAACCGGCGAACCTCACGCTGGTCGACCCGGCCGCCAGGTGGACCGTCCGCGGCGGCGAGCTGGCGAGCATCGCCGCCAACACCCCGTACGAAGGCATGGAGCTGCCCGGAAGGGTGGTCACGACCCTGCTGCGCGGCAAGGTCACCGCACATGACGGAAAGGCGCGTTCATGACTGTGTCGACGACACAGGCCGCTCTGGTTCTCGAAGACGGCAAGGTCTTCCGCGGCGCGGCGTTCGGTGCGACCGGCGCCACGCTCGGCGAGGTGGTGTTCTGCACCGGCATGACCGGCTACCAGGAGACCCTCACCGACCCCTCCTACCACCGGCAGATCGTGGTGGCCACGGCCCCGCAGATCGGCAACACCGGCTGGAACGACGAGGACGACGAGTCAGGGCGGATCTGGGTGGCGGGCTACGTGGTCCGCGACCCGGCACGCGTCCCGTCGAACTGGCGGTCCCGCCGCGGCCTCGGCGACGCGCTGGCCGAGCAGGGGATCGTCGGCATCTCGGGGGTCGACACCCGCACGGTGACCCGCCACATCCGCGAGCGCGGCGCCATGCGCGGCGGCGTGTTCTCGGGCGACGCGCTCGGCACGACCGACGAGATGGTCGAACGGGTCCTCGCCGCCCCCGAGATGGCCGGTGCCGACCTGGCCGGCGAGGTGACGGCCGAGGAAACCTACGTGGTCCCCTCCGCCGGTGAGACCCGGTTCCGCGTGGCCGCACTGGACGTGGGCATCAAGACCAACACCCCGCGCATGATGGCCCAGCGCGGCATCGAGACCCACGTGCTGCCCGCGAACGCCTCGATCGACGACGTCCTCGCGCTCGAACCCGACGGCTTCTTCCTCGCCAACGGCCCCGGCGACCCGGCCACGACCGACGGCCCGATGTCGCTCACCCGGTCGGTGCTCGAGCGGCGGATCCCCACGTTCGGCATCTGCTTCGGCCACCAGATCCTGGGCCGCGCGCTCGGCCTGTCCACCTACAAGCTGCGCTACGGCCACCGGGGCATCAACATCCCGGTGATCGACGTGGCCACCGGCAAGGTCGCGATCACCGCGCAGAACCACGGCTTCGCGCTCGCCGGGGAGCCGGGCCAGCGGTTCGACACCCCGTTCGGCGACGCCGTGATCAGCCACTACTGCCCGAACGACGGCTGCGTGGAGGGCGTGCGCGCCCTCGACGTGCCCGCGTTCTCCGTCCAGTACCACCCGGAGGCGGCGGCCGGCCCACACGACGCCGCCTCGCTGTTCGACGAGTTCGTCGGCCTGATGGAGGGGCGTTGATGGCTCGCCCGACGATCCAGCGACTGACCATCCGCAACTACCGCCTGCTGCGGGACGTCACGTTCGACAAGCTGACTCCGCTCACCGTGCTGTTCGGGCCGAACGGAAGCGGCAAGTCCACGGTCTTCGACGTGTTCGCATTCCTGCACGAGGCGTTCACCACGAATCTCCGACGAGCCTGGGACACACGCAACCGCATGCCGGAGATCAGGAGCCGGGGCGCGGACGGTCCGGTCGAGTTCGAACTGAAGTACCGGGAGTCCGCGAACAGCAGGTTGGTCACCTACCGGCTCGCGATCGACGAGGAACGGGGTTCCCCGATCGTCGTCGAGGAGCGCCTTCAATGGACCACTGCGCCAGGAGCGGGAAGACCGCGAGACATCCTCGACTTCTCGAAAGGCGAGGGCTGGGTCTACGACGAGAAGTCGAACGACAAGACCTACGAGACCCTCGACAGCCCCGACCTGCTTGCGGTCAGCGGGCTCGGCCAGCTCAGCCGCTACCCGCAGGTGGCTGCTCTGCGCAGGTTCATCTCCGGCTGGTACCTGTCCTACCTGAACATCGACCACGCCAGGACGCAGCCGGTCGCGGGTCCCCAGGAACGGCTGTCCGCCACGGGCGACAACCTGGCGAACGTGATCCAGTACCTGGGCGAGCGGCACCCGAAACGGCTCAGGCGGATCTTCGGTGTACTCGGCGAGCGTGTGCCCAACCTGGAACGGGTCGAGTCCGAGCAGATGCCGGACGGCAGGCTCCTTCTGCGTCTCAAGGACCGGCCCTTCGAGGCCCCGGTGCTGGCCCAGTACATCTCCGACGGCACGCTCAAGCTGCTCGCCTACCTCACGGTGCTCTACGACCCCGACCCCGCTCCGATCGTCGGTGTCGAGGAACCGGAGAACCAACTGCACCCCAAGCTCCTGTATCCCTTGGCTGAGGAGGCGCGGGCAGCCGCCGAACGCAGCCAGCTCCTGGTCACGACCCATTCGCCCTACTTCGCGGATGCTCTGCGGCCACAGGAGTTGTGGGCCCTGTACCGGGACGAGGACGGCTTCACAAGGAACGCCAGAGCCGCTGACATCCCGCAACTGGCCGCTATGGCGGAGGCGGGCGGACTGCTGGGTGACCTCTGGATGGAAGGCTACTTCGGGCTGGGTGATCCACTGGTCCGCTCGGGACGGCCGCGGTGACCGTACTCGAAGTCCTCGTCGAGGAGCCGTCGGCCAAGAGCGCCTTGGAGATCCTGCTGCCGCGTATCGTGCCGGACACCGTGTGCGAGGTCCGCGAGTTCTCGGGCAAGACGGCCCTGATGAAGGCGTTGCCGATCAGGTTCGCAGGTTACGCGGCCCGGATGAAGTGGGAACCCCTCAAGGTCGCCGTGCTCGTCGATCGTGACGACGACGACTGCGTTGTCCTGAAGAAGCAGCTCGAGGACTACGCCGCGAACGCGCGTCTCACCACCCCGGCCACCGGCGGTGACAGTTTTCAGGTACTGAACAGGATCGTGATCGAGGAATTGGAAGCGTGGTGGCTCGGCGATGCAGAAGCCCTCAACCGCGCCTATCCGAAAGTACCGGTCAGCCTGGCGAAACAGGCGCGATACCGCGATCCGGACGCGGTGAAGGGCGGCACCTGGGAAGCCCTGGAGACCGTGCTGAACAAGCACGGCTACCACCGTTCGGGCCTTCGCAAGATGCAGGCGGCCTCTGAGATCGCCCAATACATGAACGTCGAGTCGAACCGGTCGAAGAGCTTCCAGGTGTTCCGCGACGGGGTTCGCCGCCTGGTGAAGGAGAACAACCGTGCCTAAGCGGACAGACATCGAGCACGTGCTCGTGATCGGCTCCGGGCCGATCGTGATCGGGCAGGCGTGCGAGTTCGACTACTCGGGCACCCAGGCGTGCCGCGTGCTGCGTGAGGAGGGCCTGCGGGTCAGCCTCGTGAACTCCAACCCGGCGACGATCATGACCGACCCGGAGTTCGCCGACGCCACCTACATCGAGCCGATCACCGCCGACTTCGTCGAGAAGGTGATCGCGAAGGAACGCCCGGACGCGCTGCTCGCCACCCTCGGCGGCCAGACCGCACTGAACACCGCGGTCGCGCTGCACGAGCGCGGCGTCCTCGAGCGTTACGGCGTCGAGCTGATCGGCGCCGACATCGAGGCCATCCAGCGCGGCGAGGACCGGCAGCGGTTCAAGGACATCTGTGCCCAGGTCGGGGCGGAGACGCCGCGCAGCGCGGTGTGCCACTCCATGGACGAGGTCCGCAAGACCGTCGACGACCTCGGCCTGCCCGTGGTGATCCGGCCCTCGTTCACGATGGGCGGCCTCGGCTCCGGCATGGCCCACACGGCCGAGGACCTGGAGCGGCTGGCCTCGACCGGGCTCACCGAGTCCCCGGTGCACGAGGTGCTGATCGAGGAGAGCGTGCTCGGCTGGAAGGAGTACGAGCTCGAGCTGATGCGCGACCGCGCCGACAACGTGGTGGTCATCTGCTCGATCGAGAACATCGACCCCATGGGCGTGCACACCGGCGACTCGGTGACCGTCGCGCCCGCGATGACGCTGACCGACCGCGAGTACCAGCACATGCGCGACGTCGGCATCGACGTGCTGCGCGCGGTCGGTGTGGACACCGGCGGCTGCAACATCCAGTTCGCGGTGCACCCGGAGACCGGCCGCCTGGTCGTGATCGAGATGAACCCGCGCGTGTCCCGGTCGAGTGCGCTGGCGTCCAAGGCGACCGGGTTCCCCATCGCCAAGATCGCCGCGAAGCTCGCCATCGGCTACACCCTCGACGAGATCCGCAACGACATCACCGGCGAGACCCCGGCGAGCTTCGAGCCGACGCTGGACTACGTCGTGGTGAAGGTGCCGCGCTTCGCGTTCGAGAAGTTCCCCGGCGCGGACCCGACGCTGACCACCACGATGAAGTCGGTCGGCGAGGCCATGTCGCTCGGCCGCAACTTCGTCGAGGCGCTCGGCAAGGCGCTGCGGTCCATGGAGACCAAGGCAGCCGGGTTCTGGACCACCGCGGACCCGGACACCATGACGGTGGAAGGGGTCCTCGAAGCGCTGCGGGTACCGCACGACGGGCGCCTCTACACCGTCGAGCGGGCGCTGCGGCTGGGGGTGAGCGTCGCCGAGGTCTCCCAGGCGTCTGGCATCGACCCGTGGTTCGTCGACCAGATCGCCTCCCTCGTCGAGCTGCGTGCCGAGGTCACCGCCGCGCCCGTGCTGGACGAACAGCTGCTGCGGCGGGTGAAGCGGTCCGGGTTCTCCGACCGGCAGATCGCCGCGCTGCGCCCCGAGCTGGCGGGGGAGGACGGCGTCCGGTCGCTGCGGCACCGGCTCGGCATCCGCCCCGTGTTCAAGACCGTCGACACCTGCGCGGCCGAGTTCGCGGCCCGCACGCCCTACCACTACTCGGCCTACGAGCTGGACCCCGCCGCCGAGTCCGAGGTGACCGAGCAGCGCGACCGGCCGAAGGTGCTGATCCTCGGTTCCGGCCCGAACCGCATCGGGCAGGGCATCGAGTTCGACTACTCGTGCGTGCACGCGGCCATGGCGCTGCGTGGCGCCGGGTTCGAGACCGTCATGGTCAACTGCAACCCGGAGACCGTGTCCACCGACTACGACACCTCAGACCGGCTCTACTTCGAGCCGCTGACCTTCGAGGACGTGCTCGAGGTCGTGCACTCCGAGCAGCGCTCCGGCACGGTCGCCGGGGTGATCGTGCAGCTCGGCGGGCAGACCCCGCTCGGCCTGGCGCAGCGGCTCGCGGACGCGGGTGTGCCGGTCGTCGGCACACCGCCGCACGCGATCCACCTAGCCGAGGAGCGCGGCGCGTTCGGCGAGGTGCTCACCGGCGCCGGGCTCCCGGCACCGAAGTACGGCACGGCCACGTCCTTCGCCGCCGCCAAGCGCATCGCCGACGAGATCGGCTACCCGGTCCTCGTGCGGCCCTCCTACGTGCTCGGCGGGCGCGGCATGGAGATCGTGTACGACGAGGCGTCGCTGGCGGGCTACATCGAACGCGCCACCGAGGTCACCCCGGAGCACCCGGTGCTCGTGGACCGCTTCCTCGACGACGCCATCGAGATCGACGTCGACGCGCTGTACGACGGCGAGGAGCTGTTCCTCGGCGGCGTCATGGAGCACATCGAGGAGGCGGGGATCCACTCCGGCGACTCCTCGTGCGCGCTGCCGCCGATCACGCTCGGGCGCACCGACTTCTCGACCATCCGCAGATCCACCGAGCTGATCGCCGAGGGCATCGGCGTGCGCGGTCTGCTGAACGTCCAGTACGCGCTCAAGGACGACGTGCTGTACGTGCTGGAGGCCAACCCGCGCGCGTCGCGGACCGTGCCGTTCGTGTCCAAGGCGACCGCGACGCCGCTGGCGAAGGCCGCCGCCCGGATCATGCTCGGTGCGACCATCGCCGACCTGCGTGCCGAGGGCATGCTGCCCGACGGTGACGGCGCCGACATGCCGGCGTCCTCGCCGGTGTCGGTCAAGGAGGCGGTGCTGCCGTTCCACCGGTTCCGCACCCCGGAGGGCCACGGCGTCGACTCGCTGCTGGGGCCGGAGATGAAGTCCACCGGCGAGGTGATGGGCATCGACGCGTCGTTCGGCAAGGCGTTCGCCAAGTCGCAGACCGCCTCCTACGGCTCGCTGCCCACGAGCGGCCGGGTGTTCGTGTCGGTCGCGAACCGGGACAAGCGGGCGATGGTGTTCCCGGTGAAGCGGCTCGCCGACCTCGGCTTCGAGGTCCTGGCCACCGCGGGCACCGCGGAGGTGCTACGCCGCAACGGGATCCCGTGCACGGAGGTGCGCAAGCACTTCGAGGGCGCGGACAACATCGTGGACATGATCCGCGACGGCGGCGTGGACATGGTGATCAACACCCCGTACGGCAACCCGGGGCCACGCGTCGACGGCTACGAGATCCGCACCGCCGCCGTGTCGCGCGACATCCCGTGCGTGACCACCATCCAGGGTGCCGCGGCCGCCGTGCACGGCATCGAGGCACTCATCCGCGATGACATCGGGGTGGAGTCACTGCAGTCACTGCAGGCCACGCTGCGGAGCCAGCGTTGAGGGCGCCGTTCGGGGCGCGCCTGGCCGCCGCCGTGGCGGAGCGCGGACCGCTGTGCGCCGGGATCGACCCGCACCCCTCGCTGCTCGAACAGTGGGGCCTGCCCTGCGACGCGATCGGGCTGGAGCGGTTCGCCATGACGTGCGTCGAGGCGTTCGCGGGCGAGGTCGCGATCGTCAAGCCGCAGTCGGCGTTCTTCGAGGCGCACGGCTCGGCCGGGGTCGCGGTGCTGGAGAAGCTGATCGCGGCGTTCCGGGGTTCCGGCACGCTGGTGCTGGCCGACGTCAAGCGCGGCGACATCGGCTCCACCATGGCCGCCTACGCCCAGGCGTACCTGGGGGAGGGCTCGCCACTGGCCGCGGACGCGGTGACCGTGTCGCCCTACCTCGGGTTCGGCTCGCTCGAACCCGCGCTCGACCTGGCGGAGCGGACCGGCCGCGGCCTGTTCGTGCTGGCGCTGACCTCCAACAAGGAGGGGCCCCAGGTGCAGCGCGCCCGCTCCGCCGACGGCGTGCCGGTCGCGCAGACGATGGTGGACGAGGCAGCGGCCCGCAACGAGGGCACGGACCCGCTCGGGTCGGTCGGCCTCGTCATCGGCGCGACCGTCGGGCGCACCGAGCTGGACCTCTCCCGGCTGAACGGTCCGATCCTGGCCCCTGGGTTCGGTGCGCAGGGCGCCGGGGCCGCCGACCTCGCGAAGGTCTTCGGCGATCACCGGCGGCACGTGCTGCCCGCCTCGTCGCGCGACATCCTGCGCCACGGACCCGGCGCCACCGCTCTGCGGGACGCCGCCCTGCGGGTGCGCGATGCGCTGGCGGTGCACGCGCGCTAGCACCGGCCACCGGCCCACTCGGTCTCGTCGTCTGCCCGGCTACCTCGCGCTCCTCGGCCCTCTGGGGCCGCTGCGGGCCGCCGACCGACTTCGAACGTGCTCTTCTGGTGGCGGGGGCGACGCGAACCGGAACGAAATCGAGGAAATCCCGCGTGTCGCGAACATTTCTCGCGGATTTCGTTCGATGACGGCGCGGGCGGGCCGCCTGTCGCCGGGACCGGCGACATTTTCGTGGAATGGGCGGCCCGGCTGACCGGCGCACGGCCGCTCCACCGGGCCTGACAGCGGCCGGGGTGCCTCTCGGCAGTTGGTCAGGCCACCGGGCTCTACCTGCTGGAACGCGGGCCGGACGGTGATTCGGCGGTCGTGCGGAGCCAGGCGCCGATCCGCAATGCCATACCACGTCGAAGCGCTTCGCGCGGCTCGGGCAGTATGGTCCAGTGACGCCTGACCTGTAGGTGTTACCGCTGGTCCAAGGGTGTTCGCTACTCAGAGTTGATCTATGCTCGGTCGCGCACTACCCACCGCACTAAGGTGGACCCGCGTTGTCATGAGAAGGCGGACCTCGGTAACGTCGCGACACCGATCCGCAGAAAACCCCACCCCCCGGAGGAAATCGTGGCCCTTCCCCAGCTGACCGAGGAGCAGCGGGCCGCAGCGCTGGAGAAGGCGGCTGCCGCCCGTCGCGCCCGAGCTGAGCTCAAGGAGCGCCTTAAGCGAGGTGGCACCACCCTCAAGGACGTGCTCGCCCAGGCTGACAAGGACGAGGTGCTGGGCAAGATGAAGGTCACCGCACTGCTCGAGGCCCTGCCGGGCGTCGGCAAGGTGCGTGCCCAGCAGATCATCGAGCGTCTCGAGATCGCCCCGAGCCGTCGTCTGCGCGGCCTGGGTGACCGTCAGCGCAAGGCGTTGCTCGCCGAGTTCAGCGGCGAGTGACGAGCAGTGACATCCGGAGGGGTCGGCTGGTGGTACTGGCCGGCCCCTCCGGCGTAGGTAAAAGCAGCGTGGTCCACGAGCTGCGGAAGCTCTACCCGGACCTGTGGTTCAGCGTGTCCGCGACCACCAGGGAGCAGCGGCCCGGCGAGCGGGACGGCGTGGACTACCGGTTCGTGACGGCCGACGAGTTCGACCGCATGATCGAGAAGGACGACCTGCTCGAATGGGCGGAGATCCACCGGGGCACGCACCGCTCCGGCACTCCGAGGACGCCCATCGAGGAGCGGCTCACCACCGGACGGCCCGCGTTGGTGGAGGTCGACCTGCAGGGCGCCCGGAACCTGCGTAAGGCCATGCCGGAGGCTCTGCTGGTCTTCATCTCGCCGCCGAGCTGGGAGGCTCTTGTCGAGCGCCTGGTCGGCCGCGGCACCGAGTCGCCGGAGGTGGTGGAGCGCAGGCTCCGCACCGCCAAGGAGGAACTGGCGGCTCAGGACGAGTTCGACGAGGTCGTTGTCAACACCGACCTGCGGAGCACCGCTGAGCAGTTGCTAAAGTTGATGCTTGACAAATCTTCCTCCCATCAGTTGGAGAACCACGAGTGATCACCCCCACCGAGTTGGGCGCACTGGGTGACCCGACGAGCGCGCAGCTCGAAGGCATCACCAACCCCCCGATCGACGACCTCCTCGACAAGGTCAGCTCCAAGTACGCCCTGGTGATCTACGCCGCCAAGCGTGCCCGCCAGATCAACGACTACTACGCACAGCTCGGTGAGGGCCTGCTCGAGTACGTCGGCCCGCTGGTGGAGCCCGGCCCCCGTGAGAAGCCGCTGTCCATCGCGCTCCGCGAGATCCACGCAGGCCTCCTCGAGCACACCGAGGGCGAGTGAGTGAGCCGGTAACAGGCTCGCGAACGCCGAGCGGAGCGAGGCCGTGACACCGGGTCAGGGCCCGCGCGTCGTTCTCGGTGTGGGTGGTGGCATCGCCGCCTACAAGGCGTGCGAGGTCCTGCGTCGACTGACCGAGTCAGGGCACTCGGTCCAGGTCGTGCCCACGGCGGCGGCGCTGCGTTTCGTCGGCGCCGCCACCTTCGAGGCACTTTCCGGGCATCCGGTGCACACCGAGGTGTTCGACGACGTGCCCGAGGTGCCGCACGTCCGCATCGGCCAGGAGGCCGACCTGGTGCTGGTCGTCCCGGCGACCGCGAACCTGCTGGCCAAGGCCGCGCACGGGCTCGCCGACGACCTGCTCACCAACACGCTCCTCACCGCGCGCTGCCCGGTCATGATGGTCCCCGCGATGCACACCGAGATGTGGGAGCACGCGGCCACCCAGCACAACGTGGCGACGCTGCGCGGGCGGGGTGTCGTGGTGACCGAGCCCGCGAGCGGCAGGCTGACCGGCAGGGACACCGGCAAGGGGCGGCTCGCCGATCCCACCGAGATCGTCGACCTCGCGCGGCTGCTGCTGAGCAGGCGCGACGCGCTGCCAAGGGACCTCGAGGGCGTGCGGATCGCGGTGTCCGCGGGTGGCACCCGCGAACCGCTCGATCCCGTCCGCTACCTGGGCAACCGCTCGTCGGGCAAGCAGGGTTACGCGCTGGCCAGGACCGCCGCCCAGCGCGGTGCGCACGTCACGCTCGTGTCCGCGCACACCGTCGGGCTGCCGGAGCCCGCGGGGGTCGACATCGTGCGCGTCGGCACCGCGGGGGAACTGCGCGAGGCCATGCACGCGGTGTCAGCGAAGGTCGACGTCGTGGTGATGGCGGCCGCCGTCGCCGACTTCCGGCCGACGGCGCGCGCCGAGTACAAGATCAAGAAGACCGACCGCGAGCCGGATCCAGTGTTCCTCACCCGCAACGCGGACATCCTGGCCGAACTCGTCGCCGCGCGGAAGCCGGGCCAGGTGATCGTCGGGTTCGCCGCCGAGACCGGCGACAGCGGCGCCGACGTCCTCTCCCACGCGCGGGAGAAACTGCGGCGAAAAGGCTGTGACCTGCTGGTTGTCAACGCGGTGGGCGAGGGCAAAGCCTTCGAGACCGAGGACAACTCCGGGTGGCTACTATCGGCCGACGGCGAGGAACGTCCCATCGAACTGGGGTCGAAGGCGCGCATGGCGTCCGACATATGGGATTCGGTCGCTCAACTGATTCAACAGTGAGTCTCCCTCGATACGTAGTACATAGTCTTCAGACAGGAAACGGGAAAGATTGGGTGGGTACGTCGTGAGTGGATCCGCGAGCAGGCTGTTCACCAGCGAGTCGGTCACCGAAGGGCATCCAGACAAGATCTGTGACGCGATCAGCGACTCCGTACTGGACGCGCTGCTCGCCGAGGACCCCAAATCGCGGGTGGCGGTCGAGACCCTGGTGACGACCGGGCAGGTCCACGTCGCGGGTGAGGTCACCACCGAGGCGTACGCCGACATCCCGTCGCTGGTCCGGGAGACCATCCTCGACATCGGCTACGACTCGTCCGCGAAGGGGTTCGACGGCAACTCCTGCGGCGTCAACGTGGCGCTGGGCTCCCAGTCGCCGGACATCGCGCAGGGTGTCGACACCGCGTACGAGAAGCGCGTCGAGAGCGACGAGGACGAGATCGCCAAGCAGGGCGCGGGCGACCAGGGCCTCATGTTCGGCTACGCGTGCACCGACACGCCGGAGCTGATGCCGCTGCCGATCGCGCTGGCGCACCGGCTGTCCCGCCGCCTGACCGAGGTCCGCAAGAACGGCCAGCTGCCCTACCTGCGCCCGGACGGCAAGACGCAGGTCACCATCGAGTACGCCGGTGACCAGGCCGTGCGGCTGGACACCGTCGTCGTGTCCTCGCAGCACGCCGAAGGCGTCGACCTGGAGAAGCTGCTCGGCGTCGACGTGCGTGAGCAGGTCGTGCTGCCCGAGCTCGGCCAGCTGGAGCTCGACACCGACAACGTGCGGCTGCTGGTCAACCCGACCGGCCGGTTCGTCATCGGTGGCCCCATGGGTGACGCGGGCCTGACCGGCCGCAAGATCATCGTCGACACCTACGGCGGCATGGCCCGCCACGGTGGCGGCGCCTTCTCCGGCAAGGACCCGTCGAAGGTCGACCGCTCCGCGGCGTACGCCATGCGCTGGGTCGCCAAGAACGCCGTCGCCGCCGGTCTCGCCACCCGCATCGAGGTCCAGATCGCCTACGCGATCGGCAAGGCCGCCCCGGTGGGCCTGTTCGTCGAGACCTTCGGCACCGAAACCGTCGACCCGACGAAGATCCAGCAGGCCATCAGCCAGGTCTTCGACCTGCGTCCGGCCGCGATCATCCGCGACCTCGACCTGCTGCGGCCGATCTACCGTCAGACGGCGGCCTACGGGCACTTCGGCCGCCCCGATCTGGACCTGCCGTGGGAGCGGACCGACCGCGCGGATGCACTCAAGTCGCTCGCGGGCGCCTGACCCGTTCGCTGGCTCTGGTACGCGGTGGGCGGTTCCTGCCCGCCGCGTACCACCAGTGGGTGCTGTACGACCTGACGTGCCGGACATGGGTGCTGCGGCACTGTACTTCATGGAGGACGCCTGTGAGCGGCGGGTTGCTCAAGGCCGGTTAACCGGCTGGGCTGAACCGCAAGATCCGTGAGGAGACTCCGGTTTCCGCGCGGGCCGAGTCAGCCGCCTTCTGTGCGGCGTACTATCCGCCCCGTCAGGACAGCTGACCGAGCAACGCGGACAACGCTGAGACCGGCAGGGTGAGAATCGGGCCGCCCGTGTTCTTGGAGTCCCGCACCGCGGCGGCCTCATCAGTCAAGGCGACCTCTACGCAACTGTCATTGCCGCCGCCGGTGCCGCCGCTGAAGCTGCTCTTACGCCACCGCAAGTTGTCCACAGTGGACACTCCTTCACCTTGACCACAGTTCGTCGGCCACCCGCTCGATCAGCGTTACTGACTCGTCGGGCGCGAGCGCCAAGGAGCGAAGGTGGGCAAAGCGAAGTCTAGCCGGTTCGACGAACTCGGACTTGTCCTGCCGCTCGTCGCCAAGAGCATGAAGGGCATGGCACATGCTGGGTTGGCCGGGTAGTGAGAAGTCCAGGATGTTGAATCCCCCATAGGTCGCCTCGAAGGTGAAGATCGAGGTGGGCAAGATCTGCAGGGATACCGTAGGCAGCTCGTTGATCAAAGTGAGATGCCGCAGCTGCCCCAGCATCACCGCCGGTCGCGCGGCGGGGGTTCGCAGTGCGGTCTCGTGCACCACGGCATCGAGGTACAGCGGGTGCTCCTCGTCGGTGAGCCGTTCCTGGCGGATCAACCGAACCTCGAGTTGGTTGGCGATCCAGTCCGCTCGCCGTTTCTCCCGGCCCGAGTCGAACAGCGCCCGCGTGTACTCGGCCGTCTGCAGCAGCCCGGGTATGAGGTTGACCTCGTAGACGCTGATCCGGCTGGCGGCCGTCTCCAACGCCACGAAGTCCTTGTCGGAGATGCCGTACCGCTTCCACCAGCCGGGCCTGCGCGCCTGGCGGATCAGGTCGAGCACGTCGTCCATGCGCTGGTCGTAGACGTCCATCATCGACCGCAGCAGGTGCACCGAGACGGTGCCGATCCCGTTCTCGAACCGGCCCAGCGCACTCCGGGTGATCTCCAGCCGGTCAGCGGCCACGACGATCGTCAGCCCGACTGCCTGCCGGGCAAGGCGAATCCGCCGCCCGACCTCCTGCCGCAACACGACTGGACTGATGTGCCTGGTCGTGACTCCCTCGACCCCGCTTCCCATGCGCCAACTCTCCCGGTGCGGCCCGCGGATCCGGGAACTCACCACCCGATCGAGCTAGTCGTGCTACACCGGCCGATCCGAAAGTGACACGGAGCGTTCGCAGGTCGACCGGTGGGTCAAGCAGGACTGCCGTCAGCCGCGGGCCGTCGCGCTCCAACGGCTGCGCCGCAACGCACAACTCACTCCCGAAGACCACGTGGGCGTTTCCACTCGATCGGGTGGTCTGTTGCTGCCACGAGGCGAAATTGGCCACCGCTCGGCTAATATCGAATGTATGAGCGAAACGGTCGAGATGTCGATCGAGGAGATGAGCCCCCCGCAACTGCTCGCCGAGTTGCGGGCAGTCGCCGCGGAGCGGGCCCGGCTGGACGCGCGCGAAGTCCGTCTGCTGGCTCGGTTCTCCGCGTTGCGCACCGACCTGGCCCGCGGCGTCGACTACGCGTCGGATGAGGTTGCCGCCGAACTCGCGTGGACACCTGTGGCAGCTTCGCGGCGGGTGGGTATCGCGGTGGCGATGACCGACCGGCTGCCAGACACCGTGCGTGCGCTCGAGTGTGGCGTGCTGGATCTTCAGAAATCCTCCGTGATAGCCGAGTACACGCGTGTTCTGGACGATGCCAAGGCCGCGGTGGTGGAAGCGGCGGTGCTGAAGTTCGCGCCCGGCCGCACCGTCCGGCAGATCCGGGACAAGCTCGCCCGGGAAATCCTCAAGGTCGATCCCGAGGGAGCGGAAACACGCCGTCAGCGCGCTGTTCAGGACACGTTCGTGCGGTTCCGGCCCTGCCCGGACGGCATGGCCGAACTGCTCGTCCATGACCGTGCCGAGAACCTGCGGCCGACCTATGACCTGCTTACCGCCGCCGCTCGGCGTGCCAAAGCCGCCGGGAACCCCGCCAGTACCGGCGAGTTGCGAGCTCAGGCGCTGCGGGATCTGGTCCTGGGTTCGCGGCGGGAGCGGGTGGTGACCGAGTTGCGGATCACCGTCCCCGCCAGCGCACTCGCAGGCGCGTCCCGGCTGCCGGTGGAGATCCACGGCTACGGGCCCGCCACCGTCCAGACGCTCCACGAGCTGGCAACAAGCGGGAACGTTTTCTGGCGGCGGATAGTGACCGACCCGATGACCGGCGCGGTACTCGACATCGGGCGGCGTCGACGGCACACCTGGGCACTCGGCGAGCATGTTCGTACCCGCGACCGGCACTGCGTGTTCCCCGGCTGCACCCGGACCGCCGAGGACTCCCAGATCGATCACACCACCGACCACGCCCACGGCGGGCCCACCGCCGAGGCGAACCTTGGCGTGCTCTGCCAGCACCACAACCTCATGAAACAAGCCACGACCTGGCGGCTACACCAGCCCGAACCGGGACGGTTCGTCTGGACGTCCCCCACCGGCACCACTCATCACGTCACCCCAGAACCCTTGACCGAACCGGACGAGCAGAGTGTCACGTCGCCCGGCGAGTCGAGTGCGGCCATCGTTGCCCTCGATCGCGGAGACGAGGCGGCCGCGAGGTGGCCTGTCCTTGACCGTCGAGGCGCCGCATGAGTTCGACGTGCTCCGGCCACGGGCTGCATGCACCTCGTCGCAGATCAGGTCGGTTTCGGGCCTGCGGTCGGCATTCGCGCGGTGGGGGCGCTGACCAGCGGTGACACCCGGATCTGGTAGACCAGGCGCCATGACCGGCGGGCGTGTGGTGCGCAAAGGTGAGAACCGCCCGGCGGCCAGGCTCCCGGTCGCCCGGGTGTACGTCGACGTGCCGCTCGCGCACCTCGACCGGCCCTTCGACTACCTCGTCCCCGACACGCTCGACGAGGCCGCCGTGCCCGGGTGCCGGTTGCGGATGCGGTTCGCTGGCAAGCAGGTCGACGGGTTCCTCCTCGAACGGGTCGAGGCGTCCGAGTTCTCCGGGCGGATGGAGTACATCGGGAAGGTCGTCTCCTCCGAACCCGTGCTCACCCCCGGCCTCGCCACGCTCGCCAGAGCGGTGGCCGACCGCTACTCCGGCATGATGATCGACGTGCTGCGGCTCGCCATTCCGCCCCGGCACGCCAAAGTGGAGGCCGAACCGCCCGCCGACAAGGCCGCCAAGCCCGAGCAGCCCGACACCACCGCCTGGGGGCGGTACCCGCGTGGGCCCGCGTTCGTCGACGCGCTGCGCAACGGGCGGCAGGCGCATGCCGTCTGGCAGGCGCTGCCCGGGGAGGACTGGCCTGCCCGCCTCGCCGAGCTCGCCGCCACCGCGGCCGCCCACGAACGGGGCGCGGTGATCGTCGTGCCCGACTACCGGGACGTGGCGCGGGTGCACGCCGCCTGTGTCGAGCGGGTCGGGGAGGGCAACGTCGTCGCGCTGTCCGCGGATGTCGGGCCTGCCAAGCGGTACCGGGCCTGGCTCGCCGTCAAACGGGGCTCCGCGCGGATCGTCGTCGGGACGCGGGCCAGTGTGTTCGCGCCCGTGCACGAGCCCGGATTGTTCGTCGTCTGGGACGACGGGGACGACCTGCACGCCGATCCGCACGCGCCCTACCCGCACGTGCGGGACGTGCTGATCCAGCGGGCCCACACCAGTGGCGCCTCCCTTCTCGTCGCCGGGTTCGCCCGTACCGCCGAGGCCCAGCTGCTCGTGGAGTCAGGGTGGGCACCGGAGATCGTCGCCGCGCGGGACGAGGTGCGGAAGGCCGCGCCGAGGATCACCTCGCTCGGCGAGACCGACCAGCAGCTCGCCCGCGACCCCGCCGCGCGAGCCGCGCGCATCCCGTCCGTCGCGTTCGAGGCGGCCCGGGACGCCCTCAAGGCGGGGCGGCCCGTTCTGGTCCAGGTGCCGCGCGGGGGATACGTGCCCGCGCTCGCCTGCCAGCAGTGCCGTGGGCCCGCACGGTGTCGTCGCTGTGCCGGGCCGCTGGGGTTGCCGGTCAGCGGCACCGAGGCCCGCCCGCCCACCTGCCGGTGGTGCGGGGTGCCTGACACCGCTTTCCGATGCGGCAACTGTGGTTCCCGGCGGTTGCGGGCGATCGTGGTCGGGGCCAAGCGCACCGCGGAGGAACTGGGGCGCGCGTTCGCCGACGTGCCCGTGCTGGGGTCCGGCGCCAAGGAGGTGCTCCGACAGGTCGACGAGCGGGCCGCGTTGGTCGTCGCCACGCCAGGGGCCGAACCCGTTGCGATCGGCGGCTACGGGGCCGCGCTTCTGCTCGACGGGTGGGCCTTGCTCGGGCGGGCCGACCTGCGGGCGACCGAGGAGACCCTGCGGCGCTGGATGACCGCCGCCGCGCTCGTGCGGTCCGGGCAGGACGGCGGCCGGGTCGTGGTGCTCGCCGAGTCCGCGTTGCCGCCGGTGCAGGCGCTCGTGCGGTGGGATCCCGTCTGGCACGCCGGTCAGGAACTGGCCGCCCGCACCGAGCTGGGTTTCCCGCCCGCGGTGCGGATGGCGTCGGTCGACGGGCCGGCCAAGACGCTCGCCGCCTTCCTCGACGAGCTGGCACTGCCCGCGTCCGGGGAGGTGCTCGGGCCCGTCCCGCTCGGGGAGCCCGACCGGGACGGCAACACCGAGAAGGAACGGGCGCTGGTACGTGCCACGCGGGCCGAGGGGCGGGCGCTGGCCGCCGCACTCGCCACCGCGCAGCATGCCCGCACCGCGCGGAAGGAACCGGACCCCATCCGGGTCCGGCTCGACCCGCTGGAGCTGATCTAGCGTCACGGCAGTGCCCGCCCCCGCCGCCGCTGCCCGCCCGAAAACCGGGTGCGGTGCGGGCGGTGTCGTGCGTAGCGTCCGGGAACCGTGAGCGAAGACGACCCGGCGGATGGCTGGTTCCCCGAGAGCGTGGCCGCGGACTACGACGGCCCGGGCGGCGCCAACGCGCCCGAGGCGGTGACACCCGCGGTCGACGTCCTGGAAGAACTCGCCGACGGTCCGGTGCTCGAGTTCGCCGTCGGCACCGGGCGGATCGCCGCGCCGCTCGCCGCGCGCGGGGTGCCGGTGAGCGGCATCGAGCTGAGCCGGGCCATGGCGGCGCGGATCGCGGGCAAGCCGGGCGGTGCCGCCGTCGACGTCACGATCGGGGACATGACCACCACGCGGGTGGCCGGCGAGTTCTCGCTGGTCTTCCTCGTGTTCAACACGATCAGCAACGTGACCACGCAGGACGGGCAGGTCGACGTCTTCCGGAACGCGGCCGCGCACCTGCGGCCGGGTGGGCTGTTCCTCGTCGAGGTGGGCCTGCCCGACCTGCGCCGCCTGCCGCCCGGCCAGGACACGGTCCCGTTCGCGGTGGATCCCGGCAGCGGTTACGTCGGTTTCGACCAGTACGACGTCGTGACGCAGCAGTTCACGTCGAACCACGTCACCGTGTCACCGGACGGGACGGGAACGTTCCGCCGCATCCCCTTCCGGTATGCCTGGCCCGCCGAGATGGACCTCATGGCACGCATCGCCGGGATGCGCCCGAAGCACCGCTGGGCGGACTGGGACCGCTCGCCGCTGACGGCCGGGAGCACCGAACACGTGTCGGTCTGGGAGAAGACACCCTGATCCGGCGTGGCTCGCTCGCGACGCTCGCCAGCAGCATCCGCGGACTGTCGATGATCAGCCCTCGCAACAGCTCCTTGCCCTGGTCGTCCCGCCCGATGGCCTCGACTCCGACGTCGACGCCGCCGATGTCGACGACGAACAGTCCGTCCCGGATCGTGGCCACGTCGGGAAGTGACCGGAGCGGCACTCGACGTCGCATCATCCGGCACTGAATAGACTGGTGTGCGCCGCCAACGTGAGACCGATCGGAGCAATGTGACCGTCCAGCCCATCCGGCTCTTCGGCGACCCGGTGCTGCGCACCCCAGCGACCGAGGTCGTCGACTTCGACAAGGAGCTGGCGACCCTCGTCAAGGACCTCTGGGACACGATGGAGGACCAGGGCGGCGCGGGACTGGCCGCGCCGCAGCTCGGTGTCGGCCTCCGGGTGTTCACCTACCACTGCGACGGGTTCGCGGGCCACCTCGTCAACCCCACCTGGACCGCCGTCGACGAACAGATCCAGGACGGCGAGGAGGGCTGCCTGTCCATTCCCGGCCTGTACTGGGACTGCAGGCGCGCGAAGAACGTCGTGGCGCGTGGCTGGGACATGCATGGCGAGCCGGTGCAGATCGAGGGCACCGACCTGCTGGCGCGCTGCGTCCAGCACGAGACCGACCATCTCGACGGGGTGCTGTTCGTCGACAAGCTCGACGCGGCCACCCGCAAGGCGGCGATGAAGGAGATCCGCGCGGCCGAATGGTTCGACGGCGGCATGCCGGCGATCAAGCAGAGCCCGCACCCGCTGTTCGGCGGTGCCGTCTAGATGCGTCTCGTTTTCGCGGGCACACCGCAGGTCGCGCTGCCGTCGCTGCGCGCGCTCATCGCGTCGCCCCGGCACGACGTCGTCGCGGTCGTCACCCGGCCCGACGCGCAGGCCGGGCGGGGCCGCCACCTCGTGCGGTCCCCCGTCGGCGCGCTCGCCGACGAGCACGGCATCGAGGTGCTGACCCCGCCCAAGGCGTCCGACCCGGCGTTCCTCGACCGGCTGCGTGCCCTCGCGCCCGACTGCTGCCCGGTCGTCGCGTACGGGGCGCTGCTGCCGCGGTCCGCACTCGACATCCCGCCGCACGGCTGGGTCAACCTGCACTTCTCGGTGCTGCCCGCGTGGCGCGGCGCGGCACCCGTGCAGGCCGCGGTGCGCCACGGGGACGAGATCACCGGCGCGAGCACGTTCCGGATCGTGAAGGCACTCGACGCCGGGCCGGTGTTCGGGGTGCTGACCGAGGCGGTTCGCCCCGACGACACCGCCGGTGTGCTGCTCGACCGGCTCGCCGACGCCGGCGCCGGGCTGCTGACCTCGACGCTCGACGGCATCGAGGACGGCACGCTCGAAGCGGTCGAACAACCCGGAGACGGCGTCAGCCACGCACCGAAGATCACCACCGAGGACGCGAAGCTGGACTTCACCGCGCCCGCGATCGGCGTCGACCGGCTCGCCCGCGCGGTCACGCCGGACCCCGGCGCGTGGGCGCAGTTCCGAGGCGAACGCATCAAGCTGGGCCCGGTGACCGTCGCAGGCGGTGCCGAGCGGCTCGCGCCGGGGGAGTTGCGGGTCGAGCGCAAGCGGGTCCTCGCCGGGACCGCGACCGAACCGGTCGCGCTCGGCGAGGTGCAGGCGCCGGGCAAGAAGAGAATGGCGGCAACCGACTGGGCGCGGGGCGCGCGCGTCGAACCAGGAGAGCGGCTCAAGTGACCCAACCACGACGGCGCCCCGCGAGGTTCTCCCGGCCTCGCACGCCCCACCCCCCGAAGCCGAAGGGCGGCCCCGGGCGGCCCCCGGTCGACGACCCGGCCAGGCAGGCCGCGCTCGACACGCTGCGCGAGGTCCGTGCCCGCGACGCCTACGCCAACCTGCTGCTGCCGCAGATACTGCGCGAACGGCGGATCACCGGCCGCGACGCGGCACTCGCCACCGAGCTGGCCTACGGCGCCTGCCGGTGCATCGGGCTGCTCGACGAGGTGCTGGACGCGTGCACCGACCGGCCGCTGGCCAAGGTCGAGCCCGCGCTGCTCGACGTGCTGCGGCTGGGCTGCTACCAGCTGCTGCGCACCCGCATCCCACCGCACGCCGCGGTGGCGTCGACCGTCGACCTGGTGCGTGCCGGGCACGGCACGCGCAGCAGCGGGTTCGTGAACGCCGTGCTGCGGAAGGTCTCCGAACGGTCCGAGGAGGAGTGGCTCGACAAGCTCGCGCCGGACCCGGACAAGGACCGCATCGGCAACCTCGCCATGCGTGAGGCGCACCCGCGCTGGGTGGCGCGGGTGTTCGCCGACTCGCTCGGCACCACCGGCGACGAGCTCGAGTCCGCGCTGGCCGCCGACAACGAGCGGCCCGCCGTGCACCTTGTGGCGCGCCCGGGTGAGATCACCGCCGAGGAACTGGCCGCGATGACCGGCGGCGAGGTCGCGCCGTACTCGCCGTACGGGGTGCGGCTCGCCGCGGGCGCCGGTGACCCGGCCGGGCTGGACCCGGTGCGGGAGCGGCTCGCGTCGGTGCAGGACGAGGGCAGCCAGCTGTGCGCGGTGGCCCTGTCCCGCCCGGAGATCGACGGCGAGGACACCCGCTGGCTGGACCTGTGCGCGGGGCCGGGCGGCAAGTCCGCGCTGCTCGGCGCGTTGCTCGCCATTCAGGGCGGCCGCCTCGACGCGGTGGAGAAGGCGCCGCACCGCGCACGGCTCGTCGAGCAGTCGACAGCCGGGCTGCCGATCGTCGTGCACGTCGGCGACGGCCGGTCACCGGCGGCGCTGGGGCTCGGGTCCGGCACGTTCGACCGGGTGCTGGTGGACGCCCCGTGCACCGGGCTCGGTTCGCTGCGGCGGCGCCCGGAGTCGCGGTGGCGGCGGCAGCCATCGGACGTCGGCGAGCTGACCAAGCTGCAGCGCGAGCTGCTGCTGGCGGCCGTGGACCTGGTGCGGCCCGGTGGCGTGGTCGGGTACGTGGTGTGCTCGCCGCACCTTTCCGAGACCGTCGCCATCGTGGCCGACGTGGTCCGCCGGACCGGGGTGACCGCGCTGGACACCCGTGAGTCGTTCCCCGAGATGCCGTTCCTCGGCGACGGCCCGTACGTGCAGCTGTGGCCGCACCGCCACGGCACCGACGCGATGTTCTGCGCGCTGCTCCGCAAGTGAGCCGGCGATGAACCGGGTCGCGGTGATCTCGATGGGTGGCACCATCGCGATGGCCCCCAGCGCCAGCGGCGGGATCGTGCCCGCGCTCGGCGCCGAGGAGCTGGTGGCGTCCGTGCCCGGCCTCGCCGACCTGGACGTGAAGATCACCACCGAGTCGCTGCGGTCGCTGCCCAGTCCTTCGCTCGGGTTCGCCGACCTGGTCGCGCTGTCGGCGCGGGTCCGGGCCGAGATCGCGGCCGGGGCGACCGGCGTGGTGGTCACCCACGGCACCGACACCATCGAGGAGACCGCGTTCTTCCTCGACCTGACCGTCGCGGGTGACGCGCCCGTCGTGGTCACCGGCGCGATGCGGCACCCGCACTCGGCGGGACCGGACGGTCCGGCGAACCTGTACGCGGCGATCCGCGTCGCGCTCTCACCCGCCGCCGCCGGGCTCGGCACGCTCGTCGTGATGTCCGACGAGATCCACGGCGCCAGGTTCGTCCGCAAGAGCCACACCAGCAGCACCGGCGCGTTCGTCTCACCCGGCTTCGGCCCGCTCGGGCTGGTCGTCGAGGGCGACCCGCGCATCCGCGGCGTCGCCCGCACCGGCCTCACCCTGGAGGCACACCCACGCGTCCGCGATGTCCGCGCCGGGCTGATCACGGTCGCGATGGGGGACGACGGCGCCCTGTTGCGCCGCTCCGGCGACCTGTTCGACGGCATCGTCATCGCGGGTCTCGGCGCCGGGCACGTGCCGGCCACGATGGTCCCGGCGGTCGCCGAGCAGGCCGCGCGCGTGCCGGTGGTCCTGTCGACCAGGACCGGCGCCGGTTCGGTGCTGCGGCACACCTACGGCTACCCGGGCTCGGAACGCGACCTGCTCGACCGCGGCCTCATCCAGTCCGGGTTCCTCGACCCGGCCAAGTCGCGGGTGCTGCTCACCCTGCTCCTCGCCGAGGGGACACCCAGGTCGCGGATCACCCAGGCGTTCGATCTGTACAGGTAGTAATAGGCTCGCAGACGTGTCACGAACGCCGATGATCGCGCCAAGCATCCTGTCCGCCGACTTCGCACGGCTCGCCGAGGCTGCCCAGTCCGTGAAGGGCGCCGACTGGTTGCACGTCGACGTCATGGACGGGCACTTCGTGCCGAACCTGACGATCGGGCTGCCGGTGGTGAAGGCGATCCTGGCCAGCACCGAGATCCCGGTCGACTGCCACCTCATGATCGACGACCCGGACCGGTGGGCGGTCGGGTACGCGGAGGCGGGCGCGCACAACGTGACCGTCCACGTCGAGGCGGCCGCGGACCCCGTCAAGCTCGCCAACGACATCCGCGCGGCAGGCGCCAAGGCCGGGTTGTCGATCAAGCCGAAGACCCCGTTCGAGCCGTACGTGGAACTGCTGAGCCACTACGACACGTTGCTCGTGATGTCCGTCGAGCCCGGGTTCGGCGGGCAGGAGTTCATGGTCGACGTGCTCGACAAGGTCCGCAGGGCCAGGGCCATGGTCGACGCCGGTGAGCTGCGCGTACTGGTCGAGATCGACGGCGGGATCAACGCCGACACGATCGAGCAGGCCGCGGCGGCCGGCGTCGACTGCTTCGTGGCGGGGTCCGCGGTGTACGGCGCGGACGACCCGGCCAAGGCGGTCGGCGTGCTGCGTGACCTAGCACGGTCAGCGATGCGGCCGGTGCGCGACCAAAGGACGATGTAGGGGTGTTCACGGGGATCGTCGAAGAGCGCGGCGAGGTCGTCGCCGTCCAGGACCTGCCGGATGCCGCCCGCATCACGATCGCGGGGCCGCTCGTCACCAGCGACGCGAAGCAGGGCGACTCGATCGCGGTCAACGGCGTGTGCCTGACCGTCGTCGAGATCGACGGCGGGGCGTTCACCGCCGACGTCATGCGCGAGACACTGGTACGCAGCAGCCTGGACAAGATCACCGCCGGTGAGCCGGTCAACCTGGAGCGGGCCGCCGAGGTCGGCAAGCGGTTCGGCGGGCACATCGTGCAGGGCCACGTCGACGGGACCGGGGTGATCCTGTCCCGCGATCCTTCGCCGCACTGGGACCTCGTCCGCGTCGGCCTGCCGAAGGGCCTGGCCCGCTACCTCGTCGAGAAGGGCTCCATCACCGTCGACGGTGTGTCGCTCACCGTGGTCGAGGTGGCAGACGACTGGTTCTCCGTGAGCCTCATCCCGGAGACCCTGCGTGCCACCACGCTCGGTGTCCGCACCCCGGGCGACCGGGTCAACCTGGAGGTCGACGTCGTCGCCAAGTACGTCGAGCGGTTGGCCCTGCCACACTTGCACACCGCCGGGGCACTGACCGAGCACAATGACGTGACGGCGGAGGAGGCCTCATGAGCGACATCGAGGGCATCGAGAAGGCGATCTCGGACATCGCCGCGGGACGTCCGGTGATCGTGGTCGACGACGAGGACCGCGAGAACGAGGGCGACCTGATCTTCGCCGCCGAGAAGGCCACACCCGAGCTGCTGGCGTTCATGGTCCGGTACACGTCCGGGTACATCTGCGTGCCGCTCACCGAGTCCGACTGCGACCGGCTCGACCTGCCGCCCATGTTCCACACGAACCAGGACGTGCGCGGCACCGCGTACACCGTCACCGTCGACGCCAGGAAAGGCGTGAGCACCGGCATCTCCGCCGCCGACCGCGCGCACACGATCCGGCTGCTCGCGGACGTGACGTCGCAGGCAGTTGACTTCACCCGCCCCGGCCACGTGGTGCCGCTGCGGGCCAAGGAGGGTGGCGTGCTCCGCCGCCCGGGGCACACCGAGGCCGCCGTCGACCTGGCCGTGCTGGCCGGGCTGCGGCCGGCGGGCGTGCTGTGCGAGATCGTGTCGCAGAAGGACGAGGGCGACATGGCCCGCCGTGACGAGCTGGAGGTCTTCGCCGCCGAGCACGACCTCGCGATCATCTCGATCGCCGACCTGATCGACTACCGCCGGCGCAAGGAGGTCCAGGTCGTCCGCGTCGCCGAGGCGCGGATCCCCACCGCGCACGGCGCGTTCCGCGCGGTCGGCTACGACTCCAAACTGGACGGCATCGAGCACATCGCGCTGGTGTACGGCGCCATCGAGGACGGCGAGAACGTACTGGTCCGCGTGCACTCGGAGTGCCTGACCGGCGACGTGTTCGGGTCGCTGCGCTGCGACTGCGGGCCGCAGCTGGACGCCGCCCTCGCCGCCGTCGCCGCCGAGGGCCGCGGCGTGGTGCTGTACATGCGCGGGCACGAGGGCCGCGGCATCGGACTCATGCACAAGCTGCAGGCCTACCAGCTGCAGGACAGCGGCGCCGACACGGTCGACGCGAACCTCGCGCTCGGCGTGCCCGCGGACGCCCGCGACTACGGGCAGGGCGCGCAGATCCTGGTCGACCTCGGCATCAAGTCGATGCGGTTGCTGACGAACAACCCGGCCAAGCGGGTCGGCCTGGACGGCTACGGGCTCAGGATCGTGGACCGGGTGCCGCTGCCGATCCGCCCGAACGCGGAGAACCTGCGGTACCTGCGCACCAAGCGCGACCGCATGGGCCACGAGCTGGGTGACCTGGAGTTCTACGAGGGGCTGACACAGACCTAGCACAGGCGGCGCACAGACTTCGGTCTTAGCGTCACTGTCATGACGCACAGTTATGAGGGCCGTCCGCTGCCCCGACCGCACGACGAGGTCGTCGACCAGGGCCTCGGTTTCGACCTCGGCACGCTCCACAGCCGCCGAGCCGCGCTCCGGTTCCTCGGACTCGGTGCCGCCGCGGTCGGGCTGACCGCGTGCGGGACCGGCGGCACGTCGAGCGATCCCGCCACGTCGTCGACCGCCACGTCGGACTCGTCGTCCGGCGCCGCCGGGGAGATCCCCGACGAGACGGCCGGGCCCTACCCGGGGGACGGGTCCAACGGGCCGGACGTGCTGGAGCAGAGCGGCATCGTGCGCGGCGACATCCGGTCGAGCTTCGGCGAGTTCAGCGGCACCGCGGAAGGTGTGCCGATGACACTCGAGCTGACCATCTCGGACCTGGCGGGCGGCGGGTCGGCGTTCGCCGGTGTCGCGGTGTACGTCTGGCACTGCACCCGCGAGGGCGGCTACTCGATGTACTCCGAAGGCGTCGAGGACCAGAACTTCCTGCGTGGCGTGCAGATCGCGGACAGCGCCGGGAAGGTCACGTTCACCAGCGTCTTCCCGGCCTGCTACGACGGCCGCTGGCCGCACATCCACTTCGAGGTCTACCCGGACCAGGCGAGCATCACCGACGCGGCCAACGCGGTCGCCACGTCGCAGGTGGCGCTGCCGCAGGACGTGTGCGAGGCCGTGTACGCGGAAAGCGGCTACGAGGACTCCGTCGCGAACCTGTCGCGGGTGAGCCTGGCCGGTGACAACGTGTTCGGCGACGACGACGGGGCGCTGCAGCTCGCGACGGTCACCGGCGACGTCGCGAGCGGCTACACGGTGGTGCTGGCGGTCGGCGTCGACACACGCTGAACCGGCTGACCGGTCGGTTTTCGCGGGGTGCTTCCGACCCGAGCCGCCCGGCTCGCGCACGGAGGGGATAATTTCGGGTGTTCGGCGTCGTTCTGAGGAGGCACGCGAGCGTGAGTGGCGAAGGCCGTCCCGAGGTCGAGATCCAGGACTGCGAAGGCATCCGGCTCGCGATCGCGGCGACCAGGTGGCACGACAGGATCACGTCCACGCTGCTGGAGCGGGCGCTCGCGGCCGCGGCGAGGGCGGGGGTGAAGGAGCCGACGGTGGTCCGTGTGCCGGGCGCGGTCGAGCTGCCCGTCGTGTGCCAGGAACTGGCCAAGCACCACGACGCGGTCGTCGCGCTCGGCGTGGTGATCCGCGGCGGCACCCCGCACTTCGAGTACGTGTGCGACGCGGTGACCTACGGCCTCACCAGGGTCTCGCTCGACGAGTCGACCCCGGTCGGCAACGGTGTGCTGACCGTGGACAAGGAGGAGCAGGCGCTGGCTAGGTGCGGCCTGCCGGACTCCACCGAGGACAAGGGCTTCGAGGCGACGGTCGCCGCGCTGGACACCGCGATGGTGGTCCGCGGCCTGCGTCAGCCGTGGACCGAACGGGGGTTCGAGTGATGTTCCAGGCCCGCCCGCGCAAGGTCCGCGTGCTGTCGGTCATCGGCGCGGTGATCTTCGTCGCGGTGTTCACCGTGGTCGCGGTCCTCCTGCGCAACACCCCGACCGGCGTGTACTTCTACCTGTCCGACCAGATCGCGATGGTCGGCATCGGCGTGCTGATCGCGTGTGGCGCCCTGATGTTCGGCCGCCCCCGCGTGCGCGCGGACCTCGACGGCGTCGAGGTCCGCAACATGCTCGGCAGCCGCCGCTACGCGTGGTCGGAGATCGAGTCGGTGAGCTTCCCGGACGGCTCCGCGTGGGCCCGTCTGGAGCTGCCGGACGACGAGTACGTGCCGGTGCTGGCCGTGCAGGCCATCGACGGCGAGCACGCCGTCGCCGCCATGCGCGAACTGCGCCGCCTGCGCCGCGAAGCGGAAGCGAAGGCCGAGCCGGCCGCGCAGGCGGAGTCCGCCCAGCAGTGAAGCCGCGCCGACGCCGCCATCCGGGGCAACCGCGCTGAACCATTCGGTGTGCGGGTGCGTAGGGCTACGTGTAGATCGTTGGACCCGTCCGCCGAGACACCCTGGAGGCCCGGCTTGACTGCCGTCGAACCCACCACGCCCACGAACACCCCCACGACCGGCCCCCGGTCGCGCCGCGATGTCCTGTGTGGCCTGATGGTCGCGCTCGTCGCGCCAGGCGCGCTGGTCGCCGCCTGCTCGGACGGCGGCTCGTCGAGCGGCGGCACCGCCGACGGCACGACCGGCGGCGGCGCCACGCCCACGGGCGGTGGCGGTGGCGCACAGGGCCTTGCCGCGCTCGCCGACGTGCCCGACGGCGGCGGGCTGATCGTCGACAACCCGGCCGGCGGCAAGATCCTGCTCGCCCGCACGGGTGACGAGGTCAAGGCCTACAACGCCGCCTGTACCCACATGGGCACGATCGTCGGCGCGCCCACGGACGGCGTGACCGTCTGCCCGAGCCACGGCAGCGAGTTCGACACCGAAACCGGCGCCGTGAAGAAGGGCCCGGCGACGCAGCCGCTGCCCACGGTCGAGGTCCAGGTCGAAGGCGACCAGATCGTGCTCGCCTGACCGCTCCCCAGCTCCCCGAGCAAACGTGAGGTCCGTTCGGGTTATAGCCACCCCGTGTGGCCGGGCCGTAGGGTGAGGTCGCCGTAACCTTACGTAGGCGGGCGACCGCCGCGTGTGCTCGGGGAGTCAGGTCATGCGATCAACGAAGATCACCGCTCTCGCCGTCGGAGCCTTACTGGCGGGCGGTCTCACCGTCGCCAGCCCGGCGGCGAGCGTCGCCGACGACCGTCCGACCGCCATCGTCTCGCTCGGCGACAGCGCCATCTCCGGTGAGGGCGCAGGCGACTACGAGGCGGGAACCAGAGGCGAGAACGGCAACTGGTGCCACCGCTCCGCCAACGCGCTGGTACACCGGACCTCGGTAGCCGACCACACCATCAACCTCGCGTGCAGCGGCGCCGAGGCCGCCAACGTGTCGCTCGCCGACACCACGCACTACACGGAGGGGTCACAGGCCCGCCGCCTGATCGGCATCGCACAGCAGTACCGGGTCACGACGGTCGTCGTGCAGGTCGGCGCCAACGACGAGCCCGCGTTCGCGGACACGATCCTCGACTGCATCGCAGAGTGGTTCAACCCGTTCGGCTCCGGCTGCCGCAAGGACCTGCGCACCGAGTGGCCGCAGCGGGTCGCGGCCATGGCACCGCGCGTCGAGGTCGCACTGGCCGACGTCCGCACCGCCATGTCGCAGGCAGGCTACGCCGACGGCTCCTACAACCTCATCCTGACTTCCTACGCGTCCCCGCTGACCGAGCGTATGGACGCGACGCTGCACGGTCCTCAGGGCTGTCCGTTCAAGCTGGCCGACGCGGGCTACGGCCGCACCGAGGCGGTGCCGCAGCTCTCCGAGGCCCTGCGCGGTGCCGCGACCCGCTCCGGCGCGAAGTTCCTCGACTTCTCGCGGGCGACCGAGGGCCACGAGGCCTGCAGCGGTTACGGCGACTCGTCCACCGAGTGGCAGAACCGGGTCAAGGTCGACCCGTGGGCGTGGGTGACCGGCGGCCTCGACGCCATCGGCATCCACATGGCGCAGGAGTCCTTCCACCCGAACGCGAGGGGTCACGCGCAGCTGGGCAGGTGCGTCACCGAGTTCGTGAACTCGGGAGCGAACTCGGCGCGGTGCCTGATCGGCGCGGACGGCAACGTGCACGCCGTGCCGTAGCAGCACGCGCGGCGGGTGCGTCCGGCTTTGTCGGTGGTCCGCCGTAGGCTGGCCGGGTGGCTGATCCGTCGACATATCGTCCGTCGCCGGGCACGATTCCGGACGCGCCTGGGGTGTACAAGTTTCGTGACCCGGGGGGCCGGGTCATCTACGTCGGCAAGGCGAAGTCGCTGCGCAGTCGCCTCAACTCCTACTTCGCCGACGTGGCGATGCTGCACCCCCGGACCCGGCAGATGGTCACGACCGCGGGCAGCGTCGAGTGGACGGTGGTCACCACCGAGGTCGAGGCGCTCCAGCTCGAGTACAACTGGATCAAGGAGTTCGACCCCCGGTTCAACGTCCGCTACCGGGACGACAAGACCTACCCGGTCCTCGCGGTGACGCTGCACGAGGACTACCCGCGCCTGCACGTCTACCGGGGGCCCAGGCGCAAGGGCGTGCGGTACTTCGGCCCGTACGCCCACGCATGGGCCATCCGCGAGACCCTCGACCTGCTGCTGCGTGTCTTCCCGGCGCGCACCTGCTCGAGCGGCGTCTTCAAGCGGCACGGACAGATCGGCCGCCCCTGCCTGCTCGGCTACATCGGCAAGTGCTCGGCCCCGTGCGTGGGCCGGGTGTCGGCCGACGAGCACCGCGACATCGTCGAGGACTTCTGCGACTTCCTCGCCGGCCGCACCGACCACATGGTGAAGCGGCTCGACAAGGAGATGAACGCGGCCGCCGCCGACCTCGAGTTCGAGCGCGCGGCCCGCCTCCGTGACGACCTGTCCGCGCTGCGGCGCGCGATGGAGAAGCAGGCGGTCGTCCTCGGCGACGGCACCGACGCCGACGTCGTCGCGTTCGCGCACGACGAGCTGGAGGCCGCGGTCCAGGTGTTCCACGTCCGCGGCGGCCGGGTCCGGGGGCAGCGCGGCTGGGTCATCGACAAGATCTCGGACGAGATCGACGGGGACGGCACAGCCGGGCTGGTCGACCAGTTCCTCATCCAGTTCTACGGCGACCAGGCCGAACTGGCGGAAGACGACGACGTCAGCCCGGTCCCGCGCGAGGTGCTGGTCCCCGCGCTGCCCGACGACGCGGACGCCATGAGCGACCTGCTGACGGAGCTGCGCGGCTCCCGCGTCCAGCTCCGGGTGCCCCAGCGCGGCGACAAGCGGGCGCTGATGGAAACCCTCGAACGCAACGCCAAGGACGCCTTCCAGCTGCACAAGCTGCGCCGCGCCGGTGACCTCACCGCCCGCTCGGCCGCGCTGCAGGAGCTGCAGGACGCGCTCGGTCTCGACACCGCGCCGCTGCGCATCGAGTGCATCGACATCAGCCACATCCAGGGCAGCGACGTGGTGGCGTCGCTGGTCGTGTTCGAGGACGGGCTGGCACGCAAGTCCGAGTACCGCCGCTTCGCGATCAGGGAGGCGGCCACCGAGGGCGACGTCGCGTCGATCGCCGAGGTGGTCCGCCGCCGCTTCCACCGCTACCTGCAGGAGACCAGGGAGGAGCAGCGGGCGGGCATCGACCCGGAGACCGGGCGGCCGAGGAAGTTCGCCTACCCGCCGAACCTGCTGGTGGTCGACGGTGCGGGCCCGCAGGCCAACGCGGCCGCGGACGTGCTCGCCGAGATGGGCATCCAGGATGTCGCCGTCATCGGGCTCGCGAAGCGCCTCGAGGAGGTGTGGCTGCCCGCCGACCCGGAGCCGACCATCCTCTCGCGCACGAGTGAGGGCCTCTACCTGCTGCAGCGGGTCCGGGACGAGGCGCACCGGTTCGCGATCGCCTACCACCGGCAGAAGCGGTCGAAGCGGATGATCACCTCCGCGCTCGACGGCATCCCGGGTCTCGGGCAGAGCCGCAAGGCGGCCCTGCTCAAGCACTTCGGTTCGCTCAAACGGTTGCGCCAGGCCACCGTCGACGACATCAGCGGTGTACCGGGAATCGGCGCGCACACAGCGGCTTTGGTACACAGTGCGCTGGCAGCGGAAACGGACAAGACGACCACTGGAGAAACTCATGACCGAAGCTCCTGAGGATCACGCACAGGGCGTGGAGGTCGCGGTGGTGACCGGCCTGTCCGGCGCCGGCCGCAGCACCGCGGCCAAGTGCCTCGAGGACCTGGGCTGGTTCGTCGTCGACAACCTGCCGCCCGAGCTGATCTCCACCATGGTCGAGCTCGGCGCGAAGGCGCAGGGCGCGGTGACGAAGGTGGCCGTGGTGATGGACGTGCGCAGCCGCGCGTTCACCGAGGACCTCGCGTCGATCATCAAGGACCTGGACGCGAGCGGGTACAAGCCACGCGTCGTGTTCCTCGAGGCGACCGACGAGGTGCTGGTCCGCCGGTTCGAGCAGGTGCGCCGCGGCCATCCGATGCAGGGCGACGGCAGGCTGATCGACGGCATCAAGGCCGAGCGCGACCTGCTGGGCCCGCTGCGCGAGGACGCCGACCTCGTGCTCGACACGTCCACGCTGTCGGTGCACCAGCTGCGCGCCAAGATCGAGGACGCGTTCGGCAGCGACGCGTCGAGCACCACCAAGGTCACCGTGCTGTCGTTCGGCTACAAGTACGGCATCCCGATGGACGCCGACCTGGTCATGGACGTGCGGTTCCTGCCGAACCCGTTCTGGATCCCGGAGCTGAAGGACCTCACCGGCAAGGACACGGACGTGCGGAACTACGTGCTCACCCAGGAGGGCGCCGAGGAGTTCCTCGACCGCTATCACGAGCTGCTGCGCCTGATCGGAGCGGGCTACCGGCGGGAGGGCAAGCGGTACCTGACGCTCGCGATCGGCTGCACCGGCGGCAAGCACCGCAGCGTGGCGATCTCGGAGGAGCTGTCACGGCGGCTCGCCGACGAGGACCGGATGGCGGTGAAGGTGGTCCACCGGGACCTGGGGCGCGAGTGAGCGGAGCTTGGGGAGCGAACCAGAAAGCCGTGAGCGGAGCTTGCGGAGCGGACCGGAGGACTGTGAGCGGAGTCAGCGGAGCGGACCGGAGGACGAGGCTCGGCCGCGAGCGGCCGTTCACGGCCGGCGAGGAGCGGTCGTGAAGGCGGTTGCCCTCGGCGGGGGGCGGGGACTGCACGCGACGCTGTCGGCGCTGCGGCGGCTGACGCCGGACGTGTCCGCGGTGGTCACCGTCGCCGACGACGGTGGCTCGTCCGGCAGGCTGCGCCGCGAGCTGGGGCTCCTGCCCCCTGGCGACCTGCGCAAGGCGCTGGCCGCGCTCGCCGGGGAGGACGACGAGAACTCGCTGTGGGCGACGGTCTTCCAGCACCGCTTCGGCGGCACCGGTGCCCTCGCCGGGCACGCGGTCGGCAACCTGGTCCTCGCCGCGCTGCTCGAGCTCCTCGACGATCCGGTCGCCGCGCTCGGCGAGGCCGCGCGCCTGCTGGGTGTGCGGGGCCGCGTGCTGCCGATGTGCACCGAGCCCCTCGACATCGAGGCGGACGTGGTCGGCCTCGACGAGGACCCGGACGCGGTCCGGCGGATTCGCGGGCAGGTGGCGGTGGCGACCACACCCGGCCGGGTGCAGCGGATCCGGTTGCACACGGCGGGGGAGCCCCACGGTGCGGCGGGCGGCGTGCCGAAGGCGTGCGCGGCCGCGGTCACCGCGGTGCTCGAGGCGGACGTGGTGCTGCTCGGGCCGGGCTCGTGGTTCACCAGCGTGCTGCCGCACCTGCTGGTCCCGGAGTTGCACGAGGCGCTGATCGACACGGCCGCGTCCCGCATCGTGGTACTGAACCTGGTCCCTCAGCCGGGTGAGACCGCGGGCTTCTCCCCAGAGCGGCATCTGGACGTACTCTGCGAGCACGCACCGCGCCTGCGGGTGGACGCGGTGATCGCCGACGCCGACTCCGTGTCGACGCCGGACCGCCTGCGCCGCGCGGCTTCCACGCTCGGTGCGCGGCTGCGGTTGGACGCGATCGCGTCCCCCGGGGCGCGGGAACGGCACGACCCAGCGGCCCTTGCCGAGAGCCTGCGGGGCGCGTTCGAGGCGGTCAGGTCGGCGCGTGCCGACGGTTGATGGTGGGATGTACGCCTGCGTGGGAGGCGTGTCCCTGTGGGAGGGGGCACGCGTGGTGGGAGAGGAGCAACCATCGTGGCGATGACCGCGGCGGTCAAGGACGAGCTGAGCAGGCTCGCGGTGTCCAAGACGTGTTGCAGGCGGTCCGAGGTGTCGTCGCTTCTGCGGTTCGCGGGCGGTCTGCACATCGTGGGCGGCCGGGTGGTCGTCGAGGCGGAGCTGGACACCGGCGCGGCCGCACGGCGGCTGCGCAAGGAGATCCACGACCTGTACGGGCACAACGCGGACATCCACGTGCTCGCCTCCGGTGGGCTGCGGAAGGGCACCAGGTACGTCGTGCGGGTGGTGCGCGACGGTGAGGGCCTCGCCCGCCAGACCGGTCTGCTCGACCAGCGTGGCCGCCCGGTGCGGGGGCTGCCCGCCGCGGTCGTGTCCGGGGGGGTGTGCGACTCGGAGGCGGCGTGGCGGGGTGCTTTCCTCGCGCATGGTTCGCTGACCGAGCCGGGCCGCTCGTCGGCGCTGGAGATCACCTGTCCCGGTCCGGAGGCCGCGCTGGCGCTGGTGGGCGCGGCGCGGCGGATGGGCATCCAGGCCAAGTCGCGGGAGGTCCGCGGCGCGGACCGGGTGGTGGTCCGCGACGGCGACGCGATCGGCGCGATGCTGACGCGGCTCGGCGCGCACACGTCGGTGCTGGCGTGGGAGGAGCGGCGGATGCGCCGCGAGGTCCGTGCGACGGCCAACCGCCTCGCGAACTTCGACGACGCGAACCTGCGCCGTTCGGCCCGCGCGGCGGTCGCCGCCGCGGCAAGGGTGCAGCGGGCCATGGAGATCCTGGGTTCTTCCGCGCCGGAGCACCTGAGCGCGGCGGGCAAGCTGCGGCTGTCGAACCGGCAGGCGTCGCTGGAGGAGCTGGGCCAGCTGTCCGACCCGCCGATGACCAAGGACGCGGTCGCCGGCCGCATCCGCAGGCTGCTGGCGATGGCCGACAAGCGCGCGAAGGAACTCGGCCTGCCCGACACCGAGTCGGCGGTGACCCAGGAGATGCTCGAAGCCGAGGTCTAGACGACCGACGGCGCCGCGACGCGGGGCTCGCTGTGCCCACGCAATGCCGAAGGCCCCCAACCGTTCGACCGATGTGACCAGCACACGACCGCCCCGACGGCGTCGCCGGATCCAGCGCTCGTCGGCTGACATGGCGCGAGACCTGCCTGATTGACCCCCACGCAATCAGGCAGGCCCCGCCTTTCCCGGGTGCCGCACCCCCCTTGGCGTCGAGCCGTCCCCCGCCTCGTCGCCACTCCCAGCGCCCCCCTACGCCAACACAAGAGCAAGGGCCCGGTACTCAGATACGCCTCCGGTCGGAAAATCCCGAGAACCAGTTCCGGCCCCCGCGCGCGGCCGCCAACTGATTCGATACAGTTGCGTTGCCCGCACATCCCGCGACCAGGCCAACCTCGGGCGATAGGGTGGGTCGGGCTGACCGACAATCACGAGCACGAGGAGACGCACGGTGACCGTTCGGGTAGGCGTCAACGGCTTCGGCCGTATCGGCCGCAACTTCTGGCGCGCGGTGCAGGCCAGCGAGCACGACATCGAGATCGTGGCCTTCAACGACCTCGGCGATGTCGCGACCATGGCCCACCTGCTGAAGTACGACAGTGTCCTGGGCAGGCTGCCGTTCGAGGTCAAGGCGACCGACGAGGGCATCTCCGTCGACGGCAAGACCATCAAGGCCTTCGCCGAGCGTGACCCCGGCAAGCTGCCGTGGAAGGACCTCGGTGTCGACGTCGTCATCGAGTCGACGGGGTTCTTCACCAAGGGTGACGACGCGCGCAAGCACGTCGACGAGGGCGGTGCCAGGAAGGTCATCATCTCCGCGCCGGCCAAGGGCGAGGACCTGACGGTCGTCATCGGCGCCAACGAGCACCTCTACGACGGCTCGCAGACCATCATCTCCAACGCCTCCTGCACCACCAACTGCCTGGCGCCGCTGGCCAAGGTCCTCCACGATGCGTTCACCATCGAGAAGGGCCTGATGACCACGATTCACGCGTACACGCAGGACCAGAACCTGCAGGACGGCCCGCACAAGGACCTCCGCCGTGCCCGTGCGGCCGCGCTGAACGTCGTGCCGACCTCCACTGGCGCCGCCAAGGCCATCGGCCTGGTCCTGCCGGAGCTGAACGGCAAGCTCGACGGCTACTCGCTGCGCGTCCCGGTGCCGACCGGCTCGATCACCGACCTGACGGTCGACCTCGGCAAGGAGGTCACCGTCGACGAGGTCAACGCCGCCTACCGCACCGCCGCCAAGGGCCCGCTCAAGGGCATCCTGCGCTACAGCGAGGACCCGATCGTGTCCTCCGACATCGTGACCGACCCGGCGTCGTGCATCTACGACGCGCCGATCACCAAGGTCATCGGCAACCAGGTCAAGGTGTACGGCTGGTACGACAACGAGTGGGGCTACTCGAACCGTCTCGCGGACCTGACCGCGCTCGTCGCGTCCAAGCTCTGAGGCGCCGGATGAAGACTCTCGACGACCTCCTCGCCGAGGGTGTGTCGGGTCGGCGCGTCCTGGTGCGCGCCGACCTGAACGTGCCCCTCGACGGTGGGACCATCACCGACGACGGCCGCATCCGCGCGTCGCTGCCCACGATCGGCAAGCTGGCCGAGGCGGGTGCGCGGGTGGTCGTCACGGCCCACCTCGGCCGCCCCAAGGGCACGCCGGAGCCGAAGTACTCGCTCGCGCCCGTCGCGGCCCGGCTGAACGAGTTGCTCGACGCGACCGTGACGCTCGCGGACGACGTGGTCGGCGCCTCCGCCAGGTCCACCGTGGAGGGTCTGGCGGACGGCGAGGTCGCGTTGCTGGAGAACATCCGGTTCGACGCGCGGGAGACCAGCAAGGACGAGGCCGAGCGCGGCGCGTTCGCCCGTGAGCTGGCCGCCCTCGTCGGTGCCGGTGCTGGTCCTTCCGGCGCGGTGTTCGTGTCCGACGGCTTCGGTGTGGTGCACCGCAAGCAGGCCTCGGTGTACGACGTCGCCAAGCTGCTGCCCGCCTACGCAGGCGGGCTGGTGCTGGCCGAGGTCGAGGTGCTGCGCAGGCTCACCGGCACGCCGGACCGCCCGTACGTGGTGGTGCTCGGCGGGTCCAAGGTGTCCGACAAGCTCGCGGTCATCGAGTCCCTGCTGCCCAGGGTGGACAAGCTCCTCGTGGGTGGCGGCATGTGCTTCACCTTCATGGCCGCCGAGGGGCTCGGGGTCGGCTCTTCGCTGCTCGAGGGCGAGATGATCGACACCTGCAAGAGGCTGCTCGCGGACGCGGGCGAGAAGATCATGCTGCCCGCCGACGTCAAGATGGCCGACCGGTTCGCGGCCGACGCCGTGACCGAGACCGTGCTCGTCGCCGAGATGCGCGAGGACTGGATGGGCCTGGACATCGGGCCGATCACCGCGGAGCGGTACGCGGCGGAGCTGGCCGACGCGGGCACCGTCTTCTGGAACGGGCCCATGGGCGTGTTCGAGATGGCGCCGTTCGCCGATGGCACCCGCGTGGTCGCACAGGCCATTGTGGACTCGGACGCGTACAGCGTGGTCGGCGGCGGCGACTCGGCATCGGCCGTGCGCGCACTCGGCCTGCCCGAGGGCGGCTTCTCGCACATCTCCACCGGCGGCGGCGCGTCGCTGGAGTTCCTGGAGGGCAAGGACCTGCCAGGCATCGCGGTACTGGAGGGGCACCCATGAGGCAGGTCTTCATCGCAGGCAACTGGAAGATGAACCTCAACCACCTCGAAGCGATCGCGCTGGTGCAGAAGATCGCCTTCTCCCTGCCGGAGAAGTACTTCGCGAAGGTCGAGGTGGCGGTCCTGCCGCCGTTCACCGACATCCGCAGCATCCAGACGATGGTGGACGGCGACAAGCTGAAGGTGCGCTACGGCGCGCAGGACGTGTCCCGCTACGACTCGGGCGCCTACACCGGCGAGGTGTCGGCCCCGATGCTCGCGAAGCTCGGCTGCTCGTATGTCACGGTCGGCCACTCGGAACGCCGCGAGTACCACGCGGAGACCGACGAGTTGGTCAACGCCAAGGTGAAGGCCGCGCTGAAGCACGACATCGCGCCGATCCTGTGCGTCGGCGAGAAGCTCGACGTGCGCGAGGCGGGCAACCACGTCGAGTACACGACCGACCAGCTGATCGCCGGGCTCAAGGGCTGCAAGACCGACCAGGTGTCCAAGGTCGTCGTCGCGTACGAGCCGGTGTGGGCCATCGGCACCGGCCGCGTCGCCACCCCGCAGGACGCGCAGGAGGTCTGCGGCGCGATCCGGGCGAAGCTCGCCGAGAAGTACGGCCAGGAGATCGCCGAGCAGGTGCGCATCCTGTACGGCGGCTCGGTGAAGTCCGGCAACATCGGTGACCTGGTCAAGCAGGACGACATCGACGGCGCCCTGGTGGGCGGCGCGAGCCTGGACGCGGAGGAGTTCACGAAGCTCTCCGCCATGGCCGCGGGTGGTCCGCTGCCCTGACGAACGGCACTCGACGGCCCCCTCCCCGTACCGCGCGGGGGAGGGGGCCGTCGAGTCCGGTCAGAACGGTGTGACGGTCACCCTCATCGAGGTGGGGGACGGGTCCTCGATGTAGGAGGCGTGCTCGCACACGTCGTCGAAGGCGAAGCCGTACGCCTTACCGTCCACTGTGTTCTCGTGCATGATCCGCGAGTAGTGGTTGACGTTCGACCGCAGGTAGTACGTGCCCGCGTCGGCGACCGGCTGGGCGCCGGTGTCGGTGAGCACGCCCCGGTTGAAGCCCGCGCCCAGTGTCGCCGCCACCGGGCCGGTGACGCCGTCGTTCGGCGCGTTCAGCGCACCGTCGCAGAACAGGACGTCGCGGGTCGACGGCTTGGCGAACGGCCTGACGCCGCCGTCGAACACGAACTGCTCGCCCTGCACGGAACCCGTGAACGTCCTCGCGCCCGCGGTGACGGTCATCGTGTTCGAGCGGTAGTGGTTCCACACCTCGTCGATCCAGCCCGCGAGGTAGTCGTTCGCGAACCGGCCCGCGTCCAGCCCGTGGCCTGGCGAGATCACCCGCAGGTCGCCCAGCACGAGGTTCTCGAAGCCGGGAGTGCCTGCCAGCGCCGAGAAGACGGCCGCCCGGCCGCCGTCCCTGAGCCTGCCGGTGGACTGCTGGTGTGCACCGGAGAGCTCGATGGCCAGCGGCACCGACAGCATGTCGACCATCGTGGTGTTGCAGTGCATGCCGGCACCGTCGTAGGTGAACTCGGCGCAGTCGTGGAGGACCGGGTAGTTCGGGTCGGCCGTCACCCAGCCCGCCGGGTAGGCGAGCGCGTTGCCGGGGTTGCACCTGAACTTCAGCTTCTCGCCGATGGCGACGTAGATGCGGCCGGACACGCCCTGCGGCAGCGACAGCGTCCGCGAGCCGCTGACCTCGATCGCGTAGTCGGTGTAGCCGTCCGGGCCGTTGTCGGCCTCCGACACCGGCACGAGCGCCCCGTCCGGGGACAGCCTGCACTGCCGTCCGGAAGCGAGGTCGGTGCCGACGACATAGGTCCACAGTGGGCCGGCGCCGGACTCGTTGGCGATGGTGAGTGACAGAGGTGCGAGCGGCGCTGCCCCGGCTGTCCTGGCCAGGAGCGGAGCGCCGACGGTCGCCGCCGCGAGCCCCCCGAGGAACGAGCGACGAGAGATCATGCGTGTACTCCTCACTGTCGGGTGTCCAGCACTGGACACCGCGGAGGCCACGCGGAGCTATATCGGTGTTCGAGTCCCAACCCTGAGTATTGACCAGTTTGTTCCCGTGCGCAACAATCCCGTCCACGGCCCCGATGGGGCACTGCGTGACGATCACCGGGCACCAGGTAACCTGTTGCTTCGACCGTATAGGCGCGGTCCCCGTGTCGACAGCGAGGATGAAATGGAACTAGCTCTGCAGATTGGTCTGATCGTCACCAGCCTGCTGCTTATCCTTCTGGTCCTGCTGCACCGCGGCCGAGGTGGCGGTCTATCGTCACTCTTCGGTGGCGGCATGCAGTCGAGCCTGTCCGGCTCCAGCGTCGCGGAGAAGAACCTGGACCGCGCGACGCTGCTCATCGGTGCGATCTGGCTCATCTGCGTCATCGGGCTCGGCCTGCTCATCAAGGTCGCCTGATACCACCCCGTTCGGCGGCGGACGGGCATTTCTCCTTTTCCCGTGTGAACCACCTTTGTGGGGGTGTGAGAGTCGATGGCTGGTGGTAGTGCGATTCGAGGTACTCGAGTCGGCGCTGGGCCAATGGGCGAGTCGGAGCGGGGTGAGTCGGCGCCACGCCGGCGGGTCTCCTACTGGTGTGCCAACGGGCACGAGTCGCGGCCGTCGTTCGCGCTCGACGCCGAGGAGCCGGAGTCGTGGGACTGCCCGCGGTGCGGGCTGCCGGGCGGCCGGGACGAGCAGGAGCCTCCGAAGGCACCGCGCAACGAGCCCTACAAGACCCACCTCGCGTACGTGAAGGAGCGTCGCTCGGACGCCGACGGTGAGGCCATCCTCGCCGAGGCTCTCGCGAAGCTCCGCAAGAAGCGCGAAGGCTGAACCAGATACCCACGAAGGCCGCTGGATGGACCGAGGTCCCATCCAGCGGCCTTCGTGGTTCTCAGCCCGCCAGGGGGTAGGTGGCCGAGACCCGGAAGCCGCCCTCCGCGGTCGGTCCCGCGGAGAACGTGCCCCCGAGCAACCCGGCACGTTCCCTGAGACCGATCAGTCCGTGACCGCCGGACGGCAAAGCCGGCTCGCGTGCGTTCGCCCGCCCGTTGCGCACCTCGACGACGAGGGTGTCCTGCTGTGCGAGCACCCGCACCGACGCACGCGCGCCGGCCGCGTGCTTGCGGACGTTCGTGAGTGCTTCCTGCACCGTGCGGTAGGCGGCGTGTGACACCGATGTCGGCAGGCGTGACGGCGCCTCCACATCCAGCGCCACCGGCACCTGGTCGCAACGGAAGTTCGCCACGAGGTCGCCCAGCTCGTCGACCCCCGGCTGCCCCTCCTCCGTCTCGTCGCCGGACCGCAGCACGCAGACGAGGTTCCGCAGCTCCTCCAGCGTGCGGGTGGACAGCTCACGGATCGTGCGCGCGGCCTCCTCGGCATCGGCGCCTGCCGACACCTGAAGTGCGCCTGCCTGCATGGCGATGAGGGTGACCTGGTGGCTCACGACGTCGTGCATCTCGCGGGCCAGCCGGGCCCGCTCCGCCGCGCGGATGGTCTCGGCGAGGAGCTTCTTCTCCCGTTCGCGGCTGGACGCCAGCTCGCGGATGCGGGCCGACAGCTCCTGCCGCGCCGCGATCAGCAGCCCGATGGCCACCGGCATGCCCGCGATGATCACCGCCCAGATCACGTTGAGCAGGTGCTCCTGCCAGCTCAGCGCCACGAACTCGGACAGTGGCCAGCGCACGTAGGCGCAGAGGAAGACGAGGACGGAGCCGACCACCGTCCGCCACGACAGCAGCTGGTGCTTCTTCGCGAGGGACCCGAGCGCGATCATCGCGGCGAGCTGCGACCAGCCCGTCATGAAGCCGGGCACGGTGACCAGCACGGCCAGGAACGGCACGTGCCTTCGCATGACCATGGCGGCCACGGCGACGGCGGAGAGCCAGATCGAGTAGGCGGGGGCGTCCGCCGGGATGACCAGCCACACGTCGAGCACGGCGAGCAGCAACGCGGCGACGTCCGAGAAGATCCCGCGGGCACGTGGGCTGGCGCGCAGCGCGGTCAACCACCCCGGCAGCCTGCGGGTCGCCGCGAGGCTCGGGCGCGGCAGGATCCGGACGTCGTCGAGGGTCTTGGGCGGGAACGTGGACGCGACCAGGACGGAACCTCCAGTCTCGGTGCGGGCGGGACGCAAGGAGGGCTCACTCCTGCCCGCGCGTTGTCGCGGCAGCTCCGCGCCGGCGGGCACGCGGTCGCGTGTCTCGGCCGCGTGGTGCTGTCGTCGGTGTGACATAGGCTCGGCCTCCCCTCCGGAGTTGTGCTCCGCGCCAATGAAGACATAACAATCGTCCGGTAGGGACGAAATGTTTCAGATCAATGTGCTGGAGCAAATTACCAGTTGCCGGATGGCCGTACGCTTGTGCTGAACGGTCCAGCACCTCGCGCACGCGGGCCAACGTCCCACCTGCCCGTGACGGGACCGGTTCCGAGCGTGACCGCGCCGCCGGTGGAGATTCCCGCGGACCCCTAACGACTGACGACCGGAGTTCGATCTTCGGTGGACAACCGGCGCGGTGGTACGCGCGTCCGTGCTGTCGAAGGCATGGTGGTGGGGAGCCACCTGACGAAGGAAGGTGCGGGTACTTGGCGAAGTACGGGGTGGAGCAGGGGACCGACCACGTGGTGCGGCGGTCGCGGCGGGAGCCGGGACAGGTCGCGGCCGTGGTGGTGGCGGCGTTGTTCGTGGCGACCGCGGTGCTGGACGCGGGCCCAGGGCTGCTGGACAACGCGGTGCAGCTCGGGTTCGGTGCCGCGGGGCTGGCCATGAGCCGCCGTCCTCGTGGCGCGCGGGCGTTCCTGATCGCGGGCGGGGTGGCCTACTTCCTGCTGTGGCAGTTCGGGACGGTCATCGACCCGTCGCTCGTGCCGTTCCACACCGGCAACGTCGGCGTGCACCTGTCACTCGTGGCGAGCATGATCGGCCTCGCGGTCCTGAGCGGTGGCCGTGCGGCCGAGCCGGTGTTCGTGGTGCCGGAGACCGCGTTCCGGGACGTGCCCGCGCGGCTTGTCCGCAGGCGTCAGGCGCCGAACCGGCCGCCGGGCCGAGACGACCACACCACCGCGCCCAGGATGGCGACCTACCGGCGCCTTCGCCTGTTCGCCTCCCGGGTCTGACCTCGGCCCCGCCCGGCCCGCGCGGGGCCGGGCGGGCGGCGGGCTACTTCATGGCGGCGAGCTGGATCAGGTTGCCGCACGTGTCGTCGAGGACCGCGGTGACCACGGGCCCCAGGTCGGTTGCCTCCTGCGTGAACTCGACACCGAGCCCCTTGAGCCGCTCGACCTCGGCGTGGACGTCGTCGACGGCGAACTGGGTGAACGGGATGCCGTCGGCGGCCAGTGCCTTCTTGAACGGGCCCGTCGCGGGGTGGCCGTCGGGCTCCAGCAGCAGCTCGACGCCGTCGGGGTTGGCGGGGGAGGCCACGGTGAGCCAGCGGGCCCCGCCTGCCGGCTCGTCGGTCTTCTTGACGAACCCGAGCTTCTCGGTGTAGAAGGCGAGCGCCTTGGCCTGGTCGTCGACGAACACGCTGGTGATGTTGATACGGATCACGGGTTGGGGTCCTCTCGGTCGATGGGCCACCGCTCGACGACCGCGCGCAGCGGGCTCGTGTCGATGTGGTGGAACTTGTAACGGCCCTGCCGCCGGGTGTGCACCAGACCGGCCTGTTCGAGCACCGCGAGGTGCTGCGAAATGGCCTGGCGCGAGGAGGCCAGGCCGTGCTTCATGGTCAGACGGCCACAGATCTCGAACAGCGTCTGGCCGTCCTTGTCGGTCAGCTCGTCCAGGATGGTGCGTCGCGTCGCGTCGCCGAGAGCCTTGAACAGGTCGGTGTCTGCGTCCACGGACACAGTTATAGGCAAGTAGGCGCTTGCCTGTCAAGGCGAGGGGCGCCTCATGAGCCGTCACTCGTCAGTGCCAGCATCGCCTCGGAGAGGCTCGCGTAGTTCTCGATGCCCTCGGCGGTCTCGGTCGCCCGCAGCACCCTGGCCACCGTGAGGCTCGCGATCACCACCGCGAGGCGCTGGCCTGCCCAGCGTGCGCGCGCGGTCGCGTCGAGCAGGACGCGGACACCGGCCGCCGCGCAGTAGGTGACCTCGGTGAGGTCGACGATGATGCCGGGCACGCCCCGCTTGTGCAGGTCTTCGAGCACGGTGGCGAGGGTGGAGACCGTCAGCAGGTCGATCTCGCCCGCGACGCGGCACACGTGGAGATCCTCGTTGTGCCGTACCACGCGCACCTGAAGGGTGCGGTCGATGATCCGTTGCACGTCAGGCGCCGGATTTCGCGGATGCGCCGGCGGAAGGCGGTGTGGGCCTGTCCCCATTCGTCGCTTCCCTCGGCTGTCGGCTGCACCAGGATTCTACCGGTCTCCCCGTGGCTGCTGTGCCCGGCCCTGCGGCCCCTTGTCCTGGCCGGAACCAAGGCGCGTCCCCCGAGGTGGCCCGACATCGGGAAGGAGGGCCGGTGGGGCCGCGCCGCCCCACCGGCCCTCGGGCCGGGCTCAGGTCGTGAGGTGCAGCCGCGCGCGGAGGTCCGCCGCCGTCAGGTCGGCGCAGAACACGCCGGTTCCCGGCTGGTACTTGCGGCCGCCGACGGACAGGCCACCGACGTCGACCGGCGCGAACCCGATCTCCGACACCAGGGCCATCGCGGCCTTCTTGGCCCGCAGGTCGTCGCCCGCCACGGGGATGGCGCGGCGGGGGACGCGGTGGGCGTGGTCGCGCAGGTGCTCCCAGTCGATGGCGTTGAGCGCCTTGACCACGTACGCGGTGATGAGGTGGCACTGGATCAGGTCGCTCGAGGTCAGGCAGTCGTCGTCGAGGTCGGGGGCGGGGCCGTCGAGGACGGGATCGTAGTTGGTGGCGTCGATGACGGTCTTGCCCGCCAGTTCGGCCACCGGCAGCTCACGGTGGCGGTTGAACGGCACCGCGACGATCACGACGTCGGCGAATGCCGCCACCCCGCGCATGGTGCGCGCCACCAGCAGGCCGCACAGCGACACCTCGTGCCCGGTGAGGGCGAACTGCCTGCCGAGCGTGGTGCCGAGGTGGCCCGCACCGATGATGCCGATACGCATGACGGGCGCCTAGTCCACGACGACCGAGACGATGAGCGACCGGTGCGGCACGTTCATGGGGATCGTCATCGGCCGGTAGCGGCGCGGGCGAGGGCGCGCGTTCTGCGTGGCGACAATTGTCGTCGCGACGTCCTCGCGGTCGGCATAGCGGCGCATCGGCAGCCGGTGCAGCTTCGCCATGGTCACGGCGTCGGCGCCGTACACGGCGGCGTGTGCGATGAGTTGCCAGCGATAGGCGGGAAAAGGCAGGTCCCAGAAGACCTGATGGACTACTGTTTCGTTACCTGGGTCCGGGGTCACCCAAGAATCTTGTTCTTGTCAGTTGCCGGAGACATCCGTCAAGTGACGGAGGTGGGAACGTCAGTACTCCCCGGCTGCCGCCTTGTCGATCAACCACAGCGTCTCTTGCCGCCCACGGGCGCCCGCGGCCGGGAGATCGGCCTCCTCCGCACCGGCGAGCGCGGCCGCGACGGCCTCCGCCTTCCCCGCGCCCGCGGTCATCAGCCACACCCGCTCCGCGTTGCGGATCGTCGGCAGCGTAAGCGACACCCGCGTCGGCGGCGGCTTCGGGCAGTCCCGCACCGCGACCACCGCACGTGCCGTCTCCGCCACCGCGGGGGAGTGCGGGAAGATCGAGGCGGTGTGGCCCTCCTCGCCGACCCCCAGCAGGCACACGTCGAACGACGGCACGTCGCGCAACAGCACCGCGTACGCCTCGGCGGCCGCGTCCGGGTCGTCGCCGAACTCGCCGTCCGACGGCGCCATCGGGTGCACCCGATGCGGCGACACCGGCACGTGGTCGAGCAACTCCCGGCGTGCCAGCGTCTCGTTGCGCTCCGGGTCACCGCGGGGCAGGAAACGCTCGTCGCCCCAGTAGATGTCGATGGTCGACCAGTCCAGCTTCGACATTGTGGCCGCGTCGCGCAGCGCGGCGAGCACGGCACCGCCGGTGCGGCCGCCCGTCAGCACGACAGAAGCCGTGCCACGGGCGGCCTGCGCCTCGGCCAGCGCCGCCGCGAGCCGGGCCGCCGTCCGTGCGGCCAACTCGTCCTGCGACTCGTGGACGACGGTCGTCGCACCCGTGGTCACGACGCGGGCACCTCCGCCTTGACCTTCTTGCGCACGGCCGGTTTCCGGCTCGCCGCGGAGCCACGGCCGCCGCGGTCGACCTTGCCGAGCGCCTTGAGCGCGGTCTCGTAGATCTCGTCCGGGTCGAGGCGCCGCAGCTCCTCGGCGATGCAGTCGCGGACCGCGCGCCGCTGCAGCGCGACCCGCCGGTCCGGCTGCCCCGGCTGGGACAGCATGCCGACCGCGCCGTCGGGACGGTGGATCTCGATGTTGCCGGAGCGGCGCTCCATCACCACCGACACGATGCCCTGACCGGACTTGGCCTTCGTGCGCTTCACCGGCAGCCGCAGCTTCGCCGCGAGCCACGCGGCGAGCAGGTCGGCGGAGGGGGAGTCGTTCTCGCCGGACACCGAAGCCCCCGTCACCTTCTCGTGCGGCGGCAGGTCGAGCGCGGCGGCGAGCAGCGCCCGCCACAGCGTCAGGCGCGTCCACGCGAGGTCCGTGTCACCGTCCGAATAGGACTTCGCGCGGGCTTCGAGTGCCTTGGTGGGGCTGCGTTCCGCCGCCGCGTCGGTGATGCGGCGGGTGGCCAGCGCACCGATCGGGTCCTTCGCGGGCGACGCGGGCGACTCGAACGGCCACCACGCGACGACCGGCGCGTCCGGCAGCAGCAGCGGCACCACGCACGAAGCGCCCTCGTTGGCGAGCGGGCCGTACAGCCGCAGCACGATGACCTCGCTCGCGCCGGCGTCACCGCCGACACGAATCTGTGCGTCCAGCCGTGCCGAGGCCTTCTTCGCGCCGCGCGCGACGACGATCACCCGGCACGGGTGCTCCCGGCTCGCGTGGTTGGCCGCGTCGATGACATCCTCGGTGCGCTCGCTGTCGTCGGTGACGATCACCAGCGTCAGCACGCGCCCGATGGTGTTCGCGCCACCCTGTTCGCGCAGGTGCACCAGCTTGCTGTTCACCTGCGACGTCGTGGTGGCCGGCAGGTCGATGATCATGACGTCCCCTCGCTGGCGCTCCGTGGCGTCATCGCCCGTGTCAGTGGTTCGCGCGCACGCTCGCTCACGGACGCCTCCAGTGCCGGCCGGTGCGGGTGAGCATGCGGTCCGCGGACTCGGGACCCCAGGTGCCCGCCGGGTAGGGCTCGGGCTTCCCGTTCACCCGCCATGCCTTCAGGATCGGGTCGAGGATCTGCCAGGACAGCTCGACCTCGTCGTTCTTCGGGAACAGGGACGGCTCGCCGAGCAGCACGTCCAGGATCAGCCGCTCGTAGGCCTCCGGCGACGACTCGGTGAACGAGTGGCCGTAGGAGAAGTCCATGTTGACGTCCCGGACCTCCATGGTGGAGCCGGGCACCTTCGAACCGAACCGCATCGTCACGCCCTCGTCGGGCTGGACCCGGAACACGAGCGCGTTCTGGCCGAGCTCCTCTGTGGACGTGGCGTCGAAGGGCAGGTGCGGCGCCCGCTTGAACACCACGGCGATCTCGGTGACGCGGCGGCCCAGCCGCTTGCCGGTGCGCAGGTAGAACGGCACCCCGGCCCACCGGCGGGTCTCCACGGCCAGCTCGATCGCCGCGTACGTCTCGGTGATCGAGTCCTTCGCGAACCCGCCCTCCTGCAACAGGCCGGGCACCTTCTGGCCGCCCTGCCAGCCGCCGGTGTACTGGCCGCGTGCGGTGGTCTCGGCGAACGGGCCGACCGGCTTGGTGGCGGCCAGGATCTTCGCCTTCTCCGCGCGGACCGCGTTGGGGTCGAAGGAAACCGGCTCCTCCATCGCCGTCAGCGCGAGCAGCTGCAGCAGGTGGTTCTGGATCACGTCACGGGCGGCGCCGATGCCGTCGTAGTAGCCCGCGCGGCCCCCGAGGCCGATGTCCTCGGCCATGGTGATCTGCACGTGGTCGACGTAGTTGCCGTTCCAGATCGGCTCGAACAGCTGGTTCGCGAACCGCAGCGCCAGGATGTTCTGCACGGTCTCCTTGCCGAGGTAGTGGTCGATGCGGAACACCGACTCCTCGGGGAAGATCTCGTTGACCATCTTGTTGAGCTGCTTGGCACTCGCCAGGTCGTGACCGAACGGCTTCTCGATGACCACCCGGCGCCACTCGTCGGTCCTGGGCGCCGCGAGGCCGGTGCGGGCCAGCTGCTGGATCACCTTCGGGAACGCGGCAGGCGGGATCGACAGGTAGAACGCGTGGTTGCCCGCCGTGCCACGCACCTGGTCGAGGTCCTGGATGGTCTGGACCAGGTTGTCGAACGCCATGTCGTCGTCGAAGGAGCCTGGCACGAACCGGCAGCCCTCCGCGAGACGGTCCCACACCTCCTGCCGGAACGGCGTGCGCGCGTGCTCCTTGACCGCGTCGTGCACGACCTGACCGAAGTCCTGGTCCGCCCAGTCGCGCCGCGCGAACCCGACCAGGGAGAAACCGGGGGGCAGCAGCCCCCGGTTCGCCAGGTCGTAGATGGCGGGCATGAGCTTCTTCCTGGACAGGTCACCGGTCACCCCGAAGATCACCAGGCCGCACGGCCCTGCGATCGTGGGAAGCCGCTTGTCCCGCTCGTCCCGCAGCGGGTTCTGCCAGCCCCGTGTCACCTGCCGACCTCCTGAAGCGCTGTCACCAGGTGCGCCAGCCCGGCGGCCCGGTCGGTGAAGTGCAGCCGCAGCACCGGGCGCCCGTTCCCGGCGAGCACCTGACCGTCCCCGAGCGCCTGCGCGAGCTGCAGCGTGCCGAGCGTGTACGGGCGATCGGGGACCGCGATGTCCTCCTCGACCGCGCCGGTCAGCTGCAGGAACACGCCGTTCTGGTGGCCGCCCTTGTGGTACTGGCCGGTGGAGTGCAGGAACCTCGGGCCCCACCCGAACGTGGTCTGCAACCCGGTGCGGCGCGCGATCTCCGGGCGCAGCACGACGGCCGACGCGTCGGCGATCCGGTCCAGGTAGGCCTGCACGGAGATGTAGCCGAACTCCGGCGCGGACGCGAGGAACGCCCGCAGCACACCGGCAAGCGTGTCCGCACCGGACAGTCCTTCCGGTGCGTGCACCTCGACGGCGCCGTCGGTGAAGGTCGGGGTGGCCGGTTCGGACTTCGGCGCGTCGAGCAGCGAGCGGGCGGCCTTCTTCGCGGCCTCGACGTCGGGCTGGTCGAACGGGTTGATGCCGAGCAGCCGCCCGACCAGCGCGGTCGCGTACTCCCACAACAGGAACTGGCCGCCGAGGCCGCCCTGGGTGCCGATCAGCGCGCCGTTCGTGGACTCGCCGATGGCGATCGGCGTCGCGTCGGCGTGCGCGTCGGAGAAGTCGGGCGAGTCGGGCCGCTCGACCACCACCGGCAGCAGGCCGATGCCGTTCTTGCCGGTGGACTCGGCGATCAGCTGCTCCGCCCAGTCACCGAAGCCCTTGATGCCCGAGCCGGTGTCGGCGATGACCACCTTCTCCGCGCCCCGCGCGTGCGCCCCGCCGAGCGCGGCGGCCAGCACCAGCGCCGGGTTCTCCGCGCTGTCCACCGACAGGTACCCGGCGGCGGTCGCGGCCTCGTCGAGCAGCGTGCCGATGTCGGCGCCCGCGAGACCGGAGGGCACCAGCCCGAACGCGGTCAGCGCCGAGTACCGCCCGCCGACGTGCGGGTCGGCGGCGAACACGCGCCGGTAGCCGGCCTCCTTCGAGGCCGCTTCGAGCGGCGAGCCGGGGTCGGTCACGACCACGATCCGCGACGCGGCGTCGATGCCCTCGTCCGTGAACGCCTTCTCGAAGATCCGCCGGTGGCTGTCGGTCTCCACGGTGGACCCCGACTTCGACGACACGACCAGCACCGTGCGGGACAGGTCGCCATCGAGCGCGTCGGCGACCTGACCGGGGTCGGTGGTGTCCAGCACGACCAGCGGCACGTCCGCGGTGCGGGTGATCACCTCCGGCGCGAGCGACGAACCGCCCATGCCCGCGAGCACCACCCGGTCGACACCGTCCGCGGCGAGCTCCGCCCGCAGCGCCTCGATCTCGGCGACGAGCGGACGCGAGGTCTCGTGCAGTGTCGTCCACGACAACCGGATCGACGCCTCGGCCTCGGCCTCAGGGCCCCACAGCGTGGGGTCCTGGGCGGTGAGCCTCGACGCGACCTTGTCGGCCGCCAGCTGTTCGGCCAGCGGCCCCGCGTCCTCGATCAACTGCTTGCGGCCCTCGAACTTGCCCTTGATCAGATCCTCGAACTGCTTGACGATCCGCACCGCCTCGGGCGGCAGGTCGTTCGGCTCGGTCATGTGGTCGTTCAGCTCCCCGCCGCGGCCAACTGGTCCTTGACCGTGTCGAGCAGCTCTTCCCAGGACTTCTCGAACTTCTCCACGCCCTCGTTCTCCAAGGTGATGAACACGTCGTCGATGTCGATGCCGACCGCGGCGAGGTCGTCGAACACCTGCTGTGCGGCCGGCGCGGTGCCGGTCACCGTATCGCCGCGCAGGTCGCTGTGCTCGGCAGCCGCGTGCAGCGTGTTCTCCGGCATCGTGTTCACGGTGTCGGCGACGACCAGCTCGTCGACGTACAGCGTGGGGGAGTAGTCCGGGTTCTTCACACCGGTCGACGCCCACAGCGGACGCTGCGCGTGCGCGCCCGCGTCCGCGAGCCGCTGCCAGCGCTCGCCGGAGAAGACCTCCTGGAACGCCGCGTACGCGAGGCGCGCGTTGGCGACGGCCGCCTTGCCGCGCAGGGCCTTCGCCTCGTCGGTGCCGATCGCGTCGAGCCGCTTGTCGACCTCGCTGTCCACGCGGGAGACGAAGAACGACGCGACCGAGTGGATGCCCGCGAGGTCGTGCCCGTTCGCCTTGGCCTGCTCGAGGCCGTCGAGGTAGGCGCCCATCACGGCCCGGTACCGCTCGACCGAGAAGATCAGCGTGACGTTCACGCTGACACCCTCGGCGAGGGTGGCGGTGATCGCCGGGATGCCTGCCTCGGTGGCGGGGATCTTCACGAGCAGGTTCGGCCGGTCGACCGTCTTCCACAGGTCGAGCGCCTCGGCGACCGTCTTGTCGGTCTCGTGCGCCAGCCGGGGGTCGACCTCGATCGACACGCGGCCGTCGACCCCGCCGGTGCGCTGGTAGAGGTCGCGGAACAGGTCGCACGCGGTGCGGATGTCGGTGGTCGTGATCTCCTTGACCGCCGCGTCGAGCGAGGCGCCGCGCGCGGCGAGCTCACGGACCTGCTCGTTGTAGTCCGACGCGTCGGACAGCGCCTTCGCGAAGATCGTCGGGTTGCTCGTGACGCCCACGACGTGCTTGTCACGTACCAGTTCCGCCAGGTTGCCCGTGTTCAGGCGCTTGCGGGACACGTCGTCGAGCCAGATGGAAACGCCCAGTTCGGATAGCTGGGCCAGCTTGTCGGTCATGCGAGCCTCTCAGTCTTCCCAAGCGAGTGGCGGGCCGCGGACACGACCGCGTCCGCGGTGAAGCCGAACTCGGAGAACAGGGTCTGGTAGTCGGCGGAGGCACCGTAGTGCTCGATGGAGACGATCTCGCCCGCGTCGCCGACATAGCGGTACCACGGCTGGGCGATGCCCGCCTCCACGGCGACCCGTGCCTTCACCGTGGGTGGGAGCACACTGTCGCGGTAGGACCGGTCCTGGGCCTCGAACAGTTCCTGCGACGGCATGGACACCACTCTCGTGGCAACACCGTCGGCCTCGAGAACCTTCCTGGCCTCGACCGCGATCTGCAGCTCGGAGCCGGTGGCGACGAGCACCACCTGAGGCACCCCGGCCGAGCTGTCCTCGAGCACGTAGCCACCCTTGGCCACACCCTCGGCGGCCTTCTCCCTGGTGCCTTCGAGCACCGGCAGGTTCTGCCGGGTCAGCGCGAGGCCGACCGGCGCGTCGTGCTGCTCGAGGATCGTCCGCCACGCGGCGGCGGTCTCGTTCGCGTCACCCGGGCGCAGGACGACCAGTCCCGGGATGGCGCGCAGCGCGGCGAGGTGCTCGATCGGCTGGTGCGTCGGGCCGTCCTCGCCCAGGCCGATGGAGTCGTGCGTCCACACGTAGGTCGTCGGCAGCTTCTGCAGCGCGGCGAGCCGGACCGGCGGGCGCATGTAGTCGGAGAACACGAGGAACGTCGCGCCGTAGGGGCGGGTCGGCCCGTGCAGCACGATGCCGTTGAGGATCGAGCCCATCGCGTGCTCGCGGACACCGAAGTGGAGCGTGCGGCCGTACGGGTGCGCGTCCCACTCCTTCGTCTTCGCCGCCTCCGGGCCGAACGAGTCGGCGCCCTTCATGGTGGTGTTGTTGCTCTCCGCGAGGTCCGCGGAGCCACCCCACAGCTCGGGCAGGACGTCGGCCAGCGCGTTCAGCACCTCACCGGAGGCCTTGCGGGTCGCGATGCCCTTCGGGTCCGGGTCCCACGACGGCAGCGCGTCGGCCCAGCCGTCCGGCAGGCGGTAGGCACTGGCGCGGTCCAGCAGCGCCTTGCGCTCCGGGTTCGCCGACGCCCACTCGTCGAAGCTCTTCTGCCACTGCTCGTGGGCCTGCTTGCCGCGGTCGGCGACCAGCCGGGCGTGCTTGAGCACCTCCGGCTCGACCACGAAGTTCTGCTCGGGGTCGAAGCCGAGGATCTTCTTGACCTCGGCGACCTCGTCGGCACCCAGCGCGGCGCCGTGCGCCTTGCCGGTGTTCATCTTGTTCGGCGCCGGGTAGCCGATCACCGTGCGCAGCAGGATGAACGACGGCCGCGTGGTCTCGGCCCTGGCCGCCTCGACCGCGTCCAGGAACGCGACCACGTCCTCGCCGCCGTCGACGACCTGGACGTGCCAGCCGTAGGACTCGTAGCGCTTCGCGGTGTCCTCGGACAGCGCGATGTTCGTGTCGTCCTCGATCGAGATCTCGTTGTCGTCGTAGATGACCGTCAGGTTGCCCAGCTCCTGGCGGCCGGCGAGCGAGGACGCCTCGGCGGTGACGCCCTCCTCGATGTCGCCGTCGGAGGCGATCACGTAGATCTGGTGGTCGAACACGCTCGTGCCGGGCGCGGTGTCCGGGTCGAACAGACCACGCTCGCGGCGGGCGGCCATCGCCATGCCGACCGCGGAGGCGAGCCCCTGGCCGAGCGGGCCGGTGGTGATCTCCACACCGGCGGTGTGCCCGTGCTCAGGGTGACCCGGCGTCTTGGAACCCCAGGTGCGCAACGCGGCGATGTCCTCGATCTCCAGCCCGTAGCCGGAGAGGAACAGCTGCAGGTACAGCGTCAGGCTCGAGTGACCGGCGGACAGCACGAACCGGTCGCGGCCGATCCAGTCCGGGTCGCTCGGGTCGTGGCGCATCACCCGCTGGTAGAGGGCGTAGGCGACGGGCGCGAGGCTCATCGCGGTGCCAGGGTGGCCGTTCCCCACGTGCTGGACGGCGTCCGCTGCGAGGACCCGGACGGTGTCCACCGCGCGTTTGTCGAGGTCCGTCCAGTCCTCAGGCAGGTTCTGTGTGGTCAAACGGGCCAGTTCGTCTGCGCTCATCGACACGGACTCAAGCTCCCACCTAATCGTCTTGTCGATCATGCCAGGCGGCACGACCGCGCTGGTCACCATCGGAATACCCGGACAATTCCTCACCCTAACGAAACCACCCGACGGCGGCCGTCCACGGTCACGCGGCTACCATTTGAGCCGTTACCCGAACAGCCGCCACTTACACCAGTCAGGAGCCGCCGGTGAGCGCAGCGCTGGGGGCGACCGCGGAAACCCCTCGCCGCACCAGCAGGGATGTCGTCCGTGCGTACGTCGCGCTGACCAAGCCGAGGATCATCGAGCTCCTGCTGGTCACGACGGTGCCGGCCATGATGCTGGCGCAGCGGGGCATCCCGTCGCCGTGGCTGGTGTTCGCCACGCTGTTCGGCGGCACCATGGCCGCGGGCTCCGCGAACGCGCTCAACTGCGTGGCGGACGCGGACATCGACGCGGTGATGAAGCGCACCTCGACGCGCCCGCTCCCCAGACACCAGGTGCCCACCCGCAACGCGCTCGTGTTCGGGGTCACGCTCGGTGTGCTGTCCTTCGCGTGGCTGTGGCCCACGACCAACCTCCTGGCGGCGTTGTTGGCCGTCGCCGCCATCCTGTTCTACGTACTGGTCTACACGATGGTTCTGAAGCGCAGGACCGCGCAGAACATCGTGTGGGGCGGTGCCGCGGGGTGCATGCCGGTCGTGATCGGCTGGTCCGCGGTCACGGGCTCGATCGAGTGGCCCGCGCTGGTCATGTTCGGCGTGATCTTCTTCTGGACCCCGCCGCACTTCTGGGCGCTGGCGATGAAGTTCAAGGACGACTACGCGCGTGCGGGCGTGCCGATGCTCCCCGTCGTGACGACCGCCGACCGGGTCGCCCGGCAGATCGTCACCTACTCGTGGGTGATGGTGGCCTGGACGTTGCTGCTGGTGCCCGCCACCGGCTGGGTGTACACCACGTTCGCCGTCCTCACCGGCGGCTGGTTCCTGGTCGTCGCGCACCGGCTGTACACCGCCACCAAACGTGGCGAGCCCGGCAAGCCGATGAAGCTCTTCCACATGTCGAACACGTACCTGACGCTGGTGTTCGTGGCACTGGCCGTCGACTCGGCGCTGAGCCTCCCGGTCATCGGCCTGCCCTTCTAGTCCGCCGAGTGCCCCGAAGGCGCTTTCAGGGCGTGGTCGGCCCGAGGTTTGCCGCCAAGCGCGGCGGGCCATTCCGGTGATCGTGTTCGACGCCTTCACCCTCGACCGGGTCACGGTCGGCGACGTCACCCTGCGCGTCCGGCACGGCGGCAGCGGCCCGCCCGTCGTCCTCCTCCACGGGCATCCGCGCACCCACACCACCTGGCACCGGGTGGCCCCGCTGCTCGCTGAGAACCACACGGTCGTGTGTCCCGACCTGCGCGGCTACGGCGAGTCGACGGCCGTCCCGACGACCGCCGACCACGCGCCCTACTCGAAACGGACCATGGCGCAGGACGTGGTCGCGCTCATGCGCGCACTGGGCCACACCGGGTTCGCCGTGGTCGGGCACGACCGGGGGAGCTACGTCGCGTTGCGGCTCGCGCTCGACCACCCGGAAGCGGTGACCGCGCTGACGGTGGTGGACTCGGTGCCGATCGGGGAGGCACTCGCCCGGTGCGGGGCGACGTTCGCGCAGCGGTGGTACCACTGGTTCTTCTTCGCGCAGCCGGACATCCCCGAGCGGGTCATCGGCGCCGACCCGGACGCGTGGTACGGCGTCGGCACCCGCAACACCGCGGCGGGCATGGGGGAGGAGAACTTCGCCGACTTCCTGCGGGCGATCCACGACCCGGCGACGGTCCGCGCGATGCTCGAGGACTACCGCGCTGGCCTGGGGGTGGACCGCGCCAACGACGACGCCGACCGTGCCGCCGGGCACCGCGTCGCCTGCCCGGTGCAGGTGCTGTGGAGCACGCGGGACGACATGGCGGACCTGTACGGCGACGTCCTCGCCGTGTGGCGGCCGTGGACCACGGACCTGCGCGGCGGTCCGATCGAGTCCGGGCACCACGTCGCCGAGGAGGCGCCCGCCGAGTTGGCCGCGGCCGTCGGGGAGTTCCTGCGCACCGCCGGTTGACCACGACCACCACGGTAGAATACCGTTCGGTTATGAAACCGGATGGTGATGGACGATGACGGCGGCGCTCGTGCCGGAACGACGACTCGACGAGACCTTCGCCGCGCTGGCCGACCCCACGCGACGGGCCATCCTCGCGCGCCTGGCCAAGGGGGAGGCGTCGGTCAAGGAGCTGGCCGAGCCGTTCACCATGACGCAGCCCGCGATCTCCAAGCACCTCAAGGTCCTCGAACGTGCGGGCCTGGTCGAACGCGGCCGGGACGCGCAGCGCAGGCCGTGCCGCCTGGTCGCCGAACCCATGCTGGCCGCGACCAGGTGGCTCGGGGACTACCGGCGGTTCTGGGAGCAGAGCTACGACCGGCTCGACGAGCTGCTGTCCGATGGGTGACCGCGACATCGTGATCACCCGTGACTTCGCCGCGTCCCGGCAGCGGGTGTTCGACGCGCACACGAAACCGGAGCTGCTGCGACGCTGGTTCGGCCCGCACGGCTGGCGGCTCGCCGTCTGCGAGGTCGACCTGCGGCCGGGTGGCACCTGGCACTACGTGCTGCACGGACCGGGCGGCGAACGGATGGCGCTGCGCGGCACCTACCTCGAGATCGACCCGCCGGACCGTCTCGTCATGTCCGAGCACAACCCGGACTGCCATGCCCGCGCCGACCACGAGTCGGTCATCACCATCGAGCTGACCGGCGACACCAGCCTCACCCACACGACCACCTTCCCGACGCGGGCGATCCGCGACGCCGTCCGCGAGTCCGGCATGGCGCGCGGCGTCGGCCAGGGCCTCGACCGACTCGCCACCGAACTGGAGCAGACCATGGACTGGAAGATCGAGATGATCCCCGTGCCCGTCACCGACGTGGACCGGGCCAAGGACTTCTACGCGGGCAAGCTCGCCTTCCCCGTCGACGTCGACCACGAGGCGGGTGACTTCCGCATCGTCCAGGTGACCCCGCCGGGGTCGGGCTGCTCGATCGGCTTCGGGCGCGGCGTCAGCGAGATGAAACCCGGCGAGCTCAAGGGCGTGCAGCTCGTCGTCGACGACGTCCAGCGCGCCCGCGACGAACTCGTCGGCCGCGGCGTCGACGCCACGCCGGTCTACCACTTCGAGGACGGCAAGCAGATCGACGGCCCCGGCGGCGAGTGGAACTCGTTCGTCAGCTTCAGCGACCCCGACGGCAACCGCTGGGTGCTGCAGGAACGTCCCGCGCAAGGCTGATACATGGGCATCGGCCGCGATCAGGGTGGTGCCGGGCGGTCAGGACGCGGCCGCCGGGCTGGTTCCGTTGACGGCCTCCAGCAGGTCGGAGACGTCCGCGTCGTCCAGTGACTCGCGGATGCACTGCCACAGCTGCAGGTTCGCCGACGCCCAGCGGGTGTACACGGCGGCGGCTTCCGGGTTGTAGAAGTAGAAGCCCTCGTCGTGCACGCCCTGCTGTTCGCCGCAGATCTTGTTCGCCAGCTCCCGCAGGCCGATGCCGTTCTCCTCGAGGTAGCGGTGCGCGAGCACCACCGGCGTCACCGGGAGCGCCTTGAACAGCGTGTCGGCGTCCGACAGCGCCTGCGCCTCGAGGGAGATGTCGCGGCCGCGGGTGGCCATCTCCGCCTCGACCACGATGCGGTCGATCCAGCCGGCGACGTGCGGCGCGACCCCGGCACGCCTGAGGATCGCGCGGCGCAGCCTGCCGCCCTCGGCGGCGGCGGAGTTCCTGCGCACCAGGTAGTTGACGTCGTGGACGAGCGCGGCCGTCTCGACCACGCTGACCTCGGCGCCGTTGAGCACCGCGAACCTGGCCGCCTTGGTGCGGACGAAGCTCACGTGGTGCCATCCGTGGAACTGCAGGCGCGCCGCGTGGCGTGTGCAGATCCGGTGGACGTCCGCCTCGACGGCGTCGACCACCTCCGGTGCGATCACCGGCGTCATTCCGCCGACAGGCGGGTTCTCCTCGACAGACATCGACCCCTCCGAACCGTGCCGTCGCCCGCGCCGGTGCGGTCGGCGCGGAAGGCAGGCTCGTGGAGGTTGATGGTAAACGCCGGGAATGGAATTGTCTGCGGTCCTTGGTCCCTATCGGCTCCTTCCAGCCGGAATCACAGGCGGTCCGCCAGGTGCGACAACCGGGATTCGACCGGGACGTGGCGGTGGCTTTCCTGGGTCACGGGGTCGTAGGACAGGCTCCATGGCGTCACCTGCCTGGATTTCACCAGGAACGTCATCGTTCCGTTCGTCGCACGCGGAATGCGGTGGAAGTCGGAGGCGAGCAGGCTGCCCGCGGCGCCCTCCGGGCATTCGGTGGCGGTCAGCAGTTCGGTGGCGGAGATCAGGCCGTTGTCCGGCTTGATCGCCGCCGTGTAACGTTCGTGCAGGTAGGCGCCTTTCAGAATGGTCGTGCAGAAGTGGTACCGGTGGTTGTGCACCGAGTCCGCGTAGCCCGCGCGCCAGTCGCGCTGCTCCTTGTACTCGTGCAGCCAGAACGTGAACGGCTCGTCCGGCCGGTCCCGCAGGCACCACGCGAAATGTGTCGTCGTCTCCCTTGACTGCCTGATGACCGCGTCCGCCTGCCGGGTGGGCAGTGCCAGCAGGTGCGCACGCAGGTCCGTGCGCAGGTTCGGTCGTGTCGACCAGGTCTCGAACCACCGGTCCACCTGGTCCCAGCGGGACAGGAGGTCGAAGTCGGCGCCCCTCAACTGCTCGGCGAGCTCCCCGAGTACGGAGCCGTTGATGACCATGGAATATCAGCTCCCCAACTCAGCTGTGGCGGCGAACTCGCGGAGGAAGTTGTAGAACTCCGCGTTGAGATCGAGGAACTGTTCCTCGCTCAGGACCGAATTGGTGATCTTCTCGAACTGTGTGATGAACTCCTGCCGCGTCATGTCCGGGGTGATCACCAGATGGTGTGCGTGGTGGGACGCGCTGATGCGGCCGAACTCCGCGCGTTCCATGTTGTAGATGAACGAGCCGTCCGAGAACCGCAGCGTGCGGGGAAACTCGGCGGGCGCGTGCGCGTCGCTGTAAAGCGTCACCCACACGCTGTCGTCGAAGATCTCCAGCCGGTCCAGCGGCGGATCGGAGATCACCGTGACCTCCATCCGCGTGCACCTGCTGCGGGCCAGGTACAGCCCGACGAGACCCATCCTGATCTCTTCGTGCAGCCGGGTCTGGATCGTGTCGACGTCCACGTCGGCCGCCGAGTGGCGGATCAGGTAACGGGCGCGTCCGCTGATCCCCGAAGGATTGTCGGGGTCCGCGACCACCGCGCGAAGCTCCCACTCGGCCTTGGACAACAGCAGCCGCGCGGCTGCGTGCCGACCGGAGAAACCTCGGAACAGGTACTGCCTCGTGTTCTGCAGGTCCTGCATCATCAGCCGGTTGAGCGCGGGGTTGGGCTCCGCGGTCGCTTCGAAGACGTGGGTGGGGAAGAACTCACGGTTCATCGACCGGTACTCGGCGGACAGGTCACGCAGTGCTTGCCGAGATTCCTCGATGAGCGGCGTGAGCATCGCCCGCTGGGTTGCGGTCGCGGTGATGAGGGTCTGGCCGAAGCCGACGATGGCCGAGACCAGAGTGCCGGTGGCCACCGCCGTGACCAGGTTCTTGCCGACGCCGGGATCGAGATTCGCCGACAGGACCATGGTCAGTCCGGAGACCACGACCAAAATCAGGAGTAGGAGGCCGGTTCTTGTCCAGAAGATCTCTTGAATGGGGTTCTTGCGGAGGCCCTTTCTGGCTTCCGCTGGCAACGCCTTTCACCTCCCTCGGCAGCGACCACCCGATCGGGCGTTCGCTCTCTGTGGTTGATCGAGCGCGGAGAGCAACTCTACCGCTACACCCGCAGGGGATAAAGGGGACGAGCGGGTGTCCGGACGGGTTCTCCGAGGCACTGGAACCCCAGGAAAACAGCCATCTAGGCTGACGTCCATCATGCGTATCGTGAGCAGGGTCGCGGTTGCAGCGCTGGTCACGGCGTTGCTCACCGCCTGTGTGAGCCGCGGTGGCCCGGAAGTGTTGTCCGCATCGGACCAACCGCCGACGAGCAGCCCGGTCCCAGGGGAATGTGACACAACCGACATCGCCGTGACCACAAACCTTGATGACGCACCCAAGGTGACGGTGCCTCGTGACTGTGCGTCACCGTCGATCCTGCTCGCACAGGACGTGGTGCGGGGCGCCGGTCCGCAGGCGGTCGCGGGCACGAGCCTCCAGGTCAGCTACGTGCTGGTGCTGTGGACGTCCGGCACGGTGCTCGACAGCACCTGGTACGCGGGCGAGAGCCTGCCGGCCAACGTCGAGGACCTAGGCAGCCGCCCCCTGGTCCGCGGCTGGGACGAGGGACTGCCGGGCATCCGGGAGGGCGGGCGCAGGCTGATCGTCGTCCCGCCTGCCCAGGACGGCGGCGAGCGGGTGGGCGACACCCTGGTCTACGTGGTCGACGCGTTGTCGGTCACGACCGGCTGATCACGGGATCAGCAGCAGCTTCCCGGTGGTGCGGCGGCCTTCCAGGTCGGCGTGTGCCCTGGCCGCGTCGGCGAGCGGGTAGCGGCCGCCGACCCGGATCGAGGCCCGGCCGCCCGCGATGGCCTGGAACAGCTCGTCGCAGCGCCACCGGTACTCCTCGGGCGTCGCGATGTGGTGGGCCAGCGCCGGCCTGGTCAGGAACACCGAGCCCGCCGCGTTGAGCCGCTGCGGGTCGACCGGCGGCACCGCGCCGCTCGCGGCGCCGAACAACGCCAGCACGCCACGCCGCGCGAGGCTCGCGAGGCTGCCGTCGAACGTGGTCCTGCCGACGCCGTCGTAGACGGCCGCGACCCCGGCCCCGCCGGTGAGGTCCCGGACGCCCTGGACGAAGTCGGACTCGGTGTACCGGATGACCTCGTCGGCGCCCGCCGCACGGGCGAGCGCCTCCTTCTCCGGTGTCGACACCGTGCCGATCACCCTGCCGCCGCGCGCCTTCACGAGCTGGGTCAGCAGCAGGCCCATGCCGCCTGCCGCGGCGTGCACGAGCACGGTGTCGCCCGGCTTCACCGGGTAGGTGGACGTCACGAGGTAGTGCGCGGTCAGGCCCTGCAGCATCGCGGCGGCGGCCAGGTCGTCCGCGACGCCGTCGGGCACCGGGAACGCGGCCCTGGCCGGCACGACCACCTGCTGGGCGTACGAGCCGGGCGCGTCGGCCCACGCGACGTGGTCGCCCTCGGCGAACCCGGTGACGTCCGCGCCGACCGCGAGGACCGTGCCGGCGCCCTCGACGCCGAGCACGAACGGCAGGTCCCTCGGGTACATGCCGCGGCGGTGGTAGGTGTCGACGTAGTTCACGCCGGCCGCACCCACCGACACCAGGAGCTCACCGGCGCCGGGGGCGGGTGCGTCGACCTTGTCGAGCTCCAGCACCTCCGGCCCGCCGGTGGCACGCACGAGAATGGCATCGATGGGGTCGGCCACGTTTGTCCTCCACGGTCACGAAAACGTTGTGCACTTCGGTGACCGGGCAGCCTGGCCGCTCCTACGCGGCGAGCTTGGCTGCGAGCCGTTCCGGTCGGGGCCAGCGTACGGCCCACGCCCAGCCGAGCTTCTCGAAGATCCAGATCACCCGCGCGGAGATGTCGAGCTGGCCGCGCATCACGCCGTGCCGCGCGCCGGTCGGGTCCGCGTGGTGGGAGTTGTGCCAGGACTCGCCCATGGACAGGATCGCGAGCGGCCAGAAGTTGGCGGCCTTGTCCCGGCTCACGAACGGCCGCGAGCCGATCATGTGGCAGATCGAGTTCACCGACCACGTGATGTGGTGCAGGAAGGCGACGCGCACGAAACCGGCCCAGAAGATGCCGGTCACCACCCCCCACCACGACATGGTGATCAGCCCGCCGAGCAGGCCGGGCAGGCCGAGCGTGAGCACGGTCATCGGGATGAACAGCTTGTCGACGAGCTGGATGTCCTTGTCGGCGAGCAGGTCCGGGGCGAACCGCTCCGCGTTGGTCTTGTCCCGCCCGAACAGCCAGCCCATGTGCGCGTGCCAGAAGCCCTTGGCGATCGCGGCCGGGGAGGTGCCGAACAGCCACGGCGAGTGCGGGTCGCCGTCACGGTCGGAGAACGCGTGGTGTCTGCGGTGGTCGGCGACCCACGCGACGACGGAGCCCTGCGAGGCGAGGCTCCCGGCCAGCGCGAGCGCGATGCGCAGCGGCCGCTTGGCCTTGAACGAGCCGTGGGTGAAGTAGCGGTGGTAGCCGACGGTCACACCGAGCGAGCTGACCAGGTAGAAGCCCGCCGCGAGGCCGACGTCGACCCAGCCGAGGCCCCAGCCCCACGCGAACGGGATCGCGGCGGCGAGGGCGAGGAGCGGGAGGATGAGGAAGACCTTGACGGTCAGCTGCTCGGCGCCGGAGCGCTGACCGGAGAGGATGGGCTTGGGGGTCCGTGGTTCACGCGTGGGCGTCAGTGTCGCGGAGATGGTGGAGACCTCATATCTCGGCCGGGACGCGGCCTTGTGACGTAGACCTACGGTTACGTACCCGTAGGTTTCTGTCCAAAGATTAGGCGGTCTCGGTCGCCCCCGCCACTGTCACGTTCCCGGAGTCGTCCTCCGCGGCGGCCCGCCCGCGCACCCCGCACCACAGCGAACCGGTGGCGATGATGACGCCCATCGCACCGAGAACGTGCAGGCAGACCAGCAGTTCCGGCACCCCGGTCCAGAACTGGACGAACCCGATCGTGCCCTGCGCGAGGACCACCGCGACGAGCACCCGGTAGCGCCGCCACGGCGGCGGGAACGTGTGCTGGCCACGCAGCCAGAACCCGAGCAGCACCAGCGAGCCGAGGAAGGCGTACAGGAACGCCGCGTGCACGTGGGACATGGTCTCGACCGGGATGCCGAGGCGGGGCGTCTTCGGGTCGCCGCCGTGCGGGCCCGCGCCGGTCACCATCGTCCCGGTGACGAGCAGGCCGGCGAGGAACCCGGTCTGCACGTACAGCCAGGTCGACAGCGTGCCGGGGACCGCGGCCACCGGCCCTGGTGCTTCCGCGGTGTCGTCGCGGGGCACCGCGTGCACGAGCAGCGTCGCGAGCCACACCATGATCGTCGACGCGAGCAGGTGCACCGCGACGCTCCACCAGACCAGGTCCAGCCGCACGGTCAGGCCACCGATGATCGCCTGGACGACCACTCCGGCCGGCATGGCGAACGCGAGCCGCAGGTAGCGGCGGTCGGTGCGTGGTCGGTGCAGGTACGCGAGCACGAAGCAGACACCCGCGATGATGCCGACGACGCCGGTGAACAGGCGGTTGCCGTACTCGATCCACTGGTTGAGCGTGTCGTACTCGGGGTGCTCGACGGGCACCATGCTGCCGGGGAAGCACTGCGGCCAGGTGGGACAGCCGAGGCCGGAACCGGTGACCCGGACCACCGCGCCGGTCATCGCGATCAGCGCCTGCGTCGCGAGGACGGCGACGGCGAAGCCGAGCTGCAGCCGACGGCTCGGGTTGGGCAGGCGATCGATGCGGGCCTTCAGCGTTTCCAGCGGCACCGCCCGATCGTAAGGAGTGGTCGCGCGGGGTCTCCCGCCGGGTTTGCCCTGCCCCTGGCGGCAAGGGCTAGCGTCTGCCCCGTGCGTTTCGCGATCAGTTACCAGTCCCCCCACCACGGAGTCGACCCCGGCAACCTCGTCGCGTACGCGCGGCACGCGGAGGAGTGCGGGTTCGAGGGCCTGTACCTGCCGGAGCACGTGGTGCTGCACCCCGGCGCCGCGCTCAGGTCGGTCGAGCTGCCGCCGACGATGCCCTACCTCGACCCGGTCGACGCGCTGGCGTTCGTCGCGGCGGCCACGTCCCGGCTGCTGCTCGGCACCGGGGTGCTGCTGCTGCCCTACCACCACCCGGTACCGCTGGCGAAGCGGCTCGCGACGGTGGACGTGCTGTCGGCGGGCCGGTTGCGCCTGCTCACCGTGGGCGTCGGCGCGCTGCCGGGGGAGGCGCGGGCGGTGGGGGTGGACTTCGCCACCCGCGGCCGCCGCGCCGACGAGGCGATCGACGTGCTGCGGCTGCTGTGGTCGGGCGGCGCGGACGGGGTGAGCAACGACGGCGAGTTCTTCCCGTTCGCGGACCTGTGCAGCTTCCCCCAGCCGGTCGGCGGCCCGCTGCCGATCCACGTCGGCGGTTCGAGCCCGGCGGCCGCCAGACGGGCCGGGACGCGTGGCGACGGCTGGTTCCCCGGCGGCACGCTGCCGCCGGACGAACGGGCCCGTCAGCTCGAGGTGGCGCGGACCGCGGCGGCCGGTGCGGGACGCGACCCGGCCGCGCTGGAGTACACGAGGTGGGCGCCGATCGACCTGCCGGAGCAGTCGCTGGCGGCCTACGCCGAGCAGGGCGTGACCAGGCTGGTGGTGAGCGCGACCGCGACCGACCCCGCTGCGCAGCGCGCGCAGATGTCGGCGTTCGCGGCCCGGTTCGGGCTCGGCGCGGGGCGCTAGGACAGCTTCGTCGTGCGGGTCGCGACGAGGGTCGCGACCGCGCCCCACCCGACGAGGACGGCGAACACCGGCCAACCGGGGGCGCCGCCGTCGACCAGCGCGGTGTGCAGGCCGTCGGTGAGCGCGCCGGAGGGCAGCAGCATGACCACGTCGCCGAGCGCGCCTGGCATCGAGTCCGGCGGGACGACGATGCCCCCGCCGAGCAGCAGCACGAACCACACGACGTTGGCGAGGGCCAGCACCACCTCGGCCTTCAGCGCGCCGCCGAGCAGCACGCCGAGCGCGCCGAACGACAACGTGCCCACGAGCACCAGCAGCACTGCCCACGCGAGGCCCGCCAGGCCGGGCGCCCAGCCCATGATCGCCGCGAGCACGCCGAGCACCACGAGCTGTACCGCCACCACCACGAGCCCGGCGACCGCGCGCCCGGACACCAGCAGCCACCGGGGCAGGGCCGTCGCGGCCAGCCGCTTGAGCACGCCGTAGCGGCGGTCGAACCCGAGCGCGATGGCCTGCCCGGTGAACGCGGAGGACATGACCGCCAGTGCGAACACCCTCGGCACCACCGAGTCCACCCGTGGGTCGGGCAGGTCGAGGATGTCGAGGACGGTGAGGCCGACGAGCAGCGCGACCGGGATCAGCAGCGTCAGCAGGATCTGCTCGCTGTTGCGCAGCGTGAGCATCGCCTCGGTCCGCGCGTGGACGAACAGCATCCGCCCGACCCGGCCGCGGCCGGGCGCCGGCGTGAACGTGCCCGCCGGGAAGGTCGTCATCGCAGTTCCTTCCCGGTCAGCTCCAGGAACACGTCCTCGAGGCTGCGCCTGCCGACGTGCAGCTCCTCGGCCAGCACCCCCTGCTGCGCGCACCAGGCCGTCACCGCCGAGACGACCTGCGGGTCGACGCGGCCGGTCAGCACGTAGGCGCCGGGGGTGGGCTCATCGAGCGTGCAGTCCGCGGGCAGCGCGGTGCACAGCTCGGTCAGGTCCAGGCCGGCCCGCGCGCGGAAGCGCAGCTGAGCCGAGTCCGGTCGTTCCGCCGTCAGCTGGCTCGGGCTGCCGTCGGCGACGACCCGGCCGCGGTCGACGATCACGACGTGGTCGGCGAGCTCCTCGGCCTCCGCCATGACGTGCGTGGTCAGCAGGACGCTGACGCCGTCGGCACGCAGCGCACGCACCAGCTCCCACACCAGCCGCCGCGCCTGCGGGTCCAGCCCGGCCGTGGGCTCGTCGAGGAACACCAGCTCCGGCCTGCCGACGAGCGCGCACGCGAGCGACAGCCGCTGCTGCTGCCCGCCGGAGAGCCGCTTGTACGGGGTGCGGCGGGCCCCGTCGAGACCGAGCACGTCGATCAGCCACGCCGGGTCGATCGGGTCGGCCGCGCACGCGGCGACGAGCGCGAGCATCTCCTCCGCCCGCACACCGGGGTAGGCGCCACCGCCCTGCGGCATCACGCCGATGCGTGGCCGCAGCCGCTCGTGGTCGGTCGCCGGGTCGAGCCCCAGCACCCGGACCTCGCCGCCGTCGCGGCGTTGGAAGCCCTCGCAGATCTCCACGGTCGTGGTCTTGCCAGCACCGTTGGGGCCCAGCAGCGCGAGCACCTGTCCACGGGCCAGCCGCAGGCTCAGCCCGTCGACGGCGGTCGTCGCGCCGAAGCGTTTGACCAGCCCCGACAGCTCGACCGCAGACTCGCTCACACCGACAAGGTTATTGCCTGCGTCAGGCGGGGGTCTCGACCGGGGCTGGTGCCTTCCGCCGTGGCCGGGTGGGGATGTGCCTGCGGACGACGAACAGCGCCACCGCCACGACGATCGCCGCCGCCAGGTAGGCGTAGGGCAGCTGGTAGGTGCGCCCGTCGAAGGTGTTGCCGGTGGGCGGGAGGGCCACCGCGAACGCCGCGCTGATGGCGGTCGCCGCGGTGCGGAAGCGGGTGTTGCCCGCGGCGGAGGCCAGCGGGATCGCCGCCCACAGCAGGTACCAGGGCTGCACGGTCGCGCCGAGCACCAGCACCGCGGCCATCGCCGCGCCGAGGCCGATCATGGGACGCAGCCGCCAGCGGAAGCTGTCCAGCAGCAGCTTCGCGGCGAGGAGCGGACCGAGCAGCGTGCCGACCATGCGGCTCACGGTGATCGCCGCGTCGATGTGGTTGCCGAGCCCGAGGATGATCCCGAGCCCGCCCGCGCCGAAGCCGAGCGCGGTCATGGGCGCCATCCAGCTCTTGATCATGTTGGCGGTGTTCAGCGTCGATGCCCAGCCGAAGCCGAGACCGCTGCCCAACGAGGTCAGCGCGACCACGCCGAGGAAGATCACCAGCAGGGCGGCGGCGGTGACGAACAGGTGTTTCCACCGCCCGCCCCAGCGCCGCGCGATCATCACCCCGAGGAAGCCCAGCGCCAGCGCGGCCGGGATCTTCACGACCGCGCCCAGCGTGATGACGACGGCACCGATGCCGTACCAGAGCAGCTCGCCGGGCTGCCGAGGCGGATACGGCCCGCCCGGCCCGACCCTGGGCATCTTCCGCAGCCCGAGCTCGATGCCCACCAGCATGAGGCCGATCGCCAGTGCCTCGTTGTGCACGCCGACGACCAGGTGGAACAGGACGAGCGGGTTCCCCGCGCCGAGCCACAGCGCGCTCACCGGGTTGATGCCGAACCGCCGCGCGAGGCGGGGCAGCGCCCACACGATCATCGCGAACCCGAGCAGGGCGAGCAGCCGGTGGAACGCGACGCCCATCACCACGTGGTCACCGGTCAGCCAGGTGATCCCGCGGCCGATGACCAGGAACAGCGGCCCGTACGGCGACGGGGTCTCCCGCCACATCGTCGGCACGTTCTTGGTGAGGACGTCGTCGTAGCCGAGCGCGTCGGCGGGGCCGACGGTGTACGGGTCCAGCCCGCGCGCGGCGATCTCGCTCTGCGCGAGGTAGCTGTAGACGTCCTTGCTGAACATCGGGACGGTGAGCACCAGCGGCGCGGTCCACATCACCAGCGTGCGGGCCATCTGCGGCAGCGACACCATCCGTGCGCGGCCGGGCAGCGACAGCCTGCCGAGGCCCAGCCACGCGAGCACGATCATGAACACGCCGGCGAACGCGATCGCGAGCGACACCGTCGTCATGCGGCTGAACAGGCCGAACACCGGGAGACCCCAGACGGGGTTGTTCACCGGTGCGGCGCCCGCACCGAGCGAGCCGGCGGCCAGCAGCAGCGCGCCGACCGTGCCGAACCGGCGGATGACGTCGAGCTGCCTGCGCTCGCGGGTGTCCAGCGGCGCGGTCGCGGACACGGCGGGTCCGGCCGGTTGCCCATCCGTCTGCGCCTGCGTCACGTCACCCACCGCCACGTGCGGGAGCGTATCGGGCACACCCCCGGGTGACTCCGATCACCTCGCGGCGGGCCCACTTTGCCCACGTCCCGGAAATAAGACACACTGGTGTTGTGAAAAACGACCAGCAGCTCTCCGAGGGCCGCACCAGGCATGGTGTGGCGCGGTTGCTGCTGGAACGGGGACCGATCACCGCGGCGGCCGTCGCGGAGACGCTCGGGCTGAGCCCGGCCGCGGTCCGCAGGCACCTGGACTGCCTGGTCGCCGACGGTGAGGCGGGCATGCGTGATGCTCCCACCCTCGGCAGGCGCGGTCGCGGGCGGCCCGCGAAGCTGTGGCTGCTGACCGAGGCCGGGCGCGCCCGGTTCGGGCACGCGTACGACGACCTCGCCATCGCCGCCATCCGCTTCGTCGCGGAGTCGGCGGGGCAGGAAGCGGTGCGCGAGTTCGCGGCGCGGCGGGTCGCCTCGATGGTCGGCAGGCACCGGGACGAGGTGCTCGGCGCGCAGGGCCCCGCCGAGCGCGCCAAGGCCCTCGCCGAGGCCCTCACCAGGGAGGGTTACGCTGCGTCGACCCGGCGCGTCGGGGCAGGGGAGCAGCTGTGTCAGCACCACTGCCCGGTCGCGCACGTCGCGGCGGAGTTCCCCGAGCTGTGCGAGGTCGAGACGGCGGCATTCGCCGAACTCCTCGGCACCCACGTGCAGCGGCTCTCCACCATCGCGCGCGGCGACGCCGCGTGCACCACACACGTACCGCTCGGTGGCGCCGAACCACCGGGGCCGGGCGCGACTGTGGCTGACGATCGCTACGCAAGCCCCACGAAAACCGCTCCCACCACAACCGAAGGGACGCCTTCATGACCACCGCCGCGGAGCGCGCCGGCACGCCGCTGACGCAAGAGGAGACGCTCGCCACGCTGGGCAAGTACCAGTTCGGCTGGGCCGACTCCGACGTCGCTGGCGCGAGCGCCCAGCGCGGCCTCTCCGAGGCCGTCGTCCGGGACATCTCGGCCAAGAAGGGCGAGCCAGAGTGGATGCTCGAGTCCCGCCTCAAGGGCCTGCAGCTGTTCGACCGCAAGCCGATGCCCAACTGGGGTGCCGACCTGTCGGGCATCGACTTCGAGAACATCAAGTACTTCGTGCGCTCGACCGAGAAGCAGGCCGCCTCCTGGGAGGACCTGCCGGAGGACATCAAGAACACCTACGACAAGCTGGGCATCCCGGAGGCCGAGAAGGCCCGCCTGGTGTCCGGTGTCGCCGCGCAGTACGAGTCCGAGGTGGTCTACCACAAGATCAACGAGGAGCTCGAGAAGCAGGGCGTGATCTTCCTCGACACGGACACCGCGCTCAAGGAGCACCCGGAGCTGTTCGAGGAGTACTACGGCTCGGTCATCCCGCACGGTGACAACAAGTTCTCCGCGCTCAACGGCGCCGTCTGGTCGGGTGGCTCGTTCATCTACGTGCCGAAGGGCGTGCACGTCGAGATCCCGCTGCAGGCCTACTTCCGGATCAACACCGAGAACATGGGCCAGTTCGAGCGGACGCTGATCATCGTCGACGAGGGTGCCTACGTGCACTACGTCGAGGGCTGCACCGCGCCGATCTACTCCTCCGACTCGCTGCACTCGGCCGTGGTCGAGATCATCGTGAAGAAGGGCGGCCGCTGCCGGTACACGACCATCCAGAACTGGTCGAACAACGTCTACAACCTGGTCACCAAGCGCGCCAAGGCCGAAGAGGGCGCGACCATGGAGTGGATCGACGGCAACATCGGCTCCAAGGTCACCATGAAGTACCCGTCGGTGTTCCTCATGGGCGAGCACGCCAAGGGCGAGGTCCTCTCGATCGCGTTCGCCGGCGAGGGCCAGCACCAGGACGCAGGCGCCAAGATGGAGCACCTCGCGCCGTACACCTCCTCGACGATCGTGTCGAAGTCGGTGGCGCGCGGCGGCGGCCGGACCTCCTACCGCGGTCTGGTCAAGGTGGCCAAGCGGGCGCACCACTCGGCGTCCACGGTGAAGTGCGACGCGCTGCTGGTCGACCAGATCAGCCGGTCCGACACCTACCCGTACGTGGACATCCGCAACGACAACGTGTCCATGGGGCACGAGGCCACGGTCTCGAAGGTCAGCGACGACCAGCTGTTCTACCTGATGTCCCGCGGCCTCACCGAGGACGAGGCGATGGCGATGGTCGTGCGCGGCTTCGTCGAGCCGATCGCCCGTGAGCTGCCCATGGAGTACGCACTGGAACTGAACCGGCTCATCGAGCTGCAGATGGAAGGGGCCGTCGGATAGATGAGCCAGGCAACACAGACCCCGCACTCCCACGGGGCGGTGGTTCCCGCCGCGTCCCGCGCGGAGCAGTTCGCCTCGTTCGACGTCGAGGCGTTCGAGGTGCCCGGCGGGCGCGAGGAGATCTGGCGCTTCACGCCGATGAAGCGGCTCCGCGGCCTGCACGACGGCACCGCCGTCGCCGACGGTGAGCTGTCGGTCGTTGTCGACGGCGCCGACGTCAGGGTCGAGACCGTCGGCCGCGACGACGAGCGGCTCGGCAAGGGCGGTACCCCGGCCGACCGGATCGCCGCGCAGGCGTACAGCTCGTTCGAGCGGGCCACCGTCATCACGGTGCCGAAGGAGACCCAGGCGGCCGTCACCACGGTGACGGTCACCGGTCCCGGCGAGGGCCAGGCCGCCTACGGGCACCTGCAGATCCGCGCCGAGCAGTTCGCCGAGGCGGTCGTGGTGATCGACCACCGCGGCAGCGGCACGGTCGCCGACAACGTGGAGCTCGTCGTCGGTGACGGCGCGAAGCTCACCGTGGTCAGCGTGCACGACTGGGCCGACGACGCCGTGCAGGTCTCCGCGCACCACGCGCGGCTCGGCCGGGACGCGACGCTCAGGCACCACCTCGTGGCGCTGGGCGGCGACCTCGTGCGCGTCAGCCCGACCGTGGTCTACGCGGGCCCGGGCGGCGACGCCGAGCTCAACGGCCTCTACTTCGCCGACGCGGGCCAGCACATCGAGCTGCGGACCTTCGCCGACCACGCGCAGCCCAACTGCAAGTCCAACGTGGTCTACAAGGGCGCGCTGCAGGGCGTCGACGCACGGACGGTGTGGATCGGCGACGTGCTGATCCGCGCGGCCGCCGAGGGCACCGAGACCTTCGAGCTGAACCGGAACCTGGTGCTCACCGAGGGCGCCCGCGCCGACTCGGTGCCGAACCTGGAGATCGAGACCGGCGAGATCGCCGGTGCCGGCCACGCCAGCGCCACCGGCCGGTTCGACGACGAGCAGCTGTTCTACCTGCAGGCCCGCGGCATCCCCGAGGGCGTCGCGCGCAGGCTCGTCGTCCGCGGCTTCTTCCACGAGCTGCTGATGAAGATCGCGGTGCCGGAGATCCGGGAGCGGCTGGAAGCAGCGATCGAGGCGGAGCTCGAGGCGGTCGGGGCATGATCAGAGCGTGTGCGCTGTCCGACCTGGACGACGGGAAACCGTTCGGCGTCGAGATCGACGACGAGCCGGTCGTCCTCGTCCGCCAGGGGGACGAGGTGCACGCGCTGCGGGACGAGTGCAGCCACGCGACGCTGTCGCTGTCCGAGGGCGAGGTGACCCGCAAGGGCATCGAGTGCTGGCTGCACGGCTCCTGCTTCGACCTGCGCACCGGGGCACCGTCCTCGCTGCCCGCCACCGAGCCGGTGGACGTCTTCGGAGTCGAGATCCGCGACGGCGACGTGTACGTCGACGTCACCGCCACCACGAACTGACAGAAATCTCCGGGGGAGCGATCCCCCAGACCCCCGGCTTGCACACCAAGGAGAAAGCACAAGAGATGGCCACGCTGGAGATCAAGGATCTGCACGTCTCGGTCAACACCGACGAAGGCGCCAAGGAGATCCTGTCCGGGGTCAACCTGACGATCAACCCGGGCGAGACGCACGCGATCATGGGCCCCAACGGGTCCGGCAAGTCCACCCTGTCCTACGCCATCGCGGGCCACCCCAAGTACGAGGTGACCGGTGGCGAGGTGCTGCTCGACGGTGCGGACGTCCTGTCGCTGTCCGTCGACGAGCGCGCCCGCGCCGGCCTGTTCCTCGCCATGCAGTACCCGGTCGAGGTCCCCGGTGTGTCCATGTCGAACTTCCTGCGCACCGCGGCCACCGCGGTCCGTGGCGAGGCCCCCAAGCTGCGCCACTGGGTCAAGGAGGTCAAGCAGGCGATGGCCGACCTGGACATCGACCCGGCCTTCGCGGAGCGCTCGGTGAACGAGGGCTTCTCCGGCGGTGAGAAGAAGCGCCACGAGATCCTGCAGCTGGCGCTGCTCGCGCCGAAGATCGCGATCCTCGACGAGACCGACTCCGGTCTGGACGTCGACGCGCTGCGCGTCGTGTCCGAGGGCATCAACCGCGTCAAGGCCGGTGGCGAGGTCGGCATCATGCTGATCACCCACTACACCCGCATCCTGCGCCACATCACGCCCGACTTCGTCCACGTGTTCAGCGGCGGGCGGATCGTCGAGTCCGGCGGTGCGGAGCTGGCCGACCAGCTCGAGGAGCACGGCTACGTCCGGTTCACCGGCAAGCAGGAGCCGGCCGCGATCGGCTGACCTGCCCCACGAGACGAGGTTCCCGGATGACCACCACAGCCGCATCCCTCGACGTCGAGACGATCCGCAAGGACTTCCCGATCCTGTCCAGGCTGGTGCACAGCGACAAGCCGCTGGTGTACCTGGACAACGCGGCCACGTCGCAGAAGCCGCGCCAGGTGCTCGACGCGATCGTCGGCTACTACGAGAAGCACAACGCCAACGTGCACCGCGGCATCCACACGCTGGCCGAGGAAGCCACGGCGCTGTACGAGGGCGCACGCGACAAGGTCGCCGAGTTCGTCAACGCGCCGAGTCGCGACGAGGTGATCTTCACCAAGAACTCGTCCGAGGCGGTGAACCTGATCGCCCGCGTGCTCGGTGAGGCGGGCCCCGGCTACCGCGTCGGGCCCGGTGACGAGATCGTCATCACCGAGATGGAGCACCACTCCAACATCGTGCCGTGGCACATGCTCGCCGAGCGGACCGGCGCGACCGTGAAGTGGTTCGAGATCACCGACGAAGGCCGCCTCGACCTGTCCACACTGGACTCGGTGATCACCGAGCGCACGAAGATCGTGTCGATGGTGCACGTGTCGAACCTGCTCGGCACCATCAACCCGGTCGAGAAGGTCGTCGCACGGGCCCGCGAGGTCGGTGCGCTGGTGCTGGTGGACGCGTCGCAGTCGGCGCCGCACATGCCGCTCGACGTGTCCGCGCTCGGCGCCGACTTCGTGGTCTTCACCGGCCACAAGATGCTCGGCCCGACCGGCATCGGCGTCCTGTGGGGACGGTTGCCGCTTCTCCAGGAACTGCCGCCGTTCCTCGGCGGTGGCGAGATGATCGAGATCGTCACCATGGAGCGGTCGACCTTCGCCGCGCCGCCGCACAAGTTCGAGGCAGGCACCCCGCCGATCGCCGAGGCGGTGGGGCTCGGCGCGGCCGTCGACTACCTCACGTCGGTCGGCATGGACCGCATCGCCGCGCACGAGCACGAGCTGACCGCGTACGTCCTCGACGCGCTGTCGTCCGTGGCCGGGGTGAAGATCATCGGACCGCCGACCGCGGAGGCCAGGGTCGCCGAGGTCTCGTTCACCCTCGATGGCATCCACCCGCACGACGTGGGCCAGGTGCTCGACGAGCAGGGCATCGCCGTGCGCGTCGGTCACCACTGCGCACGGCCGGCCGTGGTGCGGTACGGAATTCCGGCGACCACTCGCGCGTCGTTCTACCTGTACAACACGACCGCCGAGGCGGACGCCCTGGTCAGGGGATTGGCACAGGTCAAGAAGGTCTTCGGATGACGCGAACAGCTACCCAAGGGGAACGGGACGCAGACCAGCCACGGGTACGTGGCCAAGCCGCACCCGCCGACGGAACGCGACCAACACCTGACATCGCGGGGAGGCGGACCAGGTGAACCTCGAGTCCATGTACCAGGAGATCATCCTGGACCACTACAAGAACCCGCACGGGCGCGGCCTGCGCGAGCCGTACGACGCCGAGTCGTTCCAGGTCAACCCGACCTGCGGCGACGAGGTGACGTTGCGGGTCGCGGTCGCGGACGACAAGGTCACCGACGTCTCCTACGAGGGCCAGGGCTGCTCGATCAGCCAGGCGTCCACGTCGGTGCTCACCGACCTGGTCACCGGCCGGACCGTCGGCGAAGCGCTGTCCACCATGGACGCGTTCGTCGAGATGGTGTCCAGCCGCGGCACGGTCGAACCGGACGAGGACGTGCTCGAGGACGGCATCGCGTTCGCGGGTGTCGCGAAGTACCCGGCACGCGTGAAGTGTGCGCTGCTGGGGTGGATGGCGTTCAAGGACGCGGTGGCCAGGGCGAACGGAGGAGCAGCATGAGCAGCACTGAAGAGGTCGAGCGCGGCGTCGAGTCGTTGCCGCAGGCACCGGCCCCGAAGGCGGACATCGCCGCTGTCGAGGACCTCGAGGAGGCGATGCGCGACGTCGTCGACCCCGAGCTGGGCATCAACGTCGTCGACCTCGGCCTCGTGTACGACATCCGCGTGGAGGACGACAACTCCGCGACGATCGACATGACGCTGACGTCCGCGGCGTGCCCGCTGACCGACGTGATCGAGGACCAGACCCGTGCCGCGCTCACCGCGGGCCCGGGTGGCGGGCTCGTCGACGACTTCCGGATCAACTGGGTCTGGATGCCGCCGTGGGGTCCGGAGAAGATCACCGATGACGGCCGCGAGCAGCTGCGGGCGCTCGGCTTCACCATCTGAGTTCCGGCATCGGCGCCGCGCGGGCCACCGGCCCGCGCGGCGCCGTCATGTCCAGGTGTTGCACGCGTTCGGTGTCCGCTCCTGAAAACCCTTGTCCAGCATCGCTTTCGCGTCCGGCGGCGCGTCCACGGAGGACAGGCGGTCGCCGATCTCGTCGGTGATGTTGGCGTCGACCGCGCCCCGGCCCGCCATGGCACCGCTCGCGACACCCGCCAGGCACGTTGCCTGCTGCGCGAGCCGGCTCTCCGCGTCGTCGACACCGGCGGCCAGCTCCGTGAGACCGGTCTCGGCCTGCAGCGCGCGGGCGTACTCGCGGAGGAACACCCCGAAGTAGCGGCCGGGATAGCGGCCGTTCCGCTCGGTGTCGCGCAGGTGCGCGGGGGTCAGGTAGACGGTGCCGTCGCACTGGGTCGACGGGCTGGTCGGCGTGACCTCGCCGCAGGAGGGGGTCTGCACGGCGCTGGTGACGGTGACGACCTCGACGTCCGCGTCGAGCCCGGCCTCGTCGAGCACACCGCGCCAGGCGTCGTCGGCGCAGGTCCTGGCGGCGGCGTAGAAGGCGGCCTGCCGGTCGTCGGCGAGGTCGAAGCGGGGGAGCGCACAGGTCGTGTCGGCCATGCGGGCGGTCGAGGTGGACAGCGGGTGGCCGGCGGGACCGGGCCGCGGCTGGTTCGTCGTCGTGGTGGGCTGCGGTGGCGGTGCGGTGCCGGTGATGTCGGGGACGGTCTGGGCGGGTCGCGCGGTGCCCGCGACCTCCCGGGTCGGGCGCATGACGGTCGCGACCGCCGCCGCCGCGACGAGTGCCACCACGAGGGCGACGGCCGCGCCGAGCGCGAGGTAGTAGGCCGGGCGGCGGGGTGGGGGTGGTGGTTGCGGGGTGTCGGGGCGCCAGACCAGGTCGGTGGGCGGGGGCGGGAGGAGTTCGTCGAGCGGCCAGCTCGCGACCGTCGGCCCGGTGGTGGTCGGCGACTCGTCGACGACGGCCGATGCCGGTGGGGTGGGCTGGGTCGGCTCCTCCGGGGCCGCGCCGTGGAGGTGACCCGTCGACGGGCCCATCACCGTCGGGCCGTCCACGGGCCGCTGAGGTGGCTTCCCGCCCGGTTCGTCAGTCATTCTCGCCCTCGCTCCGCGTGACCGAACAGCAGCGTAGCGCTCGGCTCCCTCCGGGGAGTGAGCTTCGCCGGTCGTGTGGGGGAGGGCCGGGGCCCGCCGGGTCTGCCAGGATCGACGGTGTGGTGGCAGTCCTCGACGCGGTGCTGGGCCCGGTGATCCGCCCGTCGACCTACCGGCGATGGGTGTTCCTGATCCTGGGCGGTGCCGTGCTGGTCCCGTTCATGCTGATCGTGGGCATGGTGCTGCCGTCGCTGATGCCTGCCGCGTTCCAGGACGAGACCACGCTGGTCGTCGCGTTGTCGCTGGTGCTCGTCATCGGCGTCATGGGGCTCATGTCGCTCATCCCGGCCGTGCGGGTGATCGAGGGGACCGCCGCCCGTGAGCTGCTCGGCGACGGGGTGCCCGAGCAGGCCGCCAGGGTGGCGGTGTCGTGGACGTCGCGGGCCCGGTTCGCCGCGTGGTTCGTCATCCACCTGGTCGTCGGCGGGGTGCTCTCGATTCTCACCCTGACCGTGCCGCCGACCGCGGTGCTCACGTTCTTCGCGCCGTTCACCGGGCGGGTCGACATGCTCGGGCTCACCGTGACCACGCCGCGCGGGTGGGCCGGGGCCTGGGTGCCGCTCGCCGGGCTCACCGGGCTGGTCGTGCTCGTCCACCTCGTCGTCGGGGCCGCGGTGCTGGCCACCAGGGCCGCGCCCTTCCTGCTCGGGCCCACCGCCGCCGAGCGGCTCGCCGAGCTGGAGCAGCGCACCGAGCAGCTGGCCGAACGCAACCGGCTCGCCCGCGAGCTGCACGACTCGGTCGGGCACGCGCTGAGCGTCGTCACCATCCAGGCCAGCGCCGCGGGCCGCGTCCTCGACAGCGACCCCGCGTTCGCCCGCACCGCGCTGTCGGCCATCGAGGAGTCGGCCAGGGCCGCGCTCGCCGACCTCGACCACGTGCTCGGCCTGCTCCGCGACGGCCAGTCCGCCACCCGTCCGCAGTGGACGCTCGAGAACCTGCCGAACCTGCTGGAGCAGACCAGGATCGCGGGCGTCACCGTCGAGTCCACCGTGGAGGGATCGCTGGGTGCGGTGCCGCCCGCAGTGTCCCGCGAGGCGTACCGGATCGTCCAGGAGGGCCTCACGAACGTCCTGCGGCACGCGGGTAAGGTGCCGGTCGAGCTGCGGCTCGCGGCCACCGACGACCGGCTCGAGCTCGACCTCTCCAACCCCGTCCACGAACACCGGGCGAAGCCGAGGGCGGGTGGCGGGCACGGCCTGTCCGGCATGCGCGACCGCGTTGCCGTCCTTCGTGGGCAGATGACCGCCGGGCCCGACCGGGGGCGCTGGCTCGTGCAGGTGCGAATTCCACTGAGGACGGTGCGCTGATGGCGGACGGCAAGACGACGGTGTTGCTCGTCGACGACGAGGAGCTGATCAGGGCCGGGCTGCGGGCGATCATCAACGCCGAACCGGACCTGACCGTCGTCGGGGAGGCGGGGGACGGCGCCGAGGTGCTGCCGCTCGTGGTGAAGCTGCGCCCGGAGGTCGTGCTGATGGACGTGCGCATGCCCGCCGTCGACGGCATCCAGGCCAGCAGGCACCTGCTGGAGACCGTCGCGGAACCACCGAAGATCCTGGTGGTCACGACCTTCGAGAACGACGACCACGTGTACGAGGCGCTCCGCGCGGGCGCCAACGGGTTCCTGCTCAAACGCACCCGGCCAGAGGACATCGTGCGTGCGATCCGCATGGTCGTGAGCGGCGAGTCGCTGCTGTTCCCGTCCGCGATCCGGGCGCTCGCCGCGGCGCACGGCGGCGGCAGGGCGAGCGGGCTGGCGCACGCCGGGCTCACCGAACGCGAGGCCGAGGTGCTGCGCCTGATGGCGACCGGGCTGTCCAACGTGGAGATCTCGGAGCGGCTGTTCGTCAGCGTGCAGACCGTGAAGACGCACGTCGGCAACGTGCTCGCGAAGCTGGGGGCGCGGGACCGCACCCAGGCCGTGATCCTCGCCTACGAGACCGGTTTCGTGACGCCGGGCTGACCGGTCCCGCTTGGCCGGCCGGGCTACCTCGCCAGCCAGCGTGCGTACTGCTGCCGGTCGGCTTTCGCGACCTTCGCCCGCTCGGTCACCGAGAGTGAGAACCAGTCCGGGCGCAGCTGCTGCGGCGACTCGGCCCACGCGAGCACGTCGCGGTGGTCCTGGCAGGCGCTGTCGACGTAGTGGCGTGGCGAGTCGCGCCGGTCCTCGTCGCAGAGCTTCAGGATCGCGAGATGGACCCGCAGGCGCTCCGGCCCGGCGTACTCGTCGAGCACGCGCTGGACGTCCTCGGGGTCGTGGCCGGGGAAGACCTGCCGGATCTTGGCGAGGAGCTTGGTACGTGTCATGGGGCGGTCATCTTCCGGCGGAGGTGGGGTGGGGCGGCGCGGAACAGCGCGGCCATGGCGGCCGCGGTGCCTGCCGGATCCGCGCGCCCGGACAGGTAGGCGCGCTGGTGCCGGGCGGGCAACGCGAAGAACAGGTCGAAGAACTCCTCGTGCTCGGCGGTGGTGAGGTTCAGCAGGGTCGCCAGACCGCGCCGCCGCAACCGGTACACGAGCCGCGCCCGCCACGGCCAGATGACACGCCGCACCGCGCGTCGACCTCGCCCGATGGTGTCGGCGACGGCGGGGGCGAGGCGGAACGCGTCGGCGACCGAGAACCCGGTGGCCGGGTGGACCAGCCCGGCGGCGGCGCCGAACGGCACGGCGCCGCGGCCCCGCTGGGGCGGCGGCGGGACGTCGACGGGGAAGCGGACCCGCTCGACCGGGCCGGTCACCTCGCCCACCCGCGCGTGGAGACGGTCCCGCAGCTCGGCGAACCCGAGGCCGGGTGCGCCGGCGAGGCACGTCTCCTCCAGGAGCATCCGGCCGTCCGGCAGCGGGACCGCGTACAGGAACGTGGCTGGCCCGTCGATATGGCCGGGCGGCGGCGTCCAGTCCATGAAGACGGCCTCGTGCTGCTCCTCGACGACCACCCCGTACGCGGTCTGCTCGGCACCTCCGCGCCGCGCGCCGGTCGCGTCGAACACCATGCCGTGGCACACCTCGCCGGTCGTCAACGCCGCCGACGTGGCGGTCAGCGCGGTCACCCGCGCCCGGACCACCTCGATGCCGGGATGCGCGCACGCGGCCAGCACCGAGTCGTTGTCCAGCACCGCGTACGCACGCGGCAGCACCAGCCCGCCACCCCGTACGCGGGTGGTGACCCAGCGCGACCCCGGCGGTAACACGGACACCTCGTCGGCCCACAGCCCGTAGGTGGCCCGCCACCGGTGACCAGGCGCGACGAGCGTGACGGCCAGCCCGCGCCGCGCGCACGCCGAGGCCAGCGCCCACCCCGAGGGCCCGCCACCGGCCACGACCACATCCGCCACCACCGGATCCCACCACAGGGACGGCTATGGTCATCCGCATGGCTGATCAGGTCGACCCCAGGGAGGCACGTCGTTCGGAGCGGTCCGCCGGACCGGGATCCGGCGACCTCGCGGCGAGCCCGTACCGGGTCGACCGGGACCGGGTGGTCGCGTCACCGTTCTTCGCGCGGCTCGGCGGGGTCACCCAGGTCGTCAGCGCGTCCGGCTCCGGCCTGCTCCACAACCGCCTGACCCACAGCCTCAAGGTCGCCCAGGTCGCCCGCGCCATCGCGGAACGCCTCCGCGCCGACCCCGTGTTCGCGCCACTGATCGACAAGCTCGGCGGCTGCGACCCCGACGTCGCGGAGGCCGCCGGGCTCGCCCACGACCTCGGCCACCCGCCGTTCGGGCACCTCGGTGAGCAGGTGCTCGACCGCCTCGCCCGGCACCGGTTCAGCCTGCCGGACGGGTTCGAGGGCAACGCGCAGAGCCTGCGGATCGTCACCACCACCGACACCGGCGGCCCCAGCGCCATCGGGATCGACCTCACCGCCGCGGTCCGCGCGGCCATGCTCAAGTACCCGTGGACCCGGCTGTCCCACCCCGACCCGCACCCGAGGCACATGTCGTCGCCGCCGCGCGGCGCGTCGGAACCCGTCGAGGAGCCGGGCACCGGGTCGAGCAAGTTCTCGGTCTACGTCACCGAGCTCGACGACATGGCGCAGTCGCGGGCCGCGTACGCGGGGCGGCTCGCGAGCTGGCAGCAGACCGTCGAGGCGTCGGTGATGGACACCGCGGACGACATCGCCTACGCCATCCACGACCTGGAGGACTTCCACCGCATCGGCGTGCTGCAGCACGCCCCGGTCGCGGCCGAGCTGGGCCACTGGCTTTCCGACGCGCTCGAACTGGCGGGACTCGCCGACGAGACCCTCGCGGCGCAGGCCCGGCGCCCCGGCCACTCACTCGAACAGCTCCGCCGCCGCATGCACCGGCGCGACGCGTGGGTGGTCGACGACGACGCGTTCGTCGCCGCGGTCTCCAGGGTCCGCACCGAACTCGTCGACGGCATGCTCGACACCCCGTTCGACGGCTCGGCGGAGGCGGAGGAGGCGGTCGCGCGGTTCTCTTCCGTGTGGACCGTGCGGCTCGTCGACGGCATGAGCGTCGTGCTGGACCCGCCCACCCGCTCCGGGCACGTCATGCTGGCGCCCGCGCAGTGGCACGAGGTGCAGGTGCTGAAGTTCGTGCACCGCCGGTTCGTGTTGCTGCGGCCGGATCTGGCGCTGCACCAGCGAGGTCAGGCCACGCTGCTGACCTCGCTCGTCGAGGCGCTGGAGCAGTGGCTCGGCGACCGGCACGAGGCGAACCGGCTGCCGAGGCGGTTGACCGACCTCGTCGAGCTGGCCGAGACGGAGTACCGCGCGCTCGCCGCGACCGATATCTCCACTTTGGTCGGAGCGACCGGCGAGCCACCCCGGGGCGAGCACGGAATCCGGGAACTGGCAAGGGGACGGGCTGTGATCGATTTCGTCGCGTCCCTCACGGACAGTCAGGCCGCGACACTGCTCGACGCCCTGACCGGGCGCAGCGCACAGCCCTGGTCCGACGCCTTCGTCCTGTAAGTCGCATACGCAAGGCAACTGTTACCACACGTGGAGTGTGGTTGGGCCGAATGGCCGCTGTGTCGGAAAGCTTCTGACCATACGTTGGGTCCGGCCGGGGGGCACCCGGTACTGGGCGTCGTGAGTCGGGGCACGGCCAGGCATTTCGCGGAGGACATCCGTGCGTTTACCTGCACACGCATCTCGAAGATCACGAGGCCTCCTGACCGGCGCCGCGGTGCTGCTGGCGGTGGTGGGACTCGCCAGTCCGGCCGCGGCCGCGCCGCCGCCCGAGGACCAGAAGATCTCCGCCGAGAAGAACGCGGCCAACCAGATCGCCGCGCTCCAGAACATCAAGAAGAACCTGACCGCCGCCGAGACCAAAGTGGACTCGAAGCTGGTGCTGGCGCAGCGGATGAACAGGAGCCGGGCGACGAGCAGCGCGGTTCCGTTGCTGGACAACGGGGTCGAGACCACCGCGGCCGGCAGGGTGCTGGTCGACATCCGGGCCACCGTGAGCGACGGGCTGCTCTCCGGCCTCGCCAAGGCGGGTGCCGGGGTGAAGTCGGTGTCGCAGCGGCACGGCACCGTCCGTGCCGAGGTCCCGCTGTCCGCGGTCAACGCGATCGCGGCGCGCAAGGACGTCCGGATGGTCGAGGAAGCCGGCGACTTCATGACCGCCCGCGAGGTCGACCGGAACGACAAGCGCAAGCCGGAGTCCAAGGACGAGAAGGCGGCGCGGATCGAGCAGAACACGCGCGAGGCGCTGACCGCCCGCGCGGGCGCCATCGACAGTGAGGGCAACCGGGCGCACAACGCCGACACCGCGCGCGCCGACATCGGGGTCACCGGCATCGGCGTCAAGATCTGCGCGCTGTCCGACGGCATCGATTCGCTCGCCACGTCACAGGCGGCAGGGGAGCTGCCCTCGGTCGACGTCGTGACCGGCGAGGCCGGAGCGGGCGACGAGGGCACCGCGATGCTCGAGATCATCCACGACGTGGCCCCCGGCGCGGAGCTGGGCTTCGCGACGGCGTTCAACGGCGACGCGAGCTTCGCGGACAACATCCGCGCGCTCCGCTTCGACCTGGACTGCGACATCATCGTCGACGACGTCATCTACTTCGCCGAGCCGTACTTCCAGGACGGCATCATCGCCCAGGCCGTCAACGACGTGACCGCCGACGGCGCGCTGTTCTTCTCCTCGGCGGGCAACCAGGGCAACGTCGTGGACGGCACGTCCGGCCACTGGGAGGGCCAGTACGTCAACTCCGGGCAGGTCGTCGGCAAGGTCGCGGGCTACGCCCACGACTTCGACCCCGGCCCCGGCACGCAGATCTTCAACCCGCTGTCGAGCGAGTCCGCGAACGTCCCCGTGATCCTGAACTGGGCCGACCCGCAGGACGCCTCCGCCAACGACTACGACCTGTACCTGCTGGACTCGGCAGGCAACATCCTGTCGCAGAGCCAGAACTACCAGACCGGTGTCCAGGACCCGTACGAGCGGGTGCAGACCCCGCTGTTCGGCGGCGCCGGGATGCGGCTCGCGGTCGTGAAGTTCACCGGTGCGGACACGTACCTCTCGCTGTCGGCGCTTGGCGGCCGGTTCTCCGATCAGGCGACGCTGAAGGCGTTCGCGACCCCGGGTGTCACGTTCGGCCACTCCGCCGCGCGCGAGGCGTACTCGGTGGCCGCCGCGCCCGCCAAGGACCCGCTGCCGTTCGACCTGGAGACCGGTGACCCGGCCAACCCGGCAGGCCCGTACCCGGGCGCCTACGACGCCACCTCGAAGCTCGAGCGGTTCACCTCCGACGGCCCGCGCAAGGTGTTCTTCGAGGCCGACGGCACGCCCATCGCGGGTGGCGAGGTGCGGCAGAAGCCGGACATCACCGCCGCGGACGGTGTGAGCACCAGCGTCGACGGCTTCGCGACGTTCTACGGCACCTCCGCGGCGGCCCCGCACGCGGCGGCCATCGCGGGCCTCGTGCTCTCCGGCAACCCGGGCATCGACCCGGCGGAGGTGCGTGCCGCGCTGACCAGCACGGCGATCGACATCGGTGAGCCGGGTGTGGACGACCGCGCCGGGCACGGCGTGATCCTCGCCGACCGGGTGCTCGGCTACACCGGCGCCAGCCCGCAGCCGCTCGCGGTCGCGGAGCCGCCGAAGGTGACGCCGGGGTCGGGCGGCGAGTACCTGCGACCGGGGGACACCGCGACGCTCTCGTTGCCGGTGACCAACATCGGTGACGGCACCGCGGTCTCCACGAGCGTCGTGCTGACCACCACCACCCCCGGCGTGACCGTCACCCCGCGCGCCCAGTCCTACGGCACGATCCCGCGTGGCGAGACCGTGGTGAAGGACTACACGATCGCCGTGCCGACGACGCACGAGGTCGGGGTGCCGGTCCAGTTCGCCACCAGGGTGACCTTCGCGGGTGTGCTGTCGCCGCGCACGTCGACGTTCTCGGTGGGGGTGGGTCAGCCGTCGGACGAGACGGTGACGTTCGCCTACGCCGGTGCGCCGGTGGCGATCCCCGACAACAGCACGGTCGGCGCGACGGTGCAGCTGCCGGTGGCCGACTTCGGCAGGGCGTCGAAGGTCGCGCTGTCGATCGACGGCACGACGTGCGACACCACGACGGGTTCGACGACGGTGGGCATCGCCCACACCTACGTCGGTGACCTGGTCGGGACGCTGACCTCGCCGAGCGGGGCGACCGCGACGCTGTTCAGCCGCAACGGTTCCAACGGCCAGAACATGTGCCAGGTCGTGTTCGACGACTCCGCCGACGCGGCGTTCTCGTCGGTCACCTCGGCCCGTGCGCCGTTCACCGGCACGTGGCGCCCGACGACGTCCATCGACGCGCTGATCGGTGCGCCGGCGGATGGCACGTGGACGCTGCTGGTGCAGGACCGGGCGAACGCCGACACCGGTTCGGTCCGCGCGGTCTCGTTGCACCTCAACGGTTACGTGTAGACCGGTTCTCGATTCGGCCGCCCGCCGGTGCTCTGCCGGCGGGCGGCCTCGTCTACTGCACCTGGGTGAGCTTGAGGTTGTCCTTGGGGACGCGGATCGTCCACTCCTGACTGTGGCCGGTGGTGCGGCTCTCCGAGGTCTCCGAGGACGCCTCCGCGCCGATCTTGATGATCTTCCACTCGATGCCGGCGCTGCCCTTCACACCTGCCTTGTGCGCGGCGGTCTCGGAGTCCGACGCGGTCACCGTGATGTCCTGGAACCCCTGCGCGGCGCGGAACTTGACGGCGTCACCGGTGACGGCGAAGTCACCGGAGCCCTCCAGCCGCAGGTAGTCGTCGCCGTGCAGCGCGTCCACGTACAGGGTGAGCGTCGCGTCCCGCTTCGGCGCCCACACGCCGGGGATGGCCAGGATGCCCTCGTCGACATCGCCGTCGTGCGCCGCGGTCTTGCCCTCCGAGTCGGTGATGCGGGCGTAGAAACGACCGCCCCGCAACGGCTTCTCGAGGAAGTTGTCTGCGTTGACGATGATGTTCACGTACGCCCAGTCCCGGCTGTGCTCGGAGTCGTCGGGGATGGCGCTGCGGCGTGCGGGGACGACGGTGACCCACAGGCTCGCCGCCACGACCGGCTCGTCCCACGCGTAGCCCGCCGCGTCCTCCGCCTCGAGCGTGAGCGTCAGCTCCTGCTGGCCCTCGGCGAGCGGACCGGCGGTGAACCACTCCTCGTCGGTGGAGCCCGCGGACATGCTCTGGTGCGTCGCGCCGCTGACGATCTCCCCGCCCGCGGTGAACGTGACACCGAACGGCCCGGTCTCGTTGACGTCGTCGTTCTCGAGCTCCAGGTACACGTAGACCTTCTCGGCGGAGTTCGCCTCACCGTGCTCGTGGGCGAAACCCTCGCCCTCGGTCTGGAAGAACATCTGTTTGATCCTGGGCGCGGCCATTGTGGATCACCTCTCTGCTGGGTTGTCCTCCAGTGTTGGGAAATCCGCCGGCGGCGGTACGGCGCTTGGGCGCCCACAAGGGCAGCCATCCCGGCCGATGGGGCATAGGCTCTGCGACGTGCCGAAAGTCAACGCGACCGTCACCGTGCCCGCCTCCCCGTCGCGCACGTGGGCGGTGGCTTCGGACCTGACCCGCTTCGACGAGTGGATGACCCTCCACGACGGCTGGCGGGGGGAGCTGCCCGCCGAGATCGCGAAGGGCACGTCGCTCACGTCGGTGGTGAAGGTGATGGGGCTGCGCAACCGGGTCAGCTGGCAGGTCGATTCCTACACGCCCCCGTCCGCGATGAGGATCAGGGGCCGCGGCGTCGGGGGCGTGCACGTGGCCCTCACCCTCGCCATCCAGGAGAGCGGGGCCGGGTCGACGGTGACCGTCGACGCGGAGGTGACCGGTCGCCCCGTCTTCGGCCCGGTCGGCATGGCCATCGGCAGGGCGGTTCGCGCGGACGTGCGCCGCTCGGTCGCGGCGCTGGCGGATCTCGTCAGGTGATTCGCAGGGCGTGCACGGTTTCCTCGCGCATCCTGGCGGCATGACCGACAAACCAGCCCCGCCGCCCGCCTGCCACCAGCCGACGGCCGAGCCGACCACAGCGCCGGGCCCGGCCGCCGCCACGCCACCGCCGGCGGAACCGCACTCCGCGGGCGCGCAGGCCGCGGCACCGTCCCGCCCGCTCCGGCGCCGCCGCCCCCGCGCCCATGACAAGGACCTAGAGCGAGCCGGTCGCGAGCATCCCGCCGTCCACCCGCACGGTCTCGCCGGTGATCCACGACGCCTGGTCGGACGCGAGGAACGCCACGAGCTGCGCCACGTCGGCCGGGTCACCGAGCCGACGCATCGGGTACCGCGCGGCCGCGGCCTCCTCGTCGGCGCTGTACAGCGCCTCGGCGAACTTCGTCTTCACCACCGCGGGCGCGACCGCGTTCACCCGCACCCCAGGGCCGAGCTGCCAGGCGAGCTCCTCGGTGAGGCGGATCAGCGCGGCCTTGCTCGCGCCGTACGCGGCGATGACCCCGGAGGACCGCAGACCGGCGACCGACGCGATGTTCACGATCGACCCGCCGTGCTCCGCCATCCACGCCTTGAGCGCCAGCTGCACGTAGCCGAGCGCGCCGACGACGTTCACGTCGAACAGCTTGCGCACCGCACCGAGGTCCGCGTCGGCCAGCGGGCCGTAGGTCGGGTTGATGCCGGTGTTGTTGATCAGCACGTCGAGCGAGCCGAACTCCTCGACCGTGCGGCGCACGACCTCGGCCCGCTCGTCGTCGTTGCCGGTGTTGGCCGGTACCGCCAGCACCCGCGCGCCAGGCACGAGACCGCGCAGCTCGTCGGCCGCGGCCGCGATCTGGTCGGGCTTGCGCGAGGAGATCGTCACCGCCGCACCGCCCCGTGCCAGTTCCACGGCGATGGCGTGCCCGATGCCGCGGCTGGCTCCGGTGACCAGCGCGACCTTTCCCTTGAAGTCCGGTGTCATGGCCCGACCCTAGCTAAGCGACCGCTTAGCGCGCGAGAGGCACACCCCGATCCACGGCCAACCCGACACCACCAACCACCCCTCCCCGAGCCCCAGCCCAAACCCCGCGAGTCCCCCGTTCGGAACCCGCGAGTCCCCGGTTCGGGACCCGCGAGTCCCCGGTTCGGGACCCGCGAGTTCCCGGTTCGGGACGTGAGCGACCGCGCGCGAACCGTCAACTCACTGGTCCTGAAGGGGGAACTCACCGGTCCTGAACGGGGGACTCGCGGGTTCTGAACGGGGGACTCGCGGGGTTTGGTGGGTTGGGTTTGAGTGCGGGCGGAACCGGGTTGTCCTCGGCACGTATAGTCGAGGGCGTGGTGATCCGTACGGCCTAGGTGGCGGGCGGGCCCGCTGGTCACGACCGGCGGGCAGACCAGGCCTGCCCACGACCCACTTTCCCGGAGTTTCCGAAACATGATCACCGCGACTGACCTCGAACTGCGTGCCGGTACCCGCATCCTGCTCTCCGACGCCACCCTGCGCGTGCAGGCAGGCGACCGGATCGGCCTCGTCGGCCGCAACGGCGCGGGCAAGACCACGTCCCTGCGCGTCCTCGCGGGCGAAGGCGAGCCCTACGCGGGCGACCTGCGCCGCTCCGGCGAGATCGGCTACCTGCCGCAGGACCCGCGCGAGGGCAACCTGTCCGTCACCGCCAAGGACCGCGTCCTGTCCGCCCGTGGCCTCGACGAGCTGCTGCGCGAGATGGAGAAGGCGCAGTCGGAGATGTCCGAGCACGCCGACGACAGCACCCGCGACAAGGCCGTCCGCCGCTACGGCCGCCTCGAGGAGCGGTTCGCCGCGCTCGGCGGCTACGCAGCGGAGAGCGAGGCCGCGCGGATCTGCGCGAACCTCGGCCTCGCCGACCGCGTGCTCGCCCAGCAGGTCGGCACGCTCTCCGGTGGCCAGCGCCGCCGGGTCGAGCTGGCCCGCATCCTGTTCGCCGCCACCGAGGCAGGCGCGGGCAGCGGCGGCTCCGGCACCACGCTGCTGCTGGACGAGCCGACCAACCACCTCGACGCCGACTCGATCAACTGGCTGCGCGGCTTCCTCAAGGGCCACAACGGTGGGCTCGTCGTGATCAGCCACGACGTCGAGTTGCTCGCCGACGTGGTCAACAAGGTGTGGTTCCTCGACGCCACCCGAGGCGAGGTCGACGTCTACAACATGACCTGGCAGCGCTACCTCGACGCCCGCGCGGCCGACGAGAAGCGCCGCCGCCGCGAGCGCGCCAACGCCGAGAAGAAGGCGGGGGCGCTGCAGGCGCAGGCCGACAAGATGCGGGCGAAGGCGACCAAGGCCGTCGCCGCGCAGAACATGATGAAGCGGGCGGAGCGGCTGCTGTCCGGTCTCGACGAGGTCCGGCAGGCCGACAAGGTCGCGCGGATCCGCTTCCCCGAGCCCGCGCCGTGTGGCAAGACCCCGCTCCAGGCGGAAGGTCTGTCGAAGTCCTACGGCTCGCTGGAGATCTTCTCCGGGGTCGACCTCGCCATCGACCGCGGCTCCCGGGTCGTCGTGCTCGGCCTCAACGGTGCGGGCAAGACCACGCTGCTGCGGCTGCTCGGCGGCATGGAGGAGGCCGACGCGGGCGAGGTGGTCCCCGGCCACGGCCTGCGGATCGGCTACTACGCCCAGGAACACGAGACGCTCGACCACGACGCGTCGGTGTGGTCGAACGTCCGGCACGCCGCACCCGACACCCCGGAACAGCAGCTGCGGTCGCTGCTCGGCACCTTCCTGTTCACCGGCGAGCAGCTCGACCAGCCGGCGGGCACGCTGTCCGGTGGCGAGAAGACGAGGCTCGCGCTGGCCGGGCTGGTGTCGAGCGCCGCCAACGTGCTGCTGCTCGACGAGCCGACGAACAACCTCGACCCGGCCTCCCGCGAACGCGTTCTGGAGGCGCTGCGCGGATATACGGGCGCTGTCGTGCTCGTCACTCACGACCCAGGCGCGGTCGAGGCACTGGAGCCGGAGCGGGTGATCCTCCTGCCCGACGGCACGGAAGATCACTGGTCAGCGGACTATCTGGAGCTCGTTCAGCTGGCCTGACCATTGCGCCATCCCGGTGAGGCGTGACTGATTTCATAGGTATTTTGGATCTCGCCTGGCATTCCGCGCGCTCGTGTTCGATCATTGCCACGGCAGGTGTTCCACTAAACCTCCGTGACACGCTACGGAAGGCGGACGACGTGGCTGATCTGAAGAAGGGCGCGCGGATCACCGGCAGTACGCGCGACAAACTGGCAGCCGATCTCAAGAAGAAGTACGAGAAGGGTGCCAGCATTCGTGCCCTGGCCGAGTCGACGGGGCGGTCGTACGGTTTCGTGCACCGCGTCCTGTCGGAATCCGGGGTGACGTTGCGCGGCCGAGGCGGCGCAACGCGAACGAAGAAGAAGTAGCCGGGGTCAGGCTTGGATGCCGCGGGTGTCGGGGCTCGCGACCGGGTCGTCGTCAGTCTCAGGGGCACTGTCTGGGGGTCTGGCGTGGTCACCGGTCGGACCCGCGGGCGTCCCGGGCACCTCCTGCCGCCTCGCAGCGGAGAAACCGAGCAGCGCTCCCAGCATCGCCAGTGGGTACACGAGGTAACCCCAGCGCGTGGCGGGCGCGAGGATGATCGCCGTCCCCAGGCCCACCGCGGTACGCAGCATGACGTCCGCGGGGTCGCGGGGCGGGCGGATCACCAGCCATGTCGCGATCGCGCCTGCCGCCAGTGCGAGCAGGGCGAGCGACACGGCGTGCCCGACCGATCCGAGTTGCGCTAGCAGGTGTCCCGGCAACGGACTCGCAGCGGGTGAACCCGCCTCGCCGAGCCCGGCCGGGTAGAGGACCACGTGCTCGACGAACGACTGGGGGTCGACTGACAGCACCGGGATCACCAGCGCCGCCGTCGTGGTGATCACTGTACCAAAGAAGATCAACATCGCGCGGGCCCCGCGGGTCGCGGCGATCGCGACGGCCAGGACCGCGAGGGCGGGCAACGCCGTGAGCTTCATGGTGATGACCACGGCGATCACGATCCCCGCCCACGCGGGACCGGCGCGGAACGCGAGCGCGGCGGCGAGGACGATCAGCGCGATCACGGGGACGTCGTCACCCGCGACCACCAGCGTGAGCAGCGTCAGCGGGCTGATCGCGGCGAGCTGCGCGGCCAGTACCGGCACGCGCGGCCACCGCATGACCTTCAGCGCCAGCACGATCACCAGCACGGTGACCACCGCGAACGCGACGCGCGAGTCGGTGAACGGCCCGTCGCCGAACAACGCGCGCGGCAGGCCGAAGACGGTCATGGCCGGGCCGTAGGGCGTGTAGTCGTCGGGGTGCGGTGCCCTGCCGAGCGCTCCCAGGTCCGGGTACGGCGTGCCGCTCTCGAGCAGCAGGCTCGCGGACCGCTCGACCACCCACACCTCGGGCTGCGCGGGGAACGACCACGGCCAGTCCCCCCACACGAAGGCGGGATCGCGGCGGAAGATCAGCACGAGCAGCGGCACCACGCCCGCGAGGAGCGCGACGACCACGACCGGCGTCCAGCGCGACCACAGCCACCGCGCGGCCGTCCTCGACGCTCCTGACAGACCGGTGCGGGAGACCAGCTGGGCTGTGGTCAGCGCGACGGCCACCAGGTAGCCCGCCGTCGCGAAGTTGCCCCAGACGCGGTAGCCGTAGAACTCGGAGAACACCGCGTTGCCCGCGGCGAAGACCAGGCTGACGCCGTAGAAGAGCAGGTCGAGACGCAATGCTCGACGACAGGTCCGCTCCACGCGGGCAGGCTACCCAGTCTTCGCCGCCGGACCTCCGGCGGCATCTCGACGGCCGGAGCCCGGCGTAGGACACTGGCGCCGACGTGTTCGCTCTCCGGGTAACCGGGAAGGCGCCGACCACCACCGGCGTTGCCGTCACTGGGCAGAGGAGGGTGCACGTGGACAACGGCTGGACGCTGATGCGCGGCGCCATGCACGCGAAGGACGCGCCGAAAGGGCTGAAGAAGGGCACGATCCGGCGCGTGTACGGGTTCGCGGGCCCGCACCGGGGCAAGCTCGTGGTGTTCCTGGCGCTGACGATGGTCTCGGCGGTCCTGGCGGTGAGCACGCCGCTGCTCGCCGGGCAGGTCGTCAACGCGATCGTCGGCGGCGGTGCCGTGTCGACCGTCGTGTGGCTGGCGGTGGCGATCGCGGGCGTGGCGGTCGCCGACGCCGGGCTGGGGCTGGCCGAGCGGTGGCAGTCCTCCCGCATCGGCGAGGGCCTGATCTACGACCTGCGGCGCGCGGTGTTCGGGCACGTGCAGCGGATGCCGGTCGCGTTCTTCGCCAGGACCCGCACCGGCGCGCTCGTGTCGCGGCTCAACAACGACGTGATGGGCGCGCAGCGGGCGTTCACGTCCACGCTCGCCGGGCTCGTGACCAACGTGATCCAGCTGGTGCTGTCGGTCGCCGTGATGATGACGCTGTCGTGGCGGGTGACGCTGCTGGCGCTGGTGCTGCTGCCGATCTTCGTGCTGCCCGCGCGGCGGATGGGGCGGCGGATGGCCGAACTGCAGCGCGAGTCATCGACGCTGAACGCGTCGATGACCACCCAGATGACCGAGCGGTTCTCCGCGCCGGGCGCGACGCTCGTGAAGCTGTTCGGGTACCCCAGGGTGGAACTCGAGGAGTTCTCCGGACGCGCGGCCCGGGTGCGGGACATCGGTGTGCGGTCGGCCATGCTGACGCGCTGGTTCATGACGAGCCTGACGCTGGTGTCGGCGCTCGCGCAGGCACTGGTGTACGGGCTTGGCGGGTACCTGGCGATCACGGGCGCACTCGCGCCGGGCACGGTCGTGGCACTGGCGTTGCTGCTGACCAGGTTGTACACGCCGTTGACCGCGCTGGCGAACGTGCGCGTGGACGTGATGACCGCGCTGGTGTCGTTCGAGCGGGTCTTCGAGGTGCTCGACCTGAAGCCGATGATCGCCGAGAAGGCCGACGCGCGGCCGGTGCCCTCCGGCGGTGCCTCCGGTGTCTCCGTCGAGTTCGACGACGTGCGCTTCGCCTACCCGGCGCCGGACCAGGTGTCACTCGCCTCGCTGGAGGAGGTGGCGGTGCTGGACAAGCGCGGCGGCGAGGAGGTCCTGCACGGCGTCGGTTTCCGCGCGGAGGCCGGCGAGATGGTCGCACTGGTCGGCTCGTCCGGCGCGGGCAAGTCGACGATCGCGTCGCTGGTGCCCCGGTTGTACGACGTGTCGGCAGGTGCTGTCCGGCTGTCCGATGTGGACGTTAGGGAGCTGTCGTTCGACGCGTTGCGCGACACCGTCGGCGTCGTGACGCAGGACGGGCACCTGTTCCACGACACGATCCGCGCGAACCTGCTGTACCCCAGACCGTCGGCGACCGAGGACGAGCTGTGGGCCGCGCTGCGCCGCGCCCGGCTGGCCGACCTGGTGCGGAGCCTCCCCGACGGCCTGGAGACCGTGGTGGGGGAGCGTGGCTACCGCCTGTCGGGCGGTGAACGGCAGCGGCTCACGATCGCGCGGCTGCTGCTGGCGTCGCCGAAGGTGGTGATCCTCGACGAGGCGACCGCGCACCTGGACTCCGAGTCGGAGGTGGCGGTGCAGGAGGCGCTGGCCGACGCGCTGGCCGACCGGACCGCCATCGTGATCGCGCACCGGCTGTCGACCGTCAGGGCCGCCGACCAGATCCTGGTGGTCGAGGCGGGCCGGATCGTCGAACGCGGCGACCACGACACGCTGCTGGCCGCGGGTGGCCGCTACGCCGAGCTGTACCGCACCCAGTTCGCGAACCAGCCCACGGCGGCCTGACCTCTACATGTCGGTCTGGTGCGTGAGCGCGTCGCGCACCAGGGCCGCCACGTCGCCCGGCGCGGCGAGCGCCCGCGCGGCGGGCACCTGACGGGTGTACTTGCCGTCACCGGTGAGCAGGCCGGCCGGGTCCGCGAGCAGCGAACCCTTGTGGAACACCAGGTTCACCGCCGTGCGGGTGGCGGCGACCGCGCACACCCAGTGGTGCCAGTCGCCGTTCGCCGTGAAGGTGAGGCGGTTCCACTTGACGTCCTCGTCGAGCGTGGCCGTGCTCCGCACCAGGTCCGTGAGCGGGAGCGCGCCGGGATGCTCGGTCAGCCACTCGTCGACGGTCATGTCATCGCTCCTTCCGGTCGGCATCGTCGAACCACGCTACCGGCGGGTACCGGCACGACGGCGACCGAAGGTCCGTGACCAGGGGTTTTCAGCCCGGCAGGTCTTCCGGCCGGTCCACGTCCGCGCCGCTGGCCACGTCCTCGCAGGGCACCGCCGTCACCTCGTGCCGTGCCAGGTAGGGCCGCGCGCCCGCGTCGCCGGTCGCCAGCTCGGACACCGCGGCCCACCGGTCCCGCCCGATCAGCACCGGGTGGCCCGGTGCGCCGCCGTACGTGGCGCGGGCCAGCGCGGTCGGCGAGGCCAGCGCCACGAACCGGGCGACCGCCGCCGCCGTCACGCCGGGGGTGTCCACCGGCAGCACCACGACCGCGTCGCTGTCCGTCGCCGCGAGCGTGGAAAGCCCTGCCCGCAACGAGGAACCCATGCCCTCGGCCCAGTCCGGGTTGTCCACGAGGGACGCTCCGGACAGCGCGGCCGTGCTGCGCACGTCGGCCGCCAGCGCACCGAGCACGACCACCACCGGCACGCAGCCGCCCGTGTGCAGCACGTCGGCCGCGCGCTCGACGAAGAGCCGCCCGTCGTGGCGCACCAACGCCTTGGGCATCCCGTACCGCCGCCCGGCGCCCGCGGCGAGCAGCAAACCGGCAACCGTCACACAGCCAAGCCTAGGCCCGGAACGCGGACACGTTGTCCCTTGCCCACTGGGCGTAGGTCCGCGCGGGCCGCCCGAGCACCTCATCGACCGTCGGCAGCGGCACCAGCTCCGCCTCCCAGTCGACCTCGTCGAACGACGTGCCGCCCGCCGAGTACTCCTCGAACCCCAGCAGGAACCCGGCGTTCTCCGCGGCCCAGCCGCCCTGCCGCTCAAGGACCGCGCGGGCCTCCTCCGCGCTGACCTCCTCGAACCGCACCTCCTCGCTGAGCGCGGCGCCGATCGCGGCGACCTGCTCGCGCCTGGTCAGCAGCTCCGGGCCGGTCAGGTCGTACCAGCGGCCGCTGTGCCCGTCCCCGACCAGCGCGGCCACCGCGACCGCCGCGATGTCGCCGTCGTGGATGGCGAGGCTCGGCGCGTCCGGCTGCGCGTAGCGGACCACCCGGCCGGCGCGGATCATCGGGCCCCACAGCCGTTCCGTGTTCGACGCGAAGTCGCCCGGCCGGAGGTGCGTGTACTCCAGCCCGGACGCCTCGACGGCCTGCTCGACCGGCAGCTGGAAGTCGGTGTCGAACCCGCCGGTCACCGCGCCGGACGACAGCGTCACGATCCGCGTCACTCCGGCCGCCTTCGCCCGCCCGACCACCTCGGTCGCGGTCCTCGGCTCGGGGAACAGGTACATCCGCTCGACCCCGTCGACCGGCACCGACTCCGGCGCCAGCAGGTCACCGTGCACGACCTCGACACCGGCCGGGAACGCCGCCGTCGCCGGGGTCCTCGTCATCGCCCGCACCTCGTGCCCGGCCTCGGCGAGCTGCGCGACCACGTGCCGCCCCACATGACCGGTCGCGCCGGTCACCAACACCTTCATGACACTCCCTCAAAAGTGGGTACACCGTACGCATAAACAGTAGCATCTACGATGGCGGCACCATGACGACCGACGAGACCACCGAGGAGAACCCGGCCGCGAGCTTCGGCGGGGGTGCCGCGTCGGCCGAGACCATGGCGCTGCTGTGGGGGACCAAGCCCGCGCCGGCCCGGGGCCGAAAACCAGGCATGACGGTGCCGGCGATCGTGGCGTCGGCGATCGCGATCGCCGACGCGGAAGGTCTCGGCGCCGTGTCGATGCGCCGCGTCGCCGACGCGCTCGGGGTGGGCACCATGTCGCTCTACCGCTACCTGCCCGGCAAGGCCGAGCTGTTCGAGCTGATGCTGGACACGGTGATGGGCGAGGACGGGCCACCGGAACCGGACCCGGCGGGCTGGCGCGCCGGCCTCACCGCGTTCGCCCGCAGGAGCCTCGCGGGCTACCGGCGGCATCCGTGGCTGCTGGCGGCGTCGGTGTCGCGCGGCATGATGGGCCCGAACCAGACCGCGGCGCTGGACGCCGTGCTGCGCATGGTCGCCGGCATCGGTCTCACGAACGGGCAGATGATGGCCGTGGTCGGGCTCGTGGTCAGCTACGTGCAGGGCCGTGCTCGCCAGCTCGCCGACGACACGCGGGCCGAGCAGCGCTCCGGGGTGTCCGACGAGCAGTTCTGGCGGACCTTCGCGCCGCTGCTCGACGAGCACCTGGACGCCGAACGGTTCCCCGTGCTCGCCGCCGTGTGGCGCGACGACGGGCTGAGCTGGGAGGACGAGTTCGAGTTCGGGCTCGAACGCGTGCTGGACGGGATCGAGGCGTTCGTGGACAAGGGGAGTGGCGCGTGAGGGCGGAACCTCGGCTGCACAGGCTGGGTGCGCGTGGTACGGGGGTCGCCGGTGCGGTGCTCGTGCTCCACGGCGGCCAGGAGACCTCCACTGCGCCCGCCGCGCCCTGGCAGCCCGCCTACGTGCGGATGATCCCGTTCGCGCGGGACCTGGGACGCGCACCCGGTGTCGCGGTGTGGCAGCTGTGCAACCGCACCCGCGGCTGGAACGCGCCCGCGCTCGACCCGGTCGCCGACGCGCGCTGGGCACTCGACCGGCTCCGCGATGCCTACCTGGACGTGCCGGTGGTGCTCGTCGGGCACTCCATGGGCGGCCGGGTCGCGCTGCGGGTCGCGGACGACCCCGCCGTGGCCGGTGTGTGCGCGCTCGCGCCGTGGACCCCGGAGGGCGAACCGGTCGCGCAGCTGGCGGACCGTACGGTCCTCATCGCGCACGGCGACCGCGACCGGATGACCGACCCAGCGCTGTCCTACACCTACGCGGAGCGGGCCAAGGAGGTGACCGGCGCGGTGGCCAGGGTCGTCGTCCTCGGCGAGGGCCACGCGCTGCTGCGCCGGTACCGCGAATGGACGCGGCTGGTCAGGCGGTTCACACTCGGGGTGCTGGGCGTCGCCGAGGTAGACCGCGAGATCGCCGAGGCACTGGCGAAACCCGCGCCTGCCGGACTCCGTGTGCCCGTTTGATCACCGTCTCGTACGGTGTGCTCCGTGTTGCGCAACCTGGGTGCGGGTCCCCACGTCTTGTTTCGAAACGGAAGGGTGGGGTTGTGAGCGGAGCTTGCGGAGTGAACCAGAGAATGCAGGGCGACCGCGAGCGGCGCCCCGGAGCCCGCGAGGGGGCGTCGTGAGCTATCAGCCGCCGCCACGTCGGCCTGGCCAGGGTCCACGGCCAGGGCAGGGTCGCGGCCCTGGCTACGGGCCACCGCAGGGCGGTAGCCGCAAGCCGGCGTACCACCAGACCCGGATGCTGCCGCTGCCCGGCCAGGAGCCGCCGAACGCTCCGCCACCGCGGCGGGACGACTACCGCCAGCCGCCGCCACCGGCCGGTGACCGGGGCTACCCACCGCCACCGCCGCGCAGACCACGCCGCCGCCCCCGCTGGGGTCGCCGGATCGGCATCACGTTCCTGGTGCTGCTCCTGCTGCTGGGTGTCGGGTTCTTCTGGATGGACACCTCGCTGAACCGCATCGCGGCCATCGAGGACTACCCCGGCCGCCCGGCCGCCGCCGCGGGCACCAACTGGCTGATCGTCGGCTCGGACAGCCGTGCGGGCCTGACCGAGGAGGAGAAGGCCAAGTACAACACCGGCGACCCGACCAGCAAGCTCACCGACACGATCATGGTCGCGCACATCCCGGACAACGACACGCCCGCGACGTTGCTGTCGCTGCCCCGTGACTCGCGGGTGGAGGTCCCCGGCCACGGCACCAAGCAGATCAACGCCGTGTACGCGACGGGTGGCGCGCCGCTGCTTGTGAAGACCGTCGAGGCCAACACCGGCCTGCGGATCGACCACTACGCGGAGATCAGCTTCCTCGGGTTCGCGGGCATCGTGGACGCGGTCGGCGGGGTCGAGATCGACATCCCCCAGGAGATGCACGACAGGGAGACCGGCGTCACCATCCCCGCGGGTGTTCAGGAGCTGGACGGCGTGCAGGCACTGGCGTTCGTGCGCATGCGGAAATCGGACGCCACCCCCCGGTCGGACCTCGACCGGATCGTCAACCAGCGCAAGTTCATCGGCGCGCTGGCAGGGGAGGTCGCGAGTCCCGGGACGCTGCTGAACCCGTTCACGCTGTTCCCCGTCATCGGCGAGATGACCGACGCGCTGACCGTCGACGAGGAGGACCACCTGTGGCACCTCGCGAGCCTCGGGTTCGCGATGAGCGGCATCTCCGACGGCAGCACGGTGACGACCACGGTGCCGGTGACCGACCCGAGCGCCCGCAACTGGGACCCCGGCAAGTCGCAGCAACTGTTCGACGCGCTTCGCGAGGACACCCCGATCCCGCCGGACGTCATCTCCAACTAGTCGGTGGAGGGCATCAGCAATGCCCTGAAAGGCGCGTTCAGGGCACTCGTCATTCGGGATACCGGGCGGCTCCCCTTGTCTCAGGCCGCGTGGGTGCGCAGGACCGCGAGCGCGCGGTCGGCGTGGACGGCCATCCGCAGCTCGCTCCTGATCACCTCGATCACCTTGCGGTCGGTGTCGATCACGAACGTCTGCCTGCGCGTGAGCAGCGGGCCGAAGCTGCGCCGCACCCCGAACCGCGAAGCCACCGCGCCGTCGGCGTCGGACAGGAGCGGGTAGTCGAACCCGTGCTTCTCGCTGAACTCGGCCTGTTTGGCGGGCGCGTCCGGGCTGATCCCGACCCGGTGCGCGCCGACCTCGGCGAACTCGGCGGCCAGGTCCCGGAAGTGGCAGCTCTCCGCGGTGCAGCCCCTGGTCATCGCGGCCGGGTAGAAGAAGAGGACCACCGGGCCGGTCTCGAGGAACTCCCGCAGTGCGCGGGTCGTGCCGGTCTGGTCCGGCAGCTCGAAGTCCGGTGCCAGTTCCCCGACCTTCATCGGTGCTCCTTCGCCCTGCGAGTATTGGTGCGTGGACACGACGGTCTCTTCCAGTCTGCCGCTCCGGGTCGCGCGCGCGGTCACCGAGGTGCTCTCACCCGCCGTGGTCGTGCCGCTGCTGTCGTTCGCCGTCGCGTGGCACGCCACCGCGCACGACGTCGTCGCGACCCTCGGCTGGGGGCTGCTGGTGACCGTGTTCTACGCCGCGATCCCCATGGCGATCGTGGTGCGCGGGGCCAGGGGCGGCCGTTGGGACGGGCACTGGGTGCGGGAGCGTGAACGCAGGCTGGTGCCGTTCCTGCTGATCCTCGTGTCGACGGTCGCCGGGCTCGTGGTGATGCTCGCGGGCAGCGCGCCGCGCGACGTGCTGGCGCTGGCCTGGTCGATGGTCGTCACGCTACTGGCGTGCCTCGTCATCACCAGGTGGTGGAAGGTGTCCGTGCACGCCACGGTCGCGGGCGGCGCGCTCGCGACGGTCGTGCTGCTGTACGGGCCGTGGTACCTGCTGTCGCTGCCCGCGCTGGTGCTGGTGGGCTGGTCCCGCGTGGTCGTCGAGGATCACACCGTGGCGCAGGTCGTGGTCGGTACGGTCCTCGGGCCGGTCGTGGGCGGTGTCGTGTTCCTCGCGATCAGGTGAGGTCCGGCCGGGTTCAGCGCACCACGCGGCTGCGGCCGCGGAACTCGGCTACCACCTCGTCGCCTCGGGTCACCGTGACGTCGTAGATGCCGCTGCGGCCGTAGGTGACGCGTTCCGCCGCGCGGGCGGTCAGTTCGTCGCCGAGGTGGGCCGGGGTCACGAAGGTGATGTCGGCGCCCGCGGCGACGGTGACCGGGCCGTGGCTGTTGCACGCGCACGCGAACGCCGTGTCGGCCAGCAGGAAGACGTAGCCGCCGTGGGCCAGGGCGTGGCCGTTGACCATGGTGTCGGTGATCGTCATGCGGACCGTGGCGTGGCCGGGGCCCGCGTCGGTGATGGTGATGCCCAGCGACCGGGATGCCAGGTCGTCGTCGAGCATTCTGCGCACTGACTCCGGCACCGGCACGTGGGGTCCTCCAGGTTCTGTTCGGTGTTGTCGCAGGTGGGATACCACATCCGACGAGAGCTGCGCCACATCGGTTGCAGACCCAAAAGTAGGACGTCAAACTATTTGTATGCCCGAGAACACCACGTTGCACCGGCCGGCGCACCCGGTCCGGTTCGTCACCGCGGCCAGCCTGTTCGACGGTCACGACGCGGCGATCAACATCATGCGCCGGATCCTGCAGTCGCAGGGCGCCGAGGTGATCCACCTCGGGCACAACCGGTCGGTTCGCGAGGTCGTCCGCGCCGCGATCCAGGAGGACGTCCAGGGCATCGCGATCAGCGCGTACCAGGGCGGGCACGTCGAGTACTTCAGCTACCTCGTCGAGCTGCTCGACGAGCACGGCGCCGGTCACATCAAGGTCTACGGCGGCGGTGGCGGCGTGATCGTCCCCGAGGAGATCGAGCTGCTGCACTCCCGCGGCGTTGCGCACATCTTCTCGCCGGAGGACGGTCAGTCGCTCGGGCTCGCGCGCATGATCAACACCATGGTCGAGGCGTGTGACCACGACCTCGCCGACCGGCCGGAGCCGACCGCCGAGGCGATCATCGCGGGCGGGCACGACGTGCTCGCCCACACCATCACCGCGATCGAGGCGGGCAGGCTGTCCGAGACCACCATCGCCGCCGTCCGGGACGCGGCGGCCGCGCGGCGCGTGCCGGTCCTGGGCATCACCGGCACCGGTGGCTCCGGCAAGTCCTCGCTCACCGACGAGCTGGTCCGCCGGTTCCGCCTCGACCAGCAGGACAAGCTGCGCATCGCGGTCATCGCCGTCGACCCCACCCGCAGGCGGGGCGGCGGTGCGCTGCTCGGCGACCGCATCCGCATGAACTCGCTCGGCGGTGTCGGCGGTGACGACGGCGCGCAGATCTACTTCCGTTCGATGGCCACCCGGGGCGCGGTCACCGAGGTGCCCGAGGGGCTCACCGACGCGATCGCGGCCTGCAAGGCCGCGGGCCACGACCTGGTGATCGTCGAGACGCCCGGCATCGGGCAGGGCGACGCGGCGATCGTGCCGTTCGTCGACTCCTCGCTGTATGTGATGACGCCGGAGTTCGGCGCCGCGTCCCAGCTCGAGAAGATCGACATGCTGGACTTCGCGGACGTCGTCGCGATCAACAAGTTCGAGCGCCGCGGCGCCGAGGACGCCCGCCGCGACGTGGCCCGGCAGATGGTCCGCAACCGCGAGGCGTTCGGCGTGTCCTGGGAGGACATGCCGGTCTACGGCACCAGCGCCGCCACCTTCAACGACGACGGCGTCACCGCGCTCTACCACCACCTGCGCGACCTGCTGACCGAAGGCGGGCTAGCGGCAGGCGAGCCGGTCCTCGCCCCGGTCAGCGGCAAGGTGTCGACCAGGGCCGCGACCGTCGTGCCACCGCGGCGCACGCGCTACCTCGCGGAGATCGCAGAAACCGTCCGTGGGTATCACGAAGAGACGGACGAGCAGGTCGGCGCGGTCCGCGAGCACAACGCGCTGACCAGGGCCCGCGCGGCACTGGCGGCCGCCGGCGCCGCCACCGACGACCTCGACAAGCTCCTCGCCGAGGCGAAGCGGCGGGTCGCGCGGGACACCGAGGACCTCCTCGAACGGCACCGCACGCTCGCCGAGGCCTACTCCGGCGAGGAACTGGTCGTGACGGTCCGCGACAAGGAGCTGCACACGCAGCTGTGGCGCGAGACGCTGTCCGGCACCCGCGTGCCCCGCGTCGCGCTGCCGCGGTTCGACGACGACGGCTCGCTGCTCCGGTTCCTCCGCAAGGAGAACCTGCCGGGCTACTTCCCGTTCACGGCCGGGGTGTTCCCGTTCAAGCGCGACGGCGAGGACCCGGCCCGCATGTTCGCGGGCGAGGGCGACGCGTTCCGCACCAACCGCCGGTTCCGCTACCTGTCGGAGGGCTCCGAGGCGACCCGTCTTTCCACCGCGTTCGACTCGGTGACGCTGTACGGGCACGACCCGGACACCCCGCCGGACATCTACGGCAAGGTCGGCACCTCCGGGGTGTCGATCGCGACGCTGGAGGACATGAAGGCGCTCTACGACGGCTTCGACCTGACCGCGCCCACCACGTCGGTGTCGATGACGATCAACGGCCCGGCGCCGACGATCCTCGCGTTCTTCCTGAACACGGCCATCGATCAGACCGTCGACAAGTTCGTCGCCGAGCACGGCCGCCAGCCGGGCGAGCAGGAGCGGGAGGAGCTGGCCGCCTGGGCGCTCGCGAACGTGCGCGGCACCGTCCAGGCCGACATCCTCAAGGAGGACCAGGGCCAGAACACCTGCATCTTCTCCACCGAGTTCTCGCTGCGGATGATGGCGGACATCCAGGAGTGGTTCATCGCCAACAAGGTCCGCAACTTCTACTCGGTGTCGATCTCCGGATACCACATCGCGGAGGCGGGCGCGAACCCGATCAGCCAGCTCGCGTTCACGCTGGCCAACGGGTTCACCTACGTCGAGTCCTACCTCGCGCGCGGCATGCACATCGACGACTTCGCGCCCAACCTGTCGTTCTTCTTCTCCAACGGCCTCGACGCCGAGTACAACGTCATCGGCCGGGTCGCCCGCCGGATCTGGGCGGTCGCGATGCGTGAGCGGTACGGCGCGAACGAGCGGTCGCAGAAGTTCAAGTACCACGTGCAGACCTCCGGCCGGTCGCTGCACGCGCAGGAGATGCACTTCAACGACATCCGCACCACGCTGCAGGCGCTGTGCGCGCTGTACGACAACTGCAACTCGTTGCACACCAACGCCTACGACGAGGCGATCACGACCCCGACCGAGTCGTCGGTACGCAGGGCGATGGCCATCCAGCTGATCATCAACAAGGAGTGGGGGCTGTCGAAGAACGAGAACCCGCTGCAGGGCTCGTTCATCGTCGACGAGCTGACCGACCTGGTCGAGGAGGCCGTGCTCACCGAGTTCGAGCGGCTCTCCGAACGCGGCGGCGTGCTCGGCGCCATGGAGACCGGCTACCAGCGCGGCCGCATCCAGGACGAGTCGATGCTCTACGAGCAGCGCAAGCACGACGGGTCGCTACCGTTGGTCGGGGTGAACACGTTCCTGCCGAGCAAGGAGAACGCCGAGGAGCTGCCGACGATCGAGCTGGCTCGCGCGACCGAGGACGAGAAGCGGTCGCAGGTGGAGCGGACCAGGGCGTTCCAGGCCGAGCACAAGGCGGAGGCGGAGCAGGCACTGCGGCGGCTGCGCGCGGCGGTGGCGGAGGACCGTAACGTGTTCGGTGAGTTGATGGCCGCGGCCAGGGTGTGCACGCTGGGGCAGGTCACCGAGGCCTTCTTCGAGGTCGGTGGCCAGTACCGGCGCAACGTGTGACTTCTTCGGAGGGGTTTGTGAGCGGAGCTTGCGGAGCGGACAATCGGACGACACAGGGCGACCGCGAGCGGTCGCCCGGAGCCTGCGAGGAGCGATCTTGAGCGAGATCGAGCGGGTGGGCGTGGTCGGGTGTGGCCTCATGGGGTCGGGCATCGCGGAGGTGTCCGCGCGGGCCGGGCTGGACGTCATCGTCAGTGAGGTGTCCGCCGACGCGCTGACCTCGGGCCGCGCGCGGATCGAGAAGTCACTCGCGCGTGCGGTGCGCAGCGGCAAGCTGTCCGAGGAGGACCGGACCGCCGCGTTCGATCGCATCAGGTTCACCTCCGACCTCGGCGACTTCGCCGACCGGCAGCTGGTGGTCGAGGCGGTCGCGGAGAACGAGCAGGTCAAGACCGAGGTGTTCACGTCGCTGGACAAGGTCGTCGCCGACCAGGAGGCGATCTTCGCGTCGAACACGTCGTCGATCCCGATCATGAAGCTGGGCATGGCGACGTCGCGGCCCCAGCAGGTCATCGGCATCCACTTCTTCAACCCGGTGCCGATCCTCAAGCTGGTCGAGCTGGTCCCGTCGCTGCTGACCGGCGACGAGACCCGCGCGCGGGCGCAGGAGTTCGCCAAGACGCGGCTGGGCAAGGAAGTGATCCTGTCCCAGGACCGCGCCGGTTTCGTGGTGAACGCGCTGCTGGTGCCCTACCTGCTGTCGGCGATCAGGATGCTGGAGTCGGGTTTCGCGTCGGCGGAGGACATCGACACCGGCATGATCCAGGGCTGCGCGCACCCGATGGGCCCGCTCGCGCTGACCGACCTCATCGGCCTGGACACCACGAAGGCGATCGCGGAGTCGATGTACGCGGAGTTCAAGGAGCCGCTGTACTCGCCGCCGCCGCTCCTGCTGCGCATGGTCGACGCGGGCCTGCTCGGCAAGAAGAGCAACCGCGGCTTCTACGACTACAGCGGCTGAGGAGCACGAATCCGCGGCGACGTCAGCACGTCGCCGCGGATTTCGTGATTTGGCCTCCGGCCCCTCGAACCACGCTACCGGAGGGCACCGACATCGCCGTGCCGCGCGGGATTGGTGTCCACAGTGAGGGCGGCTGTCCCCAACCTCGTCACGCGGCGGCGGTTTCTGTCGGTGGTCCCCGGTAGCGTGGATCTCGGGGGCCGGAGGCCACCCCTGGTGGTACTCACTCCCGCACGGTCAGCACCGCGAGGTGGGTGCCGTCGGCGAGTGTCGTCAGGACCAGCGTGCCCCTGCGCATCTCGATGGTCGTGCAGTGGACGCGGGTCGCGCCGGTCACGGTGGCCGCGCCTGCCGTCAGCCCGGCGACACCGGCGGCGAACGCCGCCAGCCGGGTCGCCTGCGCTGCCGGCAGGCCTGCCGAGGTGGCGAGTGGCGTGCCATCCGCTGCGCACGCCACCGCCCGAACCACACCTTGGATGACGTCGGCCAGGTCGTCGACCAGTCGGTCGACGTCAACCACGGTCATGGTCGCGTGTACCCCAGCGTGTAGGTGCCCGAGCCGCTGTACGCGTGCACGCGGTAGCGGTAGTACCCGGCGGTGCCGTTGTACGACACCGTCTCGTCGGCGTTCGGGGTCGTCCCGCCCGCGACGTCGACCCACGACGAGCCGCTCCACTTCTGCAGGTACAGATCGAAGTCCGTGCCCGACGGGCCGTCGAGGCAGCCGGTGTGCGTGCCGCTCCTCGTGGACTGGTAGTAGCTGCCGTTCGGCTGGATGGCGCTCGCGCCCGACGACAGGTTCCCGGTGAGCGACCCCTCGCACTCACCGGGCGGGTCCGGGTCGCCGCCGCCGCTCGTCACCAGCGTCAGGTTGTAGGCCTGCAGGATCTCGTTCACCGGCTGGAAGTACGTGGTGCCGCCGGTGCGGCAGTTGCCGGAACCGCCGGACGTCACGCCCTGCGCCTGGCTGCCCGCCAGCAGCGAGCCGCCGGAGTCACCTGGCTCTGCGCACACGCTCGTCCTGATCAGACCGCTGACCGTGCCCTGCGGGTAGGTCACCGACGCGTTGCGCGCCTGGATCGTCCCGCAGTGCCAGCCGGTCGTGGAGCCGGACCGGCACACGGTGGACCCGACCGCCGCGTCCTGCGAACCGGCCACCGCCACCCGGCCACCGGAGTAGTTGTTGACCGCTCCGATCGGGGTGTTGCCCGAGTTCACCTGCACGTACGCGTAGTCGTTGCCGGGGAAGCTCGAACCGGCGAACCGGCCGCTTGGCTGCGTGGTCGTCGCGCCGGTGCTGCCGCAGTGCCCGGCCGTCACGAATCCGCCGTTCACCGAGAAGCCGACCGAGCACCGGGAGCCCGACCCGATGTAGTACGCGTTGCCGCCGACGACGTCGATGAGTGGCCGGGGCGACTCGTCCGACGCCACCACCCGCACCGCGTCCGCCGCGACACCGGTCGAGCGGACGAACCGCCAGGCCGTGTCGGTCGCGTCCGGACGGGAGAGCACCACGACGGTGTTCGACGGCACGTCCACGTACCAGCCGGGCACTGTCCTGGGCGCCCTGGACTTGTTGCGGTCCAAGGAGGAGCGCACGGTGTCGAGTGCCTTCTCGCTGTGCGCCACCACGCGCGCCGTCGCGCCGTGCGCACGCACCTCGGTGGCGGCCGACGGCGAGGTGACGCCGACGACCAGCTTGCCGTCGGCGAGCCAGCCGCCGCCGTACGTGCCGCCGAGGTCCTTGCGCAGCACCAGGTTCGTTTCGTTGGCACGGTTCTCGGTCGCGAGCCGGGTGGCCGCCTGTTCGGCGGTGAGCCCGAGGTCGCGTTGCATCGCCGCCAGCATCCCGTCTGTGGACGGTGCGGGTGGCGGTGCCGCCGCGGCAGCGGGCGTGGTCGCGAGCCCGGTGATGAGGGCCGCGACGAAGATGCCCGAACGGAGTCTTCGATCCATGTTCCGGTGTCTCCCTTGACATCGCAAAGCAGGGTGGATCAACACCGGAAACGCTAGGGCGGATCAGGACATCCGGGGACATACCAATTGGGACATACCGTGGATCTTATGCACCGAACGCGGGGTGGCGGGCCAGCCAGCCCCCGTAGGCCGGGCTGTACCGCAACGAGTCCCGGTACGCCTCGCGCGCGTACTCGTGCACCTGGTCGGCGACGGCGTCCGCCGGTGCCTCGGGGTGCCAGCCCAGGAGGTGGCGCCACCGCAGCGGCGCGCCAGCGAACGGGTAGCCCCGCACCGTGGCCTGCTCCCGGAACGTCGGCTGGCACAACGCGACCGCCTGTCCGGCCGCGACGAGGTCCAGGCACACCCGAAGGTCGGTCTCGTACATGGGTTCCGGGGTGAACCCGGCCCTGGCGCACGCGGCCGCGAAGCAGTCGTCGAAACAGCCGTCGCCAGGGGCCGCGGCCCACTGCGCGGCGGCCAGGTCGGCCAGGTCGACCTCTTCGCCGCCGGCCAGCGGGTGGTCGTCGGCGAGCAGCACACCGACCGCGTCGACCGCGACGGGCCGCCACTCCAGTCCGTGCGGCGGTGGCGCGTCGCCGCACACGCCGACGATCGCGAAGTCCAGCTTGCCCGCGGCGACCAGTTCGGTCAGCTCGACCGCCGACCACGACGCCCGCGTGGTGACGCTCGTGTCCGGCCTGGTCTCCGACAGCCGCCGCATCAGCCCGCTGATCATGGAGTTGCCGGTCGAGCCGATGCGGTACCGGATGGTGGGGACCGACGTGCTGGTCAGCCGCGCGGCCTCCTGCCGCAGGTCGGCTATCGCGGGCAGCACGACCCGCGCGCGGGCGAGCACCAGCTCGCCGAGCGCGGTGGGACGCGCCCCCCGGTGGTCGCGTTCGAACAGCGGCCCGCCGAGTGCCCGCTCGATGCGGTTGAGCTGGGCGGTCAGCGCGGGCTGGGCGAGCCCGAGGTGCGCGGCCGCCCTGGTGACGCTGCCGTGCTGGGCGATCGCACAGACCACCTTCAGGTGCCGCAGCTCCAGGTCCACGGGCACAGCGTAAGCGGGTTTCGCCGCGGTGGAGCCCGTGATACAAAGAGGCAAACATGTCTCATCGACTCAGGGGTGCGCATGACCGAGGTGGTACGGACCGAGCCGGTGCTGGACGTGCCCGGCCCCGGCACCCTGCACTGGCGGTACGCGGGCGAGGTCCGCGGCTATCTGCTGCTGGTGAAGGCGGGACTGCTGCAGTTGATGCACCCCGGTCTCGGCGCGGGCGTCGAGCACCACTCGGACTTCTTCAACGAACCGTGGGAGCGGGTCCTGCGGTCGGTGCCGGAGATCCAGGGCGTCACGTTCGACTATCCGAACGGGGCCGAGACCGCGCGCCGGATCCGTTACTACCACACCCACATCAAGGGGATCGACGCCAAGGGCAGGCGCTACCACGCGCTGGACCCCGAGACGTACTTCTGGGCGCACGCCACGATCTTCGACGCGTTGTTCCAGATGATCGACCTGTTCGACCACCCGATGACCGACGCGGAGAAGGAGCGGCTCTACCAGGAGGGCTGCGGCGCCTACCGGGCATACGGCGTGAGCGACCGCGTCGTGCCGCCCGACTTCCCGGGCTTCCAGGCGTGGTTCGACGAGATGTGCCGGGACCGGCTGGAGGTCACACCGGCCGCGCGCGGGCTCATCGAGTTCGCCAAGGAGCCGCCCGCGACGTTCCCGCTCGTGCCCGCGTTCGTCTACCGGCTCGCCCGCAAGCCCTCGGCGCGGCCGCTGTGGTGGCACGCGGTCGGTACGCTGCCGCCCGTGGTGCGGGAGAAGATCGGCGAGACGTGGACCGACCGCGACGAGCGGCGCCACCGCACGCTGCGTACCGCGATCCGCCGCACCTGGCCGCTGCTGCCCGCGAAGGTGCGGTACTCGGCGCGGGCGCGTGAGGGCTACCGGCGGGCGGGGGTCGGTCCGCTCGGATGAGCTCGCTGCTGGACCTGGTGCTCGCCGAACCGTCGACCGACGAGGTCGGTGCGACCATCCTCGACACGGCGCTCCAGGAGTTCCTCGCCTACGGCCTGCGCCGCACCACCGTGGACGTCGTCGCGAAGCGGGCCGGGGTGTCGCGGGCGACGCTGTACCGCCGCTTCGACGGCAAGGACGCGCTCGTGGCGGCCGTGCTGGTGCGTGAGTCGCGCCGGTTCTTCGCCGGTATCGCAGATGCGGTCGCCGGAGTGTCCACTGTGGAGGAGCGGCTCGTCGAGGGGTTCGTGGTCGGCGTGCGCTACGCCCGCGCCGACCGGCTGCTGAACCGGCTGCTCGCCTCCGACCCGGAGGCGCTGCTGCCGTACCTGACCACGAACGGCGCGCTCGTCGTCGCCGCGGCCCGCGACTTCCTCGTGCTGCAGGGCGGATCGCGGGCACCGGTCGGCGACCGGACCCCGGAGGGCGTCGCGGAGTTGTTCGTGCGCCTCGCGATCTCGTTCACGCTGATGCCGGAGAGCGCCATCCCGCTCGAGGACGACGAACAGGTCCGGGCGTTCGCCCGCGCCTACCTCGCGCCGCTCATGCGCCCGTAGCCGGCCGGGCCGGCAGCACCGCCTCCATCAGGTCGCGGAGATCGGTCTTCGCGCGGTGCCAGCGTCGCCCGACGTTCTCGGGGTCCTCATCGGACAGTCCCATGAGGAGGATGCCGCGGACCGCGTCCATCGCCGTGTACATCACGTGCCGGAACCGGGGGTTGCCCGCGTACTCGCCGAACGCGGCCTCCGTGAACTCGATGAGCGAGGCGCGCGCGGCTGGTTCCACCTTCGTCATCTGCTCGCGCAGCTCCGGGTCGGTGCGGGCCGCGACCCACATCTCCATCGTGGCGTACAGAACCGGGCCCTGGTGCACCTCCCACATCAGCTCCAGCGCCGCGTCGAGGGGATCGGGCGCGGTACGCACCGCGTCGATCTTCTCGAACGCCAGCTCCGCGCGTTTGCCCGCGAGGTGGCGGACCGCGGCGGCGACGAGGTCCGCGCGGGTGGGGAAGTGGTGCACCTGCGCACCACGGGTGACGCCCGCCAGTTCGGTGACCCTCGTCGTGGTCGTGCCCGCGTAGCCGTACCGGACGAGGCACTCGATGGTCGCGTCGAGAAGCCTGCGCCGCATCGCCGCGCTGCGTTCCTGCTGGGTTCTTCCGGTTTTCGACTTCCGCACTGGCACGGCGGCCAGTCTATTGAGCCGTTCTCACGTTCGGGTCAGGCGCGGAGGTGGCGCCCGCCGGGCGTGCCGGCGGCCGCGTCCGCGGTCGCGAGCACCGCGGAACCGGGCCGGGAAACCGCGCGTGGCCAGCGGCGGAGCCGAGCTCGGGACGGGTGCGGCACCGGGTCGGCGCTGGTCACGGGTCCTGGCGGGACGGGGCCAGCGACGCCGGGACGGAGGGTGTTCTCTTGCCGATTGTCACCCTAACGAGTGAATCAGCGCCGCCCTAGGCGGACTTCTTCGCCCGATGGCGGCGCACCGCGTCCCGGTTGGCGCACGACGGCGAGCAGTAGCGCTGCCGGCCACCGCGGCTGAAGTCGCCGAACGGGGCGCGGCACTCGTCGAGCGCGCAGCGGCGCAGGCGGGTCATGCCGCGCCCGGTGAGGTGCAGCGCGGTACCGACGCTGATCAGCGCGCGCAGCACGGCCGCGAGCGGGAGGTCGGCGTCGCGGTAGTGGATGTGCCAGCCGTCCTTGGCGTGGTTGGTGAGCCTCGGGTACGCCGAGGACTGCGCGAGCAGGAGGTTGAGGCGCTCGGCGCGCTGTTCGGCCGTGGCGGCGTCCACCACGCCCAGCCAGCGCGCCAGGAACCGCTCGACCTCGTGCAGGTCGTCCTCGGTGGGTCTCGCGTCGACGACGACCCCGGCCGCGCCGCACCGCCTGCCCAGGTCGGCTGCCGAGCGCGGTGGGCGCAGGACGAGGTCGACGGCCAGCCGGACCGGTTCCTCGCCGTAAGGGTTCAAATGCATAGGACCATTACAGCAGACTTGCGCCATGACCCCGGCACACCGCTTCACGACCACGTCCAGCCACGTCACGAGCCAGGGATGGGTGGTGTACCAGCGCTGTTCGTGCGGCAGGACGCGAGTACTGCTCAACTCCGAACCGGTCGGAATGATCCGCACACCGGCGAGGTTGGGATGACCATCACCCGCGTGGTTGTCAGGGGTGGCGGCTAGCTTGGGCTGAACAGCCGGTGGAAGGGGAGCTTGTGGCGGGGTTCGTACCGAACGAGACAGCCATCCGGCGGGCGCTGCGGCGCGCGCGGGACGGTGCCGCGCTCGACGCGACGGAGGCGGAGACCCTCCTGCACGCCAGGGGCGAGCAGCTCGGCCAGCTCTTCGGCGCGGCGTCCCGGGTGCGTGACCAGGGACTCGCGGCCGTCGGCCGGGAGCGGACGATCACCTACTCCCGCAGCGTGTTCGTGCCGCTGACCAGGCTGTGCGCCGACCGCTGCCACTACTGCACCTTCGCCACCGTGCCAGGCAGGCTGCCATCGGCGTTCCTGTCCGAGGACGAGGTGCTCGACATCGCCCGCAAGGGCGCGGCGGCGGGTTGCCGCGAGGTGCTGATCACCCTCGGCGACAAGCCGGAGACGCGGTGGGAGGCCGCGCGGACCTGGCTCGAGGAGGCTGGTTACCCGGACACGCTGTCCTACGTGCGGGCGATCTCGATCAAGATCCTCGAGGAGACCGGGGTGCTGCCGCACCTCAACCCCGGCGTGCTGACCTGGCAGGACTTCCAGCGGCTCAAGCCGGTGTCGGCGTCGATGGGCATGATGCTGGAGACCACCGCGACCCGGCTGTGGTCGCAACCGGGCGGCCCGCACTACGGCTCACCGGACAAGGAGCCCGCCGTGCGGCTGCGGGTGCTGGAGGACGCTGGCCGCTCGGCTGTCCCGTTCACCACCGGCATCCTGCTCGGCATCGGCGAGACTCTCGCGGAGCGGGTGGACTCGCTGTTCGCGATCCGCGGGGTCGCCCGCCAGTACGGCGGCATCCAGGAGGTGATCGTCCAGAACTTCCGGGCGAAGCCGGACACCGCGATGCGCGGCATGCCCGACGTCGAGGCGCAGGAGCTGGCGGCGACCGTGGCGGTCGCGCGGCTCGTGCTCGGGCCGAGGATGCGCATCCAGGCGCCGCCGAACCTGATCGGCGGCGAGTACGAGCTGCTGCTGCGGGCAGGCATCGACGACTGGGGTGGCGTGTCGCCCCTGACCATCGACCACGTGAACCCGGAACGGCCCTGGCCCCGGCTCGACGAGCTGGCGAAGCACACCCGCGCGGCCGGTTTCGAGCCGGCCGAGCGGCTGCCGGTCTATCCGGAGTACGTGACGCGGGGCGAGTCGTGGCTGGACCCCCGCATCGCGCCGCACGTGGCCGCGCTGGCCGACGCCACCGGGCTCGCCGACCCGGCCGCCACGATCGCGGGCAGGCCATGGCAGGAGCCGGAGGTCGCGCTGGTCTCCTCCGGCCGCACCGACCTGCACACCTCGATCGACACCGAGGGCCGCACGGCCGACCGCCGCGACGACTTCGACTCCGTGTACGGGGACTGGGAGGAGCTGCGGCAGCAGGTCGGCGTCACCGCCGCCGCCGCCGTGCCGGGCTCGCGGGCGCGGGGCGAGTTCGCGGCCGCGCTGCGGCACGCGGAGGCGGATCCGGCAGGACTGTCCGACTCCGACGCGCTCACGCTGCTGTCCGCGCGACAGGGCCACGAGATCGAGGCCCTTGCGGCGCTGGCCGACGACGTGCGGCGGGACACCGTCGGCGACGACGTGACCTACGTGGTCACCAGGAACATCAACTTCACGAACGTCTGCTACACCGGGTGCCGGTTCTGCGCGTTCGCCCAGCGGCGCACCGACAGCGACGCGTACACGCTCTCGCTCGACCAGGTCGGGCAGCGCGCGGAACAGGCGTGGGCGGTGGGCGCGACCGAGGTGTGCATGCAGGGCGGCATCCACCCGGACCTGCCGGGCACCGCGTACTTCGACATCGCGGCCGAGGTGAGGAAGCGGGCGCCTGGGCTGCACGTCCACGCGTTCTCGCCGATGGAGGTCGTCAACGGCGCCTCACGGACCAACATGTCCATCCGCGACTGGCTGACGGCGGCGGCCGAGGCCGGGGTGGACTCGCTGCCCGGCACCGCGGCGGAGATCCTCGACGACGACGTGCGGTGGGTGCTGACGAAGGGCAAGCTGCCGACCGCGTCGTGGGTCGAGGTCGTGACCACCGCGCACGAGCTGGGCATCAACACCACCTCGACGATGATGTACGGGCACGTGGACAACCCGTCGCACTGGGTCGCGCACCTCAAGCTGATCCGGGACCTGCAGGCGCGGACCGGCGGGTTCACCGAGTTCGTGCTGCTGCCGTTCGTGCACACGAACGCGCCGCTGTACCTGGCGGGGATCGCGCGGCCGGGCCCGACGCACCTGGAGAACCGCGCGGTGCACGCGCTCGCGCGGCTGCTGCTGCACGGGCGGATCGACAACATCCAGACCTCGTGGGTGAAGCTCGGCGACGACGGCGTGGTCGACGTGCTGCGCGGCGGCGTGAACGACCTCGGCGGCACGCTGATGGAGGAGACCATCAGCCGCATGGCCGGGTCGGACAACGGCAGCTACAAGACGATCGCCGGGCTGGAGGCGCTGGCCGCGTCGGCGGGCCGACCGGCACGGCAGCGGACGACGACCTACGGCGAGGTGCCCGAGGAACGGCTCCGCACCGCACGGGAGCACGACGGCGTGTGGCGGCCGAACCTGCTGCCGCTCGTCAGCGGTTGACCGCCCGGAAAGGCGCGTTCAGGGCGTAGAAGGCCCTGAACGCGCCTTTCGGGGCACTGAGTCCGGCCACGCAACGGCACTTCGGGAGCTGCGGCACATCGGTTGACTCGCATACCCCCCATGGGTATATGGTGCGAACTGTGCCGGATACCCATGGGGGGTATCTGCTGGAGGGAAGGGGACGGTCATGAACACCGCAACGAAGCTCTCCGTCTACGGTGCCGCGCTCGCGGTGGTCGCCGGGTGCGCGTGGGCGGTCGGCTCGGCCGTCGGTCCCATCGAGGAGACCGGGAACGGCGGGAACGCCGCGGCGGGCACCGGCGGCACCGGGCACGGGGACACCCACGGCGGCGCCGTCGCGGAGACCGGGCAGGCCGCCGAAGCCCTGCCCGCCGGGCTGGCGTCCTCGCGCGGCGGGTACACCTTCGCGCCGGTCAGCACGACGGTGGACCCCGGCCCCGGCACGTTCTCGTTCCGCGTCACCGGTCCCGACGGCAAGCCGGTCACCCGGTTCGACGTCGAGCACGAGAAGCGGATGCACCTGATCGTGGTGCGGCGCGACACCGCCGGGTTCCAGCACGTGCACCCCGAGATGAGTGCCGACGGCACCTGGTCTGTCCCGCTCACCCTCGGCAGGCCGGGCAGCTACCGGGCCTTCGCCGACTTCGCGCCGACCGGGGGAGAAGCGACCACGCTCGGCGTCGACCTGGCGGTGCCCGGCGACTTCCGGCCCGCCGCGTACACCCCGTCGCGGGTCGCGCACGTCGATGGCTACGAGGTCCGGCTCGACGGTGACGTGTCGCCGGGCAGGACCGCCGAGCTGACGCTGACCGTCAGCAAGGACGGCAGGCCCGTCACCGACCTGCAGCCCTACCTCGGCGCCTACGGCCACCTGGTCGCGCTGCGCGGCGGCGACCTCGCCTACCTCCACGTCCACCCCGACGGCGAGCCGGGCGACGGAAAGACCGCTCCAGGGCCGACGGTCACGTTCTTCGCCGAGGTCCCCTCTGCCGGCGCGTACCGGCTGTTCCTGGACTTCCGGCACGGAGACGTCGTCCGCACCGCCGAGTTCACGCTCGTCACCGCCGGGCACGCACTGCCGCAGGCCCCGCCGGCCGCCGAGGACGGCACGGGCCACGCCGACACCGGTCACGGCCACAACTGAGGAAGGGACGCTCACGATGACTGTCGACGCGGGAACGCGGACGCGGGAGATCGAACTGGCCATCGGCGGCATGACGTGCGCGTCGTGCGCGAACCGGATCGAGCGCAGGCTCAACAAGCTCGACGGCGTGACCGCGACCGTCAACTATGCCACCGAGAAGGCGCGGGTCGTGGTCTCCGGTGACGTGGCGCCGGACGCGCTCGTCGAGCAGGTGGCGGCCGCGGGCTACACCGCGACGCTGCCGAAGGCGCGGGAGGAGCGGGCGGAACCCGAGGAGGTGGACGAGGAGGACCCGGCGCGCTCGCTTCGGCAGCGGCTGATCGTTTCGCTGGTGCTGTCGGTGCCGGTGATCGCGCTGGCGATGATCCCGGCCATCCAGTTCACCAACTGGCAGTGGATCTCCCTGACGTTGGCCGCGCCGGTGATCGTGTGGGCGGCGTTGCCGTTCCACCGTGCGGCGTGGACGAACCTGCGGCACGGCGCGGCCACCATGGACACGCTCGTCTCGATGGGCACCCTGGCCGCGTTCGCCTGGACCCTGTACGCGCTGCTGTGGGGCACCGCGGGCATCCCGGGGATGAAGCACCCGTTCGAGCTCACGATCGAACGGATGGCCGGGGACGGCAACATCTACCTCGAGGTCGCGGCCGGGGTGACCACGTTCATCCTCGCAGGCCGCTACTTCGAGGCACGCGCCAAGCGCCGCGCCGGTGCCGCCCTGCGGGCCCTGCTCTCCCTCGGCGCCAAGGACGTCGCGGTGCTGCGGGAGGGCAGGGAGCACCGCGTCCCGGTCGGCACGCTGGCGGTCGGCGACCGGTTCGTGGTGCGGCCGGGGGAGAAGATCGCCACCGACGGCGTCGTCGAGGAGGGTTCCTCCGCGGTGGACGCGAGCATGCTGACCGGCGAGTCCGTCCCGGTCGAGGTCGGACCCGGCGACCCGGTCGCCGGTGCCACGGTCAACGCGGGCGGGCGGCTGGTCGTCCGCGCCACCCGGGTCGGGGCGGACACCCAGCTCGCGCGGATGGCGAAGCTGGTGGCGGATGCGCAGACCGGCAAGGCCGCCGTGCAGCGGCTCGCTGACCGGGTCTCCGGCGTGTTCGTGCCGATCGTCGTCGCGCTCGCGCTGGGCACGCTGGCGTTCTGGCTCGGTGCGGGCGGCACCCCCGCCGCCGCGTTCACCGCGGCGGTCGCGGTGCTGATCATCGCCTGCCCGTGCGCGCTCGGCCTGGCCACCCCGACGGCACTGCTCGTCGGGACCGGCCGCGGCGCACAGCTGGGCATCCTGATCAAGGGCCCGGCGGCGCTGGAGTCCACGCGCGGGGTCGACACGGTGCTGCTGGACAAGACCGGCACCGTCACCACCGGCCGGATGTCCCTGGTGGACGTGCACGTGGCCGACGACGTCGACGACGCCGAGGTGCTGCGGTTGGCGGGTGCCCTGGAGAAGGCGTCCGAACACCCGATCGCGGCGGCCATCGCCCGCGGCGCCGAGGACAAGGTCGGTGACCTGCCCGCGGTCGAGGGCTTCGCGAACCGGGAGGGCCTTGGGGTGCAGGGGGTCGTCGACGGCCACGCCGTGGTCGTCGGCCGGACCGCGCTGCTCGAGGACTGGGCGCTGCACCTCCCGCCCACCCTCGCCGGGGCGAAGGCCGCGGCCGAGGCCGGCGGCAGGACCGCGGTGGCCGTCGGCTGGGACGGTGCGGCGCGGGCGGTGCTGGTCGTGGCCGACACCGTCAAGCCGACCTCCGCTGAGGCCATCGCCGGGCTGCGGGCGCTCGGGCTGACGCCGGTGCTGCTGACCGGCGACAACGAGGCCGCCGCGCGCTCGGTCGCGGCCGAGGTCGGCATCGACGAGGTGATCGCCGAGGTGCTGCCCGAGGACAAGGTCGAGGTCGTCACGCGGCTTCAGTCCGAGGGCAGGGTCGTCGCCATGGTCGGCGACGGGGTCAACGACGCCGCCGCGCTCGCCAGGGCCGACCTCGGGCTCGCGATGGGCACCGGAACGGACGCGGCGATCGAGGCGAGCGACCTCACGCTGGTCCGCGGTGACCTCCGCGCCGCGGTCGACGCGATCCGGCTGTCCCGCCGCACCCTCGGCACCATCAGGGGCAACCTGTTCTGGGCGTTCGGCTACAACGTGGCGGCGTTGCCACTGGCCGCCGCGGGCCTGCTCAACCCGATGATCGCGGGTGCCGCCATGGCGTTCAGCTCGGTGTTCGTCGTGGGGAACAGCCTGCGGCTGCGCGGCTTCCGGGGCTCGGCCGGATGAGTTCCCGTGTGTGTGGCTCCCGCCCGGGGAGCCACACACACGGCAACGTGGAGGAAGCGCGAGGACGAAGCGGCCACGGACACTGTTGGGACCCCGGCCACGAAGGGCGACCGACATGGGACCGATCCTCACCGTGCTCCTGCCCGTCACGCTCGGCGTGGTCATGCTCGGCCTCGGCCTGACGTTGACCACCGCCGACTTCGCGCGCGTGCTCACCGCCCCCAAGGCCGTGCTCGTCTCGCTGCTGTGCCAGCTGGTGGTCCTTCCGCTGCTGTGCTTCGGGATGGTCGAGCTCACCGGTGTGCCGCCGGTGTTCGCGGTGGGCATGATGATCCTCGTCGCCTCGCCCGGCGGGACGATGGCGAACCTGTTCAGCCACCTCGCCCGGGGTGACGTGGCGCTGAACGTCACGCTGACCGCCATCAACTCGGTGCTGGCGGTGGTCACCCTGCCGGTGGTCGTCGGCCTGTCGATGAACCACTTCCTCGCCGACGACGCGAACCTCGGCCTGCAGCCGGCCAAGCTGGTCCAGGTCTTCGCGGTGGTGCTCGTCCCGGTCGCGCTCGGCATGTGGCTCAACCGCGTTTTCCCGGGCTTCGCGCAGCGGATGCGCGGCCCGGTGAAGAAGACGTCGGTGGTGGTGCTGGTCGTCATGCTCGTCGGGACCGTGGTGCAGAACCGGGAGACGATCTTCTCCAACATGGGCACCATCGGCGGGGTGGCGCTGGCGCTCACCGTCCTCAGCTTCACCATCGGCTACTGGGTGCCCAGGCTGGCCGGGGTGAACCGGGAGCAGTCGATCGCCTCCGCGATGGAGATCGGCGTGCACAACGCCGTACTGGCGATGACCGTCGCCGCGTCGGTGTTCGACAGCCTGGAGATGGTCATCCCGGCCGCGGTGTACGGCACCCTGATGTTCATCCCCGCGGGTCTGGCCGCCTTCCACTTCGCCCGCAAGGGCACCCGCGCCGCCCCTGGCGGGCGGGACGATGCCGACCTCGCACGGGCGCGCGCCTGATCGCCGGTCCCGGCGTTTCGTTTTCCGGCCGGTTTCGCGCCTGTGCGGGGCGTCGACGATGTCGTCCTGTGTGCTGTCCGTGAGCGTGCGGTAGCGGAGACTTGTACCGGTACACCGGTGACCCGGACCCTGTCGCCACCCCAGGAGGCGGGCTCCCGGCGTTCGTCCCCCCAGCCGCCAGGAGCCCGCTTCAGGGTGCGTCCCGGAGCAGTGTCTGGTAGGGCGAACACCCATGGACCTCGCGGTAGTAGCGGGCGAAGCGGCCCGGGTGGAAGAAACCCCACCGCGCCGCGACCTGGGTGACCGTGACCCCGCTCGCCGGGTCCGTTGCCAGCAGCTCCTGATGGGCCTCCCGCAGCCGGACCGTGCGCACGTAGCCCATCGGCGTGGTGTCGCGGTGTCTGCGGAAAGCGTGTTGCAGCGCCCGGATCGTGACGTTCGTCGCCGCTGCGATGTCCGAGACGCCGATGTCCTCCTCGGCGTGGCTCTCGATGAACGCGATGGCTCTGCGCAGCGTGCGCGGGTGGGAGTCGTGCCGGTCCTCGATCGTCGGCTCGAGCAGGGCGGTGTTGGGGAAGGTCGCGAGTACCGCCGCGCACAGCTGCTGCCCGGCCGTGCTCGCCACCAGTGGCTCGGCCATGGCCGCCGGCCGGTCGCGCAGCGCGTCGGTGAAGTAGTCGATCGTGGCGCAGAGGTGGCGGAGGGCGGACCGGTTGTGCGGGCGCACGTCGGTGAACCGGACCGGCTCGTCGGGAGCCGCGCGCTCGGTGGCCGCGACCCGCCCGACCAGGTCGAACGGCAGCGCGGTGGCCTCGATGACCCCGTCGAGCCAGCACACCCGGTAGGGCGTGCCCTGCGCGCTCGTGGACCCGATGATCAGTTCACCCGACGCGACCTGGTGCTCGATGCCCGGCGCCCGGTAGTCCATGGTCGTCCCGCGCGGCCGCACGACGAACAGGCTGGCTGGCCGCTCGACGGTGATCGCCATCTGGTCGGTCTGCGCGGCCGTGCCGACGGAGAACGTGGCGGTGGTCAGCTGTGTGAAACGGAACGAGTATCCGACCTTGCGGCCGGTCATCCGCATGTTCGTGCCGTACGCACTGGTCAGGTACTCGCCCGCCCGGTCGTAGTCGGTGGTCTGGAACAGCACGCGCTGGGGTGACGTGGGCATCGTCGCTACTCCTGGATGCGGCGGTACACCGGCCGGTGTCAGCCTCCTACCGTCCGTGGCCCAAGGAACGCTTTCCGGCGCACAGCCACCCGGCTGGAGCAGCGTTCCGCCCCGATCGCGTCTGGACCGTTCCAGAAGAGTGGGTCACCGGCACGCGGCGTGGCCGGGCTCCGGATGCCCTGGTACACCGTCCTGGCCACGCCCGGCCCTGGCCACGCCGGTGAGCTGGTGCACGACCGGCCGCACCTGGTGCGTGGTGGTCAGCGGTAGGCCGCGGCCTGGAGGGAGTACAGCTCGGCGTACAGGCCGCCGAGGGCCATCAGCTCGTCGTGGGTGCCGTCCTCGGTGATCCGGCCGTGTTCGAGGACGACGATCCGGTCCACGTGGCGCACGCTGGCGAGGCGGTGGGTGACCAGCACCGTGGTCCGCTCGCCGCGGCTGGCCGTCCGCAACGCGTCGAACACCTTGGCCTCGGCCCTGGCGTCGAGCGCAGCGGTCGGCTCGTCGGCCACCAGCACCGGCGCGTCCCGGTAGGAGCCCCGCGACACCGACAGCCGCTGCCACTGCCCACCGGAGAGGTCCTTGCCCTCCTCGTACAGTCGCGACAGGATCGTGTTCTCCTTGCGTGGCAACGCCTCGATCACCTCGTCCGCGCCGGAGGTCGCCGCGTGCCCGGTCCACAGCGTGCCGTCGCGGCCGTCGCGCTCCAGGCGGCCGATCCGGATGTTGTCGGCGGCGGTCACCGGCCAGCGCAGCGGTTCCTGGGTGATGACCGAGACCTGCGAGTGCACGGTGTGCCGGTGCGCGGTGGCGATGTCCGTGCCGTCCCACAGCACCTGCCCCTCGCCGGGCCGGTACAGGCCGGTGATCAGCCTGCCCAGCGTCGACTTGCCCGACCCGTTCTCCCCGACGAGCGCGATCACCTCGCCCCGCCGGATCTTCAGCGACACCTCGCTCACGGCGGGGGAGTCCTGGCCGGGGTAGGTGAAGGAGACGTCCCGCAGCTCGATCGTGGCCGGGTTGGCAGGCGCCTGCGACACCGGCTCCGGGCCGCGCCTGGTCGTCGCCTCGGTCAGCAGCCTGCGGAACAGGTCGATGTGGAAGCTTTGTTCGTACAACCGGTTCACCTGGTACATCGTGTTTCTCAGCGCGGTGGACCCGGTGCGCATCGCGACCACGGCGGCGCCGGCCAGCGCGAGTGGCATCGACTCGACGTACAGCAGCCACCCGAGCACCACGTAGGCCAGCGCGGTGCCGACCCCGGCCGCCGACCGCCCGGCCAGCTGGATCCACGTCTGCCGCCGCTCCACCCGGACCGTCTCGGCCGCGAGGATCGCCGCGACCCTGCGGTACTCGGCGAGCAGCGTCGGCTGCGCGGTGAACGCCCGCACCTCGACCGCCGCGTCGCGCCGGGTGATCAGCTCGCTGATCACCCACTGCTGCCGGTCGCGGGTGACCATGTGCAGGAACGACCCGTAGCTCAGCTTCGCGGCACGCATCGCCGCCCACGCGTCCACCCCGGCGGCGAGCAGCATCGCGGGCAGCAGCCAGCCGCTGAAGAAGGCGACCGTGGCCATGGCCGCGACCACCGACACCACGGAGGACAGGACGTCGGCCACCCCCTGGGTGGAGCTGCGGATGGCGTTCGCGCCGCGCTCACCGCCCTGCCGCACCAGGTCCCGGAAGTCGGCGTCGTCGAACGCGGCCGCCTCCACGTCGAGCACCGCCCGGTGCATCTGGTCGCGCGCGGCCACCTCGACGTACGGGGTCAGCATGCCCTGCACCAGCGAGACCGCCGCGTCCAGCAGGGCACGCAGCGAGTACGCCCCCGCCAGCAGCGCGATCGACGGCAGCGACGCGACCACCCGGTCGGGAGTCGGCCCCCGCTCCAGCAGCGTGCTCAGCACGTCGGCCGTGGCCAGCAGGCCGAACGCGGTGACGCACCCGGACAGCACGTGCAGCACCGCCGCGAGGATCGTCAGCCGCCGGGAGGCCTGCCACGAGTACCGGGCCACGGTGGCCACCGCGGCGGGCACCGAACGGACCGTCTGCCACCAGGTCGCGTCGGCAGCCGCCCGGTCCGACGCGGCCCATTTCGGGGCGGCGATGCCGTCCATGCCGATCAGCGGTCGCGCCTCGTTGTCGCCCATGGCGCGAATGTTCGCGCACGGCACCGACAATTTCCCGGACCGGATCCGCATGCCCGGAACGACGCATTGCCGTCGCCGAGTGTCCCGGAAGCGTCCTTCTGGGCAGTGCCGGGTCCGCGAACGCGCCTTCCGGGGCGCCGCCGGTCAGGTGATCGCGGACTACCAGTCGCCGGCCGGTTCGCCTGGTTTGTGGGTGCCGAAGGTCCACTCGTAGCCCTCCGGGTCGCGGACGCGGCAGCGGTAGTTGCCCCACTCGGTGCTCTCCGGCTTCCACACCGGCACGGCGCCCGCGGCGATGGCACGTGCCCACACGGCGTCGACCGCCGCGTCGTCCGCGACCGTCAGGTAGGTGCCGTGGCCCGCCGCGTCGTCGGCCTTCGGGTGCACGCGGTCATAGCCCTGGCCCGCGTCGCCGAACACGATGATCGCCGCGTCGCCGAGGCGTAGTTCCGCGTGGGCCACGCCGGTGTCGTCGTCCCAGCGCATGGTGGTCTCGAAGCCGAACGCCTCCGCCAGCCAGGTCAGTGCTTCCTCGGCGGCCACATAGCTGAAGTACGGGTGCAAGGTGATCATGGGACCAGGCTGGCAGAGGCCGCGGTCAGGTCCTGTCCGCGAATTCCGGTTGTCCGCGAGAATTCCCCACCCGCGCGCCGGGGCCGGGGCTGGTAGAAGTACTCATACACATCAGCGCATGGAAGGTGGCACATGGCTCAGGAGGTTCGGGGCGTCATCGCCCGGTCGAAGGGTGCTCCGGTCGAGATCGCGACGGTCGTCGTGCCGGATCCCGGCCCGGGTGAGGCGGTCGTCAAGGTCCAGGCCTGCGGGGTCTGTCACACCGACCTGCACTACCGCGAGGGCGGGATCAACGACGAGTACCCCTTCCTGCTCGGGCACGAGGCCGCCGGGGTCGTCGAGGCCGTCGGCGACGGGGTGAGCGACCTCGAACCGGGCGACTTCGTCATCCTCAACTGGCGCGCCGTCTGCGGCACCTGCCGCGCCTGCCTGCGCGGGCGCCCCTGGTACTGCTTCTCCACGTTCAACGCGTCCCAGCCCATGACGCTCACCGACGGCACCGCGCTCTCGCCGGCACTCGGCATCGGCGCGTTCGCCGAGAAGACGCTGGTCCACAGCGGACAGTGCACGAAGGTCGACCCGTCCGCCTCGCCCGCCGCGGTCGGGCTGCTCGGGTGCGGGATCATGGCCGGGATCGGCGCCGCGGTGAACACCGGCGGGGTCACCAGGGGCGACAGCGTCGCGGTGATCGGCTGCGGCGGGGTCGGCAGCGCGGCGGTCGCCGGCGCGAAGCTCGCCGGTGCCACGAAGATCATCGCGATCGACCTCGACGACCGGAAACTGGCCTGGGCCAAGGGCTTCGGCGCCACCCACACCATCAACGCGGGCCAGGGCGACGTGGTCGAGGCGGTGGCTGATCTGACCGGCGGGTTCGGCGCGGACGTCGTGATCGAGGCGGTCGGGCGGCCGGAGACCTGGAAGCAGGCCTTCTACGCGCGCGACCTCGCGGGCACCGTCGTGCTGGTCGGGGTGCCGACGCCGGACATGCGCCTCGACATGCCGCTGATCGACTTCTTCTCGCGCGGCGGGTCGCTCAAGTCCAGCTGGTACGGCGACTGCCTGCCCTCCCGCGACTTCCCCTACCTCGTCGACCTCTACCAGCAGGGCCGCCTGGACCTCGACGCGTTCGTCACCGAGACCATCGCGCTCGACGAGGTCGAGGACGCGTTCACCAAGATGCACCACGGCGACGTGCTGCGCTCGGTAGTGGTGTTCTCCGGAACGGAGGGTGCGCAGTGACCATCGATGCGACGACGCGGGTCGAGAAGGTCGTCACGTCCGGCACCTTCAACCTCGACGGTGGCTCGTGGGAGGTCGACAACAACGTCTGGCTCCTCGGCGACGACGAGCAGGTGCTGGTGATCGACGCCGCCCACGACGCGAGCGCGATCGCGAAGGCGGTGGGGGACCGGGAGGTGCTGGCCATCGCGTGCACCCACGCGCACGACGACCACGTGAACGCCGCGCCTGCGCTGGCGGAACTGGTCGGTGCGCCGGTCCTGCTGCACCCGGCCGACGACGTGCTGTGGCGCCTCGCGCACGACGAGGCCCGTCCAGCCGACACGTTGTCCGACGGGGACGTCCTGCGCGTCGGCGGCACCGAGGTCCGGGTGCTCCACACCCCTGGCCACGCGCCCGGCGCGGTGTGCTTCCACGTCCCCGACCTGGGGGTCGTGTTCACCGGTGACACCCTCTTCCAGGGTGGCCCCGGCGCGACCGGCCGGTCCCATTCGGACTTCCCGACGATCGTCGGGTCCATCCGGGACAAGCTCCTCACGCTGCCGGACGAGACGGTCGTGCACACCGGTCACGGCGACGACACGACGATCGGCGCCGAGGCGCCGCACCTGGAGGAGTGGATCGCGCGGGGCCACTGAAATCGGTTCCCGCGCCACGTGCCGCTCTGGCACTGCCCCGCCCGTGGACTACGTGGCGATCAACAGGGCGGACTGGGACGAGCGGGGGAGTGGCGATCGACCACCAGGTCGAGGAGCCTGGCCGCGAGCTTCACCCTGCAGGCGGTGAAGGAAGGGTAGCCACCTGCCCCGCCCGTCCGTAGGATTGTTGACAATCCACGGAAGGTGAGCTGATGGCTGAGTTGTCCCCCCTCCTCAAGCAGGCGACGCCCGTGCTCGCCGAGCACGGCGAGGGCGTGTACCTCTACGGCGAGGACGGGCGCCGGTATCTGGACTTCACCGCCGGTATCGGCGTGACCAGCACCGGGCACTGCCATCCGCGCGTGGTCGAGGCCGTCCGCGAGCAGGCCGGGAAGCTGATCCACGGCCAGTACACGACGGTCATGCACCGGCCGCTGCTCACGCTGTCGGAGCGGCTGTCCGAGGTGCTGCCGCAGGGCCTGGACTCGTTGTTCTTCGTGAACTCGGGCAGCGAGGCGGTCGAGGCGGCGCTGCGGTTGTCCCGGCACGCCACCGGCAGGCCGAACGTGGTGGTCTTCCACGGTTCGTTCCACGGCCGCACGATCGGCGCGGCGTCGATGACCACGTCGGCGACCAAGTTCCGCGCCGGGTTCGCGCCGCTCATGGGCGGGGTGGTGGTCGCGCCGTTCCCGACGGCCTACCGCTACGGCTGGAGCGAGGAGGAGGCGACGAGGTTCGCGCTGCGCGAGCTGGACTACACGCTGCAGACGATGACCTCGCCCGCCGAGACGGCCGCGTTCTTCGTCGAGCCGGTGCTCGGCGAGGGCGGGTACGTGCCCGCCAACAGCGCGTTCATGCGCGGGCTGCGGGAGCGGGCCGACAAGCACGGCATCCTGCTCGTGGTCGACGAGGTCCAGACCGGGTTCGGCCGCACCGGCCGGTTCTGGGGTCACGACCACTTCGACGTCCGCCCGGACGTGCTGATCACCGCGAAGGGCCTGGCCAGCGGGTTCCCGCTGTCGGCCATCGCCGCGCCCGCCGACCTGATGGCCAAGGCGTGGCCGGGGTCGCAGGGCGGCACCTACGGCGGCAACGCGGTCGCGTGCGCGGCGGCGATCGCCACCCTCGACGTCGTCCAGTCCGAGGGCCTGGTCGAGAACGCGGCGAGGCAGGGTGCGCGGCTGCGTGAGGGGCTCGCGAAGGTGGCGGCGGACGTGCCCGTCATCGGTGACGTGCGCGGCCTCGGTCTCATGCTGGGCAACGAGTTCGTCGGCAAGGACGGCGAACCGGACGCGGCGGCGGCGGCCAGGGTCCAGCAGGCGGCGTCCTCGGCCGGGCTGCTGCTCCTGACCTGCGGCGCGGCGGGCAACGTGGTGCGGATGATCCCGCCGCTGGTGGTGACCGCCGACCAGATCGACGAGGGCCTGGCGCTGTGGCGGGAGGCCCTCGCGGCGGTCTGAGCGAACTTGCGGAGCGATCATCCACGTTGACATGCTGCTGTGGTGATCACCGAGGACTTGGCGCCGACCGGCGTCCTGCGTGCGTCGATCAACCTGGGCAACCCCGTGCTGGCGCAGGGCAGCCCCGACGCGCCGAGTGGTGTCACCGTCGACATCGCGCGTGAGCTGGGCACCCGGCTGGGCGTGCCGGTGGAGCTGGTGGCGTTCGACGCCGCTCGCAAGTCGTTCGAGGCGATGACCAGCGGCCGGGCCGACATCTGCTTCCTCGCCATCGAGCAGAAGCGGGCCGAGCAGGTCGCGTTCACCGCGCCGTACGTGCTGATCGAGGGCGTGTACGCGGTGCGGGCGGACTCGGCGGTCACCACACCGGACGGGATGGACCGGCCGGGCGTGCGGATCGGGGTGAACAAGGGGTCGGCCTACGACCTCTACCTCACCCGCACGCTCCGGCACGCCACCCTGGTGCGCGGCGAGGACGGGATCACCGCGTTCCGCGACCAGGGCCTCGACGCGGTGGCGGGGGTGCGGCAGCCGCTGACCCAGTACGTCGCAGGCCATCCGGAGCTGCGGCTGGTGGAGCCGAGGTTCATGGAGATCCGGCAGGCGCTCGGCACCACCAGGGACCGGTCACCGGAAACCGTCCGGTACCTGTCCGAGGCGATCGAGGAGCTGAAGGCGAGTGGCTTCGTCGCCGCAGCGCTCCGGCGCGCGGGTCAGGCCGACGACCTGGTCGCGCCCGCGTAGTGCTTGGTCAGTTCGGTGATCCGGTCCGCAGACCAGGCGCAGCGCACCTCGCCCATGATGGCGGCGAAGAACAGCTCCAGCTGCAGGTGCCACGCGGCCATCGCCTGCGGCAGGACCTCGCCGAGGTGGGCGGGCACCGTCTGCGTCAGCTCGACCCGCACCCCCAGCTCCTGGTCGGAGAACAGCTCCCACCGGACCGTGCCCGCGGGCTCGCCGTCGTGGAGCCACTCGTACGCCAGGACCTTCGGCGCCTGCGCCCGGACCACCCGCCCGGCAGGCACGATCCCGTTCGTGGCCTGGACGGGTGGCTTCTCCCCGACGGTGCCGTCGGTCAGCACCTGCCACACGTCGGCCGGTGGCTTCCACACCAGGTCACGGGCGAATCGCAGCTCCCACCCGTCGCCGGTGGTGGTCGCCGTTCCCTCGCCGAGGCCGAACTTCCGGATGTAGTGCTCCATGGGCGGAAGCCAGTCGGACCCTTCCGGCGCGGAGGTGCCGTCGAGCCGGGCGACCAGGGTGTCGAGGCACGTGTCCCAGCCCGCGGCCGTGCGGCCGGCGCCCAGGAGACCGACCTGCCCGCCGCCGATCGTCTGGGTGAACACGAGGCGGCACCCGTCGCCGTCGGGGATCAGCTCGATCCGCAGTACGTCGGCGCTCCACCGGAACATGAACACCCTAGGCTCGTCGACCTCGAGCACCTCGCCGTCCCACTCGCTGTCGACCACGGCCTCCTCCGGGAAGGTGAACCGCATCGGGGCGCCGGGGCGCAGCTGTGCCTCGACCGCCGCCGGGAACCAGTGCGCCAGCTCGGCCGGGTCCGTGACCGCCCGCCAGACCTTCGCGGGTGAGTGCCGCAGCCGCCGTTCGAACCGCAGCGTCGGCTCCCCGTTGACCGTGTGCAGTGTCGCGTCGCTCATGAGTCCTCTTCCATCGCGTCGAGGTGACGTTCGAGGGCGTCCAGACTGTCCGTCCACATGCGACGATACGGTGCGAGCCACGCGTCGACCTCCGCGAGTGGTGCCGGGCGCAGGCGGTACCAGCGCCGCTGCGCGTCCTGGCGGACCTCGACCAGGCCCGCGCTCCGCAGCACCTTCAGGTGCTTGGACACCGTCGGCTGCGCCAGTGCCAGCCGGTCGACCAGGTCGCCGACCAGCCGTTCGCCGTCCCGCAGGAGGTCGAGGATCTCCCGGCGGCGTGGCTCGGCCAGCACCTCGAATGTTGATGCCATAAGTGGAATATAGACCAGTGGGCATATAGAGTGTCAAGCGCCGAGAACGCCGAGCAGCCGCGCCACCTCGGCCGCCACCGCCTCCCGGCCGGCACCGAGGTAGCGCCGCGTGTCCACCACGGCCGGGTCGGCGGCCAGGTGTGCGCGGACCGCGGCGGTGAACGCCTTGTTCAGCTGGGTGGCGATGTTGACCTTCGTCATCCCGGCCTCGACCGCGCGGCGCAGGTCGTCGTCGGCCACCCCGGACGAGCCGTGCAGCACCAGCGGCACCGGCACGGTCGCGCGCAGCCGCTCGATCAGTCCGAAGTCGACGGTCGCGTCCCTGGTCAGCATCGCGTGCGAGGTGCCGACCGCGACGGCCAGCGCGTCGACGCCGGTGGCCGCCACGTAGGCGGCCGCCTCGTCCGGGTCGGTGCGCGCGCCCGGTGCGTGCACCCCGTCCTTTCCGCCGACCTCGCCCAGCTCCGCCTCGACGTACACGCCGCGTTCGTGGCAGTGCCGCACCACGGCCGTCGTCGCCGCCACGTTGTCCACATAGGACATGGCGGACGCGTCGTACATGACCGACCCGAACCCGAGCTGCACGGCGTGCCGCACGAGCGCGACGTCCGTGGCGTGGTCGAGGTGCACGGCGACCGGCGCGGCGCAGGACCTGGCGACCGCCAAGGTGGCCTGTGCCAACGGTTCCAGCGCACCGTGGTACTTCACGGCGTTCTCGCTGATCTGCAGCACGACCGGCGCACCGGCCTTCTCGGCGCCCGCGACGAGCGCTTCGGCGTGCTCCAGCTGGATCACGTTGAACGCGCCGACACCCCGGCCCGCCGCGCGTGCGGCGGTGACGAGGTCAGCGGTCGGCGTGAGCATCCAATGCCTCCACGGTGGTGGTCGGGCGCAGCCGTGTGTACGTGTCGGGGTCGATGTCGCCCGCGAGCGGGCAGGGGACCGCGGCGGCCGAGACCGCCGCCGCCTCCGCGAGCCGGTCCGGCCAGTCGAGCAGGTGCCCGGCGGCGAGCGCCGCCACGCACGCATCTCCTGCCCCGGTGGGGTTTCCGTGCAGCTCCTCCGGCACGCGCACCCGCCAGGAACCCCGCTCGGTCACGGCGACCAGGCCCTCGGGGCCGAGCGAGGCGACGACAGCGCCCGCACCGCGGTCGAGCAGTGCCCGCGCCGCGGCGAGGGGGTCGTCGAGCCCGGTCACCTCGGTCAGCTCGTGGACGTTCGGTTTCACCACGGCCGGGCGCGCGGCGAGGCCGGCGAGCAGCGCGGGGCCGGCCGTGTCGAGGATGACCGGGGTGCCGGGCGTGGCGCGGATCAGCTGTGCGTACGCGTCGTCGGGCAGGTTGGGCGGCAGGCTGCCCGACAGCACGACCACCGACGCGCGGGCCGCGAGCGCGTGGTAGCCGCCGACGAAGTCCGCCCAGTCCGAAATGGACACCGCAGGGCCGGGCTCGTTCACCGCGGTGGCGGTGCCGTCCGACACGATGGTGACGGTGCGCCGGGACGGGCCCGCCATGTCGAACAGCGCCTCCCGCAGCCCGGCGAGGAGCACGTCGGCGCGGATCGCGGCGCCGGTGTCTCCGCCGACCAGCCCGGTCACCATGGTCTCGTGGCCGAGTGCGTGCAGGACCCGCGCGACGTTGACGCCCTTGCCGCCGGCGCGGACGTCGGCGGCGGTGGGCCGGTTGGTGTGCCCGACCCGCAGCGCGGGCACCTGGTAGGTGACGTCGAGCGCGGCGTTCAGCGTGACCGTCAGTATCATGCCGCCGCCCGCCACGCGAGGATGCCGGCGCCGATGCAGCCCGCGTTGTCGCCGAGCCTGGCACGCACGAGCCGCGGCACCCGCTGGAACGCGAGCCGTCCCTCCAGTGCCGCGCGCAGTGGCTTCATCAGCGTGTCGCCCGACTCGGACAGCCCGCCGCCGATCGCGATGACCTCCGGCGCCAGCAACGTGATCGCGGTCGTGAGCGCCGCGGCGAGCCCGTCGACGGCCCGCGCCCACACCGCGACCGCGTCCGGCTCACCGGCCACGACCGCGGCGGCCACGTCGGCGGCCCGGTCGACGTCCTTCCCGCTGCGTTCGCTGTAGTTGCGGGCGATGAACGCGGCCGACGCGACGGTCTCCAGGCAGCCGAGGGTGCCGCACCCGCACACCTGCCCGCCGGGGTCGACGACGATGTGGCCGATCTCGCCCGCGTACCCGTCCGCGTCGAGCCGGTGCCCGTCGACGAGCACGGCCGCCGCGATCCCGGTGCCGATCGGCATGAACATCGCGTTCCGCACCCCGGTCGCCGCGCCGACGGTGAACTCGGCCAGCCCGCCGGTCCGCACGTCGTGCCCCAGCGCGACCGGGATGCCGGCCGCCTCGGTGAGCCGGTCGCGCAGCGGCAGGTCCCGCCAGCCGAGGTTGACCGCGGCCCGCGCGATGCCGAGCCGCTCGTCGATGATCCCCGGCGCCGCGACGCCGACCCCGACGACGGGCGCCTCTCCTGCCCTGCCGCGCAGCTCGTCGATCAGCTCGACGATCTGGGCGACGTCCACGGCACCGCCGACCCGCCGCGTCGGGGTGCGCAACGTGTGCACCACGTGCAGGTCCTCGGCCACGAGGGCCGACTTGATCGACGTGCCGCCGATGTCGATGGCCGCGACGAGCCGGTCCATGCCACCGCCTTCCCAGGTAGTGAGGGGTTTACATTGCATCATGTGGATCGCTACGAACGGCTGAGCACCCTGCTGGACCTGCTCGGGCAGCGCGGCAAGGTCGACGTGGACGACCTCGCCGAGGAGCTGACCGTCTCCGCCGCGACGATCCGCCGCGACCTCGACCACCTCGCCGACCAGCAGTTGCTCACCAGGACCAGGGGTGGCGCGGTCACCAACAACGTGGCCTACGACCTGCCGCTGCGGTACAAGACGGCACGGCACGCCGCGGAGAAGGAACGCATCGGCCGCGGTGGCGCCGCGCTGGTGGCGCGGGGGAGCGTGGTGGGGCTGAACGGCGGCACCACGACCACCGAGGTGGCGCGTGCGCTCGCGGTGCTGCCGGAGCGCAACGGCGCCGACGAGCCGACGCTGACCGTGGTGACCAACGCGCTGAACATCGCGAGCGAGCTGGCGGTGCGCCCGCACGTCAAGATCGTCGTGACCGGCGGGGTGGCCCGCCCGGCGTCGTTCGAGCTGTCCGGGCCGCTGGCCACCCGCGTCCTCGACGAGATCACGATGGACCTGGTGTTCCTCGGCGTGGACGCGGTCGACCCGGCGCTCGGCGCCTACGCCCACCACGAGGGCGAGGCGAGCATCAACCGGCTGATGGCCGGACGCGCCCGCCGGATCGTGGTCACCGCGGACAGCTCCAAGCTGGGCGGGCACGCGTTCGCCCGCATCTGCGCGACCGCCGAGATCGACACCCTGATCACCGACGACGCCGCGCCAGCCGAGGTGGTGGCCGCGTTCGAGGCCGAGGGCGTGACGGTTCAGCTCGTGTAGCCGAGCATGCGGAGGACCAGCTCCGCGTACTGCTTGCCGAGCACCGTCGGCGACGGTTTGCTCGCCGGGGAGTACCAGCGGGCCACGTCGATGCCGAGCGACAGCACGGCGCGGGCCGCGGTGCGCACGTCCGGGACGGTGAACGCGCCCGACTCGGCACCCCGGGTGATCACCTCGCGGACCAGGCTCTCCGTGCGGCGGCGCAGGTCCACCACCACCTGGTACTCCTGCGCCGGCAGCGCGTCCAGCTCGTGCTGGACCACCCGTGCCACCACGTGCCGCTGCGCGTGCCACGCGACGAACCGCTCCACCAGCGTGCGCATCGCGTCGACCGGGTCCGCGTGCTCGGCGATGGTGTTCTCGACCATCGCCAGGGTGCGGGCGTGGCCGCTGCGGCTGATCGCGAACAACACCGCGGACTTCGCCGGGAAGTGCACGTACAGCGCGGCGGGGGACATGCCGGCCGCCGTCGCGATGTCCCGCGTCGTCGTGGCGTGGTAGCCACGCGACGCGAACGACTCGACGGCGGCCGCCATCAGCCTGCGTGCGGCGTCCGGCCGCACGTCCGGCCACAGGTCCTCGGGGAGAGGTCGGGTCACGAGAGGATGTCGGCGTGCGGTGCCAGCAGCTGCCGGTGCCGTCCCGCGGTGCCGAGCGCGATCGAGTCGGCCTTCGCGCGCTTCAGGTACAGGTGCGCCGGGTGCTCCCACGTCATGCCGATGCCGCCGTGCAGCTGCACGCACTCCTCCGCCGCGTGCACCGCCACCGTCGAGCACAGCGACTGTGCGACGCTCGCCGACAGCTGACCGGGGTCGTCTGCCGCGTTGCGGGCCGCTGCGCGGGCCAGCACCAGGTCACTCCAGATGTCGGCCAGCCGGTGCTTCAGCGCCTGGAACGAACCGACCGGGCGGCCGAACTGGTTGCGGTCCTTGAGGTAGGCCACCGTCGTGGTGAGGCACCACTCCGCGACCCCGAGCTGTTCGGACGCGAGCAGGCCCGCCGCCGTCCACAGCGCACCGTCCACAGCGGACTCCGCGGCCTCCGGGCCGGCCAGCAGCGTGCCGGTGGCGCCGTCGAGCGTGACGTCCGCGATCGGGCGCGTCAGGTCCAGCGACGTGACCGGGGTGACCTCGACCCCTTGCTGGGCAACGGGAACGGCGTACAGCTCCAGCCCGTTCGTGCCCTGGGCAGGAACCAGCAACACGTCCGAGGCCAGCGCGTCGGCCACCGAGCGGACCCGGCCGGAAAGTCCGCTGTCGGAACGGATCGCGTCCGGCACGGTCGAACCCGGCGCCGTGGCGAGGGAAACCGCGAGCGTCGCGATCTGCTCGCCGGAACCGATGGCGGCCAGCAGTGCCCGCACCTCGTCGCTCGGCTTGCAGCCGAGCAGCGCGGTGGTGGCGAGTACCGCGCTGCCGAGGAACGGCACCGGCGCGACGAACCGGCCGAGCTCCTCCATGACCACCGCGACCTCGCGGGTCGACGCGCCCTGCCCGCCGAGCTCCTCCGGCACGTGCAGCGACGCCACACCCAGCTCGGTGAGCCTGCGCCACAGGTCGAGGTCGTACGGCTCGCCGGTCTCGCAGCGGGCGAGCACGCCGGCGGGGGTGGCGCGGGCGGACAGCAGGTCCTTGACACTCGCCCGCAGGTCGTCCTCGATGTCGGTGTAGAGCAGGTTCATCGCGGCAGGTCCTTCCAGGCGACCTTGGTGTCGGTGCGCGGCTCGGCGGGGAGTCCGAGCACGCGCTCGGCGATGATGTTGCGCAGCACCTCCGACGTGCCGCCCTCGATCGAGTTGCCCTTGGCCCGCAGGTAGCGGTAACCCGCCTCCCGGCCCGTGAAGTCCACCTTGTCCGGGCGGCGCAGCGTCCAGTCGTCGTAGCGGAGGCCGTCGTCGCCGAGCAGCTCCAGCTCCAGGCCCGTCAGCGCCTGCGCCAGCTCAGCGAACGCCAGTTTCATCGCGGAGCCCTCCGGCCCCGGTGCGCCCTCGGCGAGCTGCTGGCGCAACCGGATACCGGCCAGCCGCAACGCCTCCGACCGCGTCCACAGTTCGAGCAGCCGGTCGTGCAGCTCCGGGCTGTGGTTCTCCGGGTGGTCCCGCCACGTCTGCGCCACCACACCGGACATGCCGCCGTCGCGGGGCGCGGGGCGGCTGCCGATCGCGACGCGCTCGTTCATGAGCGTGGTCTGCGCGACCTTCCAGCCCTCACCGACCGCGCCGAGCCGGTTGGCGTCCGGCACCCGCGCGTTGTCCATGAAGACCTCGTTGAACTCTGCCTCGCCGGTGATCTGGCGCAGTGGCCGGACCTCGACGCCGGGGTCGGTCATGTCGAGGACGAAGTACGTGAGGCCGGCGTGCTTGGGCAGGTCCGGGTCGTGGCGCGCCACGAGGATCGCGAACCTGGCGGTGTGCGCACTGGACGTCCACACCTTCTGCCCGGTCATCAGCCAGTCGGCACCGTCGCGGACGGCCCTGGTGCCCAGCGCGGCGAGGTCGGACCCGGCGCCCGGCTCGGAGAACAGCTGGCACCACACCTCCTCGCCGGTCCACAGCGGACGCAGGTAGCGCTGCTTCTGCTCCTGCGTGCCGAAGGCGAGGATGGTCGGCGCGGCCATGCCGAGCCCGATGCCGATGCGGCGCGGGTCGTTGTCCGGCGTGCCCGCCAGCTCCTCGTCCACGACGGACTGCGCTTCGCGCGGCAGGTCGAGCCCGCCGAGCCCGGTGGGGAAGTGCACCCACGCGAGACCGGCGTCGAACCTGGCCCGCAGGAAGTCGAGCCGGTCCATGGTCGTGTGGTCGCAGGTGCTGAGGAACTCGCGCGTCAGCTCGCGCAGCCGCGTCTCGTTCATGGCCGCTCCTCGCAGGCTCCGAGCGGCCATGAGGTGTGATTTTTCGCTCCGCAAGCTCCGCTCATGGCACATACACCACAATCGTCTCGGCGACACAGGCCGGTTTCTCGCCGCCATCGAGCTCGACGGTCCACCGCAGCGTGGCCTGCTTGCCCTGCGGCCGGTCGGTCAGGTCGATCAGCTCGGCACCCGCGCGGACGCGGGAGCCCACCGGCACCACCGAAGGGAACCGGACCTTGCCGAGCCCGTAGTTGATGCCCATGGTGATGCCCTCCACGCGGTAGATCTCCTTGCCCAGGAAGGGAATCAGGGAGAGTGTCAGGTACCCGTGCGCGATGGTGGCTCCGAACGGGCCCTGCGCGGCCTTCTCGGCGTCCACGTGGATCCACTGGTGGTCGCCGGTCGCGTCGGCGAACCGGTCGACCTGCTCCTGCGTGACGGTGTGCCACGCGCCGTGGCCGAGCTGCTCGCCCTTGGCGGCGGCGAACTCGTCGAGGCTGGCGAAGATACGCATCGTCGGCGCCCTCAGTCCTGCGGCCCGCCGGCCACGTAGATCACCTGGCCGGACACGAACCCGGCCTCCTCGCTGACCAGGAACGACGCGAGGGCGGCGATGTCGTCGGGCTGCCCGACCCGCCGCACCGGGATCGCGGCCGCGGCCGCCTCCTTGAACTGGTCGAACTCGGCCCCGACGCGCGCCGCGGTGGCCGCGGTCATGTCGGTCTCGATGAACCCCGGCGCGATCGCGTTGGCGGTCACCCCGAACTTGCCGAGCTCGATCGCGACGGTCTTGGTGAAGCCCTGCATGCCCGCCTTCGCGGCCGAGTAGTTGACCTGGCCCCGGTTGCCGAGCGCTGAGGTGCTGGACAGGTTGACGATGCGGCCGAAGCCTTCCTGCGTCTGGTACTTCTGCACCTCGCGCGTCATCAGGAACGCGCCGCGCAGGTGCACGTTCATGACCATGTCCCAGTCGTCCTCGGACATCTTGAACAGCAGGTTGTCGCGCAGGATGCCCGCGTTGTTGACGAGTACTGTCGGCGCCCCGAGCCGGTCGGCGACCGTGGTGACCGCCGCGGTCACCTGCTCGGCGTTGGACACGTCGGCCCCGACGGCCAGCGCGGTGCCACCGGCCTCCTTGATGGCGGCGACGGTGTCCTTGCAGTTGTCCTCGGTGAGGTCGACGACGCCGACCGCGAAACCGTCCTTCGCGAGGCGCTTGGCGACGGCGGCGCCAATCCCTCGAGCGGCACCGGTGACGATCGCGACACGGGACTGGGTCACGCGGGTTCTCCTTCGAACGCTGACGGCAACGAGCTAAGCAAGCGCTTAGTAAGCTACCCGGTGCGCCCGAGGTGGGCAATGGCCCGGGTCAGAACTCGAAGCCACCCGGCTTGCCGACACGCGGCCGCGTTCCGGTTCACGAGGACCGTGCGGTAACCGAGGTCGCCTGCGTAGCGCAGGAGCACGTCGGCCACCGGGGACGCGAACACGGCCACCAGCGTGCGGGCCTCGGGTGGTGCCTGGTGCTCGCCGTGTGCCACCGCACAGTTCGGATCGTCCGTCGCCATGGGTCCTAGGGTGGCACGCGTGCTGACGAACGTCACTCTGCCGTACAACGGGCTTGTCCTCGACCGCGGTCGTCGCGGGGACGCCGGCTGGCTGGCCTCGGCCCGCGCCGATGGCCGGGTGCTCGCGTTCTGGCGGGACCGCTGCCTCGTCGCGGACGGCGTGCCGGTGAGCGTGCCCGCGACGCGCAGGGAGGCGGTGTTCCTCGGTGCGGGCGCGGTCGGGGTGTTCGCCGTCGACCTGTCCGATGTGGACGAGGACGATGCGGTCCTGGAGACGGGTGCCGACGCCGCCGTCGACATCAGGGGCCTGTACACCGGGCTCGACCAGCAGGAGGCCGCGACCCTCGCCTACGCGCGCGGCATGCTGCACTGGACCCGCAACCAGCGTTTCTGCGGCGCGTGCGGCGCGGCGACGGAGGCTGAGCAGGCCGGGCACGTCCTGCGGTGCCGGGGTTGCCGGAAAATGCACTTTCCCCGCATCGAGCCCGCTGTGATCATGCTGGTGGAGGCTCCGGACCGGCGGCGTTGCCTGCTCGCGCGGCACCGGGGGTCGGCGGCGTTCTCGACGCTCGCCGGTTTCCTGGAGATCGGGGAGAGCCTCGAGGACGCGGTGCGACGTGAGTTGGTGGAGGAGGCCGGGGTGCGGGTGCGTGCGGTGACCTACCAGGCGTCGCAGGCGTGGCCGTTCCCGTCGGGGCTGATGGTCGGCTTCCGCGCCGTGGCCGACACCGACACGGTCGCCGTCGACCACGACGAACTGGACGAGGCCCGCTGGTTCACCCGCGCCGAGGTCCGCGCACTCGGCGACAGCCGCCCGGACTCGATCGAGTCGCACCTCGTCGGCACGTGGCTCGCCGAGGCGGAGTGACCGTGCCGCAGACACCGACGTCGTTCGACGACCTGGTCGCCGAGGCCGCGGCGGTTTCCGTCGATGGCTGGGACTTCTCCTGGCTCGAGGGCCGCGCGACCGAGGAACGCCCGCCGTGGGGCTACCAGCGCATGATGGGCGAACGCATGGCCCGCGCGACGGTGGCCCTGGACGTGCAGACGGGTGGCGGTGAGGTCCTGGCGGGCGTACCCGGGCTCGCCCCCACGACGATCGCGACCGAGGCGTGGCCACCCAACCGCCGCCGCGCCGCCGCCAACCTCCACCCCCGCGGCGTGACGGTGGTCGCCGACGCGGGCCGGCCACCGTTCCCGTTGCGGGACGACACCTTCGACCTCGTGGTGAGCCGCCATCCGGTGGCCGCGTGGTGGTCCGAGATCGCCAGGGTCCTCGCGCCGGGTGGCACCTACCTGTCCCAGGAGGTGGGGCAGCGGAGCGTGGCCGAACTGGTCGAGTACTTCCTGGGGCCACAGCCGTGGACCGACCGCGACCCGGACGACGCCCGTGCCATGGCCGAGGCCGCCGGCCTGGAGGTCGTCGACCTGCGCACCGCCCGGCTGCGGACCGAGTTCTTCGACATCGGCGCCGTCGTCTACTTCCTGCGCAAGGTGGTCTGGATGGTGCCCGGCTTCACCGTCGAGGCCTACCGGCGACAACTCCGCGCACTGCACGAGAAGATCACCGCCGAGGGACCGTTCGTCGCGCACACCGCCCGCTTCCTCATCGAGGCCCGCAAACCCTGAGGTTCCGGCGTCGGGGGCCTCAGACGGTCTTGGTGTGGTGTGGGGTTGTCCTCGCCGGACAGGCAGGTCGCCGGGGTGGCGGAGCCCCACCGTCGGGTCGCGGGCCCCGCTGCGCGGAGTCGTCGAGCTTGGCCGGGAACGGCTCGTCGGGCAGGAGGGAGGGTCACGGTTCGTGGCTCGAACGTCGGCGGTTCGGGTTTCACCGACGCGGGAGGCGGGTGGAAGGAGGACACTGGGGACATGCGCTTCCGAGACCGCGCCGACGCGGGACGAGTGCTGGCGGCGCGTCTGGCGCACCTCCGCGCGGCCGACCCGGTCGTGGTCGGTCTTCCGCGCGGAGGGGTGCCCGTCGCGGCGGAGGTGGCCGCCGCGCTCGGTGCGCCGTTGGACGTGGTGCTGGTGCGGAAGATCGGGGCGCCCGACCGGGAGGAACTGGCCGTCGGCGCCGTGGGCGAGGACGGGGTCACCGTCCGGAACGAGGCCGTGTTGCGGGAGCTCGGCCTGTCGTGGGAGGGCCTCGCCGAGCGGGTCGCGCGGGAGCGGGACGTGATCCGGGAGCGGGCCGTGAGCCTGCGTTCCCGGCCGAGGCCCGCGCTGCGGGGCCGGACGGTGATCCTCGTCGACGACGGGATCGCCACCGGGGCCACGGTGGTCGCCGCGTTGCGGGTGTTGCGGGACCTCGGTGCCGCCCGGGTGGTGCTGGCGGTGCCGGTCGCGCCACCCGACTCGCTGGCGGCGATCGCGCCGCTCGCCGACGAGGTGGTGTGCCCGGCCACGCCGAGGCGGTTCGCGGCCGTGGGGCAGTGGTACGACGACTTCACGCAGGTGCCGGACGACCAGGTGCGCAAGCTCCTGGAGTAACTACGCTGGACCCGTGGCACCTTTCGAGCTCGGCGGCACCGGCCCGGACTTCGTCCTGTTCCGGAACGGGCCGGTGACGCTCGTCCACCGGGAGGAAGTTCTCGACGACACGCTGACCCTGCTCACCGACCTCGGGTACCTCGTGCCCCGGTTCGATGCGCGGGCCTGGGCGGACAAGGCCGGCTTCGCCTCGGCCGTCAAGCAGGGCCTGGGTTTCCCGGACCACTTCGGCGGGAACCTCGACGCGTTCGACGACAGCCTGCGCGAGGTCGCCCTCGGCACCGGCCAGGACGTGACCGGTCTCGTGCTCGTGTTCACCGGGTACGACGCCTTCGCGGGCCGGGACCCGCGCACGGCGCAGGCCATCCTCGACATCGTCGCCGACGTCGCCCGCTTCGCGATGCTGTTCGGTCGGCGCCTGGCGTGTCTCGTGCAGTCCGACGACCCCGGGCTTCGGTTCGGTCCGGTCGGGGCGACCCCGGTCGGTCCTCAGAGCTGACCGGCGTCGAGGACCTTCACCGCGGCCGCGCCGATCTCGTCGGACTCGGCCAGGTCGACCTCCGCGACGATGCCCCAGTCGCCGTCGCCTTCCGGGTCGTCGAAGATCTGCCTGACCTCCCACCGGTCCTCGTGCTCGGTGATCATCAGGAACTTCGGGCCGCGGGAGTCCGGGCCGGTGCGGATCTCGTCGTGCTCGTCGTAGTACGGCGTCAGCGCGTCCATCCACGCCTCGGTGTCCCACCCGGCGTCGCCGTCGAGGGCGCCGAGGTCGGCGTAGCGGCGGGCGGCGGCCAACTGCACCCGGTGGAACAACGCGTTGCGCACCAGCACCCGGAACGCGCGCACGTTCCTCGTCACCGCGGGGGCCCGCTCGTCGGCGTCGGCGGACACGGTGTCGTCCTCGGGGTTGGTCAGCTTCTCCCACTCGTCGAGCAGACTGGAGTCGACCTGCCGCACCAGCTCGCCGAGCCACTCGACGAGGTCGGCCAGCTCCTCGGTCTTCGCCTCGTCCGGCACCGTCTGGCGCAGCGCCTTGTACGCGTCGGCGAGGTAGCGCAGCACGATGCCCTCGCTGCGGGCCAGCTGGTAGAAGCCGACGTACTCGACGAACGTCATGGACCGCTCGAACATGTCGCGGGCGACGGACTTGGGCCGCAGGTGGTAGTCCGAGACCCACGGGTGCCCCTGCCGGTAGGTCTCGAAAGCACCGTTCAGCAGCTCCTCCGCCAGCGGCTTCGGGTAGGTGATGTGCTCGAGCAGCGTCATCCGCTCCTCGTACTCCATGCCCTCTGCCTTCATCGCCTGCACGGCCTCGCCGCGTGCCCTGTGCTCCTGCGCGGACAGGATCTGGCGCGGGTCCTCCAAAGTGGACTCGATGACCGACAGCACGTCCAGCGGGTAGGACGGCGACTCCATGTCCAGCAGCTGGATCGCCGCGAGCGCGAACGGCGACAGCGGCTGGTTCAACGCGAAGTCCAGCTGCAGGTCCACCGTCACGCGCACCGAGCGGCCCGTCTCGTCCGGTTCGGACAGCCGCTCGACGACGCCCGCCGAGTGCAGGGCCCGGTAGATGGCGATGGCGCGGCGGATGTGGCGGCGCTGAGCTGCCCGGTCCTCGTGGTTGTCCTCCAGCAGCCTGCGCATCGCGCTGAACGCGTCCCCGGGACGGCCGATCACGTTGAGCAGCATGGAGTGCGACACCGCGAAGCTCGACGTGAGCGCCTCCGGCTCGGCCTCGACGAGCCGCTGGAACGTCGGTTCGCCCCAGCCGACCGAGCCCTCCGGCGGCTTCTTCTTCACGACCTTGCGGCGCTTCTTCGGGTCGTCGCCTGCCTTGGCGAGCGCCTTCTCGTTCTCGACCACGTGGTCCGGCGCCTGCACGACCACGTTGCCGACCGTGTCATACCCGGCGCGGCCGGCCCGGCCCGCGATCTGGTGGAACTCGCGGGCCTTGAGCAGCCGCACCCGCTGACCGTCGTACTTGGACAGTGCGGTGAACACGACCGTGCGGATGGGCACGTTGATGCCGACGCCGAGCGTGTCGGTGCCGCACACGATCTTCATCAGCCCGGCCTGCGCGAGCCGTTCGACGAGCCGCCGGTACTTGGGCAGCATGCCTGCGTGGTGCACGCCGATGCCATGGCGCACCAGGCGGGACAGCGTCTTGCCGAAGCCCGCCGTGAACCGGAAGTTGCCGATGAGCTCGGCGATCCGGTCCTTCTCCTGGCGGGTGCAGACGTTGATGCTCATCAGCGACTGGGCCCGTTCCAGGGCGGCGGCCTGCGTGAAGTGCACGACGTAGATCGGCGCCTGGCTGGTGGACAGCAGCTCCTCGATCGTCTCGTGCAGCGGCGTGCGGCGGAACGAGTAGAACAGCGGCACCGGGCGCTCCGCGGACGTGACCACCGCGGTCGGCCGCCCGGTGCGGCGGGTCAGGTCCTCCTGGAAGCGGGTGACGTCGCCGAGTGTGGCCGACATCAGCAGGAACTGGGCGTCGTTGAGCTCCAGCAGCGGCACCTGCCACGCCCAGCCGCGGTCCGGCTCGGCGTAGAAGTGGAACTCGTCCATGATCACGACACCGACGTCCGCGGACACGCCCTCGCGCAGCGCGATGTTGGCGAGGATCTCCGCGGTGCAGCAGATGATCGGCGCGGCCGCGTTCACGCTGGAGTCGCCGGTGATCATGCCGACGTTCTCGGCGCCGAAGATGGCGCACAGCGCGAAGAACTTCTCCGACACGAGTGCCTTGATCGGGGCCGTGTAGAAGCTGCGCTGCCCGTTCGCCATGGCGGCGAAGTGCGCGCCGGTGGCCACCATGCTCTTGCCGGAGCCGGTCGGCGTGGACAGGACGACGTTCGCCCCGGAGACGATCTCGATCATCGCCTCCTGCTGCGCCGGGTACAGCGAAAGACCCTGTTCCTCCGCCCAGGCGGAGAACGCGTCGAACAGGGCGTCGGGATCGGCGCCGGATTCAGTGCGGGCGGGCAGCACGTCGGTGAGAGTCATCGCCACCGATCGTGCCATGTCCTGGGCCTACGAGGTGCGGCGGTCGATTCGTGGGCGTGGATCCGGGTTGTAGGTGCTCTGGCACGGGACCGCCGCGCCGACGGACGGTGGCTGGGCGTCGCGCCACCAGCGCAGCGCGGGCGGGACCGGCCACGGCGGCATGAGGCCGGCGATCTCCTCGTGCAGTGACAGCGCGTCGTCGCAGTGCACCCGCCACGACCTGGTCATGGCCGCGACGTCGTGCCGGGTGGCCAGCAGCCGGTCGCCGAGGCTCAGCTGGGCGTGCAGCGAGTGCCGGTAGATCCCGTCGGGGGACAGGTCGCCGGGCACGGTGCCACCGCATTCGGGGCACCCGCACGGCCACCGCCGCGCGAGGTCCGGGGTGCGCGCCACGATCCGCGCGAGCACGGCGGGCCGGTGGTGGCCGAGCAGCGCGGGCACGAACAGGCCCGAGGTGGTGGCGAGCGCGCCGGCGTGCGCGCCGTGGCAGACCGCGCCGAGTGCGCCGATGTCCGCCCGCAGCAGCACGACCGGCACGGTGACGGTCAGGAGCCGGATCAGGCCGCGGGTGACGTACCGGGTGGCGAACGAGTCGCCGATGATCGCGACCGCCACCGGCAGGCGTGCGCTGTTCAGCGTCGCCACGAGCCGGTCGATCCACGCCGGCACGGCGAACCAGCCTGCGCCGAGCGGGAGCATGACGAGCAGTGGCGGCGGGTGGCCGCGGGCGTCGGCGAGGAGCCGGTGCAGCCCCGGCCAGTCGCCGGGGGCGAGGAATCCCGAGTCGGTGAGGGCGACGAGGCCGAGGTCGTGCTGTTCCGCGGTCCACGCCCGGCGCAGGCCGGCACCTGCGCGGAGGGGGTGGTTCCCGGCGTAGCGGCCCGCGTCGCAGAGGATCGGGCCGTCGTGGCCGGTACGGCGTAGGTGCCGGACCGTGTTGCGCGGCTTGGGGCCGGTCAACACGAGTCCGGAACGATAGCCGGTGGCGATGTCGGCGGCGGCGACCGCCTGTTCCGGCGCGCACTGGACCAGCAGTCGGCATAACAGGTCGTCGACCCTGGGTTGGGTCATGTCCTACACCGTGCACTGTCTGCTGTAGTTCTGTCACGCGTTGTCACGCCTATGCGTGACAAAAACCCGCCGGATGGCCGTCACTCGCTACGCCTCGTGCTCGAACCAGAGCGGTGACGCGACCACGATCTTGACGAGTTCGTCACCGGGTGGTGTCATCTGCATGAATCTTATTCATGTTTTTGGCCGGTCGGGAGGCCGTGATGTCCCTGCTCAAGCGTTATCTGATCGCGGCCGGAGTCGCCGTCGCCGCCGCCGGCGCGGTGGTCGCGCCCGCGTCCGCGGCGCAACCAGCCGCCCTGCCCACCGCCGCCGTCGCACTCGGCGACAGCTTCATCTCCGGGGAAGGCGGCGGGAACTACGCGGCCGTCACCGACCTCAACGGTGTCCCGCAGGGGTTCCCCGGGTGGTCGGCGGCCAACGACAACGCCTACTTCTGTCACCGGTCGCCGAACGCGTCGCTGCACCGCGCGACGCTGCCCGGCATCCAGGACCGGTTCAACCTCGCCTGCTCCGGCGGCCAGCCGCACGACATCACCAGCCCGTCGGCGAACCGCGAGAAGGGGCGCGCGGTCGCGGCACAGCTCGACCAGCTCCGCGGGGTGGCGCAGACCCACGACATCGACATCGTGCTCGTCGGGCTCGGCTCGAACAACAGCTCGTTCACGTTCGGTGACGCGGCCTCGGTGTGCGCCAACCGGTTCATCGCCGACGCGTGGACCGGCTGGTGGGAGTTCTGGGCCGGCAACCCGCCGCAGGAACCGTGCACCATCAGCGACCTCGCCACCGACGCGGAGGTGTCGGCGGCGACGACCGAGACCACGAACGCGCTGCGGGCGCTGCTCGCCACGCTGGACGAGGTGGACGCCGACGGGCAGCACCGGGTGGTGTTCCAGGATTACACCAACCCGTTGCCGCCGGACTTCGCGCAGCGCTACCACGAGGAGGACGGCCGCGCCGACAACCGCGACAAGTTCCGCGACCTCGGCGCCGAGCGGTACGCGGCTGGCTGCCCCGCGCACCGCGCGAGCATGGCGGCGGGGCACCTGTTCTCGCAGGCACTGGGCCGGATCGTGCGGTCCGCGCACTCGACGCTGTCGGCGGAGTTCCCCTCGGACGACCTCGTCTACCTCAACGTGCAGGGCGCGTTCAACGGTGCGCGGCTGTGCGAGCAGGACGGCAGCCCGGGCAACGCGCTGGCCACGCCGATCCGGCTGATGGACGGGCCGAGCGGCACCTTCGTCACGAGCCTGTCCGGCAAGGACAAGATCGCCATCCAGCGGATCGCGGGCACCTGCGTGGACTACTTCCAGACGTGCCAGGAGTCGTGGCACCCGAACGCGAACGGCTACGCCGTGCTGGGGCAGTGCCTGTCCGGCGCGGCGACCAGCGGAAACAGGCAGGTGTCGTGCGTCAGGCAGGCGGACGGCAGCGTATCCGTGGGGTAATGACCGTTACTCCTTTTACTTGGGAAAATGGCAACGTTAAGGCCCGTCGGGTGGCTTCCCCGGCGGGCCGTCCACATCGGATCATGAGCGGGTTCGGGAAACCCTGCATCCCGTGGAGGTACCAGTGCGGTTCCCTCGATCCGTTCTCCGTTCCACCCTCGTCGCCGCGGTCGCGGCGGCGACCGTCATCGGGCTGGCGTCGCCTGCCTCGGCAGCGGCAGGCAAGTACGTCGCGCTCGGTGACTCCTACTCGTCCGGCACCGGCGCGGGCAGCTACGGCAACAGCGGCAGCTGCATGCGCAGTGCGAACTCCTACCCGCAGCTGTGGGCCAACGCGAACGCGCCGTCGACGTTCTCCTTCGTCGCCTGCTCCGGCGCGGTGACCAGCGACGTGCTCAACAACCAGGTCTCCGCCGTCACGTCGAACACGGCGCTGGTGACCATCTCCATCGGCGGCAACGACGCCGGCTTCGCCGACGTCATGGTCGCCTGCAACACCAGCTCGGACTCCACCTGCGTCAACCGCAACAACCAGGCGCAGGACTTCGCCCGCACCACGCTGCCAGGGCGGCTGAACAACGTCTACACGCAGATCCGCAACCGGGCACCGAACGCCCGGGTGGTCGTGCTCGGCTACCCGCACATCTACCACCTCAACGGTTCCTGCTGGGTCGGCCTGAGCGAGACCAAGCGGGCCGCCATCAACAGGTCCTCCGACGTGCTGGCGTCGGTGATCTCCGGGCGGGCCGCCGCGTACGGGTTCACCTACATCGACGCGCGGAACACCTTCGACGGCCACGAGATCTGCGCGTCGGGCTCGCGGTGGATCAACAGCGTCACGTGGCCGGTGGTCGAGTCGTACCACCCGAACGCGGCAGGCCAGCGCGGCGGTTACTACAACGCGCTGGAGTCCGTGGCGTGATCACGGCGGCGGCCCGGCCCTGGAACAAGGGCCGGGCCGCCTGCCTGCCAGGCTCGCTCCAGGATTCCTGGCCGCTCGGTGATGGTTCGTCCTTGCCGGGCGGGCAGGTCTACTAGGCGTTCTTCGGGCCCGCCTGCTGGATCACCTCGAACGACCACGCCGACGAGTCGCTCGCCACGGGCTGCCCGCCGCCGCTGTGCCCACCCCCGGGCCGCATCGAGCCTTCCATCCACTTCTGGAAGTCCTCCTCGCTGCGCCAGCGCGTGTAGACCAGGTACCTGTCGGTTCCGTCGACCGGCCGCAGCAGCTCGAACCACTCGAAGCCGTCCGAGTTCTCCACCATGCCTGCGCGGGACGCGAACCGCTGCTCGAGCTGCTCGCGCATCTCATCGGGAACCGTCAGCGCGTTGATCTTCACGATGCTCATGACACCCATCCTCGCGCACGGATCAGGTGCGGCGCAGGGTGATCCTGGTCCACGCGCCGATGTACACCCGGTCGCCCTCGCCAAGCGGCCGCGGCGTGTTGGGGCGCAACGGGTTCTCGTCGTTGACCACGGTGCCGTTCGCCGAGTCGAGGTCGACGATGGACCACGAGCCGTCCTGCTGCGCGACGAGCACCGCGTGCAGGTGGGAGACGCCGGGGTCCTCCGGCGGGCCGATCAGGTCGATGTCCGGCGCGATGCCCCGGCTGCGGCTCTGCCTGCCGATGCTGATCTGCTTGCCCTGCAACGGGAAGTGCCGGTCCGGGCAGTACGGCGGGAACGCGATGCTCGCCGCGTCCGGCCCGTCGACCGCCATCACCGAGTCGTAGTACGCGCGGTCGGCGGTGACCGTCGCCGTCCACGTCGTCGCCTCCGGCAGGCGGTCCGCGGGCACCGGGGGAGCGGGCTCCACGACCGGCGCCGGTGGCGGTGCGGCGGGGAGTGCCGCCATCGAGTCGTGGCCGCACGCCTCGCAGAACCGGCCCGCCAGGTCCGCGCCGCACGCCTTGCACGTCGCACCCGCCGGGGGCAGGCCCGGTCCGGCGGCCGACGGCACGTCCGGGGCGGCGACGGCCTGCGCGCCGCCGATCTCGCGACCGCAGACGTCGCAGAACTCCTCGTCGGCCGACGTGTGGCCCTGCGGACAGGTGGCCATGCGGTCAGGCCCCCTCGGCGCCCGGCACCGTGTCCGGTTGCTTCTTGCGCACCCGCATGGTCTTCGACGACCTGGTGTCGAGCGTCATCTCGTCGACGGCCTCGACCTTGCGCTTGAGCCGCACGGTGCCGGTGCGGGCGTCCTCGACGTCCACGACCTTCGCGAGCAGCTTCGCGGTGTCCGAGTGCCCGGTCTCCGTCGCGAGCTGCACCGCGCGGCCCAGCTTCGCGGTCGCCGTCTCCACGTCGCCTGCCTTGCGTGCCTCCAGGCCCTCCTGGATCGCGTCGGCCAGCTCGGCCTGCCCGGTGTAGTGCGCGACCTCGCGGTTGATCCGGGTCGACAGCGCGGTGTCCTCGGTCCACACGGCGAGGATGCGGCCCTTGCCGAGCACCTGGTCGGAGTCGCCGCCGGTACCCGGCACCACCAGGCTCACCCGGCCCGCCATCATCTTCTCGCCGGTCGCCGCGGCCGGGACCTGCACGCACACGTGGTAGTCCCGCGTCTCGGAACCCCACGAGCCGGTCGGGTAGTCGCCCTCGCGGGGCGTGGTGTCGGTGCGGCGCCCGGTGAGGTCCACGAGCGTGGGTTCCACCTGCTTCACGAACCTGACCGTCGCGCCCTGCGGTGTCCACAGCCGCAGCGACACGTCCGCGACCGCCTTGCCCATGGCGCCGGCCGCCATCGCGCGGAAGTCCGCCTCCAGGTCCTCAGGCTCCGCGATGATGTCGACCGTGCCGAGCAGCGCGTCGGCGATCGTCCGCAGCTCCTTGACCTCCCAGTCGGTGCCGACACCTCGGCAGTCGCACACGAAGTGCCCGGTGACCTGCTGCAGCGTCGCCGCGAGCTGGCGCGGCGTCTCGTGCATGTTCTGGCCGTCGGTCAGCAGGATCGCGTGCCGCATCGGCGCGGTCGACGTCGCGAACAGCGAGTCGGCGAGCGCGAGCCAGCGGCCGATCGCGGTGCCGCCGTTCGCGGCGAGCTTGGCGACCGCGTCCTTCGCCTCGGCCCGCGTCGTCGGCGACGCGACCACCAGGCCGTGCCGGTAGGGGTAGACGAGGCGGGCGTCGTCGGTGCCCGCCACGACCGCGAACTCGACACCGTCGCGCAGCGTGTCGATGGCGGCGGCGGTGGCCTGCTTCGCCGACGACAGCTTGGTCCTCGGCACGTGCATCGAGCCGGAGCAGTCGACGATGATCACCTCGGCGGCGGCACCCGAGGCGGTCTGCCCGGTCGGAGAGCCCGCCGACGTCACGGTGACGATCGCGTTGACCTCGGTCGCGCCCGCCGGGAGGTACTCGTTCTGGTAGACGTCGACCGCGAAATCCGGCTGTGCCGTCACGGCGCACTCCCTTCCGTCGGGGGGAACGGCACGAGGACCGTCGTGATGTTGTCGTGTCCACCGAGGTCCAGCGCGAGCTTCGTCAGCCCGTCGACGGCGGCCATGCCGCCTTCGCCCGGCATCGCGCCCGCCAGCGCGACCGCGTCCGGCACGTAGTTCCACAGCCCGTCACTGCACAGCAGCACGTGCCCGGCGCCGTCCGGCTCGACGGTGACCACCCTCGGCTCGATGTCACCCGCGTCCGCGCCGATCCACTTGGACAGCGCGTGCGCCTGGTGCACCGAGTTGGCCTCCTCCTCGCTCATGCCCTCGGCGATCAGCTCGGCGGCGACCGTGTCGTCCGCGGTGAGCACCTGCGAGGGCATGGCTGCTGAGCGGCGTTCGCGGAGCGAACCGTCGGCCGTGGTGTCCGGTGCGGCGATCCAGTACACCCGGCTGTCGCCGACCGAACCGACCGTGACCTTCTCCGGCGTCACGACCGCGGACACGAACGTGCAGGACGGCGCGGTGCCGGGCACCGAGGGGTCGGCCAGCTCCGACACCACCTCGATCGCCCGCGCGACCGCGGCCCGCGTCGCGACCTCGGCGTCACCGTTCTCCAGCACGGCGTCGAGCAGCACACCGACCGCCTCGTCGACGGCCCGCTGCGACGCGCTGTCCGCGCGGTCGGAGGTGGCGACGCCGTCACACACCACGGCGACGACCGTCGGCGGGGCGTCCGCGCCGAGCACCGTGCCGTACGCCATCGAGTCCTCGTTGCGGGCCCGTCGCCGCCCCTTGTCGCTGATGCCCGCGACCATGCCGAGGTCGCATTCCATGCGGTCCCGGCCGCTTGGCTGCGCGCGTCCGCAGTCCGCGCAGAAGCCGTCGCCGTCGACGTTCTCCGCGCCGCAGGCCACGCACGCGGCGCTCTCCGGTGTGCTCACCGGGCCGCCGACCGGGGTCCTGCGCACGAGCAGGCTCTCACCGCAGCTCTCGCAGAACCGGTCCTCCCGGCCGACGTCCGCGCGACACCCTGGGCAGCTGGTCACGGTATCCACCTCAGATCCACGTCCGAGGACGGATCTGGTTGGCGCTGTCCACCAATGCGATGCGCTCCCTCGTGTTGTCCGCGTGCCGCGCGAGGGTCCGGTAGGTCTCCTCGAGCGCGACCCGCAGGTCGGTCTCCCTCAGTGGGCAGCCAAGCACAGTCCCGCCGGAGCGTCCGCCCTGGGTGACCCACTCGAAGGCCGCGGTCAGCAGCCCCTCGTTCGCCTTCGCCCTCGGCTCGGCGGGCAGTTCCAGTGCGCTCAGCAGCGCGCCGGCCGACGTCAGGTCCTCCTCCGCCAGTTGCGCGGTGGGAACGTCGCGGACCCGCACGTCCGCGGCGGCCAGCCGGGCCGCGTTGTGGTGGTTGGACGTCTCCGGCACCGAGCACAGCACGTCGAACGCCTCCAGCCGCCCGTCCCGCGCCATCAGCGCCCTGGCCAGGCCGAACGCGGCGCTCACGTAGGAGCGGTCGGTGCGCCAGACGACGCGGTGGTACCGGTCGGCGGTCGCGTGGTCGCCCAGCGCCTCGGCACAGACCGCCAGTGCCAGCTTGGGCGCGGCCTCGCCCGGCACCGCGGAGTAGACGCGGTCGAAGCACTGGCGCGCGCTCTGCGGGTCGCCCGCCGCCAGTGCGGCCATGCCGCGGTACCAGTCGAGCAGCCACAGCCGGTCCAGGTCCCGGGTGTCCCGCGACAGCTCGTCGAGCTTCGCCCCGGCGGTGGCCACGTTCCCCGCCTCGATGTACGCGCGGATGATCCGCAGCCGGACCTCGACGGAGTTCTGCGGCGCCTGGCGCAGCTCGTCGGCCAGCGCGGCCGGATCGGTGGCGCTGACGGTCGCGAGGAACGCCGCGGCCGCGTCGGTCCCGTCCACCCTCGGCACGGGCAGCGCGTGCACCAGCGACGGCAGCGAGGCCCGCACGTCGAACGCCATGGCGATGCCGAACGAGCGGCGCTCCGGAGTGAACTCGGCGGACGCGCCGGGCCGTGGCAGCCCGTCCTCGGCGGCGAGCACCTCCCGCAGCACACCGGTGAGCTGGTCCTTCATCTCCTCGGCGGAGGTGAACCGCGCCCCCGGCTCCTTCGCGGCCGCACGCAGCAGGAACCGGAAGTAGGAGTCGTGCTCGGCGAGCAGCGGCTCCTCGGCCTGGTTGGGCAGCCGGTCGAGGTAGGCGCGCTGGAAGTCGAACGGGAACGTCATGACCGCGAGCGTGCGGCCGATGGTGTAGAGGTCCGAGGCGATCGACGGGCCCGAGGTGGCGATCTCCGGGGCCTGGTAGCCGACCGTGCCGTACACGGCGCTGTCGTCGTCGTCCATGTGCCGGACCGCGCCGAGGTCGATCAGCTTCAGCTGCTCCTCGGTCTGGATCACGTTGTCCGGCTTGAAGTCGCAGAACAGCAGGTTGAGCGCGTGGAGGTAGCCGATCGGCGGCAGCATCTCCAGCGTGTAGGCGATGGCGCGGGACAGCGGGAGGCAGGCTTCCGGTCCCTGCGCGGCCCGCACGTCCTTGAGCATCTCCTTGACGGACCGGCCGCCGACGTACTCCATCACGATGTAGCCGACCATCGCGCCGGTGTCCGCGTCGGGGTGCTGCACGAAGTTGTGGATCTTGACGATGTTCGGGTGCTCGACCTCGGCGAGGAACCGGCGCTCGGCCACCGCCGCGGCCATGGCGTCGGTGTCGCCGGTGTCGAGCAGACCCTTGAGCACGACCCAGCGGTCGGCGACCGCGCGGTCGAGCGCGAGGTAGATCCAGCCGAGGCCGCCGTGTGCGAGACAGCCGAGTACCTCGTACTGGTCGTGCAGCACCTCGCCGGGGGACAGCTTGGGGGAGAAGGAGAACCGGCGGCGACAGGAGGTGCAGAAACCCTCCGTGCGGCCGGGTTGCCCGTCGCGGCCGCGGCCGACCTTCGCGCCGCAGTTGCTGCAGAACCGCTTGTTCTCGGGGACCTTCGGGTCGGTGAGCACGGCGGAGGCCGGGTCGCGGTAGGGGACGCGGGGCACCTCGACCAGGCCCGCGCCGAGCAGGCCGCGGCTGGCCGAACGGGCCGAGCCGCGCCGCGAGCTGCCGGAGACCGCACCGGTCGACGCGGTCCACCCGGTGGCGACCGAACCGGTGCGGGTGCTGACGGTCCGCGCGCTGTCCGGAGCGGGATCGGCCGCCGCCGGTGCCGCGGCGGTGCCTGCCGGTGCCGCCAGCCCGCAGGTCTCGCAGAACCCGTCGCCGTCGAGCGTGCCGCCGCAGCCGGGCCGCGGACAGCCGCCCGCCGCGGTGGCCGCGGCCGCGACGGAGGCGGGGGTCGGCGGTGCGGGTGGGGGCGCGGCGGGCGCGCTCGGGGCGGCGGTGGCGGCCCCGGCGGGGGCCGCGAGGCCGCAGGTCTCGCAGAAGCCGTCCTCGTCGAGGGTGCCGCCGCAGCCGTTCCGGGGGCACTGGGTCATTCGGTTCTCTCCTCGCGGGGCTGCGTCCGGTCCTGGATGGCCTGGCGGTAGCGGTTGAGCGCTCTCGTCGCCGCGGCCAGGTCGCACGGTGCCGTGAACAGGATCTGCTGTGCCTCGCCGTGCAGCCGGGTCAGCCCGGGGTCCTCCGCGTGCCCGAGCCGGGCGGCCTTCACCTGGTAGGCCTCCAGCCGGCCACGCAGTTCGGCCCGCCGGTCGAGCAGGCCGGTGATGGCCCGCAGCGCGGTCCTGGTGCTCTCGAGCGCGTTCGCCGCGAACCGGTCGAGCTCGTCGGCCTCCCGCGCCAGCACGTCCCAGCCCGAGGTGCCGAGCCGGGCGGTGAGCCGCCGCAGACGTTCCCGCAGCGTCGCCGACGCCTGGTCACCCGGCACCGGCAGGCCGGGGGCGGCGATCTTCTCGACCATCGCCGGATAGGTCTGGCGGGCCGTCGCCTCGATCGCCTCGACGTCGGAGAGCACCGACTCGAGCGCGGCGACGCGTGCGGTGAACCGGTCGCGGACCTGCGCCAGCCCGGCCAGCCGCGTCTCCAGCTCGCTGATCCGCCGCTCGATGCCCGACAGCGGGTCGGTGGCGTGGACGGTGAGCACGTCGGTGAGCACCATCTCGCGGGCCTTGTCCAGGTCCCCGCGGATCACGGACACGTCGTGGCCGGCCGCGCCGACCGACTCCGCCAGCACCGAAACGGTGTGCAGCCGCGCGTCGAGCGGGTCGAGCCTGCCGATCGCGGCCGACCACGCCGACTCGGCGGCCGCGAGCACGGCGGTGACCGTGTCGAACGCCTGCCGCATGCGCGACAGCAGCTCGGCGAGCGTGATCCGCTCGGTCACCTGGGCGGGCCCGGTCAGGCCGCGCCGCTCGATCGGGACCGCCGCGGAGTCCAGCTCGACGATCGGGGCGTGCAGGATGCCGGTCAGCTCGGCCAGCTCCTCGTCACCTGGCCGCGACCGGCGGGCCCGGACCTCCAGCGCCCGCGCGACGAGGTCCCGGTAGCTCGCGTACTGCTCCCACAGCGTGGCCATCGCGACGCGGGCCCGTGCCCACCGCTGCGCGGTCGCGCCGGTGAGCGCCGCGTCCCTGAGCAGCCGGTGGCCAGGGTGGGCGTCCATCGCGACGAGCGACTCCGCGATGCGCTCGCTGTCGTCCTGGACGGCCGCGAGCGCGCGGTCGACCTCGTCCCGGCTGAGCACGGTGCCCTCCATCGCGTTCAGTCCCGGTACGTCGCTGGTGGCGGCGACGCGGGGGTCTCGAGCAGAGCCACCAGCCACTGGTCGTAGATCTGCGTCCACCTCCCGCTGGCCCGCAGCTCCTCGAGGACCGCGTTCACGAATCGGGTGAACTCGGGGGACTGCTTGGAGATCGCCATGCCGTAGGGCTCTTCGGTGAACGGGTCGCCGACCACCTGGGTGAACGGGTCCTGCGCCCGGAGCCCGGCGAGGATCGTGTCGTCCGTCGACACCGCCTCGACCTGGTTCTGCTGCAGCATCACGAGGCAGTCGGTCCAGCTGTCCACGCCGATGGCGACCGGCCTGGGGTCGGTGTTCGCGTTCACGATGTTGGCGATGGACGTGGAACCCTTGGCCGAACACACCTTCGCGCCCGCGAGCGAGGTGATGCCCGCGATGTCGGAGTCGTCCCTGACGAGCACCTTCTGCCCGGCCAGGTAGTACACCGAGGAGAAGTCGACCTCCTGGCGGCGTTCGCAGTTGATCGTCATCGTCTGCACGACGATGTCCACGTCGCCGTTCGCCACGGCGGGCACGCGCTGCGCCGAGGTGAGGATCTTGAGCTGGACCGTGCCTTCCGCCGTGCCGAAGATCGCCTTGGCGATCTCCTTCGCCATGTCGATGTCGAAGCCCTCGACGGTGCCCGTGACCGAGTTGCGGTAGCCGAACTTGTAGGTGTTCTGGTCGACGCCGACGATCAGCTTGCCGCGTGCCCTGATCTCCGCCATCGCCGAGCCCGGCGGGAAGTCGCCGGGTGCGGGCGGCGGGCCGGAGGGGCGCAAGCTCGCGGTCGGGTCGCCGCAGCTGGTGTCCGCGCCCGGCGCCGGCAGGTCGGACACCTCGGCGGCACCCTTGGGCATGGGCGGCCCGCCCGGCTGTGCCGCGCGGTCGCCGACCTCGCCGGAGGACGTGCAGCCCGCCGCGGCCATGGCGAGGGCCGCGAGCAGCGCGGCCACCTTCGTCCGCTTCATCGGTACTCCTTGAGCCGCTGCCAGATCCCGGTCGCCGCGCCTGCCGCCGCGAGCAGCGCGAGCGCGAGCACGCCGATCACCGTGCCGGTCAGCGCGCCATCGGCCTGCGCGACCTCGTCCTCGAAGGTCGCCTCGGTCGCGGCGATGGCCTCCCGCAGCGCGGTGTCGACCGCGTCGAACTTCGCGGCCGCGCCGTCCTCGCCGGGGCCGATGGTGAGGGCGACGGCGCCGAGATAATCGCCGTCGCCGTCGAGCTGCCGGATCCGGTCGTGCACCTCGTGCCAGTCGCGCTGGGCGACGATGGCCGCCTGCACGTCCTCCCGCACCGCGCCGGTCGCGATGTCCTGCGCCCGGGCGAGGAGCCCGCCGCCGGTCACGAGCCTGCCGACGGCCTCCTGGTAGTCGTCCTCGGCCTGCGCGCCGCTACCGCGCGCGACGAGCGTGAGGGTTTCGTTGCCTCGCGCCGCGAGGGCCGCGATCCTGGCCTGTGCCAGCACGTCGGTCTGCTCGGAGCCGTTCTCCTGGCTCGCGTCGACGTTCGCCATCACCCCGGTGGTCGCGATCAGCACCCACGCGAGCGACAGGACGGCGGCGCCGGTCGCGACGAGGAGCCCGATGTTGAGCCGCCTTCTCGTGCGCTGCCGCAGGTAGCGCTGCGCGAGCACCAGCAGCGCCAGCAGAACCAGCCCGAGCAGGACCTCCACGACGGGCAGTCCGCCAGCGCGGTCCTGGTCGGCACGCAGGACCGCGGTCTCGTCGGTGTACAGCCGCTGTGCGGCGGGCAGCAGTTCCTCACGCATCAGGTTCGACGCCTCGCGCTGGTAGGCGGCGCCGACCGGGAGTCCCTGGCGGTTGTTGGCGCGCGCGGTCTCCACGAGCCCGGTGTAGGTGGACAGTTCACGGGAGAGCACGGAAAGCGGGCTTTCCGGATCGGCGAGGTCGGCGGGTTCGCGCGCGGCCACCGCGGTGCCGAGCGCGGCGGTGGCCTGCGCGATGTCGGCCTCGTACCTGGCCCGCACGTCCGCCCGCTCCAGCCCGCCTGCGAGGAACGCGCTGTTGGCGGTGGCGTCGGCGTCGGACAGCGAGCGGTAGAGGTCCTGTGCCGCGATCGAGAGCGGGCCGCTGCGGGCGGCGAGGTCGTCGAGCGCCTTGGCGCGGCTCTGCACGTTCAGCGCGGTGAACAGCCCGACCAGCAGGCTGACCAGCACGAGCGCGACGGTGAGAACGACGAGCACGCCCGGGGTGGTCCTGGCCAGTTCGCGCAGCTCACCGACCCGCCCCGAGCGCTCGGGCGCCGGTGCGGAGTCGCTTCGCGCCGGCGGGGCAGCGGTGGGAGCAGTCACGGCACAGTCCCCCAAGAGGCGATCGACAACGCAACGGACCCTTTCGCACCAGCCCCCCGACGGTGATCGTCAGCGTAACCGCCGATCCGCTGGTGCCGTGGCGGTTTCGCCGTATTCGGCCATGCGGGTTGACAACGACCTGGCCCGGGCTCCACTATTTCACTACTTCATTAGTGAAAGGGTGTTGCTGGTGCTCGACTTCCGGCTTGATCGCGGTTCCGGCGTCGCCACGTACCTACAGCTCGTGCACCAGGTCAAACACGCGTTGCGCCTGGGCGTCCTGCGGCCGGGTGACCGGCTGCCGACGGCGAAGGAGGTCGTCGACAAGTTGGCGATCAACCCGAACACCGTGCTCAAGGCCTACCGGGAACTCGAACGGGAAGGGCTCGTGGCGGGCAAGCCGGGCCTTGGCACGTTCGTGCAGCGCTCCCTCGCGGGCGCCTCGGTGACCGAGCACGCGCGGCTGCGCGACTCGCTGTCCGGCTGGGTGGCCGACGCCCGCTCGGCGGGCCTGGACCCGGAGGACATCGAGGCGCTGTTCGCGTCCGTGGTGCTGGATTCGTTTCGCGTAGGGGAGGACACGGCATGAACGCGCTGGCCACCACCGGGCTCGGCAAGAGGTACCGCCGCAACTGGGCGCTGAAGGACTGTTCCCTGTCGGTGCCGGAGGGCCGGGTCGTGGCCCTGGTCGGTCCCAACGGCGCGGGCAAGACCACCCTGCTGCACCTCGCGGTCGGCCTGCTCGCACCGGACCACGGCGACGTGACGGTGCTCGGCGCACCGGCGGGCGCCACCGGGACGATGCCCCGCGTCGCGTTCCTCGCGCAGGACAAGCCGCTCTACGACAGCTTCACCGTCGCGGAGATGCTGCGCTTCGGCGCCCGGATGAACCCGAGGTGGGACCAGGACCTCGCGACGCGCAGGCTCGCGGCACTCGACATCCCGCTCGACCGCAAGGCGGGCAAGCTCTCCGGCGGCCAGCAGGCGCAGGTCGCGCTGACGATCGCGCTCGCCAAGCGGCCGGAGCTGCTCGTGCTCGACGAGCCGCTCGCCAACCTCGACCCGCTCGCCAGGCACGAGGTGATGCGCGGGCTGATGAGCGCGGTCGCCGAGAGTGGGATGACCGTGATGCTGTCCTCGCACGTGGTGTCCGACCTGGTCGACACGTGTGACTGGCTCGTCGTGCTCAACGGCGGCCGCGTCCAGGTCTGCGGCGACATCGAGGAGCTGCTCGCCGGGCACCGGCTGCTGACCGGGCCCGCGGAGCAGGCCGACGGGGTGGCCGCCCGGCTGTCCGTGGTCGACCAGAACCGGACCGACCGGCAGGCGACGCTGCTCGTACGCACCGGCTCCGGGCGGCCGGCGCTGGACCCGAGGTGGACCGATCGCGGCGTCAGCCTCGAGGAGATGGTCCTCGCCTACCTGCGGCGCCCGGACAACGCGGCGCTGCCGAGGCCCGCGCTGGCGAAGGCATGACCCGCGCCGGGCCTGGCTGGGGGTCACGCCCGGCACGGCCACCGAACTGGAGGGATGGGTGAACATGGTGTGGGTGACGTGGCGGCAGCACCGCGCGCAGGTGCTGGTGACCGCCGGTTTCCTGGCGGCGCTCTGGGTGCTGCTGCTCGTGCACGGGCAGGCCGCGGCCGGGCAGTCCGGCGAGGAGCTGCGGGCGAGTTTCCAGTCGCTGTACACCTACCTCAGCTGGCTGCCGGTGGTGCCGCTGCTGGTCGGGTTGTTCTGGGGCGCACCGCTGTTGGCGCGGGAGCTGGAGCGGGGCACGCACCGCCTCGCGTGGACGCAGTCGGTGAGCAGGCGGCGGTGGCTCACCACGAAGCTGGGAGTGCTCGGCGGCGCGGTCACCGTGTCCGGGCTCGCGCTCGGCGCGATGGTCAGCGCCTGGGTCGGCGTGTTCGACGGCGTCGCGAGCGCGGACCGGTTCGGCGACGCGGCGCTGTTCGGCGCCACCGGGGTCGCCGCGGGCGCGTGGTGGCTGTTCGCGTTCGCGCTCGGCACCGCGGCCGGCGGGCTGGTGCGCAGGACACTGCCCGCCTTCGCGCTGACGATCGCGGTGTTCATAGCCGTCATGGTGGCCGCGTTCATGGTGCGCGAGGACTACGCGGAACCCGTGCGCGTCGTGGCGGAGGGCCCGATCCAGGGGACCTACCTCACCGGGTCGGCGTCCCTGTCGCCCGCGGGCGTGGAGGTGCCCGGCGACGCGCTGGTGCCGGAGTGCGCGTCGGAGGGCAGGACCACCTACCTCGACTGCGTCGACCAGGCGGGCTACCAGTCGGTCCTGTACTACCAGCCCGCCGACCGGTACTGGCGGTTCCAGTGGACGGAGGCGGGGCTCCTCGTGCTCCTGTCGGTCCTGCTGGCAGGCCCGGTCCTGTACCGGCTGGCGCGAAGGCCGGTCTGATGCTGTGGCTGACATGGCGGCAGCACCGCGCGCAGGCGCTGGGGACGGTCGCGCTGCTCGCGGGCGCCGCACTGCTGCTGGTGCTCGGCAGGATGCCGATGGACGTGGTGAAGGCGTTGCCCATGGTGCCGGTGTTCGTCGGGTTGTTCTGGGGCGTGCCGCTGCTGGCGCGGGAGTACGAGCGCGGCACCGACCGTCTCGTGTGGACGCAGTCGGTGCCCCGAACCCGTTGGCTGACGGTCAAGTTCACCGCGCTCGGTGCCGCGGTCACACTCGCCGGGCTGGCGTTCGGCACGGTGGTGCTCAGGTGGACGGCGTCGGCCGGGGTGCCGATCGACCGGTTCTCCGGGGACGTCTTCGGCGTCACCGGGGTCGCGTCGGGCGCGTGGTTCCTCACGGTGTTCGCGCTCGGTGCCGCGTCGGGGGCGGTGCTGCGGCGGCTGCTGCCCGCGATGGCGGTGACCATCGCGGTGTTCGCGGGGCTCGTGGTCGGCGCCTACCTGGCCCGCGAGCACTACGCGGAGCCCGAGGTCGCCGTCTCCGGGACGCGCGGGGCGGCGGTGCCCGCCGGCGCGCTGGTCGTCGGTTCCGGGGTGCTCGCCGCCGACGGCCAGCGGCTGACGTGGAACGAGGCCATGAGCGCGTGCGAAGGCGAGGATCCCGTCAGCTGCCTGCGCGACCGGGGGTACGACCGGCAGTACACGCTGTACCAGCCCGCGGGCCGCTACTGGCGGTTCCAGTGGACGGAGACGGGACTGCTGCTGGCGCTCACGCTGGTGCTGACCGGGGTGGCGGCCCGGCAGGTGGTCAGCCGCTCGCGATAGGCGCGCTGTGCCACCGCCATCGCGTCCGCCGCGGACGGCCGGGCAGCTCGGCGCGGCCCGTGGCCCACAACAGGGTGCGCCACGGGTCGCCGGTCACCTCGACGTCCGGGAAGAGCCGGGTCAGCACCCGCGCGCACAGGTCGGCCGGCGGCTGCCACGGCACCCCGAGCCCGGCCGCGATGTCCGAGGTGTGGACGAGCACCTCGACGACACCCATCGCCGCGAAGCCCTCGGCGTCGGCGAGGCCGAACACGTGGTGCCCCCTGGCGTCCGGCGGTGCCGCGCGCACGGCCGCGGCGAGCAGCGCGCCGCACGCGTCCACCACGGCCAGCAGCCCGGCCGGACCGGACTCGGGGACCGCGGACACCGCGTTCACCGGGCCGCCGTCGCGCCGCGCGGTCATCGTGAACGGCGCCTCACCGGGTTCGGGTGGCGGGGTGCGGGCGATCTGTGTCGCGTAGAAGAAGAGGTCGTCCGCGACGTGTTCGGCCGTCTCCCAGCACGTCCACGTCACCTCGCCGGCCTGCCGGTCCCATCCGTCCCCGGCGGCGCCGAGGGCGTCGACCGCGAGGCGGACGGAAAGGGTGACATCGTCAGCTGATACCGGCACGACGCGAACGTATCAAGACGGGGTGACGAGCCCGGACTCGTAGGCGGCTTTCACCAGCTGTGCACGGTCCCGTGCCGCCAGCTTGCCGAGCAACCGCCCGCGCGCCGCGAAGGCCGGCATCCTCACCGCACTCAGGACGGACTGACCGGCAGGATGCGGCGGGGCAGGCCGTGCGGGCGCTTCCTGGGCTGCCACTCCCTCGGGTAGCCCAGGGACACCTCCTCGAACGGCACCCCGTCGTACACCGTGCTCCTCGGGATGTGCAGGTGGCCGTACACCATGGCGGCGGTGTCGAACCGGGTGTGCCAGTCGGCGGTCAGGTCGGTGCCGCACCACTGGGCGAACTCCGGGTACCGCAGCACCCGCGTCGGCTCCCGGACCAGCGGATAGTGGTTGACGAAGACGAACGGCGCCGTCGTGTCGCACGCCTTCAGCCGCCGCTCGGTCTCGTCGACGCGGGCCCGGCACCAGTCGTCGCGGGTCGGGTACGGGTCCGGGTGCAGCATGTACTCGTCGGTGCACACCACGCCCGTCTTGTGGGCGTAGGCGAGGCCCGCCGCCTTGGTGGTGTGGCCGTCGGGCAGCCACGTGTAGTCGTAGCCGAGGAACAGCGGCGCCACCGTCACCGGGCCGCCGGGGCCGTGCCAGGTCTCGTACGGGTCCTCCGGGGTGAGCACGCCGAGCCGTCTGCACAGCTCGACCAGCGCCTCGTACCGCTCGACGCCGCGGAGTTTGACCGGGTCGTCGGGCATCGTCCACAGCTCGTGGTTGCCGGGGACCCACACGACGCGCTCGAACCGCTCCTTCAGCACCGAGAGGGCCCACCCGACGTCGGTGAGCTGTTCGCCGACGTCACCGGCCACGAGCAGCCAGTCCTGCGGCGTCTGCGCTCGCAACAGGTCGACGACCTCTCGGTTCTCCCGGTAGGACACGTGCAGGTCGGAGACGGCGACGAGGTTGCTCACGTGATCCACCCTAACCGTCCCGTAACCCCGGTTGCCCTACTGTGCAGACGTAGGTGCCCGCTTCGCGAGGTTCGCGCCCCAAACGGCGATCAATGCGCGAGAATGGACACCGACAACCGAACGAGAGGGGAGCTCGGGTGCGCGCACTGCCCCCATCACTGGCCGGTATCGGAGCCGCGGTCCTGCTGACCGCGACGCTCCTGACCGCGCCGGCCTCCGCCCAGCCGACGACGGTCGCCGGGTTGCTCGCGCACTACTACGACCTCTCCGCGGAGGCCGAGCTCGTCAACGAGGAGCTGCTGGTCGTCCAGGAGGAGCTGGCCGCGCACCGGCAGGCGTCGGCCACCGCGGTCGAGGCAGCGGACGAGGCCAAGGCCGCCGCGGACGCGCTCCGCGACAAGGTGACCGTCGCGCAGGACCTCGACCGGGTGGCCGACGTGCTGTCCTCGCGACGCGACCTCGACGGGCTCACCGCGCTCGCCACCAGCACCAGCCCCGACGACCTCGTCGGCAAGCTGGAGGCGGCCACCCTCGCCGCGCACCTCACCGGCGGGCCCCGCAAGGGCGACGCCGCGCTCGAGGCGGCCGAGGCCGCCGAGGAGAAGGCCATCGCGGCCGAGTCGCAGGCACAGGCCCTCGAGTCGAAGGTCGCGGGCACCGCGGCCGAGGTCCGGCAGCGGCGCTCCGCGCTCGACGCGCAGATCGCCGAGGTGCGCACCGCGCTCGACAACCTCACCCCCGAGCAGCGCTCGCTGCTCGACGGCATCGAGGACTACGGCAGCGACGTCGTCATCCCCGGCGGCAACGCGGGTGAGGTCCTGCGGTTCGCGCTCTCCCAGATGGGCAAGCCGTACCTGTGGGGCGCGGTCGGCCCCAGCTCCTACGACTGCTCCGGGCTCGTGCAGACCGCGTACCGGACCATCGGCATCACCATGCCGAGGGTGTCGCGGCAGCAGGCGCTCGTCGGCAAGCAGGTCGCGCGGCCGGACGTGCGGCCCGGCGACCTGATCTTCTACGGCAAGCCGGTCCACCACGTGGCCATCGCCGTCGACAGCGTCCGTGCGGTGCACGCGCCCAGCTTCGGCGAGAACGTCAAGATCGGCGGCATAGACAACATCGGGTCGATCACGGTCATCCGCCGCGTCGTCGGCTGACCACCGAGCCGGGCAGCGGGGTGCGGCCCCGGAGAGAACCGCACCCCGGCTGCCTAGTGCTTGCGGCCGATGCGGAGGCCGTGCCGGCGCAGCTCGCCGACGTCGGTCGCCCGCAGGGCCTTCAACATCTCGTCTTCCTGGATCATCATCGGGTCCGTGCGCAGGTCCCGCCACAGCGACCAGCACAGGCCGACCATGACCAGCGCGAACGGCGCCGCAACGATGATCGTCAGGTTCTGCAGACCCGACAACGCGTTGCCGCTGCCATCACCCACCAGCAGCATCACGATCGCGACAGCGCCCATCAGCACGCCCCAGAAGACCACCACCGGCTTCGTCGGATGCACCGAGCCGCCCTGCGACAGCGTGCCCATCACGACCGACGCCGCGTCAGCACCGGACACGAAGAAGATCGACACCAGCGCGATCACGAGTATCGCGGACACTGTGGACAGTGGAAGGTGGGTGAGGAACGAGAACGTCATCGCCTCGGACGTCGCCGACGGGTTGTACACCCACGTGCTCGCGTCGAACAGGTCGGCCGGCGATCCGCTCGCCAGGTCCTCCGAGGAAACCCCTTGCGCGGCAAGGGCTGCGCGTTGCTTCTGGATCGCGGCGCCGCCGAAGATGGCGAACCAGAACAGGCTCACGGCACTCGGCACGAGGATCACGCCCGCCACGAACTGCCGGATGGACCGGCCGCGGCTGATCCGCGCGATGAACATGCCGACGAACGGCGTCCACGAGATCCACCACGCCCAGTAGAAGATCGTCCAGCTGCCCAGCCAGCTGCGCATCTCCTCGCCGCCGGTCACGCCGGTCCGGCCGGACATCTTGGCGAACTCACGCAGGTAGTCGCCGATCGCGCCCGGCACGAGGTTCAGGATCAGCACGGTCGGGCCGACGACGAACACGAACGCAGCCAGCACGAACGCCAGCACCATGTTGATGTTCGACAACCACTGGATGCCCTTGGCCACCCCCGACACGGCCGAGGCCACGAACGCGATCGTCAGCACCGCGATCACGGCGACGAGCAGACCGGTGCCTGCCTCGCCGACCCAGCCGACGTAGTTCAGTCCCTCGCCGACCTGCAGTGCGCCGAGCCCGAGCGAGGCCGCGGAACCGAACAGCGTCGCGAAGATCGCCATGACGTCGATCGCCCGGCCGAGCGGGCCAGAACTGCGCCGCTTGCCGATCAGCGGTGTGAACACCGAGCTGAACAGCTGCGTGCGGCCGCGGCGGAACGTGCTGTACGCGATCGCGAGCCCCACCACGGCGTAGATCGCCCACGGGTGCACGGTCCAGTGGAACAGCGTCGTCGCCATCGCCTGGTGCACGGCGTCGTCAGAGGCGGGGCCCGCGCTTCCCGGCACCGGGGCCATGAAGTGGGTCAGCGGCTCGACCACACCGAAGAACATCAGGCCGATGCCCATGCCCGCGCTGAACATCATCGCGATCCACGACACGGTGCGGAACTCCGGCTTCTCCCTGTCCGCGCCCAGCGGGATACGGCCGTACCGGCTGATCGCCAGCCCGATGGCGAACAACACGAAACCACTTGCCACGAGCACGAACGCCCAGCCGCCGTAGGGAATGACCCCGTCGTTCAGCACCGTGCCCGCGACCGTGATCATCGAGTCGGTGTTGAACACGCCCCACGCGAGGAAGCCGACGGTCAGCGCCGCCGCGACACCGAAGACCCACTTGTCGGTCCGAGGTGGCCGGTCCGCGGCGCCCTCGATCTTTTCACCTGTGTCATCAAGGACTTCCGCATCCTGCCGCGGACCAGTATCCGCCAAATCCTGCGCGTCCGTATCCATACCAGCGCATGCTAACCGGTTGGTCGATTTGGGACACGCGTCACCCGGCCGAGCTCACCAGCGTTGTCCCGGCACGGCCAGGTGCCGATCGCCTGGCCCAGCGGACGGCGGGGCCCATCGCGGCCCCGGCGGCGACGAACACACCGCCGAGGAGCAGCCAGCCCGCGGTGCCCCACCCGAGCACGACCGTCGTCACCACCAGCGGTCCGAGCATCCTTGCCACGGTGAAGCCCGAGCCGAAGAACCCCTGGTACTGACCCTGTCTGCCCTCCGGCGCGAGTCCGAAGCCGATCTCCCACGACCCACTCGCCTGCATCATCTCCGCGGCTGCCTGCAGCACCGCCGCGACGACGAGCACGACGACCGCGAACCAGGCAGGCATGTCGAAACCGGACAACGCGAACACGGCACACGCGCCGAAAAGGGTCACACCCGCGAACCGCATGAACCGCGCCGCGCTCGCGAGATCGGTCACCCTGCTCGCCACCCGCACCTGGAACAGCACGACGGAAAGCGTGTTCAGCACCAGCAGCAGCGACACCGTCCATCCGGGAGCGTCGGTCCGCTCCACCACCCACAGCGGGATCGCCAGGGTGATCAGCGGGATGTGCAGTTGCAGCAGCATGTTCAGCGTCGCGACCACCGCGTAGGGCCGGTCGCGCAGCACCTCGAGGACCGGCGCGCCCTTCGCGCTCGCGGGCGTTGGTGCCACGACCGGCAACCGCAGCAGGACGAGTGCCGACACCGCGAGGCTGACCGCGTCGAGCGCGAACACCGCGAGGTAACCCATTGCGGTGTCCGCCTGCAGCGCCAGCCCGCCGAGCCCCGCGCCCACCGCGATGCCGCCGTTGACCGCCGTCGCGAGCACGGCCCGCACCCTGGTCCGCTCCCCGGCGGGGACGAGCCCGGCGAGCAGCGCCTGCCTGGCCGCGCCCAGTCCACAGAGGGCGGTCGAGTACAGGCACGCCACGAGCACGAACGGCACGAAGGCCCGCACGAACAGGAACAGGACGAGCGCGGCCGCCGTGCACAGCGCCAGCGACATCGCGACGCCGCGCGGACCGCGCCGGTCGGCGAGGTGCCCCAGTGGCACGCCGGCGAGGAACCCGACCGCCCACCCCGCGGTGAGGCCGAACCCGACCTGGGTGGGTGACAGACCGACGATCCGGGTGAAGAACAGCGCGGAGCACACGAGGTACCCGCCGAGGCCGATCGAGTCGGCCAGTTGCGCGGCCGCGAGTGGGCGAGCCGGGCCGGGTGCCGGGAGGAAGCGCGACATGGACTCAAGTTAGGCACCGGATTGGTCGGACAGAAGCTCCAATAACGACCAAACCTATGGTGCCAATGTAGGGTGGTCCTGGTGGAGTTCCACGTCAGCCTCGCCGGGCGCGGCGACCTGTCCGCCCGGATCTACCGGCAGCTGCACGAGGCCGTCCTCGACGGCCGCCTGCGCTCCGGCGAGAAGCTGCCACCGACCAGGGAGCTCGCTCGCACACTGGCCGTCTCCCGCAACACCGTGGCGCTGGCCTACGAGCGATTGACCGCGGAGGGTTTCCTCGTCGGCAGGGTCGGCGCCGGCACGTTCGTGTGCGCCACCCCGCCGGTGCCTGCCCCGCAGGCGGCGGGCCGGCCTGGTGCGGTGCCGCCGAGGCCGGTGTGGCGCACGCTCGCCGCCCCGCCCGCGCGCGTTGCGGGCCCGCAGACCCACGACTTCGGTGTCGGCGTGCCGGACACCGCCCGCTTCCCGATGGCGGCGTGGCGGCGGCAGGTCACGCGCACGCTGCGGGACGTGACCGCGGGCGACGCCCTGTACGGCGACCCGGCAGGGCACCCGGGGCTGCGGGCCGAGATCGCCAGGCACGTCGGGCTGTCCCGCTCGGTGCGGGTACCGGCCGAGCAGGTCCTGGTGACGGGCGGCGCCCAGCAGGCGCTCGACCTCGCGGCGCGGGTGCTCCTCGAACCGGGTGACCGCGTGGCCGTCGAGGAACCGGGCTACCCGCCTGCCCGCGAGCTGTTCGCCTCCCACGGCGCACACATGACCGGCGTGCCCGTCGACGCGGAAGGCATTGTCGTGTCGGCACTTCCGGACGACACGCGTCTCGTGTACACGACGCCGTCGCACCAGTTCCCGCTCGGGCCGCCGATGTCGCTCGACCGCAGGACCGCGTTGCTGGCGTGGGCGCGGCAGGCAGGCGCGGTGGTGATCGAGGACGACTACGACAGCGAGTTCCGGTTCGCCGACCGCCCGCTCGAACCACTGCACAGCCTCGACCGCGGCGACCGGGTGCTCTACGTCGGATCGTTCTCGAAGACGATGCTGCCGATGCTGCGGCTCGGGTTCCTGGTCGCGCCACCGTCGTTGCTGCCCGCGCTGCGGTCGGCGAAACGGCTCTCGGACCTGCAGACGGAGACCACGACACAGGGCGCCATGGCGGGGTTCATGGCCGACGGGCTGTTCGTGCGGCACCTGCGGCGGTCGACGCGCGAGTACGCGGCGCGGCGGGCGCTGATCCTCTCGGTGCTGCGGCGGGACTTCGCGGACCGGCTCGAGGTGGTGCCGTCGACCGCCGGGCTGCACCTCGCGGCGTGGCCGCGCGGCGAGGTGGACGTCGCGGCCCTGGTCGAGCGGGCCGCGGCGGCCGGGGTCGGGATCGCGGACCTGGCCGAGTACCACGGGTTCGGCGCGGGCCGTCCCGGGCTCGCGCTCGGCTACGGCCGGATCGGCACCGAACGGGTCGAAGAAGGGCTGAGACTGTTGGGTGAGGTGTGGTGAAGGTGTCGCTGGAGACCGTTCTGACCGCGGCGGACGCCGCGCGGGCGCCGTTCGCGGCGACGACGGCGAAGCTGCGGGCCGCCGCGCTGCGCCGGGTGGCCGACGTGCTGGACGCGGCCGCGGGCGAGCTGGTGCCACTCGCGCACCTGGAGACGCACCTGCCGGAGAAACCCAGGCTCCACGCCGAGCTGGAGCGGACCACGTTCCAGCTGCGGCTGCTCGCGGAGACGGTCGTCGAGGGCGGCTACCTGTCGGTCACCATCGACTCGCCGGACACCTGCTGGCCCGCGGGCGGGCGTGCCGACCTGCGCCGGATGCTGGTGCCGGCCGGGCCGGTCGCGGTGTTCGCGGCGTCGAACTTCCCGTTCGCCTTCGGCGTCGCGGGCGGTGACACGGCGGCCGCCCTCGCCGTCGGCTGCCCGGTGGTGCTCAAGGCCAGCCCCGGCCACCCGCTGCTGAGCGGCCGCGTCGGTGAGCTGGTGTCGGGCGCGCTGTCGTCGGCGGGCTTGCCGGACGGGGTGTTCGGGGTGGTGCACGGCGTCGAGGAGGGCCGGGCACTGGTCGTCGACCCCCGGATCAGGGCTGGTGCGTTCACCGGGTCGCGACAGGGCGGCCGGGCACTGTTCGACCTGGCCTGTTCGCGGCCGGACCCCATCCCGTTCCACGCGGAGATGGGCAGCGTGAACCCGGTGTTCGTGACCGCGTCTGCGGCGGCCGAGCGGGCGGAGGGGATCGCGGAGGGCTACGTCGCGTCCTACACGCTCGGCGCGGGCCAGTTCTGCACGAAACCCGGCCTGGTGTTCGTGCCGGCGGCCGCGGCGGCCGACTTCGAGTCGCACGTCGCCGCCGCCCTGGCCGGGCACGTCGCCGCGCCGCTGCTGAACGACGGCATCACCGCCCGGTACACCGCAGAACTGGACACCCTGCGGTCGCACCCCGCGGTGCGGGTGCCGGTGGCGGGGGAGGGCGTCGCGCCGACGCTGCTCGGCTGCACCGCGGCCGACTTTCTCGCGGCCAGGGAGGAACTGCTGGTGGAGTGCTTCGGCCCGACGTCGATGGTGGTGCGGTACTCGTCGGCGGACGAGCTGCTGGCGTGCGCGCGGGCGTTCACCGGGGAGCTGTCCGCGGCCGTCCACGGCGCACCCGACGACGCGGAGGCCGGGCAGCTGGTCGCGCTGCTGACCGAACGGGTGGGCCGGGTGCTGTGGAACGACTGGCCGACCGGGGTGTCGGTGACGTACGCGATGCAGCACGGCGGGCCGTACCCGGCGACCACCATGCCGGGGCACACGTCGGTGGGCACCACGGCGCTGCGGCGGTTCCTGCGGCCGGTCGTCTACCAGAACATGCCGCAGGCGCTGCTGCCCGAGGTGCTGCGCGACGGCAACCCGCTCGAGGTGCCGCGAAGGGTCGACGGGGTGCTGAGCCGCCAGACCGCTCAGCGCCCGACCGCGTAGCCCTGCCTGCCCCTGGGGTTGGCGGCCGCGCGGAGCAGCCCGGTCTCGGTGTCGCGGGAGACCGCGGACATGCGTCCCAGCGACCAGCCGTCGACGATCTCGACGTCGTGGCCGCGCCTGCGCAGTTCGTCGGCGGCGGCCGCGGCACGCGCCTCGAGCAGCAGTTGCGTGCCGGTCTGCCGGGGGTAGAACGACGAGGCGAACGCGGTGGTGTGCCAGCTCGGCGAGTCGATCGCGGCCTGCAGGTCCATGCCGTGCACGGCGTGGTTGAGGAAGAACACCAGCTGCCACTGGTCCTGCTGGTCGCCGCCGGGGGTGCCGAACGACAACTGCGTGGCGTCGCGGATCGCGAAGGACGGCGACAGCGTGGTCCGTGGCCGCTTGCCCGGTGCGAGCGTGTTCGGCAGCCCCTCCTCCAGCCAGAACATCTGGGCCCGCGTGCCGAGGCAGAAGCCCAGCTCGGGGATCGTGGGGGAGCTTTGCAGCCAGCCACCGGACGGGGTCGCGGAGATGACGTTGCCCCACCGGTCGGCCACGTCGAGGTGGCAGGTGTCACCGCGGGTGGTGCCCTGCGGGGAGACCTCGAGTCCGCCCAGCGTCGGCTCGCCGATGCCGAGACCGGCAGGCCCGGCCTGCACGCCGCCTTCGCGCACGTAGCGGGGGAGCGTGCCGAGCCCGTTGCGCAGTGCGGGCCCGGCCCCGGGGCCGACGAGCCCTGCCCGCTCCGCGAGGTACGCCGGGTCGAGCAGCGCGGTGACGTCGGCGCCGTCGCCGAGGTGCGCGTCCCGGTCGGCGAACGCCAGCTTGGTGACCTCGACGACCCGGTGGATCTCGTCGGCGGACGCCGCGGCGGGGTGATCGCCCAGCGCCGCCAGCATCGCGAGCTGCGACAGCAGGACCGGGCCCTGGCTCCACGCGCCGACCTTGTGGACCTGCCAGCCGAACACGTCGTGGCGCACGGTCGGCTCGTAGCCCGGCCGCCACGCCGCGAGGTCGGCGCCGGTCAGCAGCCCGGCGTGCGGACGGCCGGAGTCGTCGACCACTTCGGTGCGGCAGAAGGAGTCGACGGCCTCGGCGACGAAACCCTCGTACCAGGCGGTGACGGCGGCGTCGAGCTGCTTGTCCCGGTCACCGCCCGCGGCCTCGGCCTCCGCCACCAGCCTGCGGTAGGTGGCCGCGAGCGCCGGGTTGCGCACGAGCCCGCCGGGCGCGGGCGTCGGCAGCCAGAGGTCGGCTGAGGTGGGCCAGTGGGTGCGGAACAGCTGCTCGACGGCGGCGATCGTGTCCACCACGGCCGCAGCGACCGGATGCCCGTGCTCCGCGTACCCGATCGCGTAGCCCAGGACGTCCCCCAGGGGCATGGTGCCGTGGTCGCGCAGCAGTGTCAGCCAGGCGCCGACCGCGCCCGGCACGGTCGCCGCGAGCAGCCCCGTGCCCGGCACGAGGTCCAGCCCCAGCTGCCGGAACCGCTCGGCCGTGGCGGCCGCCGGCGCGACGCCCTGTCCACACAGGACGCGCGGGGTGGGGTCGGTGGCCGTGGTGAAGATCGCGGGCACCTCACCCCCCGGCCCGTTCATGTGCGGCTCGCACACGTGCAGCGTGAAGGCCGCCGCCGCGGCCGCGTCGAAGGCGTTGCCGCCGCGTTCGAGGACCGCCATGCCCGAGGACGAGGCGAGCCAGTGGGTGGAGGCCACCATGCCGAAGGTGCCCGCAAGCTCGGGACGGGTAGTGAACACGTCGTTACGTTTACGGGATCCGGCCGGTCCGGGGCAAGGTCATGCACCTCACCCCGGGCCCGGCCCCGTACTCTGACGTGGCGACACATCGACGCAGGTACCCCCTGTGGGTATGCTGGATGGTCGGACGTGGGACTCGGGCGAAAGGGAACGTCGATGCGGGGCTACACCAGCGACAAGGACGGCTACCTCAAGCGCCTCCGCCGCATCGAGGGGCAGATCCGCGGACTGCAGCGCATGGTCGAGAACGACGAGTACTGCATCGACGTGCTGACCCAGATCTCGGCGGCGACGAAGGCGTTGCAGGCCGTGTCGCTTGGATTGATGGACGAGCACCTGAAGCACTGTGTCGCGGCCGCGCTCGCGGACGGCGGCAAGGACGCGGACGAGAAGGTGCGCGAAGCTTCCGAGGCCATCGCACGGCTGGTCCGGTCCTAGGTTCTGCCGCGAACCGCCACACCACCGACACGGCGATCTACTGGTTCACCGGCACGTCCGCCTCACCTGCGCGGCTCTACCAGAAGAACGCGCACGCGCACCCGGCGGCCGAACCGGCCGCCGTGCCGATCGGGCTCGCCTCGTTCGCCGGGGACTTCACGTCGATCCGGCGGTTCGTCGACCGTGACCACGAGAACGTGGTGTCGTGGCACGAGTACACCATCGGTGGGCACTACGCGGCGCACCAGACGCCGGACGTGCTCGTCGCCGACGTCCGCGGGTTCTACGGTGACCTGCTCACCCCGGACGTCTGTCCCCTCGGGCCGTTCCGGTCTCGGCGAGCGTGGTTCCGGTACGTGGTCGTGCGTGCCGGGGCCACGCGCCGCCGCGGGTGCGGCGGACGGTGCCCGGTCGGCGCGTCTCATCCGCGTGTCAGCGGACGCCGCGCGGCCGGAACTGGATGCTGATCCTCGGGCCGACCGGTCTGGCCGTCTTCGGTACCGCGTGTTCCCAGGTGCGCTGGCACGAGCCGCCCATCACGATCAGGTCGCCGAGGCCGAGTGCGTAGCGGAGGGTCATGCCGCCGCCGCGCGGCCGGAGTAACAGGGCCCTCGGCGCGCCGACGGAGACGATCGCGACCATCGTGTCCTCGGTGCTGCCCCGGCCGATGCGGTCACCGTGCCATGCGACGGAATCGCGGCCGTCGCGGTAGTAGCACAGGCCCGCGGTGCGGAACGGTTCGCCAAGTTCGGCCGCGTAGTGGTGGCTCAGCGCGTCGCGGGCCCTCGTCAGCACCGGGTCGGGCAGGGTCGTGTTCTCGTCGTAGAAGCTGAGCAGCCGGGGTACGTCGACGCTCCGGTCGTACATGCGGCGGCGTTCCGCTCGCCACGGCACGCCCGCCGCCAACCGGTCGAACAACGTGCCCGCGCCGGTGAGCCAGCCCGGCCGGACGTCCACCCACGCGCCGGCCGACAGCTCGGTGCGGCGGATCGGGGACAGGGGCCGGAGACCGACCTCGTCGAGGTCGTCGAGCAGTGATCCTTGGAGCGCGGACATGGCGACCACAGTACACGTATTTCGAACAGGTGAGCGAAGAGATTAGGCGGGCAGGTCGGTGGGTAGCCGCCCTACCGGGGAAGTCACGACGACGAAAGGGTGAGTGCGCATGCCTGCGATCGAGGGCAAGAGGGTTGCCTTCCTGGCAACCGACGGCGTCGAGCAGGTCGAGCTCGACCGGCCATGGGAGGCGGTTACCGAGGCGGGTGGCCGCCCCGAGTTGGTGTCCCTCGAGGCCGGTGACATCCAGGCCTTCAACCACCTCGACAAGGGCGACACCAAACACGTCGACACGGCGATCGACGAGGCGAGCCCGGACTCCTACGACGCGCTCGTCCTGCCCGGCGGCGTGGCCAACGGCGACTTCGTCCGCGCAGACGAGCGGGCCGTGCGGTTCGTCCGCCGGTTCGCCGACTCCGGCAAGCCGATCGCCGTGATCTGCCACGGCGGCTGGGTGCTCGCCGAGGCCGACGTCGTGCGCGGCAAGACGATGACGTCGTGGCCGAGTCTGAAGACCGACCTGCGCAACGCGGGTGCCACCTGGGTGGACCAGGAGGTCGTCACCGACAACGGCCTGGTCTCCAGTCGCAATCCCGGCGACCTCGACGCGTTCTGCGCCAAGGCGGTCGAGGAGATCGCGGAGGGCGTGCACGTCTGATGGCCCGCTTCGGCTACACCCTGATGACCGAGCAGGCCGGGCCCCGTGCGCTGGTGCGCCACGCACACGGGGCGGAGCGGGCCGGGTTCGACTTCGAGGTCATGAGCGACCACTACTCTCCGTGGCTGAGCGAGCAGGGGCATGCGCCGAACGCGTGGGCGACCCTCGGTGCGGTCACGCAGTCGACGGAACGTATCGAGCTCATGACCTACGTGACGTGCCCGATCATGCGGTACCACCCGGCCGTGGTCGCCCAGCAGGCGGCCACCGTGCAGTTGCTGTCCGGCAACAGGTTCACGCTCGGGCTCGGCGCGGGGGAGAACCTTAACGAGCACGTCGTGGGCCGCGGCTGGCCGCCGGTGAACGTGCGGCACGAGATGCTCGTCGAGGCGGTCGAGATCATCGCCGCGCTGTTCGACGGTGGCCACGTCAACTTCGCCGGTGACCACTTCCGGGTGGACTCGGCGAAGCTGTGGGACCTGCCGGACGTCCGCGTGCCGATCGCGGTCGCGGTGTCCGGCGGCCAGTCGGTGCGGCGGTTCGCCCCGCTGGCCGACGCGATGATCGCCGTCGAGCCCGCTGCCGAGCTGTGCGAGGAGTGGGACCGCACCGCGAAGGCCGGCACGCGGAAGATCGCGCAGCTGCCGATCAGCTGGGACACCGACCGGGACGCGGCGATCACCCGCGCGCACGAGCAGTTCCGCTGGTTCGCCGGTGGCTGGAAGGTCAACGCCGAGCTGCCGGGGCCGGCCGGGTTCGCCGCGGCGACCCAGTTCGTCACGAAGGACGACGTCGCGGAGAACATCCCGTGCGGCGCCGACCCGGACGCGGTCGCGGCCGCGGTGAAACCCTTCCTGGACGCTGGTTTCACCGACGTCGCACTGGTCCAGATCGGCGGCGACCACCAGGAGCCGTTCTTCGCCGAAGCGAAGGAACGGATCCTGCCCGCGCTGCGCGCCCTGGGTTAGACCGACTCGGCGAACTCGATCCGGTCGGTGGTCCACATCCGGGAGCGCTCGCTGAGGCTGAGGCCGATGCCCGGCTGGTCGGGGACGGCCACTGCGCCGTTCTCGACGGCCAGCTTCTCGTTGAACAGCGGCGCGAGCCAGTCGACGTGCTCGACCCACGCCCCGCCCGGGTAGGCGGCGGCGAGGTGGACGTGCAGCTCCGTCGCGAAGTGCGGGGCGAGCGTGAGGTGGTGCTGGTCGGCGAGGGCCGCGACGCGCAGGAACGGCGTGATGCCACCGATCGCGGCCACGTCCGGCTGCAGTACGGCGGCCGCGTCGGCGGTCATCAGCCGCCAGTGCTCGTCGACGCTGGTGAGCGTGGCGCCGGTCGCGATGGGGGTCGTCAGGGTGGCGGCGAGCGCGGCGTGGCCCTTCGTGTCGTGCGCGTCCAGCGGATCCGCCAGCCACTGCACGGAGAACTCGTCGAGGCGGCGGGCGTGCCTGCCCGCCTGGACGCGGTTCCACTGCTGGTCCGCGCAGGCGATCAGCGGCACGTCGTCGCCGAGCGCCTCGCGCACCGCGCGCATCCGCTCGACGTCGTGGGACACCTCCTGCGCGCCGACCGCGATGCCGATGCCGCCCGCGCCCTGTGCCAGCGACCGCCTGGCGTTCTCGACGACCTTGTCGGCAGGCACCGAAAGAGATCCACCGGACGTGGTGTAGCACGACACCGCGTCACGATGACTGCCCAGCAGCTTGGCCAGCGAGAGGTTGGCGCGCTTGGCCTTGAGGTCCCACAGTCCGACGTCGACGGCACCGATCGCCTGCGCGGCCAGCCCGGTGCGGCCCGCGGAGGCGCCCGCGGCGACGAGCTTCTCCCGGACCCGGCCGACGTCGTTGGGGTCCTCGCCGAGCAGCAGCGGGACGATCTCCTTGGCGTGCGCGTACAGGCCGGGCCCACCGGCCCTGGTGGCGTAGCTGAACCCGAGGCCCGCGTGACCGTCGGTGGTGCCGAGCTCGGCGAAGAGGAACGCCACCTCGGTCACCGGCTGCCGTCGCCCGGCCGCCACGTGTTCTTCGCTGATGGCGGGACTGAGCGGCAGATACACCAGCGACAACCGGACTCGGTCTATTCGGTCTCCTGTGCGCACCTGGCTAACCCTATCGTGGTGTACATTCGTACTAGTACAGATGTACATCTACCGAAAGTAACACGATGCCGTACCTGTTTCTCCTTGCCGCGATCGTCTTCGAGGTGATCGCGACGAGCCTGCTGAAGTTGACCGAAGGGTTCACGAAGCTGTGGCCGACCGTCGCCACGCTGACCGGCTACACCGCCGCGTTCGCCGCGCTGGCCGTGGCGATCAGGCAGGACCTGCCGGTCGGCGTCGCGTACGCCATGTGGTCCGGGCTCGGCACGGCCGCGATCGTGGCCATCGGAGTCGCGTTCCTCGGTGAGTCGATCAGCCTTCAGAAGATCGCGGGCGTCGCGCTCGTCATCGGCGGCGTCGTGGTGCTCAACCTGGGTGGTGCGCATTGAGCGCCCGGCGTGATCCGGAGGCCAGGCGCCGCAAGATCGTGACCGCCGCCGTGCGGGCGATCGCGGACGTCGGCGTCGGCAACGTCACCCACCGCAGGATCGCCGAGCTGGCCGGGGTTCCGCTCGGGTCGACCACCTACTACTTCCCGACGCTCGACGACCTCGTCGCCGCCGCGTTGCGCGAGGCCATCGAGTACGCGCGCGCCGACCTCGAGGCATGGGCCGACGAGCTGCAGGCGAGCGAGGACGTGCCGGGGACGTTCGTCGAGGCGACGTTGCGGTACCTCGACAACCGGGAACAGGTGCTGCTCGAGTACGAGCTTTATCTCGCGGCCGCGCGGATGCCCGACCTGCGGCCGCTGGCCCAGCTGTGGATCGACGGCCTGCGCGGCATCTGCGCCCGGTTCGCGGGCAAGGACCGGGGTTTCGCGCTCGCCGCACTCATCGACGGGCACCTGATGCAGGCGCTCGTCACCGCCGAACCGGTCGACGTCGACGCGTTGCGCGCAGGCGTCGACCGGCTCGTCGGGGGATGATCCGGGCCGCGGTCACGGGACGAGCAGGAGCACGCTGATCACCAGCATCACCGCGGCGGTGGCCCCGTGGATGCCGTAGACGGCCGTCTTCGGTCCGTTGTTGCGCAGCACGATCAGCGCGTCACCGGCGGGTATGCCGGTGGCGGCCAGCATGAACCAGCCCAGCACGTCGGTCGGCGCGCCGGCCAGCAGGATCAGGATGAAGACCCCGGAGGCGATGTCGCGTACGGCCTTGACGGACAGCCATGCCTGGAAGTTCGGGTCCTCGGTCCGCGTGCCGGGGATGCCGAAGCCGACCGCGGCCTGCGGTGCCCAGAAGGCACGCACGCCGACGAGGATGATGCCTGCGCCGATCAGTCCGGCGAGCACGCTGGCGACGTTGATGAGCATGCGTTGTTCCCTCCCGGTGGTGGCACCCACAGATTTCTAGCGGCGCTAGTGGCGGTAGCAACGATAGTATTATCTCTGGCAGCTTGTCTAGCGTTGCTAGGATGTTGGCATGTCCGCCGTCAACGAGCGCCGTGAACGTGAACGCGTCCACCGTCACCAACTGATCATCACGGCCGCGCGAGAACTCGCGGAAACCGAGGGCTGGGAGGCGGTGACGACACGCAGGCTCGCGGAACGCGTCGAGTACAGCCAGCCGGTGCTGTACAGCCACTTCGACGGCAAGAGCGCCATCGTGAGCGCCGTCGCCCTCGACGGTTTCAGAGAGCTCGGTGCCTGCCTGCGCCGCGCACGGCAGGCCGCCCCCGTCCAGGAGCAGGCCCTGCGCGCCGTCTGCCGCGCCTACCTGGATTTCGCGACCGAGCGGCCCGCCCTGTACCAGGCCATGTTCGTCCTGCCCACCGACCTGAAGTTCGCGAGCGCCGAGACACCGGCCCAGCTACGGGACGCCTTCGACGAGTTCGTCGGCTGCTTCCGCGTGGACAACGAGCGACGCGAACTGTTCGCCGAAGTCATCTGGAGCACGTTGCACGGCCTGGCCGTCCTGTCCGACAGCGGCCGCATCCCCCCGGCGGGCCAGGAGGAACGGCTCGACTTCCTCGTCGCCCGGATCGGTGACCACCGGTGAAGGCCGGGGAACCGGGAGATCATGTGAAGGCGCGGCGTGGTGGGCTTGCGTCACCGTCGGGGTGCTTTGGCATGTTCCTGCTTCGCAGGGCCCGCTTCGCGGGCCTTGGCGCTGCGCGCGGGCTCACTTCACATGATCTGCACGGAATCGATCATCTAGTGGGTGGTGCTCGGCTCGTGCCTGGGCGCGGCAGTGGGGTGCGGCGGGCGGGAGGTCAGCCGTCGTGGCCGGGCGGCGGCCCGGGATCAAAGCGGCGACGGTCAGGGCGAGCAGCGCCGCCGCCGCGCCGATCAGGAGGATGGTGGTGAACGCGGTCCGGTCCGGGACGACATGACCGCTCACCGTCGTGGTCATGGTGGCCAGGAACAGCCCCGTCACCGCGCTGGCGGTGGAGGTGCCCAACGACCGGCAGAGGTTGTTCAGGCTGTTGGCCGCCGCGGTCTGGCTGACGGGGACCGCGCTCATGATGAGCGAGGGCATCGCCCCGTAGGCGAGCCCGATGCCGGACCCGACGAGGGCGGAGCAGACGAGCAACTGCCAGAGCTGGGCGTGCCACAGCGTCGCGAAGCCGTAGCCGCACGCGACGACCAAGGCACCGGCCATGAGCGTCGTCCGCGGTCCGGAGCGGACGGTGATCATGGCCGACACCGGCGACATGGCGATCATGCACACCCCGCCCGGTGCCTGTAGGAGGCCGGCGACGAGCATCGACTCGCCGAACCCGTACCCCGCTGCCGTGGGCATCTGCAGGAGCTGGGTGAACACCAGCGAGCTGATCAACATGGAGAAGCCGAAGATCAGCGAGGCGGTGTTGGTGAGCAGGACCCGCGGCCGCCGGCTCACCCGCAGGTCGATCAGCGGCTGCGGGGTGCGCAGCTCCCACACACCGAACAGCACCAGCAGCGTGGCCGCGCCCGCGAACGAGCCGAGGGTGACGCCGCCGGTCCACCCCCAGGTTCCGCCCTTGGCGACGGCGAGGAACAGGCAGACCAGCGCGGTGGACAACAGCAGCGCCCCCAGCGGATCGAACCGCCCGCCCGGCGGCCGCGCCGTACCGGGTACGACGAGCAGGACGAGTACACCCGCCCCGGCTGCCAGCCCACCCGCGGTCCAGAACAGAACCCGCCAGTCGGCGTACTGCGCGAGCAACGCCGACAGCGGAACTCCCAGGGCGGCCCCGACGCCGAGCGACGTGCTCATCACCGACGTCGCGGAGGCCAGCCGGTCCTTCGGCAGGTGGTCGCGAAGCAGGCTGATGCCCAGCGACACCACGCCCGCGGCGGTGCCCTGCAGGGCGCGACCGGCGACGAACCAGCCCAGCGACGTGCTGAGCGCGGTCACCGCGGAACCCGTGACCAGAAACGCGAGACAGGACAGCAGTATGCGCCGCTTGCCCCACATGTCGGCGAGCCGGCCGACGATCGGGATCGACACCGCCCCCGCGATCAACGTGGCCGTCACGGCCCACGAGGCGTTGCCCGGCGTCGTGTGCAGCAGCGCAGGCAGATGGGGCAGCAACGGGATGACGAAGGTCTGTTGCAACGACACCGTGATCCCTGCGAGGGCGAGTACGGCGACGAGCGTCCTCGGTGGCGATGTCACGGGTTCCGGCTGGTTCACGGGTTACTCGGCCGGCTTGTGGCCGGTGTCCCCGATGCCGTCGCCGGTGTCCGCCTTCTTCGGGACGAACTGCTTGCTGCTGCGACGGAAGGCCCACACGATGACGATCACGACGAGCGCCGACAGCGGCGTGCCCATCGCGATGCGGGCGACACCGAGCGCGCTGGTGTTGTCGTTGATGTAGAGCCACTGCTGGAGGGCGAACCGGGCGGCCAGCACACCGGCGGCGGCAAGGGTGGCGACGGTGTGGGCGCGCAGGACCCGCCGATCGGTTCGCCACCGGTACTTGCCGCCGTGCACGAAGTTCCAGATGACCCCCGTGACCGGCCGGCGGGTCAGCACCGAGCCGAGAGCGATCACGAAGCCCGCGAAGTAGGCCCAGATCCCCACCATGAAGTAGTTCTTCGCCGACCCGGTCAGGGCCACGATCCCGGCGGCGATCGCGACGCCGACCAGGCTGCCGACAGCCGAGGTCCAGCGCTCACCGCGCACGAGTCGGAACACCGTCAACCCCGCCCCCGCCAGCAGGGCGACGGTGATCGTCACCGCCAACGGGAGGACGAGGTTCGCTGTCACGAACACGACGACGGGGACAGCGGTGTAGACGAAGCCCATCCGCGTGCCCATGCGGGCGAGCACCGCCTCCTCCCGGGTGGGCCCGGGGGTGGTCGTGTGGTCGTCGTCCGTCGTGTCCTGTTGCCGCAGCTTGGTCATGGGTCGGTTCGTCCTTTCCGGCGGTGCGCCGGCGTTGGCGAGTGAGGAGGTCAGGAAGTGGCGGCGGCGGAGCGCGTGGACATCGACGTCCTGGCGAACGCGATGGCTTCGTCGAAGCGGGCGCGTTGGGCGATGAGTCGGCGGTACTTCATGACGTGGCGCTGCCCGTTCAGGGTCAGCACCCCGCTCAGCCGGTCGCCCTCGCGGTACAGCGCGACGAAGTGGTCACCGGCAGGGTCGCCCGAGACGATCTCGTGACCGTCGTTGGTGGTGACACCGGCGAACTGGATGCGCGAGCCGTACCAGTCCGACCAGAAGTACGGGACCGTCGCGTAGGACTGGGCATCCGGTGACACCGCGTTGCGCGCGGCGCGCGCCCCCTGCTCGGCGGCGGCGGACCAGTGCTCGGTCCGCATCGAGCGGTCGAACAGGGGGTTGTGCCAGCGGGCGACGTCCCCCGCGGCGTAGATGCCTGGGGCGCCGGCGCGGAGGAACTCGTCGCAGACCACGCCGTTGTCGACGGGCAGTCCGCTGTCGGCGAGCCAGTCGGTGCGGGGCACCGCTCCGATCCCGACGACGACCAGGTCGGCGTCGACCACGGTGCCGTCGGCGAGACGGACGCCCTCGACGCGGCTGGTGCCCTCGACCGCGACCACTGCCTGTCCGCAGCGCAGCGCGGTGCCGTTGCGGGTGTGCAGCAACGCCAGCGCGGTACCGAGGCCGGGCCCGACGGAGCGGGCCAGGGGAGTCGGCAGGGCCTCCACGACCGTGGTCGGCAAACCGCGCCTGCGGGCCGCCGAGGCGACCTCGGACCCGATGAACCCGGCCCCCACGACGACGGTGCGAGCACCCTGGTCGAGGGCGCGGCGAACCGCACGCGCATCGTCCAGGGTGCGCAGGACGTGCACACCCGCCAAACCTTCGGTGCCCGGCAGTCCGCGGGCCGCGGCGCCGGTGGCGACGACCAGCGCGCCGTAGGCCACCTCGTCGCCGCCGGCGTGCACGACCTGGGCGTCCGGATCGAGTCCGGTGGCCGGGGCGTCGAGCAGCAGTTCCACGCCCAGCTCGTCGACGAACTCGGCACGGCTGCGGAAGGTCACCGGGTCGGTCGGGCCTTCGGGGGCCAGCAGCTCCTTCGACAGCGGCGGCCGGTCGTAGGGCAGGTGGGGCTCGTCGCCGATCAGGGTGATACGGCCGGCGAACCCGGCCTTGCGCGCGGCCTCGACCGCACGCAGGCCGGCGAGCGAGGCGCCGACGACAACGAGTGAGCTGGGTCCGGTGTGGCCCGTCGCGGCGCTCACAACCGCAGCCCCAGGGCCATGGTGGGGCAGCCCTCGACGGCCTCGGTCACCTCGTTCTGGGCGTCTTCGGGTACGTCGGCGGACAGCACGACCAGCTCACCGTTGTCGTCCACCTCGAACACGGTCGGCGCGAGAGCCTCGCAGATTCCGATACCGGTGCACCTGGCCCGGTCCAGGACGATCCTCATCGGACGGTGGCCCTCTCGTTCGCGGAACCCAGGCGGACGTGCATGGTCCGGATGCCGGGCACCATGGTCGAGCGCATCCGCAGCACCTCACCGGTGAGCTCGACGCGGTCGAAGCGGGCGAGGAACTCCTCGAAGAACACCCGGGCCTCGAGCCGGGCCAGCGACAGGCCCAGGCAGGCGTGCTCGCCCGTACCGAAGGCCAGGTGCGGGTTGGGCCGGCGGGTAATGTCGAACTGCTCGGCGGTGTCGCCGAAGACGTCCTCGTCACGGTTGGCGGCGCCGTAGAGCAGCACGACCGCTTGCCCCTTCCTGATGGTCCTGCCGCGCAGTTCGACGTCCTCGGTGGCCCAGCGGGTCATGTGCGTGACCGGGGTGACGTAGCGCAGCATCTCCTCGACCGCGGTGGGGATCAGGCTCGGGTCCTCGACGAGCGTCCGCAGCTGCGCGGGGTGGTTGACCAGGGCGATGGTGCCCAGCGCGATCAGGTTGCGTGTCGTCTCGTTGCCGGCGACGAGCAGCAGGTGCAGGAACGCCATGAGCTCGTCGTGGGACAGGCGCTCGCCGTCGACCTCGGCCTCCATCAGGATCGAGATGAGGTCGTTGGTGCGGTCCTGCTCGCGCAGGTCGATCAACTGGCGGAAGTAGGCGGTCAGGGCCCCGAACGCCTCCTGCGAGGTCAACGTGACGTCGGGGTCGGCCGAGCCGACGGAGGCGTCGGACCAGGCGCGGAACCGCTCCCAGTCCTCGGCCGGTGCCCCGAGCAGGTCGGCGATGATGCGGACCGGGACCTTGGCGACGAACCCTTCTGCGTACTCCAGTTCGACGCCCGCCTTCGCGGAGTCCAGCACACCGCGCACGATCGCGCGGACGTCGGGCTCCATCGCGTTGATGTGCCTCGGGGTGAAGCCCTTCGAGATCAGCTGGCGCATTGCCTTGTGCCGCGGTGGATCGGTTGTGATCAGCATCGGGCGCGGGTCGACCGTCCGAGGCTTGCCGTCGGGCATCAGCACCCCCTTCGCCGACGAGAACAGTTGCGGCCGCGAGCCGATGAACTTGATGTCGTCGTGGCGTGTGATGCCCCAGAACCCGCCGTTGGCGCTGGTCCAGTGCACCGGGGAGTTGTGGCGCAGGTCCCGGTAGGCCGGTGCGGGGTCGCCGATGTAGAAGTCCGGCAGGTGTAGCGGGTAGTTCGGCTCCATGCGCGGTTCCCCTTCGGTGGTGGGTGTGGGTGGCGGTGCGCTCCGGCAGGGTCCTCAAGAGCACCTACCGCACAGCTCAGATAGGAGACACACTACACGTAAAATATGACGCCGTCTGCACGTATTTCAGCTGCGGTCCGGTGCTGCCGCCCAAGTCGGCCGAGTGTTGGGGCAGGTGCTCGCGTACATTGTTAGGAAGCGGTGTACACGTGAATTCGCATCAAGCGGCAGCGTGACCCACACTCGGCAGCTCGACGATTGGACGCGGTGACGCCAGCATGACGACGACCCACGGCGATGCGGACACAGGCGGCCCGACCCCTGCCCTGCCTTCCTCGACGGGCCGGGACGGACGAGAGCGGAGCGGGCGCATGACGCGACAGACACTCGAGAACCGGGTCTTCGACGCGATGGCGTCACTCACGCGGACGACGGAGGATTTTTTCGAGCGGGTCGCCGGCGACATCTCGCCCGGGCTGCGCCGCGGCACCGCCTCGCCGCTGTTCGTACTGCACCGGGCCGGACCACTGCGGGTGTCGCAGCTCGCCGAGGAGCTGGGCCTGGACCGGACGACGGTGACGCGTCACCTCGACGACCTGGAGTCCCGCGGCTTGGTGGCCCGGCAACCCGACGAGCGAGACCGGCGCGCGATGGTGGTGAGCCTGACCGCGACGGCCCAGGGCTTCCTCGATGACATGCGGGTGCGCAACCGGGCGTTGATCCGGCGCATCTGCGCGGACTGGACGCGTGAAGAGCGGGCGACGTTCGGGCTGCTGCTGCCGCGCTTCGCCGCCGAGGGCGAGCGGGTGTTCGGCAGCGTGCCGACGTCGGGAACCGTGGGACCTCGTGACCGTTCGCGTGGGACTGGCCGGGGCCCGGTCAAACGGGGGTGAGGCGCGCGGCCGAGACCGAGTTGGTCTGGGCGATCGTCGGAGTCGCGCCGATCGCCCAGGCAGCCGGTGGACACCGCAGGCGCGTCGACGATCCGACGATGCGCGAGCCAGCCGACCCCTGAGGTTTCCGCTGGCTCGGAGACTTTCGAGCGTGGTTCATGAGGATCTGAAGGGGATCTGGTGGGTGATCCGCTCGATCAGCGCCATCGCTGGGAACCAGGGCGTGTCCCGCGGATCTTGATCGCGGTATTCGCGCCCATCTGGCCGCTGGCCGCGTTGTCGGAAAGCCCGAGTACAACCCGGTACGAGGGCCTTCCTCCGCCTTGCCAGCGACCAGATGGATCACGAATCCCATCGACCAGGATCCACGGGACCCGCCCTAGCCGCCGAACAGGGGGAGGATCGACCTGACGGTCTGGTACAGCGCGTAGACGATGGGGATGCCCACCACCAGCCAGGAGATCACCAGGCGCGCGGTCTGGTCGGTCGTCTCGGGTTCGGTCTCGGGCATGTGCCTATCCCTTCGCAGGATCGTCGGCTTCCGCGAACGCGTCGCTGTGCTCGGCCTCGTGGAACCGCACTGCCACCGGCCGGATCAGCAGGTTCGCGACGAAACCGATCGCGAGCACACCGATCATGGTGAACAGGGCGGGCCGGTAGTCGGTGTAGACGAGTTGACCCGGCTTCCCCTGTGCGTCGAGGAAGCCGTTGACGATCAGCGGGCCCGCGATGCCGGCGGCGGACCACGCGGTCAGCAGCCTGCCGTGGATCGCGCCGACCTGGTAGGTGCCGAACAGGTCGCGCAGGTAGGCCGGGACGGTGGCGAACCCGCCGCCGTAGAAGGAGATGATGACGCCGGCCAGCAGCACGAACACCGCGGTGGCGCTGTGCCCGGCCACGGCGAGCAGGAAGTACAGGACCATGCCGACGCCGAGGTAGATCACGTAGGTCGGCTTGCGACCGAGGAAGTCCGAAGTGGACGACCAGGCGAAGCGGCCGGCCATGTTGAAGATCGACAGCAGGCCGACGAACGCGGTCGCGGCCGTGGTGGCGACCGCGGAGGTGCCACCCTCGCGGAAGAAGTCCTGGATCATCGGGCTCGCCTGCTCGAGGATGCCGATGCCCGCGGTCACGTTGCAGAACAGGACCGTCCACAGTAGCCAGAACTGCGGTGTCCTGATCGCGTTGGTCGCCGACACGTGTGCGGTGGTGACGAGTGGTTTCGCCGTCAGCTTCGCCGGGTCGAAGCCCGCGGGACGCCAGCCCGGGGCGGGGACGCGGACGTTGAAGACGCCGAACATCATCACGACGAAGTAGCCGATGCCGAGCGTGAGGAACAGCAGCGCGACCGAGCCGCCCGACGCAACCGAAGCCGAGTCGGACGGGTCGTAACCGCTGTCGTACAACGACATCAGCTGTCGTGACAGGGGAGAGGCGACGAGCGCGCCGCCGCCGAAGCCCATGATCGCCATACCGGTCGCGAGGCCTGGGCGGTCGGGGAACCACTTGATCAGCGTCGACACCGGCGAGATGTAGCCGATGCCGAGCCCGATGCCGCCGAAGACGCCGTAGCCGACGTACACCAGCCACAGCTGGGTGGTGGCGATGCCGAGGGAGCCGATGAGGAATCCCGACGACCAGAAGCACGCGGAGGTGAACATCGCCGCGCGCGGGCCGACCCGCTCGACCCAGGTGCCCATGACCGCCGCCGAGACGCCGAGCATGACGATCGCGATCGAGAAGATGATGCCGACCGCGGTCAGGCTCGTGTCGAAGTGCTGGACGAGCGCGGTCTTGTAGACGCTGGTCGCGTAGGCCTGGCCGATGCAGAGGTGGATCGCCAGCGCGGCCGGCGGGATCAGCCATCTGCTGTAGCCGGGCTTCGCCACCGTGTGTTCGCGGTCGAGGAACGACAGGGCGGCCAAGGCGCACCTCCGTGTACTGCCCGGGTGATGGGGGCGAACCGTACTGACGGCGGTGGTTGAAGGTCAAAGCATTTTGGTTTATGGGCCGATAATTTCCGTCTATCGGACGTAGTTGGTGAGAAGTTGGTCCAGTTTCTCCTGTATGTCGACGCGGCTGGTGGCGTCGAGAAGGGCGCGGGCGAGCATCGGCTCCGGATCGCGGTCGGCGAGGACGAGGCCGACCTGGTTGGTGACGTTCGGCCGGTTGAGCGGCACCACCTTCAGCCCGGCCGGCACCCCGAACAGGTACAACCACGCGTGCGCGATGACGCTGGACCACTGCCCGGTGGCCACGTGGGCGTAGATCGCCGAGACCGTGTCGGTCTCCACCGACGGCGACACCGTGACCCCGGCCTCCGCGAAGTTGCGGTCCAGGATCCGCCGGTTCTGCATGACCGACGACAACAGGCACAGCGGCGTGTCGACCAGCTCGCCCCACCCGACCGAGTCCCGCTCGGCGAACCGGCCGTCGGCCGGCGTGAGCAGCAGGTAGCGCTCGCGGTAGAGCGGTGTCACCCGGACCGTGCCGAGCGGTTCACCGTCCACATAGGTCAATCCGATGTCCAGGTCGAACTCGGCGAGCCGGTGCACGATCTGCCGCGACGACAGCGACTCGATCGAGATGCGCACCCGGGGGTGGTCGGCGAACATCGGCGCGGTCAGCAGCGAGACGATCGTCTGCGCCGTGGGGATGGCGCCGATGCGCAGCACCCCGGAAAGGCCGCCGCGCATGCTGGCCAGCTCATGGCGCAGCGCGTCCTGCTCGGCGAGGATGCGGTGCGCCCAGAGGAGGACCTGCTTGCCCTCGGGGGTGAACCCCTCGAACCGCTGACCCCGCTGCACGATCTGGACATCCAGTTCGGCCTCGAGCTTGCGGATGGCAGCCGACAGCGCGGGCTGTGAGACGTGGCAGGCCTCTGCCGCCCGTCCGAAGTGCCCTTCGCGTGCGAGTGCGCTCAGGTACTCCAGCTGGCGCAGCAACATGGGCAGAGCCTAACCGTGCCGCATCGGCGGGCAGCGCATCGTTGCCACGCGCTGCGACGAGACAAGTCCACGCGGTGAACCTTCCGGGGGCGGCAGGCGTGTGCCACGCCATCGCGTCCCGTCACGAGCAGGGCCGGGGGCGAGGACTCCGCACGCTGCGGCCGGCCGGTCCGTCGCCGTACGTGACCGTCGGCCACGGTTCGCCTGCCCCGCTGCCCGGTGCGGCGCTTCGAGACGAAGTCGGACAAATGCGTCAGGGACCGCTGGAACAGCGTCTGCGGACACAAAATCCCGGCTCGTCCATGTGGGGGAGGAAACATCACGGGTAACCACTCGCATGAGGCATGCTGTCGGAGTGCCGACCGCTGACACCCTGTGCGAGCCGGAACCGCTGATGCGCAGGCTCGGGGAGCGACTGGGCAGCGAGCGGGCCGACGTGCCCCTCAGCGTGCTCGACGAGTGCGTGCGGGACGCGTGGTCGAGCTTCGAGCACGCCCGGGTGCAGCTGTTCGTGCCGGTGCTCGTCGAACGCGCGGTGCGGGCCAGGATCGGCTGGCTGGCCGGGGCGGGCGAGGTGTCCCTGACCGAGGTGTCCCTGCGGACCTGGGCGTGGCTGACCGCTCGCAACCTGCTCGCCGGGGAGCTGCCGCGCCGGTGGGCCCACACGTGGGGCGTGGCGCGGCGGGCACAGCAGATCGCGCCCGCGTTCCCGGCCGGTGACCGTGAGGTGCTCGTCGCGTCGGCCTGGCTGCACGACATCGGGTACGCCGCCGAGGTGACGGTCACCGGGATGCACCAGGTGGACGGTGCCCGCTACCTGGTGGGCCGGGGTGTGCCGTTCCGCGTGGCCGCCCTGGTGGCCCACCACGCGGGCGCGGCCGCGGTCGCGGAGTTCACCGGACTGGCCGAGGCGCTGGCGGTGTACGACGACGAGCAGGGCCCGGTGCGCGACGCGCTGTGGTACTGCGACATGACCACCAGCCCGGACGGCCGCCCGGTCACCTTCCGCGAACGCATGGCGGAGCTGCGCAGGCGCCGCTCCGCCGACGATCCGGTGGTGCGCGCGCTGGCGGTCAACGAGGTCGAGCGTGCCGCGGCGGTCCACCGGACCGAGGAGCGGCTCCGCCACGCCGGGCTCGTGCCCGCGGGCTGACGAACCGGCCGGCGGTTCAGGGCCGGTCGGTGCGGGCCGCCACGACGATCGCCACCCCGACCACCACCGCGACGGCGGCGACCGGGCTCGCCAGCGGCGCGGACAGCGCCAGCGCGACGCCGGGACCGACGTGGCGGGAACGGCCGGGGGAGTGGCCGCGTCGCCACAACTCCGCGGTGTCGGCCACGAGCGTCACGACCGCGACCACCAGCACCGGCAGCAGCACCAGCGAGAAGATCGCGAGGTAGCCGTGCCGGTCGTCGTCGGGCACGACGTCGTGCCCGCTCAGCAGTAGCACGGTCCTGGTCACCGACCAGCAGGTGACGGCGAGCCCGGCGAGGAGCAGACCACGCCGGATCACCAGCATCCGCGCCGGGGTGTGTCCGCGCTCGTCGGCCATGCCCCAGGCTAACCACGGGGCACGCGCGGCCGTCGGGGTTCCGCTAACCGTTCAGGTCGCCGGGACAGTGGCGGTGTCGCGGTCGCGCAGCACCTGGCGGGCGAGCCCGACCCACCACACGAACGTCAACGCGATCACGGTCGGGTTCTTCATGAACAGCAGCACACCCAGGTAGGCCGACCGGGCGTCCTCCGGCAGCAGCCCGGCGACGACGTTCTCGGCGACCACGTCGAAGACCAGGAACGCCACCGACAGCAGCACGCCCTGGATGACCAGGCTCGGCCAGTGCTCCCGCGCGAACGCGGACAGGTTGTCCCAGCGCCAGGACACGGCACGCATGGCGAGCCGCCAGACGATCACGAGCAGCAGCACCCGCGCGGCCATCACCAGCACCTCCGAGGCAACCGACAGCGCGGCCGGGAGGTGCTCACCCCAGTTCACGACCACGATCCGCTGCACGGAGCCGACGAGCGAAAGCCCGGCGACCACCAGGAAATGGCGCAGGTAGAACCGCCACGTCCAGGCCGGCGTCTCGAGCGCCAGCCGAACCTCACCACGCAGATCGGTACTCATCCCGGTCCCTCCCGGTCGGTGAATTTACTTCAGCCTACCGAAATATTCGGCATGCTAAAGTGATGGGCGTGACCCAGCGAACGGGAGGCGATCCGGGAGCGGCGCTCGGCCGCCAGCTCAGCACCGCGGTGGTCGCGTTCCACGAGGCCGTCGGGACCCACCTCGGGGTGAGCGCGGTGGACCAGCGGGCACTCGGGGTCATCGCCGCCGGTGGATCGCTCTCGGCCGGCGCCCTGGCGAAGGAGATCGGCCTGACCCCTGGCGCGGTCACCGGCATGGTCGACCGGCTCGAACGCGCCGGGCTGGTGCGGCGTGCCCAGGACCCCGCCGACCGCAGACGTGTGGTGATCAGCGTGGCCGCGAACGGGCGAGGCGTGTTCGGCGAGGTGTTCGCGGGCCTGTCCGCCGCGATGAACGAGGTGGTGGCCCGCTACACCGAGGAGGAACAGCAGGTCATCGCGGACTACGTGACCCGCACGATCGAGATCCTCCGCGAGCAGACCAGGGAGCTGACCCGCCGGACACAGGACCGGCTCCCCGGTAGCGGCTGATCGGGCCCGGACTTTCCACAAAGAGCAAAGGACGTGCTCTGGTGTCCCGCGCGAAGATCGGGCCGGTTGTCGATCCGGTGGTGTCGCGTTCGACGTCGTTGTGTAATCGGGACGACATCTGACGGAGGACCGACATGACCGCCACCCAGCCCACCACCACGACCGGCACCACCACCCCGGCCACCGGACCGTTCGCAGGCAGGCCACAGGCATGGGCGCTTGGCGCGACCCGGGTCGTGGTGTCGTTCCTGTTCCTGTGCCACGGCCTCGTCGGTCTGTTCGGTGCCTTCGGCGGCATGGACGGCGCCGGTGGGACCGTCGGGCTGTTCAGCTGGCCGGACTGGTGGGGATCGATGATCCACCTGGTCGCCGGCGCGTTCGTGCTGGCGGGGTGGTTCACCCGGCCCGCGGCGCTGCTGTGCTCTGGTGCGATGGCCTACGCCTACTTCACCGTCCACCAGCCGCTCGCGCTGCTGCCACTGCCCAACGGCGGCGAGCCCGCCGCGCTGTTCGCGTGGATCTTCCTGCTGATCGGCATCGCGGGCCCCGGCGCGTTCGCCCTGGACCGGCTGCGCCGCCGCCACTCGTGACGAAGGGGTCCGCGCACGGCGACCAGGGTGTGGACAGGTCGCCGTGCGCCGGTCGAGTACCCCCCGCGGCGCGGATCCACAACGACGAAATCCCTACTGGGTGATTCTGATCGGGTTCACGATGTCGGCGGTGACCGTCAGCAGCAGGACGGCGCCGCCGATCATCACCAGCACCATCGTGATGCCCGACAGCCTGGTGTAGTCGACCGGCGCGGCGGCGGTCTTGCCACGCCGGTCGCGCAGCCAGTTGCGGACGTGCTCGTACCACGTGACCGCGATGTGCCCGCCGTCCAGCGGCAGCAGCGGCAGCAGGTTGAACACGCCCATGAAGAAGTTCAGCCCCGCCAGCAGGAGCAGGAACACCTGCCACAGCCCGGCTTCGACGGCCTCACCGCCGATGCGGCTCGCACCCACCACGCTGACCGGGGTCTCCGGGTCGCGTTCACCGCCGAAGATCGCCTCGACGACCGCCGGGATGCGTTGCGGGAACTCGACGAGCCTCGCGAAGGTCTGGGTGAACATCTCGCCCGCGAACGTCGCGGTGCCGCCGACCGCGGACCACGCCGTGTAGTCGAACGAGCGGGTCGCCATGACTCCCGCGACCCCGACCTGAGCCACGCCGGCCGCACCGTCGGAGGTCGTGACCGGACGGTCCACCTGGGGGACGTCGACGGTCAGCCGGAGCGTTTCGTCACCGCGCCGAACCACGAACGCGGTCGGACCGTCCGCGCGCTGGATCTCCTCGACCATCGCGCTCCACGTCGACGTCGCCACCCCGCCGACGGACAGCACCTCGTCGCCGGGCCGCAGTCCCGCCGCCTGCGCGGGCCCGGTCTCGCCCGGCCCGCACGCCGAGTTCGCGAGCTGCTCGGAGGTCGTCGCGTCGTGCACACACGCGGAAACCTGGGACACGACGGGCTTCTCGGCGAGGTTCGGCAGGCCGAACGTCACGGCCATCACGTAGAGGACGACGAAGCCGAGCAGGAAGTGGGTGAACGGCCCGGTCGCCATGACGACCGTGCGCTTCCACGTCTTCTGCCGCCACATGGCGCGCCGCTCGTCCTCGGGGCCGACCTCGTCGAGCGCGGTCATCCCGGCGATCTCACAGAACCCGCCGACCGGGATCGCCTTGAGCCCGTACTCGGTCTCGCCCCGCCGGAACGACCAGATCCGGGGCCCGAACCCGACGAAGTACCTGCGCACCTTCATGCCGAACGCCTTCGCGGTCAGCAGGTGGCCCGCCTCGTGCAGGGCCAGCGAAACACCCACGCACAACGCGAAAAGCACCACGCCGATGATGTACGCGAGCACATCCACCCCTCTCGCCTGCCGTCCCGGCGAGCCTACGCAGGACGCGTAAAGCGGCTGTTCAGGCCGGTTGTCGCAGGCAGACCAGGTCCGGGTCGGCATGGTTTCGCGCGGATCAACGGAACCTCAGGGGACCCTCACTGCACCCGGCAACGATCCACCGCTTCTCTGCACCATTCGCCGGAACGCGACCGACACCCTTGTCCCGGGCACTAGCCGGCGAGCACGTCCAGCACCTGCTGACCGAACTTCGCGAGCTTGTTCTCGCCGACGCCGCTGATCGTGCCCAGTTCGGCGAGGGTGCCGGGGTTCTCGGTGGCGATCTGGCGGAGGGTGGCGTCGTGGAAGATCACGTAGGCCGGGACGCCCTGTTCCTTCGCGGTGGCGGCGCGCCAGGCGCGTAGCTTCTCGAAGACGGGCTGGGTCTCCGGGGACAGTTCCTGTTGGGGTGCCCTGGTCCGGGCCGGTTTGGCCGCGCGTTTCGGTTCCTGCCGCAGGCGCACCTCACGCTTGCGGGCGAGCACGTCGGCGCTCGCCTCGGTCAGCACCAGCGTGCCGTGGTCGCCCTCGACGGTCAGCAGGCCCTGCGCCAGCAGTTGGCGGATCACGCCGCGCCACACCGGTTCCGCGAGTTCGGTGCCGACGCCGAACACCGTGAGTGACTCGTGGCCGAACTGCTGGATCTTCGCGGTCTGGCGGCCGAGCAGGATGTCGACGATGTGGCCGACGCCGAACTTCTGGCGGCGTTCCCGGTCGAGCCGGTACACCGCGGACAGCACCTTCTGCGCCGCGATCGTGCCGTCCCACGCCTCCGGCGGGCTCAGGCACGTGTCGCAGTTGCCGCACGGGGTGCTGTCCTGCCCGAAGTAGTTCAGCAGTTGCACGCGACGGCACTCGACCGTCTCGCACAGGGCCAGCATCGCGTCGAGGTGGGTGCCGAGGCGGCGGCGGTGCGCGTCGTCGCCCTCCGACGTGGCGATCATCTTGCGCTGCTGCACCACGTCCTGCAGCCCGTACGCGAGCCACGCCGTCGACGGCTGGCCGTCCCGGCCCGCCCTCCCGGTCTCCTGGTAGTAGCCCTCCACCGACTTCGGCAGATCGAGATGCGCGACGAACCGCACGTCCGGCTTGTCGATGCCCATGCCGAACGCGATGGTCGCCACCACCACGAGGCCGTCCTCGCGCAGGAACCGGGCCTGGTTGCGTGCGCGGGTGCGCGCGTCGAGACCCGCGTGGTAAGGCAGCGCCTCGATCCCGTTGTCCGACAGGAACTGCGCGGTACGTTCCGTCGACGCCCGCGACAGGCAGTAGACGATGCCGGCGTCGCCCTTGTGCTCGGTGGTGAGCAGTTCGAGCAACTGTTGTTCCGGGCGGTTCTTGGCCACGATCCGGTACTGGATGTTGGGCCGGTCGAAGCTCGACACGAACTGCAGCGCGTCGTCCAGGTTCAGCCGGTGCGCGATCTCCTTGCGGGTCGCGGCCGTCGCGGTCGCCGTCAGCGCGATCCTCGGCACCGATGGCCACCGCTCGTGCAGCCGCGACAGCTCCAGGTAGTCCGGGCGGAAGTCGTGGCCCCACTGCGCCACACAGTGCGCCTCGTCGATGGCGAACAGCGCGATCTTGCCGCGGTCGAGCAGCCGCAGCGTCGACTCCACCTTCAGCCGTTCCGGCGCCAGGTACAGCAGGTCGAGCTCGCCGGCCAGGAACGCCTCCTCGACCTCGTGCCGCCGGCCGAAGTCCTGCGTCGAGTTGAGGAAGCCCGCCCGTACGCCGAGCGCCATGAGCGCGTCGACCTGGTCCTGCATCAGCGCGATCAGCGGTGACACCACGATGCCGGTGCCGGGCCGCACCAGCGCCGGGATCTGATAGCACAGCGACTTGCCGCCACCGGTCGGCATCAGCACCAGCGCGTCGCCGCCGTCGACGACGTGTTCGATGATCTCCTGCTGGTTCCCCCGGAACGCGTCGTAGCCGAACACGCGGCGCAGCGTGTCCAGGGCGGGCTGGGTCGTGGTGTCCGGGAGAGTCACGGGGGCGATTCTAGGGGCGACCGCCGACAACGCCGGGGAGTTGTCCACAGGCCGGGTACGGCCACCCGTCGTGACCTCGGCGATCGTCGTCGGCGTCGTGCGGGTCGTCCTCGCCGGACTGGCCGGTCTCGGGGATGCCAGGGAGCCCCCGGTGTTCCGTGAAGCCGGTCATCCCGCAACACATCATCTAGGTCGACAACTGACCCATATGCTCCCGGTCATGAGCGCCGGCCGTCTTCTCGCCCTGCTGTCCCTCCTGCAGACGCCGAGGGAGTGGCCGGGCAGCGAGCTGGCCCGAAGGCTCGAGGTCAGCCCGAGGACCGTGCGGCGCGACGTCGAGCGGCTGCGCGACCTCGGGTACCCGGTCGAGGCGTCGATGGGCGCGGAGGGCGGCTACCGGCTCGTCGCGGGCTCGGCGCTGCCGCCGCTCCTGCTCGACGACGAGGAGGCGGTCGCGATGGCGGTCGGCCTGCGGGCCGCCGCGGGCCAGGCCGTGCAGGGCATCGAGGAGGCGTCGGTCCGCGCGCTCACCAAGTTGGAGCGGGTGCTGCCCGCACGGCTGCGGTACCGGGTCGGCGCGCTCACCTCGGCGACCGTCCCGCTCGTCACCGGCGAACAGCAGGCCGTGGATCCAGGTCAGCTGACCGGGATCGCGGGCGCGGTCACCAGCCACGAGCGCCTGCGCTTCGCCTACCGGGACCACGACGGCACGGAGTCAAGGAGGCACGTCGAGCCGTACCGGCTCGTCGCGGCCGGCCGCCGCTGGTACCTCGCCGCGTTCGACCTGGACCGCGACGACTGGCGTCTGTTCCGGGTCGACCGTGTTGCCGGCGCGCAGTCGACCGGCGCCCGCTACCGGCCACGGGAGCTGCCGGAAGGCGACGCGGCCTCGTTCACCACCAGTAAGCTCTACTCCCTCGCACCCACCTACGAGGCCGTGGTCGTCCTCGACCTGCCCGCGGACCGCGTGCCTGCCCACCTCGGCACCGCGGAGCCGGTCGACGAGCACCGCAGCCGCGTGCGGGCGGGTGCCGACACACTCGAATGGCTGGCCTACCGGTTCGCGACGGCGGGCTGTGAGTTCAGCGTCGAGGAACCCCGCGAGCTGGTGGACTACCTGCGGGAACTGGGTGGCCGGGTGAACCGGGCAACTGATTCCGGGTGACGTGTCGATTCGCGACGCGGTCGTCCGACGTGTGGACAGCGGCTAGGTTTCGACACGGCTCGAGACCACTGGGGAAGAAGGGAACCAGGCAATGCGATTCATGCTCATCCGCAAGGCCGACGAGGAATCCGAGGCCGGCGTGCTGCCCTCCGAGGAGCTTCTCGAAGCCATGGGCCGCTACAACGAGGAACTGGCCAGGGCCGGTGTCCTGCTTTCCGGTGACGGGCTCATGCCATCCGACAAGGGGGCCAGGGTGCACTTCTCCGGAAGGGGCAAACCGGCGGTGGTCGACGGTCCCTTCGCCGAGTCGAAGGAGCTCGTCGCGGGGTACTCGGTCATCGAGGTGGAGTCGCTGGCCGAGGCCGTCGAATGGGTGAAGAAGTGGCCCGTCGAGGACGCGCACGGCAACGCCGAGATCGAGATCCGGCAGCTCACCGAGCCCGACGACTTCGCTGCCGCGGTGACCGAGGAGAACCGGAAATACACCAAGAACATCTCCGATCTGATCGGCGGCAAGTAAAGGAGCACGAAGATGCGTTTCATGGTGATGGTCAAGGCCAGCGGGCAGTCCGAGGACGGCGAGCTGCCGTCCGAGGAGGATCTGACCGCCATGGGTCGCTACAACGAGGAGCTGATCAAGGCGGGTGTGCTGCTCGCGGGTGAGGGGCTGCACGCGTCGTCGCGCGGCGCGCGGGTGAAGTTCACCGACGGCGTGCCGACCGTCATCGACGGCCCGTTCGCCGAGGCCAAGGAGCTGGTCGCCGGCTTCTGGCTGCTCGAGGTGAAGTCGAAGGAGGAGGCCGTCGAGTGGGTCAAGCGGATCCCGTGGACCGACGGCGTCGAATCCGACGTCGAGATCCGTCAGGTTTTCGAGGCCGACGACCTGACCGCGGCGGTGACGGCGAACAAGGGGCGGTAGCTGCTTTGATAGGCGCATGCCGACGCCAGAGACCCACCGTGCGATAGACGCCGTATGGCGCATCGAGTCGGCCCGGCTGATCGCCGGGTTGACCAGGATGGTGCACGATGTCGGACTCGCCGAGGAGTTGGCGCAGGACGCGCTGGTCGCCGCGCTGGAACAGTGGCCGGAGTCGGGTGTCCCGGACAACCCGGGCGCCTGGCTCATGGCCATCGCCAAGCGGCGCGCCATCGACATGTTCCGGCGCCGCGAGACGCTGGACCGCAAGGTCACCGAGATCGGCCGCGACCTGGAGACCGCCGAGCTGCCCACCGCGGAGCCGGACTTCGACGCGATCCACTCGAACATCTCCGACGACATGCTGCGGCTGGTGTTCATCTCCTGCCACCCGGTCCTGTCCACCGAGGCCAGGGTGGCGCTCACGCTGCGCCTGCTCGGCGGTCTGACCACCGAGGAGATCGCCCGCGCGTTCCTCACCCCGGAGCCGACGATCGCGCAGCGGATCGTGCGGGCCAAGAAGACCCTCGCCCAGAAGAAGATCCCGTTCGAGGTGCCGGCCGCGAACGAGCTTGGGGAGCGGCTCGCCTCCGTGCTGGAGGTCGTCTACCTGATCTTCAACGAGGGCTACGCGGCGACCGGCGGCGACGACTGGATGCGGCCGAGCCTGTGCGAGGACGCGATGCGGCTCGGCCGGATCCTCGCCGAGCTGGTGCCCACGGAGCCGGAGGCGCACGGCCTGATCGCGCTGATGGAGATCCAGGCCTCCCGCGCCCGCGCCAGGACGGCGCCGGATGGCACTCCCGTGCTGCTGAACGACCAGGACCGGCTGAAGTGGGACCGGCTGCTGATCCGGCGCGGCCTCGCGGCGCTCGCGCGGGCGGGCGAGCTGGAGCAGCCGATGGGCCCGTACGTGCTGCAGGCCGAGATCGCCGCGTGCCATGCCAGAGCCCGCACCCCGGCGGAGACCGACTGGCCGCGGATCGCGGCGTTGTACGCGCGGCTGGTGCAACTCGTGCCGTCGCCGGTGATCGAGCTGAACCGCGGGGTGGCGCTGTCGATGGCGTTCGGCCCGCAGGCCGGGCTCGAAGTGGTCGACGAACTGCTCGACGAGCCGTCGCTGAAGAAATACCACCTGCTGCCGAGCGTGCGCGGTGACCTGCTGGCCAAGCTCGGCCGCACCGACGAGGCACGCGCCGAGTTCGAACGGGCCGCCGCGCTGACCCGCAACGAGCGGGAACGCGCGCTGCTCATGAAGCGGGCGGCGGAATGACCGACAGCACTCCCGGGATGAAGGACGTGGCCGCGGTCGCGGGCGTGTCCATCGGCACCGTGTCGAACGTGCTGAACCGCCCGCACCTGGTCAGCGAGGTGACCAGGCTGCGCGTGCAGGCCGCGATCGTCGAGCTGGGCTTCGTCCGCAACGAGACCGCGCGCCAGTTGCGGGCCGGGCAGAGCAGGACGATCGCGTACGTGGTGATGGACGCCGCGAATCCGTTCTTCAACGACGTGGCGCGCGGTGTCGAGGAGACGGCCCGCGCCGAGGGCATGGTCGTCTACCTGTGCAACTCCAACCAGGACGGCAGCCGCGAGCGCGAGTACCTCGAGCGGTTGCGCGAGCAGCGGGTGCAGGGCGTGCTGATCACCCCGATCGACCCCGGCGGCGAGCGTCTCGCGGAGATGCCGGGCCGCGGCATGCCGGTGGTGCTCGTCGACTGCCAGTCCGCCGACGACACCCGGTGCTCGGTCGCCGTCGACGACGTCCTCGGCGGTGAGCTGGCCATGACCCACCTGCTCGAGACCGGGCACGAGCGGATCGCGTTCGTCGGCGGGCCCGCGACCGTGCAGCAGGTGCGGGACCGCCACGAGGGTGCGCAGAACGCGGCGCGGGCTTTCGGCCGGCCCGCCGAGCTGGTGCGGATGGCGACCGGGGCGCTGACGGTGGCCGAGGGGCGCCGCGCGGGGGAGCGGCTCGTCGGGCTGCCTGCCTCGACGCGGCCGACCGCGGCGTTCTGCGCGAACGACCTGCTCGCGCTGGGGCTGCTGCAGGTCATGACCCGGCAGGGCCTCTCGGTGCCGGACGACCTCGCGGTGGTCGGCTACGACGACATCGAGTTCGCGGAGGCCGCCGCCGTGCCGCTCACGTCGGTGCGCCAGCCCAGGGAGCTGCTCGGCCGCACCGCCGCGCGGCTGCTGCTCGAGGAGGCGGCGGGCGAGGAGTCGCACCAGCACCAGCAGGTCCGGTTCCGGCCGGAGCTGGTCGTCCGCGCCTCGACACGGGTCCAGCGGTGACTCCCTTGACACGTCGAGAGCGGCTCCACCATGCTGAGGCACGAATTGAAACGTTTAATTTTCGATGGCGGAGGGCGGCATGACTGATCAGGTCGAGGCGTTGTTGCGACGTGGCAACCGGCTCGGGTCCGACCCCCGCAACACCAACTACGCCGGCGGCAACACCTCCGCGAAGACCACCGCGACCGACCCGGTCACCGGCGCCGAGGTGGACCTGTTGTACGTCAAGGGTTCCGGCGGCGACCTCGGCACGCTGAGGGCGAACGGCCTCGCCGTGCTGCGGCTCGACCGGCTCCGCGCGCTGACCGGCGTCTACCCCGGGGTCGAGCGCGAGGACGAGATGGTCGCCGCGTTCGACTTCTGCCTGCACGGCAAGGGCGGCGCCGCCCCGTCCATCGACACCGCCATGCACGGCCTGGTCGAGCAGGCGCACGTCGACCACCTCCACCCGGACGCGGGCATCGCGATCGCGACCGCCGTCGACGGGCCAGAACTGACCAGGGCGTGCTTCGGTGACCGCGTGGTCTGGGTGCCGTGGCGGCGCCCCGGATTCCAGCTCGGACTGGACATCGCGGCCGTGCAGCGGGAAAACCCGAGGGCGATCGGCGTGGTGCTCGGCGGCCACGGCATCACCGCGTGGGGCGCCACGAGCGAGGAGTGCGAGGCCAACTCCCTCGAGATCATCGCGACCGCGCAGCGCTACCTCGACGAGCACGGCAGGCCCGACCCGTTCGGCGCCGTCGTGGTCGAGCCGCTCGCCCCCGCCGACCGGGCACTGCTGGCCGCCCGCATCGCACCGGCCGTCCGAGGACTCGTCTCCACCGACCACCCGCAGGTCGGCCACTTCACCGACAGTGCGGGCGTGCTGGACTTCCTCGCCCGCGAACGCCTGCACGAGCTGGCCGCCAAGGGCACCAGCTGTCCGGACCACTTCCTGCGCACCAAGGTCCGCCCGCTCGTCGTCGACGTGCCGCCGACCACGCCGTTGGCGGGCCTGCTCGCGCGGCTGAAGGAACTCCACGAGGCCTACCGGGCCGACTACCGCGCCTACTACGAGCGCTACGCCGACGCGGACAGCCCGCCCATGCGTGGTGCGGACCCGGCGATCGTGCTCGTGCCGGGCGTCGGCATGTTCAGCTTCGGTGCGGACAAGCAGACCGCGCGGGTGGCGGGCGAGTTCTACGTCAACGCCGTCAACGTGATGCGCGGCGCCGAGTCCGTGTCGGTCTACGAGCCGATCGAGGAACGCGAGAAGTTCCGCATCGAGTACTGGGCGCTGGAAGAGGCGAAGCTCAGGCGGCGCCCAGAACCCAGGCCGCTCGCGGCCCGCGTCGCGTTCGTCACCGGCGGCGGGTCGGGCATCGGGCGGGCCACCGCGCTGCGGCTCGCGGCCGAGGGCGCGTGCGTGGTCGTCGCCGACCGGGACCAGGACTCGGCCAGGCAGGTCGCGGAGCAGATCGGCGAGACCGGTCTCGCGGTGACCGTCGACGTGACCGACGAGAACGCCGTCGCAGCGGCCTTCCGCACTGCCGTGCTGGCGTTCGGCGGCGTCGACCTCGTGGTCAACAACGCGGGCCTCTCGGTGTCGAAGCCGTTGCTGGAGACCACCGAGGAGGACTGGGACCGTCAGCACGACGTGATGGCGAAGGGTTCCTTCCTCGTCTCCCGCGAGGCCGCGCGGATCATGGTCGAGCAGGGCATCGGCGGCGACATCGTCTACATCTCCAGCAAGAACGCCGTGTTCGCCGGCCCCAACAACGTGGCGTACGGGGCGGCCAAGGCCGACCAGGCGCACCAGGTCCGGCTGCTCGCCGCCGAGCTGGGGGAGTACGGGATCCGCGTCAACGGCATCAACCCCGACGGCGTGGTCCGCGGCTCGGGGATCTTCGCCGGTGGCTGGGGCGCGCAACGCGCCGCCGTGTACGGGGTGCCGGAGGAGGAGCTGGGTGCCTTCTACGCCAAGCGCACACTGCTGAAGCGGGAGGTGCTGCCCGAGCACGTGGCCGCGGCCGTCGTCGCGCTGTGCGCGGGGGACCTGTCGCTGACGACCGGATCGCACGTGCCGGTGGACGCCGGGGTGGCCGCGGCCTTCCTCCGGTGATGACGCCGCGGAGCGTCCGCGTGGCCGCCGCCGACCTCGGCGCGGCGAGCGGAAGGGTGATCGTCGGCGAGGTCGGTGCGGACACCCTGGAGCTGCGGGAGTGTCACCGCTTCCCCAACCGTCCCGTCCGGACCGCGGGGACCCTGCACTGGGACATCCTCGCGCTGTACCAGGGAGTTCTCGACGGGCTGCGGGAGGCCGGGCCGGTCGACGGGATCGGTGTCGACTCGTGGGCCGTGGACTACGGGCTGCTCGACGCGCACGGCGCGCTGCTCGGCAACCCCGTGCACTACCGGGACGAGCGCACCGCGGGCGCGAAGGACAACCTCGAACGCCTTGGCGCGCGGGAGCTGTACGCGACGACCGGGCTGCAGTTCCTGCCGTTCAACACGATCCACCAGCTGGCCGCCGAACCCCGGCTTGCGCTGGCGCGGCGGTTGCTGCTGATCCCGGACCTGCTCGCGTACTGGCTGACCGGCGAGCAGGGCGCGGAGGTAACGAACGCGTCGACGACCCAGCTCCTCGACGTGCGCACCCGCACGTGGGCCACCGAGCTGATCGCGAGGACCGGCGCGGGCGCGGCGCTGTTCCCGCCGCTGCGGGAGCCGGGCGAGGTCATCGGGTCCACGCAGGACGGCACGCCGGTGATCGCGGTCGGTTCGCACGACACGGCGTCGGCGGTCGTCGGGGTGCCTGCGCAGGGGGAGCGGTTCGCCTACATCTCGTGCGGGACGTGGTCGCTGGTCGGGGTGGAGCTGGCCGCCCCGGTGCTCACCGAAGCCGGCAGGGCGGCCAACTTCACCAACGAGCTCGGTGTCGACGGCACGGTCCGGTACCTGCGCAACGTGATGGGGCTGTGGCTGCTGCAGGAGTGCGTGCGCGAGTGGGGTGCGGACACCGGGGAGTTGTTGCGGGCGGCGGCGGCCCGGCCCCGCGGCGCGGTGATCGACCCCGACGACCCCGTCTTCCTGCCGCCCGGCGACATGCCGGCACGGATCGTCGCCGCGTGCGAACGGGCCGGCCAGCCCGTGCCGACGGACCGGCCCGGCATCGTCCGGTGCGTCGTGGACAGTCTTGCCGACGCGCACCGCAGGGCGGTCGAGGACGCGCGGGCGCTGTCGGGCAAGGTCGTGGACGTCGTGCACATCGTCGGCGGCGGGGCGCGGAACTCCCTGCTGTGCCAGCTGACCGCCGACGCGTGCGGCCTTCCCGTGGTGGCGGGCCCGGTCGAGGCGACCGCCATCGGCAACGTGCTCGTGCAGGCCCGCGCGCTCGGCGCCCTCGATGGCGACCTGACCCGGCTGCGGGACCTGATCCGGGCCACGCAGCCGGTCACGCGCTATCAGCCGAGTGCGTAGCGCGCGTCACCCGCCACGGCGAGACGCGGGCCAGCCGGACGGCCTCCAGCGGTCCGCGCAGTCGCCGAGGAGCTCGAACGGTTCGGGTGGGTCAGTCGCCGGCGTCCAACCGGGTGAACTCCTCCGGGGTCAGGGTCAGGTGGACCGCGGCGGCCGAGTCACGGATCGTGGCGGGCCGCGACGAACCCGGGATCGGGATCACCACCGGCGACTTGGCGAGCAGCCACGCGAGGCACACCTGCTGTGGGCTGACGCCCTTCTCGTTCGCGATCTCCGCGAACGGCGCGAAGTGCGAGCCGAGCTCACCGGCCTTCGCGATGCCTCCGAGCGGGCTCCACGGCAGGAACGCGATGCCGAGCGAGTCGCACAGGTCCAGTTCCGGCTCGCTGGACCGGAACGCGGGCGAGAACTCGTTCTGCACGCTCACGAGCCGGCCGCCGAGGATCTCGTTGGCGAGCCTGATCTGGTCCGGGTTGGCGTTGGAGATGCCCGCGTACCGGATCTTGCCCGCGTCGAGCAGGTCGCGCAGGGCGCCGACCGACTCGGCGTAGTCGACCTTCGGGTCCGGCCGATGGAACTGGTACAGGCCGATGGCGTCGACACCGAGCCGCTTGAGCGACGCCTCGCACGCCTGCCTGAGGTACTCGGGCGAGCCGTTGCGGCCCCAGCCGCCGCCCTCGGTGCGGGTGTGACCGCCCTTGGTCGCGATCAGGACCTCGGACGTGTCGGCGCCGTGGCTCGCGACCGCGCGGGCGATGAGCGACTCGTTGTGCCCGACGTCCGTCTCGTCCAGTGAATAGGCGTCCGCGGTGTCGAACAGCGTGACACCGGCATCGAGCGCGGCGTGGATCGTGTCGACGGAGCGCTGCTCGTCGGCCGGCCTGCCCTCGACGGACATCGGCATGCCGCCGAGCCCGATGGCGCTGACCTGCGTGTCGCCGATGCGACGGGACTGCATCTCGGATGCCTCCTCGGTAGACCTTCTGTGCCTACAGCTTCCCGCCGGTTCGTCGAGCTGTCCAACAGGAGTCTGCGACCTGTCCTGCTGCGTCGCGGTCGCCGGGGAGTGCCACGTCACGCGGTCCGCGAAACGCCTGCACGTCGCCAAGTCCTGGCGGACTCGGTCAGTCCTTCCTGAGGCCCGCGAGCTGTTCGAGGACCAGCAGCAGCGCCGAGTGGTCGAGGTCGCCGTGGCCCTGTGTCCTGGCGGCGGCCATCAGCTGCGCGACCGCGGCGCCGAGGGGGAGCGGCACGCCGGCCTCCCGCGCGGAGCCGAGCGCGATGCCGAGGTCCTTGTGGTGCAGGTCGACCCGGAAACCGGGGGTGAACTCGTGCGTCAGCATCGGGGTGGCCTTGCGGTCCAGCACGGCGCTGCCCGCGAGGCCGCCGGAGAGCACCTCGACAGCGGAGGCCAGGTCGACGTCCTGTGCGCGCAGGAGGGTGAGCGCCTCCGCGACGAGCCCGATGGTGCCCGCCACGATCAGCTGGTTCGCGGCCTTCACCGTCTGCCCGCTGCCTGCCGGTCCGACGTGGACGATCGTCTTCCCGAGTACCTCCAGCACCGGCCGGGCAGCCGCGACGTCGTCGGCCGCGCCGCCGACCATGACCGACAGGGTGCCCTCGACCGCGCCCTGCTCGCCGCCGCTGACGGGTGCGTCGAGTGCCCGCAGACCGGACCGGTGCGCGCGGTCGGCGACGGCGCGGGCGGTGGCGGGTGCGATCGTGCTCATGTCGATCCACAGCGCGCCCGCCGCGGTCAGCACGTCGTCGGCGACCGCGTCGACATCCGGTGAGTCGGGCAGCATCGTGATCACGACCTCGGCGCCCTCGACCGCCGCTCGCGCACTGTCCGCCGCGGTCCCGCCCTGCTCGGCGAAGCGAGCCGTCCTGCCGGGACTCCGGTTGAAGCCGGTGACGTCGTGCCCGGCGCGGACGAGGTTGACGGCCATGGGCAGACCCATGATCCCGAGCCCGATGAAACCGATCCTGGCCATGGGCCCGACCCTACCCACCCGGCGTCGCGCCGACCGGTCACGCGGCCCTCACGCCTCGCCGGGCACCCCGAGGCCGCCGACGACGTCGATCTCGTGCCCGGTGAACTCGCCGGTGAGCAACGGCATGGTCTTCTCGATCGCGGCCCTGGTCGCCGGGAGTCGCAGCGACGCGGCGTGCGCCTCCTTGCTGACCCAGATCTCGTTGACCCACACGAGATCCTTGTCGTCGTCGGACACGCCGACCGCGTACAGGTCGCACCCCGCCGCCCTCAGGCCGTCCTGGCCGCTGACGAGCGTGGCCACCACCTCGTCCCGGTGGCCGGGCTTGACACGCATGGTGCCGAAGTATCCGTACCGCACTGTTCCTCCTGGTCGATGACTGCGGCGCATCCTCGCACGACCCACCGGCAATCCGATTGGACGAACGCGACACCGCCCGGCCCGCCGGGCGGCCGCTCCCGTGGCGGACTGAACTGGCATTCTCACGTTTCATGGGTCCGCGGCGTCTTCGGAGTGTGAGACCTTTCGAGCGGATCGTGGACGAGTACGGGCCCATGGTGCTGCGCGTGTGCCGCGCGGTGCTCGGCCCCACCGACGCCGAGGACGCGTGGTCGGAGACCTTCCTCGCGGCGCTGCGGGCGTACCCCGGTCTGCCTGCCGACGCGAACGTGGAGGCCTGGCTCGTGACCATCGCGCACCGCAAGGCGCTCGACGCGTGGCGGGCCGGCAGGCGGCGGCCGGTGGCCGTCGCCGAGGTGCCCGACCGGGGCCGGACCGACCAGTGGCACGGCGACCTGTGGGCGGCGCTCGCGCGCCTGCCGCACAAACAGCGGCTCGCGGTCGCCTACCACCACCTCGCCGGGCTGCCCTACCGCGAGATCGCGGTGATCACCGGCGGCACCGAGGACGCCGCCCGCCGCGCCGCCGCAGACGGCATGAAACGTCTCCGCACGCTCTACACCGAGGAGGAGACCGCATGAACTTCGACACGTTGCCTTTGGCGGACCCCGTCGCCGCCGCGCGGCTGCACGCCCGGCTCGTCGCCGACGCGGAACGGGAAGGGCTGCTCGACCTCGCCTACCGGACGGTCGACAGCCCCGTCGGTTCGCTGCTGCTCGCCGCCACCCCGGCCGGGCTGGTGCGGGTCGTGTACGAGAACGTCGGCCACGACGCGGAGCTCGCGCGGCTCGCCGAGACCGTCAGCCCCAGGGTCCTGCACGCACCCACCCGGCTCGACCAGGTCGCGCGGCAGCTCGACGAGTACTTCGCCGGCCGCCGCGCCGCGTTCGACGTGCCACTGGACCTGCGGCTCACCAGCGGGTTCCGGCGGGCGGTGATCGACCACCTGCCCGCGATCTCATACGGTCGCACCGAGACGTACGCGCAGGTGGCGGCCGCCGCGGGGAGCCCGAAGGCGGTCCGCGCGGTGGGCACCGCGTGCGCGACCAACCCGGTGCCGGTGGTGGTGCCGTGCCACCGGGTGGTCCGTTCCGACGGGTCGTTCGGCGGCTACGCGGGCGGACCGGACGCCAAGCGGGTCCTGCTGACCATGGAGGCGGCATGACGACCGACTGGACGGCCCTCGCGGCGGAGGTCGACGAGTACGGCTGCGCGCTCCTGCCGCGCCTGCTCACCGACGCCGAGTGCGCCGGCCTCGTCGCGCTCTACGACGAGCCGGACCGGTTCCGCGCCACCATCGACATGGCGCGGTACCGGTTCGGGCGCGGCCGGTACCGGTACTTCCGGGCACCGTTCCCCGAGCCCGTCGCCCGGCTGCGGGAGCGGCTGTACCCCCGGCTGCTGCCGATCGCGCGGGACTGGGCCGCGCGGCTGGGCCGCGACGAGCACTGGCCGGACACGCTCGACGAGTGGCTCGCCGAGTGCCACGCGGCCGGACAGACCCGGCCGACGCCGATCCTGTTGCGTTACGAGGAGGGCGACTGGAACGCGCTGCACCGGGACCTGTACGGCGAGAAGGTCTTCCCGCTGCAGGTGGTGATCAACCTCAACGAGCCGGGCGGTGACCACACCGGCGGCGAGTTCCTGCTGGTCGAGCAGCGGCCGAGGGCGCAGTCGCGGGGCACGGCCACCTTGGTCCCGCGTGGTCACGGGCTGGTGTTCACCACCCGTGACCGGCCGGTGCGGTCGGCGCGTGGCTGGTCGGCGTCGCCGGTGCGGCACGGGGTGTCGGTGATCAGGTCCGGACGACGACACACTTTGGGCTTGGTGTTCCACGACGCGGCATGAGGCCGTGTGATTAAGTCGCACCATGGTGCGAGCAGCGGTGCTTTCCAAGCAGGGCGGGCAACTCGAGGTCCGTGACATCACCCTCGGCGACCCGGGGCCGGGACAGGTGAAGGTGCGGGTCGCGGCGGCGGGGGTCTGCCACTCCGACCTGTCCCTGGCGAACGGCACGCTACTGCAGGAGGTGCCCGCGGTGCTCGGGCACGAGGGCGCCGGTGTGGTCATCGCGGTCGGCGACGACGTCGACCGGGTCGTCGTCGGCGATCACGTGGTGCTCAACTGGGCGCCTGCCTGCCGGGCGTGCTGGTTCTGCGAGCACGGCGAGCCGTGGCTGTGCGTGCACGCCGAGGAGACCGCCCGCGCGCCGTACGCACACCTCGACGACGGCACCCCCGTCTACCCGGGCCTTGGCACGGCCGCCTTCGCCGAGGAGACCATCGTGCCGGCCGCCGGTGTCGTGAAGGTGCCGGACAGCGTGCCGATGGAACAGGCCGCGGTGCTGGGCTGCGCCGTGCAGACCGGCGCGGGCGCGGTGCTCAACACCGCACGCGTGCGGCAGGGCGAGTCCGTGGTGGTCGTCGGCCTCGGCGGGGTCGGGCTCTCCGCGCTGCAGGCCGCGCGGGCGGTCGGCGCGGGGCCGGTCATCGGCGTCGACGTGAGCGAGGCGAAGGCCGATCTCGCCGCTCAGCACGGCGCCACCGACTTCCTGGTGTCGGGCGACACCACCGCCAAGGCGATCCGCAAGCTCACCGGCGGCCGCGGCGCCGACCACGCCTTCGACTGCGTCGGTCTGCCCGCGACCATCCGCACCGCGTGGTCGGCCACCCGCCGGGGTGGGGCGGTCACGGTCGTCGGTGTCGGCGGCAAGGCCAACATCGTCGAGTTCAACGCGCTGGAGCTGTACTGGTTCGGCCGCACACTGCACGGCTGCGTGTTCGGGTCGAGCGATCCCGACGTCGAGGTCCCGCGCCTGCTCGGCCTCGTCGAGGAGGGCAAGCTGGACCTCGCCGCCCTTGCCACGGCCACCACCGACCTGGCCGGGGTGAACGACGCGTTCGAACACCTCGGCCGGGGCGCGCGGACCATCGTCACGTTCTGAGCACCCGCACCCAGCCGATCCCGGCGGTCTCCTTCACGGCCACGCCGTCCCGTTCACCGTCGAGCACGGCCGTGTCACACCGTGGCGCTGCCACGCGACCGTGACCGCGACGGCGTCGAGGACGTCTGGTTCCGGATCTGCGTCACCTACACCCCCGAGCCCGCGAACGGGCCGCCCGTCGTGAACTGCGCGGGCCGCTACTGAGGGCTCACCAGCTGACCGGGAGGCTGTGCAGGCCGTAGACCGTCGCGTCGTCCTTGAACGGGAGGTCGGCGACCGGCGCGGTGACCCGCAGCGTCGGGACCCTGGTGAACAGGGAGTCGAACACGATCCGCAGCTCCTCGCGGGCGAGGTTCTGCCCGAGGCACTGGTGCGCGCCGTAGCCGAACGCGATGTGGTTGCGGGCGCCCCTGGTGATGTCGAGGCGGTCGGGGTCGGGGAACACGGCCGCGTCGTGGTTGGCCGCGTTGCCGAGCGTCAGCACGCCTTCGCCTGCCCGCACGGTCACGCCGCCGACCTCGGTGTCGGCGACCGCGACCCTGGAGGTCACGAACTCGGCGATCGTGAACTGCCGCAGCAGCTCCTCGACCGCGTCCGGGGTGCGGGACGGGTCGGCGGTCAGCAGCGCGAGCTGCTCGGGCCGTTCGAGCAGCGCGAGCGTGCCGAGCGAGATCATGTTCGCGGTCGTCTCGTGACCCGCGATCAGCAGCAGCACCGCGAGGCTCACCAGCGCGTCGTGGTCGTAGGTGCCCTCGGCGCGGTGTCTGGCGATCTGCCTGCCGATCAGGTCGTCGGGGAGCGTGCCCTCCTTCTCGGTGACCAGCTTGTCCATGTACGCGCGCAGGTCCCCGGCCGCCGTCTGGATCTCCTCGGCGGCGGCCGAGCGGGACAGCAGCGTGCGCGACCGGGACTGGAAGAAGTCGTGGTCGGCGTAGGGCACGCCGAGCTGTTCGCAGATCACCAGCGACGGCACGGGCTGCGCGAGCGCCGCCACCAGGTCGGCGGTACGGGACTCCGTCGCGAGCATCGCGTCCAGGTGCTCGTCGACGATCTGCTGGATGCGCGGGCGCAGGGCGGCGAGGCGCTTGACGGTGAACTCGGCGAGCACCGCGCGCCGTGCGGGCCCGTGCTCGGGCGGGTCCAGTGTGATCAGCGACGGCTTCAGCCCGCTGTCCTGCTGGACGCGACGGCCGGTGGGGTTCGGGAAGCCCGGGTTGGCGCGGTCGGCGGAGAACGCGGGGTCGGTCAGCACGGTGCGGACATCGGCGTGCCGCGACGCGGCCCACACCTCCTGCCCGCTGCGCAGCGTCACCCTGGTCATCGGGCCGGGCTCGGTGATCGACGCGTCGCCGTGGAACGGGCAGGCGCGTGGCGGGAAGGACTCCGGCATGGTGGTACCCCCAAGATCTGGATGAAATTCGTCCGCTTGTCATCGACCGTAGCCATCCGAACGCGCTCCGTCCACCACTGGCCGGATGTGATAATCCGCTGGTGACGGAACCCGAGGTGCCGCTGCGCGCGGACGCGCGCCGCAACCGCGACCAGATCCTGGTGGCGGCGCGCGAGATTTTCGCCGAGCGCGGCGCCGAGGTGCCGATGGAGGAGATCGCGCGGCGGGCTTCGGTCGGCGTCGGCACCCTGTACCGGCGGTTCGTCGACCGGGACGCGTTGATCCGCGCGGTCTTCCGGGACACCTTCCAGGCCGTCGCCGACGAGACCAGGGCAGCGCTCACCGAGGAGCGGACCGCGTGGGCGGCACTGACGCGGATCATGCGCCAGTCGGCGTGGCTGCACGTGAGCGTGCAGGCCAAGTCGCCGAGGGTGACGGCCGTGGTGGGGTCCGACGAGGAGACCTCGCGGGTGCGGGACGAGTTGCTCGACATGCTCGACGAGGTGGTGCACAGGGCGCAGGAGGAGGGCAGCCTGCGCCGCGACGTCGGCGTCGGCGACCTCGCGACGCTGTTCGTGTCGGTCGTGCACCAGAACCAGTCGGTCACGCGGGACTCGGCGGGGTTCGTGCCCGGTCGGGTGCTGGGCATCATGATGGACGGGTTGCGCGCGCCGGCGCACGACGAGCTGCCCGGCCGCCCACTGACCCGGGACGACCTCGAGTTCGGCCCTCCCGGCTAGACGATTGATTCCGTGAAGATCATGTGAAGTGACTTGGCGTACGGACCCGTCATCAGGCACGACCCCCACACCCACGCGGGTGCTCGAGACGGGGCTGGGCCGGTGCCGTGAATGGGCCGTTCAGGGCGCTCAGCGCCCTGAACGCGCCTTTCAGGGCATTGCCACCCCGTCAACGCGCCTTAGCGCCAAAGCCCGGGTCCCCGCGCACGGTGGCATCGGCCTGGTCTTGCGACGGTCAGGGACCGAGGGCCCCTTCCGGCGACAGGGAACGTACCTGGCGCGCGATCTCGACGTCCTCCCGCGCGGTGACCACGAACGTCCGCACGGCCGCGCCCTGTGCGGTGATCTCCGTGTCACCGGCCACGGCCGCGTCGGTGTCGATCGCGACGCCGAGGAACGCCAGCCCGGCGGCCGCCCCGGCACGCACGGCGGGCTGGTGCTCACCGACCCCACCGGTGAACACCAGCACGTCCAGCCCGTTCATGGCCGCCGCCATCGCGGCGATCTCGCGCCGCAGCCGGTGCAGGTACACCGCGAGCGCGGGCCGGGCGGCCTCGTCCGCGACGACGTCCCGCAGGTCGCCGCTGCCGCCGGTCAACCCGGCCAGGCCACTGCGGTGCTCGAGCACGTCGGACAGCTCGTCGGCCGACACTCCGCTGTGGTGCAGCAGCCACAGCACGAGCCCGGGATCCACGTCACCCGACCGGGTGGCCATCACCAGCCCGGCCAGCGGCGTGAACCCCATGGTCGTGTCGACGGACCGGTCACCGGCGATCGCCGTCAGCGACGCTCCCGAGCCGAGGTGGCAGCTGACGATCCGCCTGTCCGGCCCCGCCAGCTGTCCCACCCGCCGCGCGACGTGCGCGTGGGACAGGCCGTGGAAGCCGTAGCGGCGCAGCGACCACCGTTCGTTCCACTCACGCGGCAGGGCGTACGTCCGCGCCGCGGCGGGCAGGTCGTGGTGGAAGGCGGTGTCGAAGCACGCCACCGCGGGCACACCGGGCAGGACCGTGCCGACGGCGTCGATCCCGGCGACCCCGCGGGGCTGGTGCAGTGGTGCCAGTTCGGTGAGACCGGCGATGCGGTCGCGGACGTCCTGGTCGAGGAGCACCGGTGTGGTCAGGTCGGCGCCGCCGTGCACGATCCGGTGCCCGACGGCGTCGACCCCGGGGAGCCCGTCGACGAACGCCTTGATGTCGTCGGTCCTGTCGCCACCGGACCACCGTTCGATGGTCGTCGCGTCGACGACCTCGTCGGTGTCGTCGAGCAGCGCCAGCTTGAGGCTGGACGAGCCCGCGTTGACCACCAGGACGTTCGTCATCAGTAGGGCCACACCCAGTCGCGGACCTCTGGGAGGTCCTCGCCGTGTTCGCGGGTCCACTGGTGGTGGCGGGCCCGCAGGTCGGCCATGCGCTGGCGGACCCGCGCTGTTCGTGAGCCGAGGTGTGGCACCCGGTCGAGGGTGTCGGTGACGAGTTGGAAGCGGTCGAGGTCGTTGAGCACCAGCATGTCGAAGGGTGTGGTGGTGGTGCCTTCTTCTTTGTAGCCGCGGACGTGGATGTTGTGGTGGTTGGTGCGGCGGTAGGTCAGCCGGTGGATGAGCCACGGGTAGCCGTGGTAGGCGAAGATGACGGGCTTGTCCGTGGTGAACATGGCGTCGAACTCGGGGTCGGTCATGCCGTGCGGGTGTTCGGTGTGGGGTTGCAGGCGCATCAGGTCGACGACGTTGACCACCCGCACCTTCAGGTCGGGTAGTTGTTCACGCAGGATCGCCGTGGCGGCCATGACCTCCAGGGTCGGTGCGTCACCGGCGCAGGCGAGCACGACGTCGGGCTCCTCACCGTCGTGCTCGTTGCCTGCCCAGTCCCAGATACCCGCGCCGCGGGTGGCGTGCAGGACGGCTTCGTCCATGGGCAGCCAGTCGGGGGTCTGGTTCTTGCCCGCGACGACGACGTTGACGTAGTCGCGGCTTTTCAGGCAGTGGTCGGCGACCGAGAGCAGGGTGTTGGTGTCCGGTGGCAGGTAGACGCGGATGACCTCGGCTTTCTTGTTCATGACGTGGTCGATGAACCCGGGGTCCTGGTGGGAGAAGCCGTTGTGGTCCTGGCGCCAGACGTGGGAGGTGAGCAGGTAGTTCAGGGAGGCGACCGGTCGCCGCCAGGGGAGCGCTTTGCTGGTCTTGAGCCATTTGGCGTGCTGGTTGAACATGGAGTCGATGATGTGGATGAACGCTTCGTAGCAGGAGAACAGGCCGTGGCGGCCGGTGAGCAGGTAGCCCTCCAGAAAGCCCTGGCACAGGTGCTCGGAGAGCACCTCGACGACGCGGCCGTCGTGGGCGAGGTGCTCGTCGACCGGCAGCACCTCGGCCTGCCATTGTTTGCCGGTTTCCTCGTAGACGGCGTCGAGTCGGTTGGACGCGGTCTCGTCGGGCCCGAAGATCCGGAAGTTGCGGGTGTCGGCGTTGTCGCGGACGACGTCGCGTAGCCAGCGGCCGAGCACGCGGGTCGGTTCGGAGGTCGTGGCGCCGTGCTTGTCGACCTCGGCGGCGTAGCGGCGGAAGTCGGGCAGTTCGAGCGGGCGCAGGAGCAGGCCGCCGTTGGCGTGCGGGTTGGCACCCATCCTGCGGTCACCGTCTGGGACGGTGGCGAGCAGGTCGGCTATGGGTGCGCCGTTGTCGGTGAACAGTTCCTCGGGGTGGTAGGAGCGCAGCCACTGCTCCAGGAGTGCGAGGTGCTCGGAGTTGTCGCGCACTCCGGACAGCGGCACCTGGTGGGCCCGCCAGGTGCCGGTGACCTGCACACCGTCCACTTCGGATGGGCCGGTCCAGCCCTTGGGGGAGCGGAGCACGATCAGCGGCCACCGCGGCCGGTCGCGGTCGCCGCCGGCGCGGGCGCGCTGCTGGATGTCGCGGATCTCGTCCAGGGCCTCGTCAAGCGCGGCGGCCATGTCCTGGTGGACCTGCTCGGTGTCGGTGTCGATGTCGCAGGTGACGTAGCGGGGGGCGTAGCCATAGCCGCGGAACAGGGCGTCCAGTTCGTCCTGGGGGATGCGGGCCAGGATGGTGGGGTTGGCGATCTTGTAGCCGTTGAGGTGCAGGACCGGCAGGACCGCGCCGTCGGTGGCCGGGTTGAGGAACTTGTTGGCGTGCCAGCTGGCCGCCAGTGGCCCGGTCTCGGCTTCGCCGTCGCCGACCACGCACGCCACGACCAGGTCGGGGTTGTCGAACGCGGCACCGAACGCGTGGGCGAGCGAGTAGCCCAGCTCACCGCCCTCGTGGATCGAGCCGGGCACCTCCGGTGCGACATGGCTGGGGACCCCGCCGGGGAAGGAGAACTGGCGGAACAACTCCCGCATACCCTGCTCGTCGCGTTGCACCGCCGGGTTCGCAGCGGTGTAGCTGCCTTCCAACCACGTGTTCGCCAGCATCGCCGGCCCACCATGCCCGGGCCCGACCACATACATCGTGTTCAGGTCCCGCGCCCGGATCACCCGGTTCAGATGCGCGTACAGGAAGTTCAGACCCGGTGTGGTGCCCCAATGCCCGAGCAGCCGGGGCTTGATGTGCTCACGACACAACGGCTCGGTCAGCAACGGATTGTCAAGCAGATAGATCTGCCCCACGGACAAATAGTTCGCAGCCCGCCAGTACGCGTCGAGCACCCTCAGCGCCTGCCGGTCGAGTGGCCCGTCCGTGTTGTCTGTCACCGGTGTCCTCTTCCCATGGTCGGCTCGTGGCGTTGAGTGCCCGGCCGGAGCCGGTCCTATGCCTGGTTCCGCAGGTCACCTCCGAGCGGAAGCCGGACTGGGCTAGGTTGGCGGTGACGGTCCCGCTCCGGGGCCGTTCCGGACGAGCGCGTCGTACCCGGCCACGCGAAGACGACGCGACACCACCATGAACTGGATCATTCTCGTCGTTTCCGGCCTGTTCGAGACGGTCTGGGCCATCGCGCTCGGCAAGAGTGCGGGCTTCACCCGGCTCGTGCCGTCCGTCGTGTTCGTCGTCGCGCTCGTGCTGAGCATGGGCGGTCTCGCCGCCGCCATGCGCTCCATTCCGATCGGCACCGCCTACGCGGTGTGGGTCGGCATCGGCGCGGTCGGCACCGCCGTGTTCGGCATGCTGTACCTGGAAGAACCGGCCACCGTCGCGCGGGTGTGCTGCCTGCTGCTGATCGTCGCCGGCGTGGTGGGCCTGAAACTGGCCCACTGAACCGGTTCGCAGAACTGGACGCAGGACGCTTCAAACGAGAACGACGAGATCTTCGCGAAGACGGCCCCGGAGACGGGTGCCGCGCACCCGCTCTACAGCGGCTTCGCGGACCACTTCAACGACGCCCACGACTACGGCGTCACGTGCACCATCGGCAACTACCCCTGCGAGTAGTCACCCGAACGGCTGGACAACACGTCCCACCGGAGGGCCTCCCTGGCGCGAAGCGGATTTCCGTGGCTTGAATGGAAACACGGCGGAACACAAGGGGGACATCACCATGATCGTGCGGCGCGTGACCACTTCGGTGATCGCCATGGCCGCGTCCCTGACGTTGGTCGTGACCACGTCGGGGCCGGCAGCGGCCGCCACCGGCCGGTTCCTGGTCGGCGCCGAGCCGGTGCTGACCGATCCCGAGGACTATCGGTGCTATCCGCTGGACATCAAGAAGAACTTCCAGCTGGTCAACGAGACGAGCGGCCAGGCGAGCATCTACTGGGGGCGGGAGTGCATGAACTACTCCTTCGGCCTCCGGTCCGGTGCGAGCACCGGCGAGTTCCAGTACGACTCGGCCAACAGCGTGAGCTTCGGCCTCTGACGACCAGGACCGTCGGCGAGTCAGGACGCAAGTAGTAGTCGCCGTGGAACCCTGTGCGGGATCTCCGGCGCGGGGCACTAGCGCAGGATGCCTTCGTGGAGGGCTCTGAGCACCGCCTTGGTTCGGTCGCGGGCGCCGAGTTTGAGCAGGATCGTCGACACGTGGTTCTTGACCGTGCCCTCCGCGAGGAACAGCAGCTCCGCGATCTCGCGGTTGGTGTAGCTCTGCGCCATGAGGCGCAGCACCTCCAGCTCCCGGTCGGTGAGGTCCTGCACCGGCGCGGCGTCCACGCCGGCGGGTGGCGGGCCGGACCGGATCGCCCGCACGAGCAGGTCGGTGATGGCGGGTGCGATGAGCGTGCCGCCGCCTGCCAGCGTCGCGACGGCCCTGGTCAGCTGTTCGAGGGTGACGTCCTTGAGCAGGTAGCCGCGGGCGCCGGCACGCAGCGCGTCGAGCACGAGGGTGTCGTCGTCGAAGGTGGTCAGCACGAGCACCGGCAGGTCGATGCCCCGCTCCCGCAACCGGTTGAGCGTCCAGATGCCGTCGTGGCGCGGCATCCGCAGGTCGAGCAGGACCACGTCGGGCCTGGTCTCCTCGATGGCGACGATGGCGGCGGTGCCGTCGCCTGCCTCGCCGACCACCTCGATCCCGGCCATGCCGAGCAGCGTGCGGATACCGTGGCGGACCAGGGTCTGGTCGTCGACGAGCACGACGCGGGTCATCGCACCGGCACCGTCGCCGTGACCCGGAAGCCTGCCGCGCCGTCGTAGTCGACCGCACCACCGAGCGCGGCGACGCGCTCGCTCAACCCGCGCAACCCGTTGCCTACGCGGACCTCGAGGGCGCCGCGCCCGTCGTCCGCCGCGGTCATCCGGATGTGGCCGCCATCGCGCACCACGTCGACGCGCAGCGCGCCGGCGTGCCCGTGCCGCAGCGTGTTCGTGACGATCTCCTGCATCGCCCGCACCAGCACGGCCGTCTGCTCCTCGTCGGTGGTGACGGCGTCGTCGATGTCGACCGTGACGGCCAGCCCCGGCACCTGCCTGCCGACCCGGCGCAGCGCCTCGGCCAGGTCGGTGGCGTGCTCGGTGCGCAGGGTGCCGACGGTCGCGCGGACGTCGGCGAGCAGGTCCCGCGCCACCCGGTTGGCCCGCTCGACGTGCTCGCGCGCCGGGTCCTCCGCGCGGTGCCGCGCGGCTTCGAGCTCCAGCGTCAGCACGGTGAGCTGGTGCCCGATGAGGTCGTGCAGCTCCCTGGAGATCCGCAGCCGTTCCGCGGTGCGCGCCGACTCCTCCAGCAGCACCCCGGCGGCCCGCAGCTCCACGTTGACCTCGACCAGCTGGCGGCGGCTCCTGCGCTCCCGCTGTGCCGCCGCGATGCTGAGCACGCTCGCGAGCTGGATCAGCGCGTAGAAACCGCCGACGGTCAGCACCGTGACGGTGTCCGCGCTCTGCCTGGCCGTGGTCACGGCGACGACCACGGTGTTCGCGCACGCCACGGCGATCGCGACCGGCACACCGACGAGCTCGGCGCCCAGCGCCGCGAGCACGACCAGCAGGATCGGCAGCAACCCGGCACCCGGCGCGGACACGACAAGACCCCAGCCGACCACGACCGCCAGCCCGTACAGCGGGTACCGCAAGGCGGCCCGGTCGTCGGCGAACACCGCCAGCAGCGCCGCCGCGAGCACCGTGGCGAACCCGGCGAGCCACACCGCCCGCGGCACCCCGGGCTCGGTGGCGCCAAGCACCACGGGTGCCCCGACGCCGACGCACACGACGAGCATCGCGAGCCCCGACCACTCGTCCGGTCCCAAACGGCTCATGCAGACACCCTAGGGAACCGGACACAACGGGCGGGGGTGCCGATGGTCATGGTCGCGATCACTGACCGGCGGCACCCGCGCCCGGCACGCCGCCGCACCTAGCGTCGCCGCCATGACCGAACCGGCCATCCTCGTGGCACACCTGCACAAGCGGTACGGCGACGTCGTCGCGGTCGACGACGTCAGCCTGCGCGTCGAACCGGGTGAGGTGGTGGCGATCGTCGGTGCCAACGGCGCGGGCAAGACGTCGACGGTGGAGATGGTCGCCGGGTTGCGGACCCCCGACCGCGGCCGGATCCGCGTGCTCGGTCTCGACCCGGTGCGGGACCGCGCCGCGCTGCGGCAGGTGCTGGGCGTGCAGCTGCAGGAGCCGTACCTGCACCACGCGCTCACCGTCGCCGAGCTCGTCGACCTGTACCGCAGCTTCTACCGCGCCCCGAGACCGGCCGCCGAGCTGCTCGACATGGTCGAGATGGGTGAGCACCGCGCCGTCCGCTTCGAACGGCTCTCCGGCGGCCAGCAGCAGCGGCTGTCGATCGCGCTCGCGCTCGTGGGCCGGCCGAGGGTGGTGATCCTCGACGAGCTGACGACCGGCCTCGACCCCCGCGCCAGGCGGCGGGTGTGGGCCGCGATCGACGGGCTGCGCGAGGAGACCGTGCTGCTGGTGAGCCACGCGATGGACGAGGTGGAACGGCTGTGCGACCGGGTCGCGGTGCTCGACCGCGGCCGGATCGTCGCGCTCGGCCCGCCAGCCGACCTGGTCGCCGCCGCCGGCGTGGCCAACCTCGAGGAGACCTTCATGGCACTGACCGGAACAGAACCGGAGGAGATGTGAGCGCCCCGATCGCCGCGTGGCTGACGTTGACCAGGTGCGAGGCGCGGATGGTGGTCCGCGACACGGCGGGCCTCGTCGTGCCCATCGGGCTGCCGATGCTGGTGCTGGTGATGAACGCGTCGGCGGCGGCCGGGCAGGAGGTCGCGGGCGGCCGCTCCGCGCTGGACGTGTATGTGCTGCCGCTGGTGTTCGCGATCGTCCTGTCGTCGATCGGCGTGATCAACATGCCGAGTTTCCTCGCGTACTACCGGCGCAGCGGCATCCTCCGCCGCCTGGCCGTCACCCCGGTGTCACCGCTGCTGGTGCTGGTCGCGCAGCTGCTGGTGAGCCTGGCGCAGACGGTGCTCGGGATCGGCCTCGCGTTCGCGGTGGCGATGCTCGCCTTCGGTGCGCAGCCGCCCGCGCGGCCCGGTGCGGCCGTGCTCGCGCTGGTGCTGTCGATCGCGGCGCTGTACGCGGTCGGCATGGTGGTCGCGTCCCTGGCGCCGACACCCAACTCCGCTGTTGCCATCGGCCTGATCGCGTTCTTCGTCCTCGGCGCGGTCGGCGGCCTGTTCGGCGGCACCTCCGCCCTGCCGGACGTGGTCGAGCAGGCCGGGTCGTGGCTGCCGTTCGGAGCCACCGTCGACGCCCTGTCCAGCGCGTGGTCGGGCACCCCGGTCCCGCTCGGCACGGTCGCCGCGCTGCTGGCGGCGACCGCCGTGGGCGTCACCGTCGCCACGGTCTGGTTCCGCTGGGACTGACGTGCCGTTCCACCCCGCGTGCTGGGCGGCCACGAGCGGGCGTCGGCGGAGTCACGTTAGACCGGCGTGGTCGCGGGTACGCCAGCGGCATGGACGCCAATCCCGATGCCACCACGTTGCTCGGCATCTACCTGAACGACCACCTGGCGGGTGCCACGGGCGGCGCGGCGCTCGCGACCCGGCTTGCCCGCGCGGAACGCGGCGGGCCCCTCGGGGAGACGCTCGCGCGGCTGGCCGGCGAGATCGACGAGGACCGGACCGCGCTGATCGACATGATGGCCGCTCTCGGGGTGCCGATCCGGCGGTACAAGACGCTGGCGGCGTTGGCGGCGGAGCGGGTCGCCCGGCTCAAGCCCAACGGCAGGCTGGTCACGCGGTCGCCGCTGAGCCGGGTCGTCGAGCTGGAGGCGATGCGGCTCGGAGTGGAGGGCAAGGGCGCGGCCTGGCGGACGCTGCGCGTGCGCGCGGAAACGGACGCCAGGCTCGACGTGGCCAGGCTCGACGCGCTGATCAGCCGCGCCAGGTCCCAGATCGACGAGCTGGAGCGGTTGCGGGTGCGCGCGGTGGCCGAGGCGTTCGGCGGCGAGGTCGAGCACGGGGCCGCCGCCGGATCTCCGTGACCGGAGCGCCTACCCTGGACCCGAGTGGGTGGCAGGCGGACGAGGAGACGGCATGAGCGTGACCGCGGCGCTGTCCCCGGTCGAGCCCGCCGAGCCGTTCGTGCACCCGGCGTTGTTCTACCGGGGTGCGGCGGAGTACCTGGCTGGGACCGTCCCGTTCGTGCGTGCCGGGCTGGCCGCGGGCGAACCGGTCGCGGTCGCCGTGCCGGGCGGCAACCTGGCCCTGCTGCGCTCCGCGCTCGGTGCGGACGCCGTGCGGGTGCGGCTGCTGGACATGATGGCGGCGGGCCGCAACCCCGGCCGGATCATCCCCGGGGTGCTGCGTGCGTTCGCCGACGCCCACCCCGGCGGGCCGGTGCGCATCATCGGCGAACCGGTCTGGCCGGACCGGTCCGGCCTGGAGTACCCGGCCTGCGCGCAGCACGAGGCGCTCATCAACCACGCGTTCACCGGCCGGGACGTGACGATCCTGTGCCCGTACGACGTCGCCGGCCTTGACCAGGACGTGCTGGCCGACGCCGAGGCGACCCATCCGGTCCTCATCGACGCCGACGGCGCCCGGGACAGCGAGGCCTACGCCCCCGACCGGGTCGTCGCCGCCCACAACCAGCCGCTGCCCGCGCCGTCCGTGCCGGTCGAGGAGGTCGTGGCGGCCACCGTGCCCGACGTGGTCGCGGCCCGCAGGCTGGCGAGCGGCCACGCCACCCGCCTCGGACTGTCCCCGGACCGCGCCGCCGACGTGGAGCTGGCCGTCACCGAGCTGCTCACCAACAGCGTCGAGCACGGCGGTGGAGCGGGCACCCTGCGCATGTGGACGTGCGGCGATCACCTCGTCTGCGAGGTCCAGGACGGCGGCACGCTCGCCGACCCGCTGGCAGGCAGGCGCCCGGCACGCAGGGGCCACCCCAGGGGGCGCGGGCTGCTGCTCGTCAACCAGATCGCGGACCTCGTCCGCACGCACACGGGTCCCGGCAGCACGGCGATCCGCGCGTACTTCAGGATGGGTCCGTTCACCGGCTGACGAGGTTCGCCCACGACCCGTGCCTTCGCCCGCGGCACCCGGCGTGTTTGACTCCCTCGGTGACGGGTGAGTTCTGGCACGAGCAGTTCGGCGAGTCGGCCGGCTATCTCGACTTCGCGCGGGTCGGGCCGCCGTCGCGGGCCGTGGTCGAGACGAGTGCCGCGCTGCTCGGGCGGCTCGCGGCCGCCGACGCGTCCACCGTGGACGACCTGATGGCGGCGGAGGGCCGGGCGAAGGCGGCGGTGGCGCGGTTGTGCGGTGCCACCGACGACCGGGTCGTGCTGCTGCCGACCACCAGCCACGGCCTGTTCCACACGGCGTTCGGTGTGCCCGGCGGCGCGGTTCTGGTGTCGGCGGCGGAGTTCCCGGCCAACACCTACCCGTGGGTGCGGGCCGAACAGGCCGGCAGGCTGGCCGTGCGATGGCTGCGCGCACCGGGCGGCCACGTCACCCCGGAGGCGGTCGCGGCCGCGCTGGCCGAGGACATCACCGTCGTCGCGGTGAGCGCCGTCGACTTCCGCACCGGCCACCGCGCCGACCTGGCCGCACTGCGCGAGGTCGTCGGCGACCGGCTGCTGGTGGTCGACGGCATCCAGGGCGTCGGCGTCGTCGACGAGCCGTGGGCGGCCGCCGACGTGCTCGTGTGCGGCGGGCAGAAATGGCTGCGCGCGGGATGGGGGACCGCGTTCGCGGTGCTGTCGCACCGCGCGCTGGCACGCATGGAACCGTTGCTCTCCGGATGGACCGGCGCGCTCGACCCAGCGGTGTTCGACGACGAGATCCACGAAACCGCACCCGGTGCCCAGTCCTGGTCGGTGAGCAACCTCAGCCCGGTCACCGCTGGCGCGCTGGCCCGCGCGCTCGAACTGGCCGAGGAGATCGGGCCCCCGGTGATCGCCGGCCGGATCGCCGACCGTGTCGCGGAGCTCGACCAGATGCTGCGGTCGGCGGGCGCCGAGATCGTGTCCGCGACACGCAGGCGGGCGGGGATCCTGTCGTTCCGCGTGCCCGGCCGGTCCGTCGCGGAGGTGGCCGCCGCCCTCGCCGACGTCGAGGTCACCGCCACCGTGCGGCCCGACCAGGTGCGGCTGTCCCCGCACGCCTCGACCGGACCCGGTGCCGTGGCACGGGTCCACGCCGCACTGACGGCGTTGCGCCGCGACACCGCCCGGCTGATAGTCGGCTGAGAAATCCGGCGAAGGCGACACTTCCGGCCCGGTGCCGGACGTTGTCGTGGTGGAGCGGCCGGACCTGGCCGCGGCGGAGGAGTCGGCATGGACGTGATCGGAACACTGCTCGGGTACGCGCTGACGGTCTTCGTCGTGCTGATGATCGCGCGCATGTTGCTCGACTGGGCGGGGCTGGTCTCCCACGGATCGCCGTGGATGCGCCGCGCCCGCACCATCGCGCACGCGGGCACCGAACCGGTGATCGCGCCGGTGCGGCGGGTGCTGCGGCCGGTGCGGGCCGGTGGCCTGTCGATCGACCTGGCGTTCACCGCCGTGTTCGTCCTCGCGCTGATCCTGCGCGGGGTCGCCTTCAGCCTGTAGATCATCCCGCGGCCCGACGCACCCGCGACTGACCTGTCCCGAAAGACGTTTCGGGACTCTCAGCGCCCCGAAAGTTTGTTTCGGGGCATGCGTTATCGATGGGGTTCCCGTATTTGCGACGGGGTAAACCGGTGGCCATAACTTGTGGCGAAACGGGTATGACCGAATGGGACGGTCCCCTACCCGGAGGAGTGAACATGTCGCGGTTGAACGTCGTGGTGCTCGGCCTTGACGAGCGGAACCTGGAGCTGTTGCGAAGGGTGCCGGACGCGGAGCGCTACGAGTTCCACCCGCTGATGTCCATTCTCGACATGCAGTCGGACGAGATCACGATGGCGGACCTGCTTGCGACGCTGGAGTCGCGGATCGAGCAGTTCGACGGTGAGGTACACGCCATCATCGGATTCTGGGACTTCCCGGTCAGCACCATCGTGCCGGTGCTCTGCGAGCGTTTCGGACTGCGGAGCGCCAGCCTCGACGCGGTGCTGAAATGTGAGCACAAGTACTGGAGCAGGCTGGTCCAGCGCGAGGTGATCGACGAGTATCCGCCGTTCGCGCTGGTGGACCTCGACGCGCCGCACCTGCCCGCCGAGGTGGGTTATCCGTGCTGGCTCAAGCCGGTGAAGTCGTTCTCGTCGAAGCTCGCCTTCGAGGTCACCGACGATGAGGAGTTCGCTGCCGCGGTCGAGGAGCTGCGGGAGGGGATCGGCACGGTGGGTGAGCCGTTCGAGCACCTGCTCAAGCAGACCGACCTGCCACCGGAGATCGCCGAGGCCGGTGGGCAGTCCGCGCTGGCCGAGCGGGCGTTGTCCGGGAACCGGGCCGCGGTGGAGGGCTACGTCCGCGACGGCGAGATCGTGGTCTACGGCGTCCTGGACTCCCTGGTGTACCCGGGCGTGGCGAGCTTCCTGCGCCACCAGTACCCGGCGCAGCTGTCCGATCGCATGTGCGACCGTCTCGCGGAGGTGTCGCGGCGGGCCATCGCGGGCGTCGGGCTGGACAACACCACGTTCAGCATCGAGTACTTCTGCGACCCGGCGACCGGTGAGATCAACCTGCTGGAGATCAACCCCCGGCACTCGCAGGCGCACGCCGAGCTGTTCGAGCACGTCGACGGCTACCCGAACCACCAGTACATGGTCCAGGTCGCGCTCGGGGAGGACCCCGGCCCGCGCGGCAAGGGCCCGTACGCGATCTCGGCCCGCTGGTACCTGCGCCGCTTCACCGACGGTGTGCTCCTGCACGGCCCCTCGGCGGACGAGATCGCGGCGGTGGAGAAGGCCGTCGACGGGGTACGGATCTACCGGAAGGCACCCGACGGCGGGCGGCTGTCCGAACAGCGCTACGCCGACAGCTACAGCTACGAGCTCGCCGAGCTGGTGGTCGGCGCGAACGACGAGGACGAGCTGACGGCCAAGTACGAGCGCTGCGTCGCCGCGCTGCGGTTCGAGTTCGCCGACGAGGGAGGGGAGAGCTGAGCATGCGAGTCGTCACCTCGCTGCCCCACGCCGTCAAGGAGGAGGAACACGTCCTGATCCCGGTGCGGGACGGGGCCCGGCTGTCCGCGCGCGTCTGGCGGCCGCTGAGTTCCGACGCCGAACCGGTGCCCGCGATCCTCGAGTACATCCCCTACCGCAAACGCGACCTGACCTCGGTGCGTGACTCGATCGCGCACCCGTACCTGGCCGGGCACGGCTTCGCGTGCGTGCGGGTGGACATCCGGGGCAGTGGGGAGTCCGACGGCGTGCTCGTCGACGAGTACCTGGAGCAGGAACAGCTCGACGCCGAGGACGTGCTGGCGTGGCTCGCCGACCAGCCGTGGTGCGACGGGCACACCGGGATGATGGGCATCTCGTGGGGCGGGTTCTCCGCGCTGCAGGTCGCCGCCCGCAGGCCGCCCAGCCTCGGCGCGATCTGCATCGCGTCGTTCACCGACGACCGCTTCGCCGACGACATGCACTACATGCGTGGCTGCCTGCTGTCGGACAACCTCGCGGAGTCGGGCACGATGTTCGCCTACAGCGCCTGCCCGCCCGACCCGGCGCTGACCGGCGAGCGGTGGCGGCGGATGTGGCTGGAGCGGCTGGACGCGGCCCGCCCGTGGGTGGTCGAGTGGCTGAACCACCAGTGCCGGGACGACTATTGGCGGCACGCCTCGGTGTGCGAGGACTACTCGGCGATCGAGGTGCCGGTGTTCGCGTCGTGCGGGTGGGCCGACGGCTACTCCAACGCGGTGCTCCGGCTGATGGCAGGGCTCGACGTGCCGCGCAAGGGCCTGATCGGGCCGTGGTCGCACAAGTACCCGCACCTCGGGGTGCCCGGCCCGGCGATCGGCTACCTGCAGGAGGTGGTCCGCTGGTTCGACCGCTGGCTGCGGGCCGGCCAGGACGGCCGGGCCGACGTGACCGACGAGCCGGTGCTGCGGGCGTGGATGCAGGACAGCGTGCCGCCGTCCACGTCGTACGAGGAACGGCCGGGCCGCTGGGTCGGCGAGCACACGTGGCCGTCGCCGAACATTCGCACCGACGTGCATCCCCTCGCCCCGCACCGGATCGCCCCGCGCGACGCGGAGGCGGTGGACGAGGTGCTCTCCGTCGAGTCGCCGCTGTCGGTCGGGCAGTTCGCCGGGAAGTGGTGCTCCTACAACGCGCCGCCCGACCTGCCCTACGACCAGCGCGAGGAGGACGGCGGCTCGCTGGTGTTCGAGACGGACGTGCTCACCGAGCCGTGCGAGATCCTCGGCGCGCCCGTGGTCCGGTTGGACGTGTCGGCGAACCGGCCGAGCGCGATGGTGGCGGCCCGGTTGTCCGACGTCGCGGAGGACGGCAGTGCCACCCGCGTCACCTACGGCCTGCTCAACCTCGCCCACCGCGAGTCCCACGAACACCCGGAGCCGCTGGAACCAGGCCGCCGCTACCAGGTCGAGATCCCGCTCAACGGGGTGGCCCAGGCGTTCCCGGCAGGTCACCGCATCCGGCTTTCACTGTCCACTTCGTACTGGCCACTGGCGTGGCCGCCGCCGGAACCGGTCCGGCTCGCCGTGCATACGCGCGGCAGCTCCCTCGAGTTGCCGATCCGCCCGATCGCGGTGTCCGACGAGGTCACGCTGCGCCCGTTCGACGAACCGGAAGGCGCGGCACCGCTCGCCACCAGCGTGCGCAGCCCCGGCGAGTACCACTGGGACGTCTCGCGGAACATGATCACCTACGAGTCGGCGCTCGACGTGCTCAAGGACACCGGGACCGTGCGCTTCGAGGACACCGGCATCGAGATCGGCAAACGGGTCCACGAACGCTACTCGTGGACCGCCGACGACTTCTCCTCCCCGCGCGGTCAGACCGAGTGGACCATGACCTTCGCGAGGGGCGACTGGCACACCCGTGTCGAGACCTGCCAGGTGATGACCTGCACGCCGACCGAGTTCCACGTGCACGCCCGGCTCGACGCGTACGAGGGCGCGATCCGGGTCCGCTCCAGGAACTGGGACGTCACGGTGCCGAGACACCTGGTCTGATCGGCACGGCCGCCGACAGCACCCGCGCCTCCGTGGCGGGCCGCGGCGCGGGTGCCGCCGGTCAGCCCGGTTGTCCACGGCCGGGCAGCCTGCCCGTGATCGTGAGGTAGCCGTCGTCGAGCCTGCCCCGGTCGCCGGTGTGGAACCACCCGTCCTCGTCGAGGGCGGGGGTCGGGGCGCCCCAGTGGCCGTGGAAGACGGTGGCGCCGCGGACCAGGACCTCACCGTCCTCGACGACCCGCACCCGGCAGCCCGGCAGCGGCCGTCCCGCGGTGCCGGTGCGGGTGCCACCCGGCACGTTGCCCGTGACCGCGCCGGTCGTCTCGGTGCGGGCGTAGCCGTCGAGGACCGTCAGGCCGATGCCGCGCAGGTACCACGCGAGGTGCGGTGCGAGCTGGCCGCCGGTGACGACGTGGGTGACGCGCCCGCCGAACCGGGCGGGCTGCTTCGGGTGGCGGCCGCGCAGCCGCAACGACAGCGGCACCCGGCCGGTGTCGAGGGCCTGGCCGTAGGCCACCGCGGTGCGTGCCGCGCCCTGGTCGAACCCGTCCAGCGTGGCGGGCGCGGCGAGCAGCACCGTGGGGCGGAAGGACAGCAGCGCGTCGGTCAGGTGCGCCGGTTCGGTCGCGTGTGCCGTGAGCGCGCCGCCGCGCACCGCCTTCAGCTGCGTCACCCGCGCGACGACGTCGGTGAGCGGCACCGCCACCAGCAGCCCGGTGTCCGGGCCGAACACCTCGTCGGTGACCGCGTGCACGGCCGCGGTCAGGTTGCCGTGGCTCAGGCGGCAGCCGTGCGCGCCGCCGCGCGGGTAGACGATCGTGGCGAGCGTGCCCGAGGTGAGGGCGCGCCTTCGGCGCTCGACCTCCCTGGCGGCGGCCGGTTCCTCCAACCCGCCCGCCGCCGTCGACCAGATGTGCCGCACCCCGGCGTCCGCCATCAGCGCGTACTGGCGGTCGTCGCCGGTGAACGCGGCGACGGCGCCCGAGTCCCGCAGGATCCACTCCGCCTCCGCCCGCGGCGCGGTGGCCGGGACCGGCACGGACACCGCCCCCGCCAGCCAGATCGCGTAGTCCGCGCGCACCCAGTCCACTCCCGTGCCCGCCATCAGCGCGACCCGGTCGCCCGGCGCGATCCCGGCGGCGACGAGCCCCGCGGCGAGCGTGGTGGCCAGCTCGGCGAACTCGGCCCACGTGATCGTGTGCCACGCGCCGCCCAGCCACCGCGCGAACGCGGGCGCGTCGGGTGCGCGCAGCGCGTTGCGGGTCAGGTCGCCGGTCGCGTTGTCCCTCGGCGCGGGCAGGTACCGCGCCGGTGTGCCGTACTCGATGGCCATGCCACGATCGTCCGCGCTTGCCCGGCAGTCCGCACGGGGCCGGGTCGAAGGACGCGCGCCTGTCACCGAGACGATCGCGGGTCCGGTACCTGGGACCTGCGCACCGCTGCCTCGCGCCGGGGCCCCGTGCCGGGCAGGTAGGTGACGGTCTCGGTGACCGGGCGCCGCGTCGACGCGGCGCGTGGTTCGGTGCCGGCCCAGCCGACACGCAGGAACAGCTGTGGATGTGCCCTGCCGTGCAGCACCTCGTCGCGCACCCGGGCGCGGGTGCACCCGAGCCGGAGTGGCCGGGACAGCGGGCACGTGGCGAGCCCGAGGCCGGTGGCGGCGAGCAGCGCCGCGCTCGCGGCCGCGCCTGCCCGCAGCCGCGACACCGCGTCGTCGTCCCTCGTGGCGAGGACGAGCACCTCGTCACCGCCGGGGACCGCGGGTGGCCCGGTCTCCTCCTGCCATCCCGTGCCGGAGGCGATCGCGGTGGTGCCGAGGTGCCGGTGCGCGGGGTCGGTCACCGGCACCAGCAGGCCGCCCTCGGCCGTGACGTGACGGACCAGCAGGTCGAGGTGCCCGGCGGGCACGGGCCACGCCGTGAACGGGCCGTGGTCGGTGTGGCGGCGGGGGATGGCCAGCGCCAGCGCGACGTCCTGTTCCGCCGGTTCGCGGGGCACCACCTCGACCGACGCGAGGTGGTCGGGGTCGGCACCGGGCAGCAGGCACACCGCCGCGTGCCAGCCGGAGGCGGCGAGCGCGGTCCTGAGGTGGTGCAGCGCGGCGCCGCAGCTGAGAACCAGGTCGCGCGCGCCGGGGTCGTCGGCGGGCACGTGCCGGGCGCGGTCGGCCATCAGGTGCACCGAGTAGTCGCCGACCAGCCAGTGCCACGGCTGCGTGTTGTGGACCGACGGCGCCCGGTTCGCCAGGCGCAGCGCGTCGAGCACGGTCTGGTGGCCGGGCCGGATGGTGGTGGTGGTGTTCATGCGACGCCTCCTCGCGTCGGTCCGTGGGTCAGGCGGCGGGCCGCACCCCGGTGATGGCGAACCGTTCGACCTCGGTGACGTGCCCGCCGGTCGACGCGACGATCGTGAGCGCGTCCCCGGTCGCGCCCTGGTAGGTCACGGTCGTCGACCACGGGGTGTCCTCCCCGCCCGCGGCGAGGCAGCACGAATCGCCGAGCCCCCCGGATGGCCCGATGACCTGGACGCGGATGCTCTCGTCGACGCCGGTGACCTGGCCGCCGACGGTGACCGGGCTGGAAACCGTCGTCCCGTAACGGGGTTGGGTGAGTGTGAGCGTGGTGTCGCGGGTCCCGACGACCTCCCACGGCGCGTTTTGCCCGGCACCGATCCGCGCGAGGTGCACCACCGCGGCCGTGCCCGGCTTGCTCTGCTCGACCGCGTAACCGACCGTCACCCAGGCCTCGTCGTCCCGCACGTCGCTGGCGAGCACCTGGTCGATCTCGGTGAAGCCGAGGTGGTCGGTGGTGAACGCGATCGTGGTCGCCTCCGCGTCGAGGTGCCACGGCTGGTGCCCGCCGGAGCGGTAGCTCTCCTGCCAGGCGGCCGCGGCGTCGGCGTCGGCGAACGGCCACAGCGGCTGGTACGGGAAATCCCGTGGGGCGGGGGCGCTGGTCGTCGGTGTCGTCGGTGTCGTCGTGGTGGCGGCGGACCCCGTCGTGGTGCCGTTGATCGTGGTCGGCTCGAGTGCCCGCGGGCTCTGTTCGCACGCCACGCCGGCGGCGGTCACACCGACCGCCGTCATGACGGCCGCCAGGACCCGCCCGCGCCGGGAGGCCATCGCGCTATCCCTGCGCCTTCTTGTGCCTGCCGACCAGCCACAGCGCGGCCACCACGATCGCGCCGCCCACTGCCACCATGCGGTTCACGTCGATCGCGGGTTCCCACCGCAGCTTTCCGTCCGCGATGACGTACGCCCCGACCGGCCGGGCCGAGAGCCCGAGCCCGGCGCCTTCGCCTTCCTGGCCGTTCTTGTCGCGGCCGTTGCCCCCGCCACCGCCTGCCGAGACCCGCGCGGCCGGGATCACGGTGAGCCCGTCACGTTCGACGGGCTCCGCGTAGACCATCTTGGCCTCGACCGAGTTCCTCGCCTGTGCGAACAGTTCCGCGACCTTCATGCCGCCTCCTCAAGTCCACCCTGGTGCCATTCGCCGTCCGTCGCCAGGGCACCACGTCCCCGGCACGGTCATCATGCCGGGAGTAACAGGACCCACGCTGGACCCTCGGCCAGCGGCAGCTCCGCACCAGAGGTGGTGTGGAACCGGGTCGGCGCGTCCGGTGCCGGCCGCGACCAGGTGCCAGCGAAGGCCAGCCCGTCCCGCAGCACGTCCGACTGTCCACTTCCGACGGTGTCGGCCACCGGCGACGCCGTGCCCGTGGCCTCGTCGGGGCGCACCTCGACCCGCTGCACGACCACGGACGCCGCGGTCAGCTCCCCGGACTCGGTCGAGGTCATCGGCGTGCCGTTCAGCGCGACGCGCCACCGCCCGTCGGGCGCGGACCAGGTGAACGTGAAGCGCGCTGCGGAGTACGCGACCTCCCAGCTCGTGGTGGGCACGCCGCCCTCGGGCGCCGCGCCGAACAGCAGCGGCGCCTCGGCGGGCCCGGTCGCGCCGTCGGGCAGGCGCTCCGGCCGGAGGTACAGGTTGTGCGGCGCCGGCCGGTCCCGCTCGCGGTGGTAGGCCGGCCCCGCTTCGTCGGGCGAGGCGTTGACGAGGTCGGCGGACCGCAGCGCGGGCAACAGTTCCGGCGCCGCGCCGGAGTAGGCGAGGACGGGTTTCCCGTACTGCGCGAGCAGGTCGAGGTCGGTGCGGCGCGCGCTGCGGACCGGGCCGACCTCGGCGGGCAGTGCCCCGGCGTACACGGCGACGATGCGGGTCAGCCCGCCCTCGACGGGCTCGACGTAGACGACGTCGGCGGCGCCGAGCCCCGTGTGGGGCCGGGCGGCCGGCACGTTGTCGACCTTGACGGCCACCACCGGCGTGGCCGGGCGCACGGGCCCGTCGGTGGTGGCCGGGTCGGTGGCCGCCTGCCCGTCGCACGCGGCCACCAGCAGCCCGGCCGCCACCACTGCCGCGACCGCCGGGCAGGCACCTGTTCGCCTCGCCACGTGCGACCTCCTCGTCCCACCGCCATTGTCGGCCCTGACGGTGGTGACCGCATCCCGTCGGCGTGCTACCCCAGGCCGAGCACCGAGATCGTCCGCGTGGCCATGGCCGCCTCGCCGAGCGCGTTCGGGTGCACCACGACCGGGTTGGTGGTCTGCAGCACCGGTTCGATCCAGCGCACGCCGAACCGCTGGCAGGCGTCGTGCCCCTCGGACACGGCACCGAAGTCCACGTAGGTGGCGCCGGTGGCCGCCGCGGCCCGCGCGACGGCGTCGTTCAGCGTGGCCTGCAGCGACCGCAGGTACGGCACGTCACCGGTGGCCACCGGCATCCTGTCGAAGCAGCCGCCGGTCGCCGGGAGGATCCACGGGTAACCGAGGACGGCCACCTCCGCGTTCGGCGCCTTCGCCCGCACCGCCCGCAGGGCGGCCACCAGCGCCGGGTAGGTGGAGGCGCGGACGGTGTCCTCGAACCGCGAGCCGAACTTGTCCTTGCACGGGCTGCCCCGGCCGAGCGTGAGGATGCCTGCCGCGCCGCACGACAGGATCGCGCCGACGAACACGCCGCTGTCGTTGCCGCCGATCGTCATCGTGACCAGGTCGGTGTCCGCGCCGAGCGCGGCGACCTGCGGGGCGACGCCGGGGTACTGGGCGGTGGTGAAGTGGCTGGTCTGCGCGGCGCCGCAGGTCACGTCGGTCAACTCCGCGCCGGTCCTGGCGGCGAGCACGTGCGGGTAGTTGCGGGTCGACCGCAGGCACAGCAGCGGCGCGGTGGGATCGGGTGGCAGCACACCGGAGGCGGCGCTGTAGGAGTCGCCGAGCGCGACGTAGTCCAGCGGCCCGGTGTCGGCCTGTGCGGCCGACGAGGTCGTGACGAGACTCAGCGCGGCGGCCGCGGCGGCAGCGGCCGCGAGTAGACGACGAGGCATGGCTCCTCTTCCGGCATCGATGACGGCAGCGAGATCTACTGACGAGTAGGTAAGCGTGCTCGCCAATCGTCGGCCATGGCGCACCGGACGTCAACGGACGAGCGGGGTCACCGGTCCGCGAGCCGCAGGAGCAGCTTGCCGGTGTTCTCCCCGGCGAACAGCTTCAGGAACACCTCGGGGAAGTCGTCGACCGTGCCGTCCACGACGTGCTCGCGCGCGGTCACGACCCCGGCCGCGAGCCAGTCGGCGAGCACGGACATGCCTTCGGCGTACCGCTTCTCGTAGTCGAACACCAGCATCCCGGTCATCGACGCGCGGTTCACCAGCAACGAAAGGTAGTTCGCCGGGCCTGCCGGGCGGTCGGTCGCGTTGTACTGGGAGATCGCGCCGCACAGTACGACCCGCGCGCCGAGCCGCAGCCGGGCCAGCACGTGGTCGAGGATCTCGCCGCCCACGTTGTCGAAGTAGACGTCCACGCCGTCGGGCGCGTGCTCGCGCAGCCCGCCCCGCACGTCGCCGGACCGGTAGTCGATCGCCGCGTCGAAGCCGAACTCCTCGGTCAGCAGGCGGCACTTCTCCGGCCCGCCCGCGATCCCGACCACCCGGCAGCCGAGGTGTTTCGCGATCTGGCCGACGACGCTGCCCACCGCGCCCGCCGCGCCGGACACCACCACCGTCTCGCCCTCGCGGGGCTTGCCGACGTCGAGCAGTCCGAAGTAGGCGGTCAGGCCGGTGAGCCCGAGCACGCCGAGGTAGGTCGGCAGCGGGGCGCGCGCCGGGTCGGCCCTGATGACACCCCGGCCGTCGGACACCGCGTACTCCTGCACGCCGAACGTGCCAGTGACGTGGTCGCCGACGGCGAAGTCGGGGTGGTTCGACGCGGTGACGCGGCCGAGTGCGCCCGCACGCATGACCTCGCCGATCCCCACCGGCCGGATGTAGGACCGCGCGTCGTTCATCCACCCGCGCATCGCCGGGTCGAGCGAGACGTACTCGGTCCGCACCACGAACCGGCCGTCGCCGGGTTCCGGCACGTCCTCGGTCGTGTGCTGCCAGTCGTCGCCCGTCGGCAGCCCGACGGGCCGCGCGCCGAGCCGGATCTGCCGGTTCTGAATGGCCATGCCCCGCACCATAACCGGCCAGGCCCGGGCCCCCGTGCACAGGCGGAAGCTGGCGCTGACCGAGCTGCTACGGCGCCTCCGCGGCCGTTCGGCTGTGCCGGGAGGCGAGGAACGTGACCCGGCCGACAGCGCACCGCCGAGCAGGTAGGGCGCGGCCATCGCGACCTCGAACAACGCGCCGGCCGCGAGACGGAGAACGGACCGTCACGCTTCCAGTGGGTACTCCATGTGCATGCCGCCGAGGAAGCTGCCGTCCGGGAGGGGGACCTGGGTGCCTGCCACCTCGCGGAAGCCGAACGCGCGGTACAGCGGCACGCCGGGAAGGGTGGCCATCAGGACGAGCGACCGGAAGCCCTCCGCGCGGGCCGCTTCCACGCACCGGGCGAGGATCGCCCGGCCAAGGCCCCTGCGGGTCCACGCGCCGTGGACGAACATCGCCCGTACGCGGGCCGGTTCGGTGGCCGGGTCGAGGAGGCGGTCGTCGGCCGGGGCGGCCCCGGAGCCGGTGTACAGCTTGTCGCGCTTGCTCCAGCCGCCGCACGCCACCACCTGGCCGTCGGCCTCGTGGACGAAGTAGGTGCCGTCGTCGACGAGGACCGTGTCCGGCTCGGTCAGGTACCGGGCGGCGGCCGCGGTCTCGCTCTCGTTGTGGAAGTGGGGGAACACGTCCAGCACCGACTGTCGCATGAGGACGGCGATGGCGGGCACGTCGACCCGCCGCGCCGGGCGCAGGGTTGGTTCGGACATGATCGTCAGCCTACTGCCGCGTCCTCCCCGGCGAACGCGGCTGCCATGCGCAGCCATGGGGCGGCCTCGGCGTGCCTGCTCTGGCGTTCCAGCGTCCGCCCGAGCAGCAGGTGCGCGTAGTGGTCTACCGGGTCGCGTTCTACGACGATGCGCAACTCCTCCTCGGCGCGCCGCAGCTGGGCCGAGTGGAAGTAGGCGCGGGCCAGCAGCAGCCGGGGACCGGTCTGTCCGGGGTGCTCGGCCACCACGTCCGCGAGCAGCTTCGCGGCGCCGGCGTGGTCGCGCGCCTCGAACAACAGCAGCGCCCGTTCCCAGCGCTCGGCCGCGGTCTCCTCGTGTGGTGCGTCGAACAGGTGGGTCGCGGTGGCCCACCGGTCGGGGGCGGCCTCGCCGCCGGGCCGGTAGTCGTCGAAGTTGTCGATCACAGCCCGTTCAACGTTCAACTAACCTGCTTTCATTCCGGAGTGCCTCGTGGGCGACGAGCACCCCGCCCGCGAACGCGACCGGCATGACGACGATCGCCGCCAGCGGGACCATGCACAGCAACGACGCTGGGAGGCCGAGCCCGAGTGCGAGCCCACGGCGCCGTGCCAGCGTGGTCCGCTGTTCCTTCAGGCTCATGCCCCGGCGGTAGTACGCCACCGCGACGAGTTCCAGCGCGAAGAACCACGCGGTCACCAGTGCCAGCAGTACCGGCACCACGGTCTGGCCGAGCACCGGGACGAACCCGGCGACCACCAGCGGGATCGTGAACAGCAACGACCGGAGCACCAGTGCCAGGCCGCCGCGGAGGCCGAGGCCCAGTGCCCGCCACCACGGCAGTTCCGCCGCCGGGGTCAGGCCGAGGCCGTCCTCCACCTTCTCCGCGATCGCCTCGTAGAACGGCGCGCCGATGGCGAGCGTCAGTGCGGAGAAGCCGATCAGGCCGATGACCAGCGCCGCGCCGAACAGTCCGATCCCGGCGGCGATCCGGGCCGCCGTCTGCCAGGTCGTCGACCAGTCGTCGGCGAACGGCGTGGCCAGCGTGGCCAGGTCGTCGATCCAGATGGCGAGCGCGACGAGCCCGCCTGTCAGCAAGGCCGTGGTCAGCACCGCGGGCAGGGCGCCGAGCAGCAGCAGTCGCGGTGACCGGAGCATGATGCCCAGTCCGCGGCCGAAGAACCGGACACCAGTGATGAAATCGCGCACGGCGTACTTCTACCAGTGTTCGTGATCATGGCCGCCGCCGGGCGGCCGCCGATTGTCCATTGTGGACGCCAAGGGGTCTCGGCAGGGATTGTCCTTGATTTGTCATACACGGGTGGGTGAATTTCGGCAATCTGGCGGAACGTCGCGCGGTAGCCTTGCGACCTACACCCCGTGGTGCCAGATCATCGGCGCGATCCGCTCCGCTCTGATTCGCCAGTTCTCGCGGCGGTATCTGAGCACCACAATGCCCAACAGCACGCTCCCGGCAATCCCCCCGGCAACCGCGAGGACGATGTTGTCGCCAATCCCACCGAGCACCGAGGCGCCGCAGGCAATCGCCAGCGCCGCGACCGTCACCATGGTCGCGGCCGGCACGTTCACCCATGTCCACCGGCGTGCTGCCGCCACCCGGTCCAGCATCGAGCGCGCGAGATCGTTGACCGTCTCGTCGTCGAGGTGCATCGCGAGAATTCGCCGCGCGGCGTCCTCGAGGACCCGCAACTGGCGAACACTGGTGATTTCGACCTGGTTGTCGCGGGTCACGCTCAATGCGGCGAAGGCCTCGTCCCGGATATCCATGGCAATTCGGTGCGGGTCGGCTGGGGTGTCGTGCACGGTGTTTCCTCTCGCCGTGCCGGATGGGCAGTCGGATGTTACCCGCGCGTGCCGGGGAAAAGCGAGAACAGAGCTGGGGGACCGGTGACAGGACAGGGATACGGGCAACCGAGCAGCCGTGCGCTCGCCGTCATGGTCGCGGTCGCGAACCTCGTGGTCTGCGGCGGCGTGGTGGTGGTGCTGAGCGTCGCCCGCGACGGGGGCGCACCGGCCGCGTTCACCACGGGCACCACGACCACGACGATGACCACGGCGACGACGTCGACGGCGGCGGCGACGACGACAACGACCTCGGACGGACCGGCCGCGCGCGACGTACCGACGTCGACGGGCACACTGCCCGGCCCGGACGGTGACTACACGGAGGTCACCGGGCCGGGCGGGATGACGACCCACATCCCGGCGGGCTGGCCGACCAGGACCGCGACCGGGCCGGGTGCCATGCAGGCCGACGACCCGGCCGGCACGTCGGCGATGCTGCGCTACGGCGGCTCCGCGACCACCGTCACCGACTCCTACGACGTGCACGCCGACTACGAGCGCCGGTTCGCCGCCGGCAAGCAGGCCTACACGTCGATCCGGCTGGACAGGACGGTCGTGCGCGGCATGCCCGCCATCGACTGGGAGTTCGAGTACGACGCCGAGGACGGCCGCAGGCACGTGCGGTCGGTGTACTGGCTCCACGGCGGCTACGAGTACTTCGTCTACGCGTCCGCTCCCGTCCCGCACTGGGACCGGGCGAGCAGGGTCCTCGAGGTCATGCTCACCTACTCGACGCCGTGAGGGGCACGATGACTCCCGACGACCGCACCCCACCGCACGGACTCCTGCTCGACCGGCGCCCGGTCCAGGTACGCAGGGACGACACCACGCGGTACCTGTGCGCCGCCGCCCACCTGGACCCCGCGTTCGGCGACGGCGCGATCCGCGAGTTCCTCGTCGAACCCACCCGTCCCGTGTCAGCATCGCCCGGCGTCGACGCCGCCGCCGTCCTCGCCGAGGCGGTGGCCGCCCGCACCCGGCGCAAGCTCCGGGACCTCGCGGTGGTCCTGCTGCTGGCCGGGCTCGTGTTCCTCGTCGCCATCGACCTGCTCGTGGTGTGGACCGTGCTCGCGGTCCTGCTCAGCCTGCCCGCGATCGTCGCCGCGGCGAAGAAGCACTCGTCGAGCACGGTGACCGCCTACCTCCTCACCGCCGTGGTCGTGGTCGCGCTGCTGCTGTACGCGGGCCCGCAGGTGATCGCGGAGCTGACCGACTCCACCGACCGCACCGGGGAGTCCGGGTCGGACACCTCGGTCGTCGGCGCGGTGCTCGTCGTCGTGCTGCTGCTCACGGTGCTGGCGGCCGACCGGTTCGTGGTGTGGCGCCACCTCGCCACCCGGTTCTGGCCCAACCGGCTCACCCGCGTCGAGCCGTGGCTGCGGGACCGCCCGGTCTTCCAGTTCAGCCCGGACCGCAGGCTCACCGGCCTGCGCCGCTACGCCGAGCCGCGGCCGACCGTGGCGGGCCCGGCGGGGCACGGCGCACCGGTGCCGCTGGTCGTGTACCGCGGTTTCGTGCCGTTCGTCGGCGCGGGCGACCCGGAGGACCCGTGGTCGATCGCGGTGCCGCTGGAGAACCTGCCGGACACCCCGGTCACCGGCGAGCTGACCACGGCGGCCCTGTACGCGGGCATCAACGAGGAGATCACGTCGCTGCGCGGCGCACGCACGCTGTCGCCGGGGCGGCGGCTCGGCGAGCTGGGCATCGGCGAGCAGGTGATCGTCTCGGCGGACGAGCTGATCGACCACCTCGCGGAGCCGGCCGCGGCGGACTTCCTGACGGAGCCGGGTGTCGCGCCGTTCACGATGCTGCGCCGCGAACGGGCGGACGCGATCCGCGACGACCCACTCGAATGGGCGCGGTACTACCAGTGCTACCAGATCGAGACGTGGGACCGGGACCTCGTGGTGACGGTGTTCGTGCACGTCGCCGTCGGCGAGGGCGCGCTGTACGTCGAGTGGACACCGTGTGTCCTGCGGCCGATCAGGAAGAAGTACCGCAGGATCGACGCGATGTCCCGGTCGCCGCTGCGGCCTGCCGCGCGGGCGCTGCTCGACCTGCTGGCGCTGCCCGCGTCGGTGCCGGGCAGGCTCGTGCACCTGCTGTCGTTCCTGCGCCCGCTGTCGCGGGACCAGGGTGTGGTCGATCCCGGCATGTACGGCTCCGCGACGAGCCTGCGGGAAATGGCGGCGGACCGCGACGTGCACAACTACTTCCAGCTCGCCGACGTCGACCGCTACGTGAAGATGCTGGAGGGCAGGCTGATCCGGGCGGTGAGCCGGATGATGCGCACGGCCGGGTACTCGCCCGCGTCGTTCGACGCGCAGGCGGCGGCGGTGGTCAACAACAACGTGCAGATCGCGGGCTCGGTCGGCGGCAGCGTCGTCGTCGGGTCGGACAACAAGGTCGGCGACACCGCGGCGCCGCGTTCCCCGGAGTAGAGGAAACCCAGGATGGACAACAAGATCAGCGTCGGCGGCGATGTCGGTGGCAACTTCGTGATCGGCGACGGCAACGTGGTCGGCGAGGCGGCCGGCCGGGCCGCCCGTGCCCCGGCAGCCGCGCGGGAGACCGGGAAGTTCACGCCCCGGCTGGGTTTCGTCGTCGACATCGTCGGGTTCGGCCGCCGCGACGGCGAGTCGAAGGACGACCTGGCACGACGCCTCGGCGCGCTGCTCGACCAGGTGATCGCCGACCTCGGCGTCGAGGACGACGTGCGCACCAGCGACGCGGGCGACTCGCGCGTGCTGTTCCTCCCGGTCGGCGTCGACCCGACGCGGGTGCTGCCGGTCCTGCTCTCCTCGGTCCGCGAACGGCTCGGCCGCGACAACCGGCGCCACCGCGACCGCATGCGGCTGCGCATGGCCGTCGGCACCGGTCTCGTGGGCACCGGCCCGCTCGGCTTCACCGGCGAGCTCGTGATCGACCTGCACCGGCTGGTCGACAGCGTCGTGCTGCGCGAGGCCATCGCGGACAACCCGTACACGGACCTGGTTCTGTTGGTGGGCAACGCTTTGTACGACGACGTCATCCGCCCCGGCTACCTCGACCGTGCCGATTTCACCCGGGTGGAGGTGTCGGTGAAGGAGTTCACCGGACCCGCGTGGCTGCGCCTGTTCTGAGCACCGGCCGGTACTCGGAACTCCATCGATCCTTCCAATAACGATTAACAACTATAAAGATGTCCGGTTTTGGTGCCGATTCACGGACGAGGCTCGCGAAAACACCCGCACGTCCAAAAACGCCAGGAAGGGGAGGGAGTCAGGTTTCGCGTGTGGCGTTGCTCGCCGACCCGGCTCGCGGCCGGCGGTCGCGTGGTGTGGTGATCGTCGCGTGGACGATGTTGTGGTCCGACAGACCGCCGGGGTCCTCGACGGTCGCGGTGCTCGCGGTGGCGCCACGCGTGACGACGTGGTCGATGAACCCCCTTGACTGGCCGGGGCGGGTCGGCGTGCTGTCCGCCGTGAACCGCGCGGCCGTGAAGCCCTCGCCGAGGCCGGCTTCGATCGTGTCCCCGGTGGTGTTGAAGTCGCCGAGCAGCACCGTCGTCGGGCCCGCGAGTGCCGCGAGGTGCGCGAGCTGGCCGGTGCGGCGCCGGTCGCCGCTGACGTGGGTGGCGATCACGAGGGTGCCGTCGGCGTCGCCGCCGACCCTGACGGCGAGCGCGCCCTTGCCTTTGTCGTCGGCGAAGGCGTCGGCCCCGATCCGGGTGCTGGGGCCGTCGGTCAACAGCACCAGGTGTTCCGTGCGGTCGTGCAGCAGGTCGCGTCCCCGGCGTGGGGTGGGGACGCGCGGGTATCGGAACGCGTGCACCGCGCGCCGGGGCAGTGCGGCACGCAGGCTCGTGAGCTGGTCACCGCTGACCTCCTGCAGTGCGATGACCTGTTCTGTGCGTGCCGCGAGGACGGCCGTGATCGCGGCGATGCGCGCGGCCTCGTCCGGCCAGCGCCGGATGGTGCCCTCGTCCCAGTTCTCGGCGTGGACGCGGTGCAGGAGGTTCCATGTCGCCACCGTGATCACGCCGGAATGGTAGTTCGGACGGGTTTAACCGGTGGCGCGGTGGGGCAGTCCGGAGCCACCATGGTTGATCTTCGGGTGGGAACCGGCGCGTCGGCGCGCGCGTCGGTCGGTTTGGGGGGCATGGTGTACACGCACCACTTCGGTGGGGCGTCCCAGCCATGCAGGCAGAGGGAGGCGCGGGAATGAGGGAGTTCGAGCGGGCACGCCTCGAGCCGGGGCAGATCGCGACGTTGGTCGTGGCCGGGTTGTTCGTGCTTGCGGCCGTGCTCGATGTCGCCGCCGGGGTGCTGGACAACGTCGTGCATCTCGTGTTCGGGCTCGCCGGGTTCGCGCTGAGCCGTGACCGCCGGGGTGCGCAGACGTTCCTGATCGGCGGCGGTGTCGTGTACTTCCTGTTGTGGCAGTTCGGTTCCGTGGTCGATCCGGCCCTGGCGCCGTTCCACACCGCGAACATGGTGGTCCATCTGTCGCTCGTCGCGAGCATGATCGGGATCGCGGTCCTGAGCGGTGGCGGGCAGGACCACGCGGTGCCTGCGGGGTTGCCCGAGGCCGGGTACTTCCGGGGCGCGTCGGACTACTACCGGCGTCCGGTCCGCAACCGGCCGCCGGGTCGTGACGACCAGCGGTGCCCACGGGTGACCGCCGCGGGCCGGGCGCCTGCCGGGCTGCCCTGCCGGGTCTGAGGTCAGCGCACGGCGTCGCCGACGATCGTGGTCACGATCTCCTCGACGGCGTCTTTCTCCGGCCGGTCGCCGTCCTTGCCCGCGTACAGCAGGTGTGCGGTGCCGATGAGGGTGAACGCGAGCATGGCCGGGTCGCGGTCGGCGGCGATGCGGCCCAGGTCGCGTTCCTCGGTGAGGTAGTCGGCGATCATCTGCGCGCCCTCGGTGAGCACCGGGATCCCGGCGGGGATGGTTTCGCGGAGTCGTGCGCGCAGGCCGTCGCGGGCGGTGATGAGGCCGACGACGGCGACCGCGAGCGACTCGAACAGCGCGGTGAGCGCCGAGGTGAGGTTGCCGGTGACGGTTCCGGTGCCCGCGGCCTCACGCAGTGCGGCCGCCTGGGTGTCCATGCGGTCGATGCGGTCGCGGACCAGGTCGGCGAGGAACGCGTCGAAGTCGGGGAAGTGCCGGTGCAGCACACCTTTCGCGCAGCCTGCCTCGGTGGTGACCGCCCGGCTGGTCAGCGCGTTCGCGCCGTCGCGAAGCAGGACCCGCTCCGCGGCGTCGAACAGCTGCCTGCGCACCTCGCGGAGTGCCACTCCTGTCGGCACGCGCGTCCGCCTTTCGTCGATTGCCCGAGTGGGCATGCGCCCACTAGTGTGGGCACATGCCCACTGTACCGGCGGAACCCGCTGGAGAAGCACACCGCGCCAGGGCACTTGCGGAGTCGTTCGGTGCGGACGCCGACCGCTACGACCGTGCGCGGCCCGGCTATCCCGCCGCCATGGTCGACCGGATCGTCGCCGCGAGCCCTGGCAGGAACGTGGTCGACGTCGGCTGCGGCACCGGCATCGCCGCGCGCCAGTTCCGGGCCGTCGGCTGCACGGTGCTCGGCGTCGAGATCGACCCCAGGATGGCAGCGGTCGCGAGGCGGCACGGGATCGAGGTCGAGGTGTCGCCGTTCGAGACCTGGGCCACCGGGGGCCGCGGGTTCGACGCGGTGGTGGCCGGGCAGACCTGGCACTGGGTGGACCCGGCCGCGGGCGCGGCGAAGGCGGCGGAAGCGCTCCGCCCCGGCGGGCGGCTCGCCGTGTTCTGGAACGTCGGCACGCCCCCGGCCGACCTGGGCGCGGCCTTCGCCGAGGTGTACCGCCGCGTGGTGCCCGGCTTTCCCGTCCAGGACGCGGCGACGATGGCCGAGTCGTCCTATGCGCCGTTCCTCGCGAACGCCGCGGCGGGGATCCGGGCCGCGGGCGGGTTCGGCGAACCGGAGGAGTGGTCGTTCGACTGGAGCCGCTCCTACACCAAACGGGAGTGGCTGGACCACGTCCCCACCGCTGGTGGGCACAGCAGGTTCCCGCCGGAACAGCTCGCGGAACTCCTGTCCGGCATCGGCACCGCGCTCGACGACGCGGGCGGGGGCTTCACGATGGCCTACACCGCGGTCGTGCTCACGGTGGTGCGTGCGGGCTGACACCGCACGACGCCGGACTCCTGGCCCGGATGCGGCCAGGAGCCCGGGAACCGTTCAGACGCCGAGTTCCGCCGCGGCCATGGCCGTGCCCCGCACCCGTGCCTCGATCTTGGCGAACGCGAGGTCCCGCGACGTGGACGTGTCGTCCGCGAACGGTGCGAAGCCGCAGTCGTCGCACGTGCCGAGCTGGCCGACCGGGAGGTACCTGGCGGCGAGCAGCACCCGGTCCCGCACCTCCTCCGGGGTTTCCGCCGTCGTGCCGATCGGGTTGGTCACGCCGACGAACACCCGGATGCCCGGCCGCAGCTGGTCCGCGATGATCCGCAGGACCCGCTCCGGGTCGGGTTCGCTCGCGAGCTGGACGTAGAAGTTGCCCGCCTTGAGCTGGAACAGCTTCGGCAGCAGCCCGGCGTAGTCGACGTCGAGGCTGTGCGTCGAGTCGTGGTCACCGCCAGGGCAGGTGTGCACGCCGAGCTTGGCGCGTTCCTCGTCGCCGAACCGGCCGAGCACCTCGTTGTTGAGCGCGACGAAGTCGTCGAGCACTCCACCGGACGGGTCGAGCTTGAGGGACAGCCTGCCTTCGGTGAAGTCGAGTTGCACCGAGTGCGCGCCCGCGTCGAGACACCGCCGGATGTCGGCCTCCGCCTCGTCGGCGAGGTCGGCGAGGAACTGCTCGCGCGAGTAGCCGTCGATCCCGTTCCCCGGATACAGCAGGCTGAGGGCGGACGGCGCGATCACCGCCTGCTTCACCGGCCTGCTCGTGTGCTCCCGCGCGGCGAGCAGGTAGGTGTCCGCGTGCGTCTGGTACCGGAACGGGCCCGCGGTCAGCACCGGCAGCTGCCTGGAGTGTCCGTCGGCGAACGGGATCACCGCGCCGTCCGCGGCCAAGGTCGTCAGTCCCGCGATGGGGTAGGTGACGAAGCTCGGCTTGGACTGTTCCCCGTCCACGAGCACGGTGCAGCCCAGGTCCTCCAGTCTGGTCAGGGTTTCCGCGGTCGCCCTGTCCTGCAGCGCGGCGAGCTCAGCGTCGCTCGTCCTGCCTTCCGCGTGTGCGGCGAGGGCGGCCTGCAGGGTGCTCGGCCGGGGGATGCTGCCGATCGGCTCGGTCGGGATGCTCATGGCTACGGACACTACGAATGATCGAGACCGCCGTGGGGGCCGGAAGAGGAGTTCACTCGTTCGGCCGCACGGCCCGTCCGCGTTGCTGCTGGGCGGTCGGCCACCGCCTCGGCGCGTTGGGCGAGTCCCCCGCCCAGGAGGGGTACGGCACGGTGGCCCGTGTTGTCGGTGGCCGGAGACCACCAGCAGGGTGACGACGCGGGCACACCGTGCGCGCGAACGGACGTTAACCGACCGCGCGGTGTGGTGGGAGTAGTTCGTTGCTCCCGGGAACGCGGTGCTATGTGACATAGTACTGGCGTGGCGGTGGACGTGGTGGTGGTCGGGGCCGGGATGGTCGGGGCCGCCTGCGCGTACCACTGCGCCGCCGCCGGGCTGCGGGTCGCCGTGCTCGACCGGGGTGGCGTCGCCGCGGGCACGACCAGCGGCGGCGAGGGCAACATCCTGGTGTCCGACAAGGAACCCGGCCCGGAGCTGGACCTCGCGCTGCTGTCCGTGCGGCTGTGGCGGGAACTGGGGGAGCGGCTCGGCGCGGACCGGTTCGAGCTGGAGCACAAGGGCGGGGTGGTCGTCGCGAGGACCGCCGCGGCTCGCGCCGGGCTCGCGGACCTCACCGAGCGGCAGCGTGCGTGCGGCGTCGAGGCCCTGGACGTGACCGCGGAGGACCTCCCGGCGCTGGAACCCAACCTCACGCGTGACGTCACCGGCGGTGCGCACTACCCGCAGGACATGCAGGTCCAGCCCATGCTCGCCGCCGCGGCGCTGCTGCGTGCCGCGCGGGAGCTCGGTGCCACCGTCCACACCGGAACCGAGGTGCGCGGGTTCACCCGCGGTCGCCGTGGCGCCGTCACCGGGGTGCGCACCGGCAGCGCTGACGTGCCCGCCCGGTGGGTGGTCAACGCCGCCGGGACGTGGGGCGGCGAGGTCGCGGGGCTTGCCGGGGTGGCGCTGCCTGTGCTGCCGCGCAAGGGTTTCGTCCTGGTCACCGAACCGCTGCCGAGGGTCGTCCGGCACAAGGTGTACTCCGCCGACTACGTGGCCGGCGTGGCGAGCGACGACGCCGGGCTGGAGACGTCCGTCGTGGTCGAGGGGACCAGGGGCGGGACCGTCCTCATCGGAGCGAGCCGGGAACGGGTCGGGTTCGACCGCCGGATGTCGCTGCCCGTGGTGCGCGGGCTCGCCGCGCAGGCCATCGGGCTGTTCCCGTTCCTCGCCGAGGTGACGCTGCTGCGCACCTACCTCGGGTTCCGGCCGTACTGCCCGGACCACCTGCCGGTGATCGGGCCGGATCCCCGGGCGCCCGGGCTCGTGCACGCGTGTGGCCACGAGGGCGCCGGGATCGGGCTGTCCGCCGCGACCGGGCACCTCATCGCGCAGATCCTGACCGGGGTGGCGCCCGACCTGGACCTGGCACCGTTTCGGCCGGAGCGGTTCGCGGCATGACCACCTTCTCGTTCGCGGGTGCGGACATCCCGGCCGAGCCGGGGCAGAGCATCGGTGCCGCGCTGCTGGCCGCCGGGTACCGGTCGGTGCGGACCACCCGCCGTGACGGCGCGCCCCGCGGGCTGTTCTGCGGCATCGGCGTGTGCTTCGACTGCCTGGTCGTGGTGAACGGGCGGCCCGGTCTGCTGGCCTGCGTGACCGAGGCCCGTGCCGGCGACGAGGTGCGACCGCAGGAAGGAACCGGCCGTGACCACCTCGCCTGCTGACCTCACCGTCATCGGCGCGGGACCCGCGGGGCTCGCGGCGGCCGCCGCCGCACGCCGGGCCGGGGCACGGGTCGCCCTCCTGGACTCCGGTGCCCGGATCGGCGGGCAGTACTGGCGGCACCGGGACGGACGTGACCCGGTGCCTGCGCGGCTGCGGCAGGACGTCCTGCCCGGCCACGCCGTCTGGCACGTCGAGGCCACCGCCGAGGGCTTCACCACCCACACCACCGAAGGCGAGGTCCGCTCCCGGACCGTGATCGTCGCGACCGGCGCCTACGACCGCCAGGTCCCGTTCCCCGGCTGGACCCTCCCCGGTGTGTTCACCGCGGGTGGCGCGCAGGCCCTGCTCAAGGGACACGGCGTCCTGGTCGGCGACCGGGTGGTCGTCGCGGGCTCCGGGCCCTTCCTCCTGCCGGTCGCCGCCGGGCTCGCCGCGGCCGGGGCCCGGGTGGCCGGCGTCTTCGAGGCCGGAGCGCCCGCCGGGTTCGCCCGCCACCCGCTCGCCGTCGTCCGCAACGCGGGCAAGCTGGTCGAAGGCGCGCGGTACCTGCGGGTGCTGCGCGAGCACCGCGTGCCACTCCACGCGAGGACGACCGTCGTCGCCGCGCACGGCGCGGACCGGGTGCGTGCCGTCACCGTTGCCCGGCTCGACCGGGACTGGCGGCCGGTGGCCGAACGGGACATCGCCTGCGACGCCGTCGCGGTCGGGTACGGGTTCACCCCGCGGGTCGAGCTTGCGTTGCAGCTCGGCTGCGACACCAGGGTCGACACCGACGGGAGCCTCGTCGCCACCGTCGACGAGTGGCAGCGTGGGTCGGTGCCCGGTGTCTATCTCGCCGGTGAGGTGTGCGGGGTCGGTGGCGCGCAACTGTCCGTCGTGGAGGGGGTGATCGCCGGGGGCCACGCCGCCGGGACGGTCCCGCACCGGCGGCTGCTGCGGAAGCGGGCCGCGTTGCGCGCGTTCGCGGCCGCCATGCACGACACGTACCGCGTCGGTGCGGGCAGGCACGACTGGCTCACCGGTGACACCCTCGTCTGCCGGTGCGAGGAGGTGCCGGTCAGCGAGATCCTGCGGTCGGTCACCGAACTCGGCGCCACCGACGCACGCGGCGCGAAGCTGCTCGCCCGCCCCGGCATGGGGCTGTGCCAGGGGCGGGTGTGCGGGTACGCGACCGCGGGCCTGGTCGCGCGGGCGTGCGGGCGGCCGGTGAGCGCGGCCGACCTGCGCGGCATGGCTGCCCGGCCCATCGCGGCGCCGGTGACCCTTTCGGATGTGGCGCAACCCTTGGAGGACGGATGACCAGGCCGTGGCACGGAGTTCTGGTGGCGACCGCGCTGCCGATGACCGACGACCGGGAGGTCGACCACGACCGGTTCGCCGGGCACGTCGCGTGGCTCGCCGCCAACGGCTGCGACGGTGTCACCCCGAACGGGTCGCTGGGCGAGTACCCGACGCTGACCGTCGAGGAACGTGCGCGCGTGGTGCGGACCGCGGTGGCCGCCGCGCCGGAGGGGTTCACCGTGCTGCCTGGCGTCGGTGCGTACGGGGCCGCCGAGTCGCGGCGGTGGGCGGAACAGGCGGCGGAGGCCGGGTGTCCCGCGGTGATGTCGTTGCCGCCCAACGCCTACCGTGCGGACGAGCGGGCCGTGCTCGCGCACTACCGTGAGGTCGCCAAGGCCGGGGTGCCGATCGTGGCGTACAACAACCCCGTCGACACCAAGGTCGATCTCGTTCCCGAACTGCTCGCCGAGCTGTACCGGGAGGGGTTGATCGTCGGGGTCAAGGAGTTCACCGGTGACGTGCGGCGTCCCTACCGCATCGCCGAGCTCGAACCCGGCCTCGACGTGCTGTGCGGCGCCGACGATGTGGCGCTCGAACTCGCGGTCGCCGGGGCGGTCGGGTGGATCGCCGGGTTCCCCAACGCGCTGCCGAGGTCCACGGTGGAGTTCTGGCGGGCGGCGGTGGCCGGTGACCTCGCCACCGCGTTGCCGCTGTACCGGGTGTTGCACCCGTTGCTGCGGTGGGACTCCCGGGTCGAGTTCGTGCAGGCCATCAAGCTGAGCATGGACATCGCGGGCCGGTACGGTGGGCCGTGCCGGCAGCCGAGGGTGCCGCTCACCCCCGAGCACGAGGCCGCCGTCCGGCTGGCCACCGAGCGGGCGCTCGCGCAGGGACTGTCCTGATGCGTGCCAACCGGGTGTTCCACGCCGTCGACTCGCACACCGAGGGCATGCCCACCCGCGTGATCACCGGCGGTGTCGGGGTCGTTCCCGGGGACACCATGTTCGCGCGACGGCGGCATTTCATGGCGCATCTCGACCATCTGCGGCAGCTGCTGATGTACGAGCCGCGCGGGCACTCCGCGATGAGCGGCGCGATCCTGCAGCCGCCCGCGCGCGACGACGCCGACTGGGGCGTCCTGTTCATCGAGGTGTCCGGTTGCCTGCCGATGTGCGGGCACGGGACGATCGGGGTGGCCACCGTGCTGGTGGAGACCGGCATGGTGGACGTGGTCGAGCCGGTCACGACGATCCGGCTGGACACCCCCGCCGGTCTGGTCGTCGCGGACGTGGCGGTGGCGGACGGGGTGGCTCGGTCGGTCACCATCCGGAACGTGCCGTCGTTCTCCGCCGGGCTGGACCGGGTGGTCGACGTGCCGGGGTTCGGTGCGGTCCGGTACGACATGGCCTTCGGCGGCAACTTCTACGCCATTCTCGGGGTCGAGCAGCTCGGGCTTCCGTTCGCACTGGCCGAGAAGCAGCGGTTGCTCGAGGCCGGTCTGTCCATCATGGACGCGGTGAACGCGCGGGACCGGCCGGTGCACCCGGAGAACCCCGACATCAGTGGGTGCCACCACGTCTATCTCGCCGCGCCCGGGTCGACGGCGCGCCATTCCCGGCACGCGATGGCGATCCACCCTGGTTGGTTCGACCGGTCGCCGTGCGGCACCGGGACCAGCGCGCGGATGGCGCAGCTGCATGCCCGTGGCGAGCTGCCGCTGGACACCGACTTCCGCAACGAGTCCTTCATCGGCACGCACTTCGTCGGCAGGCTGGTGGCGTCGACTTCCGTCGGCGGGGTGCCGGCCGTGGTGCCCACGATCACGGGACGTGCCTGGCTGACCGGGACCGCGCAGTACTTCCTTGATCCGTCCGACCCGTTTCCGCAGGGGTTCCGGCTGTGACCGACTCGTTCGCCGCGCTGGGTGGCCGCCGGAACCTGCGGGAGGAGATCACGGAGACGTTGCGTGCGGCGGTGATCACCGGGGAACTGCGCCCCGGGGTGGTGTACTCGGCGCCCAGCCTCGCCGCGCAGTTCGGGGTGTCGGCCACCCCGGTGCGGGAGGCCATGCTCGACCTGGCCGGTGAGGGCCTCGTCGACTCGGTGCGCAACAAGGGGTTTCGGGTCACTTCGGTCTCGGAGAAGGATCTGGACGACCTCAGTGAGCTGCGGGCGTTGATCGAGGTGCCCACTGTCCGGCGGATCGCTTCGGCCGGGGTGGCGCAACCGGTGCTGGCGAAGCTGCGGCCGCTGGCGGTGGCGATCGAGTCGGCTGCCGCTGCCGGCGATCTCATCACGCATGTCGCGGCCGACATGGAGTTTCACCTCCGGCTGCTCGCCCTTGCCGGGAATGTTCACCTGGTGGAGACGGTGCGTTCGCTGCGTGCCCGGTCCCGGATCTACGGGTTGCGGAAGCTTGCCGACCGGGGCGAGCTGGTGCCGTCCGCGCGGGAGCATGCCGTGTTGCTCGACCTCGTCGGGGCCGGGGACGCCGACGGGGCGGAGCGGCTCATGGATCGGCACATCCGTCACGTGCGGGGAATCTGGGCTTCGTGACCGGCTCGTCAGCTGTGCCGGTCACTCCGGGCGGGGGCTGGAGTCCAGTGCTTCCTCCGGGGTCGGCGCGGTGCCGCCAAGATGGGCCGGAAGCCAGAACGTGTCCGTGCCTGGTCGCGGCTTCTCCGGGTAGTCGCGCTGCGCTTCGTCCAGGAGGGTTTGCATTCGTTCCCGGAGAGTGATCGTCAGCTTGTCGAGGTCGTCGTCCTTGGTCGGCTGGAAGGGGGCGCCGGCACGGATCAGGACCGGGACGTGACGCTGCGTGAGGTTCTTCGGCCTGCCCTTCGTCCACAGGCGTTGGCTGCCCCACACCGTCATCGGGACGATCGGCACCCCTGCTTCCACCGCCATGCGGATCGCGCCCGACTTGATCGGCTTCACGGTGAACGAGCGGCTGATGGTGGCCTCCGGGAACACGCCGACCACCTCGCCGGCGCTCAGCTTCTCCACCGCTTCCCGGTACGAGGCCTGACCCGCGGCCCGGTCCACCGAGATGTGGCGCATGCCACGCATCAGCGGGCCAGCCACCCGGTTCCGGAAGATCTGCTCCTTCGCCATGAAGCGGGTCTTGCGCCCCGACGGCAGACCGGCCAGGCCGCAGAAGATGAAGTCCAGGTAGCTGACGTGCGTGCAGGCGAGCACCGCCCCGCCGGAGACCGGGATGTGCTCGGCGCCCCGCACGTCCAGCTTCAGGTCGAGGACCCGGAACATGGTTTTGCAGGCCGCGATCACCGGCGGGTAGACAAGCTCCACTGTGCCCCATTTCGACAGGAGTCGTTTTGGGGGGAACGAGCGAGGCGCCCGGCCGGTTCCGGTTTCGCGTGAGTACGGTGCTCAAGGTCACGGCGGAAGGGAGCAGCGGGTGAGTCTCGCGATCATCAACGCGATGGTGTTCGACGGTGAGTCGGCGGACCTGGTCGACGGGCCGGTGCTCGTCGAGGACGGGCGGATCGTCGCCGTCGGTGGGCGGGCCGACGCCGCCGAACGGGTCGTCGACGCGCGTGGCGGGACCGTCCTACCCGGACTGATCGACGCGCACTGCCACGCCTACGGGATCTCCCTCGACATGCTCTCGATCGAGGGGAGTCCGCTCAGCTACCTCGCGTTGACCGGGGCCCGGCGGCTCAGGGCGGCCCTCGAACGCGGATTCACCACGGTGCGTGACGTCGCCGGTGGGGATCCCGGCCTGGCACGCGCCATCGCGGAAGGCACCATCCGGGCGCCCCGCTACCTCTACACCGGTGCCGCGCTCAGCCAGACCGGTGGCCACGGTGACCCGCGTGGCGTCGACAACGACGTGTGCGGCTGCCACGGGCACACCTCGGAGGTGGTCGACGGTGTCGACGCGGTGCGCACCGCCGTGCGGGACCGGTTCCGGCGCGGTGCCCACGCGATCAAGATGATGACCTCCGGCGGTGTGATGTCCCTCGCCGATCCCATCCGGGTGCCGCAGTACTCGGCCGAGGAGATCCGCGCCGCCGCCGACGAGGCACGCAGGCGCGGCAGCTACGTCGCGGCGCACGCCTACTCCCCGGAGGCCATCCGCCACTCCGTCGAGAACGGGGTGCGTTCGATCGAGCACGGCAACCTCATGGACGCGCCGACCGCCGCCCTCATGGCCGAGCACGGCGCCTACCTCGTGCCCACCCTCGCCACCTACGACGCGATGGCCCGGCGCGGCGCCGACGTCGGGCTCGCGCCGGTCGGCCTGGAGAAGAACCGCGAGGTCCTCGCCGCGGGCGCCGAGGCCATCGAACTGGCCCGCGCCGCCGGGGTGCCCATCGGGTTCGGCACCGACCTCATGGGTGACCTCGAGGACGAGCAGCTCCAGGGGCTGCGGCTGCAGGTCGAGGTCGACGGCGTGCTGAACACGCTTCGCTCCGCCACGTCGGTCAACGCCGACCTGCTCGGCCGCCCCGACCTGGGGCGCGTCCAGGCCGGCTGCCCCGCCGACCTGCTGATCGTCGACGGCGACCCGTTCACCGAACCGTCGGTACTGTGGGATGCGCCGACGCGGCGGACGGTCGTCCAGGCCGGCGTGCCGGTCGGCGGCTGAACGACGAAGGGGTGGACGTGCGCTACGTGGCGATCGGCGACAGCTTCACCGAGGGTGTCGGCGACGAGCTGGCCGACGGCACGTCGCGGGGCTGGGCCGACCTCGTGGCGTCCGGGCTCGCGAGCGCGACCGGGGAGACCGTGCGGTACGCCAACCTCGCGGTCCGCGGCAGGCTGCTCGAACCCATCGCGACCACACAGCTCGACGCGGCGCTCGCGCTGTCACCGGCGCCGACGCTGCTGAGCTTCAACGGCGGCGGCAACGACATGATGCGTGCCGGTGTCGACCTCGCCGGGCTGGTGCGGCTCACCGAGCGCGTGATCCTCCGCTGCGCCGACGCCGGCGTGCGGCTGGTCCTGCTGAGCGGCGCCGACCCGTCGGACCGGCTGCCGTTCGGCCGGATGATCCGCCGCAGGGGCACCGAGCTGACCGTGGCCGTCGCGCGGCTCGCCGCCCGCCACGACCTCGTGTTCGTCGACATGTTCAACGACCGGGAGATCCGCGGGCCGGGCTACTGGTCCCCGGACCGCCTGCACCTCAACAGCGACGGGCACCGCCGGGTCGCGTCCAGGGTGCTCGCCGCGCTCGGCCACCCCGTGACCGCGCACGAGGTGGCACCCGCGCCACCCGGGCGCAGGAGCGTCCTCGAGGAGGCCCGCTACTACCGCGAGCACGTGCTCCCGTGGCTGAACCGCCGCGTCCGCGGCCGCTCCTCCGGTGACGAGCGCACCGGCAAGCACCCGGCGTGGGTGATGCCCTGAAAGGCGCGTTCAGGGCGCCCAGCGCCCTGAACGCGCCTTTCAGGGCGGGCGGCTCATCCGGTCGAGCAGAGGACGCCGTTGAGGGTGAACGACGTCGGCCGGACGTTCGGGCCGTGGTAGGAGCCGACGAAGCCTGCCGTGGTCGTCTCGCCGGGTGCCAGGACCCGGTTCCCGTCGGTGTTGGTGACCGTGACCGTGGTGCCGGACTGGGACCAGTTCGCGTTCCAGCCGCTGTCGGCGTGCTGCCACGTGGTCGGCCACGGGAACGTGAGCGTCCACGTGTCGAGTGCGTGCGTGCCGGTGTTGGTGATGTCCACGTTCGCCACGAAACCGTTGCCCCAGTTGCTGGTCTCCGCGTAGTGGACCGCGCACGAAGACGTCGTCGGCCCGGTGGTCTGGAACGTCAGCGGGGGAGAGGCCCACGACAGCCTGCCCGCCCCGTCCCGTGCGAGCACGTTGACCGAGTAGCGGGTGGCTGGCGTCAGGTTGTCCACCGTGAACGTCGTGCCCTTGGTCTCGCCCAACGCCTCGCTCGTGCTGCCGAACCGGCGGTGCACCTCGTACTTGACGCCCGGCGCGGTCGCGGGCCACGTCAGCGTCGCGGCGCGGTCGGTCACCGCGGTGGCGGCCGGGCGGGCCGGTGCCGCCGGTGCCGCCGACGGCGTCGACGGGCGCAGCAGCAGTGTCGTCAGCGAGTACGGCGGGAGCGTCACCGAGCCCGCCGTTCCGGTGGTCGTGGTGATCCCGGTGGCGCCGTTGCCGTAGGTCAGCACCCGCGCCGCCACGGCGGGGGAGTAGCCCGCGTAGTCCACCTCGGCCGTCTTCGCCGTGTCCTCGCTCCGGTTGAGCAGCAGCACCGCGAGGCCGCCGTCGGTGTGGCGGGCTGCGTGGACGCCCACCAGCGGGTCGGACGTGCTCGCGCCCACCAATTGGTCGCCCGGCCGCGCGAACCGGGACAGCATCGACAACGCGTGGTAGGGGGCGAACGGGGTGTTGAGCGCGGGCTGGCAGGTCGTGCCGTCCTCGGTGCAGCCGCCGCTGGAGAGCAGGCCGAAGTCGTGGAAGTCGGGCTGCCCCGCGATCGTCGACGCGCGCTCCACTCCATTGTGGACGTTCCACCAGTCGACGGTGAACACGCCGTTCGCGATCAGCGTCGCGTACGCGTCGGCCGCGAACAGCGCACCGGGCTGGGTGTTGCGGCCGTAGGAGGTGTTCAGCTCCGTCATCGCGATCCCGATGTCCCTGCCCGCGAACCGGCGGGCCTGCTCGCGCACCAGCCGGACCTGGTCGGCGATCCGGTCGGTCTTCGACAGCACCTCCGGCCCGGACTCGCCGGTCGGGTACCAGTGCACGATGCCGTAGTCGATCTCCCGGCCCGCGATCGACAGCACGACCTGGTTCCACGGGCCGGCGTCGCCATCGGCGGTGATGCCGTCCGGCCACTCGCCCGGTGTGGTGAGCACGGCACCGACCTTGATCGTCGGGTCGACCGCCTTCATCGCCCGCGCGTAGTCGCGGACCAGGGTCGCGTACTGGGCCGGGCTCTTGTCGGGGTGGTCGTCGGCCTCCCAGCTCGCGCCGTAGTGGCCGTTGCCGTACAGCTCGTTGCCGATCTCCCAGTACTTGACGCCGTAGCCCTTCTCGACGTTCGCGTACCGCACCCAGTCCGCCGCCTCCTGGGGTGTGCCGGTGCCGTAGTTGGCGGTCACGATCGGCTGCCCGCCCGCACGCCGCACACCCGCCATGAAGTGGTCGAAGTCGGTGTTCGGCGCGACGTAGCCGCCCGGCGCCGTGTGGTCGCGCCAGTGGTAGATGTCGGAGTACGAACCACCCGGGTACCGCATGGCACGCACACCGGCGTCCCGCATCAGGTCCGCGACCTCCGGGGTGCCGAGCTGCGCGTCCCAGATCGCGTGGTTCACCCCGATCGCGAGGTCGTCGACCTTCTCCATGCCCGCCATGGTGTTCACCACCACGGTCACGTCGGCGTCCGCCGCGGCGACGGGCGGGCCCGCCATCGGCACGGCGGCCAGAACGAACACCGACAACACGGCAGGGCGGGATCGCTTCATGGTTTCGTCCTCGTCGACGATTGCTGGGAGCGCTCCCAGATTCCGGTAGTTCCGACGCTTTGTCAACGGGCGCAAGCTGTCCGTGATCACGTGTAGTCGGGCCGAGGTGCGCCGATGCCCAGAAAGCGTCGGTCGGGACGGGACACGAGCCCGGCCACTCGGCCGTGCGCCACGCCATCGCCTGACCTGCGCGGACCGCGGTGAGCTACCTTGGCGCGCATGGCGCGGGACGAACCGGACTGGAGCGACTGGCGGCGGCCCGGGCCCACGCGGTCGCAGCGGCGCGTCGACGTCGGGATCGCGGCCGTCGTGCTGGTCGGCGCGCTGGCCATGACCGTCCTGATCAACAGCATGGGCGCCTTCGCCTTCGGCGCCGCACCCGGGTTGACCGAGCAGCTCATCTGGAGTGCCGCACTGCCGGTCCCGCTGGCCGTGCGGCGCCGGTTCCCGCTCGTCGTGCTCGTCGTGGTCGGGGTGCTGTTCATCGCCGCGCAGACACGTCAGATCGGCGACAACCTCATCCCGTCGATCGTGCTGTTCCTCGCGCTCTACACCGAGGGCGCCTGGCAGCGGAACCGGACGGTGGCGCGCTGGTCGCGGACCGGCGTGATCGTCGTGATGTTCGGCTGGCTCGTCCTCGCGATGTTCCTTTCGCTGCCATGGCCGGACTCGGCGGAGTTCACCTCGGCGGCTGGGCCGCTCGACCCGAGGCTCGCGTCGGTCCTGTACAGCTTCGTGTTCAACGCCATGTTCTTCAGCGCCGCGTACTGGTTCGGCAACCTGGCGTGGCTGTCCGCGCACAGGCAGGCCGAGCTGGCGCGGCGCGCGGACCAGCTGCGGAGGTCGCAGGAGCAGAACACGCGTGGCGCCATCGTCGCCGAGCGGGTGCGGATCGCCCGCGACCTGCACGACGTGGTCGCGCACCACGTTTCGGTGATGGGTGTGCACGCGGGGGCGGCGCGGCGCGCACTGGACAAGGATCCCGGGCTCGCCCGCACCGCGCTGCAGACGGTCGAGCAGACCGCGCGGACCGCCATCGGTGAACTGCGTGGCCTGCTCGGTGTGCTGCGCGCCGAGGACACCGAGGACACCGAGCCGAGGGCGGCGGTGGCCTCGCCGGGGCTGGACCGGTTGCCGGAACTGTTCACCTCGGCCCGCTCGGCGGGACTGGAGGTCCGCCACGGCGTGTACGGTGAGCCGCGCCCGGTGCCCGACGCGGTGGCGGTGTCGGCCTACCGGGTCGTGCAGGAGGCGCTGACCAACGTGGTCAAGCACGCGGGCGCGCGCACCGCGGACGTCCGCGTCCGCTACCTCGACAGCATGCTCGAGGTCGAGGTCACCGACGACGGCCGCGGCGCGACCCACCGGCCGGACGGTCCCGGGTTCGGGCTCGCGGGCATGCGGGAGCGGATCGCGGTGCACGGCGGCGAACTGGAGGCCGGGCCACGCAGGGGCGCCGGCTACCGGGTCCGCGCGAGCCTGCCGGCCGTCGCGGTGCCTGCCACGGAGGACGGTGCGACATGACGCTTCGGGTACTGCTCGCCGACGACCAGGACCTCGTCCGCGCCGGCTTCCGCGTCATCCTCGGGATGGAGGACGACATCGAGGTGGCGGGTGAGGCGGGCGACGGTCTCGCCGCCGTGGACCTCGCCGCCCGGCTGCGGCCCGACGTGGTGCTGATGGACGTCCAGATGCCCGGTATCGACGGCATCGAGGCCACCAGGCGCATCCTCGGCGCGGCCACCTCGGCCGAGGTCAAGGTCGTCATCCTCACCACGTTCGACCGCGAGGACTACCTGTTCGAGGCGCTGCGGGCCGGCGCGAGCGGGTTCCTGCTGAAGAACGCGTCGCCGGAGGACCTGGTCGACGCGATCCGGGTCGTCGCACGCGGCGACGCGCTGCTCTCGCCGGCGGTCACGCGCCGCGTCATCGCACGGTTCTCGGCCGCGGCCCCGCCTGCCCGCGCGCACCGGCCGCCCGAGCTCACCGACCGCGAGTTCGAGGTGCTGGTCCAGCTCGCCCGCGGCGCGAGCAACGCCGAGATCGCGGCGCAGCTGTACCTGGGGGAGGCGACCGTGAAGACGCACGTGTCGCGGGTGCTCACCAAGCTCGGCCTGCGGGACCGCACGCACGCCGTCGTCTTCGCCTACGAGCACGGCATCGTCGCTCCGGGGAGCGCGGAACCGCTGAGGTAGGCCGCGCGGGGGACCCGGTGGTCGGTCGCGCGCCGGATGCGGCGGACCACCGCCGTTGCCTAGCGTTGCGGCATGTTGAAGGTGACGACCATCAGCCGGAGCTTCGGCGACCTCCGCGTGCTCGACGGTGTGTCGTTCGACGTCCGCCCCGGCCGGATGACGGGGTTCCTCGGCGCGAACGGATCCGGCAAGACGACGATGATGCGGATCATCCTGGGGGTGCTGGCCCCGCAGGGCGGCACGGTGACCTGGCGTGGTGAGCCGGTGACCCAGTCGGTGCGGCAGCGGTTCGGCTACATGCCGGAGGAACGCGGGCTGTACCCGAAGATGAAGGTGGCAGAGCAGATCGAGTGGCTCGGCAGGCTGCACGGGCTGAGCACGGAGCAGGCGAAGGCCAACACCGGCCGCCTGCTCGAGCAGCTGGAGCTGTCCACACGGGCGGACGACAAGCTGGAGGCGCTCTCGCTGGGCAACCAGCAGCGCGTGCAGGTGGCCGCCGCGCTGGTGCACGAGCCGGAGGCGCTGATCCTCGACGAGCCGTTCTCGGGGCTGGACCCGATCGCCGTCGACACCGTGCTCGCGGTGCTGCGCGAGCGGGCCGCAGCGGGGGTCCCGGTGTTGTTCTCCAGCCACCAGCTCGCGGTCGTCGAACGCCTCTGCGACGACCTGGTGATCCTCTCCGACGGCCGGATCGCGGCGGCCGGCGCGCGGGAGGAGTTGCGCGCCAAGCACGGGACCGCGCGGTTCGAGCTGGTCGTCGGCACCGACGCCGGCTGGCTGCGGGACCACCCCGGCGTGCGGATCGTCGACCTGGACGGCCCCCGGGCCGTGTTCGACCTGACCGGCACGGACGGCGACCGCGCCGACCAGCAGGTGCTGGCCGCGGCGCTGCGGCGCGACGAGGTGCGCAGCTTCACCCCGGTCGTGCCGACCCTCGACGAGATCTTCAAGGAGGTCATCTGATGGCGGGCACCTCGTTCTCCTCGGCGACGCGGCTGGTCGCCGAGCGCGAGATGAAGGCTTTCCTCGGCACCAAGGGGTTCTGGATCGGCCTCGCCGTCATCGTGGCCGGCATCTTCGCGTTCGCGATCCTGCCCTCGGTGTTCGGCGGCGGCTCCGACAAGGTGGCCGCGGTGGGTACCGAGGTGTCGCGGGAGCTGGCCGGGACCGACCTCGAGGTCCGTGAGGTCGCCGACGTCGCCGCCGCGGAGGAGCTGGTCCGGTCCGGGGACGTCGACGCGGCGGTCGTGCCGGACACCAGCGGCGACGCGCCGGGCGGTGTGCGCGTGGTGGCGCTGGACGACGCGCCGAACGACATCGTCGCCCAGCTGTCCGTCTCGCCGCCGGTCGACCTGCTGGACCCCGCCACGGTGGGGGAGGGGGAGCGGCAGGTCGTGATCATGGTGTTCTCGTTGCTGTTCCTGCTGTTCGGCGTCGGCGGGACCGCGATCGCGCAGAGCACGGTCATCGAGAAGCAGACCCGCATCGTGGAGATCCTGGTCGCGACGATCCCGGTGCGCGCGATGCTCGCGGGCAAGATCGCCGGGCACGCGCTGCTGACGCTGGGCCAGGTCGTGGTGATCGCGATCGCCGCGCCGATCGCGCTGAGCATCGGCGGGCAGACCGAGTTGCTGGCCGTGATGGCGCCCGCGCTGGGGTGGTTCGTGCCGTTCCTGTGCCTGGGTTTCGTGCTGCTGGCCGCGATGTGGGCGGTGACCGGCTCGCTGGTGAGCAGGCAGGAGGACCTCGGGTCCACGATGGGGCTGGTCATGATGCTGGTGATGGGCCCGTACTTCGCGGTGATGTTCTTCTCCGACAACGCGACCGTGATGACCGTGCTGTCCTACGTGCCCTTCTCGGCGGCGATCGCGATGCCCGTCCGGCTGTTCGCGCAGGAGGCGCAGGTGTGGGAACCGCTGGCGTCGCTGGGTTTGCTGGCCGTGTCGGTGGTGCTGATCGTCCTGCTGGCGAGCAGGCTGTACACGGGTTCCCTGCTGCAGACCGGCGGCAAGGTCCGGCTGTCGAAGGCATGGGCGCACGGCGACTGACGGGCCGGGAGACCGGCCCCGGGGGTGCCGGGACGGAGGCGAGCCTGTCTGCCGGGCTCGCCTCCGCGGCCGTCGCGGCCCCGCGGTCCGCTGGCTGAGCGGACGGGCCGCGGTCAGCCCGTGACCACGTCCCACGCCGCGTCGGCACGCTCGGCCACCGCGACCAGCGTTGCCCGCGACGCACCGTCCCGCGCCTGAACCGACATGCCCTGCATGACCGCGTTGTAGAAGGCGGCGACCCCGGCCGCGTCGGCCCCGGCAGGCACGTCGCCCTCGGCGATGCCGCGTTCGACCCGGGCCCTGAAGAGACCTTCCATGCCCCTGCGGCGTTCGGCGAGATGGTCGCGCACGGCCTGGCTGCGGTCGGTGTACGTCGTGGCCGCCAGCACGATCATGCAGCCCCTCGGGTTGTCCGGCTCGGTGTAGGCGACGGCGTTCGCGCGCAGGGCTCCCACGATCGCGGCCCGCGCGGTCGGCCCGGCCGTCAGCGCCGCCATCGCCGCCGCTCCCTCGGTCTGCTCGTAGAGGGCGACCGCCTCGCGGAACAGCTCCTCCTTCGACCCGAACGCGGCGTAGAGGCTGGGTGAGTTGATGCCCATGGCCCTGGTGAGGTCGGCCATCGCCGCGCCATCGTAGCCGTGCTCCCAGAACACCGTCATGGCGTCCCGGAGCGCCGCGGCGCGGTCGAACGTTCGTGGTCTGCCCCGGCCGGCCATCACGAGCCATCCATTTCTGTATCGAGTGACACAAAAGTCATTGACATCCGTAGCGTACGCCGGGCACGGTGTTTATGTATCAATCGGCACAGAAATGAGGAACGATGCCAGAACTGGCAGGCAGGGTCGCGCTGGTGACCGGTGGGAGCCGCGGGATCGGGGCGGCCGTCGCCGTGCGGCTCGCGGAGCTCGGCGCCGACGTGGCGATCACCTACGTCACCGCGAAGGACCACGCGGACGAGGTGGTCGAGCGGATCGCCGACCACGGCGGGCGCGCGGTCGCCATCGAGGCCGACAGCACCGACGCCGACGCGGTCGTGCGGTCCGTCGACCGGACGGCGGCCGAGTTCGGCGGGCTGCACATCCTGGTCAACAACGCCGGGGTCTTCCCGTTCGGCCTGATCGACGACACGCCGCTGGCGGAGGTCGACCGCACGCTCGCGATCCACGCCCGCGCGACGTACGTGGCCAGCCAGGCCGCGCTGCGGCACATGAGCGCGGGCGGCCGGATCGTCTCCATCGGCAGCAACCTCGCCGAGCACGTGCCGTTTCCCGGGGTGGCGCTGTACGCGATGACCAAGTCCGCGCTGACCGGGTTCACCAAGGGCCTCGCCCGCGACGTGGGTCCGCGCGGCATCACGGCGAACGTCGTGCACCCCGGTTCGACCGACACCGACATGAACCCGGCCGACGGCGACGGCGCCGACGGTCAGCGCGCGCTGATCCCGCTCGGCCACTACGGCGAGGCGACCGACATCGCGAACACCGTCGCGTTCCTCGCCGGGCCAGGCGGCCGCTTCGTGAACGGCGCGAGCATCACCGTCGACGGCGGCACGAACGCGTGACCGCCCTCACGGTGCGGTGACCGCGTCGGTCTCCACCGCGGTCTTCAGGTGCGCGAGGCCGTCCTGGAGCCTGCGGGCCGGGCTGGCGCCGAGGAGCGCCGCGACCGCGTTGCCCACAACGCCCGTGACGGGGTTGCAGGTCAACCGCACCTGTACGCGAGTACGGCCCACACCGACCGGGTCGAGCCGCAGCGTGCCCGCGTGGGCGAGGCGCTGGCCGTCGCGGGTCTGCCACGAGAGCCATCTGCCCTCCTCGCGCGCGGTCTCCTCGGCGTCGAACCCGACGGGCAGCCCGCCGGGACCGCGGATCTCCCAGTGGGACAGCCGCCCGTCCTCGGACCGGTCGACCCGGAGCACGTCCGGCATGATCGCCGCGAAGTTGCCGTAGTCGCCGACCACCGCCCACACCTGCTCGGGCGTGGCCGTCACGCACACCGCGGCCTGGTGCGTGACGGCCTCCCGGCCCGCGCCGACGCCGGTGACCCGGCGCAGCGGGAGGTTGGCCACCGCGCGGGCGCCGACGGCCGCGCCCGTGCCACGCAGGGCCCACGCCAGCGGCGCGGGCGCGCGGCGGGCGGCCAGCAACGTGCCCGCGGCCGCCGTCCCCGCCAGGAGACGTGTGCTCGGCGACCAGTGCCGTGAGCGGGGCACCCGGCCCGCGCCCTGCAGAGCCGAGACACCGGCCGTGTCGGCGTGGGTGGTCCATGCCGCGGTCACGCCGTGGACGCCGGGCACCCGCCGCAGTGCGCGGCGCGTGCGGCCCGCCTCGCCCGCGAGGACGTCGCCGGTGAGCGTGACGTGGCCACCGTCGACGTCGACCCGCACCGCGTGCGGATGGCGGACGTGTCTGCCCAGTTCGGACCGCAGCCGTTCATGGAGGACGTCGTCCTCGACGCGGCGCCCCGCCACGAGGTAGCGGGCGGTGGCGAGCACCCCGTGCCCCCGGCTCGCCAGGTCGTGCCCGAGGGCGCGCCGACCGTGACCGATCCTTCTGGCGACGCGCATGGCCCGGCCCCGCAGCCGCGTACCCATCACGATCAGCTCCCTTCCCCGTGCCGCTCTCCCGGGGCGTACCGCGGGAGCGACCGGGGCAAACGCGGTGCGGGCACGTGCCACGTTGACTGGTCCCGACCACGAGGACGTGCACGGTGCGGGACCTTGTCCTGGGTCGTGCGGTGCTGCCCCGGTTGCGGAACCGGCGCCGACCGACGCGGTCGGCCGCAACCCTCACCGGCTCACGGGGATCCGGAGCGTCCACGACATCGCGCGGCCCGACAGTTCCGTCCTGGACAGTGGCGGCACGTCGATGCGCCAGAACGACGCCGGTGTGCCCGCGATCGCCCGCACCACAGCGGCCTTGATCACCGCCGGGGTGGTGATCGCGACGATGCGGTGGTGGTCGCGGGGGAGTGCGTCGAGCCAGCCACCGACGCGCGCCAGCAGGTCCTGTGTGGACTCCCCGCCGTGCGGGGCGGCGGCCGGGTCGGTCAGCCACGCGTGCACGGCCGCCGGATCGGACGCGGTCACCTCGTCCAGGGTGCGGCCGCGCCAGGCGCCGTAGTCGCGGTCGCGCAGGCCGTCGTCCTGGTGCGGAGTGAGTCCCAGCGCTGCCGCGGTCTGGCGGCACCGGGTGTGGGGAGCGCACAGCACCAGGTCCGCCCTCGGCGGGTCGGGGACGGGAGCCGGGTGCTCGAGTGGCTCGTCGGCGGGAAACGCCGCACGGCGGGTCGCGGACGTCGCGCCGTGGCAGACGAGGACGAGGCGAGTGGTCATTCTCCTCCTGCCTGTGGCAAGGGATCGATGAGGAATCGACGAGGGATTGACAGGGCTGACGCTGCTGAATACGTTGCGAGAGACCTGATGGTACGAGGAAGCCGGTGAGAACCCGGCACGGTCGCGCCGCTGTGTGTGCCCACGGGCACGAGTCAGACCCTCCGCCATCGCAACGCTCCACTGACCGGGCCGCACGAGCCCGAGGAGGCGACATGTCGCAGGCCGCGCACGCGCCCATTCCCATCGACATCCCCGCGATACCGACGATCCCGGTCCGGCAGATCCTGCCGTGGGCGGTGTTCGCGGGGTTGCTGCTGCTCATCGTCATGTACTTCGTGAGCACCGAACAGGGCGCCCTGTCCGTGTTCGACGGCACCTACCTGCACGAACTCGTGCACGACGGCCGGCACCTGCTCGGCTTCCCGTGCCACTGAACGGCATGCGCGCCCTGCTCGTCGCCGGTCTGCTCGCCGGCCTGATCGGCGGTGTGCTCGCGTTCGGGTTCGCCGCGGTGGCAGGAGAACCGCCGGTCGAGGTCGCCATCGCCATCGAGGAGCAGGGCACGGGCGGCCACGACCACGGCGAGAGCGGCGGCCACGACCACGGCGCCGAGGTGGCCGAGGTGAGCCGCGACGTGCAGAGCACCTTCGGGCTCGCGATCGCCACCTGCGCGTTCGGCGCCGCGCTCGGCGGGTTGTTCGCACTCGCTTTCGCGTTCGCCAACGGGCGGATCGGCACGCCGACCCCCCGTGCCACCGCGTGGACCGTGACGGCGGTCGGGTTCGTCGCGTTCGCGTTCGTGCCCTACCTCGTCTACCCGCCGAACCCGCCCGCGGTCGGGCAGGCGGAGACGATCGGTGAACGGACCGCGGTCTACTTCGCGATGGCCGGGTTGTCGGTCGTGCTGGCGGTGGTCGCGGTGCGGGTGAGTGCCCGGTTCTCCTGGCTCGGGCGGGTCGGGGCCGGGATCGGGTACGTGGCCGCGGTCGCGGTCGTCGCCGCGCTGCTGCCCGCGTTCCACGAGGTGCCGGACGACTTCCCGGCGCAGACGCTGTGGGAGTTCCGGCTCGCCTCCCTCGGCACTCAGGCCGTGTTGTGGTCGACGATCGGGGTCGTGTTCGCCGCGCTGCTCGACCGGGTGGCGCAGCGGGAGACGAAGCGTGCCACGGAAGCCGGGCTCGCGGCCGGGTGAGTGTGCACATAGGACGCGTGGTGGCGCGGACCGGCGAACCCGTCCGCGCCACCGCGCCACCGCCACGCAGGCTCGTCGCCGTGGGCCGGGGTGACGGTGGTGCGGTGGAACTCGTGTCCGGTGAGCCGGGTGCCCGCCGGGTGCAGCACCGAGTCGTGCGGTGCCACCACGTCGCGGTAGCCGAGCGTGAGACCGCCCGTCATGGTCGCGTCCGCGGGCAGCAGCCCGCACATCGGGTGCCCGTCGAGTGACCGGGTGAGGTACAGCATGCCCGCGCACTCGGCGTGCACCGGCACACCGGCCGCGGCGACCGCGGAACGCAGTTTCGTGTTGGCGGACAGTTCGGCCGCGTACTGCTCGGGAAACCCGCCCGGCAACACGATTCCGGCCGTGCGGTCCGGCAGCACGGTGTCCCGCAACGGGTCGACGACCGCGACCTCGGCGCCCGCGGCACACAGCAGCTCGGCGTGTTCGGCGTAGCCGAACGTGAACGCCGGCCCGCCGGCCACCGCCACCACCGGCTTGCCTGGCACTGCTGTGATGTCCGGCTCCCACGGCGCGAAACCACCGTTCGACTGTGCCAGGTGGACGATCGCGGCCAGGTCGACGCCCGCCGTGACGAGGTCGGCCATCGCGGCCACCGCACGCACGGCGGCCGGTCCGTGCTCCGCGGCGGTCACCAGCCCGAGGTGGCGCGAGGGCACCTCGACCGCCGCGTTCCGGTGCAGCACACCGAGCACGGCCAGCCCGACTTCCTCGCACGCGTCCCGCAGCACCGCCTCGTGCCGTGCCGACCCGACCTGGTTGAGGATCACCCCGGACAGCCGCACACCGGGCCGCCAGGTGCGGAACCCGTGCAGCAGCGCGGCGATGCTCGAACCGTGGCCCCGCGTGTCGACCACCAGGACGACCGGTGCGCCGAGCAGCCCGGCGACGTGCGCGGTCGACCCGAACCCGTCGGCGCCGACCTTCCCGTCGAACAGGCCCATGACGCCCTCGACGACCGCGAGGTCCGCGCCCGCCGACCCGTGCGCGAACAACGGGCCCACCAGGGACTCGCCGACCAGCACCGGATCGAGGTTGCGGCCGGGACGGCCCGCCGCGATCGTGTGGTAGCCGGGGTCGATGTAGTCCGGGCCGACCTTGAACGGCGCCACCCGGTGCCCCGCCCCGCGCAGCGCGGCCATCAGACCCGTTGCCACGACGGTCTTCCCGCTGCCGGACGACGGCGCCGCGACGACGAGCGCCGGTGTCACCACTCGATCCCCTTCTGGCCCTTGGCTCCGGTGTCCATGGGGTGTTTGACCTTGGTCATCTCGGTGACGAGGTCCGCGGCCGCGACCAGCTCGGGTGCCGCGTCGCGGCCGGTGATCACCACGTGCTGGTGTCCGGGCCGGTTCGTCAGCGTCTCGACCACCTCGCCCACGTCGACCCACCCCCACTTCATCGGGTAGGTGAACTCGTCGAGCACGTAGAGGGTGTGGCGTTGCTCGCGCAACCTGGCGCTGATCTCCCGCCAGCCCTCGCGGGCCGCCTCCGCGTGGTCGACCTCCGTGCCGGGTTTGCGGGACCACGACCAGCCTGCGCCCATCTTGTGCCACTCGACCGGACCGCCCTGGCCGGTCCGCTCGTGCACCTCGCCGAGCGCGAGCAACGCGGTCTCCTCGCCCACCTTCCACTTGGCGGACTTGACGAACTGGAACACCCCGACCGGCCAGCCCTGGTTCCATGCCCGCAGCGCCAGCCCGAACGCGGCGGTCGACTTGCCCTTCATCGGCCCGGTGTGGACGATCAGCAGCGGGCGGTTGCGGCGCTGGCGGGTGGTGAGCCCGTCGTCCGGGACGGCGTCCGGTTTTCCCTGGGGCATCAGGCGGCGCTCCGTGCCGCGCGCACGACGCCGGTGACGTGGTCGGCGGACAGTTCGTCGAGCCGGACGTGCGCCCCGGCGATGGCCGTCGCGAGCCGCGCGGGGATGCCGAGCCGCACCGGGCCGTGTTCGCAGTCGACGACGACGCTCGCGACCCCGTCGGCGGCGAGCAGTCCCGCAGCGCGCAGCGCGTCGGCCACCGGGTCGGCGCCGGAACGAAGCGGCACGGTGGCCCGCCCGTCGGTGACGACCACGAGCAGCGGACGGCGGCGGGGATCCCGCAACCGTTCGGTGACAAGGGTCCGGTGTGCGCGGAGCAGCCCGTCCGCGAGTGGAGTGCGGCCGCCGGTGGTCAGGCGCCGCAGCCGGGCGACCGCCGCGTCGACCGACGACGTCGGCGGCAGCACCAGCTCGGCGCCGTCGCCGCGGAAGGTGACGAGGCCGACCTTGTCGCGCCGCTGGTAGGCGTCGAGGAGCAGGGCGAGCACCGCGCCCGTGACCGCGGACATCCGCTTGCGCGCCGCCATCGACCCGGACGCGTCGACGGCGAACAGGACGAGGTTGCTCTCCTTGCCTTCCCGCACGGCGCGGCGCACGTCGGTGCGCCGCAACAGGATGCCGGCACCGGTGCGACCGCGGGCGAGCTGGTGCGGTGCCGCCGCGGCGAGTGTCCCGACGAGGTGCAGGCCGTGCCCGTGGCCCTGGGTCGCACGCAGCGTGCGGCCGAACCCGGAACGCGCGCGGGACCGGCGCCCCGGCGCGCCCTCGCCGATGCCGTCGACGGACAGGAGCCTGGCCCGGTAGGCCGGATCGGGAACGGCGGCGGGCCGGGTGGGTGCCTGGTCGCCACCACCGGCACTGTCCTGCCGGCCACCGTCCGCGACCGGACCGTCCACTTCGGAGTCCTCGGGGCGGTTGCCGGAGCCGGGGCCGCCGTCGGGATCGGGTGGGTCCGGCTCCGCGTCGCGCAGCGCCTGCTGGAGCTGCTCCTCGTCGATGCCGGGCTCGTCGAACGGGTCGCGGCGCCTGCGGTGCGGCAGCGCGAGCCGGGCCGCCGCCTCGACGTCCCGCGCGTCGACCTCGTCGCCACCACGCCACGCGGCGTGCGCGACGGCGGTGCGCGCCACCACGAGGTCGGCACGCATGCCGTCCACGTCGAACGACGCGCACAGCGCCGCGATCCTGCGCAGCTCCGGATCGGGCAGCCGCACCGCGGCCAGCACGGCACGGGCGGCGGCGATCCGCTCCGCCAGCGCGGTGTCCTCGGGCGCCCACCGTGCCGCGAACCCCGCCGGGTCGGCCTCGAACGCGAGCCGTCGGCGGATCACCTCGGCGCGGGCGTCGACGTCGCGTGCCGCGGCCACCTCGACGGTGAGCCCGAACCGGTCGAGCAGCTGCGGCCGCAGCTCGCCCTCCTCGGGATTCATGGTGCCCACCAACAGGAACGAGGCCGCGTGCGACACCGACACCCCGTCCCGTTCGACGTGCGCCCGGCCCATCGCGGCGGCGTCGAGCAGGAGGTCGACGAGGTGGTCGTGCAGCAGGTTGACCTCGTCGACGTACAGCACACCGCGGTGCGCGGTGCTGAGCAGACCGGGCTGGTAGGCGCGAACCCCCTCGGTCAGCGCGCGTTCCAGGTCAAGTGAACCGACGAGCCGGTCCTCGGTGGCCCCCACCGGCAGCTCGACGAGCCGGGCGGGCCGGGTGACGGCGGGACCGTCGTGGGGTGCGTCCGGGCACGCGGGATCCGGCGCGGCCGGGTCACAGCTGAACCGGCAGGCGTCGACGACGGTGACGGCCGGGAGCAAGGCGGCGAGCCCCCGTACGACGGTCGACTTCGCGGTGCCCTTCTCACCACGCACGAGAACCCCGCCGATGGTGGGGTGGACGGCGTTGAGCAGGAGGGCGAGACGAAGGTCTTCGTGGCCGACGACGGCCGAGAACGGGTAGCCCGCGGTCATGCGCGATCCTTCCCCGGGTCCGCGCCCGAGTCGGTCTGCAGCGGGGGCCGAGTGTCTGGCTCGCCGGATCGCTCCGGCTCACAGTGGCGGGACCGCACCAGATTCGCGCTGGTTTCCTCGCACACCTCGCTGTTGGTTCTCTCGCATCGTGTCAGACACCGCGCGGAAAGTCGATTACGGTGCCGGTTCGTGGAACCCATCACCGTGGTCGGGATCGGTGCCGACGGCTGGGCCGGGCTCGCGGAACCGGCCAGGAACGCCGTGGCCCGCGCCGAGGTCGTCGTCGGCAGCGCCCGGCAGCTCGCGCTGCTGCCGGACTCGGTTGCGACGCGGGTCACGTGGCCGTCGCCGATGCTGCCCGCCGTCGAACCGCTGCTCGCCGAGCACAGCGGGCGGCGGGTGTGCGTGCTGGCGAGCGGCGACCCCATGTTCTTCGGCGTCGGCACCACCCTGGTGCGGCTGTTCGGTGCGGCCGCGCTGCGGGTGTACCCGCACCCGTCCTCGGTGTCGCTCGCGTGTGCGCGGCTGGGCTGGCCGGTGGACGACGTCGACGTCGTGAGCCTCGTCGGCCGTCCCGTCGAGTCGCTGATCGCCCTGCCACACCGCAGGATGCTGGTGCTGAGCGCGGGCGCGGACACGCCGGGTGCGGTCGCCGCGCTGTTGCGCGATCGAGGGTTCGGGCCGACCGCCATGACCGTCCTCGACGACCTCGGCGGCCCGGCGGAACGCAGGCACGACGGCACCGCCGCCACGTGGTCGGCCGAGACGGGCCCGCTCAACGTGATCGCGCTCGACTGCCGCGCCGCACCCGGCGTCTCGCCACTCGGCCGCACCCCCGGCCTGCCCGACGACGCCTACGACCACGACGGCCAGCTCACCAAGCGCGAGGTCCGCGCGATCACGCTGGCCGCGCTCGCCCCGCTGCCGGGACAACTGCTGTGGGACGTCGGCGCGGGCTCCGGCAGCGTCGCCATCGAGTGGCTGCGCACGCACCCGTCGTGCACCGCCGTCGCCGTCGAGTCCCGGCCCGAGCGCGCGGAACGGATCCGGGCCAACGCCGGCCTGCTCGGTGTCCCCGCGCTGCGGGTCGTGCCGGGCCGGGCCCCCGGCGCGCTCACGGACCTGCCGCGACCGGACGCGGTGTTCGTCGGCGGCGGGCTGACCGGTGCGGGTGTCGTCGAGGCGTGCTGGGCGGCGCTGCGCACCGGCGGGCGGCTCGTGGCGAACGCGGTGACACTCGAGTCGGAGGCCGTGCTGACCCGCTGGCAGGCCGCGGTGGGTGGCACGCTGACGCGGATCGAGGTGAGCCGGGCCGCCCCGGTCGGCGGGTTCACCGGGTGGAAGCCGATGATGCCGGTGACACAGTGGCAGGTGGCGAGAGAGGCATGAGCTTGCGAGTGGATGGTGGAGGTGGCGACGCATGACGGTGCACTTCGTCGGGGCCGGACCCGGTGCTGCGGACCTGATCACGGTGCGGGCACAGCGGCTCATCGCGACGACGCCGGTGTGCCTGTACGCGGGCAGCCTGGTGCCGCCCGAGGTGCTGGCCGGCTGCCCGGCGGGCGCACGGCTCGTCGACACCGCCGACCTGACGCTGGACCGGATCATCGCCGAGCTGGTCGCGGAACACCGGCGCGGCAACGACGTGGTGCGGTTGCACTCCGGTGACCCCTCGGTGTTCAGCGCGGTCGCCGAGCAGGCACGGCGCCTGGACGCCGAGGACGTGCCGTACGAGATCGTGCCCGGCGTGCCCGCGTTCGCGGCCGCCGCCGCGACCCTGGGCCGGGAGCTGACCGTGCCGGGGGTCGGCCAGACGGTCGTGCTGACCCGCATCTCCGCGCGCGCCACCGCGATGCCGCCGGGGGAGGACCTGGCCTCGCTGGGCCGGACGCGGTCGACGATGGTGCTGCACCTGGCCGTGCAGCGGATCGACCAGGTCGTCGGGGAGCTGCTGCCGAACTACGGGCCGGACTGCCCGGTCGCCGTGGTGGCGTACGCGTCGCGACCCGACGAGGTGGTGCTGCGCGGCACGCTCGCCACGATCGCCGGCCAGGTCCACGAGGCCGGGGTGAAGCGCACCGCGGTGATCATCGTGGGCGACGTGCTCACGGCGGAGGGTTTTCCCGACTCCCACCTGTACTCGAAGGCGCGCGCCCGGCAAGGCGACCGGCCCGGTCGATGACCAGCACGTCCACGTCGACCGGTGCCCCGGCCAGCACGGCAAGGGCTTCGGTACGGGCGGCCTCCGCGACCCGGTCAGCGAGCGGCACACCGGCCGCCCGCGCGAGCTGCAGCGCCTCCATCGCGGTGTTGGCGGTCGCGAGGTGAGGCAGGCCCGCCCGTTGTGCGAGACGGTCGAGATTCACCTGCGACCGTCCCGAGTGGAGGTCGAGGTGCCCGTCCGCGAGCTTGGACAGCTTCGCGAACCCGCCCGCGATCGTGAGCCGGTCCACGGGGTGGCGGCGCAGGTACTTGAGCGCCGCGCCCGCGAAGTCGCCCATGTCCAGCAGCGCGTCCTCGGACAGCCCGTACAGCTGCGCGACGGCCTGCTCCGACGTGCTGCCGGTGCACGCGGCGACGTGCCGGTGCCCGGCCGCCCTGGCCACGTCAACGCCGCGGCGGATGCTGTCGATCCACGCGGAGCACGAGTAGGGGACCACCACGCCGGTCGTGCCCAGAATGGACAGTCCACCCATGATCCCGAGGCGCGGGTTCCAGGTGTGCCTCGCGAGTTCCTCCCCGTCGTCCACGGCCACCTCGACGATCACGTCGAGGCCGCCGACCTCGGCCACGGCCGCGCTGATCAGCTGCCGGGGAACGGGGTTGATCGCCGGTTCGCCGACGGGCAGCGGCAGCCCCGGCTTGGTGACGGTGCCGACACCGGGGCCCGCGCGGAACGTCACGCCGCTGCCCGGCGGGCCACGGCGGACGGTGGCGCGGATCGTGGCGCCGTGCGTGACGTCCGGGTCGTCACCGGCGTCCTTGACGACCGCCGCCATGGCCGCGTCGCCGGTGAGCGCGGTCTGGGACAGCGCGAAGGCCGGGGTGTGGCCTTTGGGGAGCACGATCGACACGGGGTCGGGGAACTCGCCCGTGAGCAGCGCGGTGCACGCGGCCTTGGCGGCCGCGGTCGCGCAGGCGCCGGTGGTCCAGCCACGGCGCAGAGGAGTGCCCACGGGGCAAGCCTGCCACCGCACGGGGCCGCGGTCAGCTCCACCCACCTGACGAACCCGATTGAACGGTCCATTCAACCGCTCAGGGGGACCCCCGGTTTTCACGCTACCAGCGGGCACCGACAATTCCGGTGGCCGCGGCGGCGAGGCGGTCGTGCCGGTCGGCTGTCGGGGGTGTGTTGGTGAACCGCTGTGTCGCGATCCTCGGTGGGACCGGGGAGGCCCGCCTCCTGGCCGGACAGCTGGCCGGACAGCGGGGCACCCGGGTCGTCTCCACGCTCGCCGGGCGGGTGCGGCGACCCCGCATGCCGGCCGGTGAGGTGCGGGTCGGCGGGTTCGGGGGGCCGCAGGGGCTCGCCGACTGGCTCGTCGCCGAGAAGGTCACCGCCGTCGTGGACGCCACGCACCCGTTCGCGGAGCGGATCAGCGCCGCCGCGGCGAAAGCCGCCCACTACGCCGGGATCCCGCTGGTGCTGCTGCGGCGGCCCGGCTGGCGGCCGGGCCCCGGCGACGACTGGCACTGGGCCGACTCGATCACCGAGGCCGCGGCGATGCTGCCGGGCCTGGGCAGGCGCGTGTTCCTCACCACCGGCCGGCAGGGGCTCGCCGCGTTCGCCCGATCCGACCGGTGGTTCCTGATCCGCTGCGTCGATCCGCCCGGCCTGCCGCTCCCCGCCCGCAAGGAGCTGATCCTGTCCCGTGGTCCGTACACGGTGGACGGTGAGCGGGCGCTCATGACCGGCCACGACATCGACCTGCTCGTCACCAAGGACTCCGGCGGCGACCACACCGTCGCCAAGCTGACCGTGGCGCGCGAGCTCGGGGTGCCGGTCGTGGTGGTGCGCAGGCCCGCGCTGCCGGCCGTGCCGGTGGTCGCGACCGTCGAGGAGGCCCTCAGCTGGCTGGGTAGTGCCGCGGGGTGAACACCCGCCGCGTGCCGTCCGGCAGCTCCGTGGTCCGCGTCCGCGACGAGCCGACGATCAGCAGGCACCGCATGTCCACGGTGGCGGGATCGAACTCCGCCAGCGCCACGACCTCGACCGCCTCCTCGGGGCCGCCGACGTCCCGGCCGATGATCACCGGTGTGTCCGGCGAGCGGTGGTCGAGCAGCAGTTCCTTCGCCGCCACCAATTGCTCGCGGCGGCTGCGGGACGCCGGGTTGTAGATCGCGATCACGAAGTCCGCCGCCGCGGCCGCCGCCAGCCGGGACGCGATCACGTCCCACGGCTTGAGCCGGTCCGACAGCGACAGCGTGCAGAAGTCGTGTCCCAACGGCGCACCGGCGCGGCTCGCCACCGCCTGCGCGGCGGTCAGCCCCGGCACGACGCGCACCGGCACGTCCGCCCACCTCGGGTCGTCGGCCACCTCGAGCACCGCGCTCGCCATCGCGAACACCCCGGGATCACCGGAGGACACCACGACCACCCGCGACCCGCCGCGCGCCAGCTCCAGCGCGAGCGCCGCCCGCTCGGCCTCGACGGTGTTGCCGGAGGAATGCCTGCGCTGCCTCGGGTTCGGCGGCACCCGGTCGAGGTAGGGGCCGTAGCCGACCAGGTCGTCCGCCCAGGCCAGCGCTTCCTGCGCCGCCGGGGTGAGCCACGGCCGCCCGGCCGGACCGAGCCCGACCACCGCGACCGCACCGCCGGACGCCGCCCCGGCGGTGCCGTGCGGTGCGGGCGCCGGCCCGGCCGCCAGGCCACTCGGCAGCAGTGCGAGCGCGAAGTACGGCACCGAGTCCGGGTCCACCTCGGACAGCGGCGCGACCCGCTGCGTCTCCCACGTCGCCCGCTCCACGTACCGGGCCTCGTCCAGCCTGCCCGCGTCGGTGAGCGCCTTGCGCACCTTCTCGAAGTTGCGGCCCAGCTTCAGCACCGCGGCAGGACCCGGGCCGGACAGCCGGTCGGCCAGCACCTCCGGCGGCAGTGTGCCGGGCAGCACGGTGAGCACCTCCTCGCCCTCGACGAGCGGTGCCCGCAGCACGGCGGCGGCACCGCTCACCGACGTCACGCCCGGCACGACCTCGGTCGGGTAGCGCCCGGCGAGGCGGGTGTGCATGTGCATGTAGGAGCCGTAGAACAGCGGATCGCCCTCGCACAGCAGCACCACGTCCCGGCCCGCGTCGAGGTGCGTGGCCAGCTTCGCCGCGCTTTCGGTGTAGAAGTCCGCGATCGCGCCCCGGTAGCCGCCGGGGTGGTCGGTGGTCTCCACGGTCAGCGGGTAGACCAGCTGCTCCTCGATCTGGTCGCCGCGCAGGTGGGCGGCGGCGACGCCGCGTGCGATGCTGTGGCCGTGCCGCGCGCTGTGGTAGGCGACGACGTCCGCCGCCTCGATCAGCCGCGCCGCCTTGAGCGTGATCAGCTCCGGGTCGCCGGGGCCGAGGCCGACGCCGTACAGGGTGCCCGTGCTCATTCCGCCTCGCTCGCGATCGCGTTGACGGCGGCCACGGCCATCGCGCTGCCGCCCCGCCTGCCGTGCACCACCAGGTGCGGGAGCACCGAAGCGGCGAGCGCCACTTTGGACTCGGCCGCGCCGACGAACCCGACCGGCAGGCCGAGCACCGCCGCGGGCCGGGGTGCGCCGGCGGCGAGCAGTTCGATCAGCCGGAACAACGCGGTCGGTGCGTTGCCGACCGCGACGACCGCGCCACCGAGCCGGTCACCCCACAGGTCCAGCGCGGCGGCACTGCGGGTGGTGCCCAGTTCCGCCGCCAGTGCCGGCACGCGGGGGTCGGACAGCGTGCACACGATCTCGTTGCCCGCGGGAAGCCTGCCCCGGGTGATGCCGGACGCGACCATCTGCGCGTCGCACAGGACCGGTGCGCCCGCGAGCAGCGCGGCGCGAGCCGATGCGACCACGCCCGGGGAGAAGGCGACGTCGGTGGCCAGGTCGACCATGCCGCACGAGTGGATCATGCGGACCACCACCCGCTCGACGTCCGCCGGGAACGCGGCGAGGTCCGCTTCGGCGCGGATGGTCGCGAACGAGCGCCGGTAGATCGCCGCGCCGTCGCGGAGGTAGTCGATCGCGTCCGTCATCGGTCTCCTCGCGTCATCACGTACCCGTCCCCGTTCGCCACCACGTCCAGCACCTCGCCACGCGGCCGTCCGCAGCGCCGGCCGCACCCCGACCAGTGCACCGGCACCTCGACCCCGGCCACCGGCCGCGCGTCGGCCAGCACGTCGGCGAGTGCCTTGGCACAGCCCGGCCGCCCGACGCACGCGGTGACCCTCGGCGCGCCAGGGTCGAGGAGCAGCCCGGCAGACCGTAGCCCTTCGGTGGCCGGTGCCGCATCGGCCAGATCGGCGACCACCACCGCCCGCCACGGCGTCACCACCAGCGGTGCGCCGGTGTCGGCGAGCGCGGCGGCCTGTGCACGGTTCAGCCAGCCGAGCGGCGCGCCAGCGACGAGCGCGGTGCGCCCGTCCGCCTGCGCGGCCGGGCCGAACGGGGTGGCCGGAACTGGTTGCGGCGCCACGGGTTCCGCCACCGACGCGCCGAGCCGCGCGGCGACACGCCGACGCGCCCGGTCGGCCAGCTCGGCGAGTCGCCACTCGTCCGCGCGTTCGGTCAGGAACGCCTCGGCGCAGGCGAGCATGAGAAGGATCACGTCCCCGATGGGCACGCGCAGCCCGCTGTCGGTGCCACCCAACAGGATCGCGGCGGTCCCCGGGGTGGTCGCGAGCGCGGCGACGTCCGCACCCAGCCACGCGACGTCGCCCCGGCCATCGTCGAGCGCGAACAGGAACCGCCCTGGAAGCCCTGCCAGCCCGGCGTTTTCCCGCAGCGCGGCGTCCAGTTCGGACACGAGCGGCCGCACGTCGGCGAGTCCGGCGGTGTCGCGGCCGGTCAGGGGAGACGCCATGATGTTGCGCACCTTGTCGTGCGTCGCCGACGGCAGCAGCCCGGCGGCGGACAGGCGCGCCGCGAGTTCGGTCTCCGCGCCGTCGTCGAGCCCACGCACCTGCAGGTTCGCCCGCGACGTGAGTTCCACGCTGCCGTCGCCGAGTTCGGCCGCGCCCCGCGCGACCACGCGGAACGCCTCGGCGGACAACTGTCCGCCCGGCACCCGGATCCGCGCCACCCCGCCGTCGGCGGCACGGTGCACGGCAAGCACGCCAGGACAGGCATCCATCTGACGGTTCCGGATCGGCACGATCCGAATATAGAGTTCTTTTGTGATCCTGCTCCTCTCCACCTCCGACACCGACCTTCTCTCCGCGCGTGCGAGCGGCGCCGGATACCGGCTCGGCAACCCCGCGCGGCTCGCGGCGGCCGATCTGCCGGACCTCGTCGACGGCACCGACCTGGTCGTCGTGCGCCTGCTCGGCGGGCGCCGGGCGTGGGAGGAGGGCCTGGACGCGCTGCTCGCCGGACCGCGGCCGGTCGTGGTGCTGGGTGGTGAGCAGGCGCCGGACGCCGAACTGATGGAGCTGTCCACCGTGCCCGGCGGGGTGGTCGCGCAGGCGCACGCCTACCTCGCGCACGGCGGCCGCGACAACCTGCGTGAGCTGTCCCACTTCCTGTCCGACACGGTGCTGTTGACCGGGCACGGGTTCGCGCCGCCCGTGCCGACGCCCGGGTGGGGCAGGCTGGAGCGCACGGCGCGGCGCACCGAGGGCCCGACGGTCGCGGTCCTGTACTACCGCGCGCACCACATGGCGGGGAACACCGCGTTCGTGGAGACCCTCTCGGCCGCGATCGAGGACGCGGGCGGGCAGGCGCTGCCGGTGTTCTGCGCGTCGCTGCGCACCGCGCCCGACGAGCTGATCTCGTTGCTGGGCAAGGCGGACGCGCTCGTGGTCACCGTGCTCGCGGCGGGTGGCACCACCCCGGCCGCCGCGTCGGCGGGCGGGGACGACGACGCGTGGGACGTCGGTGCGCTCGCCGCGCTCGACGTGCCGGTCATCCAGGGGCTGTGCGTCACGTCGAGCCGCGCCGCGTGGGCGGACAGCGACGACGGTCTGTCCCCTTTGGACACCGCGACGCAGGTCGCGGTGCCGGAGTTCGACGGGCGGCTCATCGCGGTCCCGTTCTCGTTCAAGGAACTCGACGCAGACGGGCTGTCGGTGTACGTGCCGGACGCCGAGCGGGCCGCACGGGTCGCGGGCATCGCCGTGCGGCACGCCGCGCTGCGCCACACGCCGACGGGGGAGCGGAAGGTCGCGCTGATGCTGTCGGCGTACCCGACGAAGCACGCGCGGATCGGCAACGCGGTCGGTCTCGACACCCCGGCGAGCGCGGTTCGGCTGCTGAACGCCATGCGGGAACGCGGCTACCACGTCGGCGAACTCCCCGGCATGGCGAACGGCGACGGCGACGCGCTGATCCACGCGCTCATCGAGGCCGGCGGGCAGGACCCCGACTGGCTCACCGAGGGGCAGCTCGCCGGGAACCCCGTCCGCATCAAGGCTTCCGAGTACCGCGACTGGTATGACACGCTGCCCGCCGGCCTGCGGGAGTCGATCGAGCGGCACTGGGGCCCGCCGCCCGGCGAGCTGTTCGTGGACGACGGGGACATCGTGCTCGCCGCGCTGCCGGCAGGCAACGTGGTGCTGATCGTCCAGCCACCGCGCGGGTTCGGCGAGAACCCGGTCGCCATCTACCACGACCCGGACCTGCCACCGAGCCACCACTACCTCGCCGCCTACCGGTGGATCCGGCACACGTTCGGCGCGCACGCGATGGTGCACCTCGGCAAGCACGGCAACCTGGAATGGTTGCCGGGCAAGAACCTCGGCATGTCCGCCTCGTGCGCGACCGACGCCGCGCTCGGCGACCTGCCGTTGATCTACCCGTTCCTCGTCAACGACCCCGGCGAGGGCACGCAGGCCAAGCGGCGCGCGCACGCGGTGCTCGTGGACCACCTGGTGCCACCGATGGCCCGCGCCGAGAGCTACGGCGACATGGCCAGACTGGAGCAACTGCTCGACGAGCACGCGTCGATCGCCGCCATGGACCCGGCGAAGCTGCCCGCCGTCCGGGCGCAGATCTGGACGCTCATCCAGGCCGCGAAGCTCGACCACGACCTCGGGATCAGCGACCGCCCGCACGACGCCGAGTTCGACGACTTCCTGCTGCACATCGACGGCTGGCTGTGCGAGGTGAAGGACGCGCAGATCCGCGACGGGCTGCACGTGCTCGGCGCCGCGCCGACCGGCGAGGCGCGCGTCAACCTGGTCGGGTCGATGCTGCGGGCCCGGCAGGTGTGGGGCGGCAACGCGAACGCGCTGCCCGGCCTGCGGGAGGCGTTGGGGCTGGCGGAGGACGGTTCTTCCGCACGGTCCGATGTGGACCGCATCGAAGAGCTGTCCACCGCTCTGGTGTCCACGATGGAGTCCCGGGGCTGGGCGACGGACGCGGTTCCCTCGGTGTGCGAGGAGGTGCTCGGCCGCGTCGAGCCCGCCGTCGCCGACGTGCTCACGTTCGCCGCCGCCGAGGTCGTGCCCCGGCTCGCGCGGACGACCGACGAGATCGACAACGTGCTGCACGCACTCGACGGCGGCTACGTCCCGGCCGGGCCGAGCGGCTCGCCCCTGCGTGGTCTGGTCAACGTCCTGCCCACGGGCCGGAACTTCTACTCGGTCGACCCGAAGGCGATCCCGAGCAGGCTCGCCTGGGAGACCGGGCAGGCGATGGCCGACTCGCTGCTGACCCGCTACCGCACCGACACCGGCGAGTGGCCGGAGTCGGTCGGGCTGTCCATCTGGGGCACGTCGGCGATGCGCACGGCGGGCGACGACATCGCCGAGGTGTTCGCGCTGCTCGGGGTCCGGCCGGTGTGGGACGAGGCGTCCCGCCGCGTGAGCGGCCTGGAGGTCGTCCCGCTCACCGAGCTGGGCCGTCCCCGGATCGACGTGACGGTGCGGATCTCGGGCTTCTTCCGGGACGCGTTCCCGCACGTGGTCTACCTGATCGACGACGCGGTCGGGATGGTCGCCGCGCTGGACGAGTCCGACGAGGACAACCACGTGCGTGCGCACGTGCGGTCGGACCTGGACGACCACGCCGACGAACGCCGTGCCACCACCCGGGTCTTCGGCTCCAGGCCCGGTTCCTACGGCGCCGGTCTGCTCCCGTTGATCGACAGCCACAACTGGCGTGACGACAGCGACCTCGCCGAGGTGTACGCGGTGTGGGGCGGGTTCGCCTACGGCCGGGACCTCGACGGCGCACCGGCCCGCGAGGACATGGAGGCCGCGTACCGGCGGATCGCGGTGGCGGCGAAGAACACCGACACCCGCGAGCACGACATCGCCGACTCCGACGACTACTTCCAGTACCACGGCGGGATGATCGCGACCGTCCGCGCCCTGACCGGTCGCGCCCCGGCCGCCTACATCGGCGACAGCACCCGCCCGGACGCGGTCCGCACCCGGTCGCTCACCGAGGAGACCGCCAGGGTGTTCCGGTCCAGGGTGGTGAACCCGAGGTGGCTCGCCGCGATGCGCAGGCACGGCTACAAGGGCGCGTTCGAGCTGGCGGCGACGGTCGACTACCTGTTCGGCTACGACGCCACCACCGGCGTCGTGAGCGACTGGATGTACGAGCAGCTCGCGCAGACCTACCTGCTCGACGAGGAGAACCAGAAGTTCCTGACCGAGTCGAACCCGTGGGCGTTGCACGGGATCGCCGAGCGCCTGCTCGAGGCGGCGGAGCGCAAGCTGTGGGCGGAGCCGGACGCGGACACGCTGCGTGCCGTGCGGGCCCTCTACCTGAAGGCGGAAGGCGACCTCGAGTCCGGCACCTGATCTGGTGCCGGTGGTCACGGCCCGCTGAGCCGCCAAGGGTGATCGAGGTCACGGGTGCGAGGTCCGCCACACCGGGAGCCCGGCCGGGCACGGCATCCGCGGACGCGGAATGCTGCGTGGCATGGAGTTCCTCATGAGCCGGATGATCCTGCACCCGCGCGATCCCGCCACGACGCTCGCGTTCTACCGCGACACGCTGGGGCTGGCCGTGTACCGCGAGTTCCCCGGCGGGACGGTGTTCTTCCTCGGCAACGGGTTCCTCGAGGTGTCCGGCCGAGGGGAGACCGGCCCTGGGCCGGACGTCGTGCTGTGGTTGCAGGTCCGTGATATCACGGAGACCGCACGGCAGTTCACCGAGCGCGGTGTTCCGGTCGAGCGTGGACCGGAGAAGGAGCCGTGGGGGCTGGTGGAGATGTGGGTCCGGGACCCGGACGGGCTGCGGATCGTGGTCGTCGAAGTGCCCTCCGACCACCCGATACGTCGCGACCAGCGGCGGATATCCTGATTCGTCAGGAATTCGTCAGGTCCGCGGGGTGCCCGTGCGACAAGGATGGGGCCGACAGGTCGTCGACCGAGAGGCCGCAGGTTGTACCGCTACGAGCAGCATTGTCCGGTCGCGCGCGCCGCGGAGGTGGTGACCGAGCCGTGGACGCTGCTGGTGCTCCGCGAGATGCTGCGCGGCGCAGAACGTCGTGCGGACATCGCGCGTGGCGTGCCCAGGATGACGGCGAGCCTGCTGACGACCCGGCTGCGCACGCTCACCGCACACGGACTGGTCGTCGAGGTGCCGAACAACTCGCGGGAGAAGCGGTACCGGCTGACCGAGGCCGGGCGGGGCCTGCGGCCGATCGTCGACCAGCTCGGCCGGTGGGGCCAGCGCTGGCTGGCCCCACCGGGTCTGCGCGACCTCGACGCCGACGTGCTCCTGCGCGACATCTGCGCACAGATACCACCGGACCGGTTCCCGGCACGCAGGCTGACGGTGGCCGTCTCGGTCACCGACGCGCCCGGCACGAGCCAGTGGTGGCTCGCGCTGTCCCCGTCCGGCGCCACCGTCCACCCAGGAAAGCCCGCCAGACAGGCCGACGTGCGGCTCGCGTGCACGCTGAGCGGCCTCGCAGGCGCCTGGCTGGGACGGCAAAGCTGGCTGCGTGCGGCCAGGGACCACACCGTCGTGTTCACCGGCGCGCCGGACGCGGTCCGCGCGGTGCTCGCCTGCGTCGGGGTGAGCCGGTACGCGAGCAGGGAGACAGCGTGACCCTTCCGTTCGCCGACCAGTCCACGCTGATCATCCCGACCCCCGGCGTACCGACGCCGGACGAGGTCCAGGTCTGGATCCAGGAGACGCTGGCCGAGGTGCCCGCCGTCCCCCGGCTGCGGTCCACGCTCGTGGTCGAGGAACTGCTCGCCAACGCGCGCCTGCACGCGCGGCCGCCGTACGTGCTGCGGGTGGCGCTGGACCACACCAGGCGGGCACTGCGGGTCTTCGTGGAGGACTGCGCGCCGCACAGCGGCGGCTCGTGGCGGACCGGCAGCGGGCTGGCGCTGGTCGACGGGCTGTCGCGGGGCTGGGGTGTGGAGCGGCGTACCCGCGCCAAGACGGTGTGGGCGGAGGTCGCGCTGTGACCACCGAGCACGACCGGAGCCCGGCGTACGGCGCCTGGCCCACGGCCGTGGCGATCGAGGTGCTGCTGCTGTGGCCGCGCGGCGTGGCCGGCCATCCCCCCACGGTCGAGGAGGCCGGGCTGTGGCCGGTGTTCGCGATGGTCGTGACCGAGCCCGCCGACCAGGAGGTGGGCAGCGCCCGGCCCCTGTTCGGCCTGCTGGACCGGCCACGGGGCGACGACGAGATGACGGTCGTCGCGGCGGACGCGGCGTGGTCGATCCTCGACGAGGGCAACGCACTGCTCGGCCTGACCGTGCGGGGCACGGCGCCGGTCCGGTTCGGTATGCGGGTCCTGCTGCCCTCGGCCAGGGTGCTCGGCGTCCTGGACGTGGTCGCCCGCGGTGCGACCATCGGCATCACCACCCGCGACCGCGCCGCCCGGCTGCGCGACCGCGTGGACATCCGCACCGCGCTGCGCGACCTGGTGCTGCTGAGCTGCCCGCCGTCGGTCGAACTGGCCGCGCTCGCACACACCCTGCTCGCCGCGCGGGACGGGGAACACTCAGCGTGAGTGCGCGGCGCCGCGCGGTGGCACGAGCACGGGCAGCAGAGCCCAGACCGTCTTGCCCGCCACCGCGCCACCGGCGTCCCGGGCCTGCTCGACACCCCACCGCGGGCACATGCCGCGCACCAGGCGCAACCCCCTGCCAAGCGGCCACGCGTCCGCCCGGCCGGGAGAGCTGTCGGTGACGGCCAGCCGGATGATGTGGCCGGCGGAGCGGTCCGCGACTCGCACCCGGTACGGCGGCGCCGCGTGGTCGAAGGCGTTGGCGACCAGTTCGCCGAGCACGAACGCGGCCTCCCGGATCACGCCCGGTGTGCAACCATCGAGCGGCGCGCGCAACCATGTGGACAGCGCGGCGCGGAAACCGGGGTCGACCGTGGCGAGGCGGATCTCCGTCGGCAGGCGTCCCACCACGCCGGGTGCGGTGTCGGTCACCTCGACATCCTCGCCGCGCCCGAGCCAGCGAAACCTGACGAACGGCTGACGATTCAACATGACGACCACCTTGTTGCTCGTCGAGGACGACGCGCGGATCCGGGAGGCGCTGCACCTGGCGATGGCCGACGAGGGCTTCCGGGTGATCGAGGCCGCGACCGGCGAGGACGCGCTCGCCCGGCTCGCGCAGGACGGGCCGGAACCCGACGTCGTGCTGCTCGACCTGATGCTGCCCGGCATGGACGGGCTCACGGTGTGCGCCCGGATCCGGGAACGCGGCGACCTGCCGATCATCATGGTGACCGCGCTCACCGGGCCGAACGAGGTGATCGCCGGGCTCGAGGCCGGGGCCGACGACTATGTGACGAAACCGGTCGACGCCGGTGAGCTGAGCGCCAGGATCCGGGCACTGCTGCGCCGGTCCAGGGCAGGCGACCCGGACGTGCCCGCGGTGGCTGACCTCGGTGACCTCAGCGTGCGGGTCACCGAGGGCCGGGTGCTGCGCGACGGCGAGGAGGTGCCGCTCACCAAGACCGAGTTCCGGCTGCTGTGCGCGCTGGTGCTGGCCGGTGGCGCCGTGGTGACGCGGGAACAGCTGCTGGAGCGGGTGTGGGAGTACGGGTACTTCGGGGACACGCGGCTGCTGGACGTGCACGTCCGCAGGCTGCGCCGCAAGATCGAGCCGGATCCCGGGCGGCCGACGCACGTGGTCACCGTCCGGGGCGTCGGCTACCGCGCTGGCACACCGTGAACGGGGGACACCGATGAACCTCGCCGGCCGCCTTCCCTTGCGTGCCAGGGTGATGGCGTGGTTCAGCCTCGTGTCGCTCGTGGTGGCCGGCGCGCTCGCCGTCGCGACATGGCACCTGTCCACCGGGTACATGCTCGGGCAGCGTGAGCGCAGTGCGATCGCCCAGGCCAGCGGCAACGCGCGGCTGGTGGAGTCACAGCTGCGCCGCGACCCGGACGGGCTCTCCGAGCTGATGACCGGGCTGAGCGCCGAGGTCGAGTCCGCGGTCCTCCTCGTCGACGGGGGCGACTGGATCTCCGGCGGCAACCGCGTGGACCCGCGCAGGTTGCCCGCCGGGTTCCTCGACATCGTGCGGGAGGGGCAGGCCGCGCACCAGCGCACCGTGCTCGACGGGGTGCCGGTGCTCGCGGTCGGGTTGCCCATGCAGGGGCTGTCCGCGACCTACTTCGAGGTGTCGCCGATGCGGGAGCTGGACCGCACCTTCCGCTTCCTGAGCTGGCTGCTCGTCGCGGGCACGGTGGCGAGCGCGCTCGCCGGTGCGCTGCTGGGCCGGTGGGCGGCCACCCACGCGCTGCGCCCGCTGCGACGGGTGACCGCCGCCGCGGCCGAGGCCGCGCGCGGTGACCTCGGGGTGCGGCTGCCCGAGAACAGCGATCCGGACCTCGCCCCGCTGGCCGAGGCGTTCAACGACACCGCGGAACGACTGCAGCAGCGGGTCGCGCGGGACGCCCGGTTCGCCGGCGACGTGAGCCACGAGCTGCGCTCGCCGCTGACCACCATGCTGAACGCGATGGCCGTCCTGTACAGGCGGCGCGCCGAGCTGCCGCCGGGATCCCGGCAGGCCGTCGAGCTGCTCGACACCGACCTGCGCCGCTTCCGGCGGATGGTCGACGACCTGCTGGAGATCTCCCGCTATGACCAGGACCGGTCCACGTTCGAGCTGGTCGACCTCGCCGAGCTGGTCCTCGCCGTGACCGCCCACCACGCCCCGCAGGCGGCCGGGCTCCTCGACGTCGGCACGCACCCCTGGATCGTGGGGGACCGGCGCAGGCTGGAGCGGGTGGTGGTCAACCTGCTCGACAACGCGGCCCGGCACGGGAAAGGGCTGGTGCGCCTTGGCATCCGCAGCCAGGACGGGCGGGCCAGGATCGAGGTCGACGACGCGGGACCTGGCGTGCCGGCCGCCGAACGGGAGCACGTCTTCGAGCGGTTCTCCCGCGGCTCGCCCGCCGACCGCGACGCGTCGGACAGCGGCGCCGGGCTCGGACTGGCACTGGTCGCGCAGCACGTGCGCGGCCACGACGGGAACGCGTGGGTGGAGGAACGTCCCGGCGGTGGGGCGCGGTTCGTCGTCGAGCTGCCGGAGGTTGCCGAATGAGACGGTGTCTGGCCGTGGTCGTCGCCTGCGTGCTGGCCGTGCCGGCATGCGGCGTCGGTTCCGAGGACGAACCACAGATCATCGAGGAGAGCACGCAGCAGCCGCTGCCCGCGACCCCCAGTTTCGACACCGAGCCGAGCCCGACACGCCCGACGAGCCCGACGACGAGCAGCAGCGCGCAGACCTCGGTGTCCAGCACGGCGCCGGGGACCGGGTCGAGCAGCGAGCAGACGCCGACACCGATGCGGTAAGCCCCCATACCAGTGCCCTGAACGACGCTTTCGGGACGCTCGACGTCCCGAAAGCGTCGTTCAGGGCACCAGCGGGTCGCACGTTCGTGGGACCGGGTCCGTCATTCACTCGTCGCGGACTTGCCGGGCCCTGCTGTGGCGCGGTGGCCGGGTGTGGCGCCGCGCCCGTCACGTCGCGGGCACGATCTCCTGGATCGCCAGCGGGATGCCGTCGGTGCATTCGGTCGGCGTCGGGGTGTGCGCCTGACCGGTGACGGTGACCTCCGTGTCGTCTTCCGCGAAGGCTTCGAGACCCGCCGGGTCGCCGCCCAGCAGGACGTACTTCGTGAAATCGGCGTCCAGCACCATGCAGCCGGGCTGTGTGCCGTGTTCGATCTCGCCGGTAATGCGCACGAGTTCCGTGTCGGGGCGTGCCGCGCCGGTGGAGATCGCGCCGTTCTGCGTCGGTGTCCCCGTCGCGTCGCCCCCGTCGTCGCCCGTCGTCGAGCTGCCAGAACAGGCCGCGGTCGCGAGGGTGACCGCGGTGATGACGGTGACCATGGACATCGAGCGGGACCGGAATCTCCGCGATGTCGAGTTCACAGGCCGCATCTGTTCCTCTCCGTGGTCGAGGCCTGTCACGCCGGACCGATATTTGGTGGACGCCACACGTTATCGGCGACCAGTGGGAGGTGGGTCCCCCGAACGGTGGAAGAGTGAAAAGACAGACAATCGCAAGATTCACTCTTTCGGAGCAATGCGTGTCTATTGCCTTTACAGATTGGTTGACGAGTGAACCGCTTTGGTGTCGCATTCGGTGAAATCAATGGTCTATGGTGCGGTTCGTGAAGATCGCCGTGGTTGGCGAGACGAGGCCGGGTGAGCGCAGGGTGGCGCTGGTGCCCGGACTGGTCTCGCGGCTTGCCGACGTGGTTGCCGAGGTCGCGGTCGAGTCCGGTGCGGGTGCCGCCGCCGGCTTCTCCGACGAGGACTACCGGCAGGCCGGTGCCACGGTCGCGGCCGACGCGTTGCACGGCGCCGGAGTGGTGCTGTCGGTGCAGCCGATCCCGGAGCACCGGATCGGCGAGCTCGCCCCCGGCGCGATCACCATCTCCTTCCTCCCCGTCGCCCAGGAGCTCGACCTGGTCCGCGCGCTGCGCGACGGCGGCCACACCGCGCTGGCGATGGAGCTGGTGCCGCGCACATCTCGTGCACAGGCGATGGATGCGTTGTCCTCACAGTCTTTCGTCGCCGGGTACCGGGCCGCGGTGGTCGCCGCCGAGAAGCTGCCGAGGTTCCTCCCGCTGTCGATGACGGCGTCCGGCACGATCCGGCCCGCGACCGTGCTCGTGCTCGGCGCGGGTGTCGCGGGGCTGCAGGCCATCGCCACGTCGCGGCGGCTCGGCGCGGTCGTGCGGGCCTACGACGTGCGGGCCGCCTCCGCGGAGGAGGTGCGCAGCCTCGGCGCCGAGTTCGTCGAACTGGAGCTGCCGACGCTGGAGGGTGCCGGCGGGTACGCGCGCGAGATGACCGAGGAACGCTCACGGCGCCAGCGCGAGCTGCTCGCGCCGCACGTCGCCGACGCGGACGTGCTGATCACGACCGCGGCGGTGCCGGGACGCACCGCGCCGGTCCTGGTGACCGCGGAGATGGTCGCCGCGATGCGCCCCGGCTCGGTGGTGGTGGACCTGGCGGCCGAGTCGGGCGGCAACGTCGAAGGGGCGAAACCCGGCGAGGAGGTCACCGTCGACGGCGTGCTGGTCTGGGGCGGCGCGAACGTGCCGAGCCAGGTGCCGGGGCAGGCGAGCCAGCTGTACAGCACCAACGTCGTGAACCTGTTGCTGCACCTGCGATCCGGCGACGAGATCGCACCCGACTTCGACGACGAGATCGTCGCCGGGTGCTGCGTGACCCATGCGGGCGAGGTCCGGCACGAGCCCACCCGCGCACTGCTCGCCGCCCAGGTGTCCTCAGTGGACTGATCGGCCCCGGCGGGTGCCGGTCCGCTGCCGCGCGTACGCGACCGGTGTGATGCCCTTCCACCGCTTGAACGCGTGGATGAAGCTCGACGCCTCCGCGTACCCGAGGCGGACCGCGACGTCCTCGACCGGGACCGCGCCCGTGGCGAGCAGTTCCTCGGCGAGCGCCTCCCGCACCTCGTCGAGGAGCGCACGGAAGCTCGTGCCCTCCTCCTCGAGGCGGCGGCGCAGCGTGCGGGTGCTCAGGTTCAGCTCGCGCGCGACCGAGGGCATCGGTGTACCGAGCGCGCCGAGCCGGGTCAGCAGCTCGCGGACCTCGTGCGCGGTGCCGCTGCGGGCGCGGCGGCGGGCCACCAGCTCGCGGCACTGCGTCTCGCACATCGCGACCGTGTGCGCGTTCGCCAGCGGCCGCGGCTCGTCCAGGAAGGCCGCGTCGAACGTCGCCACGTTCGCGGGGCACCCGAACCGCGGCCGCAGCCCGAAGGTGCGCTCGTACTGCCCGCAGGACCCGGGCTCCTGGAAGCGGAACTCGAGCCCGGTCAGCGGGACCGCGCCCGGCAGCAACTCGTCGATCACCGTGTGGATCGCGGCGAGGTCGCGTTCGACGAGGAACCGGGCCACATCCCGGGGGAGGAGCCGGTCGTCGAGCACGAGCCGCACCTGCCCGTCGCCAACGCTCACGTCCGGGAGGCTGAACGCGAAGCTGAGGTCGTAGTAGCGCAGGGCGACCGTCACCGCGTCGCGCATGGTCGGGCTGGAGAGGAACGCGAACCCGAGGATCCCGAACGTGGTCGCGTGGTACTGGCGGCCCGCCGCCACCCCGGCGTCGGGCAGGGCGGTGGCGAGGTTGCGGACCACTTCCAGCTCCTGCCGGGCCGTCACCTCGAGCGACGGGTCGGCCAGCAGGTCCGCGGTCAGGCCGGTGCCTGCCAGCAGGTCGTGGTCGGCGATGCCGTGCTCGGTGCCGAACCGCACCAGCAGGCTCGTGCCCGCCCCGCCTCGCGGGAAGTCCCAGTGCCGGACCGCGGCCTCGACGAAACCCGTCATGGCCGAAATTATGGATCGCCTGGCCGCTGTTGTCTTGGCCGGGGCACGCCCGGTCCCTAGCGTCGGTGTGGTGGCAGGCACATCGACACCGTCCGTCGTCGTCATCGGCGCGGGTTTCGGCGGCATCGGCGTCGCCAGCGTGCTGGCGCGGGCCGGGTACACCGACGTCACGATCCTCGAGAAGGCCGACGGCATCGGTGGCGTGTGGCGGGACAACACCTACCCCGGCGCCGCGTGCGACGTGCCGTCCTCGCTGTACTCCTACTCCTTCGCGCCCAACCGGGCCTGGCCGCGCCGCTACTCCTGGCAGTCCGACATCCTCGCCTACCTGCGAAGGACCGCGGCGTCCGAAGGTGTGCTCGACCGCGTGCGCTTCGGCGCCGAGGTGACCGGCGCGTCGTTCGACGAGTGCACCGGCCGGTGGCGCGTGGACCTCGCGGGTGGCGGGACCGTCGCCGCGGACGTGCTGATCCCGGCCGTTGGCCAGTTGTCGCGCCCGGTCGTGCCCGAGATCCCCGGCGCGGACACGTTCACCGGCCCGGCCTTCCACTCCGCCAGGTGGGACCACGACGTCGACCTCACCGGCAAGCGGGTCGCGGTGATCGGCACCGGCGCGAGCGCGGTCCAGTTCGTGCCCCGCGTCCAGCCGCGTGCCGCGCACCTCACCGTGTTCCAGCGGTCCGCGCCCTACGTCGTGCCCAAACCCGACCGCGCCTACCGGCCGTGGCACCACCGGTTGTTCACCGCGTTCCCCGCCACCCAGCAGCTGGGCAGGCACGCCACGTCCGGCATCGGCGAGCTGCTCACCGCCGCGCTCACCGCGTGGCTGCCGCTCGGCAGGCTGGTCGACCTGATCTTCCGCCTGCACCTGCGCGTCCAGGTCCCCGACGCGGAGCTGCGCGCCCGGCTCATGCCCGACTACCGCATCGGGTGCAAGCGGCTCCTCTTCTCCAACGACTGGTACCCGGCACTGACCGAGCCGAACGTCGACGTGGTCACCGACCGGATCACCGCGATCACCCACGACGGCGTGCGCACCGAGGACGGCCGCGTGCACGAGGCCGACGTGCTCGTCTACGGCACCGGCTTCACCGCGACCGACTTCCTCGCCCCGATGACCGTGCGCGGGCTCGGTGGCCGCGACCTGAACGACGAGTGGGCCGGCGGTGCCCGCGCCCACCTCGGGGTCACCGTGCCCGGCTTCCCGAACATGTTCCTCGTGTACGGCCCCAACACCAACCTCGGCGGCAACTCGATCATCGCGATGATGGAGGCCCAGTTCGGCTACATCCGCGATCTCGCCGGGCTGCTCGCCGCCAACCCGGGGTCCTATGTGGACGTGCGGCGGGCCGCGGCCGACCGGTTCGACACCGAGATGCGCGACCGGCTCGGCCGCAGCGTCTGGGCCGGGTGCGAGAGCTGGTACCGCGAGGAGAACGGCCGCATCACCACCAACTGGCCCGGCCTGGTCCGCGAGTACCGCAGGCGCACGGCACGGGTGGACCTCGCCGACTACGCGGTCGTCGGGGTCCGGCTGCGACAGGGAGCGTGACATGCCCGACCACGACTACGACGTCCTGGTGATCGGTTCCGGGTTCGGCGGCAGCGTCACCGCGCTCCGCCTGACCGAGAAGGGCTACCGCGTCGGGGTGCTGGAGGCGGGCAGGCGCTTCGCGGACGACGAGTTCGCGAAGACCAGCTGGCGGGTGCGGGACTACCTGTTCGCACCCGCGCTCGGCTGCTACGGGATCCAGCGGATCACCCTGCTGCGGGACGTCATGGTGCTGACCGGCGCCGGGGTCGGCGGCGGTTCGCTGGTGTACGCGAACACGCTGTACGAGCCGCCGGAGGAGTTCTACCGCGACCCGCAGTGGGCGGACATCACCGACTGGCGTGCCGAGCTGGCACCCCACTACGACCAGGCCAGGCGGATGCTCGGGGTGACCACCTACCCCATGACCACCCCGGCGGACCGCGTGCTCTGCGCGGTCGCGGGGGACCTCGGTGTCGGCGGGACATTCCATCCCGCCGACGTCGGGGTGTACTTCGGGACCGGGCCTGGGGAGCGGGCGGCCGACCCGTTCTTCGGCGGCCTCGGTCCGGAGCGGACCGGGTGCACGCACTGCGGCTCGTGCATGACGGGCTGCCGGCAGGGCGCGAAGAACACGCTCGTGAAGAACTACCTCTACCTGGCGGAGCGGGCGGGCGCGCAGGTGCACGCGCTGACCACCGCCACCGACGTGCGGCCCCTGCCCGGTGGCGGCTACTCCGTCCACACGCGACGCACAGGCGCGAGGATCCGCACCCGTGCGCGCACGTTCACCGCGGCACAGGTCGTGTTCGCGGCCGCGTCGCTTGGCACACAACGACTTCTGCACCGGCTGCGGGACCGGGGCAGCCTGCCCGGTGTCTCGGCCCGGCTCGGCACGCTCGCCCGTACCAACTCCGAGGCGGTGCTCGCGGCCAAGGCCCGCACCGACGACGTGGACTACTCGACGGGCGTGGCCATCACCTCGTCCATGCACCCCGACCCCGCCACCCACGTCGAGCCGGTGCGGTACGGGCGGGGCAGCAACCTCATGGGCCTGCTGATGACCGTGCTCGTCGACCCGGAGACCGGCCGCCGCCGCTGGGTGCTCGGGCTGCGCGAGATGGTGCGCCGCCGAGGGGACCTCGGCAGGCTGCTCGTGCCGAGGCGCTGGTCGCAACGCACGTTCGCGCTGCTCGTCATGCAGAGCCTTGACAATTCGCTCACCACCTACACGCGGCGCGGTCTGTTCGGCCGCAGACGGATGACCACCCGGCAGGGGGCGGGCGAGCCGAACCCGGTGTGGATCCCCGCGGGGCACGACGTGACCCGCCGGGTCGCGGACAAGATCGACGGCATCCCCGGCGGCGCGTGGACCGACCTCGCGAACATCCCGCTCACCGGGCACTTCATCGGCGGCTGCCCCATCGGCGCGACGCCGGACACCGGGGTGGTCGACCCGTACCACCGCCTGTTCGGCCACGACGGCCTGCACGTCGTGGACGGCTCGACGATCTCGGCGAACCTCGGCGTCAACCCCGCGCTGACCATCACCGCGCAGGCCGAGCGCGCGATGTCCTTGTGGCCCGACAAGGGCGAGCCCGACCGGCGACCGCCGCTCGGCGCTCCCTACGAACGGTTGACCCCGGTGCGGCCGGGGAACCCGGTGGTGCCGGAGTCGGCACCCGCCGCGCTGCGCCTGCCGATCATCCCGATGGAAGGTGTCCGATGAACGCGCCCCAGCAACCGGAGAACGAGGTCGCCTACCCGCCGGAGCCCTGGGACCTGCGGGGGCTCGGCTACGTGTCGCTGTGGCTGGTGCCGACGCGGGCCCTTCCCGCGCTGCCCGCCGGGGTGTCGCCGGTGTCGCTGTTCGGCAGGTCGGTCGTCGCGACCGGGTTCGTGGACTACCAGCCGGGTGGTCTGCTGCCCTACCACGAGTTCCTTGCCGCGCCGCTGGTCAGGAAGGGCGCGACGATCGGGCTGTCCATCACCGACATCTGGGTCGACAGCGCCGCGTCCAGGGCGGGCGGCCGGGAGCTGTGGGGCATCCCGAAGGACATGGCGGACTTCGAGATCACGCACGTGCCGTCGTTCCACGGTGTCGCCCGCGTGGCCGGTGAACTGGTGGCGGAGGCCAGGGTGACACCCCGCAGTGCGTCGCTGCGGCTGCCGTTCCCGTTGCCCGCCACGATCTGGCAGACGCTCGACGCCGCGCTCGCCCGCACCCCGTTGCGGGCCACCGGCCGCGTCCACCCGGCGAAAGGGGTGTGGCGCGTCGCGGGCCCACTGGCCTGGCTGCGCCCGTACCGCCCGTTCGTCACGGTCGCGGCGGTGGACTTCGGACTGCGTTTCGGTCCCCGCCGCCGATGACCGCCGCGGCTTCGCGGGCGAACGCCGCGGACCGGTGCGCGGCTGGCACGGACCGTGTCGCCACGGCCCGTGCCGGCGTGCGAGCGTCCGCGTGGGTTACTTGCCTGCCTTGGCCTTCTCCCAGTTGCCGAGCTTGCCGCCGTTGTCGATCAGCGGCCCGGCGGGCTCGAAGTGACCGGTCGTGCTCGGCGTGGCGCCGGTGTAGGTGTACATGCCGCCCGCCTCGAACGGGTATGCGTCCTCGACGCCGCTGACCTCGCCCTCGACGCCCTCGATCATCAGCGGGTAGGTCGACGAGTAGGAGTGGGCCGCGACGTTGATGTTCGCGCGGGTCAGCCCGCCCTTCATCACCGAGGCGTCCTGCAGGGCCTGCACGACGTACCACGCCCAGAACCAGCCGTTCGCGATCTGGCGCGTTGTTCGCGTCCAGCCCGGCCGCGGTCACCGTGTCGGTGTACAGCTTCGCGAACTCGGCGTTGGTGTTGTCCGGGTCGGTCGGCGCTTAGTAGTAGCGGACCACGTTGGTGCCGTTGCCGGTGAGGCCCTGCTTGCCCAGCGGCGCGTAGGTCGTCTGGATCTGCGCGCACGGCTGGGCGGCGACCACTACCGGGTCCCACGAGCTCTTCTCGATCGCGCCGATCGTCTGCGTGCAGAACGTGCCCGCCTCCGCGACGACCACGACGTCCGCCTTGGACGCGGCCGCGCTCGTCACCTCGTTGTCGACGTTCGGCGCGGTCACGTCGTTGGTCTGCTCGTCGACGATCTCGATGCCGTCGGTCTGCGCGACGGCCCGCTTGAACCCGTTGATGTAGGCCTGGCCGAGCGCGTTGCCGATCGAGATCGTCGCGACCTTCGCGCCCTGCGGGAAGCGTTCCTTGATCCAGGAAGCCCAGATGCCGCTCTCGTTGTAGTAGTCGAGACCGAATCCGGTGGTCCACGGGTAGTTTGTCGGGTCGCCGAACTCGTTGTCGGACGCGGCGACCATGAACTGGCCGACACAGTTCTTGTTCGTGTAGTCCCTCAGGTTCAGGTTGTTCGGCGAACCGAGGACGGCGAAGCTGGCCGCGTACTCACCGGACTGGACGGCCTCTTCGACGTTCCTGCGGGTCTGGTCCGGCTGGTACTGGTCGTCCTTGACGTCGATGGTGACCTTGCGGCCCTGCACCCCGCCGTTGTCGTTGACGTAGTCGAAGTAGGTCTTGATGCCCTCGCTGATCGCGCCGTACGCGGCCAGCGCACCGGAGTGCGGCATGCTGGTGAACAGCCGGATCTCCTCGTCGGTGATGCCCGCGTTGTTGTCGAAACTGCTCGGGCAGTCGCTCAGGTCGAGGGTGAAGTCACCGGGTCCGGTGTAGACACAGTCATCGGACCGGCCCCAGTTCTTCGCGTCCGGGCCGGGTTCGGGCACCGTACCCTCCGGCGCGGTGCCGGACGGTGTGGGTTTCGAGGTCGACGGGCCGCACTTCTGCTCGTCGGCGGCCTGCCTGGCCTCCTCGTGCGAGCACGCCACCAGCGCGGACGTGGCGGCGGTGACCGCCAGGATCGCCAGGCACCGTTGCCAGGTGGATCGGGTCATGGTTCAGCTCTCTCTCACTGCCGGTTGGTCGGTCCGGGAGGGCGCGGCGAACCGGAACCGCTCCCAGTCGCGTGGGGGCCGGGGGACGAACTCGACGACCCGGCGGCGCAGCCGCCCGAGCCCGTCGATCACGCCGCCGGGCAACAGGAACACGAAGGCGATGAGCAGGGCGCCGGACATGATGCCGACGATCTGCCGCCGTCGGGTCGGCCGCTGAGCAGGTCGAGTGACTCGGCCCAGTCGGCGATGTAGGTGCGCACGGCTCGACGACCCGGACCACCGCAACGCGATCTCCCCGGCCCTGCAGGCGGACCTGTGCGCCGCCGTCGACGCGGTCGCCGCCGACGACGGCGCGCGGGCACTGGTGGTGACCGGCACCGGCACGGCGTTCTGCGCCGGTGCCGACCTCGCGGCGACGTTCGGCGAGCCCGGCGTCCCCGTGCACGAGCTGCGGGACCGGCTGCGCGCCACCTACGACAGCTTCCTGCGAGTCCGCCGCCTCCCGATCCCCACGATCGCGGCCGTGCACGGCCCGGCCGTCGGTGCGGGCGCCAACCTGGCGTTGTGCTGCGACCTGCGGATCGCGGGCCCGCGCGCACGGTTCGGCATCACGTTCACCCGGCTCGGGCTGCACCCCGGCGGCGGGTGCACGCACTTCCTGGTCGAGGCGCTCGGCCCGCAGCGCGCGCTGGCGGTGCTACTGGACGGCGCCACGCTCGACGCGGAGGAGGCCAGGTCCGCCGGGCTCGTGCTCGACGTCGTGACCGACCCGCTCGACGTCGCGTTGGCCACCGCGAAGCGGTACGCGGCCCTGGATCCGGGTCTGGTCGCGGACGTCAAACGGACCGTCGCGATCGCGGCGGCAGGCGCATTCGACGCGGTGCTGGATTTCGAGGCGTGGGCGCAGGCGTCGGCGGCGGCCAAACCCGTTGTCAGGGCTGCGATCGCGGGTCTGCGAAATTGAACCTGACAATTCCGGGAACGATTTCGAAAAAGCTGTTCCCGCAGGTAGCTAAGGTAAGGATGGCCTAACCCTTCCGGTTGCGGAGTCATATCGGCGGTGGCAATGTTTTCCACGCCGAACTGTCGCCGGAGGAGAAAGAACATGACCACCACGGAAATGCCAGCCGTCAGCGAGTGCACGGTCACCGCCTGTTCGTACAACGACCACGGATGCCACGCGTTCGCGATCACCGTGAGCGGCTCGAACGGAGCGGCCGACTGCGGCACGTTCATCCCGCTGACCGCCAAGGGCGGCCTGCCGGCGATCGCGTCCCAGGTCGGCGCGTGCACGCGAGCCGACTGCGTGCACAACCAGAACCTGGAATGCACGGCGTCCGCGGTCCGCGTCGGCCCCGGCGAGGGCGACCACGCCGCGAACTGCCTCACCTACAGCGTCCGCTAGCGGCGGACCAGCACACCGCGCGGAGCCGGCCAACCGGCTCCGCGCGGTGCCGTCCTCGGATCAGATGACGACCGCGCGGAACGCGTGCACGCACCACGGGCCGTCGTAGCTCGTGACCCACAGGTTCGTGGAGTAGCCCTCGAGTTCCTGGCCCTTGGCCGTGCCGTGCAGGTAGAGCTGCACGGACTTGTCGCCCGAGGAGATCCCGTCCATCGCAGGGTCGATCGCCAGGTCCGGGTCGTAGCCGACCAGCTCGTCCACGTCCGCCGGGGTGCTGATGGCGTCCCCGCAGAGGGTGCCCTTCGCGGCGGCCGCGTCGCCGGCGTTGACGGCGTCCAGGAAGGACTGCATCGCCGCGAGCGCGTCCGCGGGCACCGGCTTGCCGCCCGCGGTGGGCTCACCGCCGCCACCACCCGGACCGGAGGGCTTGGTCGTCGGCTTCGTCGGCTCGCTCGTCTCGGGGCCTTCGACCAACTCGATGTCCTGCCAGCACCACTCGCCGTCGACCTCGGTGACCGTCACCGCGAACTCGCCGGTCCGGTCGTCGACTGAGACCTCGAGGGTGCCCATGACCTCGTCGTCGGCGATCTCCTCGGTGTCCACCAGCTCGGCCCCGGTGACGTTGTCCGCGTCGTCGATGGCCTCCTCCACCACGGACGCCGCGTCCGTGCACGCGACGTCGGACAGCGCGTCCTTGTCCTGGGTGTCCAGCCCGTCGGCCACCGCGGACAGGACCTCCTCGGCGCCGTCGGTGCCGGGTTCGGCGGACGAGGTGGTCGGCTGCGTCGTGGTCGGGCTCCCGCCGGTCGGGGTGTCGTCGTCGCTCAGGAAGAACCCCGGTGCGACGAACCCGGTGATGCCGAGCCCGGCCAGCACGACCACGACCGCCGCGACCACGGCCACGATGGCGGCCGTGTTCTTCTTCCGCGGCGGGGGTGGCGGCGGTGCGCCATATCCGCCGTAGCCGGCATAAGGATCCTGCCCGCCGTAGGGCTGCTGTGGGTAGGTCACCAGGGGCCTCCTGCCTCGTCGTTGCCGCGTTCGACTGCGGAGACGGCCGTTTCGTTCCCGGGAGTTACGCTCTGTGTTCTTGAGCAGAGGAGATTTCATGACGACCGCGAACGCGGCGGGTTTCGCCGAGCTGGCGCTGCGACCGGAGTTGGTGCGCGCGCTGTCCGGCCTCGGCTACGAGGAGCCGACACCGATCCAGAGCGCGGCGATCCCGCAGGTGCTGGCAGGCCGGGACCTGGTCGGGCAGGCCGCGACCGGCACCGGCAAGACGGCGGCGTTCGCGCTGCCCGTGCTGCACCGGCTTGGGCTGCCGCGCACGTCCGGAGCGCCGGCGGCGCTCGTGCTGGTGCCGACCCGCGAGCTCGCGGTCCAGGTCTGCGAGGCGATGCACCGCTACGGGCGCGAGCTCCGCGCGAGGGTCCTGCCGGTGTACGGCGGGCAGCCGATCGTCCGGCAGCTGCGTGAGCTGGACCGTGGCGTGGACGTGGTCGTCGCGACGCCCGGTCGTGCGCTGGATCACATCGCGAGAGGCACGCTCGCGATGAGCGACCTCGAGATGGTGGTGCTCGACGAGGCCGACGAGATGCTCGACATGGGCTTCGCGGAGGACATCGAGTCGATCCTCGGCGACGTCCCGGAGGAGCGGCAGATCCTGCTCTTCTCGGCGACGATGCCGCCGCGCGTCAACGGGATGATCAAGCGGCACCTGCGTGAACCGGTCCGCGTCGAGCTGGGCAGGGCGGCGACGGCCGGAGACGACACGGCGCTGATCCGGCAGGTCGCCTACGTCGTGCCGCGCGGGCACAAGTCCGCCGCGCTCGGCCGGGTGCTCGACGTGCACGCGCCGAGCGCCGCCGTGGTGTTCTGCCGGACCAGGGAGTCGGTCGACCAGCTCGCCGAGACCCTCAACGGGCGCGGCTACCGCGCGGAGGCGCTTCACGGCGGCATCGACCAGGGGCAGCGCGACCGGGTGGTGAGCAGGCTCCGCGCCGGGACCGCCGACCTGGTGGTGGCGACCGACGTGGCCGCAAGGGGACTCGACATCGAGCAGCTCAGCCACGTCGTCAACTACGACGTGCCGAGCGCGCCCGACACCTACGTGCACCGCATCGGCCGGGTCGGCCGGGCAGGTCGCGAAGGCGTGGCGATCACCCTCGCCGAGCCGAGGGAGCACCGGATGCTGAAGAGCATCCAGCGGGTGACCGGGCAGCGGATCGCCGTCGAGAAGCTGCCCAGCGTCGCCGACCTCCGCGCGCAGCGGCTGGAGCTGACCAGGGCCGGGCTGCGGGAAAGCCTCCTCGAGGACGACCTGGACCGGTTCCGCCCGGTGATCGAGCAGCTCGCCGAGGAGTTCGACATCGTGGAGGTGGCGCTCGCCGCCGTCAAGATGGCGCACGAGGCGAGCGGCGCCGCCGCGGACGAGGAGGAGATCCCCGAGGTCACGCCGTACACCCCGCGCGAAGGCGGCCGCGAGGGTGGCCGGGACGCCGGCCGGGACCGGCGGCGTGGCGGCGGTGGCGGCGGTGGCCGGGGCATGGCGCGGCTGTTCGTCGGCGCGGGCCGGGCGGCCGGTGTGCGGCCGCAGGACCTGGTCGGCGCGATCGCGGGGGAGTCCCGGCTCAAGGGCCGCGACATCGGGACGATCGAGATCGCCGACCGGTTCTCCCTCGTCGAGGTGCCCGAATCGGCCGCGGACGAGGTGATCGCGGCGCTGCGTGCCAGCACGATCAAGGGGCGGCGGGCCACCGTGCGCAGGGAGCGGTCCCAGCGCTAGCCCGCCTCCCGGAATCTCAGGTGCGGGGTCGCGTGCACCCGTGGTTTGGAACGTCGTGATCCGGCTACTTCTCTCCCGATGAGCACCGATACCCCGCGGGGGGATGGCGCGTTGCGGCGAACCGCGCTGGCCTGCCTGTACCTGTTGATCATCGCGGCCACGCTGTGGGTGCTCGGTCAGGTCGTCACCCGGCTGATGATCGTGGTGGCGCCGGTCGCCGTCGCGCTGATGGTCGCCGCTCTGCTCTCACCGGGTGTCTCGTTGCTGGTGCGGCGCCGGGTGCCGAAGGGGCTCGCCACCGCGATCGTGCTGCTGGTCGGCATCGGCGCCATCGGCGGACTCGTCTGGTTCATGGTCGCCACACTCGTCGCCGGACTGCCCGACCTCGCCACCCAGCTCGACGAGAGCTACCGGCAGCTGCGAGGCTGGCTCACCAACGGCCCGCTCGGGCTCACCGGGCAACAGCTCGACTCGGCCATGGCCGAGGGCCAGAGCTGGTTCACCCGCAACCGCTCGGCGATCGCGTCCGGCGCGTTCGGCGTGCTGTCGACCGCGGGCACCCTGCTCGCGGGGTTCGTGCTCGTGGTGTTCCTGCTGATCTTCTTCCTGCACGGCGGCGACCGGATGTGGCGCGGGGTCACCAGCCCACTGCCGCGGCGGCACCGCGACCGCGTCCACCGTGCGGGCGTCCGCGCGTTCACCGACCTCACCGCCTACGTCCGGGTGACGATGGTCGTCGCGTTGATCGACGCGGTCGGCATCGGGCTCGGGCTGTGGATCACCGGGGTGCCACTGGTGCTGCCGCTGTCCGCGCTCGTGTTCCTCGGCGCGTTCGTGCCGATCGTCGGCGCGTTCGTGACCGGTCTGGTCGCGGTGCTCGTCGCGCTCGTCAGCCAGGGACCGCTGATCGCGCTGATCGTGATCGGCATCGTCGTGCTCGTGCAACAGCTGGAAGGCAACGTGTTCGAGCCGCTGCTGGTGAGCAAGTCGGTGAAGCTGCACCCGGTCGCGGTGATCCTCGCCGTCGCCGTCGGGGTGGAACTGGCGGGGATCGTCGGCGCGCTGTTCGCGGTGCCGCTGCTCGCCACGACCAGGTCGGTGTACCTCACCCTGCGCGAACGGGAGCCCGACCACGACGCCCGGCCGGACACTCAGCCAAGCGGCGCGAGCGGACCAGGGTAGGGCGCGGGCCGCAGGCAGCTGTCGAGCCCGTCGACGAGCGAGCACACCGCCGGCGCCTTCGCCGGGCGGTAGCCTGCAGGGACGCCGTCGCCCGCCACCAGTGACCGGTAGGCGGCGACCCCGTCGGTCGGGCGCCGGGTGAGTGCGGGGTCCGTTCGGGCGTCCACTGTGTACAGACCGAAGCGCGGCCGGTAGCTGCCCCACTCGTAGTTGTCCGTGATGCTCCAGTAGTTGTAGCCGATCACGTTCATGCCGTCGGCCTTCGCGCGCTGCACCCAGTAGATGTGGTCGCGCAGGTGGTCGGCCCGCGTGTAGCCGTCCGGGCGGGCGTGGCCGTTGTCGGTGGGCATGCCGCTCTCCACCACGTACAGCGGCAGGTCCGGGAACTTCCGCGCGTAGTACCGCAGCACGTAGTAGATGCCGTCCGGTTGCGGCTCGATCTTCCAGAACTCGCCGTTCACCCCGTGCACCGCGCTCACGTTGTCGAGGCTGGCGCCGTAGTAGTAGTCCACGCCGACGAAGTCGAGCTTGTCCTTGACGTGGTCGACGAACGTCACGTCGAGCGCGCCCTGCACGGCGGGGATGTAGGCGGCGTTGCTGGAAACGAGCGCGCCGGGGTCGAGCTGGTGGATCAGGTCGTAGGCCCTGCGGTGCACCGTGACGAGCCGGGCCTGCATCCAGGGTGCCTGCCACGCCTGGATGCCGCCGTTCGCGATCTCGTTCTGCACGTACACCGTCGGCTCGTTGACCGTGATCCAGATGGCGCCCTTGCCCTTGTACCGGTCGACGACGCGGCGTGCGTTGGTGAGCCAGTCGCCGACGGTCTTCTCCGTGTCCCAGCCGCCCTGGTCGGCGACCCAGCCGGGGTACACCCAGTGGTCGAGGGTGATCATGGGCCGCATGCCCGCTGCGAGGACGCGGTCGACCACGTCGTCGTAGTAGGCCAGCTCGGTCTGGTCGACGACGTCCTCACGCGGCTCGACGCGTGCCCACTCGACGCCGAACCGGAACACCCGCGCGCCCAGCGCCCGCGCGTTCGCGATGTCCTCGGCGTACCGGTGCCGGAAGTCCACCGCGTTGCGGTACGGCTCCTCGATCGACGACGTGCCCTCCTGTTCGTAGCGGCGCCAGTTGCTGTCCGGGGCCGAGCCCTCGGACTGGTAGCCGGACGTGGCGACACCCCACAGGAAGGGCTCTGGCTGTGCCTGGGCCGGTGCCACCCCAACGGCGGTGACCATGCTGGCCAGGAGTCCGGTGATCAGGCCGAGAACAGGGCGGCGGCGCATGGCTCCTCCGGATACGTCGGCGAATCCAGATACATCTGTGTATGTGAGTTACGCTAGCGCCGTGCCAGCCCGTGTCAAGCGGCTCAGCCGCACGGAAAGCGTCGCCCGCACCAGGGCGCGGCTGCTCGCCGCGGCCGAGGACGTCTTCGCGGAGCAGGGTTTCGGCCGGACCACCCTCGAACAGATCGCCGAGCGGGCCGGGTACACCAGGGGCGCGGTGTACGCCAACTTCGCCAGCAAGGACGACCTGTTCCTCGCCGTGCTCGAGCGCTGGCTCGACGACGACATCGAGCACGGCGGCCGGATCAACGCGGAGAGCCCGTCGGTGCGGGACGCGTTCGACCGGCTCCGCGAACTGGAGGGCAACCGGTTCGCCGATCGCAACCGGTTCCTGCTGCTGACCGAGTTCCGGCTGTACGCCCTGCGCAACCCGGCCGTCGCGCCGCGCCTCGCCGAGTACGAGCGGCGCTGCATCGCCTGGTACGCCGACGCGATCCGGGCCAGGGCGGCAGACCTGCCGGTCCCCGCGGAACAACTGGCCACGATCGTGCTCGCGATGGAGAACGGCATCGCCACGCTCGCCCACCTCGCACCGGACACCGTGCGTCACGACGCGTTCATCGACGCGCTGGAAATGCTGACGGGCCTGCGCTGACCCACCTCCCCGAAGGCGCCATGTGGTGGACTGCCCTGAAAAGGCGCACGCCGGGCTGGGCCATTGTCCAAGGGCGGCGATTCGCCGTAACATTTCTCCTGCTCGCTTCGCCGGATTCGATCTCCGGATCCGTCGAAACGATATCGAAGCGCTTCGACACTTATTCGACAATCGCGCTGATGACGCAACCGAAAAGGTGATAGTTGTGCGCTGGACCTCCCTGCTGACAGCGTTCATGGCCGCTGCCGCCCTCACCGCCGTGCCCGCGGGCCCCGCGGCCGCGGCCAACACGTGTGAACCGTTCGGCTCGATCACGGCCGGCAAGTACTGGCTGAACAACAACCTGTGGGGCCAGGACTCCGGCTCCGGCTGGCAGTGCCTGTGGGACACCTACCAGGGTGGGACCATCGGCTGGGGCACGAGCTGGGGCTGGAGCGGCCAGCAGAACGAGGTGAAGTCGTTCACAAGCAGCGTTCTCGGCTGGCACTGGGGCTGGAAGACCACGGGCCACGAGCTGCCGGTCCGCTTGAACGCGGGCCGTGACATCTACACCGACTGGCGCTACCGGGTCTCCGGTGGCGGCACGATGAACGTGGCGTACGACCTGTGGCTGCACGACATGCCCAACCCGGACTGGCAGCACAACCCCACCGACGAGGTCATGATCTGGCTCTACCGCGCTGGTGGCGCGGGCCCGCTCGGCACGCTACAGGGCTCGGTCACGCTCGCGGGCACCACGTGGGACCTCTACCGGGGCAACATCGGCTGGAACGTCTTCTCGTTCGTCCGCCGTACTAACACGACGTCGGCGACCCTGCACATGCAGGACTTCCTCGGCCACCTCGTCAGCCGGGGCTGGGTCGCGAACACCAAGTACCTGTCGAGCATCGAGGCAGGCACCGAGGTGTTCACCGGCAACGGGCAGCTCGACACCGACGCCTACACCGCGGACATCCGGTGAAGCGCGCGATCGCGACGGTGGTCGCAGTCATCGGTGGGTTGCTCGGCGTTCCGCAGGCGACCGCGGTCGCGGCCGACTGCGGCAGCGGGTCGTTCCACGCGGAGGCGTACCTGAACGGCAGCACCTGGACCGCCCGCCGCGGCGGCTCCACCGTCTACACTGGATCCGACATGCGCGCGGCAGTGCAGGCGGCGCTCAACAGCCTCACCCCGGGCCGGACGAGCAAGGAACGCGTCGTGGTGTGGCAGGGCGGCACCATCAGCGCGGGGTCGCGGATCTCGTTGCCCAGCTACACGGTCCTGGACTCGTGCGGCACGATCAACGTGACCGGATCGGGTTCCGGTGACCAGGCACCGGTCTACTCGCGCGGCACCCGGGACATCGAGGTGCAGCACCTGAAGCTGACCGGAGCGCCGCTGTACGGCGTGTTCCTGCGCAACGTGAACAACGTCGTGCTCGGGCAGATCGACATGCGCCTGTCCGGCGGGCTCGGCATCCGCGTCGACAACCGCGGCGACACGAGCGTGCGCAGCCGCAACATCCGGATCGACAACGTGTACGTGTCCGGCACCGGCACCCACGGCGTGGAGACCTACGGCGTGGACGGGCTGACCATCGGCACCGTCACCGCACGCGACACGCGGGACTCCGGGCTGCTGCTGAACGACACGATCAACGCGACGGTCGGCACCGTGGACGCGGAGAACGCGGGCACCGGCACGGGTTACGCGGCGTTCCGGGTCGCCAACCGCAACGGGCGCGTCGGCAACTCCTATCCCACCAACATCCGCGTCGGCACGGTCCGGGCCCGTGGCGGCGGTCGCGGCATCTTCTGCGTCTCCGAAAGCGGTGGCCTGGTGGTCGACCGCGTCGACATCGCGAACACCGGCAACAACGCGATCCTCGTGGAGAACTGCTACAACGTCACGATCGCGGGCCAGGGCGGCAGCGTGTCCGGTGGCGGCGGGATCCGCCTCGCGGCACGGTCGGAGTTCCCGAACAACTCCGACATTTTCATCCAGAACATGACCGTGACGAACAACGCGATTCAGGAAAGCCCGTGCGGCACCAACACGGTGTTCCGCGGCCTGACGTTGAACAACACGAGCATGAACGTGTGTTCCTGACCGTGACGGCGCGTTCGGGAGCGCTCCCGAACGCGCCACCACCGGTCACGCTTCGTGCTGGATCTCCGCCAGACCGGCCGGGTGAACATCGGACAGTGCCACGTCGGCAGCTCCACGCGCCCGGCGGCCGGCCCGGCATCCGCGGCCGCTGACTCTCAGCCGTCGTAGGTCCCCTGCCGCACGGCGAAGACGTTGCGGTTGCCCGCCCCTTCCTGCAGTGTCCACAGCAGATCGGGTTTCGTATCGTCCTCCCAGTAGGAGATGCTCTCGCCCAGGCTCACGAACGGGTAGGTGGTCGACCCCGCGGAGGGCGTCCAGTAGTAGAGCTGCTTGGCGCCCGACGAGTAGTACCACCAGCGCCCGTTGTGCGAGGCGACGCCGTTGAGCTTGTACCAGGGCAGCCGCAGTGCCTGGGTCGCGGTCGTCGAAGCGGCGAAGGTCGTCGCCCCCGGCGCGAAGGGGAAGCGGATCGCGCGCGGCGCGCGGTTCGGATAGGAGGCGCAGCCCGACGAGCACGTGTACTCGGTCATCACCATGGACCTGCTGACCCGGTCGAGCGAGATCGTCGACCACGACAACCTGGTGCCGGACGTGGTGTTCGACGTGATCGTCCCGATTTGCGGCAGGACGTAGGCGTAGTTGTGCGCGTAGTACTCGCCGTCCGGCCCGCGGCCGATCTGGTCGGCGTCGCCACCGGTGTTGGTCCTGAGGATCTTGCGCATGTCGAACACGCGCATCCCGCGGCCGGTGTCGGCGACGTAGAGGTGGTCGCCGTACCAGGAGACACCGCCCGCGTGGATCGGGATGTCCTTGAAGTCCGGGCTGGTCGCGGTACCGGTCGGCTCGACGAGCAGCACCTTGCGGTACTTGTTGGGATACGTCGCGTCCCAGTCGACGAGCGTGAGCCGGCTGCGTTCGTGGTCGCCGCCGCACGCGTCCCGCGTGTACCAGCTGACGACGACGAGCTGGTGGCCGTCGTAGTTGCCGCTGTCGGCGGTGCCGACCGCGTCGCGGCTCGTGGTGATGCCCTGCGGGTAGCTCCTGCAGTCGGAGTTGTCGCCGTTGTCGAACCGGAAGCCGGTCTCCAGCCCTGGCAACGAGAACGACGACGGCAGCCCCGTCCGGTCGTGGTTGGCGTTCGTCATCACGGAGTGCACGGACGCGACGCCCAGGGTCGAGGCGAGGCTCGCGTTGACCGCGTCGAACTGGTGGTAGTTGGCGCTGAGGGTGTACTGGTCGACCGGCAGGTTCGTCGGGGTGGCCGCCGCGGCGGTCCCCGGTGCGACGAGCAACCCCGCGGTGAGCACCGCGACGGCGAGCCCTGATCGAGTGGCAATCCGATGTCCTGACATCACGCCCCCTGTGTGGCCGGAAATTCACGGATCCCGGTACACGCTAGTTAGAACTCGTCAGGAGGAGCAACAGCAGAGGTACCGCGCCAACACGGTGGGTCACATGCCTGTGACCGATTCCGACAGCGGGGTGACTGAATCCTCGCTGGTCGGTGACCGGTCGTAGCGAAGTGACCAGGAGTCAAGGCGTTGTCATGCCGTGAATCGAATACTCGGGCGATCTTTCGGACTCGGCGAAGGTATGGCGCTTGATGGACAACTTATCGATGGTTCCCGCTGACTTCCTCGGCACGACGTTCGCGCGGCTGGGGCAGATCACGCCTGACCCCGCCGACACCTACTTCGGACTGGTGTTCCGGTTCGCCGGGCCGTGCCCATCGGCAGGGGAGGTGCGGGAGCGGGTTGCGGCGCGCCTGCACAAGCTGCCGAGGCTCACCGAACGGCTGGTCGCCCGCGCGTCGGTGCAGTGGGAACCAGACCCCGATTTCGACGTCGCCCGGCACGTCGGGACCCTGCCGTCCCACCCTGGCGTGCTGTCCGCGCGGGAGATCCTGTCCGGCGCCCCGGACCCGGCGCGACCGCCGTGGGGGCTGTGGCTGTCGCCGGACGACGACGGCTGGCGGCTCTACTACCTGGTGCACCACGCGCGGCAGGACGCGGCCGCCGCACTGAGCACGGTCGCGACCCTGCTGGGCGACGACGTCGACCCGGCCACCCCGGTGGCGCGACGTGGCCGGGGGTGGCCCGCGCTGCTGCCGATCGCCCTCGACCTGCTGCGCACCAAGCTCCCGGCGCCCCCGGTCCCGCGGGTGGCGTACGGGCCCGGCCGCGCGGTCGCGATGGAGGAGGTGGCCGTCACGACGCTCACCGACATCGCGGCAGGCACGGGGGCGACCGTGAACCAGGTGCACATGGCCGCGATGTCGGCCGCACTCGACCGGTGGGCACCGAGGCAGGAGGTGTCGCGCAGACCGGTCAACATCCCGGTGGACACCCGCGAGCCCGGCGACTCCGACCTCGCCAACCGGCTCGGCTTCATGCGCGTCGGCCTGCCCTGCGGCGCGGCGACACCCGAGGAACGGCTGCGGGCGGTGCGCGCCGCCGCGGGGCGCAGGCGCACCGCGCGGTACCGGCGGGTGTGGGCCGCGCTCACCCGAGGCGGTGGCAGCCGCGCCGCGGGCTGGGCGATGCGGCGCATCACCGACCACACCCAGGTCGCGATGACGTTGTCGAGCATCCGGGTCCCGGCGCCGCTTCGCCTGCTCGGCGCGGAGGTCCGCGACGTCACCGCGATCCCATGGCTGCCACCCGCCCACGCCTGCTTCGCGTTCTTCGCCACCTACGGCGACCGGGCCGCGCTGACCGTGCTCGCGCCGGAGGGCGCCCCGGACCCGGCGGAGCTGGTGGCGCACTGGGCACGGGCGGTGCACGACCTCCACCACACGCACGCAGCCCGGCCGGAGGTCGGCACGTCAGCGTAGGAAGCCGCTGACCGCTCGCCACGAGCTCGCGTCGCCTGGTGACGGCCGCCCATCACGCACAGCATCGGCGGTTTCACCGGTCTTGCCCGTTTTCCTGGCAGCGCACGGATTCCTGGCTACACACTGGCGGCACCCCATCGCCGACAGTGGGAGCAGCCCATGCGAATGCGCAGCGCCGTCACCGTCGTCCTCGTCCTGCTCGCCGCGTTGACCTCGGGTGCGGTCAACGCGACGGCGGACTCCCCGCCGTCCGTCCTCGGCGGGTCAGGTCCCTACTCCGCCGGGTACGAGACGACCCTGCGGTTGTCCGACCACACCATCTACCGGCCGAACACGTTGCCCGCGAACGTCAGACTGCCCATCGTTGCCTGGGGCAACGGGGCGTGCCGTGCGGACGGCACATGGTTCCAGAACATCCTCACCGAGTGGGCCTCGCACGGCTTCCTGGTCATCGCGAACGGCAGGCCGGGCGGGTCCGGGTCGACCGACTCGGACATGCTCATCGACTCGATCGACTGGGCGATCGCGGAGAACTCCCGGTTCGGCAGCAAGTACCGCGGCAAGATCGACACCACGAAGATCGCTGTCATGGGCCAGTCCTGCGGCGGCATCGAGACCTACGAGGTGGCGGACGACCCGAGGATCACCACCACCGTCCTGTGGAACAGCGGGCTGCTCAGAGACAGCCAGAACTACCTGCTGTCCCGCCTGCGCGCGCCGATCGCGTACTTCATCGGCGGCCCCACCGACATCGCGTACGAGAACGCGATGGACGACTGGCGGCGGCTGCCCGCCGGGCTGCCCGCGTTCATGGGCAACCTCGACATCGGCCACTTCGGCACCTTCGACCAGCCCAACGGCGGCGAGTTCGGCCGCGTCGGCGGCCACTGGCTGAAGTGGTGGCTCAAGGGTGACCTGAGCAGCAAGGCACAGTTCGTCGGCCCGAACTGCGGGCTGTGCGCCACCGACTGGGACGTGCAGCAGAAGAACCTCACCTGAGGATGTGCCGTGGGTGCCGCCGGGGATCCCGGCGGCACCCACGGCACATCGCGTTCCTGGTGCGCTCGCAGACCCCGAGGCCGTCCCTCACGTCCTGGCTGGGACGTCCGCACGCGGTGCCGGTGCCACCGGCGTGGGCACCACGTCGCGGGCGCGGGCCAGCTGCGCCACGCCGAGCCCGGCGAGCAGGCCGCACCCGACGGCGAGGACGACCTCGACCGGGGTGGTGGCGAGGTGCTCGCCGAGGAGGACGACACCGATGGCGGTGGCGGTGGCCGGGTTCACGAGGTTGGTGACGGCCAGCGGCGCGGCCAGCCCTTCTCGGTACGAACGCTGCGTGAGCAGGGTCGCGACGACCGCGAACACGGCGATGCCGACGACCGCGACGATCGTGATCGGCCGCAGCAGGACCCGGGCGCCGTCCTCGCCGACCGTCACCACGACGGTCTGGCACAGCGCGGAGCAGACGGCGTACGCGGCGCCACCGGCCATGGCCTCCCACAGTGTCGACGCACCCGGCCTGCTCCCGAGGAACGCCAGGACGGAGACGACGGCGACCGTGGCGCCCAGCAGCCCGACGAGCTCGGCCGAGGTGAGCGTCTCGGCGACGCCCGTCGTGGTGATGATCAGCGTGAGCCCTGCGAGACCGACGACCGTGTTGGCCATGCCCTTCAGCTCGAGCCTGCTCACCCGGCGCTTGGCGGCGGCCGCCGCGAACGGGACCGCGATGACGAGCGTGAGCACGCCGAGCGGCTGGATCAGGGACAGCGGGCCGAACGCGAGCGAGGTGACGTGCAGTGCCGCGCCGAGCCCGTTGAGTGCGAGCGCCGCCCAGAACTGCGGGATGCGCAGCAGCTGGACGACGGGCAGGTGGGCGTAGCGAGCCTGGATGAGGGCCGCCGTGGCATAGGCGATGGCGACCGCCACGCACAGTGCGATGGTGATGACGAGGTCGGCCATGCTGCTCTTCTCGGTTCGCCCGGCGGACAGGGTGGACCAGCGTCCGCGTTCGGACGTGCCGAGGGCAGGAGCTACCCCCGGGGCTCTACCACGGAGCGTAGCGTCCCCGGGGGCGGCGGCGTGGGCGGTTCGGGTGTGAGCGCCCCCACTCGATGATTGATCCCGTGAAGTGCTGTGAAGTGAGTCCTGCGCGCAGCGGCCTGCGGGCACCCACAGGCCGGCCGTGGTGCTGGTGGCGCACGCACCAGCGCACCGGACCGGCCTGCCCGCGCCGGTGCGCTGGACGGTGTCGGGTGCGGGACCCGAGAGGTCAGTGAGCTGCCATCTTCTCCGCCAGCGCGGTGCGTTCCGCGGGTGGCAGGACCGGCCGGATCAGGCACATGTGCCTGCCGTCGGCGGTGTCGGTGACGAAGCGGGCGACCGCGGCGGGTGGCGGGACCGCCTCGCCTGCGAGGTAGGCCATGACGATGGGGGACTCGGTGGGGGCGGTCTCCGCGGCGATGTACCAGCCGAGGCGCTCGTCCCACACGAGCATCAGGTCGTGGTCGGGTTGGGCGACGCAGCGCTGCGCGAGTGCGATGTAGGCGGTGGCCGTGTCGGTCACCTCGTGGCCGACGGCGTCGGCTGGTACGCCGATGACCTCCGCGACCTGGTGGACGTAGTCGGCGAGGCGCCGGCTGAGCGGCAGCGGCTGGGGTGCGGGGTCCTTGAGGCCGAGCATGGCCAGCAACGCGGTGTACTCGGTGTGGTCGCGCGCGTTGCCTGCGACGGTGCGCACGGCCCGCTGCTGTTGATCGGTCCGTTCCCGCTCCGCCCGCGTACGGGCTTCGACGAACTGGGCTCGCGGGGTGGACGTCATCGTGCTCCTGCCGTTTGGTGGCCGGGTGGCCGCTGGGTGGTCGGTGCGCTCCGGTCGAGGTCGGCCCGCCGCAGTCGGAACACCTGCAGTTCGAGCCCGAAGTACTTGGTGGTCTCGCCGACCCACTGCATGCCGTTCTGCCGCACGGCAGCCGCGGTCTCCGTGTTCTCCTGGCGGACGACCGCGAACACCTCGTGCGCGTCGTGGTGGAACGCCCACGACGCGAGGGTGAACATGGTCTCGCCCGCGTACCCGTTGCCCATCGCCGACGGGGCGAGGTGCCAGCCGATCTCGAGGTCCTCGTCGCCGGGAGGCAGGGGAAGCAGTACCGCGCCACCGATAACGTGCCGGTCAGCGGTGCTTTCGATGGCCCATCGGCCCGCAGGAGCCGCGAGCCGGGCGTCCTCGGCGATCCACTGCTGAATCAGCACGCGCATCGTCGCGAGGTCACACACCCGGTCCATGGCCGGGCTCAGCCAGCGGGCCACCTCGGGGTGGCCGTACACCTCGAGTGCTGCCGGTGCGTCCTCGACCCGCCATGGCCGCAAGGTCAGGCGGTCAGAGGGCAGTGTGTCGGTCATGACGTGCTCATTCCGTGGCGGAAGTACAGCTGCCCGCTGTTTCGTGCGATGAACGGTCAGGCACGTGGAGCCTGCTGGCCGGTGCGGTGACCGGGCTGGGAACGTCGAGGACGAGGCCGGCCCTGCTGCCGGCGCGCGAGGTGCCATCGACTGCCACGAACACTACAGCACCCATGTCACCCGCGACGGTTCGTTGACCGGCGGTGTAGAGTAGGGGAAGCGGGGGAGCGTGACGCTCATTGTTCGAACCCATGCGAGGTTCGCCTCACGCCCTTGTCACCGTCACATCGTTATCTCACACGGTGCTCGCGGGACCGCCACAGTCTTGAAAGGACAACCATCATCGCTGTACTGCCTGTAGGCATGCGATTCAGCCATCCCCACGACCTGGACGAGCGGAGCTGTCAGCCGTCCGGCCCCGTGCCGCACGAAAACCTCTTCCTCGAGCCGGTGACCAGTTCCGGGCCCGAACACGCCGCCTTCGTGCCGCCTGCTCGCCGGGCCCCCGTGCGCCGTTCGCGCGGATGACACACGACCGCGGCCGGCCCGTTCGTGAAGGGGCCGGCCGCGGTGTCAGGTCACGCGAAGGTCAGATCACCTTGACCGCGTTGGCCTGAGGGCCTTTGCGGCCCTCGCCGACCTCGAACTCGACGAGTTGGTTCTCGGCGAGGGACTCGTGGTCCTGGATCTCTGACTGGTGCACGAAAAGGTCCACACCGCCGTCCTTCGGGACGATGAAGCCGAATCCCTTGGTGCCGTTGAACCATCTGACGGTTCCCTGTGCCATTCCGTGTACTCCCTTGCCCGAACATCCGATCCGCCGGTTCAGTCCGGCGTGGATCGAGGGTTCGCGTTGCGATGACGGGACACGAAAGAAGGAACTCCCAGCCGATGGGAGTCGGGTCCCCGGGTAGACCGGCGATCTCGACGGTACCGCATCGGACGGATGCCAACTCGAAACCCGCCAACAGCGGCGCCAGGCTATGGTTGAGCCATCCGGACCGCGGACACCCACCGTCGGGATGTCGGTTTCGCCGGGCGACCTCCATGCGCCGCGAGGCGCGACAAGGAGAGCTGAATGCCCGAGATCAAATCCGTGGCCGCCAACGACTACGGTGAGCTGTCCCATCTGATCCGGCAGGCCGGACTGCTGCGCCGCCGGTACGGGTACTACGCCGTCAAGATCACCCTCAACGTACTCGCGTTCGCGGGTGGCTGGGTGGCGTTCGTCCACCTCGGAGACTCCTGGTGGCAGCTGTTCCTCGCGGCGTTCTTCGCCGTGATGTTCGCGCAGCTGTCGTTCATCGGGCACGACGCCGGGCACAAGCAGATCTTCCGCACCCGCAGGGCCAACGACGTCATCGGGTTCTGGCACGGCAGCATGGTCGGCCTGAGCTACGCGTCCTGGATGGACCAGCACACCCGCCACCACACCAACCCCAACCACGAGGACGACGACCCCGACATCCAGATCCCGGCCATCGCGTTCACCGAGGAACAGGCCAGGAAGAAGCGGGGCGTGTTCCGCTGGATGGCCAAGTACCAGGCTTTCCTGTTCTTCCCGCTCCTGCTGCTGGAGGGCTTCAGCCTGCACGTGTCCAGCGTCAAGGCGTTGTGGCGCAAGAACCTTCGCGGCCGCTGGGTGGAGATCCCGCTGCTGGCGCTGCACTTCACCGCCTACCTGACCGCGGTCTTCCTGGTGCTCTCACCGCTGACCGCCGTGGTCTTCATCCTGGTGCACCAGTGCCTGTGGGGTGTCTACATGGGATGCTCGTTCGCCCCGGGCCACAAGGGCATGCCGACGATCGCGGCCGGACAGAAGCTGGACTTCCTGCGCAGGCAGGTGCTCACCTCCCGCAACGTCCGAGGTGGCAGGTGGGTCGACTTCACCATCGGCGCGCTGAACTACCAGGTCGAGCACCACCTGTTCCCCATCATGCCGCGACCGAACCTTCGGCACGCCCAGCCGATCGTGCGTGCCTTCTGCGCGCGGAAGGACATCGAGTACTCGCAGTGCGGGTGGCTGCGGACCTACGGGTACGTGCTGGAGCACCTCCACGCGGTCGGCGCACCGCTGCGAGCCGGCCGGTCGGTACCGACCGGGGCGCCGGCATGACCTCGGTCCCGCCCACCAACGGCGCCGTCAGGTCGCGGCCACGGCTCCGGTTGCGGCTCAAACCCAACACGTCGGCCACCGGCCACGTCGACGGCGCCTGGTGGCCGAGGTCCCGTTGCGTCACCACCGAACTGGCCGCACTGGCGGAAGCACTCGCGGGGCGCCTCGGCCGGGTCGAACGGGTCGCGTACGCACTGTCCTCCTGGGACGACGCGCCACGCAGGTTCCGGCTGTCCGGCCACCTCGCCCGCCTGGAGGGGTTCACCTACCAGGACCGGAACGTCGTCCACCTGACCGGCGCGAACCACGGCCGCGTCACCCTGCTGGTCGTCCCGCCCGAGATGACGGCCGTGGCCGGTCGCGCCGCCATGATGACGGCCGCCCACGGGGGCAACGCCGACCGGCCGGAGGAGATCCTGGCCGCTGCCATCGTCCCGGTCCCGCGCCGCGAGCGCAGGCCGACGCAGCAGGGCGAGGTCAGGTGAGGGACGTTCACCGCCTGGCGGCACGCGGGTTCAGCCGTGCTGTCGGCGCACGATCTCGGTGATCCAGGCGGGGGCGAACGGAGACGTTCAGTTCGGGGGAGTCGGGTAGTCCTTGAGCACCTCGAGGCGCTCACCGATGTCGATCGCACGGGCGCGGTGCCCGACGTGCTCGATCCCGATCAGGGCAAGGCAGTGGTTCATCGCCCACTGCAGGCGGTCCGGGGCGTCCTTCATCTCCGCCTCGATGACGTCGAGCAGGCCCGCGAGGTCGAGGCCATCCGGCTGCTTCGCCACCCGTTCGATGGTCAGCGCCCAGCCCGCGCTCGCGACCACTGGATCCGGGTCGGCGAGCCATGCCAGACGCAGTTCCTCTGCGTGCCGGCTCTTCTTCACGACATAGTTCACGAGCCAGTCGTGCACCTTGGGGGTGCGTGCCGCGCGCACCATGGTGTCGAGCTCGTCGCGCTCGAACGCCTTGGGGCGGCAGATCAGGATCGCCAGCAGCCGTGCCGCGGTGTCGTCCGTCTCCCACAGCCGGCACGCGAGGTCCTGCTGTGTCTTCAGTCGCTTCGCGACCGCGCGCAGCCTGCCGAGGTTCACACCGTGGTCGTCACCGTGTTTCTCGTTCACCTCGCGCACCTTCGGGTCCGCGAGCGCGGCCAGTTCGGCCATCACCTCGGCCACCGTCGTCCCGGCCCGCTTCGTCTCGGCCACCGCGGCCTCCCGTCCATCGCGTGTGCGGGCTTCAGCCTACGAGTGTCGGCACGGTCGCCCCGCCGGGGCGGAATCTGATCGCCGAAAGCTCAGCCCGGCGCCGGTAGGGCCGGCGCCGGGCTGAGGTGGTCGGGAAATCGGCTTGTCAGCCGAAGTTCACGTCACTGCACCACATGTAGGCCTGGTCGAGGTGCGAGGCCTGCCAGATCGTGAAGACGATGTGATGCCCTCGGTAGCCGGAGGTCTGGACATTGAAGGTGATGTCTCTCGCGGGTGGGTAGCTGCCGGTCTGCATGATGAAATCGAGGTTTCCCCAGCCGAGGCGCTGGGTGGTGGGGTCGAATCCGTTCTTGCTGACGTAGACGCGGAAGAAGTCGGCACCGTGGCTCGCCTGGTCGTACAGGTGCATCGAGAAGTTGCTGCCGACGTTGGTTGTCTTCCACTGCCCCGGGGTGTTCAGGGAGTTGTTGCGCGCGAGACCGTTGCTGCACAGCTGACCGTCGGGGGTCCTTGCCTGGAAGTTCCCGCCAAGGCCGTCCCGCAGCGCGCTCATCCAGTTCCACATGGTGTCGGCGTTGGCCTGGAAGGCCTGCCAGCACATGGGGTCCTGCTGCTGCATGGCTGGGTTCGTGTGGTTGTTTCCCCAGTCCTGCCAGCACTGGTAGGCGCGGGTGGCTGGGCCGACGATGGTGCCGTGGGCCGAAGCCACCGGGGTCCAGACGAACAGGCACGCCATCGCGCTGATTATCAGTGCCATGAAGCCGCGCCTTGCCGCAACGGACCCGGAGGAAGTGCGCAAACGCATGGGTGAGGCCTCCATTCTCCGGCTGATCAGAATCATGATCGCTATGGGAGCGCTCCCAGATAATTACCCTATACGTGACCGTCTGGAACTTCAACGAAACATTGGGAAGTCGTGTCATCGCTTCACCGGTGCTAGATATTCCGGGGCCGGAGGCGGTTCGGTGTCGGGTGACTGGCGAACCCTCCTGTTAGTCGCTAACATGTTAGCGACTAACAGGAGGTGGGGATGGCCGCGCAGGACTGGCGGGAGCGCAAGAAGGCGCAGACGCGGCAGCGGTTGCAGGAGCAGGCGTTGCGGTTGTTCACCGAGCGCGGGTACGAGGCGACGACGGTGGAGCAGATCGCGGCGGCGGCAGGGGTGTCGCACATGACGTTCTTCCGGTACTTCCCGACCAAGGAAGACGTGGTGCTCAGCGACTCCTACGACCCGTTGCTGGTGGCGGCGATCCGCGGCAGGCACCGGGCCGAGCACCCGGTGACCAGGATCCACGCCGCGGTGCGCGAGAGCCTGACCGCGATCTACGCGGCGGACCGGGACGCGTTGCTGGCGCGGGTCCGGCTGGCGTTGCGCACCCCGGCGCTGCGGGCGCGGTTGTGGGAGAACCAGTTCGCGACGCGGGACCTCCTCGCGGGCGCGCTGGTGGACGGGCCGCCGGGGTTCGCGACCAGGATCCTGGCGTCGGCGTGCCTGGCGACGCTGACCACCGCGCTCGAGGAGTGGGTGGCCACCGACGGCGCGGCCGAGCTGCCCGACCTGGTCGACGCGGCCTTCGAAGCGCTTGGCGAGGGGTGGCGGCCGTGACGGATCCGGTCATCGTGGTCGACGAGCTGCGCATGCGGTACCGCGGCGCGGCGACCCCCGCCGTGGACGGAATCTCCTTCACCGTGGCCGAAGGGGAGGTCTTCGGGTTCCTCGGGCCGAACGGGGCGGGGAAGTCGACGACACAGCGGATCCTCACCGGCCTGCTACGCGGGCACGAGGGACGCGCGGACGTGCTGGGACGGCCGGTGGCCCGGTGGGGCCGGAACTACTACGAGCACATCGGTGTCGGGTTCGAACTCCCCGCGCACTTCTCCCGGCTCACCGCGCGGGAGAACCTGGCCGCGTTCGCCGCCTTCTACCGCGGCCCCGTCGACGAGCCGGACACCCTGCTCGACCTCGTCGACCTCAAAGCGGCGGCCGACCGGCTGGTGGGGGAGTTCTCCAAGGGCATGCGGATGCGGCTGAACCTGGCGCGAGCACTGGTGAACCGTCCGAAGGTGCTGTTCCTCGACGAGCCGACCTCCGGCATGGACCCGGTGCACACCACCCTCGTTCGCGACCTCATCGCCCGGCGGACCGGGCAGGGCGGCACGGTGTTCCTCACCACGCACGACATGGCGACCGCCGAGCAGCTCTGCGACCGGGTGGCGTTCGTGGTGGACGGCCGCATCGCCGCCGTCGACACCCCGCGCAACTTCCGTCTCGCCCACGGCAAGCCGTGCGTCGTGGTCGAGTACCGGGACGAGAACACGTTGCGGCACCAGGAGTTCCCACTCGCGGGTATCGGCGCCGATCCCGCCTTCGCCGCGCTGTTGCGTGAGCACCGGGTGGAGACCATCCACACCCGTGAAGCCGGCCTCGACGACGTGTTCGTCGCCGTCACCGGTGGCCGGCTGTGAACCGGTTGCGCGCGGCACTCGCACTGGAGTGGCGAGTGGAGTGGCGGTACCGCGTGCCGGCCGTCGCGCTCGTCGTGACCGTGGTGTGGACGCTGGTGCTGCTGGCCATGCCCGCTTCGCTGGCCCGTGGCGCCGGACCGGTCGTCCTGACGATCGACACCGCGACCTTCGGCACGTTCTTCGTCGCGGCCCTGGTGTTGTTCGAACGCGACGAGGGCGCGCTCGCCGCGCTGACCGTCAGCCCGTTGCGGTTCGGTGAGTACCTCGGCGCCAAGGTCGCGGGTCTGACCGGCCTGTCGGTGGTCTCGGCCGTCCCCATCGCGCTGGCCGCCGGAGTGCCCGTGGCCACGGCGCTGGTGGGCGTGGCCCTGCTGGCGGTGCTGTTCCTGACACTCGGCTTCGCGCTCGTGGTGCGGCACCGGTCGCTCACCGGGTTCCTCACCGTCGCCCCGCTGCCGCTCGCCCCGCTCATCGCGGCGCCACTGGCCCACCTGACCGGCGTCGCCGACCACCCGCTGCTGTTCCTCGTGCCCACCACCGCGGCCGCCGCGCTCATCCGCGGTGTTCTCGAACCGGTCGCACTCGGGTACCTGCTGCTGACCATCGTCGCTGTCGTCCTGCTCGCCCGGCGAAGCCTTGCGCTCCAGTCGGCCGGCGCGGGCCCCCCGCGTGCGACGCGGGGACACCCGGGCGCGACGCGGGGACACCCGGCGCGGTGGCGTCCCCGTGGCACGCTCGCGGCGTTGACCGGCATCGACCGGCGCACGTCCGTGCGCAGCGCGCTGATCCTGGTGGTGCTCGCCGGGCCGGTCCTGCTCGCGATCGCGTTGCGGCTGGGGTACCCGCCACTGGCCGGGTACGTGACGGCCAGGTTCGGCGTCGATCTCACGCCGTACCAACCGATCCTGCTCGCGTCCCTGGTCGTGCTGCACGTGCCGTTGATCATCGGCATGGTCGGCGCACTGCTGGTGCTCGACGACATCGACGACCGCACGGTGCTGGTCCTGCGGGTCAGCCCGGTCACCGTGCGGCGGTACCTCGCCTACCGGGTGGTCGCGGTGGCCGCCGTCGCCCTGCTGATGCTCATGGTCGCCGTACCCGTCTCCGGTCTCGCGCCCGATGTGCCGAGCACCGTGCCCGCGCTGGTGCTGGCGGCGGCACAGGCGCCGCTGATCACCCTCGCCACCACCGCGGTCGCGGGCAACAAGGTCGAAGGGCTGGCCTGGCTGAAGATCCTCGGGCTGGTGCCCACCGGGATCGCGCCGGCCATGTGGTGGCTGCCCGACGCCGTCCAGTGGCCGCTGCGTGCCCTTCCGCACTACTGGACCGTCGGGGCGCTCTGGGACCCCGGCCCGGTCGGCCTGCTCGCCGGCACCGTCCTCACCGGAATCGCCGCGACGCTGCTGACGTGGCGAATCCTGCGCAGGCTCGACTCGCGTTGACCCGTGGTGCGCGGTCAGTTGGCGTTGGCGAAGCGTTCGACGTCCCTGATGGCGCCGACGACGAGGATGAGGTCGCCGTACATCAGCACGGTGTCCGGGGTGGCATAGCCGAACGCGGCGTCCGGCCCGTCGGTTTCCTTCTTGACCGATACGATCGTCACCCCGTACCTGGCGCGCAGGCGGGACTCGTGCAGGGGGATGCCGACCATGTCGTGCGGTGGCTTGGTCTTGGCCATCGCGTAGTCGGCGTCGACCTCGACGTAGTCGAGCATGCGCCCGGTGAGCAGGTGCGCGACCCGTTCGCCCATGTCGTGTTCGGGGAGCACGACATGGTGGGCCCCGACGCGCTGCAGGATGGTGCCGTGCTGGCGGCTGATCGCCTTGGCCCAGATGTCCGGGACGTTCAGGTCGACCAGCAACGAGGTGGTCATGATGCTGGCCTCGATGTCGGTGCCGATCGCGACCACGACCCGGTGGACGTCGGGCACGCCGAGCTGGCGGAGCGCGTCGACGTCGGTGGTGTCGGCCGTGACCACGTGCGGCAGCTCGCCTGCGAAGCTCTGTACGATCTTGCGATCGTTGTCGATCGCGAGAACGTTGGTGCCGAGGCTGGACAGCTCCATGGCCAGTGCGCCGCCGAAGCGGCCGAGCCCGATGACCACGACGGTCTCGTCCTTGAAGTCAGCCAACGATCGTCCTTTCCTCCGGGAGTTCGAAACGGCGGGTCCGCTGACGCAGGGCCAGCGCCGAGGCGAGGGTCAGCGGTCCGACCCGGCCGAGGAACATCAGCACCCCGAGCAGGAGCTTCGCCGCGGGCGGCAGGTCCGCGGTGATGCCGGCGGACAGGCCGACCGTGCCGAACGCGGACACGACCTCGAACAGCACGAGGTCGAGCGAGTGCCGGGTCATCGCCAGCATCAGCAGCACCGACAGTGAGACCGCGCCGATGCCCAGCAGCACGACGGCGAGGGCCTGGCGCTGGTTGCTCTCCGGCACCTGGCGGTGTCCCACGTTGACCCTGGTGTGGCCCCGCATCTCCGACCAGATCACGAACGCAAGCAACCCGAACGTGGTCACCTTGATCCCGCCCGCGGTGCCGCCGGTGCCGCCGCCGATGAACATCAGCAGGTCGGTGGTGAACAGGCTTTCCGGTCGCATGGCCGCGGTGTCGATGCTGTTGAAGCCCGCGGTGCGGGTCATCGTCGAGTGGAAGAACCCGGCGAGGAGCTTGCCTGGCCCGGACAGCGGCCCCAGGGTGCCGGGGTTGGACCGCTCGAGCAGTACGGTCGCCACCGTGCCGATGACCAGCAGCGCGACGGTCAGCACGAGGGTGATCCGGGTCAGCACGGACCACCGCGCGGGGTGCCGCCAGCCGCGGAGGAGCTCGAACACCACCGGGAAGCCCAGCCCACCCACGATCACCGCGGCAGCGACGGTCACGCTCACCAACGGGTCGGTGACGTAGTCCATCAAGCTGTTGCGGTTCAGGGAGAAACCGGCGTTGTTGAACGCGGAGATCGCGTGGAAGACCCCGTGGTAGAGCGCCTCGCCCCACGGCCTTCCGTAGCCCGTCGCGAACCGCAGGGTCAGGACCACGGCCACGACCGCCTCGCTGACCAGGCTGAACAGGACGATGTTCCGCACCAGCCCGCCGATGCCGGTCAACCCGATGGTCTTGGTCTCGGCCTGCGCCAGCATGCGCCGCCGCAGGCCCAGGCGCCGGGCCACCAGCACCGTGAACAGAGCGGCGAGCGTCATGATGCCAAGCCCGCCCACCTGGATCAGCCCGAGGACGACCACCTCGCCGAAGGCCGACCAGTGGCTGCCGGTGTCCACCGTGACCAGCCCGGTCACGCACACCGCCGACGTGGCGGTGAACAGGGCGTCCACGAGGCCGGTGCGGTCGCCGGACTCCGTCGCGATCGGCAACGACAACAGCAGTGTGCCCACGGCGATCGCCGTGGCGAAGCCCGCGGCCACCACCTGGGCCGGGTGCCGCCACCGCTCCGCACCCGGACTTCTCCGCCCGGTCACGCGATCACCCCGTGACGCGCTGGCGCGGCTGCTCGAGGACTGATGACCGGGACTCCTTCACGTCGGCGGACGAGACGGATCGCCGATGATCGCCGGACCGAGACTAAGGAGTCGGCACCGGACAGACGAAGATCTTTGCGCGTTCTTAACGTCAGAGATTTGTGAATTTGCTGTAGCTTGTGAAGGTATGACGGGTTCGGATGTGGCCGCCGGGGGAGTGCCCCTGGCTGGTGCTGGCCGCCTGTCGTCGTCGCACGCGGGTGCGCGCCGCGCGGACTCGGATCCGCCGGTGCGGTAGACGCACCCCGCCTTCTCATTCTCGTCGGCTTGCCGCCCGGTGCCGCTCCCGGGCGGCGGTTCGCACACCCCTTCGCGCACCGGGCTCGCCGGTGCGCCCGTCAACGAGGACGTCCCATGCCTGCTGCCATGCCCGTTCCGGCCGACGCCGCCATCGCGGTGTCGGGACTGGACAAGTCGTTCGGTTCGACCAAGGCCCTCGACCAGCTCGACCTGACCGTGCGGACCGGGGAGGTGCACGGTTTCCTCGGCCCGAACGGGGCGGGTAAGTCGACCGCGATCCGCGTCCTGCTCGGCCTGCTGCGCCCGGACGCGGGCACCGCTTCGGTACTCGGCGGGGACCCGTGGCGGGACGCGGTCGCGCTGCACCGCCGACTGTCCTATGTGGCCGGTGATGTCAACCTGTGGCCCAACCTCACCGGCGGGGAGGCCATCGACCTGTTCGCCCGGCTGCGCGGCGGGTTCGACCGCAAGCGCCGGGACGCGCTGTGCGAGCGGTTCGACCTGGACCCGACGAAGAAGGGCCGCACCTACTCCAAGGGCAACCGGCAGAAGGTCGCCATCGTCGCCGCGCTGGCCTCCGACGTGGACCTGCTGGTCCTCGACGAACCGACCGCAGGGCTCGACCCGTTGATGGAAGCCGTCTTCGCCGAGTGCGTGCGGGAGCTGAAGGCCGCAGGCCGCACGGTGTTGCTGTCCAGCCACATCCTCGCGCAGGTCGAGGCCCTGTGCGACCGGGTGTCGATCATCCGCCTCGGCCACATCGTGGAGTCCGGGTCACTGTCGGAGCTGCGGCACCTCACCCGCACCACGGTCAGCGCCGAGACCACGCGCCCCGCCGACCGGCTCGCGGAACTGCCCGGCGTGCACCAGACGTCGGTCCAGAACGGGCAGATCCGGTTCGACGTGGACACCGAGCACCTGGACGCGGTGATCGGCTACCTGCACAGCCTCGGCATCCGTGCGCTGATCAGCCAGCCGCCGACACTCGAGCAGCTGTTCATGCGCCACTACGGCGAAGACCTCGCCACGTCCACCGCCGGGAGCGCCCGATGACCGCGACGGCCACTCCCACCACGGTCGCCACGCACAGCGCGGGCGGCACGCTCACCGGCACGGGGACCCTCGTGCGGTTCATCCTGCGGCGGGAGCGGGTGCGCCTGCCGGTGTGGCTCGCCGCCCTCACCCTCACCACCGTCGCCACCGCGCAGAGCTTCCAGGACCTCTACGGTGACGACGCCGACCGCGCCAAGGCCGCCGAGACGATGAGCTCGCCCGCGGGGCTCGCGATGACCGGGCCCGCGCACTACCTGGACGACTACACGCTCGGCGCGATGATGAGCCACCAGATGCTCGGCTTCATGGCGATCATGGTCGGCCTGATGAGCGTGCTGACGCTGGTCCGGCACACCAGGACCGAGGAGGAGACCGGCCGCGCGGAACTGGTCCGCGCCAACGTCGTGGGCAGGCACGCCCACCTGGTCGCCGCACTCGCCGTGGTAGTCGCGGCCAACGTGGTGCTGGCACTGCTGATCGCAGCGGGTCTCGGCGGGCTCGGCAAGGCAGGCATCCCGTGGAGCGGTGCGCTGTTGTACGGCGCGGCGCACGCCGCGGTCGGGCTGGTGTTCGCCGCGGCGGCCGCGGTGACCGTGCAGGTCACCGAGCATTCCCGCGGTGCATCGGGCCTGGCGCTCGCGGTCGTCGGTGTCGCCTACTTCCTGCGCGCCGCGGGCGACGTCGGCGAGAACGGGCTGTCGTGGTTGTCGCCGATCGGCTGGGCCCAGCGGACGTGGGCGTTCATGGAGAACAGGTGGTGGCCGCTGCTGCTCGCCCTGGCGCTGGCGGCCGTGCTCGTCTGGGTCGCCTTCTGGCTCAGCGTCCGGCGCGACGTCGGCGCCGGGCTCCGGCAACCCCGGCCCGGCCCGGCGACCGCGTCGAACGCGCTCGCCAACCCGCTCGGGTTCGCACTGCGCCTGCACCGCGGCCTGATGTTCGGCTTCGGCGTCGCGATGCTGCTGCTGGGGGTCATGTACGGCTCGATCCTCGGCGAGGCCGAGGACATGCTCGCCGGCATCGAGGTGTTCCAGGACATGATCGCCGAGATCGGCGGTGCGTCGGTCGCGGAGTCGTTCGCGTCGATGGTGATGGTGATCATGGCGATCATCGCGTCGGTGTACGTGGTCATGGCCGCGCTGCGCCCCAGGGCGGAGGAAAGCGCGGGCCGTGCCGAGCCGGTGCTGGCCACCGCCCTGTCCCGGGTGCGCTGGCTCGGCAGCCACCTCGTGGTGGTCCTGATCGGCTCGGTCGTGATGCTGCTCGCCGCGGGCCTCGGGATCGGCCTGTCCGGTGCGTCGTCCACGGGCGAGGGCGCCATGGTCGGGAACCTGGTCGGCGCGGCGCTGGCCTACCTGCCCGCGCTGTGGGTCACCGCCGGTGTCGTGGTCGTCCTGGTGGGGCTGGCCCCCCGCGCCGCGGCACTGGCGTGGATCGTGCCGCTGTACGCGTTCCTGGTCGGCTACCTCGGCCAGATCCTCCAGTTTCCCAACTGGATGAACAACCTCTCCCCGTTCGGCCACATCCCCCAGCTGCCGGTCGACGACCTCGACATCGTGCCGCTTCTGGTGCTCACCGCGCTGGCCGCCGCCCTGGCCGTGGGTGGCCTGCTCGCGTTCCGGGAACGGGAGGTCAACGTGAGCTGAGTGCCAGCCAGTGTCCGGCGCGGGACACTGGGACCTGTCCGCGATCGTCTCCAGTCGCCGGACCGCGGCGCGACACCGTCCTGGGCCCGGGCGCTCGTGCATGCCCGCGTGCCGCCTGCGCGCCTCAGTTCTGAACCTTCAGAGATTTCTGAAAACCTTGATGGCGCTGGCACGCGGCGCTGCGTCTTTGTCGGTGCGCGGTCCGCTTCAGTCCACTGTGGACAAAGAGTCTCGTCATCCTGGCGCGGATCGTCATATAGTCGTCAGGTTGGTTCGGTGGATGTCCGGTGAAGATGATCTGTAGTGGAGGACCTGGGGGAGCCGATGTCCTGCCGGGATGCGGCCCGCCCGAACGCGGCGAAGGGGAGAGCCTTGGTGATCCGTGACCTGGCTGGGCACTACGAGCGCTTGGCGGGCAGGTACGACGACACGTGGGGCCATCGCCCTGACTATGTGGCCTGGATGAACCAGTTGGTGTTCGACCGCCTCCGTATCGGGCCGGGCGACCGGGTGGCCGACATCGGTGCGGGCACCGGTCTCTTCCTCCGTTCACTGGTGCGGCAGGTGAACGAGGACAACCCGATCGTGTGCGTGGATCCGTCCCAGGCGATGCTCGACCGGCTGCCGGACGATCCCCGTCTCGTCCCGGTGTGCGCCTCGGCGGAGGAGATGGCCTCCGGCGCGGTCGAGCTTCCCTACCGGAAGCTCGACGCGATCGTGATCAAGGAGACCGTCCACCACTTCACCGACCTCGCCAAGACCTTGGCCGGGCTGGCGGGAATGCTGGACACCGGCGGCAGGATGCTGGTCGTCACGCTGCCGCCACGCCTGGAGTACCCGCTGTTCACCGCCGCGCTCGACCGGTTCGCCGAGCACCAGCCCGAGCCGGCGGACATCGTGTCCGCGATGCGGGACGCGGGTCTGGACACCGTGCTCGACTACGACGCGTTCACCGTCCGGGTGGACTCGGAGCACTACGCGGACCTGGTCGCGCGCAGGTGGATGTCGGTACTGTCCACTTTCGACGATGAGCAACTTGCGGCCGGGCTCGCGGAGATGCGCTCGCGCAACCAGCCTGGCGAGCTCGTCTTCGCCGACCGGTTCGCGTTCGTGCTCGGGCTCAAGACCTGACGCCGCCGACGGCGAGCGGGGCGAGACACATCACCCTGGACTGCGCGACGACCTGCTGTCGCGTAGGTTTGGCAGCGGTGTGCCGGGAAGTCTGGTCGGCGTGTATTCCACCGACGGCTACTGGAGAGCGATGTCCCACGCCCCACGTTCACAAGATCAGCGTCTGTTCAGCCGGGGAAGCTGGCTCGAGGCGCGACGGATCGGGGAGGTGCTGCGCACCGAGACGGTCGGCGGGATGTTGCTCGCCATCGGTGCGGTCGCGGCGCTGGTGTGGGCGAACACGCCGTGGCGTGAGTCCTACGAGGCGCTGACCCAGCTGCGGGTGGGGCCTGCCGCGCTGCACCTGGACCTGACATTGGCGCAGTGGGCCGCGGACGGCCTGCTGGCGATCTTCTTCTTCGTCGCGGGGCTGGAGCTCAAACGCGAGTTCGTCGCGGGCGACCTGCGGGAGATGCGTCGTGCGGCGTTGCCGGTCACGGCGGCGGTGGGTGGCATGGTGGTGCCCGCACTGGTGTACCTGCTGGTCACGGCGGGCTCGCCGGGGGCGGCGGACGGGTGGGCCATCCCGACCGCGACGGACATCGCGTTCGCGCTGGCCGTCCTCGCGGTCATCGGCACCAGCCTGCCAGCGGCGCTGCGGACGTTCCTGCTCACGCTCGCCGTGGTCGACGACCTGCTCGCGATCCTGGTGATCGCGCTCGTGTACACCGACCAGCTGTCGGTCGTGCCGCTGCTTCTCGCGCTGGTGCCGCTCGCGATGTTCGCATGGCTGGTTCAGCGCCGGATCAGGTCGTGGTGGCTGCTGCTGCCGCTCGCCGTGCTGGTGTGGGTGCTGGTGCACGAGTCGGGGGTGCACGCCACCGTGGCCGGTGTGCTGCTCGGCTTCGCGGTGCCGGTGGTCCGGCAGGCGCCAGGTGAGGGACCCGGGCTGGCCGAGCACTTCGAACACCGGTGGCGACCGTTGTCGGCGGGCTTCGCGGTGCCCGCGTTCGCGTTCTTCGCGGCCGGTGTCTCGGTGACGGGTGCGGGGGCCGGGCTGGGGGAGTCGCTTGGCCATGCCGTGACCTTGGGGGTGATCCTCGGGCTCGTCCTCGGCAAGGTGGTCGGGATCTTCGGGGCCACCTATCTCGTGCAGCGGTTCACCAAGGCCCGGCTCGCGGACGGGTTGAGCTGGTGGGACGTGCTGGGCGTCGCGCTGTTGGGCGGGATCGGGTTCACCGTGTCGCTGCTCATCGGCGAGCTCGCGTTCGGCACCGGCACGCCACAGGACGACAACGTCAAGATCGGTGTCCTGTTCGGTTCGGTGATCGCCGCCCTGCTCGCCGCGGTGGTCCTGCGCATCAGGAACGGTGTCTACCGGCGGCTGTGCGCCGAGGAGGAGCGGGACACCGACGCCGACGGCGTTCCCGACGTCTACGAGGACGACGCCGCGTCGTCCTGACCGGATCGGTGGTCAGCGGTAGAGGCCGAGGAGCGCACGCGACGCCGCGTCGACGATCTCGTCGGCGGATGCCTTGTGGGTGCCGTCCAGCCACGCGGTCACCAGCTCGGCCATGCCGCCGATGAACAGCAGGCCCGCGGTCTCGTCCTCGTTCTCGCTGCGGCCGGACGAGCCGAGCCGTTCGCGTGCCTCGACCGCCGACTGGTGGGCGAGGTGGCGCAGCAGCTCGGTCCGGCGACGGCGCAGCTTCGGGACGGCCACGGACTCCACGATCGCGACCCGGCCCTTCCTGGGGTCGTCGAGCAGCAGCCGCACGAACGCGTGGATCGACGCGCGTACCCGCGCCTCCGGGTCGGTGCCCGCCTGCTCGGCGGCACGCCTGCTGGTCTCCTCGATCTCGGCGGCTATCTCGTTCATCACCGCCTCGAGCAGCGCGTCCAGGCCGGAGAAGCTCTCGTAGAAGTAGCGCTCGGACAGGCCGGCCTCGGCGCAGACGGCGGTCATCGTGGTCCGGGTGTCCTGGTCCGCCCACACCGCGAGCCCGGCAGCGAGCAGCCGGGTCCTGCGCGCGGCGGCACGCTGCGCGGCGCTGACGCCCCGGTAGACCCCTGACTGCACGGCCATGGTGCCAACGATGCCACACGGGCCCCGCGGCCAAAGGTTGACAGGACGCTCTTCCTGAATCAGGCTTGGTGTGACCGTTGCCACACCAGCGCGAGGTGAGCCAATGACGGCCGAAACCCTCGAACCACGCCCGCTGCCGGCCCTGCGCCGCGACGACCGGGGGCTGCCCTTCATCGGCCAGGTCCTCGAGTACGCCAAGGATCCGGTCGGGCTCTACCGGCGTCACTGGGAGCGCTACGGTCCGGTCGCTCCCTTCCGGACACTCAACAAGACCGCGGCGATGCTGCTCGGCCCCGACGCCTGCGGCGAGGCACTGCAGAACAAGGACAAGGCGTTCGCCAACGAGCCGGCCTGGGCGCAGCTCGTCGGCCCCTTCTTCCACCGCGGCCTCATGCTCATCGACTTCGACGAGCACAGAGGACACCGGCGGATCATGCAGGAGGCCTTCACCCGGCCCCGGCTCGAGGCATACACCCGCAGGCTCCACCCGGCCATCGAACAGGGCATGGCGTCCTGGGAGGCGGACAAGGAGTTCCCGGCGTACTGGCGGCTGAAGCAGCTGACGCTGGACATCGCCGCCGACCTGTTCATGGGCGGCGCCCACGACACCGGCCAGGCCGAGATGGACCGGGTCAACAGGGCCTTCATCGCCTGCGTCCAGGCCGCGGCGGGAATCGTCAGGGCGAAGGTGCCCTTCACCCGGTGGGGACGGGCCTACCGCGGCCGCGCGGTGCTGGGGAGCTTCCTGCGCCACTACCTGCCCGCCAAGCGCGCGCACCAGACCGACGACATCTTCTCCGTGCTCTGCCACATCGAGACCGACGACGGCGACCGTTTCACCGACGACGACGTCATCAACCACATGGTGTTCCTGATGATGGCGGCGCACGACACCTCGACCATCACCACCACCACGATGCTGCAGTACCTAGGCCAGCACCCGGTCTGGCAGGAACGCTGCCGCGCCGAGGCGCTCGCCATCGGACCCGCCCCGTCGATCACCGAGCTGGAAGGCATGGTTTCCCTCGACCTGGTGATGCGGGAGGCACTCCGGCTGCGTGCGCCCGTCCCGGTGCTGGTCCGCCACACGGTCAAGGACACCGCCGTCCAGGGCGTGCGCATCCCCGCGGACACCGGTGTCGCGCTGGGCATCCAGTTCACCCACCTCATGGCGGAACACTGGACGGATCCGGAGGTGTTCGACCCGGACCGGTTCGCACCGCAGCGCCGCGAGGACAGGTCGCACCGGTTCGCGTGGGTGCCCTTCGGCGGCGGCGTGCACAAGTGCATCGGGATGAACTTCGCGGGCCTGGAGGTCAAGGCGATCACGCACCGGCTGCTGCGCGACTACCACTGGGCCGTGGCTCCCGGGTACGCACCGCCGATGGACAACCACTCCCTGCCGTTCCCCAAGGACGGCCTGCCGATCACCTTGACCAGGAACTGAGCATGGACTTCGACGACACGCTGGAAGAAGCCGCCTGGCGCGCACAGGTGCGCGCGTTCCTCGAACAGCACCGCGAGGAGGGCGGCGACAGGGACACCGAGGCCGCCAGGGCGTGGCAGGCCACCCTGTACGACGCCGGTTTCGTCGGTGTCACCTGGCCGGTCGAGATGGGTGGCCGCGGCGGCACGCCGATGCGGCAGGCGATCATCGACCAGGAGATGGCCCGGCTCGACCTGCCCGGTCTGATCAACCTCATCGGCATCGGCATGTGCGGCCCGACCGTGATCGGGCACGGCAGCGACGACCAGAAGCGGCGCTACCTCAGGCGGCTGCTCCGCGCCGACGACATCTGGTGCCAGCTGTTCAGCGAGCCCGCCGCGGGCAGTGACCTGGCCGCGCTGCGCACCAGGGCCGTCCGCACCGGTGACGGCGACTGGCTGGTCGACGGGCAGAAGGTGTGGACCACCCGCGCCCACCTCGCCGACTACGGCATCCTGCTCACCAGGACCGACCCGGACGTGCCCAAGCACCGAGGGCTGACGATGTTCGTGGTCGACATGGCGGCACCGGGCGTCACCGTGCGGCCGCTGCGGCAGATGAGCGGCGGCGCGGACTTCAACGAGGTCTTCTTCGACGACGTGGTGATCCCCGACGCCGAACGACTCGGTGACGTCGGCGACGGCTGGCGCGTGGCGCTGACGACCCTGATGAGCGAGCGGCTCTCGCTGGGCGGCGGTGGCACCGAGATCGGCCCCAGGGCGGAGACGGTGGCCCGGCACGTCGCCGCGCACCTCGACGCGCTCTCGCCCGACCGGCAGGCGCTGGTCCGGCAGCAGCTGGGCCGGGCCTACGTCGCCGCGCTCGGCGCCCGCTACACCGGCTACCGCCAGCTTTCGAAGGTGAGCCGGGGCGAGCTGCCCGGTCCGGAGGCGTCGGCCGGGAAGCTGTCCGGTACCCGGTCGGCGCGCGACCTGGCCGACCTCGCGGTGCGGGTGCTCGGCGACGACGCCCGTGTGGGGGGTGGCTTCTGGCACGACCTGCAGGCCGGGCTCCCCGGCATGGCCATCGCGGGCGGCACCGACCAGGTGCTGCGCAACATCATCGGCGAGCGCGTCCTCGGACTTCCTGCCGAGCCCCGCGCCGACAAGGGCGTTCCGTTCAAGGAGAGCGTCACGGAGAGGACCATGCCGTGAACTTCGACCTCGACCAGGAACACCGGGACCTTGCCGACGCCGCCCGGGACTTCCTGTCGGCCTCCGCCTCCCCGGCCGCGGCCAGGGCGATGCTGGACGAGGGAGCCGGTGTCGCACCGGGGCGGGCGGAGCTGGTCAAGAGCGGCTTCGCGACCATCACGATCCCCGAACAGGCAGGCGGGGGCGGCGGCAACGTCCTCGACCTCGCCGTGGTCGCGGAACAGGCCGGGCGCCTGCTCGCGGGCCCGTCGCTGGTGAGCTTCGCGCGGGCGGCCGTGCTGCTGGCCGGCGACTCCCGCCTGGCCGACCTCGCTCGCGGCGAGCTGTCGGTCGCCGTCGTCGACAGCGGACCCGTCCTGGACGCCGTCGGCGCCGACACGTTCCTGGCGCTGCGCGACGGCGCCCTGGTCCGCGGACCGGGCACCGTCACGGTGCGGGAGCCGATCGACCCGACCCGCGGCCTCGGCGACGTCACCGTGGGGGAGATCGAGGAGCTGGTGCCGGACGCGTCCGAGCTGTGGCTGCTGGGCGAGCGTGTCGGCAGGACGATCCTCGCCGCCGAGGGCCTCGGTGCCGCGTCCCGCGTACTGGAACTCGGCGTGGAGTACGCGAAGCAGCGGCACGCCTTCGGCCGTGCGATCGGCTCCTACCAGGCGGTCAAGCACCTGCTCGTCGACACCTACGTCGAGGTGGAGCAGCTTCGCTCACTGGTCTGGTGGGCGGCCTGGGCCGCCGACCACGCGCCGGACGAGCTGCCATTGGCCTCGGCCGCCGCGAAGGCCGCCGCGGCCACCACGCTGGAGCACGCCGCGGAGACGGTGATCCAGGTGCACGGCGGCATCGGGTTCACCTGGGAACACGACGCGCACCTGTACTGGCGCAGGGCCAAGGTGGACCGGTTCCTCCTCGGCGACGACGTGTCCGCCCACGACGAGGTCGCACGGCTGGCGGTGACCCGGTGACCGGCCCTGGTGAGCACAACCTCGCCGTCCTGGCGGAGCGGGCCTTCGAACGACTCGGCGACTACGAGTCGCTGTTCTTCGAGGGCAGGTGGCTGACCTCGGGGGAGATCCACGAACGGTCGGTGAGGGTCGCCGGTGGCCTGCGCGCACACGGCGTGGCGCCGGGCGACCGGGTGGTCGTGATGATGATGAACACCCCCGAGGTGTTCGTCTCCTACCGGGCCATCTGGCGGGCGGGTGCGGTGGTGACACCGGTGATCTTCCTGCAGACCGCGCCGGAGCTCCGGCACATCCTGACCGACTCCGGGGCGACGGCCGCGATCATCAGCGCGGAGCTGGCCGGCCTGTTCGGCGGCGCGGCGGAAGGGCTGGGTGTCACCACGTTCGTGGTCGGTGACGCACCGGCGGGCACCACACCGTTCGCCGACCTGGAGGGCGGCGAACCGGGCGCGATCGAGCCGCGCGCCGACGACGACCTCGCGGCACTGCTCTACACCGGCGGCACGACCGGCCGCGCCAAGGGCGTGATGCTCGGCCACCGCGGTCTGTGGGAGTCCGGCCACGGTCTGTCGGTGGCCGCCAGGACCGCGGACACGACCCGGTCGTTGCTGCCGCTGCCGCTCTCGCACGCCTACGGCCTGATCGTCACCATCGGCGCCCTGCACTCCGACCGCAGACCGGTCTCGGTGCTGCAGCGCTGGTTCGAGCCGGTCGGCTGGTTGACGCTCGTCGCCGAGCACCGGCTGGAGACGAGCCCGGTCGTCCCCGCCATGCTCCAACTGCTGCTCGCCCAGCCGCTCGCCGAGTACGACCTGTCGTCGCTGCGGTCGTTCGGTTCCGGCGGCGCGACGCTGCCGCCCCCGGTGCGGGAGAAGGTGGAGGAGGTGTTCGGCGTGACCGTCCTTGAGGGTTACGGCTGTACGGAGGCCAGCGCGGTGATCTCGGTGGAGACGGTCACCGACCACCGGCCGGGCAGCGTCGGCAAACCGTTGCCGCACGCCGAGGTCGCCATCCTCGACCCGGACGGGAACCCGGTGCCCGCCGGCGAGGATGGCGAGATCTGCGTGCGGGGTCCTGGGGTGATGCTCGGTTACTGGCGCGACCGGGAGCTGACCGCGCGGACCGTGCGCGACGGCTGGCTGCACACCGGCGACCTCGGCAGACTCGACGACGACGGTTTCCTCCACGTCGTGGACCGGATGAAGGACCTGATCATCCGGGGTGGGTTCAACGTCTACCCGCGCGACGTCGAGGACGTGCTGCTCGAGCACCCGGCCGTCCAGGTGGCCGCGTGCGTTGGCAAGCCGGACCAGGAACGCGGCGAGGAGGTGGTCGCGGCCGTCCAGCTCGCGCCGGGGCAGGAGGCGACCGGTGCCGATCTGGTCGAGTTCGCCAGGGCGCGGATGGCGAGGTACAAGTACCCGCGCGAGGTGGTCGTACTGGACGCGGTCCCACTGACCAGCGTAGGCAAGATCAACCGAAAGGCCGTACGAACCCTGTTCACAAACTAAACCAGGCCCCACACAGCACGCACCTCCCGCAAGCCCCCACCCAAACCCGCGAGTCCCCCGTTCAGAACCCGCGAGTCTCCCGTTCAGAACTCGCGAGTCTCCCGTTCAGAACTCGCGAGTCTCCCGTTCGGGACTCGCGAGTCTCCCGTTCGGGACTCGCGAGTCTCCCGTTCAGGACCGGTGAGTCTCCCGTTCGGGATCCCCCGAGCTGGCGGTCGCGATGGACTGCGTCAGTGCCCGAACCGTCAACTCGCCGGTCCCGAACCGTCAACTCGCCGGTCCCGAACGGGGAACTCGCGGGTTCTGAACGGGGAACTCGCGGGTTCTGAACCGGGGACTCGCGGGTTCCGAACGGGGGACTCGCGGGGTTTGGGGTTGGGTGTGCTGTGGCTCTCGTCTTGGGGTGGCGGGGGTGTGGGTCACCTTGTTCTAACAGGGGCGTGGGTACCCTGGCCGCGTGCGTACAAGGGGGAGTCTGTTCAGGATATTGGGTCTTTGCCTGCTCGCGGGGGCGCTCGTCGCGGGAACGTTGCTCCCGGTCGTCGCGCTCGCGGGGGTGGTCACGAACGAGGCCAGTGAGACGGTCGAGTCGTTGTCGGCCGAGCTCGCCGACGAACCGCCGCCGCTGGTGACGACCATCACCGACCGGAACGGCGACCCGGTCGCGACCCTGTACGACCAGTACCGCATCCCGACCGCGGCGGAGGAGATCTCCGACGCGATGAAGTGGGCGCTGATCTCGGTCGAGGACCGCCGCTTCTACGAGCACCACGGTGTCGACTGGAAGGGCACCGTGCGTGCCGCGCTCAACAACACCTCCGGTGGCGACACCCAGGGTGCCTCGACGCTGACCCAGCAGTACGTCAAGAACTACCTGATCAACGTCATCTACCGGAACGACAAGGCCGGGCAGCAACGCGCGCAGGAGACGAGCATCACCCGCAAGCTCGCGGAGGCACGGATCGCGATCCAGCTCGAGACCACGATGAGCAAGGACGAGATCCTCGTCGGCTACCTCAACGTCGTCGAGTTCTCGCGCCAGGTCTACGGCGTCGGCGCGGCCGCCCGTTCCTACTTCGGCACCACGCCGGACAAGCTCACGGTCGCACAGGGCGCGCTGCTGGCCGGTATGGCGAACAACCCGTCCATCTACGACCCGTGGAGCCACCCGGAGCGGGCCCTCGAACGGCGCGACTTCGTGATCGACAAGATGGTGGAGAACCGCAAACTGTCCGAAGAGGACGCGGAGCGGGTCAAGGACGAGCCGCTCGGCGTGCTGCCCGACGGCCCGGACAAGCCGGCGGCGAACTGCGTGGGCGCCGGGCCGGAGAACGGCTTCTTCTGCCAGTACGTCGAGGACTACCTGCTCGAGCACGGCATGAAGAAGGACGACCTCTACACCGGCGGCTACACGATCCGCACCACGATGGACCCCGTGGCCAACCACGCCGCCAAGGAGTCCGCCGAGCAGCAGGTGGACAAGACGGAGGAGAACGTCGCCAACACGCTGTCCCTGGTGAAACCGGGCAAGGACCGGCACGAGGTGGTGGCGCTGGCCGCCAACCGGGACTACGGGCCGGACGCCGCGGCGGGACAGACCGAGTTCGCCCTGCCGTCCGCCATCTCCAACGTCACGGGCACCGGGTCGAGCTACAAGGTGTTCACCGCGGCGGCGGCGATGGAACGCGGGGTCGCCGGGATCCACGACACCGTGCAGTCGCCGAGCAGGCACGTTTCCGACGTGTTCGTCGGCGGCGGCGAGCAGTGCCCGACCGTCGCCAGGGGCACGCGGGCCTACTGCGTCACGAACGCCAGTGAGGGCGGCAGCGGTTCGATGACACTGCAGACCGCGTTGCAGACCTCGCCGAACACGGCGTTCGTCATCCTCGAGGAACAGGCGGGCATGCGTGCCGTCCTCGACATGGCCAACAGGCTGGGGATGCGCAAGACCATGGCGTCCAACGCCGCGACCGGAGGAGCGCCCGACCCCGACGCCGAATCGGCCGAGGCCAGGCAGAGCCAGCTGGAGTTCTTCGGGCCGAGCGAGAACTCGCCCGGCAAGGGTTCCTTCACCCTCGGCGTGAGCCCGACCAGCGGGTTGGAGCTGGCGAACGTGGCCGCCACGATCCTCAGCGGCGGTGTCTGGTGCCCACCGACCCCGATCGGCGAGATCACCGACCGCGACGGCAAGCCGCGCCCCCTGCAGGAGGAGCAGTGTGAGCAGGCCGTGCCGGAAGGCCTCGCCAACACCCTCGCGGTCGGCATGAGCAAGGACGACCTTCCCGGTGGCACCGCCCACGCCGCGGCACAGGGGGTCGGCTGGAACCGGCCGATGATCGGCAAGACCGGAACCACCCAGCACAACGGCTCGGCCGCGTTCGTCGGCGGGACACCCCAGCTCGCCGGGGCGGCCATGGTGTTCCGCCCCGACCGGCCATACGGCGGGCTCGTCGACGGCGGCCCCGGCAACGTCAGAGCGACCGACGGCGACTCCGGGAACATGTTCGGTGGCAAGACCCCGGCCCGCACCTGGTTCGGCGCGGTGAGCAAGATCCTGGAAGGCCAGGAGGTCCTGCCGCTGCCCGCGGCGGACCCCAGGTACGAGCGCGTGAACTGACCTCGGCGGGGCCGGACACAGCGGCGTGTTCCACATCGTGGTCGAGTGCCGCCACGACGACCTTCCCGCAGGCGGTACGAGTGGGCTGCCGTTAGGGTGGCGTCCCAGTGGCGTGAGGGGCGGTTGTGGAGTTCGGGGTACTTGGCCCGCTGTCCGCGTGGCAGGCGGGCGAATCGCTGGAGTTGGGCACGCCTAAAGGACGGGTGCTCCTTGCGGTGTTGCTGTGCAGGCTGGGCAGACCGGTCTCCGGCGACGCCCTCGCGGAGGCGATCTGGGGCGAGGAACAGCCGAAGAGCGCGGCCAAGAACGTGCAGACCTACGTGCACCGGCTCCGGCAGAGCCTGGGGGCTCCGGGGCGTATCACCTGGGAGGGCTCCGGCTACCTGTTGCGTGCCGGCCGGGACGAGCTGGACGTGGCGCGGTTCGAGGATCTGGCGGCCATGGCCCGCACGGCACTGGTGGGCGGGGAGCTCGAGCAGTCGCGCCGCCTCTTCGACGAGGCCCTCGCGCTCTGGCGGGGGCCCGCGTACGCCGGGATCGCCGACCTGTCCGTGCTGGCCGCGGAGGCCGCACGCCTTGACGAGCTGCGGCTCTGCGTACTCGAAGAGCGTATCGACGTCGACCTGCGCCTATCCCGGCACGGCGAGCTTCTCGGCGAGCTGACCGCGCTGACCAGGGAACACCCGTTCCGCGAGCAGCTGTGGGCCCAGCTCATGCTCGCGCTGTACCGCTGTGGCAGGCGCACGGACGCGCTGCGGGCCTACCTCCAGGCCCGCGACGTCCTGGTCGAGGAGACCGGGCTGGACCCCGGGCAGAAGCTGCGTGACCTGCACCATGCCATCCTCGGCGAGGACCCCGCACTCGACCCGGCGGCCGCGGCCGCGCCGCGGGAACACCGTGGCGCCGACGACGCCGGGACCGCCCGGCCCTGGATGCTGCCCCCCGCACTCGGTGACTTCACCGGGCAGCAGGTCGAGCTGGCGGAGATCGAGGCGGTTCTCCGCGAGGACCGCGACCGCGACGAGCCCGCCGCGGTCGTCACGATCTCTGGCCCCGGCGGGACCGGCAAGACCGCGCTCGCGGTGCAGGCCGCGCACCGCCTCAGGTCCGCCTACCCCGACGGGCAGCTGTTCGTCGCGCTGGCGGGTGCACGTGCCCAGCCGGTCGATCCGGCCACCGTGCTCGGCCGTTTCCTTCGTGCGCTTGGGGTGCCCGCCACCGCGGTGCCGGACGATCCGGAGGAGCGGACGGACCTCTACCGGGGCATCCTCGCGGAACGCCGGGTCCTCGTGGTGCTCGACGACGCGCTCGACGAGGAGCAGCTGGCGCCGTTGATGCCGGCGAGCGGGACGTGCGGGGTGATCGTCACCGGCCGGGTGCGGCTGGGCGGTCTCGGCGGCGCGTGCCGCATCGAACTCGGCGAGATGTCCGAGGCCGACAGCCTCGCCCTGCTGCGCAACAGCACGGACGACCGGTTGACCTCGGCGACGCACGCGGAGCTGTCCGCCCTGGTGCTGCTGTGCGCGCGGCTGCCGCTCGCGCTGCGGATCGCCGGTTCGCTGCTGGTGTCGCGACCGCACTGGCGCCTCGCCGACCTCGTTTTGCGACTGGCGGACGAACACCACCGGCTGGACGCGCTGCGCTACCGCGACCTCGAGGTACGCGCCAGTTTCGGCCTGAGCTACGAAGGGCTCGGGCCGAGGGCACGCCGTCTGTTCCGCCTCCTCGGGCTCCTCGAGGCGCCGGACTTCCCGCTCTGGGCGGCGGCCGCCGTGCTCGACACCGAACTGCGCGCGGCGCAGGAGCTCCTCGACGAGCTGGTCGACGTCCACCTGCTCGGCGTCACCGGAACGCCGAACGGCCAGGCACGTTACGGCTTCCACGACCTGACCCGCGCGTACGCGCGGGAACGCGCGGAGGCGGAGGAGCCGGTGGCGGACCGGCACGACGCGGTCGTCCGTGTCCTCAGTGCTCTACTCGCCCTCACCGACATCGCCGACCGCGACCACATGGGCCAGAACATGTTCCAGCAGGACGCTTCGCGCTGGCGGCCGGAGCGGGTGGCGGCGAGCCTGCCACCTTCCGTCTCGCCGATGTCGGTGCTGGACTCGGAGCGGGTCGCGCTGGTGGCAGGCGTGCGGCAGGCGGCGGAGCTGGGCCGCGACGAACTCTGCTGGGAGCTCGCCGTCGGCGGGCAGTTGCTGTTCGAGACGGAGCGGTACTTCGACGACTGGCAGGAGTGCCACGACACGGCGATGGCCCTGGCCAGGGCCGCGGGGAACGTGCGGGGCCAGGCCAGGTTGCTCATCTCGATGGCCGGACTGCGCTACACCCGGCGCCGGTACGGCCCTGCCGAGGAGGCCAACACCGAGGCCATGCGCCTGTTCGAGCGGATCGGGGACCGGCGGGGCTACCTGGAGGCGCTGAGCAACGCGCCGTTCTTCCTCGTGCCCAACGGACGACTGACGGAGGCGATCGCGGCGGGCGGCGAGGCGTACGAACGGCTCGACGTCAGCGGGCAGGACGCGGCGGCGCTGCACGCGTACTCGCAGGTCGGGCTCGCCCAACTGCAGGCGGGGCGGCCGGGTGTCGCGGCGGAGGTCTTCAGGGAGATCGTCGCCGGTGCGCGGAAGCAGGGCATCCGGACACTGATCGTCCGCGGCACGTACTGGCTCGGCCAGGCACAGCTCGCACTCGGCCGCGACGCCGACGCGGAGGAGGCGTTCACGGAGCTGACCGCCAGTGCCGAGGACATGGGGCGCTCCGGTGAGTTCTACACGGCCCACGCCTGGGGCTGTCTTCACCTGGCCCGAGGCGACCACGCGCAGGCACGCCGCCTCCTCGTGGAAGGTGTGGCGGTCGCGCGGGCACTCCACGACCCGATGTTCGAGATCCGCGTGCTCGCCGACCTGCTCGACGTCCGCCTGCACGGCCGCGACGAGCTGCGGGCCGCGATCAGCGCGGGAGAGCACGCGGCCGACGTGGCCCGTAGCATCGACTACCCGTACCTGCTGGCCGGTGTGCTGGACAAACTCGCCCGGCTGCACGCCGCCGCCGGCGATGACGCCGCCGCCGGTCGCCTGGCCGGCGAGGCGGCGACGGTGCGCGCAAGGATCTGGTGACGGGGCCGCCGTCGGTCCTCGTATTCCCGACGTGTGCCGGTCGTATTCCGGGACGTGCCAGGCTGCGACCCTGGCGGCTCGTCGACGGCTTCTCGTCGCTGGCCTGCCGCGTTCGACCGCCAGTTCGCCTTCCCGGCGACGTGCGTGGTCGATTCGGGTGTCCGGCGATGTCGCCGGTCATTTCTTGAACCAATCGAACTCTGGTTGTCAGTGAGGTAGTAGTAGTGCACAAGGGACGTATGGTGTTCGCGGCCACTCTGGCCACCATCGGGCTGGGTCTCTCGGCCTGTGGCGGTGACGAGGAGGGGACCGCGGCACAGGACTCGCCGCCGTCGTCGGTTTCGACCACGTCCGAGTCCGAGTCCGGGTCGGACAGCGAGAGCACGTCTGCCGACAGCGGCGACGACAGCGGCGATGACGGTGGTGCGCCGGTCGACGGAGACGTCACCGCGCCGGGCACCGAACTCGGGGTCGGTGAGCAGGCCATCCTGCCGTTCGAGTACACGAGCGAGAAGAAGGGCACCATCGCCGTGACCGTCACGGCGATCGAGAAGGGCACCGAGGCCGACATGGCCGCCTTCGGCGAGAAGGCGAAGGGAATGACGCCCTACTTCATCAAGATGAAGGTGGAGAACGTGGGCGGCACCGACATGTCGTACGCGTCGCTGACGCTGTCCGGGGTGCTGGAAGGCGGCGGCGGCACTGGCGTCGTGCTGATCGGTGACATCCCCGGCAAGTGCGACAACGAGACCGCGCCCAAGGAGTTCGCCACCAAGGGCGCGTCGTACGAGACCTGCTCGCTCAGCGCCACGACGGGCCCACCCATCACGGCCGCGGAGTTCGACGAGGGTGACGAGTACAGCGACAGCCCCGTCGTCTGGACCAGCTGAACGACGAACACCGGGTGCGAGACCAGTGCGGGAGGAGTGGTGATGAGTCCGTGGGGCACCTCGTGACTCACTGCCATGACTGACGTACCGCTCGCGTTCCCCACGGTGGTGCCGCCTTGGCCGCACCGCGACCGGCTGCGGATCACCGGTGTCGGCGCGATCGTCACCGCGCCGGGCCGCTCGCCGCTGGTCGTGGTGCGCGTCGACACCAACGAGGACGGCCTGTACGGCCTGGGTCGCGCCACCCTCTGACCTGGGTGCGCACGCGCCCGCCGACGTGTCCCCGACCGGCGCGGCGGCAGGTGTCGCCCTCGACGTCACCAGCCACGCCCTCGGCATCCAGGAAGGCACGTCCACCCGGAACCGTGCACGAGGTCCTCCCCGGCACGCTGCGGATCGAACGCGACTGGTTGCGCCCCAACGAGACACCGGGGCGGGGCATCGACCTGGACGAGAAGGCAGCCGCCGCCCACCCCGTCGCCCCACGACGCGTGGGCGCTCGGTGTCCGCGCCCCCCGAGAGCATCCAGGCACCCGGCCGGCGGCGCGAGGCCCCGCGACCGACGGACTCCTGCTCCGATCAGGTACGCCAACGGCCGTGTCGCGCTCTGCGGACGAGCCTTCCCATTCAGCGGGATAGGGTGGCTGACATGCCCGGCGTTGGCGGGGCGAGCGTCGAGGAGGCGGTGCGGTGAGCGCGGACCGGCGCGAGCACCTGCGCACGCTGCTCTCCCAGCGGGACACCACGTCGGCGATGCTGGGGAGGATCTGCGGCCTGTGCGTGACGGAGCTGGCGGTGACCGGCGCCCGGGTGCGGGTGCTGAGCCCCACCAGCACGGAAGGCGGGCTCGTGCACGCCAGCGACGCACTCGCCGCGCGGTTGGACGACCTGGTGGTCATGGCCGGGGTCGGGCCGTCCGCGGAGGCGTTCGAACAGGGCAGGCCGGTGCTGGTCGCCGACCTGGCCGCCAACGGCGCCCGTTGGCCCGGTTTCACGGCCGACGCGGTCGCGGCCGGTGCCGCAGCGGTGTTCTCCTTTCCCCTCCAGGTGGGTGCCGTCCGGCTCGGCGTGCTGGAACTGCACCGCGACCTGGCCGGGTCGCTGACCTCGGCCCAGCTCGTCGATGCCCTGCTCCTGGCGGACGTGGCGACGGACGTGATCTTCCACGACCTGCACGGGACGGCGCTGCCCGGGCTGGTCGACATCAGGGCCGAAGTCCACCAGGCGACGGGCATGGTCGCGGTGGATCTGAAGGTTAGTCTCGCAGTGGCCCTGCTGCGCATTCGTGGCCATGCCTTCGCCCACCAGCGGACCCTGGCCGAGGTCGCGAAGGACATCATCGAGCGCCGTTTGCGGCTGGACGACGGAGAGTGACCCCCGATGGCACGTGAACCACGACAGACACCCAGTCTCGCCGACGTCGTAGGTGAAGCAGGCGCCGACGCCGGAGGGCAGGCCGCGCTGCGGGAGTACCGCGTCGCCCGCGCGTTCGTGGGTCTCGCGGACACCATCGTCGACGAGTTCGACCTGACCGAGTTCCTGCATCTGCTCGCCGACCACTGCGTGGACCTGCTCGACGTGGACGCCGCCGGGGTGTTGCTCGTCGACCAGCGCGGCGGTGTCCGCATGGCGGCCGCCTCGTCGGAGAAGGCCGAGTTGCTGGAGTTGTTCGCCGTCGACACCGACGGTGGACCGTGTGTCGAGTGCGTGCGGACGGGAAAGGCGGTGTTCAGCGCGGACCTCGCGGCGGACGCCAACCGGTGGCCGAGGTACGCGGCCGCGGCCGACGCCTGCGGGTTCGCCGCCACCCACGCCCTGCCGATGCGGTTGCGCCGCGAGGTGATCGGTGCGTTGTCGTTGCTCAACACCGGTCCGGACAGCCTGCCGCCGATGGCCACACAGTTGGGGCAGGCGCTGGCCGACGTGGCCACCATCGGCATCCTGCAACAACGCGCCATCGACCACGCCGAGGTGCTCACCGAGCAGTTGCAGGCCGCGCTGAACAGCCGCGTCATCATCGAACAGGCCAAGGGCATGCTCGCCGCGCACAGCGGCACCCTCACCCCGGAACAGGCGTTCTCGGCGCTTCGCCGCTACACCCGCGACCACCACCGCCGCCTGTCGGACATGGCTCGCGAAGTCATCGAGGGCACGGCCGACGCCGACGCCATCCTCACCGAACACACCGAGTGACACCTGCGAAACACCACCGGCAGGGCCGGCACCCACGACGGCCCATCCCCTTCCTGGCCGGCCATCAAGCACGGCCCGGGAACAAACGGTGGTGGAAGGTCGTTGTACGGAATGGTCGTAAATTCTCATGTTCGTGGTTTGCACGCTCGCAGAGAAAGCTTGCGGGCTCATGTGTTCCCACCTTGTGACAAAGCTGGAGAAGTCGTGTCCGCGCCGACCGAGGTGTCACAGCGCGTGACACCGTCTTCCAGCAGCCAAGGAGCAGCACATGGCACACGGAACCGTGAAATGGTTCAGCACGAGCAGGGGCTTCGGGTTCATCTCCCGCGCGGGTTTCGTCTCCCGTGACGCGGGTGGCGCCGATGTCTTCATGCACCACTCGCAACTCGCGGGCTCGTCCCGGGTCGGGCCGGGTGACCTGGTGAGGTTCACCCTCGAGCGGCACCCGGACGGGCTGCGCGCAGTCGACGTCCACGCCGCCACCGGGCACGCCGGTGTTTGAGCCGGAGTCCGGCCGTCAAATCTTTCCACAGAGTCGCCCAGGACCCGGTGACGTCGCCCCTGTTACCGGAGGTGTTGTGCAATGACCGCTACGCTCGAACGGCCTGCCGAAGGCCGGAACGAAGGGCCGGAACCGATGCTGGCCGGTGAGAAGTCCCGGACCCAGCTCAACCTGGTCAGACTGTTCGCGATCGTGCCGCTGCTCGCGCTGGTCGCGGCCGTGCCGTTCGCGTGGGGATGGGGGCTTGGCTGGGTCGACGTCGGCCTCGCCGCGTTGTTCTACACGCTGACCTGCCTCGGCGTCACCGTCGGTTTCCACCGCTACTTCACCCATGGCGCGTTCAAGGCCAAACGCGGTCTGCGCGTCGCGCTCGCCGTGGTCGGCAGCATGGCCATGCAGGGCCCGGTCGTCGGATGGGTGGCAGACCACCGCCGTCACCACGCCTACGCCGACAAGGAAGGCGACCCGCACTCACCGTGGCGGTTCGGCACCACCCCGGCGGCGTTGGTCAAGGGGTTCTGGCACGCCCACATGGGCTGGATGTTCGAACGGGAGCAGACCAACGCGCAGCGGTTCGCGCCCGATCTGCTCGCTGACCGCGACATCCAGCGCGTCGACCGGCTCTTCCCGGTGCTGACCGTGGTCACGCTGCTGGCCCCCGCGGTGCTCGGTGGGCTGATCACCATGTCCTGGTGGGGTGCGCTGACCGCGTTCTTCTGGGCGAGCCTGGTCCGGGTGGCACTGCTGCACCACGTCACGTGGTCGGTCAACTCGATCTGCCACATGATCGGCGACCGGCCCTACGAGGCGCGGGACAAGTCGGCCAACTTCTGGCCGCTGGCCATCGCCTCCATGGGCGAGTCCTGGCACAACTCCCACCACGCCGATCCCACGTGCGCCCGCCACGGCGTCCGTCGCGGCCAGATCGACGTCTCGGCACGCGTCATCTGGATGTTCGAGAAGCTCGGCTGGGTCCGCAACGTTCGCTGGCCGAAGCCGGAACGCTTCGAACGCAAGCTGAAGGCCGCCACGAACAACGCGTGACGCGTCGCGGGGCCCGCCCGGCGCGGGTGCCCACCGGAATGGGTGTCGCCGGTCTACGGCGACACCCATCGCAGGTTCCGTCCATCGAGTCGAACACTTGGGGAGAAGCGGTTTCCATGTCCTTGCGCCGCACCAGCCGCGACACCGGCGGCACGAACCCGATCCGGACTCCACGAACCGACCAGGCCGGCGTCGCCCCGGTCGGCGTCGACCCGGCGCGGCAGCCGGTCCAGCCCGCGCAGCCGTCGATGCCTGCCCGTGAGTCCGCCCAGGTGCCCGGTACGCGAACCGGAGCGGCCTGGGTGGCTCTCGTCGCGGCCGCGCTCCTCGCCGTGCTGCTGATCATCTTTCTCGTGCAGAACACCCGCAGCACCGAGATCTCGTTCCTGTGGATGACCACCAGCACGCCGCTTGCCGTCGCGCTGCTGATCGCCGCCGTCGGCTCGGTGCTGCTCACCGTGGTGCTCGGCACGGCCCGCATCACCCAGCTACGGCGCAGGATCCGCAAGCAGCGCGACTGACCGTGGTGGACCGTCCACAGTGACCGTCCACCACGTTCGTCAGCGGCCTGCCAGGGTGGGAGTCGGCTCGTCGTCGGCCGACGGTGCCAGTACCAGCTCCTCGAGCTGCCGGATGATGGTCGCGGGCGGGATGGTCTGCGGTTGGGCGAAAACGGCGAGCAGCGTGTCGACGGACTGCTCGACGGTGAACCTCGTCCCGGCGTGCTTGCGGTCAGCGAGCGGGAACGGCCCGCTGCCCATCGCGGTGCGGATGCCCCATGCGAGTGCCTCGGCGTTGTCCGGCCTGACCAACACCACCCCGCCGCAGTCGGTCTCGGGGAGGCCGCCGTCGTCGGACGCGATCACCCGGCAGCCCGAGTGCTGGGCCTCGATCGACACGATGCCGAAGGTCTCGTGCCAGTACTGGCTGTTCGACGGCATCACCACGATGTCGTGCCCGGCCATCAACGCCGCCATGGTGGCCGGTGTCCTGCGAGCGGTGACCACGGAGATCCCGGGGTGCTCGCCGAGCAGCCGTTCGATGATCTTCCCCTGCGGTTTGTCCGCCCCCGCGGTCGTCGCGGTGAACACGAGGTCGACGTCCTGCTCGATGATGTCGATGTGCAGGGTCTCCAGCAGGGTGTAGACGCCCTTCTCCGGGCTGAGCCTGCCTGCGAACAGGATCCGCGTCTTCCCGGGCGGCCCGTCCGGTCTGGACTCCTCGGCGAAACACGGCTCTGCGAAGGGGTACACGACGTTGACGGTCGCGATGTCGACGTCCAGGAAGGCCGCCCACAGCGCCGCGGCGTACCGGCTGGTGGCGATCAGCGCGAGGACCCTGGTCCCCTCGATCGCGAACGCCTTCTCGTGCTCCCGGATGGGCGGTGGGTTGTGCAGAATCAGGAACGCCGGGTTCCTGGTCGGCACCGGATGCGGCTCGTTGACGAAGACGACCGTGCCGTCGAGTTCGCCGACCTCGCCGAGCAAAGCCAGCGACAGGAACGGGATCTCCGTGAATTCGTCCCGGCCGTCGTCCGCGCCGAGGCCGACGGTGACGATCTGGGCGGCGATGCCGCGGCGGTTCAGTTCCCGGACGTGGCCGACGGTGTAGTTCTCGGACCCACCGGTCCCGGCGGGCAGGGGATTGCCGGGCGACCAGATGAACGATATCAACTTGTGCTTCTCACGTTTCGTCGATCGGTCGCGGAAAGGGACTTGCGAGCCGGAGAAACCCAAGTACCTCCACATGGACGTCGGCGTCCTGGTTCATCCGGAGCCGGGATGGTCCCGTGGCGTGACCGCGCACGGGACGAGGCCGTCCAGGAGGCGGTCGAGCCCCCACAGGAACTGGTCGGTGGCCCGCACCTGGTCGGTGGTCTCGAGGGCGACGGAACCGAGGAGGTACACGTTGAACAGGTGGGCGGCACGTGCGGCGGCATCCGGGGCCAGCCCCGCGTCGGCCAGGATGACCAGCATCGCGGCACCGATCGCCCGCGCGTTCTGACCGTCGAGCGAGTTGCCGAGCAGCAGGTGGACGGAGCCGGGATGGGCGAGCAGCTCGTTCCTGAGGTCGCGGGCAACGGTGTGGACGCGGTCTCGCCACGGCAGTGCCGAGTCGGCTGCCTGCTTGTCGTGGACCCGCCCGAGGAGCTGTTCGGCCAGGCCGTGCAGCACCGCGGCCTTGTCCGGGAAGTAGGTGTAGACGGCGTTGGGCGCGATCCCGGCCCTGGCCGCGATGCCCCGGATGGTCACCCGGTCGGCGCCTAGTTCCGCGAGCAGCGCCAGCGCGGCGTCGAGAATGACCTGCTCGCTCAAGGTGCGCCGGGGCCCGGGGCGTACGGGGCGTGCTTCGGTCATGCTGCTCCTCCGACCCGATCTCTGGACGTTGTCCAGTTACTGTACAACGTCCAGATTCACGGCCGGAGGATGATGCTCCCCCGGTAGGTGCCGGGACGAGTGCGCGAAGGCGCAGGGCGCCGCGCGCCGTCGAAGCGCCGTCGGCGGCGACCCGGACATCTACCTGTCCGACGTGACGAGCACACGATCACCGACGGCGCCTGCCTGCTGGTAGGCGGTGACGGTCTCCAGCGCGACGTGGTGCCACGAGTACCTGGCGCGGGCGCGGTCGCGCGCGGCCGCCCCGTACTGCTCGAGCAGCACGGGAGAGGCGAGCAGCTTCCACACCGCGGCGGCGAGCGAGCGCGGCCTGCGTGGCGCCACGAGAAGTCCGGTGACCTGGTCGATCACCGTGTCGGTGAGCCCGCCGGTGTTGGCGGCGACCACGGCGGTGCCGCACGCCGCGGCCTCGACCGCCGCGACCCCGAACCGCGGCCGCCACGGCGTGACGAGGACGACGACCGCGGACCGTATGAGCCCTGGCACCGTGGCCGCGTCGACGTGGCCGAGGATCTCCAGCCGGTCGGACACGCCGAGATGGCGGGCATAGGCCTGCAGATCCTTCGCGTGGGCACCGCGTGCCGACGTGCCCGCGATGAGGAGTTCGGTGTCCGGGAGGCCCGCGAGCGCGGCGACCGCCGTGGCGAACCCGGAACCCGTGGTCAGTTCGCCGACGGCGAGCAGGCGACGGCGGCGACCGGCAGGTGAGCGATCGCCGTCCGGCGTGAAGTGCTCGACGTCCACCCCGAAGGGCACCACGGAGATCCGGTTTCCCTGCACGCGCCCGGCGAACAGTTCGGCCCGCTCGGTGGCGCAGCTGGCGATGACCCGGTCGGCACGCTGGGCGACGGCGCGTTCGGCGGGCCCCACCGAGGCGGCGTCGGCCGTGCGAACGCTGTAGACGACGGGGATCCCGAGCAGGCGGGCAGCGGTGACGGCGGCATCGCCTGCCACCCGCGACCGGCAGTGCACGACGTCGGGGGTGCCGGCCCGCCACCGCTCGGTGAACCACGCCGCGGCGTGCCCTCGATGCCGCCACGTGCCGTCGGTGTCGGCGTGGACAACCGGTTCGTGTCCGAGCCGTGTGAGTGCGGCCGCCAGGTCAGCGGTGTCCCTGCCGACTTCGGCGCCATCGGTGATCAGTGCGACGCGCATGGGATGTCTCTCGTCCGTAACGGACAACCGCACGGCTGTCGAACCCTACGATGTCTCGTCGGCTTCGTCGCTGGCGCGGGTCTCGGCACGTCATGACGAACTCGCCCCAACGGTAGCCCCACCGGCGGCGAGACACCAATGTCCGGGTCGGGGACGCGGCGGCCGTCGTCGGACCGTATTGCGGTCTCTGCGAGTACACTGCCACTATCCGGACACGATGACATTCCCGTTTCGAGGTGCCAACCACGCCGGCAAGCCAAGAATCACGGGTCACGCATGAACGAAGCCAACGAAGACCCGACCGTGATCGACCGGCGGTTGCACCTCGCCACCGGTTTCCTTTCGTCCGAACGGGACTGGATCGTCCGGCGCCTCGCCGCTCTCGGGGCGCGGCTGCGGTCCTTTTCGGACACACAGGTGGAGCTGTCGATCAGCCTCAAGGGCCGCAACGCCGTCGACCAGCGGGTCACGCTGGAATGCTGGATCAGCAGGACACCCCGGCTGCACCTCGTGTCCACCTCGACCGCGCTGGAGCTGGCGGTGGCGCTCAACGAGGTACGCGATGAGCTCATCCGCCAGGTCGACGATGCCAAGACCCGCACGGAACCACGCAACAACCGCCTCCGGCGCCAGACCCAGCAAGGCCAGGCCTGACGCCGGTCAGCCGAACGGATGGAGCACACGATGTCCAAGCGCACCAGCAAGAGGGCTTCCCGCCGCCGGAAGTCCGCGAACCACGGCAAGCGCCCGAACGGTTCGTAGACCCCGGCGGGGCTCGGTCAGCTTCTGGACAGGCGGCGCGTCGCCAGGGCGAAACCGGCTGCGGCGATGAGCACCAGCGTCACCATCGCCGGGATGTTCAGCCCGTCACCGGCCCAGGGGGAGCGGATGGCGTTGATCAGCAGCCCGGTCGGTGTCCACGAGGTGATCGCGTTGAGCGCGTCGGGGAACACCCCGGGCGGCGGGCCGCCGCCGACCAGCAGGAACGTGCCGAAGAACAGCAGCAGGCCGAGTCCCTGAGCGGAGCGGGCACCCGGCATCAGCGACCCGAGGAGGGTGCCGATGCCCGCGAAGGCCAGGATGCCGACGGCGAACGCCGCGGCCACTCCCACTGGTGATGCCGGTGCCGCGATGTCGAACAGGGCGTAGGCCAGCGCCAGCATCACCACGGCGCCGACGAGCGCGAGCAGGGCCAGCACGGCCGCCTGTGAGAAGACCACGGCGCGGGAGGGGATCGCGGCGGTCCGGAAGCGGCGCAGCACGCCGGCTTCGCGATAGCCCGCGAGATGCGTGGGGGTGCCCATGAACCCCATCACCGAGATCGCGGCGCTCAGGTACGCGGTGACGTAGAACTGCGTGCCGTCGAGGTCGGCGAACACGGGACCGCTGTGGTCGGCGAACGCGGCCGCCAGCAGGACCATCAGCAGGATCGGGAACATGAGGGTGAGCACCAGCACGAGTGGCTCGCGGGCCAGCAGCTTGACCTCGGTCCAGGTCAGGTAGGTCGTCATGATGCGACTTTCTCGCTCAGTCGGTGGCCGGTCACGGAAAGGAACACGTCCTCCAGTGACGGGTAGTGGGTGCGGTAGTCGGCCGGTGTGACGCCCTTTTCGGCGAGCGCGGCCGCGACGTGGACTGCGGCGGTGGACTGCCCGGTGACCGTGACCTTCCCGTCGCCGAGGGTGGCCGAGTCGACTCCGGGAATCGGCAGCAGGTGGTCGGGCTGGTAACCGTTGGTGGTGCTGAACGTGATCGTCACCGGCCCCCCGTGGTGCGCGGTCAGCGCGCCGGGGGTGTCACAGGCGACGAGGTTTCCCCGGTCCATGATCCCCACGCGGTCGCACAGGATCTCGGCCTCGTCCATGAAGTGGGTGACCAGCACGACCGTGGTGCCGTGGTCCCGGACCTTGCGGATCAGGTCCCAGGTCGCGTGCCGGGCGCTGGGGTCGAGCCCGGTGGTCAGCTCGTCGAGCAACACGAGCTCCGGGTCGCCGAGTAAAGCCAGCGCGACGAACAGCCGCTGTTGCTCGCCGCCGGACAACGCGCCGAACGGACGGTTGCGCAGCGGTTCCAACCCCCAGGTCGCCATGGTGGCTTCCACGTCGACGGGGACGTTGCGGGCGTGCGCGAACAGCTGGATCGCCTCGACTATCCGCAACCGCTCCGGCAGCGCCGAGGACTGCAGCTGGGAGCCGATGACCCGGCGCAGCCGGTTCTTCTCCCGGGCCGGGTCGAGCCCCAGCACCGAGACCTGGCCACTGGTTCTGTCCCGGAGTCCCTGAAGGATCTCGACGATGGTGGTCTTGCCCGCGCCGTTGGAGCCGAGGATGCCGAAGATCTCACATCGCCGGACCTCGAACGAGACGTCGGACACCGCCACCCTGGGCCCATAGGTTTTGCGGAGATCCTCCACGGAAACGACGGTGTCCATGCCAGGTTGGTCCTCGGGGTAGGGGGCAGGTACTCAACGAGCACGCACCACCCTGCCAAGGTGCCCGCGAATTTCACTCGCGCCCGGCTCGTACACCCGGGAACTGGCCGCACGGCTACGGTGGACCACGGATGAGGGGTGGTTGCGCGTGAGCGCTCGGTTCGAGGAGATCGACTGGCGGCCGACGGCGATGGGTGAGCTCGCCCTTCGCAGGCGGTGGGACCCGGTCGTGGAAAAGGACGTCTACGAGATCAAGCTCGACGACGAGTACCTGATGTCGAGCCTGTTCACCGTCGCGGAGGAGGAGCTGGCGCGGCGTGCGCTCGCGGAGCTGACCGGCGCGGAGCTCGACGTGGCGGTGGGCGGGCTCGGGCTGGGCTACACCGCGCGCACCGTGCTGGACGACCCCCGGGTGCGCTCCCTGGTGGTGATCGACGCCCTCGCCGAAGTCATCGAGTGGCACGAACAGGGCGCCATCCCGCTGGGGGAGCGGCTGGTCGCGGACCCGAGGTGCGCCATGGTGCACGGGGACTTCTTCGCGCTGGTGCGCTCACCCGGCCTGACCCCGTCGGCGCCGGGGCAGCGGTTCCACGCCGTCCTGGTCGACATCGACCACTCCCCGCGGCACCTGCTGAACCCCGGCCACGCCGCCTTCTACCAGCCGGACGGACTGCGCGGCGTCCGGGACCACCTGCGTCCCGGCGGAGTGTTCGCGCTGTGGTCCAACGATGCCCCCGACGCGGAGTTCGTCGCGGCGCTGGAGAGCGGTTTCGCCGATGTGCGGGCCGACGTGATCACCTTCGCCAACCCACTCCAGCAACGGGAAGCGACCGCCACCGTCTACCTGGCGCACCGCCGCTGAACACTAACGTGACGTGAAGGTAGAATCGGGACGCGAGTGCTCAGTCGATACTGATTGTGGAGGTGGGGGGTTGACGGCCGCCGGGCAGCAGACCGCTGTGAACGTGGTGGGGGAGGCGGCTCGCCGGCGTTCCTTCGCGGTGATCAGCCACCCGGACGCGGGCAAGTCGACGCTGACGGAGGCGTTGGCGTTGCACGCGCGGGTGATCTCGGAGGCGGGTGCGGTGCACGGCAAGGCCGGGCGGCGCGGTGTCGTGTCGGACTGGCTGGCGATGGAGCAGGCACGCGGCATCTCGATCACGTCCGCGGCGTTGCAGTTCTCCTATGGCGACGCCGTGATCAACATGCTGGACACGCCGGGGCACGCGGACTTCTCCGAGGACACCTACCGGGTGTTGTCGGCTGTGGACTCGGCGGTGATGCTGCTGGACGCGGCCAAGGGGCTGGAGCCGCAGACGCTGAAGTTGTTCGACGTGTGCCGCCACCGTGGCATCCCGGTGATCACGTTCATCAACAAGTGGGACCGGCCCGGCCGCGAGGCGCTGGAGCTGTGTGACGAGCTGGTCGAGCGGATCGGGTTGCAGCCGATGCCGTTGACCTGGCCGGTCGGGGAAGCCGGCCAGTTCCGGGGGGTGCGTGACTGTCTTGACGGGACGTTCGTCCGCTACGCGCGCACCGTGGGTGGCGCCACCGCCGCGGCGGAGGAACGCCTGACCTCCGACCGTGCCCACGCCGAGGTCGGCGCGGACTGGCTGCGGGCAGAGGAGGAGGCCGACCTGCTGGTGGCCTCGGGTGGCGACTTCGATCCTGCGCCGTTCTTCGCCGCCACGGCCACGCCGGTGCTGTTCGGGTCGGCGGTGCTCAACTTCGGTGTCCGTCATCTGCTGGACGTGCTGGTGGAGCTGGCGCCGCGGCCGACGCCGCGCCAGGATGCCGACGGGGAACCGCGCCGGCTGGAGGCGCCGTTCTCGGCGTTCGTGTTCAAGGTGCAGACCGGGATGGATCCCGCGCACCGCGACCAGATCGCGTTCGCCAGGGTGTGCTCGGGGGTGTTCGAGCGCGGGATGGTCGTCACGAACGCCACCACCGGGCGCCCGTTCGCCACGAAGTACGCGCAGCAGATGTTCGGGCAGCAGCGGTCCACACTGGACACGGCTTATCCCGGGGACGTGGTCGGGCTGGTGAACGCGACCGCCCTGCGGGTCGGCGACACGTTGTACAGCGGCAAACCGCCGGTGCGTTTCCCCGGTCTGCCCAGCTTCGCCCCCGCCCACTTCGCCGTCGCCCGCCCGGCCGATCTGGGGCGGGCCAAGCAGTTCCGCAAGGGCGTGGAGCAGCTCGGCTCCGAGGGGGTGGTGCAGGTGCTGCGTTCCGACCGGCGAGGAGACGCCGCACCCGTGCTCGCCGCGGTCGGGCCGATGCAGTTCGAGGTCGCCGCGCACCGTCTGGAGACCGAGTTCGGTGCGCGGGCCGCACTGGAGCGGCTGCCGTACACGGTCGCACGTCATCTCGACGACCCGGCACAGCGGACTCTGGTCGACACGGGACGCCGCAGCGAGGTGCTCACCCGCGCCGACGGGACCGACCTCGCGTTGTTCATCGACCAGCACGCCCTCGGTGTGATGCGGCGACTGCACCCCGAACTGGCACTCGGTTCGCTGGTCGCGGGTGCCGACTGAGCACGTGATGGTTCGCTGCGGCATCGGGGTGGGTCGCGGTTGCCGGTACGGTGTCGACGTCGGTGGAAGGGGTGCGTTGTGGGTGGTCTGATGCAGATCGGCGAGGTGGCCGAGCGCACCGGGTTGTCGCTGCGCACCATCCGCTACTACGAGGAAGTCGGGCTGGTGGTCCCCAGCGCCCGCAGTCAGGGTGGGTTCCGGCTCTACACCGAACCGGACGTGGAGCGGCTCGAGCTCATCAAGCGTATGAAGCCGCTGGGTTTCCAGCTGGACGAGATGCGTGACCTGCTCGCCATCCTCGATCCGCAGTCCGGTGACCCTCGGCTCGACGATCCGGCGGCGCGGCTCGCGGAGTTCAGCGCGACCGCCGAGCAGGCGTGCGAACAGTTGCGTACGAAGCTGCGCCTCGCCGAGGAGTTCGCGGCCACACTGCGCACGCGACTCCGTCCTCGTCGGACCCGTCCGACGGCGGGGCGCTCGACGCGCTGAGGTCGCCCGCTTCGGTACGACCGCACCGTCCTGTGAGCACAGTCCTTTCCGGGCGCGAGTGATCTGTGCCGCACCTGCGGGGGTGGTGTGAACCGATCAAGATCCCTAGTCTAACGTTAGGCGAGAGTTCGAGCGGCCGCGCGGCATTCGCCCCGGTCGCTGTACCTCACACCACCCGGCGGACCGCTGGTCGTCGCCGGGCCCTGTTCGTGCCGCTGCCGTCGACGTCGCGGTCCCAGTTCGTCCTGTGCCGGGAACACCCGGCCCGATCATGTCAGGTTGCCGCGTGTCCAGTTCTCCGTCGTTGTTCTCCGCTCGCGCGCGTTTTTCCCGGCCGTCGTGGTTGTCGCCCCGGGTCGCCAGGACCGAGGTGCTGGCGGGTCTGGTGGTGGCGCTGGCGTTGATCCCGGAGGCGATCTCGTTCTCGATCATCGCCGGGGTGGACCCGAGTGTGGGATTGTTCGCGTCGTTCACCATGGCGGTGGTGATCTCGGTCGTGGGTGGCCGTCCGGCGATGATCTCCGCGGCCACCGGAGCGATCGCGCTCGTGGTGGCGCCGCTTGCCCGCGAGTACGGGCTGGGTCATCTGATCGCGGCGGTGATCCTCGGTGGGCTGGTGCAGATCGTGCTGGGCTCGCTGGGGATCGCCCGGTTGATGCGGTTCGTGCCGCGCAGCGTCATGGTCGGTTTCGTCAACGCGCTCGCGATCCTGATCTTCATGGCGCAGGTGCCCGAGCTGATCGACGTGCCGTGGCCGGTGTACCCGCTGTTCGCGGCCGGGCTCGCGCTGATGGTGGTGTTCCCCCGGTTGACCAGGGCGGTCCCGGCGCCGCTGGTGTCGATCGTGGCGCTGACCGCGCTGACGGTCGCGGCGGGGATCGCGGTGCCCACGGTCGGTGACAAGGGCGCGCTGCCCTCCGCGTTGCCGGTGCCGGGTCTGCCGCAGGTGCCGTTCACGCTGGACACCCTCGCGCTGCTCGCCCCGTACGCGGTGGCGTTCGCGCTGGTCGGGCTGATGGAGTCGCTGATGACCGCGAAGCTCGTGGACGACATCACCGACACCGGTTCCAACAAGACCCGCGAGTCCATCGGGCAGGGGGTCGCGAACGTGGTCACCGGGTTCTTCGGCGGCATGGGCGGTTGCGCGATGATCGGCCAGACGATGATCAACGTCAAGACCGCCGGGGCCCGCACGCGGCTGTCGACGTTCCTGGCCGGGGTGTTCCTGATGGCGTTGTGCATCGTGGCCGGACCGCTGGTGGCCGACATTCCGATGGCGGCGCTGGTCGCGGTGATGGTGCTGGTCGCGTTCGCCACCTTCGACTGGCACAGCATCGCCCCGGCCACCCTGCGGCGGATGCCCGCGGGGGAGATCACCGTCATGGTCGTGACCGTCGCGGTCGTGGTGGCCACCCACAACCTGGCCATCGGCGTCATCGCGGGAGTGCTCACCGCCATGGTCATCTTCGCCCGGCGGGTCGCGCACCTGGCCAACGTCACCGCCGCGGTCGACCCCGAGGGCACCGAGGTCGTCTACGCCGTCACCGGCGAGCTGTTCTTCGCCTCCAGCAACGACCTGGTCTACCAGTTCGACTACGCGGGCGACCCGGACAAGGTCGTCATCGACCTCACCGACGCCCACATCTGGGACGCCTCCACCGTCGCCGCCCTCGACGCCATCACCACCAAGTACGCCGCCCGTGGCAAGACCGTCGAGATCGTCGGCCTCAACGAACACAGCGCCACCATGCACAGCAAGCTCACCGGCGAACTCGCCGCCAACCACTGACGAGCACACGCCCGGCGAGGATGTCGTGGCCGACACGAGGACCGGTGAGATCACCGATGCCTGGTGTCGGCCTGGGTGCGAGGGTCGGCGGATGGCAGTAGAACCAGAAGCCGCCGCACTGGCACGGTTCCGGGACGAGGACCCGGGTGGTCCGGTGGTGATGTTGAACCTGCTGCGCTTCGGCGAAGGCGGGTTCGGCGCGTACCAGGAGTACGGACGGCAGCTGCGTGACACGTTCCTGCCGAGGTACGGCGCGAAGGTCCTGTACGCGGGCAGTGCCGCCACGGTGCTGGTCGGCGACGCCGGCCAGACCTGGGACGCGGTGGTCGTCGTCCGCTACCCCGACCGGGCCACGTTCAGCGCGATGATCGCCGACCCCGACTACCTCGCCGTCGCGCGGCTGCGCGCCGAGGCGCTGACCGAGGCCGTGTTGCAGGCCACCGTCCCGTGGCGGTGACCGCCGCCGATTTTCTTGCGAGTGTCTGACTTTCTCCGCGCGGAGCACTCCGTCCGACCGCCTCGTTGAGAGACTGTTCGAAGCGTTGTCTTCGAAAACGAGGGTTGGATGCGGCACGACGAGCCGATCGACCGGAACGACTCCGAGCGGGCCACGTTCGTCGCGGTCGGTGACCTGGTGCTGTGGCCGCAAAGCGTGGGAGACCGTGCCGTCACCACCCGGGAGGCCGACACGTGGCCCGCGTTCGCGCTCGTCGTCGGTGAACGCCGCGACCTGCTCGGTTCGCGGGCCCGGGTCCTGTTCGACCTGCTGGAGAACACGCGGCAGTCACCGGAGGCGCTGGTCGTCAGCGGCCGGTCGCGGTGGACCGTCGTGGACCCGGTGAAGGCGCTGTTCCGGCTGCGGCTGCACATCGAATCGCCCCCGGCCTTCGACCTCGACGTGCTCGTGCCTGCCAGACGGCTGGTGGGGCTCCTGCACGCGGTCGCGCGTGGTGCGCCCATCGGCCTGACGACGAACCGGCACATCCGTGAGCTGGGGAGCACTGTGGACATCCGCCAGGTACTCCAGCACGTCGTGGTGGTGCGATGCCCACCGGTGCCCGGTCTGGCCGAACTCGCGGACGAGCTGCTGTGGACGATGGCTCCGGGGCACCGGCGGTTGTGACCGCTGACGGGGATGATGACAATGGGCCATGCCAAGTGATCCGAAGTCCTGGCCGTCGGAGGACGACGAGCCGCGCATCTCCCGGTGGCGGCAGCGGACCGACTGGCCACTGACCGGGCTGGCGGCGCTGTTCCTGTGCTGTTACGCGGTGCAGGTCCTGTACGTCAGTGCCAGCCCGGCGGTCACCGCTGCCGTGGAGGGCCTGATCTGGGCGACGTGGTCGTTGTTCGCAGCGGACTACGTGGTCCGGTTCGGCCTCGCGCGGCGCAAGCTGCGGTTCGTGCTGCGCAACCCGTTCGACCTCGCGGTCGTGCTGTTGCCGATGTTGCGGCAGTTGCGGGCCCTGCGGGTGCTGACGGTGGTGACGCTGTTGAACCGCAGGCTGATCCACAGCCTGCAGCAGCGGGTCGCGCTGTACGCGAGCGGCGCCACGCTCCTGGTGGGACTGTCCGCGTCGCTCGCGGTCCTCGACGCGGAGCGTGGCGCACCCGACGCGACCATCACGGACTTCCCGAACGCGGCGTGGTGGACACTCACGACGATCACGACGGTCGGCTACGGCGACCGCTATCCGGTCACCGGTGAAGGCCGGCTGGTCGCGGCGACGCTGATGGTGGGCGGCATCGCCCTGCTCGGTGTGGTGACCGGCCTGGTCGCCTCCTGGTTGGTGCGGACACTCTCCGGTGCCGAGGAAGCGGCCGAAGCGCGTACCGCCGAGGCCGTGCACGAGCTGCGGGCCGAGCTCGCCGAACTGCGCCGTCAGCTGTCCGGCCGGCACGAGCCGGCGCCGCCGGGAGCGGAAGCGGACACGACCGCCCGAACCTAGATGATTGATATGCCCTGAAAGGCGCGTTCAGGGCGCTGGGCGCCCTGAATGGCCCATTGACGGCACCGGTTGTGCCGTGAACGCGCCTTCACGCTCCCGCACAGCGGACCTCGGGAAGGACGGGGCACCGTACCGGGCAGGACCGTGGCGGAATGTAAGCCAGTCGCAAGGTGCGCTCTTGCGGTTGCCTGACAACTGGGCTCGGAAGCGATCCAGACCGTGCGGGGGCAACGACAATCGACACGTGAGAACCGCACAGCAGCCGAACACGTCATCCACCCGGACGTCTGCGCGTGGACAACGCGGCTGGCCGACAGTCGTGGCGACCGAGGTGTTGCTGCTCCGGCCGCACGGTGAGACCGAACGGCCGGAGGGGCGCGAGGAGTCGGCGCTCTGGCCGCTGTTCGTCATGGTCGTCACCGAGCCGACGGACCCGGTGGGCAAGCTCGCCCAGCCGCTGTTCGACCTGCTGGACCGGCACACGAACGCGAACGAGCTGCTGGTCGTCTCGGTGGAGTCGGCGTGGTCCGTCCTCGACCCCGCCAACGCACTGCTGGCGTTGACGGTGCGGGCCGCCGACCCGATCTCCCTGGACCTGAGAATCGTCCTTCCGGCTGCTCCGGTGCTGGACATCCTCGACATGGTGGCGCGCGGGACTCCCATCGGCATCACCACACGCGAACGTGCCGAACGGCTCCGCGGCCGGGTCGACGGGCGGACGGCGGTGCGTGACGTCGTGCTACTGAGCAGTCTGCCCTCTGCCGAGCCCGCCGCTCTCGCCGACGCGCTGCGCACGGCAAGGGAGGCCTGACCGTGGCGATCGCCGAGGCACTCCTGGACCTCGAACGACGGGCCGGTGGACGTTCTGGCGAGGTGTGACGCGACATGACGACCTTGACGACCGCTTCGACGCTGTTGCTCGTCGAGGACGATGCCCGCATCCGGGAGGCGCTCGGGCTCGCGCTGACCGACGAGGGGTACCAGGTGGTCGAGGCGGCCACCGGCGAGGAGGCCCTCGCGCTGCTGGCCGCGGGCGGGTCCGAACCGGACGTGGTGCTGCTCGACCTGATGCTGCCGGGGATGGACGGGCTGGTGGTGTGCGAACGCATCCGGGAGCGGAGCGACCTGCCCGTCATCATGGTGACCGCCAGGACCGGTCCGAACGAGGTCATCGCCGGGCTGGAGGCCGGGGCGGACGACTACGTCACCAAACCGGTCGACGCCGGGGAGCTCAGCGCCCGGATCCGGGCGCTGATGCGCCGGGTCAGAGCAGGCAAGGACGAGCCGATGGTGCTCGAACTGGGCGAGCTGGCGGTGCGGGTCGGTGAGGGCCGGGTGCTGCGCGGTGCCGAGGAGGTGCCGCTGACCAAGACGGAGTTCCGGCTGCTGTGCACGCTCGCCATGGCCCGTGGCGCGGTGGTGACCAGGGAGCAGCTGCTCGAACGGGTCTGGGAGTACGGGTACTTCGGCGACACCAGGTTGCTCGACGTGCACGTCCTGCGGTTGCGCCGCAAGATCGAGCGGGATCCGGGCTGCCCGATCCATGTCCTCACGGTCCGGGGCGTCGGCTATCGCATCGGGAGCTGCCTGCCCGGCTGAGCACCCACGGCGTGGCCGGTTTGCGTGAACCGGGGTCCTTACGGCATCTTTGCGCACCGGAGCGCCGGGAAGTCTGGTCGGCACACCCACACCGGTCGGTGTGGGTGTTTTGCGATGACGGGGGTGTGTGTCGATGGCGCTCGTGCTGGCGTTCGGGGTCGTGCTGCTGATCAGCGTTTCGCTGTCCGGGCTCGCGGCGAGGACGGTGCTCTCCACCGCGTTGATGTTCCTGCTGGCCGGTGCGTTGATCGGCCAGGGCGGCTTCGGGCTGGTCGAGATCCCCTCCGACGGGCCGTTCGTCACCGGGCTCGCCGACCTGGCCCTGTTCACCGTGCTGTTCGTCGACGGACAGCGGGCCGGGCTGCCTGCACTGCGGGAAGGGTGGCGGCTGTCCGGGCGAGCGCTCGGGCTGGCCATGCCGCTCACCATGATCGGTATCGCCGTGCCGGTGCACTACCTGGCGGGGCTCGACTGGACGACCGCTTTCCTGGTCGGCGCGATCCTCTCGCCCACCGACCCGGTGTTCGCGTCGGCGATCGTCGGGCGCCAGGACGTGCCGCTGCGGCTGCGCAGGCTGTTGAACGTCGAGTCCGGGCTCAACGACGGGCTCGCGCTGCCGTTCGTGCTGATCTTCATCGCCACCGCCACGAACTCCGACACCCACCTCGGTCAGGTCGGCCTCGAGCTGGTCATCGGACTCGTGCTGGGTGTCGCGATCCCCGCGGCGATCGTCCTGGCCTGGCGGCTGCGCGTCCTCACCGCGGAACCGCGGCTGCAGGCGCTCGGGCCACTGGCCATCGCGGTGATCCTCTATGCCGCCTGCCACCTGACCCACGCCAACCCCTACCTCGCCGCCTTCGCGGCCGGGTGCACGATCGCCACCCTGGACCGGCTCGCGGCCGAGCACTTCGAGCACTTCGGTGACCTGCTGTCGGAGACGACCAAGTTCGCCGCGCTGCTCGTGTTCGGTGCGCTCATTACCCCGGACCGCATTGCCGACCTCACCTTCGGTGACTGGGCTGTCGCGGTGATCGCGATCCTGCTGGTGCGCCCGGCGGCGATGCTGCTCTCCCTGCTCCGGACCAGCCTGCCCAACCAGGAACGGGCGGCCGCGGCGTGGTTTGGGCCGAAGGGGTTCGCGTCGGTCGTCTACGGGCTGCTCGCCGTACAGGCGGGCATCCCGTCCGGTGATCACGTCTTCGACCTGGTCGCCGTCACGATCGCGCTGTCCATCGTGCTGCACTCGTCCACGGACGTGCCGGTCGCGAAGGCCCTGCGGGTGGAGCCGCCGGACAACCTGCCGCGCGGGCCCGTCGCCGACATCGGCCGGGAGACCGACGACGGTACCGACCGTGAGATCGACCGTGAGACCGACCGTGAGACCGACGGCCAGGGCCGTGGGTGAGCACGCGGCAGGTCTCGCCGGTGCCCGTGCTCACCCGTGGCTGCCCGTTCCGTCCCGTCGCGGATGGCCGAGGTTCTGCTGCTCCCGGGACGCGGAGGTCGTGGTGCGGCTGCCCGCGAGCTGACGGGCGCTGTTGATCAGGCCGACCATGCTGAACGCCTGCGGTGTGTTGCCGATCTGACGGCCCGTCGCCGGGTCGTACTCCTCGCTGAGCAGGCCGACGTCGTTGCGGAGGCCGAGCAGCTTCTCGAACAGGTCCCGGGCCTCGTGTACCCGGCCGGTGCCCGCCAGCGCGTCGACGAGCCAGAAGCTGCACGCGAGGAAGGCGCCCTCGTCCCCGGGAAGACCGTCGACGCCGCCGTCGGTGTCCGTGCGGTACCGGAGCACGAAGCCGTCGTGGCACAGCTGTTCGCGAACCGCGTCGATCGTGCCGAGCACCCTCGGGTCGTCCCACGGGAGGAAGCCGATCCGGGGGATCAGGAGCAACGCGGCGTCCAGCCCCGACGAGCCGTAGAACTGGGTGAAGGTGTTCCGTTCGGGGTCGAAACCCTTCTCGCAGACCTCGGCGTGGATGCGGTCGCGCAGCACCCGCCACCGGTCCACGGGGCCGAGCAGGCCGTGGCGTGCCACGGAGTCGATGGCCCGGTCCACCCCGGCCCAGGCGAGCACCTTGGAGTGCACGAACTGCCGCCGAGGGCCGCGGACCTCCCACAGGCTGTTGTCGGGTTCGTTCCAGTTGCCTTCGAGGTGGTCGAGCAGGGCCACCTGGAGGTCCCACGCCACGTCCTGGACGGGCAGGCCGGCTTCCCGGCCAAGGTGCAGCCCGTCGAGGACCTCGCCCCACACGTCGAGCTGGAGCTGGTCCGCCGCGGCGTTGCCGACCCGGACCGGAGTGGAGTTCTCGTAGCCGCTGAGCCAGTCGAGGTTCTGCTCCGGCAGCCGGCGGCTGCCGTCGAGCCCGTACATGATCTGCAGCTTGCCTGGATCGCCCGCGACCGCGCGGACCAGCCATTCCCGCCAGGCCCGCGCCTCGTCGACGTACCCGGTGCCCAGCAGTGCCTGCAGCGTGAAGGTGGCGTCGCGGAGCCAGCAGTAGCGGTAGTCCCAGTTCCTCGACCCGCCGAGCTGCTCGGGCAGCGACGTGGTCGCGGCCGCCACGATCCCGCCGGTCGGCGCGTACGTGAGGGCCTTGAGCGTGACGAGGGCCCTGCGGACCGCGTGCTCCCACGGCCCGCGGTACTCACAGCGGGAGATCCACTCCGCCCAGAACGCCTCCGTGTCCGCGAGCGCCCGTTCCGGGTCGACCGGGGCGGGCTGGGGCAGGTGCGAGGAGACGTGGGTGAGTACGAACGCGAGCCGTTCACCGGCCCCCACGGTGAACTCGGCGGTCGTCGTGTCACCGTCGTCGGTGAGCGGGACGCTGCCGTGCAGCCACACGGCGTCCGGCCCGGCGATCGCGGTCATCTCCGTGCCGTGGTGGCGCACCCACGGCACCACGTGGCCGTAGTCGAACCGCAGCCGCAGCAGCATCCGCATCGGCACCCGGCCCGACACGCCCTCGACGATCCGCACGACGTCGGCGGCCTCGCCGCGCGGCGGCATGCAGTCCAGGAGCCGGACGGTCCCCTCCGGGGTGTCCCACTCGGACTCGACGACGAGGGTGTCACCGCGGTAGCGGCGGCGGGTGACCTGCTCACCGGCCGCGGGCGCGATGCGCCAGGTGCCTGCCCGCTCGCCGTTCTCGGTGTCCAGGAGCGCGGCGAAACACGCCGGTGAGTCGAAGCGGGGCAGGCACAGCCAGTCGATGGCGCCGTTCCTGCCAACGAGCGCGGCGGTCTGCAGGTCGCCGAGCAGTGCGTAGTCCTCGATGCGGCCGGGCATCGCCCTCACCCGTTCCCGTTGTCGATGGTGATGACCACCTTGACGTCCCCGCTGTCCGAGGTGAACGCCTCGGCCGCCCTGGACAGCGGTACCCGGCGGGTGATCAACCGGCCGAGCCAGTCGCGGTCGGCCTTCGCGAGGGCGTCGGCGGCCTGCCGGTAGTGGCGGAGGTTCGCGTTCACCGAGCCGAGCACGACATCGTTCTCCAGGACCAGTTCCCGGTTGACGCCGCCTGCGTCGACGCTGAGGTGCCTGCCGGCGGTGGAGACACCGGTGAGGCACATGACGCCGTACGCGGCCGTGTGTGCCATGGTGTCGAACACGACCTGACCGGCGCCCGTCGCCTCGATCACCACGTCGGGTTCGAGCCGCGCGGCGACCTCGTCGGCCGGGTCGTGGTGGTAGGTGGCACCGAGGTCGGTGACCAGGCCGGGTTTGGGTCCCTCGGTCACGCGGTCGAGTACGTGCACGTCCAGGCCGCGTTGCACGCCGAGCATGGCGGCGAGCAGCTCGATCGGTCCGGCACCGGTCACGAGCACCCGGCGCGGTTCGAACCACGCTCGCGCGCCGACCCGCTCGACCTGCTCCCACGCCTTCGCCACGATGGTCGTGGGCTCCATCAGCACGCCGACCTGTTCGAGTGCCGGGTCGAGCGCGACCGCGTAGTCCGGCTCGACCCGCCACAGCTCGCTGCCGTAGCCGTCGAGGTCCTTGATCCCACGTTCGGTGTAGCGGCCGTTGCGGCACATGTCGAACTCGCCTCTCGCGCAGGCCCCGCACGGCACCGGGTCCGGTCTGCGCACGACCCCGACCACGAGGTCGCCAGGGGAGAACCCGCAACCGTCCGGCGCATGGCGCACCCGGCCAAGCGATTCGTGCCCCAGCACCAGCGGCTCCCGGCCCGGTGGCGCCGAGCCGTACTCGCCGCGCGCGATCTCCTTGTCCGTGCCGCACACACCCAGCGCCAGCCCTTCGACCAGCAGGTCACCGGTTTCTACATCGGGTTCGGGCACCTCTGTGGTCCGGACGGACCCGTTCCTGCCGGTTTCGACGGTCAATGCACGCATGATCTCGGGAGTACCCCCGTCGCGAGTCCCCATGTCCGGGTGGCACCCGTTGGTAAGGCAACCGAAAGGTGGCGACGATGTGTCGTCCGACGCGGAGCGGGTAGGCGAGGTGGGCCATCGATTCCCGTGGAGAGGACACGAACCATGCCTGTGACCGAGATGTTGCGGACCTATCCGGCCGACCTCGGTGACGTCGACAGGGAGGCCCTCACCCGTTGCATCGAGGAATGCGTGCAGTGCGCCCAGACCTGCACGGCCTGCGCCGACGCGTGCCTGTCGGAGGCGGACGACCAGCTTCCGATGCTGCGCAAGTGCATCAGGACGAACGAGGACTGCGCCGACATCTGCGCGACGACGGCCAGGGTGCTCTCGCGGCACACCGGCTACGACGCGAACATCACCAGGACGCTGCTGCAGGCGTGCATGACCGTCTGCAAGTCCTGCGCCGACGAGTGCGAACAGCACGCTTCCCAGCACGAGCACTGCCGGGTGTGCGCGGAGGCGTGCCGCCGGTGTGAGGACGCCTGCCGGGAACTCCTCGGCACCCTCGGCTGACGACACTGCCCGGGTCCCCGCGCGAGCGAGCGCGGAGACCCGGGCCGGGTGCGCAAGACCGTCAGGCCTCGCAGTCGGTCAACTCGGGGCTGGGGGCGGGAACGCCCTGCGGTCCGAAGAACAGCTTGGCGCAGGCGGTCAGGAACGCGGGGTTCTCTTCGGCGACCCAGTGTCCGCTGTCCGGTGCGACGACGCCGCGAACGTCATCGCCGACCTGGCTGAAGGAGTTGGCGACGAACGGGCCGAAGGCGAATTCCGCGCCCATCGCCAGTACCGGCATCGGCAGGCGTTTGTGCGCGTTGGCCTGGTTGTTCGCGGCGTCGGCCGCGAACGCCCGGTAGTAGTCGTAGCCCGCGGTCCTGCGTTCCGGGCGCGCGTAGGCGCGGAAGTAGGCGGCCTGGTCGATGCGGTCGGGGTGCCGGGCGCTGCTGAACAGCCAACCGAGGTAGGCAGGCACGTCCTCGTTGTCGATGAGGGTTTCGGGGACCGGTGCGGCGGTCTGGTTCAGGCCGAGGTGGAAGCTGATCCCGTAGACGTCCTCGAGGCCGAATCCGGGCAGCGGCGTCTCCAGCACGGCCATCCGGACGACCTCGGCCGGGTAGTCGCGGGCATACGGGTGGGCGATGAGCGCGCCGGTGTCGTGGCCGAGGAGGGACACCTGGGTGAAGCCCAGTTTGTGGACGCCCTCACGAATGCGCTTCGCGGTGGTCACCTTGTCGTAACCGTCGGCGGGAATGCTCGAACTGCCCGCGCCGGGCAGGTCGAACGCGATCACCGTGTGGCTCTGGGCGAGGGCGGGCATTACTTTCGCCCACTTCCGCCAGGTCTGCGGCCAGCCGTGCAACAGCACCAGCGGCGGGCCGGAACCGCCGCGGACGTAGTGCAGCGTGGTGCCCTGCACAGTCACGTTTCCGTGGCTGAACCCCGGCAGGTTCTTGGCCGTCGGCCGCTCCGCCGCAGGCGACTCGGCACTGGCGGCCGAACCCGCCAGAAGCAGCACGACGGCGGTCAACGCGGCATAGAAGCCGCGCCGCGCACGCCGTAAAGGACTGTCTCTTCGAAACACTCAGTTCTCCTTGTTCTCAGAAACAAAGGCTGGTTATCGGCTGGAGGCGGTGTCAACGTAGTCCAACCGGTGACGGGGAAACAAGCCTCAATCAATACGAAAGAAGGCAATCAGAAAGAAGAGCGATATCGCTTTGTGTGATACGCAGGTGATCCGGAAGGTGCGTTGTTCGTGCCACATCCTGGGTGTCAGGAATCTGGCGAGGCCGGGGTTGCGCGGCCCCGTTTCCCGGCACCGGTGTCTCGCGTTCGTACTGTTCGTCGTCCCGGGGCCTACTGGATGTCGCCCGTCGTGGCTGAGCGGACAGGGCCGCGGGCGGTGAGGTCGCCCGGCGGGATGCCGGGGTGGTGCGCGTCCGCGGCCCGGGCGCCTGCGGTCGTCGCCGTCGGGCCGAGGGCGAGGCGGGAGACGATGCGGTACCGGTCGCCGCGGTAGAGCGAGTGCACGTACTCGATCGGGCGGCCGGTGTCGTCGTTCGTGAGGCGTTCGAACAGCAGGGCGGGGGACAGGACGGGCACGCCGAGCAACGACGACTCGGCGTCGTTGGTGACGGTCGGTTCGACGGACTGGACCGCGTCGTGCACCCGCACCCCGTGCTCGTGCAGGCGGGCGTAGAGGTCGCCGGACTCCAGGTCCGCGAGGGACAGCCGAGGGGCGACGACCACCGGCACGTGCAGGTACTCGATGGCCATCGGCGAGCCGTCGACGAAGCGTTGCCGAGCCACGTAGAAGATCTCCGCCGCCGGGGAGATCCGGAGCCGCCGCCCGACGCGGGCCCCCGCCGCGATGGTCGCGAACTCGAGCACCTTGCTCGTCCACGTGCCCGACGCCGGGGGGAGTGTCATCGCGCGCTCGTCCGACACCAGTTCCTGTGTGATCTTGGCCGGTGCGACGAACGTCCCGCGCCCGTGCTGGCGCACCAGCATCCCGTTGTTCACCAGCTCGTCCACGGCCGAGCGCAGCGTCGGCCGGGACACCTCCAGGCGCTGGCACAGCATCCGCTCGGCGGGCAGCGGGGCGCCAGGCGGGTGCGTCTCGATCATCTCGAGCAGGTAGTCCCGCACGCGCTCGCGCTTGAGGATGGCTCCGGCCATGCCCTCAGTATGACAATCAGACCAGAGGACAGCCCACCCAGTCGGCCACTTCTGTGTCGCGTCGGTCGGCGAAACCTGGTCTTGACCTGTTCATTGACTTGAAGATTGGTCTATGCCATTTTGGTACAGACCACTGGACCTTACCAATTGGTCAGATCCTCGATGCACCGTGAGGTGGACCCGTGCCGCATCGTTTCGCCGCCGGCCTGTTCGCGCTGGCGCTGACCCTCCCCGTACTCGCCGCCTGCGGCTCCGACGACGGCTCCGGTGACGGCGGCCGGCAGGACCTGACCGTGTGGCTGATGAAGGACACCGCGACCGACGACTTCGTCGAGAACTTCGAGGCGGAGTTCGAGCGGGACCACCCGGAGTACACGCTGAACGTCCAGATCCAGGAGTGGGACGGCATCACCGAGAAGGTCACCGGTGCGCTGGCGAGCACCGACCCGCCGGACGTGATCGAGGTCGGCAACACCCAGGTCGCGCAGTACGCGGCGAGCGGTGGCGTCACCGACCTGTCGGACAGGGTCGGCGACCTGAACGGTGCGGACTGGCTGCCGGGGCTCGCCGAGCCGGGGGCGGTCGACGGCAAGCAGTTCGGCATCCCGTTCTACGCCGCCAACCGGGTCGTCATCTACCGCACGGACCTGTTCGCGGCCAAGGGAATCACGCCGCCGGCCACCCGCGCCGAGTGGCTCACCGCGACGGCGGCGCTCAACCAGGGCGGCACGCAGGGCATCTACCTGCCCGGCCAGAACTGGTACGTGCTCGCCGGGTTCGTCTGGGACGAGGGCGGCGACCTCGCCGTGCGCGACGGCGAGAGCTGGAAGGGGGCGCTGGGCACCCCGGAAGCGTTGGCGGGCGCGGACTTCTACCGGCGGATCCAGGCGCTGGGCAACGGACCGAAGGACTCCGACGAGGCCAAGCCGCAGCAGACCGACGTGTTCGCCCAGGGCAACGTCGCGCAGCTCATCGCCGTTCCCGGCGCGGCGAAGCTCGTCACCGCCGCCAACCCGGACCTCGAGGGCAAGCTCGGCTTCTTCCCCATCCCCGGCAAGAGCGCGGCCGAGCCGGGCGCGGTGTTCACCGGCGGCTCCGACCTGATCATCCCGGTCGCCTCGGCCCGCCAGGACGGCGCCTACGCGGTGGTCAAGGCCCTGACCGGGGAGAAGTGGCAGGTCGAGCTGGCCACGACGATGAACTACGTGCCCAACCGCACCTCGCTCGCCGACGCGGTCGACGACGATCCCGGCGCCGCCGCGATGGCCGCGGGCGCCGCCAACGGCCACGCCACGCCGAACTCCCCGAACTGGACGGCCGTCGAGGCCCGCAACCCGATCAAGGAGTTCCTGACCAAGGTGCTCACCGGCGCCGACCCGAGAACCGCGGCCGCCGACGCGGACGCGGTGATCACCTCGGCACTGAACACCGCGAGCTAGGACCAGCACGGTGGTTCTTCGTGCGAGGTCCGCACCTGAGCAGCCGATACCTCAGGGGAACGTGACCGCACCCGGCCACAGTCCACCTCGACACCGCACCGTCGCCGGGACGCGGCCAACACATGGGGAGCCGGGGCGGCGGACTGGTCGCCGCCGGGCCTTCTGGCCGTACCTGCTCATCGCGCCGACCCTGCTGGCGACCGCCTACCTGCTGGTGTATCCGTTGCTGCGCAACGTGATCATCTCGTTCCAGCACTTCGGGATGGCCGAGCTGATCCGCGGCGGAGCGACCTTCGCCGGGTTCGCCAACTACACCGCGGTGCTCAGCGACCCCGAGTTCTGGTCGGTGACGGGTCGCACGCTGCTGTTCACCGCGGTCAACGTCGTGCTGATCATGGTGCCGTCCACGTTGGTCGCGCTCCTGGTCGTGCGGCTGGGCCGGGCGATGCGACTGCTGGTGCTCGGCGGGCTCGTGCTCACCTGGGCCACTCCGATGATCGCCGCCACCACGGTGTTCCAGTGGATGTTCTCCTCCCAGCTCGGCGTCGTGAACTGGGCGCTGGTGTCGCTGGGCTTCGAGCAGTTCCGCGGCCACACCTGGTTCGCCGACGGACCGCAGACCTTCGCGATCCTCGTGGTGCTGATCGTGTGGCAGTCCGTGCCGTTCGCCGCGCTGACCCTGTACGCCGCGATGACCACGGTGCCCCACGAGCTGTACGAGGCGGCGCGGATCGACGGCGCGGGCGGGTTCCGGTCGTTCCGCTCGATCACCTTTCCCGTGCTGCGGCCCATGTTCGGGCTCGTCACCTGCCTGGAGGTGATCTGGGTCGGCAAGGCGTTCGTGCAGATCTGGGTGATCAGCGAGGGCGGCCCCGGCCGGGCGACGACCACGCTGCCGGTGTACGCCTACCAGGTCGCGCAGTCGCTGCACCGCTACGACCTCGGCGCCGTGGTCTCCATGCTCATGGTGCTGCTGCTGGCGCTCGCGCTGCTGTTCTACTTCCGGCACATGTTCCGCGAGGAGGCCGCCACATGACGGCTCGGCTGACCAGGAACCTGGCGGCACTGCTCGTGTTCGTGGTCTCGGTGTTCCCGGTGTACTGGATGGTGCTGACCGCGTTCAAACCGACGCGGGAGATCCAGGCGGAGACGCCGACGTTCTGGCCGTCCGCGCTGACGTTCGAGCACTTCGCCACAGCCGTGGCGGCGCAGGGGTTCTGGTCGTTCTGGCGCAACAGCCTGCTGGTGGCCTGCTCGGCGGTCCTGCTGTCGCTGGTGGTGGCGCTGCTCGCCGCGTACGCGGTGGCCAGGCTGCGGTGGAAGGGCAGGCGTGGCTTCATCCTCATGGTGTTCATCGCGCAGATGACGCCGTGGGAGGCGCTGCTGATCCCGATGTACGTCATCGCGCGGGACACGGGGATGCTCGACACGCTGGCCATGCTGACGCTCGTCTACTTCATGATCACCCTGCCCTTCACGATCGTCACCCTGCGCAGCTTTCTCGCGGCCATCCCGGTCGAACTGGAGGAGGCGGCCCAGGTGGACGGCTGTGACCGGGCCGCCGCGTTCCGGCGCGTCGTGCTCCCCCTCCTCGCGCCCGGTCTGCTGGCCACCTCGCTGTTCGGGTTCATCACCGCGTGGAACGAGTTCGCCTTCGCCAACCTGCTGATCATCAAGGACCAGGACGACCGCACCCTGCCGGTCTGGCTGTCCTCGTTCAGCAACACGTTCGGCACCGACTGGGGCGCGACCATGGCCGCGTCGACCCTGTTCATGCTGCCCGTGCTGGCGATCTTCCTGGTGTTGCAGAGGAAAGTGACCGCCGGTATCACCGGCGGCGCGGTCAAGGGCTGAGAACCGGAGGCGGCACGTGATCCTGCCACGACCGACACGCCTGCGTCAGCGGGCAGGCCAGTTCCTGTTCGGGCCGGCAACGGCGCTCCGCGCCACCCGGGGCGCCGAACCGGCAGCGCGGCTCCTGCGGCGCTACCTTCGCCCGGCGACCGGGTTGCCGCTCCCGCTAGCAGCCGACGGGACCGTGCTCCTCGCGCTCGACGAGCAACTCGTGGGTCTCGGCGACGAGGGCTACGCGTTGACGGTGAGCGAGCAGGCCGTGGTGCTGCGGGCCCGGCGCCTGGCCGGGTTGCGGCACGGCGTGCAGACCATCAGGCAGCTGCTGCCGGTCGAGGTGCTGGGGGAGACGGCGGCGCCGGGCGTGCGGTGGACCCTGCCGTGTGTCGACGTCACCGACATGCCCCGGCTGCCGTGGCGCGGCGCGATGCTCGATGTCGCAAGGCACTTCCAGCCGGTGCGGTTCCTGCGCCGCTTCGTGGACCTGCTGGCACTGCACAAGCTCACCGTGCTGCACCTGCACCTGACCGACGACCAGGGCTGGCGCATGCCGGTCGCCGCCTACCCGGCGCTCACCGAGGTCGGTGGCCTGCGGTCGTCGACGCAGCTCGGCCCGGCGGGCAGCGACCGCTTCGACGGCGTCCCGCACGGCGGCGCCTATACGACCGCGGAGCTGCGCGGGCTCGTGGACTACGCGGCCGAGTGCGGCGTCCGGATCATGCCCGAGATCGACATGCCGGGGCACGCGCGGGCCGCGCTCGCCGCCTACCCGTGGCTGGGCAACCGGCCGGAGCGGCGGCTTCCCGTGTGGACGGAGTGGGGGATCTCCGACGCGGTCCTCGGTGTGCACGACCGGGTCCTCGACTTCGTCCGCACGGTGCTCGGCGAGGTCATGGACGTCTTCCCCGGCGAGCACGTGCACATCGGCGGCGACGAGGTTCCGGTGACCGAGTGGGCGGCGAGCCAGGAGGCGCTGGCGCGGGTCGCCGAGGAGGGACTGGCCGGCCCGCACGCGCTGCGCGGCTGGTTCCTCGGCCGGGTCGGCGGCTTTCTCCTTGCGCACGGGCGGACACCGGTCTGCTGGGACGACAGTGGTGACGGAGCCAGGGACGGCAGCCCGCTCGACCCGCGCACGGTCGTCATGCCGTGGCAGGACACCGTCGACGGACCACCCCGGCGCGGTCACCCCGTCGTGCTCGCCCCGTACCGCGCGACCTACCTGGACTATCCACAGTCGACCGATCCGGACGAGCGCGCCGGCCAGCCAGGTGCGGTGGTGACCATGTCGGACGTGTACCACCAGCAGATTCCCGAGGACCCGGCCGTGCTCGGCAGCCAGTGTCAACTGTGGACGGAGCAGGCGCCGAGGCCGCAGGACGTCGAGTACCTCGCGTTCCCCCGGCTCTGCGCGCTGGCCGACGCCCTGTGGTCGGCCAAACCCGAATGGGCCGCGTTCGGCGCCGCGATGGCGGTGCACGAGCGCAGGCTGGCGGCCATGTCCGTGGCCTGCCGGTCGTTGACCGCGACTCCATGAAAGGAGGTCCTGCAAGCCCCGTACGCACCCTGCACGTACCGGAGGAGAAATGTTCCGCAGAACCCTGGCCGTCGCCGCCGCGGCGGCAGCCGTGACCACGTTCCTGCACGCACCCGCGGCCGCCGCCGCGGACGCCCTCACCGCCAACCACCGCACCAGCGCCACGGGCGCCACCACCGACCAGGTGGAACCGTGGTTCACCATCACGAACACCGGCTCGACCACCATCCCGCTCTCCGACGTCACGCTGCGGTACTACTTCCGCGGCGAGACCCCGGACGTCGGCTACCGCTTCGCCTGCTCGTGGGCGGTGCGCGGCTGCGCCAACGTCACCGGCACCTTCCAACCGCTGTCCACCCCGACGGCGAAGGCGGACCGCTACCTGGAGGTCGGGTTCACCTCGGGCGCCGGGTCGCTGGCACCCGGCGGCACGACCGGCGACCTGCAACTGCGCTTCTACCGCACCAACTGGGGTCCGATCACCCAGACCGACGACTACTCGTTCGCCAACCGCACCGCGTACGCACCGGCGTCCACTGTGACCGTCCAACGTGGTGGGACGACCATCTGGGGCACCGGCCCCGGCGGTGACGGCCCCGGTGACCCGCCCGACCCGCCGGATCCCACCGGTGAGGTCCTGTTCGACGACTTCGCGTACACCTCGTCGAGCGACCCGAGGATCGGCCAGCGCGGGTGGACCGTGCGTTCGGGCGGCGGCGGGCCTGGTGTGCCGGGCGCGGTGTGGGATCCGTCCCTGGTCACGTTCCCGTCCGTGGGCGGCAACCAGGTGCTGCAACTGGAGTCGTCGAACAACGGGTCGAGCGCACGGCAGACGGAGCTGTACCACCAGCGCAAGTTCTTCGAGGGCACGTACGGCGCGCGGGTGTACTTCACCGACACGCCGGTGCGCGGCATCGACGGCGACCACGTGGTGCAGACGTTCTTCACCATCACACCGCTGAACGCCCCGATGGACCCGGACTACGGCGAGCTGGACTTCGAGTACCTGCCGAACGGCGGCTGGGGCGAGCCGTCGAACATCCTGTACTCGACGACGTGGGAGACCTACCAGAACGAGCCGTGGGTCGCCGACAACATCCACACCGAGCAGCGCACCAGCTTCTCCGGCTGGCACGACCTGGTGATCCAGGTGGCGTCCGGCCGCGTGCGCTACTACGTGGACGGGAACCTGTTCGCCGACCACGGCGACCGGTACTACCCGGAGACGCCGATGTCGATCAACTTCAACCTGTGGTTCATCGCCGGCGGCCTGGTCGGCCAGCCGGGGGACCGCGCCTACCAGGAACGGGTCGACTGGGTCTACTTCGCGGAGAACGAGGTGGTCAGCCCGGCCCAGGTCACGGCAAGGGTCGGCGGCTACCGCACGTCCGGCGTGACACACGTCGACACCGTGCGGTGAGCGACGCGGTGGGGAGCGGCCCGGCCACTCCCCACCGCGCTGCCCGTACCTCGGTCGGGCGCGTAGCGCCCCGGGGTCTGGTGCTGTGTAAGGGCGAGTTGACGGCAGGACCGGTGTCCCGAACGGAATCGATCAGCTGGAGTGCTGCCGAATCCGCGCCCCGTGACGGTGGCGCCGCCTTGTCCGTCGACGGCGGCCTCGCTCAGTACCGGTCGCCCCGGGTGAGTTCGTCCTCGAGCTCGTCGGCGCGGGCGACCAGCAGCGTCATGGGGCGTTCGAACTCTTCTCGCACGCTCAGGTCCTCCAGCGGAAGGGTGTGCTTGAGCAACGCGACACCGTCCACGATGGCCGCGCCGCCGACGAGCGATGTGCCCGCCAGTTCGAGAAGCCGGCGTGGATCGATCGCGTCGGCCCGGCCGACCGGCGAGGAGATCTCGACCCACGCCACGCCGTCGGCATCGCCTGCGGGCACGTGATGGACCGCGACCTGCTGGGTCCGGTCCCCGTCGGTGTCGAGGCGGAAGCGCAGCCAGCCGTCGGTCTCCTCCAGCACTTCGTAGCGTGTCCGGACATAGCTGATCACGTCGGTCCAAGTGGTCACCGTTTGTTGCCCTTCCCGGCCTGCCGGTCTCCGCGTCGCGATGAGCATCTCATGGGCCCGCGACAGGGTGATCTCTGGACGGTGTACAGTTATTGGACGTTGTCCAGATTCGTGGTCGACCACCGCGACTGGTGCGGGATCCGCCCTCGTCGTCGAGGTTCGACCGCTGGGCTTCGCGGGTCGCCGCGTGCCTCGCCTACAAGGAGAAACAGATGACCGACACCAAGTTCGTCTCCCGCTACGACCAGCGCGTCGCGTTCGTGCAGGACGTGCTCCAGCAGAACTCCGCCCTCGGCGCCGAGTCCGCGCGCGACCTCGCGGTACAGGTCGTGTACGCCATCGATCACATCCCCGAGGCGACGACGCGATAGGAACGTTCTGTCCGGGTGGCCGACGTGGGCGCCCGGACCGGTCCGGCCGGGCCGTGACTACCATCGGAAGATGGTCAGTGCGGCGGGTGTGGTGCTCGCGGGTGGTCGGTCATCGCGCATGGGGACGGCGAAGGCCGGGTTGGAGTGGCACGGCTCGACGCTGCTGTACCGGGCGGCCGCCGTGCTCGCCAGGTCGGTCGACGGGCCGGTCGTGGTGGTGGCCGCGCCGGGGCAGGAGCTGCCCGAGCTGCCTGCCGGGGTCGAGGTCGTCGCGGACCCCGTGGAGGGGCTCGGGCCGATGCAGGGGCTCGCGGCCGGGCTGGCCGCGGTCCAGGACCGGGCCGGTGCGGCCTTCGTGTGCTCCACCGACCTGCCCTTCCTGCATCCCGCCTACGTTCGGCGGGTGCTGCGCGCGCTCACCGACGACGTGGACGTCGCCCTGCCGGTGGCGCGCGGCTTCCGGCAGCCCCTGGCCGCCGCCTACCGGACCGGGATCGCCGGGCTCGTCTCGGATCTCCTCGCCCGGGGCCTGCGGAAACCCGGCATGATCTTCAAGCACTGTGCCGTGACCCAGCTCGACGACGACGCCCTGCTCGCGGACGTGACCCTCGCGAAGTACGACCCGGAGCTGGATTCCGTGGTCAACGTCAACACCGCGCAGGACTACCGGGCCGCGCGGGACCGGGAGCCGCCCGAGGTCGTGGTCGAGCGGTTCGGGGTGCTGGCCAAGGGTGGCGGGCAGCGGCCCCGCACGGTGCCCGCCGCGACGATCGGAGCCGCGGCCGACGCGGTCGGGGTGACCCTGGACCGGCACGTGATCGCCGCGCTCAACGGGGACCAGGTCACCAAGGACGGCCGTCTCCCGTTGGTCACCGGGGACACCGTGGCCTTCCTCTCGGCCGACGCCGGCGGATAGGGCATACAGTAGACACATGGCGCCAGGTGGATTTTTCGGAAAGGCGCTCGTCGTCGACGTGCGTGGTGACGACGTCACGGGCACGACGTTCGCCATCGACGACCACGTCCTGCGGGCGTACCTCGGTGGGGTCGGCCTCGGTACGTGGCTCATGCACCGGCTCGCCCCGCCGCGTGTCGACCCGCTCGCACCGGACGCGCCGCTCGCGTTCGTGTTCTCCGCGCTCGTCGGCACCCCGCTGACCACGAGCGCGAAGTTCGCCGTCGTCGCCAAGTCGCCCCTGACCGGGTTGCTCACCGACGCCCTGGCCTCCAGCCAGTTCGCGATCGCGGGCAAGCTCACCGGCCATGAGGCCATCGTCATCCGGGGCCGCGCCGACGAGCTGTCGGTCCTGCTGGTCGACGGGGACGGGCCGCGGCTCGAACCCGCTCCGGAACTGGCCGGGCTCTCGGCCGCCGACGCCGAGACCGCGGCCAAGGAGCGCTTCGGCCGCGGCTGGCGCACCGCCGCGATCGGGCCCGCGGGCGAGCGCGGCGTGCGGTACGCGACCATCAGCCACGACGGCAGGCACGCTGGCCGGGGCGGCCTCGGCGCGGTGCTCGGCGCGAAGAACATCAAGGCCGTGCTCGTGAAGGCGGCCACCAAGGTGGACGTCGCCGACCAGGCCGGGGTGCTCGCCGCGGCCAAGGACCTGCGTGCCCGCAGCTTCGGCCCGGCCACCGCCAAGTACCGCGAGCTGGGCACGCTCGCGAACCTGCTGGCGTTCAACGCGGTCAGCACGCTGCCGACCCGCAACTTCACCGCGGCCACCTTCGAGGAGGCCCCCCGGCTCGCCGCGGAGGAACTGCACGAGCTGCGGGGCGTCGCCCGCAACAGCTGCGCGTCCTGCTCCATCGGCTGCGAACACATCTACAGCCGCAAGGGTGGCGGCAGCCAGCGCATGGAGTACGAGAACGTCTTCGCGCTCGGCCCGTTGTGCGGCGTCTCCGACCCGGACGACGTCTTCGCCGCCAGCGCCCGCTGCGACGAGCTCGGCATCGACACGATCTCCGCGGGCGGCACGATCGCGTGGGCCATGGAATGCGCCGAGCGCGGCCTGATCGACGAGCCGTGGCTGCGGTTCGGCGACGGGGCAGCCCTGCTCAAGGCCCTGGACGCCATCGGAACCCGGGAGCCGGGGCTGGGGGAGCTGCTCGCCGAGGGCTCCCGCCGGGCGGCGGGCCGGGTCGGGCACGGCTCGCTCGACTTCGCGGCGCAGGTCAAGGGCCTGGAGATGCCCGGCTACGAGCCGCGCAGCCTGCAGTCCATGGCGCTGGGCCTCGCCGTCAACGCACGCGGCGCCGACCACAACCGCTCCGGCGCGTACGAGGCCGACCTGTCCGGTGACCTCGACCGCTTCGCCGGTGGCGAGGCGCACGTCGCCGCCGCCGTCCAGACCGAGGACAAGGCCGCGGTCATGGACTCGATGATCCTGTGCAAGTTCCTCCGCGGGGTCTTCGAGGACCCGTTCACCGAGTGGGCGCGGCTGCTCGCCCTCGTCACCGGCTGGGACATCGACGCCGAGGAGCTGCACGCGGCCGCCCGCCGGATCGTCCGCGCGAAACGGGCGTACAACCTGCGGGAAGGCGCCACCGCGGCCGACGACACGCTGCCCGTCCGGATGCTCGAAACGCCCCTCGAACTCGGCTCCGGCCGCACCGCCACGCTGACCGCGGACCGGCTCCGCGCCATGGTCGCCGGGTACTACGCGGCACGGGGTCTCGACGAGGACGGCGCGGTGGCCCACACCGATCTGGCGGATCTTCACCTCCCGGCATAACGTCGGCCTCACGAGCCGAGAGCCGGAACTGTATGCTGTATGCAATGCCAGGAGAGACGGAGCGACGATGACGACTCTCGAGAACGCGGAGACGTCCGTGCGGACGGTTTCGGCCGAGATCGACGGCCGGTCGGTGACCGTGCCGGAGGGCACGACGATCTACGATGCCGCGAAACAGGCCGGGGTCGACATCCCCGTGCTGTGCCACAACGAGCGCTACGACCCGGTGGGCGTGTGCCGCATGTGCGTGGTCGACACGGGTGGCCGGGTGCTGGCCGCCGCGTGCGTGCGCCCGTGCGAGGACGGCATGACCGTCCAGACCGCCACCGAGGAGATCGAGCGGCAACGGGCCACGCTCACCGAGCTGCTGGTCGCCGACCAGCCCCCGCGCGCCGAGGACCCGAAGCAGAACAAGACCGGCGACAACCTGCTGCTGGAGCTGGCCGACCGGTTCGACGTGGCCAGGGAGACCACCGAGCTGCCGTGCGGCTCCGGGCGCGGGGTCGACCTGTCGAACCCGGTCATCGAGGTCAACCACGACGCCTGCATCCTGTGCGACCGCTGCGTGCGCGCCTGCGACGACGTGCAGGGCAACGACGTCATCGGCCGGTCGGGCAAGGGCTACGAGACCCTCATCGCGTTCGACCTCAACGACCCGATGGGCCAGAGCTCGTGCGTGACCTGCGGTGAGTGCGTGCAGGCGTGCCCGACGGGCGCGCTGACCAACAAGTCCATCAACAACATCCCGATCCAGCCGCGCGAGCAGCTCGACGCCGTCGACAGCGTCTGCCCGTACTGCGGCGTCGGCTGCGCGCTGACCTACTACGTCGACCGCGAGCGCGGCGCGATCTCCTTCGCCGAGGGCCGCGACCAGCCAGGGTCGCAGAGCCGCCTGTGTGTGAAGGGCCGCTACGGCTGGGACTACGCCGCCTCCCCGCAGCGGCTCACCAAGCCGCTCATCCGGATCGACTCCGCCTACCCGAAGAGCGCGCTGTCCGAGGACGTCCGCGGCGACAACGACCGCGGCCGGGTCGAGGGCGGCAACCGCGGTGGCGGTGGCCGGGGCGACGGGAAGTCCGGCAAGAAGCTGGGCCGCGACGGCCGCCGCAAGCCGGGCGGGCTCGTCGACTACGACGAGGTCATGCCCTACTTCCGGGAGGCGACCTGGGAGGAGGCGCTCGACCTGGTCGCCAGGCGGCTCAGGGAGGTCCACGCCAAGGGCGGCCCCGGCGCCATCGCGGGCTTCGGCTCGGCGAAGTGCTCCAACGAGGAGGCCTATCTCTTCCAGAAGCTGATCCGCACCGGGTTCGGCACCAACAACGTCGACCACTGCACCCGCCTGTGCCACGCGTCGTCGGTCGCGGCGCTGTTCGAGGGGGTCGGCTCCGGCGCGGTCTCCACCACCTACGGCGACGTCGCGAACGCCGAGGTCGTGATCATCACCGGCTCGAACCCGACCGCCAACCACCCGGTCGCGAGCTCGTTCTTCAAGCAGGCCCGCCGCAACGGCACGAAGATCGTCTACGTCGACCCGCGCGCCAGCACGGTCGCCGAGCACGCCGACTACCACTGCCAGGTCAAGCCGGGCACCGACGTGGCGTTCTACAACGCGATCATGCACGAGGTGATCCGGCTCGGGCTGATCGACCGCGAGTTCATCGCGGCCAGGGTGTCGGGCTACGACGAGCTGGCCCGCACGGTCGCCGACTACCCACCGGAGCGGGCCGCGCAGATCACCGGCGTTGACGCGGACCTGATCCGCGAGGTCGCGAAGGTGTGGGGCGAGGCGAAGGCAGGCGTCATCTACTGGGGGATGGGCATCTCCCAGCACACCACCGGCACCGACAACGCCCGCTGCCTGATCGCGCTGTGCTCCATCACCGGCAACGTCGGCAAGCCCGGCGCGGGGCTGCACCCGCTGCGCGGCCAGAACAACGTGCAGGGCGCGTCCGACGCGGGCCTGATCCCGATGTTCCTCCCCGACTACCAGGGCGTCGACCAGGAGCAGGTCCGGCTGCGGTTCGAGGAGGCGTGGGGCACCGAGCTCGACCCGAACCGGGGCCTCACCGTCACCGAGATCATCGGGTCGGTGCTCAAGCCGGACGGTGTGCGCGGCATGTACATGCTCGGCGAGAACCCGTTCCTGTCCGACCCGAACATCAACAAGGTCCGGAAGGCCCTCGCGGCGCTGGACTTCCTCGTGGTGCAGGACATCTTCCTCACCGAGACCGCCGAGTTCGCCGACGTGATCCTGCCCGCCTCCTCCTACCTGGAGAAGGAGGGCAGCTACACCAACACCGACCGGCGGGTGCAGCTCGGCCGCAAGGTGATGGACCCGCCGGGCGAGGCGCGGGTGGACTGGGAGATCGTGCAGGACATCGCCCAGCGCGTCGGGCTGGACTGGCGGTACGCCTCGCCGAGCGAGATCTTCGACGAGATGGTCGCGCTCATGCCGTCCTACGCCAACCTCAGGCACGACAACCTGGGCCTGTCCGGGAAGCTCTACCCGAACGAGGACCCGGACCACTCCGACGGCACGGTCGTGCTGTTCGACGAGCGGTTCAACACCGACGACGGGCTCGCGCACCTGGTGCCCGCGCAGTGGCTGCCTGCCAAGGAGCTGCCGGACGCGGAGTACCCGCTGGTGCTCAACACCGGCAGGCTCCTCGAGCACTGGCACACCGGGTCGATGACCCGCCGCTCCTTCGCGCTCGACACGATCGCGCCGGTCGCCGAGGTGTACCTGCACCCGAAGGACGCGGCGGACCGCGGTCTCGCGCACGGTGAGCTGGTGCGGGTGCGGTCACGCCGCGGCGTGATCGAGCTGCAGGTGCGGATCTCCCACCGCGAACAGCTGGGCAACTGCTTCATCCCGTTCCACTTCCGGGAGGCGGCGGCGAACCTGCTGACGATCGACGAGATCGACCCGTTCGGCAAGATCCCCGAGTTCAAGTTCTGCGCGGTGCAGGTTGAGGCGCTCGGCGCCGCGCACACGACCGAGTCGGACATCCTGGGAGCGGCGGAATGACACTCAGCACCAGGAGCGGAGCGAAGGAGCGGGCCTCGTCTGGACTGAGGAGCGCGCACAGGCGCGCCAGCGCCGAGCACGCGACGAGGGAAGACGAGGTCTGAGCGGATGAGCGAAGCGACCAATGTGACAGCACGTGCCGAAGCCGCGCGGGCCAGGTGGGTGCCTGGCGTCGAGGGGCGGGCGGGCAAGTTCCCCGGCCCCTCGCTGATCCCCGCGCTCAACGCGATCCAGGCGCGGCTTGGCTGGCTGCCCCGCGAGGAGCTGGAGGAGCTGGCCCGCGAGGTGCGGCGGCCGCGCTACGAGATCGAGGGCATCGTCTCGTTCTACCCGCACTTCCGCACCACGCCGCCGGCCAAGGTCGCGCTGCACGTCTGCCACGACCTGTCGTGCTGGCTGCGCGGCGGCGAGGACCGGATCGCCGCGGTCAAGGAGCGCTACGGGGCGGACACCGACGTCGAGCTGGTCGAGGTGTCCTGTCTCGGCCGCTGCGACGTCGCACCGGCCGCGGACGTCAACGAGCACCCCGCGCCGATGTCCGATGTGGACGCGCTGGTGGCCGCGGCCCGCGGGGACGGCGTGGGGCAGGCGCCGGCGCAGCGCCGCACCGATCCGTGGCCGAACGACCCGTACCCCTCCGGTACGGGTGTCGGCGAGCGGTACCAGGCGCTGCGGGCGCTGCTCTCCGGTGAGCTGAGCCCGCGGGACGTGGTCGCCACGCTGTCCGAGTCCGGGCTGCGCGGCATGGGTGGCGCCGGGTTCCCCACCGGCAAGAAGTGGGAACTCGTCGCGGGTACCGACGACCCGGTGAAGTACGCGATCTGCAACGCGGACGAGTCCGAGCCGGGCACGTTCAAGGACCGCCAGATCCTCGCCGACCAGCCGCACCTCGTGCTCGAAGGGCTGCTGCTCGGCATGGCCGTGGTCGGCGCGGAGCTGGGGTACGTGTTCATCCGGCACGAGTACGGCCCCGAGGAACGCGTGCTGCGCGCGGAGATCGACGCGTTGCGCGCCGCCGGTGTCGTCGGGCCGGACGCGTGCGGTTCCGGCCGCAGGCTCGACCTGGAGATCTTCGTCTCGCCCGGCGGGTACATCCTCGGTGAGGAGACCGCGCTGCTCGAGTGCATGGAGGGCCATCGGGGCGAGCCGCGCAACAAGCCGCCGTTCCCGGGCAACTACGGCCTGCACGGGCGGCCGACGCTGATCAACTCGGTGGAGACGTTCGCGGACGTGCCGGTGATCCTGCGGCGCGGCGCCCAGTGGTGGACCACGCAAGGGCTCGGCGACTCGGTCGGCTGGAAGTTCTTCGCCGTCTCCGGGCACGTCACCAGTCCTGGCGTGTACTGCGTGCCGATGGGCACGACCGTCCGCGCGCTCATCGACCTCGCCGGTGGTGTCGAGGGCGGCAAGGCCGTCGGCGCCGTGCAGCCCGGCGGCGCGTCGTCCAACTTCATCGGGCCCGACCAGCTGGACCTCGAACTGGACTTCGGCACGCTCGCCAAGGCGGGCACGATGCTCGGCTCCGGTGCTCTCGTCGTGCTGGCCGAGGGCACGGACCTGCTGGCCGCGGCCACGAACGTGCTCCGGTTCTTCCGCAACGAGTCCTGCGGCAAGTGCGTGCCCTGCCGGGTGGGCTCCACCAAGGCGCACACGCTGCTGCGCGACCAGCTGGACACCGGTTCGTCCACGTTGGACGACGCGCAGCGAGCGCAGGTGCTGCGGCTGGAGGAAGCGATGCGCAAGACGTCGATCTGCGGGCTGGGACAGGTCGCGCTCGGTCCCGTGGTGTCGGTGCTCGGCCTCGACAAGGGCGGGGCCGCGGCGCGGCCGCAACCCCGTCCCGGTGGGGCGAAGGAGCAGCCGGGTCGTTGACAGGCAAGGAGTTCTTCTCCGTCCGCACGGTCGCCGACGCGCTCGCGGGTTTCCGTCCCGGCCACCGGACGGCGGTCGAGGTCGTGTCGCTGTTCGACGCGCTCCACCGGGTCCCCGCCGAGGAGGTACGCGCTCCCACTGCGCTGCCGGGCTTCGCGAAGTCCACTGTGGACGGGTTCGCGGTGCGGGCCGCCGACACCTACGGCGCGTCCGACGGACTGCCGTCCTACCTCGACCTGCTCGGCGCGGTGCGGATGGGCGCGGCACCGGAGGTCGCGGTGCGGTCCGGAGGTGCGGTGGCGATGCCGACCGGGGGCGTGCTGCCCGATGGCGCCGACGCCGTGGTGATGGTGGAGTACACGGCCGAGACGATGCCCGGCACGATCGAGGTCACCCGGCCGGTCGCGCCGGGCGGTGGTCTCGTGCGGGCCGACGAGGACGTCGCGGCCGGTGCGCCGCTCGTGGCCGCCGGACGGCCGTTGCGGGCACCGGACCTCGGGATGCTCGCGGCGGCCGGGGTCACGTCGGTCGCCGTGCACGCGCGGCCACGGGTGGCGATCATCTCCACCGGCGACGAGGTCGTCCCGCCCTCCACCGTGGACCTGGCGGCCGGGCAGGTGCGGGACGCGACCGCGTCCGCGCTGGCCGGGCTCGTGGTCGACGCCGGTGGTGCGCCGGTCATCGCCGGGATCGTCGGCGACGAGCCCGGCGCGTTGAAGGACAGGCTGACCGAGGTGCTGGCGGACGCCGACCTGGTGGTCGTCTCGGCCGGTTCGTCGGTCGGCGCCCGCGACGAGACCGCAGGGGCCGTCGCCGCGGTCGGTTCCGTGTGGTGCCACGGGCTCGCGATCAAGCCGGGCAAGCCGACGCTGCTCGCGGACTGCGGCGGGATCCCGTTGCTCGGGCTGCCCGGCAACCCGCTGTCGGCGCTGGTCGTGTTCGGGCAGGTGGGGGTGCCGCTGCTGTGGCGGCTGTCCGGCTGCGAGACGCCGCCGCCCGCGCCGAGCACGCGCGCCAGGCTCGCCCGTGACCTGGCGTCCGCAGCCGGACGGCTCGACGTGGTGCAGGTCCGGCTGCGCGACGGGGTGGCCGAGCCGGTGTTCGGGCCCTCCGCGCTGCTCTCGGTGCTGACCCGCGCCGACGGCTACCTGGTCGTGCCGGAACCGGCGACCGGGCTCGACGCCGGTTCCGACGTGGAGGTCATCCTGTACCGATGAGCGGAGCTTGCGAAGCGAACCATCAGGGCTTGGCGACCCGCGAGCGGCCGCCCGGAGCCTGCGAGGAGCGGTCATGAGTGCCGGCAGTCCCTTCGTCTCCGACGTCCCCGCCGCCCAAGCCCACACCGCCTGGCGGGAGGCGCGTGCCGCGGCAGGCTGCCCGCCGCGGGTCGGTGTCGTGGGGGTGCCGGTCGGCGAGGCCGTCGGCCGGGTGACCGCGGCACCGGTGTGGGCGCGGCGGTCCTCGCCCGCGTTCGACTCGTCCGGGATGGACGGGATCGCGGTCCGCGCCGCCGACACCGTCGGCGCCGCCGAGACGACGCCGGTGCTGCTCACCGACTTCGCGGTCGTGGACACCGGCGACCCGCTGCCGGTGGGCTACGACGCCGTGGTCATGCGTGAGCACGTCCACCGCGTCGGCGACGCGGCCGAGGTGCGGGCCGCCGTGCCGCCCTACCAGCACGTCCGGTCGATCGGCGAGGACATCAGCACGGCCGAGCTGCTGCTCCCGGAGGGCCACCGCCTGCGGCCGGTCGACGTGGCCGCGTGCGCCGCGGCCGGGGTGACCGAACTGGCGGTGCGGCGCGCGCCGGTCGTCGCGGTCATCCCGACCGGGGACGAGATCCGCCCGATCGGCGCCACCCTCGAACCCGGGGACATCCTCGACACCAACTCGCTCATGCTCGCGGCGCAGGCCCGGGAGGCAGGCTGCGAGGCACACGTCACCGACATCGTCCGCGACGACCCGTCGGCCATCACCGACGCCGTGCGGGCCGGCGCCGCGACCGCCGACCTGGTCCTGCTGATCGCCGGTTCGAGCGCCGGTCGCGACGACTACACGGCCCGCGTGGTCGCCGGTGCGGGAACGCTGGCCGTGCACGGTGTCGCCGTCCGGCCGGGCCATCCCGTCGTGCTCGGTGTCGTCGACGCGACACCGGTGGTCGGGGTGCCCGGCTACCCGGTCTCCGCCGCGTTGACGTTCGACATCTTCGCGGCCCCGCTGCTCGCCGAGCTGGAAGGCGCCGCACCCAGGGAACGGCCGTCGACCACGGCCCACCTCGCGCGCAAGCTCCCGTCCGCCATCGGCATGGACGACTGGGTCCGGGTCCGTCTCGGCCGGGTGCGGGACCGGGTCGTCGCCACCCCGTTGCCGCGTGGCGCCGGGGTGCTCACGTCGCTGATGCGGGCGGACGGGCTGCTGGTCGTGCCGTCCGGGGTGGAGGGACACCACGCGGGGGAGGAGGTCCGGGTCGAGCTGTTGCGCGGCCTCGGCGAGATCGACCGCACGATCGTGGCGATCGGCTCCCACGACCTCGTGCTGGACCTCGCCGCGTCCGCGCTGCGGGCCACCGACCCGCTCGTCACGCTGGCCTCGTCCAACGTCGGCTCGCTCGGCGGTCTGGTAGCACTTCGCGACGGCCTGTGCCACCTCGCCGGCTCGCACCTGCTCGACCCGGCGACCGGCGAGTACACGCTGCCGTACGTGGACAAACTGCTCGGCGACGACATCGCGGTGATCCGTCTCGTGCACCGCGACCAGGGCCTGATCGTGGCGCCGGGCAACCCCCTCGAACTGGCCAAGATCGACGACCTGACCCGCCCCGGCCTGCGGTATGTGAACCGCCAGCGCGGTGCGGGCACGCGCGTGCTCCTCGACCACGAGCTGGCGCGGCGGGACATCGATCCCGCCGACGTGCCCGGCTACCCCCGCGAGGAACACACCCACCTCGCGGTGGCCGCCGCGGTCGCCGCCGGCCGTGCCGACGCGGGGCTGGGGATCCTGGCGGCAGCGCGCGCGTTCGGCCTCGACTTCGTCCCGGTCACCCAGGAGCCCTACGACCTGGTCCTGCGCACGGAAAGCCTCACCGACGACCGGCTGGCGCCGCTGTGGACACTGCTCGACGCGCAGGCGTTCCGCGACGAGGTCGAGTCGCTGGGCGGCTACTCGTGCGCGGAGACCGGCAGAAGGGTCCGCTGACCTTCCGCGAGGTGGTCGACGACGCCCGCCTCGCCGAGGTCGTAACCACCGAGGCCGGTGATCGCCGCGCGCACCCCGGGATCGCTCAGCGCCTCGACGAGGGGAGCCGCGGTGTCGAGCGCGTCGGCGGACAGGACGAGGTCGTAGGTCTCCCAGGCCACGGGAAGGAAGCCCAGGTCGAGGTCGACCGCGGCGGCGCGCACGGCGAGTCCCGCGTCGGCCGCGCCCGCGGCGACCGCGAGCGCGACCTCGAGGTGCGACCCGAACTCGGGGCCGCCGACCTCGTCGGGTGCCACGCCCGCCACCTCCAGCGCGTGGTCGAGCAACACCCTCGTACCCGTGCCGGGGCTGCGCTTGGCCACCCGGAGGCCACGCACCTGCCGGATGTCCGTGATGCCGCGCGGGTTTCCGGCGGGCAGCAGCAGACCCTGCTCGCGTCGCCACAGGTGCAGCAGCGCGGGTTGCCGTCCCCGCAGGACCGCCCGCGCGAACGGCGCGTTGTAGACGCCGGTGTGGTGGCGCAGGTGCGCGGTCGCGCCGTCGGCGGTGTTCGCGGCGACCGCGGCGAGACCGTGCAGGCTCCCGCGTGCTGGCACCACCGACACGCGGTCGCCGAGGTGCCGCACGAGCAGGCTCATCGCGGGATCGTCGCTGCCCGCGAGCCGGAACGTCCGCGTGCCGCCGAGCAGCCGCCGGGCGGCGGCGGGCCCGTCGTGGCTCACCCGCGCCCGGCGCCGGGGTTCGAGGCTGATCACCCCGTGGTCGGCGAGGTACCGGTAGGCACGGCTGGCGGTGGCGGTCGTCGTGGCCTCGGCGGTGGCGAGGTCGCGGACGCTCGGCAGCTCGCTCCCCGCCGCGCGCTCACCGGCGAGCACGGCTCTGGCCAGCTCGGTACCGAGATCCAGGTAACGGGTCACATATCCCTCGACAGCTCGGCGGGTTAACCTTGTGCGCATCTGTGATGCTACAGAAGGAGTCAGGGATGAGGGCACTGGCGTTTCTGGCCGTTCTGCTGTCGCTCGCCGCGTGCGGCTCGGACCAGGCGGCCGGGCAGTCCGACGAGAGGTCGCTCATCCTCGCCACCACCACGAGCACCCAGGACTCCGGTCTGCTCGACGTGCTGCTGCCCGCGTTCACGGCGGACACCGGCTGGCAGGTCAAGCCCCTCGCGGTCGGCAGCGGGCAGGCGATCGAGCTCGGCAGGCGCGGTGAGGCCGACGTGCTGCTCGTGCACTCGCCATCGGCCGAGGAGGAGTTCGTCGCGGAGGGCACCGCCGGCGGGCGCACGCTGGTGATGCACAACGACTTCGTGCTCGTCGGACCAGCCGCCGACCCGGCCGGGACCAAGGGGGTGCCCGCGGCGGAGGCGATGCGGCGGATCGCCGCGTCGGGCGCGGGGTTCGTCTCCCGAGGCGACGAGTCCGGCACCCACGCGCGGGAGATGCAGCTGTGGGAGCAGAACCGGATCGTCCCTTCCGGACAGTGGTACCGCTCCACCGGTCAGGGCATGGGCGCAACGCTGCGGGTGGCGAGCGAGTCGTCGGCCTACACCCTGACCGACCGCGCGACTTTCCTGTCCCAGCGGGGAAATCTCGCGCTCGACGTGCTTGGCGAGGGCGACCGGTCGTTGCTGAACGTCTACCACGTCATCGAGATGACCAAGCTTGCCGGCGGCCGCGTCCAGCCGGACGGGGCCGCGGCGTTCGCCGGCTGGATCACCGGGCAGGAGGCGCAGCGGATGATCGGCGAGTTCGGCAAGGAGGAGTTCGGCCAGGCCCTGTTCGTGCCCGACGCAGGCAAGGACGAGTTCGCGTTGGGCAGCTGACCGCGTGGACGTATTCGGCGACGGCCTGCTCGAAGCGCTGCGGCTGCTACTGACCGGCGACCAGGACACGTGGGCGATCACCGGTCGCACACTCCAGGTCTCCTTCAGCGCCACGGTCATCGCGTTCATGCTCGGCGCCCCGGTGGGCACCGCCCTCGCCCTCGGCCGCTTCCGGGGCCGCCGGGTGCTGCTCGCCGTCGCGAACACGGGCATGGGCATGCCGCCGGTCGTCGTGGGGCTGTTCGTCACGGTGCTGCTGTGGCGGTCGGGCCCGCTGGGCGCGTTCGGCCTGCTCTACACCCCGACGGCGATGGTGATCGCGCAGGCCGCGATCGCCGCGCCGATCGTGACCGCGTTGACGGCCACCGCCCTGCAGCAGGTCGACCCGGACTTCCTGCTGCAGATGCGTGGGCTGGGCGCGACCCGGCTCCGAGCGCTCGGCGCGCTCCTCGGGGAGGCCAGGCTGCCGCTGCTGGCCGCCGGACTGGCCGGGTTCGGCGCCGTGGTGAGCGAGGTCGGGGCCGCGCAGATGGTCGGCGGCAACCTGGCGGGGGAGACCAGGGTGCTCACCACGGCCGCGGTGCTCGCCACCAGCCGGGGGCAGTTCGCGCTGGCGATCGCGTTCGGGTTGATCCTGCTCGTGCTCGCGTTCGCGGTGAACCTCGGCGTCACGCTCGCGCAGCACCGGCAGCGGGCGGCCGGATGAGCATCGGGTGCCGGGACCTGCGGGTCACCTCGGGCGGCCGCGAACTGGTCGCCGTGCCGTCGCTGGACATCGCGGCGGGGGAGACCCTCGCGGTCCTCGGCGCCAACGGTGCCGGGAAGTCCACGCTGCTCCGCGCGCTGGCCCACCTGGGCACCGCGACCCGGTCGGGCACGGTGCTGCTCGACGGCAAGGCAGCCACCACCGCCGAGCTGCGTGCGGCGGTCGCCGCGGTGCTGCAACGCCCGGTGCTGCAACGCATGACGGTGCTCGACAACGCCGCCGCGGGCCTACGACTGCGCGGCGTGCCCCGCCGTGCGGCCCGCCAACGAGCCGAACCCTGGTTGGCGGCGCTGGGCGTGGCGCACCTGGCCACCCGCCACGCGGGCAACCTCTCCGGTGGTGAGGCGCAACGCGTGGCCCTGGCCCGCGCCCTGGCCGTGTCGCCACGCGTGTTGCTGCTGGACGAACCGTTCGCGGGCCTCGACGCCACCTCCCGCACCGACCTGCTCGCCGATCTCCGCTCGGCGCTGGACGCCCAGAACGCGGCGGTCCTGCTCGTCACCCACGACCGCGCGGAGGCCACGGCACTGGCGGGCCGCACGGCGTTGCTGGTGCGCGGCGAGCTGCGCCAGGTCGGCCGGACCGACGAGGTGCTGGACGCGCCGGCCGACCTCGAGTGCGCGAACCTGCTCGGCTTCACCACCCACCTGCCACCCGCGCTCACCGGCCACGACACGATGCTGGTCGCACGCCCGGAACGCTGCCTCCCGCTGGCCACCGACCGGCCGCCCCCACCGGACACGATCGCCGTGGACGGCGTCCTGCGCCGCGTGGTCCCCCTGGGCGGCGCGGTCCGTCTCGACGTGGACACCACAGAAGGCCCCGTCACCGCGGTGACCACGGTGGACACCGCGATGGCCCCCGGCGACCCGGTCCGCGTCGCCGCACTCGCGGCCCACCTCCGGGAATGTCCACCGGTCACCCGCTGAGCCGCCCGCATGCCCCGCGAAGCGGGGCCCCGCCCACGGCAACCCCGACGGTGGCGCAAGCCGCCCCGCCAAGGGGCTCCCGGCCATTCCGGAGACCTGCCCGTCCGGCGAGGACACACTGGACCTCACCTGGCCGAGGGCCGGGACCGGGCGCGGCGGCGGGCCATGCGGTCGGCGATCCGGTCCGGGATGCCGTCGGGAGCGGCAGGGGACGGGTCGTCCAGGTGTGCGGCGAGGCCTGCGATCGTCGGGTGTTCGTAGATGGCGGTCAGTGGGAAGTCGCGGCCCAGGGCGGCAAGGAGCCTGCGGTGCACGGTCGCCGCGAGCAGGGAATGGCCACCCAGGTCGAAGAAGCGGTCGTGCCTGCCGATGTCGGTGCGGCCGAGGACGGCCGCCCACACGGCGGCGATCACGTCGGCCACCGCCGTGCCGGTCGCCGGGGCCGCGGTGTCGTGGGCCGGGCGCGAGTGGCGGGCCAGCAGCGCGGCGGCGTCGACCTTGCCGGTGGGGGTGAGTGGCAGGTCGGGGACGACGTCGATCGTCTCCGGGACCAGGTGGCCGGGCAGCAGTTCACCGAGCCGGGCCCGCAGGTCTGCCTGGCCCGGCTCTGCCGTGCCGTCCGCGACCACGAACGCGCGCAGCAACTGCTCCTCGCCGCGCCGGTCCGGCACCACCGCACACCTGGCCACCCCGGTCAGCGCGCCGAGTGCCACCTCGACCTCGCCCGGCTCCACCCGGTAGCCGCGCACCTTCACCTGGCGGTCCCGCCTGCCGAGGTAGACGAGGGTGCCGTCGGGTCGCCTGCGTGCGAGGTCGCCGGTGCGGTACCGGCGGACGCCCGCGTGGTCGGTGTCGAACCGGGCCGCGGCCTCCTCGGCCGGCGCCCAGTAGTCGGCGAGGAACTCGCTGCTGATCGCCACCTCGCCCGCCACCGCCGACGGGGTGCCGTCCGCCGTGAGCAGGCCGACCCGGATGCCGTGCAGCGGCCTGCCGATCGGCACGATCGCCGGCTCGCCCGCGGCACCTGCCACCGGCAGCGGGTTCTGGGCGGCGAAGCTGATCTCGGTGGCGCCGTAGCCGTTGACCAGCACCGCGTGCGCAGGCAGGAGCCTGCGGCAGCGGTCGACGTCGGCGACCGTCACCGCCTCGCCGCCGAGCAGCACGGCCCGCAGGTCCGGGAGGGGCTCTTCGAGGCCGTCGAACAGGTAGCGGAACACCGTCGGCGTGGAGTGGTAGATGCTCACCCGGTCGCGCCGCAGCACCGCCGCGAGACCGGCGAGACCGACCTCGCGCACGTCCACCGGCACGCAGCACGCGCCGCTGAGCAGCGCGGAGAACATGTCGGTGACGGCCATGTCGAAGGCGAACGAGGACACCACGCTGATCCGGTCGGCCGGGGTGATGCCGAAGTTGGTGCGGTGCAACCGGATCTGGTGCAGCACGTTGCGGTGCCGCTGCACGACACCCTTGGGCAGTCCGGTGGAGCCGCTGGTGTGCAGCACGTACGCGGGCGCGTCCGGCGCGGGCAGCGGCCGGTCCGGCCGGCCGGCCACCTCCGGTGCGTCCGCCGTGTCCAGCACCACCGCGCCCGGCGCGAGCGACTCGGCGGGCGTGCGGTGCGCCGCGGTGGTCAGCACCGTCGACAACCCGGCCTGCGTGCTCATCGCGGCCAGCCGGGGCGCGGGGTATCGCGGGTCGAGTGGCACGTACACGCCACCTACGGTGAGCGTCGCGAGGATCGCCGCGACCGTGCCCGCGCCGTGGTCGAGCAGCAGGCCGACCCTTTGTCCGCTGTGGACGCCGCCGTCGGCGAGCAGGTGCGCGAGGCTCGCGACCCTGGCACCGAGTTCCCGGTAGGTCAGCGGGACACCGCGGTCGAGCACGGCGACCCGGTCCGGGTACCTGGCTGCCGTGGCCGAGAACAGTTCGGGCACCGAGTGGTCCACACCGCCGAGCGGCTCGGCCGGTGGCGGGCCGAGCCGCTCGGTCGCGGGCTCGGGCAACAGCGCCTCGGGCGGGGTGTGCGGCGCGGCCCGCAACCTGGCGAGCACCGTGTCGAGGTCCTCGGCGACGCACCGCGCCACCTCGGCGGGCACGGTCGCACCCGGGAACTCCAGCCGTGGCCTGCCGTCCACCACGACCAGCCGGGCGACGGGCGGGATCCCGCTCAGCGGCAACGGATCCGGCGCGTCCTCCTGCGCACCACCGGTGAGCACGCGAACCGGCGCGACACCGCTGTAGCAACGCAGCACCGCGGTCGCGGCGGCCACCGCCAGCGGGTCGGTGGTCACGACGGCCCCTCGCCGAACAGGTCGGCCTCGATGGCGCCCGCGATCGCGCCGGTCTGGTCGTGCAGGAAGAAGTGCCCGCCCGGCAACGTGTGCAGCGTGAAGCCCGCGCTGGTGTGCGCCGCCCAGCCCGCCACCCTGGACGCCTGTGCGATCGGGTCGGACTCGCCCGCGAACGCCACCATCGGCACCGGCACCGGCTCGTCCGGTACGTACACGTAGTCGTCGACCCAGGTCAGGTCGGCCCGCAGCACCGGGAGCAGCAGGGCGACCAGGTCGGGCTCGGCGAGCACCTCGGCAGGCACCCCGCCGCCCGCGGTGAGCCGCGCGACCAGTTCGTCGTCCGGCAGGCGCGACACCCCGTCGAGCACGCTCCGCACCCGCTGGTCCGGCGGCACGATCCCACTCGGGTACAGCCGCACCGGTAGCGGTCTTCCTGCCCGGCGCAGTTCGCGGATCACCTCGAACCCGAGGCGTGCGCCCATCGAGTGACCGAACAGCGCGTAGGGCCGGGTGGCCGCCGCGTCGATGACCGAGGCGACGGCGACCGGGTCGACTTCCGGCCGCTCCCGGATCCGGTTCTCCCGGCCGGGCAGCCGCACGGCGGTCACCTCGACCCGGGGGCCGAACGCGCCCGCCCATGCCCGGTACGCGCTCGCTCCCGCGCCCGCGTAGGGCAGGCAGAACAGCTGCGTCCCGGCGTCCGGCCGGGGGACCGGCCTGCTCAGCCAGCGCTCGGTGGCGTCCCGTGTGGTCGGTGTCAATCGGGCCTCTCTTCGCGGTCGCCGCGCCACGATAACCCGTGAGTCACAGACCAAAGGCGAAGTTGGCGAAACCTTCCCATCGCGACCTCCGGGTGGTTAGCATCCAGCGCGCCGTGAGTAGAGCGATGCCTTTGGGGGGACCTGGTTTTGTTATCCGGGGAGCGACGGATCGTCGTGGTAGGCACCGGGGCGCTCGCCAGGTCCATCTGCTACTCACTGGCCGTCCTGTGCGCCGTACCGGTACGGGTCGAAGTGTCCGGCCGGGACCAGCGGCGCGCGGAGGAGGTCTGTTTCGTCGCCGGGACCCGCGCGGTGACCGCGGGCCGCCCGGTGCGGTTCGTCCCCCACGTGGGCGATCTGGAGTCCGTGCTCGCCGCACCCGACCTCGACGGTGTCCTGGTCTGCGCGTCCAGCCAGTCGCCGTGGGAGGCGACGACCCGCCCGTCCGCGTGGACCGCGCTGCTGCGCCGCGCGGGTTTCGGCCTCGCGCTGCCGTTCCAGGCCGAGGCGGCGCTGCGTGCCGGCCGGTTGCTGGCCACCCGCACGCCCCGGCCGTGGCTGCTCAACGGCTGCTTCCCGGACGCGGTCAACCCGCTGCTCGCCGCGCTCGGCGTGCCGGTCCTCGCCGGCTTCGGCAACGTCGGCCTGCTCGCCGCCAGCGCCCAGGCCGCGCTCGGTCTTCCCGACCAGTCCCGGCTGCGGCTCCTCGCCCACCACGTCCACCTGCACGCTCCGGCGACCGGCGTCGCCGAGGCGCTGGCCTGGGTCGACGACGAGCCGGTCGCCGACCCGGGCGCGCTGCTCGCCGCCCAGCGCGCGACCGATCGCGCCGAACTCAACCAGATCACCGGGCACACGGCCGCCCTGCTGCTCACCGCGCTGCTCGCGGGCACCCCGCTGGACACCCACCTTCCCGGGCCGCACGGGCGGCCGGGCGGCTACCCCGTGCGGCTGCACGGCACGGACCTCACCCTGCGGCTGCCTCCCGGCCTCGGCGAACCACAGGTGGTGGCGTTCAACGAGCGGGCAGCCATGGCCGACGGCGTCACCGTCGACCGGGCGACGGGCGGTGGCGGCCGGGTGCGGTTCGGGCCCGCCGCTGCCGAGGAGCTCGCCGGGCTCGCACCCGACCTCGCCGCCGGCTTCCCGGTGGGCGATCTCGACTCGGCGACCGCCGAGCTCGGCGCACTGCGTGACCGGCTGCGCGCCGAACCTGCCGGACGATTACAGGGGGTAACCGGTTGATGGGCAGTTCGATGACCAGCGCCGTGACCGACGAGCCGACCGGGACCCGGACGGCGTCGACGACATCGACGACATCGCAGAACACGCCGTCGGCGAACCTGCTGACCGACTTCCACGACCTGCTGCTGGCGGCGGTCGCCCGCTGCGTGCCGAACCCCGAACCGGTGCTCGACGACCCGACCGCGTTCTCCCCCGGCTTCGCCCTGCCGCGGCTGGACCCCGTGGTGCGGGAGTTCCTCTCCGTCGCCACCGCCCGCTGGCAGCCCGCCGGCGAGTACGCCGGGCACCGGCTGTCCCTGCTCGACCTCACCGGCAACCCCGGCACCGGCACCACGAAGACCTTCGCGTCGCTGCTGATCGTCGCCCGCGCGGTGGAGTACATCCGCCGCACCGGCGAGCCGATCGTGATCGTCTCGCCGACCTCGGCGAACAAGGGCGTCGCGTTGCGCGACGCCGTGCTGCGGGCCGTCGAGACCGGGCTGGTCACCCCGGAACAGCTGCGGGTCGTCGTGCTGGCACCGGTGTCCTGCAGGCAGAAGCTGCGGGCCAGCAGGCTCTCGACCGACGCCGGGCTGCGCGCGCTCAACCCGATGCTGCTCTACGGCGGCACCCCTGCCGACGGGGTCAAGGCGCTCGGCCGCGCGTACGTCGACGAGCACGCCGCCGCGCTGCGCGACCGCGGCGTCAACCTGTGGTTCACCCTGGAGCTGCGCAACTACCTGGTCGCGGACACCGCGCGGGCGTTCTTCGAGCAGCGGGTGGACCCGACCGACGCGCCCGGCGCCCGGCCCCGGCTGCACGCCCACGCGGTGTCCAGCGCGTTCGGCCTGCTCGGCTACCACGAGGGCCGCGCGCTGCTCGAAGAACACGGCACGGCGAGCCGGGCCACCCGCCCCGCCAGCCTGCTGGTGCAGCACCTCGGCACCCCGGACATGGTGCTCAACCTGCGGCACGGCGACTTCGACCCCGGCCACCGCCCCCGGTACGCGCCGGACCCGGCGAGCGGGCTGTTCCGGCAGACGACCGACCCGAGGTTCCCCGAGGTCACCTACGACCCGGACGAGGTGCTCGACCCGACCTTCTACACCAGGGGCCCGGTCACCTCACCGGCCATGAACGAGCTGATCGGCACGTTCGGCGGCGACGGCGTCGTCGTGTCGCTCGCCGAATGCGTGCACCGGTACCCGCTGCTGCGCGGGCTGCTCGGCGACCACCTGCCCGCCGACCTGCGCACGCTGCGCGAGTGGTCGCTGGCGATGGCGGCGACCGGGGTGCTGAACGCGGTCGACCGGGGCCTGGTCGAGGAGGGCCGCGACATCGTCGTGCACGCCTCCGGCAGCTACACGACCGCCGACTACGAGCCGCTCGACGGGTCCGCCACGACCGAGGTCGCCTCGGTCGAGGACGTCGCCGCCGCGGTACGGAGCTGAACTGACGGGGGAGCACGTGGGGGACTACACCGGGGACGAGATCGCGGTCGTCGGCATGGCAGGGCGCTTCCCGGGCGCACCGGACGTGCCCGCGCTGTGGCGCGCGCTGCTCGACGGGGTCGACGCGATGCACGACCACACCGACGCCGAGCTGCGTGAGCTCGGGCTGAGCGCGGAGCTGATCGCCGACCCCGCGCTGGTGCGCGGGCACGGCAGGCTCGCGGGCGTCGGCGACTTCGACGCCGGGTTCTTCGGCGTGCCCGATGACGAGGCGGCCGCGACGGACCCGCAGCAGCGGCTGTTCCTGGAGCAGTCGTGGGTGGCGCTGCAGGACGCCGGGGTCGACCCGGTCCGCGACCGGCGCACGGTCGGCGTGTTCGCGGGCGCGTCGGCAAACCGGTACTTCCTGTTCCGGCTGACCGACGGCGATCCGGCCGCCGACTGGGAGACACGGCTCGCCACCCGCTGGTCCCCGGACTACCTGCCCGCTCAGGTCGCCTACCGGCTCGGGCTGACCGGGCCTGCCCTCGCCGTGCAGACCGCCTGCTCCAGCTCACTGGTCGCGGTGTGCACTGCGGCGCAGAGCCTGCTGGACTTCCGCTGCGACCTGGCGCTGGCCGGCGGGGTGAGCGTCACAGAACCCCGGTTCCGGCACACCGAGGGCGGCCTGGTGTCGCCGGACGGGCGGTGCCGCGCGTTCGACGCCGCCGGGCAGGGCAGCGGGTTCGGCAGCGGGGCCGGGGTGGTCGTCCTCGCCCGGCTCGCCGACGCGCTGGAGCACGGCGACCAGGTGTACGCGGTGCTGCGCGGGTGGGCGGTGAACAACGACGGCGCCGCCCGCGCCGGGTTCGCCGCCCCCGGACTGACTGGCCAGACCGGGGTGGTGACCGAGGCACTGGCCGGGGCGGGGATCGACCCCGGCACGATCGGCATGGTCGAGGCGCACGGCAGCGGCACCAGGGTCGGCGACGCGCTCGAGGTGACGGCGCTGACCAGGGCGTTCCGCGCGGCCGGGGACACCCGCACCGAGGCGTGCGGGCTCGGCTCGGTGAAGACCAACCTCGGCAACCTCGACGCGGCGGCCGGGGTCGCCGGGCTGGTCAAGGCCGTGCTCGCGGTGCGCGAGGGCGTGGTGCCCGCGTCGCTGCACCACCGGGAGCCGGTCCAGGAGGCGAAACTGCCGGACAGCCCGTTCTTCGTGCCGGTCAAGACCGTCGACTGGCCTGGCGACTCGCGACCGAGGCGGGCCGGGGTCAGCTCGTTCGGGCTCGGCGGCACCAACGCGCACGTGATCGTCGAACAGGCCCCGCCGACGGCGCCGCGCCCGCCCGCCGCCGGGCCGTTCCCGCTCGCCGTGTCCGCCAGGACACCGGCGGCGCTGCGCGAGCTGGCGGCCGCCCTCGCCGACCGGCTCGACGACCCGGACCCGCCCCGGCTCGACGACGTGGCCCGCACGCTCGCCACCGGCCGTGCCCCCGAGCCGCACCGGGCCGTGGTGCCGTGCACCGACCACGCGACCGCGGTGGCCGGGCTGCGGCGGCTCGCCGCCGGGGAAGAGGTACCGGCCGACGGTGTGCCCGCGCTCGCGCGGGAGTGGGCCGATGGCGCCGACGTGGACCTCGCACCACTCGCCGCCCCGGCCGGAACCCGGGTGGTGTCGCTGCCGCACCACCCGCTGCGCCCGGTCCGGCACTGGCTCGGGGTGGGCTCGTGACCGGGCGCCACCTCGTGCCGCTCGGCGACACCGGCTGGTCGGTGTGGCGGGACGTGGTGCTGCGCAGCACCGGCTTCCCCGCCGACGGGCTCGCGCCGTTCTCCGCACCCGACGCCGCGGCGGCCGCCGACGCCGTGATCGCCGGCGGCGGTGACACGGAACTGTTCGACAAGGAGCTGGCCAGGGCGGTCGCGGCGGGCTCGGCGGCGTGCCGCGAGGTCGCGGGCGATCCCCGGTTCCGTGAGGCGGTGAGCTGGCAGAGCCCTTCGGTCCGGGTGGCGCTCGACGGCTTGCTGCGCGGCACCGGGCCACGGCGCAAGCAGCGGGAACGGGAGCAGGTCGTGGCCCGCTACTGGCAGCGGTACTGCGCCAAGAACGAGACCGTCGGCTTCTTCGGTCCCGCGGCGTGGGCCACCGTCGACCCGGCGGCGCCCGCGCTCACCGTCACGCCCGGCCCCGGGTTGGTGGCCGCGCGGACCGTCGAGCTGGAGCACTGGGCACTCGCCGCGTACGCACGGACGTTGACCGCCGCCCCCGGCGTACGCGGCTGGCTGCCGGTCGCACTCGCACCGCACCTGACCGTCGACGTGGACGGCAGGCGCGTGCTGCGTCCCGCGCAGCCGCCGGTGGCGTTGTCCCCGGCCGAGTTCGCGGCGCTGACCGCCGGGCGCCGCCCGGCAGGCGAGGTCGTCGCGGCCGCCGTCGACGGCGGGTACGTGCGCACCGAGGACGACGGGTGGCTGCTGGTCGACCGGCTGGTGGAACGGGGCCTGCTGGTCTGGGCCGCGGAGCCGCCGCAGACCCCGCAGGCGGAGGCCGCGCTGCGTGCGCTGCTCGAAGCGATCGGCGACGCGCGGGTGCGTGCGGCCGCGCTCGCCGGGCTGGACCGGCTCACCGCCGCCCGCGACGCCGTGGCCGGCGCGGCGGGCGACGCCGACCGGGTCGCGGCCGCGCTCGCCGCCGTCGGCGCCGAGTTCACCGCGCTGACCGGTGCCGGCGCGCAGCGCCGTGCCGGGCAGACCTACGCCGGTCGCGGCGTCTGCTACTTCGAGACCCGCCGGGACGTGACCGTCGGCCTCGGCGGGCGGCTGGTCGCCGAGCTCGCCGAGCCGCTCGCGCTGCTGCTGGGGGCCGCCCGCTGGCTGACCGCCGAGCTCGCCGCGGCCTACGGCGCCGCGCTCGGCGAGCTGTACGACGAACTCGCCGCCGACCTGGCCGACGAGGCGGCCGGGGTCTCCCTCGCCGACCTGTGGTTCCTCGCCCAGGGCGCCCTGTTCGGCGCGGGGGAGCGGCCGGTCGACGCGGTCGCCGCCGAGTTCGTCCGGCGCTGGGCCGCGCTGTTCGGGCTCGACAGCGAGCCTGAACAGCCGCTCCGGTTCACCGCGGCCGAGCTGGTCGCCGCCGCGGCGACCGCGTTCCCCGCCGAGCGGCCCGGCTGGTCGGCGGGTCGCCTGCACAGCCCGGACCTGCAGCTGTGCGCCGCCGACGCCGCCGCGGTCGAGCGCGGCGACTACCTCGTGGTGCTCGGGGAGCTGCACGCCGCCTGGCCGACGTTCGACTGCGCGGTGTTCACCCGCTGGCACCCCGACCCGGAGGGGCTGCGTGCCGCGCTCGCCGCCGACCTGGGCGAGCACCGCGTCCGTCCGCTGTACCCGGCCACCTGGCCGCGTTACTCCGGCCGCGTCGCGCACAGCCTCGACGGCCCCACCGACCACCAGCTCGGCTTCACCGACGCGCCCGGCGCCGACCAGGACCGGCTGCTGCCCACGACCGCCGTGACCGTGCGCAGGGAACCCGACGGCGAGCTGCTCGCCGTCGGCCAGGACGGCAGGACCTGGCCGCTGGTCGAGGTGTTCTCCGCGATGCTGGCCATGCACGCCGTGGACGGTTTCAAGCTCGTCGGCGGCGCCCCGCACACGCCGAGGATCACCATCGACCGGCTCGTGGTGGCGCGCGAGACCTGGCGGACCACGCTCGCCGAGACCGGCCTCGGCACGGTCACCGGTGAGCGGGAGCGCTACCTCGCGGTGCGCCGCTGGCGCCGCGCACTCGGCCTGCCCGAGCGGGTGTTCGTCAAGCTCGCGGCCGAGACCAAGCCCGTGTACGTGGACCTGACCAGCCCGGTGTTCGCCAACTCGCTGTGCGCGATGGTCCGCGCCGCGCTGCGGGCCGGGCGGGCCGCGGCGGTGACCGTGACCGAGGTGCTGCCCGACGCGGAGGACCACTGGCTGGCCGACGCCGAGGGCCGCCGCTACTCCAGCGAGCTGCGGCTGCAGCTCCTCGACCCGGTGGCGGCGTCGTGACCCCGCCACAGACCGGCATCGGGGACCTCGTGCTCGCCCAGGCACGGCGCACCCCGGACGCCGTCGCGGTGACCCAGTGGGACCGCGCGCTCAGCTACCGCGAACTGGCCGGGCGGGCCGCCGCGCTGGCCGCCGACCTGCGGGCATCGGGCGCGGGCCGCGGCCGCACCGTCGGCGTGCTCGTCGACCGGCGGCCGGAACTGGTCGTCGCGGTCCTCGGCGTGCTGCTCTCCGGTGCCGCGTACGTGCCGCTCGACCCGAGCAGCCCGCGGCGCCGCCTCGCCGACATCGCCGCCGACGCCGGTGTGGTGGCGGTGGTGACCGACGAGCCGGCCCCGCCGCTTCCCGGGGTGCCCGCCTGCCCGGTCCCGGAACGGACCGAGGAGCCCGTCGCGGGCGTGGCGCGGCCCGGCGACCTCGCCCACGTGATCTACACGTCCGGCTCGACCGGCAGGCCCAAGGGCGTGCTCACCACCCACGGCAACATCGTCGCCTTCGCCACCCGCTGCGCCGCGCTGACCGGTGTCGGCGCGGGCACCCGCGTGCTCGGCTTCTCCTCGCCCGCCTTCGACGCGTTCAGCTTCGACGTCTTCCTCCCGCTGCTCACCGGTGGCACGGTCGCGCTCGTCGGCAGCGCCGACCGGGCCGACCCCGCGCGGCTGGAGCGGTTCGTCGCGTGGCACCGGGTCGACTGGGGGTTCATCACCCCGGCCGTGCTGCGCGTGCTGGACCCCGGCCGGGTGCCCGGCTGGCGCACGGTGCTGGTCGGCGGCGAGGTCGTGGAGCCGGAGCTCGTGGCGCGGTGGACCGGCCAGGCGCGGACGGTGTGGCACGTGTACGGCCCGACCGAGACCACCGTCATCGTGCTCGCCGACCGGGTCGACGGGGCCGCCGACCCGGCCGTGGCCGAGCCGTTGCCGCTGGGCAGGGCGATGCCGGGCCACCGGGCACACGTCGTCGACGAGAACCTGGTCCCGGTCCCGCAGGGCGAGCCGGGGGAGCTGCTGGTCGGCGGTGACGGGGTCGCGCTCGGCTACCTGAACCGGCCGGGCCTGACCGCCGGGATGTTCGTGCCGGACCCGTCCGGCGGGCCGGGTGCCCGGCTCTACCGGACCGGTGACGTCGTCCGCGAGCTGCCGGACGGCCGGATCGTCTACCTCGGCCGGCGCGATGGGCAGGTGAAGATCCGCGGCCAGCGCATCGAGCTCGCCGAGATCGAGGCGGTGCTGCGGGAGCACCCGGACGTCGACGAGGTCGTGGTCGAGGTGCTGCCCGCCGCGGCGGGCCCGGAGCTGGTCGCGTTCGTCGGCGGCCGGGAGCGGCTGACCGGCGACGCGGCGCGCGAGTGGTGCGCGCAGCGGCTCACCCCGGCGATGGTGCCTGCCAGGGTGGTGCGCCGGGACGTGCTGCCGGTCAACCCCACCACCGGCAAGATCGACCGCGCCCGGCTGCGGGCGGACACCGCGCCCGCCGCGCCCGTCCAGGACAGCGGCCACGACGGCGGGGTGGACCTGGCCGCCATCTGGCAGCGGGTGCTCGGCGGGCCCCGGCCCGGTCCGGACGCCGACTTCTTCGCGGCGGGCGGGCACTCGATCGCCGCCATGCGGGTGGTCGCGGCGGTCCGCGAAGAACTGCGTCGCGACCTGCGTGCGGTCGACGTGTTCGAGGGCCGCACCCTCGCCGGGATCGCGGAACGCGTCGAGCGCGCCGCCCCGCTGCCGAGCCCGGACCTGCCGACCGGCAACCCGCCGACGCTGGCGCCGTCCCAGCGCCGGATGTGGTTCCTCGACCGGCTCGCGCCCGACAGCGCCGCCTACAACATCGCGTTCGCCGAGCGGCTGCGCGGCCCGCTGGACGTCGCCGCGCTGCGGGCCGCGCTCGCGGCGGTCGCGGACCGGCACGAGGTGCTGCGCTGGCGGGTCCGCGACGAGCGCGGCACCCCCGTGGCCCATCTCGTCCCGCCCGGCGAGGTGCCACTGCCGGTCGTCGACGTGACCGAACAGGACCTGCCCGCGCGGCTCGGCGCGGACGCCGCCACCCCGATCGACCTCGCGACCGGCCCGGTGTGGCGGGCCGTGCTCCACCGGCTCGGCCCCGACGACCACGTCCTCGGGCTCGTGCTGCACCACGCGGTCGCCGACGGCTGGTCGCAGGCCGTGCTGTACCGCGACCTCGCCGCGGCCTACGCGGGCGAGCCGCGGCCCGCGCTCCCCGCCGGGTACGCCGACTACGCGGCGTGGCGAGGCACCCGCGACGCCCGCTCCGGCGAAGCGGACCGGGACTGGTGGCGGGAGCACCTGTCGGGCGCACCGGCCACCGTCGACCTGCCGAGGGACCGGCCGCGCCCGCCGGTGCAGACCTACGCGGGGCGGACCGCGAGCGCCCCGTTCCCCGCCGAGCTGGACACCGCGGTCCGGGCGCTCGGCACCGACCTCGGTGCCACACCGTCGCTGGTGCTGCTCGCCGCGTTCGGGGAGCTGCTGCGCAGGCTCACCGGCCGGCCGGACAACGTGGTCGGCGTCGTGGTGGCCGACCGCGCGGAGCCCGCGTTCGCCGACCTGGTCGGCTTCTTCGTCGACATCGTGCCGGTGCGGCTGCGCACCGGGTCCCACACCGGGTTCGCCGAGCTGGTGCGGGCGTGCCGAGGGGAGTTCCTCGACGCCACGGCGCACCCGGCGGCGCCGCTGGAGCAGATCGTGCGGGACGCAGGCGTGCCGAGGGACCCGTCCCGCTCGCCGCTGGTGCAGGTGCTGTTCAACGTGTTCAACTTCGCGCAGCCGCGGCTCGTGCTGCCCGGCGTGCACGCCGAGCCGGTGCCGGTGCCCATCCCCGGCTCCCCGTTCGACCTGACCGTGTACCTGGTGGAGCGCGACGGCCGGTTCTGCCTCGACCTGGTCTACAACCCGGACCTGTTCGACGCGGCCAGGATCGACGCGCTGCTCGCCGACTACCTGCGGCTGCTCGGCGCGCTGGCCGGGGAGCGGGAGGCCGCGGTCGCGTCCGTCGCCGCGGACTGTCCCGGCGCCCGCTGGTGCGTGCCGCCGGCGGCGGAACCGGCACCGGTCAGGGCCGCGCCCGCGCAGGCACACCGCGGCGCCCGGCTGTCCACCCCGACCGAGCACGCGGTCGCGGCGATCTGGTGCGAGGTGATCGGCCTCGACGCGGTCGGCCCGCTGGACAACTTCTTCGACGTCGGCGGGCACTCGCTGATGATGGTGACGGTCCAGGCCCTGCTGGCCGAACGGCTGCACCGCGAGGTCAGCGTCGTCGACCTCTTCCACTTCCCGAACATCCGCGTGCTCGCCGCCCACCTGGACGGCGCGACCCGGGACGAGGACGTCCAGCTCACCGAGGCGGCACAGCGTGCGGCCGCCCGCCGCGACAGCGCCCGCCGCCGCGCCATGGCCCGCACCGTGGTCCGCGCCGCCGAACAGGAGATCGACTGATGAACCACCAGGGAATCGACGCCGACGGGGTGGAGCCGATCGCGATCGTCGGCATGGCCGCCAGGGTGCCCGGCGCGAACGACCTCGACCAGTTCTGGCACAACCTCGTCGACGGTGTCGAGTCGATCACCTTCTACTCCCGTGCGGAGCAGCTCGCGCTCGGCGTCACCGAGGAGGAGCTGGACGACCCGAGCTGGGTGTCGGCGGCACCGGTCGTGGACCGGATGGAGTACTTCGACGCCGGCCTGTTCGGCATGACCGCCCGCGAGGCGGAGCTGACGAACCCGCAGCACCGGCTGTTCCTGGAGGTGGCCCACACCGCGCTGGAACACGCCGGCTACGACCCGCACAACCACACGGGCTCGGTCGGCGTGTACGCGGGCACCGGCGCCGACCACTACCAGTGGACCAACCTGGCCCGCAACGCCGCGCTGTGGGACGCGGCCGCGGGCAACCTGGGCATCTCCAGCTCCAACTACCCGGACTACGTCGCGACGCTGGTCTCCTACAAGCTGAACCTGCGCGGGCCCAGCCTCACCGTGCACACCGCCTGTTCCACCTCGCTGGTCGCGGTGCACCTCGCGGTCGAGTCGCTGCGCAACGGCGAGTGCGACGTGGCCATCGGCGGCGGGGTGTGCGTCGAGCTGCCGCACGGGCGCGGCTACCAGGGCCTGGAGGGCTACACCTCGCCGGACGGGCACTGCAGGCCCTTCGACGCGCGGGCCAACGGCACCCTGTGGGGCAGCGGCGCGGGTGTGGTGGTGCTCAAGCGGCTGTCCGACGCGCGCGCCGACGGCGACACCGTGCACGGCCTGGTCCTCGGCAACGCGATCAACAACGACGGCGCGGACAAGGTGGCGTTCTCGGCGCCCAGCGTCGCGGGCCAGGTCGGGTGTGTCGCGCAGGCGATCGCGGTGGCGGGCGTCGACCCGCGCACGGTCGGCTACGTCGAGGCGCACGGCACCGGCACCGCGCTCGGCGATCCCATCGAGTTCACCGCGCTGTCCACCGCCTACGGCCAGGGCAGCGGTGGGCGCCCCGCCGACCGGCAGTGGTGCGGGCTCGGCTCGGTGAAGTCGAACATCGGGCACCTCAGCCAGGCCGCGGGCGTCATCGGGCTGATCAAGGCGGTGCTGGCGCTGGAGCACCGGCTCATCCCGCCCACGATCAACTTCGACTCCCTCAACCCGGCGATCGACCTCACGAACAGCCCGTTCCACATCAACACCGCGCTCGCCAAGTGGCAGACCGACGGCACGCCGCGCCGTGCCGGGGTCAGCTCGTTCGGCATCGGCGGCACCAACGCCCACCTGGTGCTGCAGGAGGCCCCGGACGTGCCGGTCCGCCCGGCGCGCACCCGCCCCGCGCACCTGCTCGCGGTGTCCGCGCACGACGCCACCGCGCTGGGCGCCGCGTGCGAGCGGCTCGCCGGGCACCTCGAGCGCAACCCGGACGCCGACCTCGCGGACGTGGCGCACACGCTGCGGACCGGCCGCACCGCCCACCCGCATCGCGCGATCGTCGTGGCCCGCGACCCGGAGGCGGCGGTCGACGCGCTGCGGGACCGGCGACTGCGCACCGGCCGGGTCGCCGACGTGGCGCCGGAGGTGGCACTGCTGTTCTCCGGGCAGGGCAGCCAGTACGCGGGAATGGGCGCCGAGCTGTACCGGTCGGAGCCGGTGTTCCGCACCGCGATCGACGAGTGCGCCCTGCTGCTGGCACCCGAACTCGCGGACACCGACGTCCGCGACCTGATGTTCCCGCCCGAGGGCGACAAGGAGAGCGCCGACGAACTGCTGCGCCAGACCCGGTACGCCCAGCCCGCGCTGTTCGCGCTGGAGTACGCGCTCGCCATGCTGTGGCGGGACCGCGGTCTGACACCGGACGCGATGGTCGGCCACTCGGTCGGCGAGTACGTCGCGGCCACGGTCGCCGGGGTGTTCACGCTGCCGGACGCGCTGCGCCTGGTCGCGACCCGCGGCAGGCTGATGCAGTCGATGCCGCCCGGGGAGATGCTGGCCGTCCAGCTCGACGAGGACTCGGTCGAGCCGCTGCTCGCGGGCACCGGCGTCACCGTGGCCACTGTCAACGCGCCCGGCACCTGCGTGGTCGCCGGACCGGCCGACGGGATCGCCGAGGTGGCCGACGCGCTGTCCGCGCGCGGCGTTTCCGGGAAGCGGCTGCGCACCTCGCACGCCTTCCACTCGGCGATGATGGATCCGGTGCTCGACGAGTTCGCCGCCGCGGTCGCCGCCGTGCCCCGGAACGCGCCGGGCGTGCGGTTCCTGTCGAACGTGACCGGCGACTGGATCACCGACGAGCAGGCGACCGACCCCGCGTACTGGGCGAGTCACCTGCGCAGCCCGGTCCGGTTCGGCGCCTGCGTCGCGACCCTGCTCGCCGCGGGCACGTGGTCGCTGGTCGAGTGCGGGCCCGGCCGTCAGCTCGCCGGGCTCGCCCGCAAGCAGCTGCCGAAGGACGCCATCGCGGTGCACTCGCTGCCGGGCCAGAACGAGCGGGCCGGTGACGTCGCCACCCTCTACACCGGCGCCGGGCAGCTGTGGGTCGGCGGCGTCCAGCTGGACCTGTTGGGCCCGCCGGGGCGGCGCGTCCCGCTGCCCACCTACCCCTACCAGCGGGTCCGCTACTGGGTCGAGCCGGACCCGCCCGGCTCGGCGCCCGCGCCGTCCGGCCCGGCTCCGGTGACCCGGCGTGGGCCGCTGCCGCTGGACGAGTGGTTCGCGGTGCCGGCCTGGCACCAGCTCGCCCCGCTGTCCGGCCCGGAGACCGCGACCGGCGAGTGGCTGGTGGTGGCGGAGGGTCCGCGTGGCACCGCGCTCGCCGAGGCGCTGCGCGCCGCGGGTGCCGCGGTGACCGAGGTGCCGCCGGCCGGGCTGGCCGACCGGGAGGCCTGCGAGGCCCTGGTCGCCGGTGGCGTGCCGGACCGGATCGTGCACGCAGCCGCGCTCGACGCCGCGCAGGCAGGCACCGACCTCGACCGCGCCTGGCTGGCACAGGACACCGGGTTCTTCTCGCTGCTCGCGCTCGCGCAGGCACTGGCAGGCCGGAACGTGTCCGGCCAGGTGCGGCTCGACGTGCTCTCCTCGGGCACCGAGGACGTGCTGGGCGGCGAGCTGACCCACCCCGAGCAGGCCACCCTCGACGGCATCGCCAGGGTGCTGCCGCTGGAGCTGCCCTGGCTGACCGTCCGCCGCGTCGACGCGCCCGCCGGTCACGCCGACGCGGCGCGGCTGGCCACCGAGCTGTGCGCGGATCCAGAACGCGCGGACGTCGAACGTGAGGACCCCGGGCGCACCCTCGCACTGCGCGGCGGGCGCCGCTGGACCGGCGGCTACCGCGGAGTCCCGCTTTCCGGTGACCGGTCCGGCGGGCTCCGCGACGGTGGCCGGTACCTCATCACCGGTGGCCTCGGCGGTGTCGGCATCTCGCTCGCCGAGGACCTCGCGAGCAGGCACCGGGCCCGGCTCGTGCTGTTGTCCCGCTCCGGGCTCCCGGACCGCGACGAGTGGGACCGCCACCTCGCCGTCCATGGCACCGATGGCCGGACCGGGCGGGCGATCGCGGCCATCCGGCGGATGGAGGCCGCCGGCGCGACCGTGCTCGTCGCGGCAGCCGACGTGACCGACCCCGCCGCGCTGCTGGCCGTGCGCGAGCGCGTGGTCGCCGAGCTGGGTGGGCTGGACGGCATCGTGCACGCCGCGGGCCTGCCCGGCGGCGGCATGGCGGAGGTGAAGCAGCGACAGGTCGCGGTCGACGTGCTCGCGCCCAAGCTGGCAGGCACGCTCGCGCTGCGGCAGGCGTTCGGTGACCTCGCGCTGGACTTCGTCGTGCTGTGCTCGTCGGTGACCGGCGTGGCCGGCGGGTTCGGCCAGGTCGACTACTGCGCCGCCAACGCGTTCCTCGACGCCTACGCCAGGGGCGAGCACGGCTGGCCCTGCCGGGTGCTGTCGCTGGACTGGGGCGGCTGGCTGGAGGTCGGCATGGCCGTGGAGACCGCCGCGCCGCCCGCCGAACCGGACCTGGTCGCGCTCGACGCCATCGACCACCCGGTGCTGCGGCACCGCGGCGCGCACGCCTGCTGGGGCACGATCGACCCGGCGGCGCTGTGGCTGCTCGACGAGCACCGCATCGCCGGGGTCGGTGTGGTGCCCGGCACCGGTCACCTCGACTGCGCCCGCGCCGCGCTCGCCGCCTGTCTTCCCGCGCCGGACGGGGACGCGGTGCTGGAGCTGTCCGACGTGGTGTTCCTCGAGCCGCTGTCGGTGCCCGACGGCACGGTCGCCGAGTACCGCGTCGAACTGGCGCCCGACGGGGTGGATGCCGCCGCCGGCACGGGGTTCGTGGTCACCAGCAGGCGGGACGGCGTGCGGCGCGAGCACGTGCGCGGCACCGGCCGCTGGGTGTCGGCAGGCGCGCGGCCGACGACCGACCTGGCCGCGCTGCGCGCCCGCTGCGCCCCGGTCACCGAAGATGCCGGGAACCCGTTCCGCACGGGCGGCCGCACCAGCATGCTCACGTTCGGCCCGCGCTGGGCGGCGCTCGGCGACACCCGCACGGGCACGGACGAGGAGCTGGCCGAGGTGCGTGCACCCGAGGCCGCGCTCGCCGACCTGGAGCGGTGGGTGCTGCACCCCGCGCTGCTCGACGTCGCCACCTCGTTCGGCAGCCGGGGCGAGGGCTCGTACCTGCCGCTGAGCTACGGCCGGGTGACTGTGCGCGGCCCGCTGCCCAGCCGGTTCGTCAGCCACCTCCGGTACACCGCCGACGGGGCCGACGCCGACACCGAGACCGGCGTGCTCACCGCCGACCTGTCGCTGCTCGACGAGTCCGGCACCGAACTGGTCTCGGTCGCCGACTTCGTGCTGCGCAGGGTCGACACCACCGAGGTGTCCTCGGGCGTCACCGGGACCGGGCAGGCGCGGACCGGCCAGGCGGCACCCGCCGACGAGCGCGGGATCCGGCCCGCCGACGGCGCCGAGGCGTTCCGCCGCGTGCTGGCCGCCGACCTCGGCCCGCAGGTCGTGGTCAACACCGAGACCGTCGCCGACCTGCTGGCGCGCATCAGCGACACCACCACCGAGTCGATCGCCGCCCAGGACACGGTGGCCGAGTCCGGTGACCCCGCCGACGAACCGGCCAGGGCCACCGAGCTGGAGGCCACGATCGCCGGGGTGTGGGCCAGGATGCTCGGCGTGGAGCGGGTCGGGGTCGACGACGACTTCTTCGACCTCGGCGGCAACTCCCTGGTGGCCGTGCAGCTGATCGCCCAGCTGCGCAAGGCGGTCGGCGTGCGCCTGCCCATGCGCATCCTGTTCGAGCAGCCGACCGTCGCGGGCCTCGCGACGCGGGTCGAGCAACTGCGCGCCAAGGACCGTGCGCAGGACGGTGACGCGATCCCGAAGCTCGCCAGGCGCGCGAAGTCCTGACCCGAGACCGACCGGAGGGGAGACCATGCCGAACGAGTTCGCCGTCGTGATCAACGAGGAGGAGCAGTACTCCATCTGGCCGGGCGACCGGCCCTGCCCGGCCGGCTGGCGCGCCACCGGGTTCACCGGCACCCGCGAGGAGTGCGTGGCACACGTGGACGAGGTGTGGACCGACATGCGCCCGCGCAGCCTCCGCGGCGCGATGGCGGAGGAGTGAGGTGACCGCACAGCCGACCGCGTTGCCCGCCGGGCCATCGGCGCCGGAGGAGCTGCCGGCGTCCTTCGCCCAGGAACGTCTGTGGTTCGCCACCGAGCTGGTACCCGACGTCGCGGTGTACAACATCGCGTTCCCCGTCGCGATGCCGGGCGGCTTCGACCGGCACCGGCTCGACCGCGCACTGCGCTGGCTGGTCGACCGGCACGAGACGCTGCGCTCAACGCTCGCCGCGCGCGATGGCCGGGTGTGCCAGCTCGTGCACGAGCGGGTGCCGTTCGAGCTGACCGAAACCGACCTCACGGCCGTGCCGGACGACGAGATCGAGCCCGCGGTGGAGCGGCTGCTCGCCGACGACGGCGCGAAGACGTTCGACCTGGCGACGGCACCGCTGTGGCGGGCCAGGGTCATGCGGTGCGCGGGGGAGCGGTGGCTGCTCGGGTTCGTCGTGCACCACGCCATGTTCGACGCGCAGTCGGTGTGGAACCTGGTGGCCGAGCTGACCGAGCTGTACCGCGCCGACGCCGAGGACCGGCCCGCGCGGCTGCCGGAGCTCGACATCCAGTACGCCGACTTCGCCGCGTGGCAGCGCGGCCGCCTCGACAGCGACGAGCTGGCGGGCGACCTGGCGTACTGGCGCGACCGGCTGGCGGACCTGCCGCCGGAGATCGGGCTGCCCACCGACCGGCCGCGCCCGTCGCGCGCCAGCCACCGGGGCGCCGACGTGTGGTTCACGCTGCCCGCCGAGGACAACCGGGCGGTGACCCGGTTCGCGCGCTCGGCGGGCACGACCGACTACGCGGTGCTGCTCGCCGCGTTCGTCGCAGTGCTGCACCGGCTGTCCGGGCAGACCGACGTGGTGGTGGGCTGCCCGGTCGGCGGTCGCGAGCGGGAGGAGGTGGCGCCGCTGCTCGGCATGTTCGTCAACCAGCTCGTGCTGCGCACCGACTGCGCGGGCGAGCCGGCCTTCCGTGAGCTGGTGACCAGGACGACCGGCACCGTGCGGTCCGCGCTGCGGCACGCGGAGCTGCCGTTCGACCGGCTGGTGGACGTGCTCGCGCCGCAGCGGGACCCCGGCCGCGCCCCGCTGTACCAGGTGGTGCTGAACCTGATCCCGGCGCTCGGGGCCGCGCAGGTCGGCAACGGCACCGCGAAGGTCGACCTGATCATGGACCTGGCAGGGGGGCAGGACGGCGGACTGAACGGCAGGCTGGAGTACGCCACCGACCTGTTCGACGAGCCGACCGCCCGCGCGCTCACCGAACGGTTCACCGGCCTGCTGCGGGCCGCGCTCGCCGCGCCGGAAACCCCGCTGCACCGGCTGCCGCTGCTGCTGCCCGGCGAGGAAGAACAGCTGGTCGCCGCCGCCACCCCCGACCACGCCCGCGAACCGGTCGGCGACACCGTCCTCGACCGCATCGCCGGGGCAGGCACGCTGGTCGTCGCCGACTCGGCCGGGAACCGGCTCACCCACCGCGAGCTGCTCGGCCGGGCACACGCGCTCGCGCACCGGCTCGTCGCCGCGGGTGCCGGGCCGGAGCGGCCGGTGGCCGTGCTGGTGGACAACACCGTCGACCTCGCGGTGGCCGTGCTCGGCGTGCTCACCTCGGGCGCGCCCTACCTGCCGCTGGACCCAGAGCACCCGGTCGAGCGGATCCACGCGTTGCTCGCCGACGCCGGTGCGGTCGCCGTCGTCACGGCGGAGCCGTACGCGGACCGGGTCGCGGGGCCGGGGCTGCCGGTGCTGGTGCCGGACGGGTCCTGGGCCCTCAGCGGACCCGGTGTGCACGTGCGGCCCGACACGCTCGCCTACCTGGTCTACACCTCCGGCTCGACCGGCAGGCCCAAGGCCGTCGGCGTGACCCACCGGAACCTGACCGCCTACCTCGACGGGCTCGCCGACCTGCTCGGCCACCCGGAGCGTCCGGTGTGGACGTTGCAGCAGCCGCTCACCTACGACTTCGGGATCACCGCGTTCTTCTGCGCGCTCACCGCGGGCGGCACCCTGCACCTGGTCGCCCGCGAGCACGCCACCGACGCGGCCTGGCTCGCCGCCCACCTCGCCACGGACAAGATCGACTATCTCAAGATCACCCCGTCGCACCTGACCGCGCTGCTCGGCGCCACCACCGATCCGGCGGCACTGCTGCCCCGGCGGGCGCTGCTGCTCGGCGGCGAGGCGGCACCCGCCGACCTCGTGCGCGACCTGCGTGCGCGGGTCGCGGTGCTCAACCACTACGGGCCGACCGAGACCACCGTCGGTGTGCTCGCGCTGCCCGCCGACCGGGAGCCGCGTCAGCTCGGCCCGGTCACCTCGATCGGCTGGCCGCTGACCCACGCCCGCGCCCACGTGCTCGACGAGCACGGCCTGCCGGTGCCCGACGGGGTGACCGGCGAGCTGTGCGTCGGCGGCGACACGGTGGCCCGCGGCTACCTCGGCAGACCGGGGCTCACCGCCGACCGGTTCGTGCCCGACCCGTTCGCCGGGCGGCCCGGTGCGCGGCTGTACCGCACCGGCGACCGGGTGCGGCGGCTGGCGGACGGGTCGATCGAGTTCCTCGGGCGCCTCGACGACCAGGTGAAGATCCGTGGCTTCCGGGTGGAGCCCGGGGAGGTGCGGGCCGTGCTGGCCGCCCACCCCGACGTCGCCGACTGCGCCGTGCTGGCCGCCGACCGGGAAGGGGACACCGGGCTGACCGCCTACCTGGTGCCCGCGGCCGGTGCCGCGGCCGGGCTGACCGAACGGGTCCGCGAGCACGCGGCCGCCGTGCTGCCGGGCCACCTGCTGCCCGCCGACATGGTCGTGCTCGACGAGCTGCCGCTGACCCCACACGGCAAACTCGACCGCGCCCACCTGCCGGAACCCGCCCCCCGGAGCGCCGCGGACCAGGCTTCGGCCGACGCCCCCGTCGGCGAGCTGGAGGAGGTCATCGCCGGGCTGTTCCGCACGCTGCTGCGCCGCGACGAGGTGGGGCGCACCGACCACTTCATGGCCATCGGCGGGCACTCGCTGCTGGCGATCCAGCTGATGACCAGGATCCGCAGGACGTTCGGGGTGGCGCTGCCGCTGCCGGTGGTGTTCGAGGAGCCGACCGTCGCCGCGCTCGCCGCCGCCGTCGCGGGCAGGCTGCGGTCCGGCGAACTGCCGCCCATCGAGCCCGCTCCCGACCCGGCACCCGCCTCCTACGGCGAGCAGCGGCTGTGGTTCCTCGACCAGCTCAACCCCGGCGTGCCACTGCACAACGTGCAGTTCCTGCGGCGGCTGACCGGCCCGCTCGACCCGGCCGTGCTCGAACGGGCGCTGCACGCCGTGGTGCGCCGCCACGACGTGCTGCGCACCCGGTTCGTGGTCACCCCGGACGGCCTGTTCCGCGCGGTCGACGACGACCCGGACCTGCCGCTGGAGGTGGTCGACCTCAGCGGGCTCGGCGCGGCCGAGCGCGAGCGGGAGCGGGTGCGGCTGCTCGACGAGCGCAGCGCCCGGCCGTTCGCGCTGACCAGGGAGCTGCCGCTGCGGATGCTGCTGGTCCGGCTCGGCCCGGAGCTCCACCAGCTGCTGCTGACCGTCCACCACGCGGTGTTCGACGGCCCGTCGGTCGAGGTGCTGTCCGCTGAGCTGGCGCGGCTGTACCCGGCGCTGCGCGACGGGCGCGAGCCGCGGCTGCCCGAGCTGCCCGTCCGCTACGGCGACTTCGCGGCCTGGCAGCGGTCCGCGGTCACCGGCGGGCTCGCCGACACCCAGCTGGCGTACTGGCGCGAGCGGCTCGCCGGGCTGCCCGGCAGGCTGGAGCTGCCGACCGACCGGCCCCGCCCGGCCCGCCTCACCGCCGCGGGCGCTCACCTGCGCTTCGCCGTCCCACCCGAGGTCGCCGACGGGCTGCGGGCGCTGGGCGGCGGCGAGGGCGCGACCATGTTCATGGTGACCGTCGCCTGCTACGCCGAGCTGCTCCGCCGCCGCACCGGCCAGTCCGACCTCGCGGTCGCCGTGCCGATGATCACCCGCCCGCGCCCCGAGCTGGAACCGCTGGTCGGGTTCTTCGTGAACACCCTGGTGCTGCGGGTCGACACCGGCAGCGAACCGAGCGTCCGCGAGCTGGTGCGCCGGGTGCGGCAGCGCACGATCGAGGCGTACACCAACGCCGACGTGCCGTTCGAGGCACTGGTCGAGGAGCTCGGCGTGCCGCGCGACCCGAGCGTGACCCCGCTGGTGCAGACGATGTTCATGCTCGCCGACGACCGGCGCGCGCTGCCGGTCGACCTCGGCGGGGTGGCGATGGAGTTCGAACCGCTCGGGCAGCCCGCGGCCAAGTTCGACCTGATGCTGTACCTGTGGCGGCGCCCAGACGGGCTGACCGGCGTCGCCGAGTACCGGCCGGACCTGTTCGACGAGACGACGGTGCGGGACATGGTCGACGAGTACACCGCGCTGCTCGCCGCGGCGGTCGCCGAGCCGGACGTCCCGCCGGCCCGGTTCGGGAAGGAGATCGGCTGATGTCCACCGAGCCGGCCGAGGCCGGCACCACCGGACCCGCCAGGACGCTGTGGCGGCACGCGGACTTCGTGAAGCTGTGGGCGGGCCAGACACTCGCCATGTTCGGCGCGCAGATCACGCGGACCGTGCTGCCGCTGGTCGCGGTCATCCTGCTCGACGCGTCCGCCACCGACATGGGCATCCTGTCGTCGCTGTCGCAGCTGCCGTTCCTGCTGTTCCTGTTCGCCGGGGTGTGGGCGGACCGGGTGCGGCGGCGGCAGGCGATGGTCTGGACCGACCTCGGCCGGTTCGCGGTGCTCGGGCTGATCCCGGTGCTGTACCTGGCCGGGTGGCTGACCATCGAGGTGCTGTGGGTCGTCATCTTCGTGATCGGCGTGCTCGGCGTCATGTTCGAGACCGCCTACCACGCCTACCTGCCCGCGCTGGTCGGCCGCGAGTTCGTCGCCGAGGGCAACCAGAAGCTGGAGCTGAGCCGGTCGACCGCCCAGTTCGCCGGACCGGGCATCGCGGGACTCGCGGTCAACGCCGTCGCCTCGGCGATGGTGCTGGTGGCGAGCACGGTCACCTACGTCGCATCGGCCGTGCTGTTGCTGTTCATCCGCAAGCCGGACATCGCGCCGCCGAGCCCGCAGGAGCGGCCGAACGCGCTGAAGGCGATCGGCACGGGCCTGAGCTGGGTGCTGCGCCACCCGGTGCTGCGCACGATCACCGTGGCGACCGCGGTGTTCTGGTTCTTCTACAGCGCGCTGCAGGCGCTGTACGTGCTGTACCTGGTGCGTGAGCTCGACGTGCCCGCGGGCTGGGTCGCGGCGATCTTCGCCGCCGCCGGGCCGGGCGCGATGGTCGGCTCCTGGCTGTCGATCGCGGTGATGCGCAGGCTCGGGCTCGGCCGCACGGTGGTGTGGGGCGTCGGTGCCGCGACCGCGACGCTGCTGCTGGTGCCGCTGTCCGGGTTCGCGGGCAGCCTGTGGCTGGTGATCGTCCTGCTGGCCGCCTCGCAGTTCGGGTACGGGTTGTTCTCCCAGATCGGCACGGTGATCCAGACGACGCTGCGGCAGGTGCTGACCCCGGACGAGATGCAGGGCCGGGTGGTGGCGAGCCTGCGCGCGATGTCGCTGGCGATGGTGCCGGTCGGCGCGCTGCTCGGCGGCGTGCTGGCCGACGTGTTCGGGGTGGCGCCGGTGCTGTGGGCGGCGTCGATCGGCGCGCTGACGCCGGTGCTGGTGTACGCGACGTCGGTGATCCCGGGGATCCGGACGTTGCCGACCGAGGAGGAGGCGGCCGCGATGGCGCCGGAGGTGCGGAGCGCGTGAACGAGACGCTGATGGAGCGCGAGACCGAGGGCGGGACGACCCGGGTGGCGTTCGACGCGACCGGGCCGGTCGAGCAGTTGCGGGAGCGGGTGGCCGAGGTGCTCGCCGACACCGGGGTCGTTCTGCTGCGCGGCCTGGGCGTCGGGAGCCCGGAGCGGTTCCACGAGGTGGTGGCGCACTTCGGTGAGCCGCTGACCAGCTACCGGGGCGGCAACACGCCGCGCTCGAAGGTGGCGGACGGGATCTTCACCTCGACGGAGTACCCGCCGGAGTACGAGATCTCGCTGCACAACGAGCTGTCCTACGCGGGGGAGTGGCCGCGCAGGCTGTTCTTCTGCTGCCTGGTCGAGCCGGCCGGTGGTGGCGCGACACCGGTGTGCGACGGGCGGGCGCTGCTGGCCGCGCTCGACCCGGCGGTGCGGGAGCGGTTCACCGCCAGAGGGGTGACCTACCGCCAGCACCTGCACGGCGGCTTCGGGCTCGGCAAGTCGTGGCAGCAGACGTTCGAGACCGGCGACCGTGCCGAGGTGGAGCGGTTCCTCACCGACGCGGGCCTGAGGTTCTCGTGGACCGAGGACGGCGGGCTGCGCACCGCGGCGACCCGGCCTGCCGTGCGCATCGCCCCGGCCACGGGTGAGACGGTGTGGTTCAACCAGGCCGACCAGTGGCACCCGTCGAACCTGCCCCCGGCCGAACGCGAAGCCCTGCTGGAGTTGTACGACGACGAGGCCGACCTGCCCCACTCGGTGACCTACGGCGACGGCACCCCGATCCCGCCCGCCGACCTCGACGCGGTCCGCGCCGCGGCCAAGCAGCACGAACTGGCCCGCCCATGGCGCCGCGGCGACGTGATGATCGTGGAGAACATGCTCGCACTGCACGGCAGGCACAGCTTCACCGGTGACCGCAGGGTCCTGGTCGCCATGACGGTGTAGCGACCCCCGCAAACCCGTCCGGGCGGCGTCTTTCAGGACAACGACACGCTCGGAAAGACGCTGTCGAGTACCTGGTCAGCCGCCGGTCAGGTCGAGGGCCGGGTTGGTGGCGGGCGAGGCCTGGTTGAACCGCAGCTGGCTCTCCCTGGAGATCACCGGGACCTCCGGTGGCCGGTCCATCGCCGCGAGCACGTCGGTCACCTTTCCGTCCAGGGAGCGGGACATGGCGACCAGCGCCGCGGTCACCTTGCGCAGCACCAGGTCCATCCGGTCGTCGGAGAACGTGCCGGGGTTGTAGACCAGGCTCATCGAGATCTGCTCCGCGGGCCCGATCACCACGCGCAGCGGGTGCTCGGTGTTCGCCGCGCCGATGACCCGCCGCCAGGTGCCGGACGCGGGTGCGGCGCGCAGCGGGCCGTCCATGAAGAACAGGCACGACTCGTACAGCGTCCGGCCGTCGGGCACCTCGCCCGCCGCTGTGATCCGGCGCAGCGGGACCCACTGGTGCGCCCGGTCGTCGACCTGTTCGGCCTGCAGCCCCCGCAGCCACCGCAGCAGCGGCGCGTCGGGGGTGACGGCCACCCGTGCCGGCAGGTGCAGGTTGCAGTACCCGACGATCTGGTCGGCGCCGGGCAGCTCGTCGGGCCTGCCCGCGACCACGTTGCCGAACACGATGTCGGTCTCGCCGGTGGTGTCGTGCAGCAGCAGCGACCACGCGGCCTGGAACAGCGAGTACAGCGTGAGCTGGTGGCGTCGCGCGGTGATCCGCAGCGCGGCGCTCAGCTTGCGGGACAGCATGGTCGCCCGGCCGGTCCGCTGTGGCCGGGCAGGCGCGTCCGGTCGTGCGCCGAGGCCGGCGGCGAGCGGGGTGACCTCGGTGAACCCGGCGAGCCTGCGCCGCCAGTGGTCGAGGTCGGTGTCGATGTCACCGGCGAGGTCGCGCCGCTCGAACCATTCGACGTACCGCACGGGCTCGACCGGCGCGGGCAGCCGGTGTTCCCGGCCCTCGCGCAGCGCCCGGTACACCGTCTCCGCCTCGTGGAAAGCGCGGTAGAAGGAGATGCCGTCGAGCAGCAGGTAGTTGACGAACCACGTCCACCAGTAGGTGCTCGGCCCGACCCGGAACAGCGCGTGCCGGGACTGGCCGGGCTCGGTGAGGTCGAACCCTTCGGTGTAGAGCCGTTCCATGTGCTCGTACCAGCGGCGGCCCTGCTCGTCGGCGTCGAGGTGGCACCAGTCCTCGACCTGGAAACGCACCGGCACCTCCCGGCGCACGGCCAGCAGCGGGCGCGGCACGCCCTCGGTGACCAGCCCGGCCCGCAGCGCGGGCTGGCGGGCGGTGACGATCTCCCACGCGCGCTGCCACAGGTCCGGGTCGATGTCGTCGCCCGCCCAGGTGAGGTCGAACCCGTAGAGGCTGCGGTCGCCGAGGTCGCGGTAGCGGCGCAGCATCCAGTCCTGCTGCGGACCGACCGGGTACACGTCCGCGAGGTCGCGTCCGGTGCCGAACACCGCCCGCAGCGTCTGGCGGTCCAGCCCGGCCAGCGGGAAGTCCGACGGCGTGCAGGACCCGACGCCGGGACGGGCGGCGTGCTCGGCGAGCGCGGCGAGGCCCGCCAGGACGTGCTCGGCGACCTCGGCGGCGGCCGGGCCCGCGACGCGCACGGTGACACGGTCGCCGCCGGTGTCGGTGTCGTGGCTCAGCAGCACGTCCGCGCCGGTCGCGATCCGGTCGACCGCCACCGGCCCCGTCTCGCCGCGCAGCAGCGCCGCCGGGTCGGCGGCGTGCCAGGTCACCGCGTGCACCATGACCGCCGGACGTTCCGCGACCACGGCCGGGTGCGCCGCGCGCAGGTCCTCCTTGAGGTCGGACAGCTCGGCGTCCAGGTCCGCGTCGGTGGTGGCGGGCACGGTGTGCACCAGGTCGAACCGGCCGAGGCCGGGGGCCGAGCCTGCCCGGCGCCGGACCCACACCCCGTCGTCCCCGTGCGCACCGCGCCGGGCGCCGAGGACCGTGGCCGCGAGCAGCGCCTCGGCAGGCGACAGCCGGTAGGCCGCGGCGAGCGGGCCGGTGAGTGCGGCGACCTGTGCCGGTTCCGGCACCACCTCGACGACCGCTCCCGGCTCCGCGGTGAACGGTTCGACGGGCGTGGCGGCGGGCTGGGTGGCCGCCCACGCGGCGAACCCGGCCGGCCTGCCCGGCAGCCGGATGGCCGCGCCCGCGACGAGCTGCCGGTAGGCGAGGCTCAGCTCGTCGAGCAGCACGCCGACGCTGTGCTCGTCGAGCACCGCCCGGTGCACGGCGAGCACCAGCCGCGGTGCCGGCGAGTCCGCCCCGGTTCCGATGAGCGCCGCGGTGCCCGCCGCCGGGTCGAGCGCGGCGGCCTCGGTGCGCAGGGTGTCCTGGTCGGCCCCGGCGAGCCAGCGGACCGCGGGCTCGGTCTGCCGGGGCGACCAGCCGCCGTCGGGGTCCTGTCCGAGGCGCAGCACGTCGTGCCTGCGGGCGAGGAACGCGAACGCGGCGTCGAGCAGTTCCGCGTCGACCGGCCCGGCCACGGCGACGTCGACGGTGGTGACCGCGTCCGCGCCGGCGGCGGCCAGCAGCCGCTGCGCCGCGGTGGGCGCGACCACGGCAGGCGCGGTCTCCGCCGGGCGCGCGACCGTGGCGAGCTGCGCGATCGTCGGATGCTCGAACAGCTGCCGGGCGGACAGCACCAGCCCTTCCGCGCGGGCCCTGCCGACCACCTGCACGCTGCGCAGCGAGTCGCCGCCGAGGGCGAAGAAGTCGTCGGTGACGCCGACGCGGTCCAGCCCGAGGATCTCCGCCCAGATGCTCGCCAGGAGGCGCTCGGTCTCGTCGTGGGGCGCGACGAACGTCTCGTCGGCGGCGCGGGTGGCCGCCGATGGTGGCAGCCGGTCGCGGTCGACCTTCCCGCTGCGGTTGAGCGGCAGGCGGTCGAGCACCACGAACCGGGCGGGCACCATGTGCGCGGGCAGCCGTTCCGCCAGGTGCTCGCGCAGCGCGGGCACCACCCGGGCCTCCCAGCGGTCCCGCAGGCAGAAGTTCGCGAACCGGGTCCAGTCGACCCGCTCCGCCGGCGGCTCGACGGGTTCGGCGGGCAGCTCCCCGCCCTCGGTCACGACGGTCAGGTCGAAATGGCCGGGCTCGGTCGGCGACCACCTCGGCCACACCTGGTAGCCCACCGACTCGGCGGCCTCGGCGAGGTCCTCCGGGTCGATCGCGGCGTCGGCGGTGTCTGCGAGCACGGCGGCCAGCTCCCCGACGGTGCCCGGCGCCCCGGCGGTCCCGGCGCCGGACAGGATCGCCGCCGCGCGCAGCTCGTCGGCGACGCGTGCGTTCGGGATGCCGCGCACGGTGGCCGCGGCCGGGCGGCGCCGCGTGAGCCACCGCCGGAACCGCTCGGCGTTCGGCCCGGCCTCGGCCCACGCGACCGGCTCGGCGGGCTCGCCCCTCTCGTCCGGCGCGATCCGCAGCAGGACGTCGTAGCGGAACCGTTCCATCTCCGTGCCGTAGCGGCCGCGCTGGAGCAGCACGTCCACCCCCGCGACCGTCGGCAGCCGCGCGGGCAGGGCCAGGAACAGCGCTGGGTCGACCAGCAGCTCGTTCTCGTCACCGATCCGCTGCGCCACTCGCGTCCGCAGGTCGGTCACCGAGTCGGTGTCCGCCGCGCGGTAGCGCTGCACCGAGACGTGGAACGCCTCGACCAGCCCGAGGTGGCGCACGTCGCCGACGAACACGTGCCCGCCCGGCGCGACCAGGCCGACGATGCCGTCGAGCACCCGCAGCAGGTAGTCGACCGACGGGAAGTACTGCGCGACCGAGTCGAGCAGCACCACGTCGAACCGCTCGCCGGCCAGCTCGCCGAGCGCGTCGGCGGACAGCCTGCGCAGGTCCACCCGGTCGGGTCCGAGTCCGGCGACCTCGGCCCGCTTGCGCGCGGCGGCCAGGGCCGCGCCGGAGAAGTCGGTGCCGACGTAGCGTTCGCACTCGCCTGCCAGCCGTTCGAGGAACAGCCCGGTGCCGCAGCCGACGTCGAGCACGCGGCGCGGCCGCAGCCGCCGGACCCTGGCCACCGCGTCGTCGAGCCAGGCGGTCATCGCCTCCCGGTCGATGGGCTGACCGGTGTAGCTGGAGTTCCACCCGGCGAACGGGTCGGACTCGCCACCGAAGGCGAGGTCGAACACCTCGTTCCAGCTCGCGACGGCGTCGTCGCTCGACCGGTCCACCAGGTCGTCGAGCGCCTCGCTGCCCGCGCGGGGCGCGAGGTAGCCGACGAGGTCCTGCTGGCCGTGCTGGTCGGTGCGCGGGACGACCACCGCCTCGCCCACCATCGGGTGCTCCAGCAGCACCGACTCGATCTCGCCCGGCTCGATGCGGTACCCGCGGATCTTCACCTGCCGGTCGACCCGGCCGAGGTACTCCAGCCCGCCGTCGGGCAGCCACTTCACCAGGTCGCCGCTGCGGTACATCCGCGCGCCCGGCCGCCCGCCGAAGGGCTCCGGCAGGAACCGGTCCGCGGTCAGCCCCGGCCGGTTCAGGTAGCCGCGGGCCAGTCCGGGGCCCGCGACGAACAGCTCGCCGGGGATGCCGACCGGCACCGGCCGCAGGTGCTGGTCGAGCACGTACAGGTACAGGTCGCCCAGCGCGCGGCCGACCGGCGACGACGCGCCCGCCGTCAGGTCGGCGGTGGTCAGCAGCTTGTACGTGGTGTGCACGGTGGTCTCGGTGATGCCGTACATGTTGACCATCGCGGGCACCGCGTCGCCGTGCTCGGCGAACCAGTCCTCGAACTCCCTGACGTGCAGGGCGTCGCCGCCGAACACGACCGTCCGCATCGCCAGGTCGCGGAAGGACCGCCCGGACGCGGCCATCGCCGCCCGCAGCGCCCGGAACGCCGGCGGGGTCTGGGTGAGCACGGTGACCTGTTCGGCCCGCAGCAGGTCGTGCAGCGCCTCGTGGTCGCGGACGGTCTCGGCTGGGACGACGGCGACCCGGCCGCCCTTGCTGAACGCGCCCCACATCTCCCACACCGACAGGTCGAACGCGTGCGAGTGCACCAGCGCCCACACGTCGGCCGGTCCGAAGTCGAAGTCGGCGTCCGCCGCGCTGATCAGCCGGACCACCTGGCGGTGGGCGATCATCACGCCCTTCGGCCGGCCGGTGGAGCCGGAGGTGTAGATGACGTAGGCCAGGTTGTCCGGGGTGGCGGCGACGGGCGGGTCCCCGGCGTCGCCGGGGGCGCCCGGCGCCACGCAGCCGTCCAGTTCGACGACCTGCCCCGCGAAGCCGGCGAACCGGTCGGCGAGTGCCCGTTCGGTGAGCAGCAGCCGCGCGCCGGTGTCGCCGAGCACGTACCGCAGCCGCTCGTCCGGGTTGGCCGGGTCGAGCGGCACGTAGGCACCGCCCGCCTTCAGCACCGCCAGCGTCGCGGCGAGCATCTCGAGGTCGCGGCCCGCGCAGATGGCCACCAGCACGTCCGGGCCCACCCCACTGGCGCGCAGCCGGTGTGCCATGCGGTTGGCCGCCCGGTTCAGCTCGGCGTAGGTGACCTGCCGGTCGCCCCTGGTCGCGGCGACCGCGTCCGGGGTGCGCGCCGCCTGGTTCGCGAAGACCTCCGCCAGCGTCTCCGACACCACCGGCTCCGTGCCCGGCGCGCCGAACTCGTCGACCACCAGCGCGTACTCGGCGTCGGGCAGCAGCCGCAGCCGCGACACCGGGGTGTCCGGGTGCTCGGTGAGATCGCGCAGCAGCGTCTCGTACCGGGCCGCGATGCGGGCGACGGTGTCCGCGTCGAACAGGTCGGCCTTGTAGGTGAACCGGGCCAGCGCCGGACCGTCCGGCGTGGTGGGCGGCCGGACCTCCAGCCACAGGTCGACGAACGCGGCGTCGAGGTCCATGGGGAAGTGCTCGATCGCGAGTCCCGCCGCGGTGTCCCCACCGGCGGCACCGCCGCGAGCCTGGGTGTTCTGCAGCGTCAGCATGACCTGGACCAGCGGGTTGTGGCTCATCACCCGCTCGGGCCGCAGCTCCTCGACGAGCTTTTCGAACGGCAGGTCGGCGTGGCCGAACGCGCCGAGCGCGGTCGCCCTGGTGCGGGCGAGCAGCTCCGCACCGGTCGGGTCGCCGTCGAGACCCACCCGCATCGGCAGGGTGGTGGTGAACATGCCGATGAGGCGCTCGTGCTCCTGGCGGGTGCGGCCCGCCGTCGGGCAGCCGATCACCAGGTCGGTCGCCCCGGTCAGCCGGTGCAGCAGTGCCGCGAGCGCCGCGTGCAGCACCATGTACGGGGTCGCGCGGTGCGGCCTGCCCGCCGCGGTGATCGCCCGCCACAGCTCGGCGGGCAGGGTGAGCTGGTGGGTGGCGCCGTCGAAGGTCTGCACGGTCGGCCGGGGCCGGTCGGTCGGCAGGTTCAGCAGGGCGGGCGCCCCGGCGAGGTGCTCGCGCCACCAGTCCAGCGTCACGGCCAGCTCGCCGCCGTCGAGCTGCTCGTGCTGCCAGCGGGCCACGTCCCGGTACTGCGCGGGCAGCGGCGCGAGCGGGTCCGGCTGCCCGGTGGCGCGGGCGGTGTACAAGGCGGCCAGCTCGCCGAAGAACAGGCCGGTCGACCACCCGTCGACGAGGATGTGGTGCACGACGACGCTCAGCACGTGCTCGTCGGGCCCGAGCCGGTAGAGCCGCATCCGCAGCGGCGGCGCGGAGCGCAGGTCGAACGGGGTGGCGATGTCCGCGCCGATCCGGCCGCGGACCTCGTCCTCGTTCCCGCACTCGGTGACCGGGAGGTCGACGTGACCGGCGGGCTCGATCACGCCGAACGGGTCGCCGTCCGTTGCGGGGAAGCGGGTGCGCAGCGTCTCGTGCCGCTCGACGATCCGGTCGAGGCCCCAGCGCAGCGCGTCGGGGTCGAGCGGGCCGCGCAACCGCACCGCCCAGCTGACGGCGTAGGCGGTGTTGCCCGGCAGCAGCTGGTCGAGGAACCACAGGCGCTGCTGGGGGAACGACAGCGGTGCAGTGGTCTGGCGGGTCGGCGGGTCGATCACTGCGGATCCTCCAACAGCTCGGCGATCACGGCCGCGAACTCGGTGGGGGTCGCGGCCGCGAACAGGTCCTCCGGCGGCGGCGACACACCGAAGGACTCCTCAAGGCGGGCAAGCAGGCCGACGGCGATCAGGGAGTCGCCGCCCAGCTCGAAGAAGTCGTCGTCCGGTGCCACCTCGGGCACCAGCAGCACCTCGGCGAACAGCAGCGCGATCGTCTCGGCGATCTCGTCGCGGGTCCATCCCGTCTCGGCGGCAGCCGCCGGTGCGGGCGCCGGAACCGGTTCTGGTGTGCCGGGCTCGCGCAGCCCGGCGACGAAGCGCTGCCGCTGGAACGGGTAGGTCGGCAGCGCCACCCTGCGCCGCCCGGCCGCCTCCGGTCGCAGCGGCTGCCCGGTGAGCCACCGGCGGCCCAGCTCGGCGAGTCCCGCCTGCCCGGCCACCGGCTCGCCGGAGGTGCCGTGCACCGGTCCGGTGCCGGTGACCAGCCGGGCGGGTTCGTCGCCACGCAGGACCCGGACCGCGTCGGCGTGGTCGGTGACCACCGCGAACCGGCGGTACGGGAACGCCACCCGCCCGACCCGCAGCGTGTGGGCGACGTCGTCGAGGGACACCTCCGGGTGGGCCGCGAGGTGACGGGCCAGGTCGGCGGTGGCGGCCTCCAGCGCGGCAGGCGTCCGCGCGGACAGCACCAGCAGCCGCTGCCCGGCAGGCGGCGCGCCCTGCGGACGTGCGGGCGGCTCCTCCACGACCAGGTGCGCGTTGGTGGCGCCGATGCCGAACGAGCTGATCCCGGCGAGCCGGGCGGGCCCGCGCCGCTCCCACGGCGTCGGCTCCGCGGGCAGGACGAACGGTGTGGCGGCGAGGTCGATCGCCGGGTTGGGCTCGGACACGTTGATCGCCGGGGGCAGCACCCCGTGCCGCAGCGCCAGGATGACCTTGAGCAGCCCGGCGATCCCGGCGGCGGCGTCGGTGTGCCCGATGTTGGGCTTCACCGTGCCGAGCACCGTCCGCCCGCGCGGCACGTCGCCGAACGCCCTGGTCAGCGCGGTGACCTCGATCGGGTCGCCGACCGGCGTGCCGGTGCCGTGGGACTCGACGTAGCCGATGTCGGCCGGGTCGACGTCGGCGGCGGCGAGCGCGGCGCGGATCACCGCGGTCTGCCCCGCGACCCCGGGCGCGCCGTAGCCGACCCGGTCGCGGCCGTCGTTGTTCACCGCGGACCCGCGGATCACCGCGTGCACGTGGTCGCCGTCGGCCACCGCGTCGGTGTACCGCTTCAGCACCACCACGCCCGCGCCGTCGCCGAACACGGTGCCGTTGGCCTTCGCGTCGAACGCCCGGCACACCCCGTCCGAGGACAGCACGCTGCCTGCCCTGGCGAGCCCGCCGAGCGCGGGCATCCGCACCGACACCGCGCCCGCGAGCGCCATGTCGCAGTCGCCGAACAGCAGCGCCTGGGTCGCCTGGTGCACCGCGACCAGCGCGGTCGAGCACGTCGACAGCACGGTCATGCTGGGGCCGGTGAGGCCCAGCTTGTGCGACACCCGCAGGCACAGGTGGTCGGCACCGGTGACCATCGCCATCCGCACGTCGTCGAGCCCGGGGAACCGGTCGGCGTCCCGCCCCACCAGCGACCAGTACCGCGACGGCGAGCAGCCCGCGTACACCCCGACGACCGCGCCGGTTTCCGACGGCGGGTAGCCCGCGTCCTCCAGCGCCTGCCAGCAGGTCTCCAGGAACACCCGGTGCTGCGGGTCGGTGAGGGTGGCGTCCACCGGCGCGTAGCCGAAGAAGTCGGCGTCGAACCACTCCGGCCGGTCCAGCCGCCCGTACCGGCGCACATAGGCGGGGTCGGCCATCCTGGCCGGGTCCTCGCCCGCCGCGAGCAACTCGGTGCGGTCAAGTTTGCGCACCGCGCAGTCGCCCGCGACCAGCAGCCGCCAGTAGGCGTCCAGGTCGGGTGCGCCCGCGAACCGGCCCGCCATGCCCACCACGGCGATGTGCGTGTCGCGGTCGGTCTCCCCGTCAGTCACGTGTGCGGCTCCCGTCGACGCGCTCCCTGCGCAGCCGGGCGAGCCGCGCCCGGTCGCGCCCGGCCGGTGCCCGTGCGGGTTCTGGCGCCGGGTCCGGGGTGTCGCCGAGGTGCCGGGCGAACGCGGCGATCGTCGGGTGCTCGTAGAGCTCCTGCAGCGACACCTCGCGGGAGGTGACCGACACCAGGTGCCCGTAGACCTGGATCAGCGCGGTCGAGTTGCCGCCGATGTCGAAGAAGGTGTCGTGGATGCCGACCTGCTCGGTGCCGAGCACGGTCCGCCAGATCTCGGCGAGCCTGCGCTCCAGCTCGGTGCGCGGCGGCTCGTACCCGGCCGAGCTCGCCCGTTCGCCGGGCGCGGGCAGTGCCCGCCGGTCGAGCTTGCCGGTCGGGGTCAGCGGCATGGTGTCCAGCACGACCAGCTCGGCGGGCACCATGTACCTCGGCAACCGCTGCGCCAGGTGCTCGCGCAGCGCCGCGGTGTCGACCCCGGCCGCGCCGGTCACGTAGCCGACGATCCGCCCGTCCACCTGCGCGGCGGCCGCCTGGGTCACCGCGGGATGCGCGACGAGTGCCGTCTCGATCTCGCCGAGCTCGACCCGCACGCCGCCGCTGCTCTGCACCTGGTGGTCGGTGCGGCCGACGTACTCGAGCGTCCCGTCTGCGCGCCAGCGGGCGCGGTCGCCGGTGCGGTAGACCCGCTCGCCCGGCCGCCACGGGTGCGGCACGAACCGGTCGGCGGTCAGGCCCGGTCCGCCGAGGTAGCCGCGCGCGACACCGACCCCGCCGACGTGCACCTCGCCGAGCACACCGGCAGGCACCGGGGCGCCCGCCGCGTCCAGCACGAGCACGTCGGAGCGGTCGATGGGCGAGCCGATCGACGGCGGGCCGTCGCCGCCCGGTTCGACCACCGTGCTCGTGCTCCACACCCCGACCTCGGTCAGGCCGTACAGGTTGACCAGCGTGAACGGCAGCCCGGGAGGCGGGTGGCGGTGCAGCGTCGCGCCGCCGGTGTGCACCAGCCGCAGCGCGGTGTCCACCGGCCAGGTCATGCCGGTCACGCTCTCGCCGACCGGGGTCGGCAGGAACGTGACGGTGACCCGCTGCGCCACCAGCCAGGCACGCAGGTCGGTGGGGGAGGTGAGCAGCTCGGCGGCCGGGGCGTGCACGCTGGCGCCCGCGGTGAGCGCGCTGAACGTGTCGAGCACGCTGACGTCGAACCCGGGGGAGGCGGTCATCCCGGCCCGGTCCCCGGCGGTGAGCGCGAGTGCCCGCCGTGCCCAGGCGACGGTGCTGGTCAGCGCGCGGTGGGGCAGTGCGACACCTTTGGGTTCGCCGGTGGACCCGGACGTGAACGTGACGTAGGCGAGCTGGTCGGGGTGCACCGGCGGGTCGTCGGCCTCGGGCCCGTCGCCGAGCGCGGCCCAGTCCACGACCACCGGGGTGACGTGGGCGGGGAGCCGGTCGAGCTGTTCCGCGCCGGTGACGACCAGCCGCGCGCCGGCCCGGTCCAGCATCCGGCCGAGCCGGGCGGCCGGGTTGACCGGGTCGAGCGGCACGATCGCGGCCCCGGCCCGCAGGATCGCGAGCTGCGCGAGCACCAGCTCGGTGCCGCGGGTGAGCACGACGGCCACCAGGTCGCCCGGCCGCACGCCCTCGGCCCGCAGCCGGTGGGCGAACCGGCCCGCCGCGCGGTGCAGCTCGGCGTAGGTGAGCCCGCGGGCGGCGTCGGCGGCGGCGAGCCGGTCCGGGCCGGCCGCGGCCCGCTCGGCGACCAGCCGGTGGACCGGCACGAACGGCGCGGTGCGCACGGATCCGGGGTCACCGCCGGTGCTCCATGCGGTCACCGCCGCCCGCTCGTCACCGGTCAGCAGCGGCAGCGCGGCGACCGGGGTGTCCGGCGCGGCCAGCGCGGCGTCGAGCAGCAGCCGGTGCCGGTCGGCGAGGTCCGGGGGCAGCGGCTCGGTGTAGGTCCCGTCCGTGTGCTCGGCAGTGTGCTCGGGCTCGGTGCTCTCCGCCACCCCGGTGCGCAGGGCGGCGAACGTCGTCGCCTCGTCCAGTGCGACCCGGACGACCCGGTCCCCGACGCCGACGGTGAGCAGGTCCTTGCCGGTCAGCCGGTGCAGCAACGCGATGTAGGCGGCGAGCCGTACCTGGTCCGGTAAGCCGTGCACCCCAGTCCTTCCACCCAGCGGCTCCCTGTCCGGAGCCGGTCGTCCGCGCACTCTAACCGCGCCATGCGTTCGCCCGGCAAGGATTCGGCGGACTTTTACCTCGGCTCGATCTCGAACCGCACCAACTTGTCGGCCTCGGCGTAGATGTCCATCAGGTCCTTCTCGTCGTCGAACCCGGCGACGAGGAGGTTGACCGCGAAGATCTCGTAGTCGTCGGTGATCAGGTCGCCCGGCGCGACGGACCGCACGACGCGGAGCACGTCGGGCAGGTCGGCGACCTCGTCGAGGCCGTGCACCGCCCGCAGGCGGCCGGTGCCCTCCGGGAACAGGGTGAGGGTGGCGAGCGGGATCGGCAGCTTCGGCTCGGTGCGGATGGCCGGCACGCCGCGAGCCAGCCCGATCACCTCGGCCGCGGTGTTCACGCCGGTGCGCAGGTCGTAGAGGGTGCCCATGATCTGTCCCGCCGGCCGGCAGTTGATCTCCACGACCGTCGGGCCGAGCACCTCGTCGACGATCACCTCCACGCACGCCACGGTGTTGTCCAGCCCGACCGCCAGCACCGCGTTCGTGACCGCCGCGCCGATGTCGCGTGCGAGGCCGGGGTCGAGGTCGACGGGCGGGCTGACGAACCCGCGCTCGAAGAACCGGTCGTCGACGAAGAACTTGTCCACCAGCGGGAGCAGCTCGACCTCACCGTCGCGGACGATCAGGTCGAGGGTGTACTCGTGGCCGCGCAGCAGGCCCTCCACGAGGAACGTGGTGGCGGGGTCGATCGGGGTGGCGCCGGTGAGCTGGGCGGTGTAGAGGTGGCGCAGCTGCGGGGCGTCGAACAGCCGGTCAGCGATCGTGCGGTAGGCGGCGGCGAGCCCGTCGACGGTCGACACCCGCTCGACGAGGTGGCTGCCCGCGCCGTTGACGGGCTTGACCACCGCGGGCAGCGGCACCGCCGCGGCGACGGCCGCGGCCTCGGCGGCGTCGTGGATGAGGGCGAAGGGCGGGGTGGACAGCCCGGCGGCGGCCATGGCCTGCCGGGTCGCGAACTTGTTGCGTGCGGCGGCGAGTCCGGCCGACGGGGTGCGCCCGATGCCGAGCAGCTCCGCGGCCCGCGCGGCGGCGACGACCGCACCGTCGGAGGAGGAGTACACCGCGCCGAGCCGGTGCCCCGCGCTCACCTCCCGCGCGGCGGCCGCGAGCAGGCCGGGATCGGTCGGGTCGCCGACCACCACGAGGCGGTCGGCGAGGCCGGACAGCTCCACCCGTTCGTCGTCGGTGACCGGTCCGCTGACCACACCGGCAAGACAACCGGCCGCCCGGATCGTAGCCACCGTCTGCGCCACCCACGTCGTCCCCGCGTCCCGGACGACGACCACCATCTCCCGCACCGGGCACACCCTAGTTCCTGACGGTCCCCCCTGGGGGCGGGATCGGCGACCGCTGTCGACAGCCAGGCACGACCGGTGCGATGGGACTCCCGCCCGCTGTCGGCCGAAAGCGGTGAACGCGCCGCCGGAGGTCGCACCCGTATCACCGGCCCGGCGGTTTTCCGCGGCCTCACCACCTCATACCGTGCCGATATGACTGTCGAAAAGCTGTCGGCGGTGTTACTCGCCACCGCGGCCACTTTCGTGATTACCGCTACCCCTGCCAGTGCCGCCCCGTCCTACCCGTGCGACAGCATCATCTTCAACGCCTGCTTCTACTCGGAACCGGCGTTCCACGGGACCGAATATCGGACCACGATCTATTATCATGGTTGTTACACAATCCCGCCGTCCCGCTCGTACCACACCAACGTGACCGCGACCGTGTACTCGGAAAGCGACTGCACCGGGCAACAGGCCGAAATCCACGGGTACTTCGGGTTCGACATCGGTTTCAGCGCGTCGAGTTACCGCTATCCGGCGGAGTGACCTTCGCGTCCGGTCCGGTACAGTCCGTCGTCGTTGAAACGGAGCAGGCACGTTCTCCGTGCCGGTCCGACTCGCTGACCCGGAATGTCGCGGAGGCCGCAGGAGTGACGTCCCTGGTTCGACTGGCGGCCGACCCCGAGCTGGCGCGCCGTTACCGGAGCAACGGCTGGTGGCGGGACACGACGTTCCTCGACGACGTGGCCGAGTGGGCGCGAACGCGTCCGGACGACCCGGTGCTGGTCAACGGGCGTACCGGCGACGGCACGGTGCGCGTGGTGTCCTACCGCGAGTTCGACCGGCTGGTCCGGCGCATCGCGGGCGGCCTCGTCGACTTCGGTGTGCGCACCGGTGACGTGGTCGCCTTCCAGCTTCCCGACTGGTGGGAGACCGCGGCGTTGTTGCTGGCGTGCGTGCGGGTCGGTGCGGTCGCACAGCCGATCGTGCCGCAGCTGCGGGCACGGGAGATCGAGCGGGCGCTCGCCAGAACGGGTGCGCGGGTCTGCGTCACGGTGGACAGCTGGGCCGGTTACGGTCACGCGCGGGCACTCGCGGAGATGGCGCCGCGACTGCCGGGGTTGCGGCAGCGGGTCGTGTACGGCGACGCCGAGGACACCGGCGCGGTGGACTTCCACGACTGCTTCGTCGACCGGCCGGACCCGGATCTCTCCTCGTTGTCGCCGGTGGACCCCGACCAGCCGTCGATGGTGTTGTTCACCTCGGGCAGCACCGGTGAACCCAAGGGTGTGCTGCACACCTGCAACACGATCTACGCGGGCGCCAGCGGGTTCATGGCCGCGGCGGTCGGCGGACCGGGGATGGACCGGGCGGCGACCACGATGCGGGTGAGCCACATCGCGTGCCCGCTGTGGGCGGTGTTCGGGGTCCTGTTGACCGGCGGCACCGGCGTGTTCCAGGATGCCGCCGATCCCGGCCGGATGCTCGACCTGATGGCACAGGCGGGCACGACCCGTCTGCTGACCTCCGCGCCCACCCTGGCCGCGCTCGTCGCCGCCCAGCGCGAGCGGCCCCGCGAGCTGCCGTCGCTGCACACCGTCATGGCCGGTGGCACCACGGTGCCGCCCGGCCTGGTGCCGACGGTGCGGGACACGTTCGGGGTGCCGCTGCGCGCGGTCTGGGGAATGACCGAGAACGTCGTGGGTACGGCGGTGCGCGCCGACGACCCACCGGACTGGTCGGCCCACAGCGACGGCAGGCCGTTGCCAGGGCTGGAGGTGCGCGTGGTCACCCCGGACGTCGAGGGCACCACCGGGGCGCTGCAGGTGCGTGGCGCGTCGATGTGCGTCGGCACCATCACCGACGACATCGAGCGGATCTCGACCACCGGCACCGGACACGGCGACTGGTTCGACACCGGCGACCTCGCCCGCGCGGACGGCCGGGGCGGCATCCGCATCGAGGGTCGCGTCGCCGACCGCGTCTACGACCTGAACGCCGAGGTGATGATCCCGGTGCGGGACGTGGAGGAGGAGTTGCAGCAGCACCCCGGCGTCAAGGACGTGGCGATCATCAGTCGCGTGGACGGCGCGCGGGAGCACGTCTGCGCTGTCGTGGTCCCCGGCGGCGAGCCCCCGACGCTCGAGGAGCTGCACGACCACCTGCGCGCCGGTGGCATGACCGAGTCGTACTACCCCGACCGGCTGGAACTCGTCGACGAGCTGCCCCGTGACCCGCTGGGCAAGCTGCGCAAGCACCAACTCCGCGCGACGTACGACGCCGGGTCGCCGCCATGACCGAGCAGGGGACACCCGCCGCACGCCTGGGCGAATTGTCCTACTAGGGTCGGGTCGTGTTGACCGATCCCGTCGCCCGGTTCCGTGTGCTCTCGCTGGTCGAGGGCTGGTCGTTCGTCGTGCTGATCCTGTTCGGGTCGGTGCTGAGCCGCGTCTCGGACATCGACCTGGTGCTGCCCCTCGGCATCGCGCACGGCGCGCTGTTCACCGCGCTGGTCGTGGCCATCCTCACCGTCCGCCGCGTGCTGGACTGGAACATGCGCACGACCCTGCTCGCGCTGCTGGCGGCGGTCCTCCCGTTGGGCCCCTTCGTCTTCCACTACGTCAAGCGCGACGAGCTGCGCACCACCGCCGCCTGAGGTCGCCGGACTCGCAGACCGGACGACGACGGCATCCCGTTCCCTGGTCTCGTCGGGCACCCGCGGCTTGGACGCATCGGCTCGCCGGTCGCCTTCGGGAGGTGGGACTGGTGTCCTTCGCGGTTGCGGCGAGTGGCCCGCCTGCCGGGATTCCCACGAGCTCCGGCGCCGGAAAAGATCCCCGAATTCCGGGCACAATCAGCCAATCATCGTATTCCGGTGCCCAACGGCATGCGGCATGGTGGTGGAGGGGGACGCTCCGAGCGGAGGCAACAAATGTCAACTCCGGCGAACGGTACGTCGATCTCACCTGATATTCCGTTCCTCGACGTCGTCGATCAAGAATTCCACTTCGACGCGCCGGAGGTGGTCGAGGCGCAGGAGCGCAGCTGGTATGCGAACAGCCCCATCGGCACCCTCGTGCTGCGCTACGCCGAGGCGCGGGACCTGTTGCGGGATCCGCGTCTGGAGCACAACGGCAAGCGCTACCTGGAGATGAGCGGCGTCGTCGCCGGGCCCATCCACGACTGGTTCGTCCCGATGATCGTCAACCAGGACGGGGAGGACCACCGGCGGCTGCGCGGTCTGGTGAACAAGGCTTTCACGCCGCGGATGATCGACGGGTTGCGCCCGTTCATCCGGGCGAAGGCGAACGAGCTGACCGATCACCTCGCGTCGGTCGACGTCTGTGAGTTCGTCGAGGAGTTCGGGAACCCGTTGCCGCTCGCGGTCATGTGCGAGCTGCTCGGCGTGCCTGCCGAGGACTACGACACGTTCCGGGTGTGGACCGCGGACGTCGGGCTCGTGTTCAGCCTGGCGCACGGCGGCGACATCCCCCGGCGGGTCGAGAACGCGCTCGTCGGGCTCAACGGGTACGTCGACGCGCTGATGGCGGACAAGTCGGCCGCACCGGCCGACGACCTCATCTCCGCGTTGGTCGCCGCGCAGCGCGCGGACAACGGCCGGGTCAGCATGGAGGAGCTGCGCAACCTCATCGTCACGCTGGTGTTCGCCGCGCACGACACGACCCGCCACCAGCTGGGCAACGCGATGGTCGCGTTCGCCGCGCATCCCGGCCAGTGGCGGTTGCTCGGCAGCCGGCCCGAGCTGGCCGCCCAGGCCACCGACGAGGTGATCCGCTGGATCCCGTCGGCGGCGACGGTGTACCGGTTCGCCGCCGCGGACTTCGAGTACCGGGGCGTGCGGTTCGCCAAGGAGACGTTCTTCATGGTGTGCGTCGGCATCGCGCAGCGCGATCCGCGGGTCTTCCGCGACGGCGCGACGTTCGACATCAGCGTCGCCGGACAGGCGCCCGCCCTCCAGTTCGGCGCAGGCCCGCACCACTGCCTCGGGGCCGCGCTGGCCAGGGTCGAGGTCGCCGAGGTCCTTTCCGTGCTGGCAGGCAGGCTCGGCCCGCCGGTCGTCGCCGCGCCTCTCAGCTGGCGCCCGCCCATCGGGATCCACGGCCCGGAACCGCTTCCCCTGCGGTTCGGCGCGAGCTGAGACGGTGGGCCACCCCTCGCATCGGGATGCGGCACCCGGACCGGGCCGCGGTCGGCGACCCGGTCCGCCGGTTCAGCGTGTGGACGGCCGCCGCAGGGACTTGCGCCGGATGCCACCGATCACGGCTGTTCCGATGAACAGCACGATACCGATGATGCCCAGCCACATCAGTCCCTCCATGGCGAACCCGACGATCGAGACGATGAGCCACGCCGCCAGCAGTACGACTACGAGAATCAGCATGTGTGCCTCCACGGTTTGCGAAATTCACGTGATGTGGACCAGTGCCTGTCGGGCAGGGCTAGGGGACGTGGTTTCGTGTCGGCCGGCCTCGCGGACGTAGCCGCCCTCGGTTTCCCAGCGCTGCTCCGGTATCCGCTGCTCCGGTCGGCCCGGCGCCGGGGGAGCGCTCGGGTTCGTCTCCAGGCGCGGATCGTCATCGTGGGTCATGCCTTCGCCTCCTTCGGCTGCCGGAGTGGGGCGCCCGCGTCACGCAGGTGGCGCAGGACGTGGGCGTAGGAGCGCAGGAGCCCGCATTGGGCGTAGTCGATGCGGTGGCGGTCGCAGAAGTCCTGGACGAGTACCTGGGCCCGGCGCAGGTTGGGGCGCGGCATGGTGGGGAACAGGTGGTGCTCGATCTGGTAGTTGAGTCCGCCGAGGACGAAGTCCACCCAGCGGCCGCCGCGGACGTTGCGAGAGGTCAGGACCTGTTTGCGGAGGTAGTCCAGCTGGTGGCCGGGTGGCAGGGTCGGCATTCCCTTGTGGTTGGGCGCGAAGGAGCATCCCATGTAGACGCCCCACAGCCCCTGGTGCACGGCGATGAACGCCAGCCCGGTCAGCGGCGACAGCACGGTGAACACGGCGGTCAGGTACGCGGCGAGGTGTGCGCTCAGCAGACCCGCTTCGAGTACGCGTGCCCTGCCGTCACCGCGCCAGAGGTGCCTGACGCTCGACCAGTGCAGGTTCAGCCCTTCGAGCAGCAACAACGGAAAGAACAGGACAGCTTGGTGCTTGGCCATCCAGCGCACCACCCCGTGCTTGTTCCGTGCCTGGTCGCGGGTGAAGGCCAGTGCGGGGATGTCGAGGTCCGGATCGTCGTCCTCGTGGTTGGGGTTGGCGTGGTGCCGGGTGTGCTTGCCGACCCACCAGTCGTAGCTGATCCCGACCAGGCCGCCGTGCAGGTAGCCCAGCACGTCGTTGGCGCGACGGCTGTCGAGGATCTGCTTGTGGCCCGCGTCGTGACCGATGAACGCGAGCTGGGTGAACACGACCGCGAAGAACGCCGCGGTGAGCAGCTGCCACCATGAGTCGCCGATCACCACGAACGCCACCCAGCCGGCGGCGAACACGGCCAGGTTCGCCACGATCCTGGCCACGTAGTAGGCGCGCCGCCGTTCGAGCAGACCGGCGCCGCGGATCTCCCGCGACAACGTCGCGAAATCACCGTCCCGGTTGCGCTGTCGCCTCGGAGTCACAGAAGTCATCGTCGCTCCACTCCGCCGTTCGGTTCGAGTTCGCCAATCCCGAGCACACGGAGCGACCGTCGGCAGGTGAGCATCTTTGATCACCATCTGTCACCGGCCGTGGACGACTCAGGACTCCGCCGGGGTCTGGGGCGGCGCGCCTCCGGGATTCCCGTGGACCGTCGCTCCCAAACGTGTACGGATCTTCGCCGGGTCGGTGGGATGTCCGGACCGGCCGTCGCGCGGTCGTCAGGTCCGGCGGCTCGCCGCGCCGGTCATGTCCTGGGTTGCGCGGCGGGTCCGGGGCGCGGCCCCTTCGGAACCTGGTTGTCGTCGAGCGTTCCGTCGATGACCTGTGCGGCGACGTCGCTGAGCCGGCGGTTGTTGCTGCGGGCGTAGGCACGCATGACCTGGAAGGCCTCGTCGATGTGCAGGCCCGCGCGTTGGGCGAGGACGCCTTTGGCCTGTTCGAGCTGGACGCGGCTGCTCAGTGCCGTCTGCAGCTGGGTGGCGAGTTGCTCGCTGGCGGCGATGGCGCGTTCCTGGATCAGCCCGACGGTCGCGACGTCGGCCATGGCCTGGCCGATGCTCAGATCGGCCTCGGTGAGCCGGCCGGGCTTGAGCCGGAACAGGTTCAGCGCGCCGATGGTCTCGGCGCGCAGGCGCATCGGGAGTGCCTGCGCGGAGTGGAACCCGAGACTCTGCAACTGGTCGGTGAACGCGGGCCACGAGGTGCGCATCGCGGGCAGGTCCTCGCGGGCCACGGGGCGGCCGGACCGGTAGCAGTCCAGGCAGGGACCTTCGTTGTTCTGCAGTTCGTAGAGTTCGAGCAGGCGGGCCTCCTCGGCGGAGGAGGCCATCACGTGCATGCCGCCGTGGGAATCGGCCAGCATGATCCCGGCGGCGTCGGCGTCGAGGAGTTCGACGCTGCGGATGGCCAGCGTGTGGAGGAAGTCGATGACGTCGAAATCGGCGACCAGAGTGTCGGCCAGGCTCACGAACGTGCTGGCGAGGAGTTGTTCCCGGCTCGTCATGAGCCCACCGCCTGTGTCTTGTTGGGGGTCATGACCGATCGCGCTGTGTGGTGGTGCCCGGTTCGCCGTCGAAGCGCAAGCGTCGGTCGACCACGTCGGCGGCGACGGCCGACACCGTCTGTCCCGAAGCGTACGCGTGCGCACGTAGTCGCAGGAGTGCCTCGGCGAGGCTGACACCGAGTTGGATCGTGATCATCCCGGTCGCCTGGTGGACCTTGGCCTGGCTGTCGATCGGCCCGGTGAGTGCGGGGTCGTCGCTCCCGTGCCCAGCGTGGTCCTGCAGGTGCAGGACCACGCTGGTGGCCGCGTCCGCGAAGGCCAGTGCGTCGGCGAGTTCGGGTGCGGTGAGCGGTCCCGGGGTGTCGCGGTAGAGGTCCAGGACACCGACCCGGATGGCGCCGACCCGCAGCGGGAACGCGAAGACGGCGTGCACCCCGGCATCGAGCGCGGCGGCTCCGAACCGCGGCCACCGGGCCGACCCGGCTGCCGCGAGGTCCGGCTGAAGCACCGGACTGCCGCTGTTGGACGCCACCACGCACGGCCCTTCTGTGAGGGCGAACTGCAGTTCCTCCAACTGCCGGGCTCGTCCGTCGGTGGCGGCGAGCACGACTCCGCTGGGTCCGTCGGCGGTCATCAACGCCACCCCGACACCGCTGACCGGCAACACCGCGAGGCATTCCGCGCACAACCGGGTGGGCAGTGTGCCCTGCTCACCCCCGCGGTCGCTGATCACCGACAGGATCTCGGCCACTCTGGTACTACGCACGTGCGCTATCCGTCCGGTCCGCAGCCGGCACGCATCAGTGCGTGGACGAGGTCGTGGCTGACGTCGAACACGCCGTCCATGCCGGTGATCGTCAGTGGCAGCAGCACCGGGCGGGTGGACGCGACCAGGCGCAGCGTGACGCCCGCCGCAGTGGCCACGGCGCAGGCGTTCACCAGCACGGTGAGACCGGCCGCTCCGAAGAAGCTGACCCCGGTCAGGTCGACGATCACGTGCGGGACGGTGTCCCGCACGAGCGGGAGAAGGTGGTCCTGCAACTGTGTGCTGGTGAGCATGTCCACTTCGCCGCGCACCGTGAGCACGGTCGCGGCGGGCGGGGCGGGATGTGAGGTGACGGTCAACGGCTGGGTAGCCGGGCGAGGGCGTGGCGGGACGGTGGCTGTGAGTGGGAGATGGTCGCTGGACACGTGCAGGAGGGCGGTGGTCACGGCTTCATCTCCGGGGCGTTTGCTCACCGACTGTCCGGCCGGGAATGATCACCGGCTCGAGCCGGGAACAGGTGGGTGGTGGCGGACGCACCGCCATGGCCGTGGTCGTGAGGCTTCCGGATCGAGGCCGCGCCCGGCACCGGGAGCATGTGCGCGCGGATCCGGTCGATCAACATGTCGGCTTCGGCCGAGGTGAACAGGCCCACCCCCACAGCACGCAGGATTGTCGCGACCGTGCTCTGATGAGGTTCCGCGATCCCCGCGACCGGACCGGCCGGGCCTGGATCGATTTGTGCCATGAGGGTCCCTCGGTCGGTTGTACTCAAACCGGGGTCCCGGGCGTGTTGCTTGCTACGTTACGCCCCTTCACCGGAAGGCGCTCCCCCCGGGCGGTTCGGGAAGCCGCCGCGGGGGAGTGGCACTCTGCGCTACCCGGGCGGTCCCGATCACACCAGGCCCGTCCCGTCGAGCCAACGGGCTTCGGCTTCGGGCGTAGGGTGAGGTTGTCGCTCCGGCCCGGGTGGTTTCGTTCGCCGCAGGCAGACGTCCCACTTTGTCGCGGTCATCCACCCAAGGGCAGTCCACTGAGACTCCATCCACCACAACCCGCAGGACGGGGCCACTCATGCAGCGAACCGCGTCGTACCGAACCGCCGACGACCGTCTTCTGTTGGAGGAGCCCACCGCGGTCTTCCGGCTGACGCCGCGCTGTGAACGGCGCCCGGCGGAGCTCGGTGTGCCAGCCGGGAAGCAGGTGCGGGTGGAGCTTCGCGACGTCGACGGCCATCTGCTGGACTCGCTGACCTTCATCGTGCCGTCGGTCGACGGATAGCGGAACCGGATCCGTCGACCCCCTCACAGCCGATTCTCGGCACATCGGTGATCAGCGGGCGTAGGATGAAACCGGACCGATGACACCCATCTTCGAGGTGCCGGCTCGTGACACGAGGCCACCCAAGTCCCCGGTGCCGCTCGACGCACCCAGAAGGCGGTGGCGCGGATGACGTCTCTTGGTACCTTGCCAACGGCACCGGCCGGCAGCCGGGACGGCGAGCTGTCCCAGCTGGTCAGGAAACCTGCGGTGGCGTTCATCCTGGTGCACCAGTGTCTCTGCGGTGTCTACATGGGATGCTCGTTCGCCCCGGGGAACAAGGGCATGCCGACGATCGCGGCCGGACAGAAGGTCGACTTCCCGCGCGGGCAGGTGCTCACCTCCCGCAACGTCCGAGGTGGCAGGCGGGTCGACTTCACCATCGGCGCGCTGAACCACCAGGTCGAACATCACCTCTTCCCAAGCATGCCCCGGCCGAACCTTCGGCACGCCCAGCCGATCCACGCCGTCGGCGCACCGCTGCGGCTGGCCAACCGCTGACACACGACAGATGAGAGACGGTGCGATGGACTCGGGCGACAACGGCAGGAGAGCCGACCGCGATCGCGACGCGGCCGGTCACGCCCGCAACGAGCGCCCGCGCGACAGGCTTGGCAGGCCACTGCCGCGCGGGGTACCGGGCGTCCCGCGCCAGCCGGAAGGTGTGGTCCGGACACCCGACGAAACGCTTCTCGAGGCGCAACGGCTGCTTGACCTCGGCATGCCGTTCCACGCGCACGAAGTGCTGGAGGACGCCTGGAAGAGCGCACCCGAGGCGTCGCGTGGGCTGTGGAAAGGTCTCGCACAGCTGGCCGTCGGCGTCACACACGCGGCCCGCGGCAACGTCGCGGGCGCGGGCGCCTTGCTCACCCGCGGTGCCGACAACATCGAGCCCTACGAGGGCGCGCCTGCCTACGGTCTCGACATCACGGCGCTGCTGCGATGGGCCCGTGGCCACGCCGCCGCCATCGCGGACGGCGCCGCCCAGGTACCTGTCCTGCACCTCCGAAATGGGCCACCCCATCCGGGTTGAGCCGGAGTTCGGAAAACAAACAGGTATTCCGAGCGGGGTGAACCGCTGAGTTCGTGCCGATAATCGGCGCATCACCCATTCGAGGGGCTGGGTGTCTGTCTTCCGGGTTGAAGAGGTAAACTCCTGATGTTACCCAAGACCCCGGTCAGCTGACCTGCACGCGAAGATCGCGAACGCAGATCACGAGCCGGGGTCTTTTGCGTGGACGAAAGCGCACGCATTCCGTTCGCCAGTCGAGTTGACGGATGCGGCCGCTGCCCGCGTTGTATCTTCCGCCTGCGCGCCGCGCTGCGGAGCCACCTATCCTGTTCCAGGAATCGAAGTAGCCATGCGAAGAATCCGTAGTATTGCCCAGGCCCTGTTCGGGGCGACCATCGTGGCAGGCGGCATGATCGCGGTCAGCCCAGTGGCGCAGGCCATCACCATCCCCGTGGCGTGCGGCGAGAACGCTCTGGTCGCGGCGGTGAACCTGGCCAACTCCACCCCCACTTCGGACACTCTCGTCCTGGCGGGTGGTTGTACCTATCGCATGACCTCCAGCCATGGGGGCGCCGCGAACGCGCTGCCGGTGATCACCACCCCGATCGAGATGATCGGCCCCGCCACCGTCACCAACGCCTCGTTGCTGGGGCTGGGGATGTTCCGGATCGCCGAGGTCGGCCCCACCGGCAGCCTCACGCTCACGACCGGGGTCGCGTTCACCCGGGGCAACGTGCTCGGTCACGGGGGCGGCATCCTCAACCGCGGTGCGGTCACCCTGACCGGAAGCACCCTGACCGGCAACACGGCGTCGGGGAACGGCGGCGGTCTCGCCAACGTGGACACCCCGTCGGGCACCGCGCCTGCCGCGACGTTCACCAACAGCCCGCTGTCGGGCAACCTGACCCTGCTGGGCAGCGGCGGCGCGATCTACAACGGTCTTCGCGGCACGCTGACGGTCACCGGCGTTTCCGGCAGCCCGTTGTTCGTCACCGGCAACAGCGCGGGCCGGGGCGGCGGAATAGCCGCGGTCGACTCGACCGCGACGACCCTCACCCAGACCGCCGTGACCGACAACCACGCGCTGCTGCTCCTTGGCAACTCCGGTGGCGTCTACCGCCAGGGCGGCACCATGACCACCACCAACTCACCCATCACCGCCAACACCCCGAACAACTGCGTCGGCAGTGCTCCCGCCGTCCCCAACTGCACCGGCTGACGGGCGCGCCGGCGAGGGCCAGCAGCCTGGGACCTTCATGGGCAGTGTCCTCGTCAGCGGCCTTGATCCACCCGGCCTCCGCCAGCCCTCACCGGCAGGCGGAGGTCGTGCCGTCGATCGGGATTTCGCGGAATCGCGGGGAGTCGCGGGCAGGATCACCGCACGCGGGTCGCTTCTGGTGAGGTGTCCTCGGCGCCGGGGATGTGGACGTCACTGACGTGGATGTTGACCTCGACCACTTCCAGGCCGGTCATCCGCTCGATCGCGGTGACCACGTCGCGGCGCACCGCCCTTGCCAGATCGGCGATGGAGACGCCGTACTCGACCAGGAGCTGCAGGTCGATCGCGGCCTGGGTCTCGCCGACCTCGACCGCAACACCTTGCGCGGCGCTCGCCGTCGCGCCGGGAATCCGCTCCCGGAGGGCACCGAACGCGCGGGACGCGCCGCCACCGAGGTCGTGCACGCCGTTGACCTCCCTGGCGGCCAGACCGGCGATCTTCTGCACCACCGTGTCGGCCACCGTCGTGGTGCCCTGCCGCGTGGCCGGCGACGCGCCCTGGGAGGTGCTCGGCGACACGGTGGTCTTCTCCGAGGACGAGACGACGGAGGTGTTGCCTGTCGACGCGTTCGAGTTGGCCGGGGGGCTGTGGGTGGCGGTCATGACGACGCTCCTGGGGTTCGCTGGAAGGTCTCGCGAAGCGGATGCCGCCGCGTCGACCTTCACACACCCCCGTTGGACACCGGTGCGCCGCCGACGTCACGGGGCCATGGCGGATTTCACATGACGTTCGGACACACTGGCGAGTACGGACAGCGACGCGCGGTCTCTCCTGCACCTCCCGGACCTCGCCGTCCACGGCCAAGCCCACTTCGGCTGCGAACAGGGCATCACCTCCGGCGGCACCCGGGTGCGGAACGTCGCGCAGCCGGTCATCCGGAGTGCCCACGCACTGTCAGCGGTCCGGGCCCGCGGACTCCGGCGGCAGGTCGCCGACCATCTCGCGGTACTCGTCCACCTCCTGCGCGGTCGGGTCCACGCCTGCTTCCCTGGCGAAACCCTCGGGGTCGTTCTCGGTTTCCTCGTCCTCGCTCAGCGGGTAGCTCTCCGGGTACGCGTCGGTCAACTGGATCACCCTCCTCCATGCGGGACACCCGGCTACCCGGCTCGGCGGCGGGCAAACGACAGCCTGTCCGTTCCCGGACGCCGGTGAATGGACGGCCGGTACCCGGGTAACCCGTGGCGACGGGGAGTGGCGTCCGAACGTGCCGGAGGAGGTTTGTGATGAAGGAGCAGGAGATCGTCACGGCGGTCGGAAAGCTCTCGGGGCTGTCCGACGCGGACCACGCGGCCGCGGCGACACGCGCGACACTGGCGGTGCTCGGGGAGCGACTCGCCGGGAACGAGCCGAGGAACCTCGCCGCCCAGCTGCCGCAGGGTGTCGCGGAGGCGTTGCCCGAGACCGGGCACGGTGCGACGTTCGGCGTCGAGGAGTTCTACCGGCGGATCGCCGACGAGGAGGGACGGGGCTGCACCCCGGACGGCGCGCGGGAGCACGCGCGGTCGGTCGTCGCCGCGTTGAAGAACGGCGTGAGTGACGGTGAGTTCGCCGACCTCGTCGCGCAGCTGCCCACCGACTACCGCGCCGACGTGCTGTCCACGGCACCGGCCGACGACCACCACTGAACCCGTCTGCGGCCGCACGACGAGACAGGTGGCGGCGGCCACCATCCCATTTGGCAGGCGTCGGCCCAGGCTCGATGGACCGTTGTCCGTCTGGTGGGTGTGTCCTCGCCGGAGGGGGCAGGTCTCGGGAGGTGGCAGGGAGCCCCTTTGGGGTGGGCCTGCGCCACCGTAAGGGTGCGTAGGCGCGGGCCCGCTGCGCGGGTCGCGCGCGGAGCACCCTGGTTTTGGTGCTGTGAACGGCGCGTTCAGAGCAGGGCCGGTGTCCCGAAAGGCGCTTTCGGGACACCGAGCCCGCGCGCACCCTGTGCGGGGAAGGATCGTCTAGCTGTTCCTGACCCGCGCCTTCGCGGTCTTGCGCTGGTTCGCCCGCTGCACGGCGTCCACCAGCTCCTGCTTGTTCATCGACGAGCGGCCGGGGACATCCAGGCGCTTGGCGAGGTCGTACAGGTGCTGTTTCGACGCGGACGCGTCCACGCCGCCCGCGGTGTCCGCCTGCCGGTCCCCGGCGCTGCGCGCGGCCTGCTCGTCGGAGGGGCCACGCTCGTCCTTCGCCTCCCAGTGGTCACCGACCTTCTCGAACGAGTGCTTGAGCGCGGCGAAGGCGGTCTGGTGAGCCCGCCGCCCCTCGCCGTAGGTCTCGACCGCTGAGTCGTGTGCCTTCACCCAGGTCCGCTGCGCCTTCTTCGGTGAGCGCCGCAGCGTACTCGGCATCGCTTCTTCACCAGGCATGGTCGTCTCCCCGTCGCCGTCGACTGTGCGCCGAAAGGGTTGCCTGCCACCACCGTTTCAAACCGTCGGCCGTGCTGGTCGCGCTCGGCGACGGTGGTAGCGCCACCGGAGCGGCCGACGACATCGCGCTGGGCGGTCCGCGTGACGACCGATATCGGTATCGGCATCGGCTGCGCTTACTGATCCGTCACAGCGGCTGCGGAACACCGAGGCCGAACGGCTCGGCATGCCGGCTACCGCTTTACCGGTCCTTTATGTACCTCACGCTGTGTGTCGACACGGTCGGTGAGAATCGTCGCCCTTGCATTGCGGACAGTCATCGAATTGTTTTCCGTGGCGACGAAAAGGAGGCGGTCAGACCAGTGATGCTACTCCGTTCTGCCGTATTCGGTGGGATGCTGAGCCTATGCGGGAAATGTGCTCCGGGTGTTCGGCTCACCGGACGGTCAACGGGCGCGTCATGCCGTCCCGCCTGTGAAGTGCCGGGAAAGGTGCCTGGTCAAGTGGCATGTGTGTCGTGTATGAGCAGGGCGTCGGCAACCGCCGCGTGATCACGTAATCACGTAGAGCATCGTTCACGTTTTGTCTTCTCAGCGCATGGAATCTGACGTACGCTCCAGTTCGCCGCCAGGACGGAGCTGGCGGTAACCCGGTGAACAACCCTTCGGGGTGTATTTGTGCTGCTCATTTCTCCATGGGAGGTGTCCGCAATTACGGCCAGTGAAGTGCTGCGGACCGGCTCGTCGGAATGGGTCGACGAGATATTGCTGAATGGCCCAGACAACGGCGTCTGTCTACATCTGGGGAATACGCCGGTTGCGCGTTCCGCACTACGCCGCCTGGTGGCCGCCAAGCAGGAAGCGCTGGTCACGGCGGGGTTGCGGGAAGGTGGCTGCGCCGGGTTGAACCTCCCGCCGTCGCTCGCCTACGTGGCCAACCTGCTCGCCGTCTGGCGGATCGGCGCCCAGGCCGTACTGCTGGACCACCGGCTGACGCGGTACGAGGTCGACGCCGCGCTCGAGCGGCTCGGCGTGCAGGTGCTGGTCGGCGTCGGCGGCTCGAAGGGCAGCCCGCTGGCCGTGTTCCACGACGTCACCGAGGCGATCACCGTCCGGGAGGGCAGGCAGGCGGCGACACCGCACGCCGTCCTCCAGCTCAGTTCCGGCTCGACCGGACCGTCCAAGGTGATCGGCCGGACGGCCGAGGACCTCGTCGCGGAGGTCGAGCGGTACACCCGGATCGACGGCGTGCCACTGCCCGGTGAACGGATCATCCTGCTGCCCTCGATGGTGCACGTCCTCGGGCTGGTCGGCGGACTCCTGTACGGATTGCACGCGGGTGTGGAGCTCGTGCCGCCGCGCAGGCTCACCGGCGACAGCGTCCTCGACGCGATCGCCGCGGGCACCTCGCTGGCCACCGTGCTGGGTGTGCCGTTCCACATCGGACTCCTGAACTCGGTCGCCGATCCCGGCAAGCTCCCGCAGCTCAAGCGGATGACCACCGGTGGCGAGCTCGTACCCACCGCGGTCGCGGCTGCCTTCGACGAGAAGTACGGCGTGCCGCTCGGGAACATGTGGGGCATGACCGAGCTGGGGGTCATCGCGACCGACCTGTTCGGCGAGCACCGTCCCGCGTTGCTGCCCGCCCCGGGGATCGAGGTCCGGGAGAGCGGCGGCGAGTTACTGATCCGCCGCCAGGAGTCGCCCTACGTCGGACTGTCCGACCCGTCCCGGTGGGCCGATGGCTGGTTGCACACCAAGGACGCCGGCCGCGTCGACCCGTCGACCGGGCTCGTGACCGTGCTCGGCAGGCTCGACTCCCAGGTGTCGGTCGGCGGGCTCAAGGTCGACCTGACCGAGGTCGAGCACACCATCACCGACCTACCCGGCGTCGAGGCCGCGGTCGTCCTGTACGACAAGGAGATCACCGCCTTCGTCCAGTTGGCCGGTGACCACCCCGAACAGTCGGTGGAGGCGGCACTCGCCGAGCGCCTCGCGGGTTACAAGCGGCCGAGGACGACGCACTTCGTGCCGGTGTTGCCGCGCACCACGACCGGGAAGCTCGTCCGGGACCGTGTGGTGCTCCGCGACGCGGTCTCCTGACAAACCCTTGAACGACAGCGGTTTCCCGATGGACACGCGATCACACTGGAAGGTGAGCGATGAAGGCTGAAGAGGTTCGTGAGTTCGTGCTGGAGTCCCTCCAGGAGATGAACTACGACATCGAGGGGATCGACGACGACAGCACGCTGGGACCCGCGGGTGTCGACCTCGAGTCACTCGCGATGGCGGAGCTCGCGGTGCGCGTCGAGGACCGGTTCGGCGTCCAGTTCGCGGAGGAGGAGTCCGAGGGGCTGGCGCTGATGACGGTCGGGGAGTTCACCAGGACGGTGGCGGAACGGGCGGCGAACGTCGCGGGCGCCGGCCAGGTGCAGTGAGCGAAGCCCGGAACGGAACCGGTGTCACAGGGCGCCCGCGAGCGGCGCCACCGAACCTTCGAGGGGACGGCGTGAACGACAAGACAGCCGTGGAGCGCGACGACGTGGTGTCCATGATCGCGAGCCTCGGTGACCGTTCGGTCAGCGAGGTCGGCGACCGGATCGACTCGCTCCAGCTCGCCTGGCTGGTGAACCAGGCCGAACAGCGTTACGGCGTGGAGATCGACCTGAACGACGGGCAGTACGCCCGGATGAGCACAGTGGACGGTGCGGTCGAGGTGTTGCGAGAGGCGATCGCGGCGGTCCCGAGATGACGGAACCACCGCATCGCGCCGCGATCACCGGACTGGCCGCGGTCAGCGCACTCGGCAGGGGAGCGCAGGCACAGCTCGCGGGTGCCCTTGCGGGTGCCGCCGCGTTCGGGCCGGTGCGCCGGTTCGACACCGGTGGGCGCCGGGTCGCCGACGCGGCGACGCTCGCGGACGCCGGCACCCTGGCCGACGAGCTGACCGGCGTGATCGAGGAGGCGTGCGCGGGCCTGTCCACGGCGGAACGCGCGGAAACCCCGTTGCTGCTGGGAGTTCACGGGCATCCCGACGCCGGGCGCTCGACCACGGCGACCACCGCGGGCTTCGCACGGGACCTGGCCGCGCGGACCGGGCTCGCCGGAGTGGCGCGGATCTACACGTGTGCGTGCGTGTCCGGCAGCACCGCGGTCGCGGACGCGGCGGCGGAGATCCGCGACGGCCGGTCGGGCCGGGTCGTGGTGGCCGCGGGCTATCTCGTGGAACCCGACCAGTTCGCGCTCTTCGACGCGGGCCGCGCGCTCGCGAACGACGGCGCCGCGCGGCCGTTCAGCTCCTGCCGGAGTGGACTGTTGCTGGGTGACGCCGTGTCCGCGGTGGTGCTCGAACCGTTCGGTGCCAGGGAGACGCTTGCCGAGGTCGCCGGGTGGGGCCGGGCGGGGGACGCACACCACGTGGTCCGCCCCGACCCGGAGGGCGCCGGCATGGTGCGGGCGGTCGAGGCCGCCCTGCGCCGCGGCGGGATCGGGCCTGCCGACGTCGGATACGTGAACGCGAACGCGAGCGGCGCGGACGGGGACAGCGCGGAAGCCGCCGCACTGCGCCGGGTGTTCGGCGCGGCACAGCCCCCGGTCAGCTCCACGAAGTCCGTGCACGGGCACGGACTCGAGGGGTCCGGGCTGCTCGAACTGGTCATCACCGTCCTCGCCGCCCAGGCGGGCAAGGTGCCGGTGAACGTCGGCCACCTCGGCCCCGACCCGGCGTGCGACCTGGACCTGGTCCTCGACGGACCGAGGAACGCCGCGAGCCCCTACGCGCTGACCGTCAACGCCGCCTTCGGCGGTGCCAACACGGCCTTGCTGGTGAGGTCGGTATGACCATCACCGAACTGGCCACCGCGACGCTGCCGGAAGGAACGGTCCCGCCGCCGCTTCCGGGGTTCGTGGTGTCGGAGTTCAGCCCGCTCGTCGCCGCGGCCGCCGACCGGTGTCTGTCCGCCCGCCACGGGAGTCCGCCCGCCGCCGACGAGGTGGGACGGCGGACCGCGATCGTTCTCGTCAGCGGGAGCGGCGACGCGCGGATGGCCGGGCACGTCGCCGACGCGGTCGACACCCGCACCCGGATCGGCCCGCTGCTGTTCTTCCAGGCCGTCCCCAACAGCGTCGCCGGGCACGTGGCCGCCCGCTGGCACCTGCGCGGACCCGTGGTCTGCCTGTGCCCGGTGGCCGACCCGCGGGCGGAGGGGCTGGCGTACGCACGACTGCTGATCGAGGACGGAGACGTGGACGAGGTCCTCGTCGTCGAAGTGGAACAGGCGTCCGCACACGCCGTGCTCGTCGGTACCAACCAAGGAGAGTCACGATGAACGCGAAGGGCCTGCGCGCCGTCCTGGCGGCCGACCCGGAGATCGGCGCGGGCAACGTCCTGCGCACCGTGCTCGCCAGCGGCGCGGACCCGGACGGACCAGGGCTGATCTTCGACACCGAGGTCGACGGTCGTCCGGCCGAACACGAGTTCACGCTCGGCGAGCTCGACACCATGGTCGACGCGCGTGCCGCGTGGCTCCACGCCCGCGGGATCCGAAGGCGCGACCCGGTCGCGGTGTGGGCGACCGCCGCGGCGGACACGGTACTGAGCTTCCTCGCACTCACCCGCATCGGCGCGATCCCCGCGCTGATGAACGGGAAGATGGCCCCGGACATCGCCGCCGAGTTCATCCGCAGGCTGCGCGCGCGGGGCGTGCTCGCGGACGCGGCGCACACGGAACTCCTGTCCGGCCACGACCTCGGTGCCGAGCTGCTCGGGCAGCCCGCGGAGCTGGGGAACGGCGACCCCGCCACCGCGCCCCCGCACTACCGCCACCACCAGGACGACCCGGTCGTCATCACGCACACCTCCGGCACCACCGGCGTGCCCAAGGCCGTGCTCCACCTGCACCGCACGCTGTTCGCCTCGCAGCGCCACCTGCTGTCGATGCCACAGGCACAGGGCACCGGACGGGTGCTCAACGCGCTGCCGATCCCGCACACCGCCACCGTGCTGATGGTCAGCCAGATCCTGTGCAACCGGGGGAAGATGCTCTGCCTGTCCCAGCAGGACGGTCCGACCGTGCTGTCCGCCATCGAGCGGTGGCACCCGGAGGCGGTGTACGGGTTCGCGGTCACGTGGGCCGACCTCGCGCGCCAGGACCTGTCCACCCGGGACGTCGGCTCGGTGCGGATGTGGTTCAACACCGGCGACTGCGCGCACGAGACCCACATCCGGCGGCTGGTCGCGGTCGGCTCGCGGGAGGTCGTCACCCGGGCGGGGCGCAAGCGGATCACCGGCTCGCACTTCATCGACGGTCTCGGCTCCTCCGAGATGGGGCACAACGGGTTCCACGTCACCCACACGCCCGACAGCGACCACTACGGCCGCCGGATCGGCAGGCCGTACAAGTTCGCCGAGGTGGCCGTTCTCGACGCCGACGGCAACGAACTTCCTCCCGGCCGGGTCGGCAGGCTCGGCTTCCGGTCGCCCACCCTCTCGCCCGGCTACTGGAACGACTCGGTCACCACGTTCCGGTCGCGGCTGGCCGGCTGGTTCCTCACCGGTGACCTCGTCCACCGGGACGAGGAGGGCAACTACTACCACGTGGACCGTGACCCGGACGCGCTCGTCGGGGACGGCTTCTACACGGCGCTCTCCGAGGAGCGGATCCTCGCCGCCTGCCCCGACGTGCTCGACTGCACGGTCGTGATCGTGCCGGAGGACGGGCGGATCGTCACCGACGTGCTGCTGGAGCTCGCGCCCGGCGCGCGGGCGGACACCGACCGCACCGAGACCATCCGCGCCGCGCTCGGCGAGCCGGTCGGCGCCACGCTCCACCGCGTCGTCGCCGTGCGGCAGGAGGACATCCCGCTGACGGTGACCGGCAAGGTCCGCAAGTTCCTGCTCCGCGAGAAACACCTCGCGAAGGACCCGGCATGACCGCGGCCATCCACCCAGCGGCGATCACCGGCATCGGTCTGCTGACCCCGGTCGGCCGGGGCGTGGAGGAGGTCTTCCACGCGCTGTGCGTCGGCAAGTCCGGGCTGTCCGCTCCGCCGGAAGGCCATCCCGCCGCGGACTCGGTGGACGTCGGCGGCTTCGTTCCGGACGTCGACCCGCGCACCGTGGTGTCGGGCCCCGCCGCCTCGGTCGTGGACAAGGTCGTCGTGCTTGCGTTGCTCACGGCGGCGGACGCGCTCGCCGACGCGGGCATCGTGGTCGGCCGCGACGTCGACCCGCACCGCGTAGGAGTGGTCGTCGGCGGGGTCGGCGGTATGGCCACACTGGAGAAGCAGGTGCTGGCGCGCGGTGCCCGTGGCCGCACCGCGGTGAGCCCGTACCTGCTCACCGGGATCCTGCCGAACATGCCGGCCGCCCGGATCGCGATCGCCCACGGGATCCGGGGCTACAGCTCGAACATCGGCACCGCGTGCGCCTCCGGTGCGCAGGCGGTCGCCGACGGGCTGCGGCTGATCCGGTCCGGCGACGTCGACGTGGTGGTGTGCGGGGCGAGCGAGGCGCCGCTGTTCGGCACCTTCGCCGACACGTTCGGCAACGCGCGGGCACTCGCAAGGCGCTGGCCGGACCCGACCGCCGCGAGCCGCCCGTTCGACACCAGGCGCAACGGGTTCGTGCTCGCGGAGGGGGCCGGGATGCTCGTGCTGGAGCGCGTCGCACACGCGAACGCCAGAGGGGCCGCCGGGTACGCCGACGTGCGCGGCTGGGGTGCCACCACGGACGCACACCACCCGACCACGCCGCGGCCCGACGGAGCGGGCGCGGCCGAGTGCATGCGCAGGGCGCTCGCGAACGCGGGCCTGGCCCCCGGCGACATCGGCTACGTCAACGCACACGGCACCGCGACCAAGCTCGGGGACGTCGCGGAGACCGCCGCGCTCGCGGCGGTGTTCGGTGACGCGTTCGACGGCGGTGGCCCGCCGGTCAGCTCCACGAAGGCGCTGACCGGGCACATGCTCGGCACCTCCGGGGTGGTCGAGGCGGCGGCCAGCGCGCTCGCCGTCGCCCGCGGGGTGCTGCCACCCACGTTCAACCTCGACGAGGTGGATCCGGCGTGCCCGGGCGCCCACATCCGGACCATGCCCCTGGAGAAGGAGATCGACCACGCGCTGACGAACTCGTTCGGGTTCGGCGGCCAGAACGTGAGTCTCCTGTTGAGCGGGGCGAGCACCGACAAGAAGCGAAATGGCCAGGGCGAACAAGCGATGCTTGCGGAGCGAGAATCATCATGAACCTTTCAGGGATTGACCACATCGAGTTGTACGTCGGGGACGCGCGCCAGGCGGCGTTCTACTACTGCACCGCCTTCGGCTTCCAGATCGTCGCCCAGGGCGGCCAGGAGACCGGCCTCAAGGGCAGACGATCGCTGCTGCTGGCCCAGGGCGACATCCGCATGGTCCTCACCTCGCCGCTCGTCGCCGACGACCCGGCCGCCGAGTTCGTCCGCAGCCACGGCGACGGCGTCGCGGTGATCGCGCTGGAGGTCGACGACGCGGAGGGGGCGTACGAGGAGCTGGTGCGCCGAGGGGCGACGGCGGTCTCCGCGCCTGCCAGGTACGCCGATGGCGAAGTGGCGGTGACGACCGCCGAGGTGACCGGGTTCGGCGACGTGACCCACCGCCTCGTGCAGCGCACCGGCCCGAGGACGGAGTTCCTGCCCGGCGTGTTCCGGATGTCCGACGTGGACCCCGCGGCACCGGACCTGCTGAAGGTGATCGACCACTTCGCCGTGTGCGTGCCAGCCGGGGAGCTCGACACGGTCGTGCGGCACTACCAGGAGGTGTTCGGGTTCTCGCAGATCTTCGAGGAGTACATCGAGGTCGGCGCGCAGGGCATGGCGTCCAAGGTGGTGCAGAGCCCGTCGAAGCTGATCACGCTCACGCTCATCGAGCCGGACACGAGCCGCGAGCGCGGGCAGATCGACGACTTCCTCCAGTGGCACGGCGGCCCCGGCGTTCAGCACATCGCGTTCACCACCGACGGCATCAGCGCCACGGTGGGTGCGCTCGCCGAGCGCGGCGTCCGCTTCGGCAGCCCGCCGCCCGCGTACTACGACGCGCTCGCCGAGCGGGTGACCGACCTCGCCGTGCCGGTCGACGAACTGCGGCACGCGAACGTCCTCGTCGACCGCGACCACTGGGGGCAGCTGCTGCAGATCTTCACCGAGTCGATGCACGTCCGCAGGACCCTGTTCCTGGAGATCATCGAGCGCCGCGGCGCACTCACGTTCGGCAGCGGCAACATCAGGGCACTGTACGAGGCAAAGAACCGCGAGCTGACCGGCGTCGCGTGAGGAGGAGTCAGTGACCACACTGGAACGGTTCGCACTGTCCGAAGAGGACAAGGCGCTGCTGCCGTCGGACGAGGACGTCGCGTTCTACGCCGAACACGGCTGGTACCTGAGCAAGAAGCTGTTCACCGACGCCGAGGTCGACGCGCTGGCCGCGGCGAGCGAGCGGTACTACGCGGGCGAACGGTCGCGGCTGCTGCCGGTGCGGCCCCCGAGACTGGCGTACTGGACGCCGGAGAACGGGGACGTGCAGCGGCACAACGACTACGTGCACTACGAGAGCGACGCGCTGGCGGCGCTGCTGCGCAAGCAGATCGTCGGCGCGGTCGCCGCGCGGCTGGCCGGGGCCAGGGAGACCCGGATCTTCCAGTCGACGCTCATCTTCAAGCCGCCGATCGCGGGCGAGCCGTCCAACGTCGTGCCGTGGCATTTCGACAAGCACTACTGGGCGTCGTCCTCATCCGAGAACATGCTGACCGCTTTCATCCCGTTCCACGATTGCGACGAGGAAATGGGCACCATTACGATGGTGGACGGCAGCCACCGGTGGACCGAGATCGGTGCCGACGACAGTACCACCCGCCATTTCGCGGAACGGGACCGGTCGCAGCTGGAGCAGATGCTGACCGAGAACGCGGCGCACAACGGCGTCGAGGTGCGCAAGGTGCCGATGGTGATTCCCAAGGGGCACATGAGCTTCCACCACTGCAAGACCTACCACGGCAGCGGGCCCAACGTCAGTGCCCGGCCCCGGCGCGCAATTTCCCTGCACCTGCAGGACGGCGCCAACGAATTCCGTGAATTCACGTTGTCGGACGGCAGTTCCGCGTTCTACAATCACGACAGTCTGGTCCGGAGAACGGCGGACGGCCGCCCGGACTACGCCGATCCGGATTACTGTCCCGTTTTGTGGCGCGACCAGGACGCCCTTTCCTGAAGGAGTACGAACATGTCCAGATACGACTGGGGACAGACCCATCCGGGAATCGAGAGGCTCGAGGAGGCCGTCACCGAGGCCCGTGACCGGGTCGTGCGGCACCCGCTGTACGCCGGTCTGGACACACACGACGCCATCGTCACCTTCATGGAGCACCACGTCTTCGCGGTGTGGGACTTCATGTCGCTGCTGAAGTCGCTGCAGCGCGAGCTCACGTGCGTCACCGTGCCGTGGATCCCGACCGGTCCCACCGGCAGCCGCAGGCTGATCAACGACATCGTGATGGTCGAGGAGTCCGACGAACTCGGCGACGGGTTCATCAGTCACTTCGAGCTGTACGTCAACGGCATGCGCGAGGCTGGTGCGGACACGACCGCCATCGACAAGCTGATCGACCTGCTCCGTGGTGGTGCCAAGGTCACCGACGCGCTCGTCGAGGCCGGCGTGCCCGCTGCTTCGGTGGCCTTCGCCGCCACCACCTGGAACATCATCGAGAACATGCCGGTGCACTGCCAGGCAGCGGCGTTCGCGTTCGGCCGGGAGGACCTGATCCCGGACATGTTCACCCAGGTGGTGGCGATCAACGAGCGCAGCAGGAAGCTCGGCACGTTCCTCGACTACCTGGAGCGGCACATCGAGGTCGACGGCGAGCAGCACACCCCGATGGCCATGCAGATGGTCACCGACCTGTGCGGCGACGACGAGCAGAAGTGGCAGGACTGCGCCGACACCGTGAACACCGCGCTCGCCGCGAGGGCGACGCTGTGGGACGAGATCCTGACCGCCATCAAGAACCGCGCCGACGGGTGAGACCGGTCGTGGCGGAGACACCGGCGGGCGGCGGGTTCGCGCGGCGCAAGATGCTCGGCATCCTGTCCGGCAGCTGGGTGGCGCAGTGCTGCTACGCCGTGGCGAAGCTCGGGATACCGGACCTGCTCGCCGACGGGCCGCGTTCGGTGGACGAGCTCGCCGAACGGTGCGGGGCGGACCACGGCGCGCTGGCGCGGCTCATGCGGGGCATGGCCTCGATCGGCCTGTTCCGCAGGACCGCGCCGGGGACCTACGCACTGACCGCGGTCACCGAGTGTCTCCGTTCCGACGTGCCGGGTTCGCTGCGGCAGAACGCGGTGCTGGACGGGGAGGAGGTGTTCCGGTCCTTCGCGGACATCATGCACACGCTGCGGACCGGGACGCCCGCCTTCGACAAGGTCTACGGGGAGCCGTTCTACGACTACCTGGGCGGCAACCCGGGGACGGCCGCGTCGTTCACCGAGTCGATGAACGCGAACCGCGTGCCCGCCACACTCGCGTCCTGTGACCTGTCCGGTGTGGACGCGATCGTGGACGTCGGCGGCGGCAGTGGCGGCCTGCTCACCGAGGTGCTGGCCGCCCACCCGGCGATGCGCGGGGTGCTCCTCGAACTGCCGGAGGCGGTCCGCCAGGCCGGGAAGACGCTCGCCGAGGCGGGCCTGGCCGGCCGGGTGGAGCTCGTCGAGGGCAGCTTCTTCGACGCGGTGCCCTCGGGCGGCGACGCCTACGTGCTGGCACGGGTGCTGCACAACTGGACCGACGAGAAGGCCCTGCGGATCCTGCGGTGTGTGCGGGCTGCGGTGTCGCCGGGCACGCGGCTGATCGTGCTCGAACAGCTCGTACCCGACGAGGACAGTGCTCCAGACGGCGCGTCCGGGATGGTCGACCTGCTGATGCTCGTGCTGATGGAAGGCTACGACCGGACCGAGGAGCAGTACCGCGGCCTGCTGACCGAGGCCGGGTTCGTGGTCGGCGAGGTACACCACGGCGACAAGCCCGGTGCGGACAGCGCGCTCGTCGCGGCCGCCGCATGAGATCCCTGCCAGTCCCGGATGAGGAGGTGCGGTGATGACCGAACCGGTTACAGCGGTCCACAGTGGGCCGATCAGCTCGCTCGGCGCGCTGCTCTCCCGACAGGGGCGGCGGGACCCGAACCCGTTCTACGCCGAACTGCACCGGCAGGGACCGGTGTGCGCACTGACCGGCCCGACGGACCGGTTCGACGTGGTCGTGCACGGCTACGACGCGGTGCACGACGCGTTGCGCGACCCGGCCCTGCAGGTGATGACCGGCGAGTACCGCGACCAGATCGGCGGTAAGCGGTGGCGCGACCACCTCTCGCTGCGGGTGCTGGCCGACTCGATGTTCCTCACCGAGGGCGCCCCGCACACCCGTGCGCGGCGGCGGTTCAGCCACGCGTTCAGCGCCCGGCGGGTGGCCGCGCTCGAGCCCGCCGTCGAACGGATCGTCGCGCGGCGGCTCGACCGGCTCGCCGAACTCGGCGCAGGCGGCACGCCGGTGGACCTGCTCGCGGAGTTCGCGCTGCCCATTCCCAGCGACGTGGTCGGCGAGCTGCTCGGTGTGCCGGAGGTCGACCGGGACTGGTTCCCGCCACGGGTGCGGGCCTTCGGCGCGATCCTCGACCTCGGCGCCGGGGTGTGGCGCCACCAGAAGGCGGCCGACGAGGCCGCCGAGGAGCTGACCGCCTACTTCGCCGGCCTGCTCGCCGCACGTCGCGCGGAACCGGAGGACGACCTCGTCAGCGCGCTCGTCGCCGCGCGCGACGACGAGACCGACGGCGAGACCGACGACGCCGAGCTGATCGCGAACCTGCTCACGACCTACAACGGCGGCTTCGTCACCACGACGCACCTCGTCGGCAACGGCGCGCGGCTCCTGATGGACGACCCGGACGAGAAGGCGCGCGTACTGGCCGACCCTGCGCGGTTGGACGACCTCCTGCAGGAGGTCCTGCGGTACGAGCCGCCGGTGCACTTCTCCACCCGCTGGGCGGCGGCCGACACCGAGATCGCCGGCATGCCGGTGGCGAAGGACAGCCGGGTCCTCGTGCTGCTCGGCGCCGCCAACCGCGACCCGCGTCGGTTCACCGACCCGGACACCTTCGACCCGGGTCGTGCCGAAGGACCGCCACTGTCCTTCGGCGCCGGTGTCCACTACTGCCTCGGCGCTGTGCTGTCCAAGATGGAGGGCAGGATCGCGCTTCCCGCGCTCCTGCGCCGCTTCCCGGCCCTGGCACTGGCAGGCGACCCCGGCGAACGCACCACCCTGATGCTCCGCGGCTATGAGTCCCTTCCGGTGAGGGTGTCATGACCACCACTCTCGCGGACGTGGCCGCGTTCCTGCCCGAGCGTGTGGTGCCCGTCGAGGAGATGGGGCCCGAACTGGGGCTCACCCCGACACAGGTGCGGGTGCTGCGCCGGTTCAACGGGCTCGGGGAGGTGCGCAGGCAGCGGCACGGGGAGACGCTGGTCGACCTCCTCGAAGGGGCGGCGCGGGCACTCTCGTCGCTGCGCGGCCGCGAACACCTGGTGCGCTACGTGATCCACGCACGCGGTGTGCCGGTCGTGGTGCCCTACCCGGTCAACCCGGTGCACGAGCTGCGGACACGCCTGGGCCTCACGTGTGCGACCGCGTTCACGGTGACGCACCACGCGTGCGTGTCCGGCCTGCTCGCCATCGACATCGCAGGGCGCCTCGTCGCGAGGCATCCCGATCCGGGCGCGCTGGTGCTGGTGGTGGCCGGGGAGCAGGTGTTCACCCTGGACCGGCGGCTCACCCCGGACCACCGCGTGTTCGGTGAGGGGGCGGGCGCCTGCCTGGTCTCGGCAGGCGGGCCGGGCGACGCGGTGCTGTCCTTCGCGTCGGGTCAGCGCAGCGACCTCGACCACTACGCCGAGGACGGCCTCGCCGCGATGGACCGGTTCGCCGGGGAGTACACCGAGTTGCTCGCCGACGTGATCCTCGCCGCGGTCAAGCAGGCGGACCTGTCGCTGGACGACATCGCGCTCGTGCTGCCGCACAACGTGAACGTCGTGTCGTGGCGCCGGGTGTGCAGGCGGGTCGGCCTGCCGGTGGACCGCGTGCTGCTCGACAACGTGCCGCTGGCGGGACACACGCCGTCGGCGGACACCTTCATCAACCACGCGTCGGCGGTCGCGCTCGGGCGCCTCGCCCCCGGCGACCGGTACCTCACCGCGGGAGCGGGGTTCGGCGCGGTCTTCTCGGCGATGGTCCTCGAACACCGGGTCGCCGGACACACGGCCTTTCCACGACAGGGGAGCGGGAACATGGCGGCAACCGAGGTCACGGACTTGCGCACACGGGTCGTCGGCACCCTCGGCGTCCTGCTGGGACGGCTGCTCGGCGGGGACCTTCCCGCCGTGTCCGAGGAGACCAGGCTGTTCGACGACCTGGGGCTCAGCTCGTCGAAGACCCTCGAGCTGTTGCTCGCGCTGGAGGACGAACTCGACATCCAGGTCGACATCGAGGAGATCGAACGCCGCGACCTCGCCTCGGTCGGCACGCTGAGCGACTTCGTCGTCGCCAACGCGGACGGTGTGTGAGCCGATGTTCGTGACCGGTCCGCCGACGGCGGGAACAGGGCTGGCGTTGCGGCGGGTTGTCCACCGCGGCCACGCGGGTCCGCCCCTCGCCGACTCGGCCCTCGCCGCGCACCCGACCTTGCGGCCGTACCTCACCGACCTCACCGCCACCCGCGGGCTGGCGTTGCGCGAGGAGGTGCTCGGCACCGGGCAGGCGTACGTGGAGCTGGCGGCGCCCGTGGTCGAGGCGGTCACGTCGCCGGACGAGCCCGTCGACCTGCTGGTGCTGGCCTACGGCGTGCCCGACGTGCAACCCGGCCGCAACGCCGCCCTGCAGCTCGCGGCGCACTGCCCCGGCCACCCGCTCGCGTTCGCGGTCTGCGACCAGGGTCCCGCCGCGGCGTTCACGGCGCTGCGGCTGGCCGCCGACTACGCCGCCACCGGCGCGTGCACCCGTGCGGTGCTGGTGGTGGCCGAGCAGACGGCGGTGCCCTACGCGCTCACCACGCAGGCACCCGTGCCGGACCGGCACGCCGCGGTCGCGTTGCTGCTGGAGGGCGGCCCCGCGCCCGCCGACGTCCGCGGGCACCCGGCCCTGCCGCAGGAGGCGGTCGGTGCGGTGCTCGCCGCCGAGGTGGCCGAGCTGACCGGGGAGCGCACCGGCGTGACGCTCGTGCTGGGGCCCGGGCTGGGCGCCGTGCCCGGCGTGCGGGCGGACGAGGTGCTGCTCGGTGCGCCGGGCCTGCCCTACAGCGGGTCGTGGGCGCGCCTCGCCGACGGCGCGCCCGGCCGGTTCGTGGTGATCGCCGACTACGACCCCGCGCTCGGCTACCTGTGCGTGGCCGGGCTCGAACCAGGTCCACGGCCGACCGCCCGCGTGGCGGTGGCCGGTTGAGTGTCCACATCGGACAGTTGGTTGGAAGCCGGAAGGAGGTAACTGCCCATGCGTATTGCCGAGAAGCCGATCGTCGAAAAGCCGATCGCGGAGAAGCCGATCGCGGAGAAGCCGATTCTGGAGAAGCCCTGACGACGTTCGTTCGTCTGAGGCCGGTGGGCGGGGGCGCGGTCAAGCGCGTCCCCGCACACCACACACCACGCGTCGCGTCGTAGGCGCGGGCAGGAGAAAGGGCCGTGCGATGCGCCTTCTCGGTCTCGACGTGCCGAGGGAGAGCAGGCTGCTGGTCTTCGTCGGGTTCGTCGACGCGATCGGCACCGGGTTGTACATCGCGGGCTTCGCCGTGTTCTTCACCCTCAGCGCTGGCCTCTCCGTCGCCGAGGTCGGTCTCGGTCTCACCGTCGCGAACGCGTGCGGGCTCGTCGCGCTCACCCCGATCGGCATGGTCGCCGACCGCATCGGCCCCCGGCTGGCGTCGATCGTGCTGCACTACTGGCGCGCCGCCGGGTTCGTGGCGTTCGCGTTCGTGCACGACTTCGTCGCGTTCCTGGTGGTCTCCTGCATCGTCGGCATCCCAACCAGGGCCATCGAGCCGGTCAGCCAGATGTACGTGGACCGGCACATCGGCAAGGACCTGCGCATGCGGGTGTTGTCGGTGCTGCGGGTCGTCTACAACATCGGCTTCTCCGTCGGCGGGCTGCTCACCACGCTGATCCTCGTCGTCGGCACCCGGCCGGCGTTCCTGGCCATCGTGCTCGGCAACGGGGCCACGTTCTTCCTCGCCGCGATCCTGCTCGCCAGGGTGCCGTTGCTGGCCGACGACCCGCCGGACGGCAGGACGGCCCGAGGGTGGCCGAGGTCGCTGCGCCAGGGCAGGTACCTGATCGTCACCGGGCTCAACGCCGTGCTGGTGCTGAACATCACCGTGCTGACGCTGGGCATCCCGCTGTGGATCGCGACCCGCACCGAGGCGCCGACGGCGGTCGTGGCACCGCTGATGGTGCTGAACATGGTGCTCGTCGTGCTGCTGCAGGTCCGGTTCAGCAGAGGCACCGACACGAGAGAAGGCGGTACTCGCGCGTTGCGCTGGTCGGCGCTGTCGTTCGCGGGCTGCATGGCCGTGCTGGCCCTGTCCGGCCAGCTCGACCCGGTCGGCGCGGTGATCGCGGTCGTCGTCGCGACGGTGCTGCTGACCTTCGGTGAGCTGTGGCACTTCGCGGGCAGGTTGTCGGTGTCCTACGCGCTGGCACCCAGGGACCGGCAGGGCGAGTACCTGTCGGTGTTCTGGCTCGGCTCCGCCGCCGCGCTCATGGTCGGCCCGGCACTGATCACGGTCGGGGTCGTCGAACAGGGATCGTTCGGGTGGCTCGCGCTGGCCGCGGTCTTCCTCGGCGTCGGCCTGCTCATCGGGCCCGCCGTGTCGGCGGCGGCCGCACAGTTGGAAGAGGAACACGAGGTGGCGAACAATGCGACGTGACGACGTGCCGCGCGGTGCGGTGACCGACCGGGTGCCGGTCGCGTTCTCCGGCGAGGGCGACGGCGAGGGCGAACTGGCTTTCGGCCAGCTCGGGCTGTGGCAGTCGATCATGCAGTCCGGCAACTCGAAGACGGTGGCCTACGTCGCGGAAGCCGACCCCGGCACGACGGTGGACGAGGTCGCCGACATGCTCGGCTTCATGGTGGGCAGGCACCAGTCGCTGCGCACCACGCTGGTGTTGCGCGACGGTGAGCGCCCGCCCCGGCAGCGGGTGGCGGCGGCGGGGGAGATCACGCTCCTCGTCGTGGCGGCAGGTGAGGACGACCCGGCCGCGGTCGCCGAGGCGATCTCCGAGCACTGGCAGGTCGTCCCGTTCGCCTACGAGACCGAGTGGCCGGTGCGGATGGCCGCGGTCGTCGCGGGCGGTGCGGTCACGCACGTGGTCACCGTCATCCTCCACACCTCGATCGATGCGTTCGGGCTGAGCGCGCTGGCGGCCGACATCGGCGCACGCGACCCGGTGACCGGTGCGCCTGCCGGGCCCGTCACCGCACTCCCGCCGCTCGCGCAGGCCGCCAGGGAGGCGACCCCGGCCGGCCGGAAGCAGAACGAGCGCTCGCTCAGGTACCTGGAGCAGGTGCTGCGCACGGCACCCACGCAGCTGTTCGGGCCGCCGCGCTACGACGGCGAGGCGCGGTACGAGATGGTGCGCTACCGGTCGCCGGCCATCGCCATGGCCCTCCAGGCGTTCGCCGCGCGGGAGCACAGCGACGACTCGTCGGTGCTGCTGACCGCGTTCCTCGTCGGCGTCGGCCGGGTCACCGGCGTCAACCCCCTCGCCACGATCGTCCTGGTGAGCAACCGGTTCCGGCCCGGGTTCGCCGACTCGGTCAGCGCGTTGCTCAAGGTCACCCCGTTCGTGTTCGACGTCGCGGGCCGCACAGTTCGCGACGCGGTCGCCGCCGTCACCGGCAAGGCGCTCAACGCGTACAAGAACGCCTACTACGACGCCTACGAGCAGGAGGCACGGGTCGAGCAGATCGAACGTGAACGCGGCACGGCCTTCGACCTGTCCTGCTACTACAACGACCGCAGGCAACGGGACCGGGTACACGCCGGGGCGGCGTCGCCTGCCGACGAGGAGATCCGGGCCGCGCTCGCGGACAGCGAGCTGTTCTGGAAGCAGGAGCCCAGCGTCGCCAAGGCGAAGGTGTACCTGAGCATCGACGACCCGGCAGGCGCCATCGAGCTGGTGCTGTCCGCGGACCGGCGGTACTTCTCCCGGGACGACATGACGGCGCTGGCGCTGGCGATCGAGGAGGTGGCCGTGCAGGCGGCGATCGAACCGGACACACCGACCGGCGTCCACGGTGCCGTGGACAGTGCCGTCGACGCGGAGGCGGTCCGATGACGGCATCCACAGTGGACACCGCGGTCGGCTTGTACCGCACGATGCGGTTGATCCGCCGGTTCGAGGAGCGGGCGATCGAGCTGGTGCGGTCGGGCGACATCGTCGGCGGCATCCACCCGTACATCGGGCAGGAGGCGGTCGCCGCCGGGGTCTGCGCCGCCCTCGGTCCCGACGACCTCGTCACCGGCACCCACCGAGGACACGGGCACGTGCTCGCGAAGGGCGCGGACCCGGCGGGCATGATGGCCGAGCTGACCGGCCGGGTCACCGGGCTCAACAAGGGCCGGGGTGGCTCCATGCACGCCGCGGACCTCGGCGTCGGGGTACTCGGCGCCAACGCGATCGTGGGGGCCGCGGGTGCCATCGCAACCGGCGCGGCGTGGGCACGGCAGCGGCTCGGGACCCCCGTGGTCGCGGCGACCTTCTTCGGTGACGGCGCGGTCAACGAGGGCATGCTGCTGGAGGCGTTCAACCTGGCCGCGCTGTGGCGGGTGCCGGTGGTGTTCGTGTGCGAGAACAACGGCTACGCGACCACCATGCGCGTCGACGACGCGGTCGCGGGCAGCATCACCGGGCGGGCCGAGGCGTTCGGCATCCCCGCGGCCACAGTGGACGGCCAGGACGCCGAGGCGGTGCTCGCCGTCACGCGGGAGGCCGTCGCGCGCGCCCGCGGCGGCGGAGGACCGTCGTTCGTCGAGTGCCTGACCCAGCGGTTCGAGGCCCACCACACGTTCGAACACGTGGTGCGCCTGCGCTACCGCACCGACGAGGAACTGGCGCACATCCGCGCCCGCGACCCGCTCGACATCCAGGGCGCGCGGCTCGATGCCGCCGTGCGGGCGGACGTGGACGAGGAGGTGGACGGCGTGCTCGGCCGCGCCGTCGAGTTCGCGCTGGCGAGCGAGTTCCCCGATCCGCTGACCGCGCTGGACCACCTGTACGCAAGCGGGCTGCGCCCGCGGTCCGGGAGTGGTGTCTGATGCCGAAGCTGTCCTACCTGAAGGCGCTCAACCGGGCGCTCGCCGACGCGATGACGGCCGACGAGACGGTGTTCGTGCTCGGCGAGGACGTCCGGGTCGCCGCGTCGAACCTGACCGCGGGCCTGGTCAAGCGGTTCGGGCCCGACCGGGTCCTCGACACCCCGCTGTCCGAACAGGGCTTCACGAGCTTCGCCACCGGTGCCGCCATCGCGGGCATGCGCCCGGTCATCGAGTTCCAGATCCCCGCGCTGCTGTTCCTGTCCTTCGAGCAGATCATCAACCACGCCCACAAGTTCTCGTTGATGACCGGCGGTCAGGCCACCGTGCCCGTGACCTACGTGGTGCCGGGGTCCGGGTCGCGCACCGGATGGGCCGGCCAGCACTCCGACCACCCCTACAGCCTGTTCGCGCACGTCGGGGTCAAGACCGTCGTGCCTGCCACCCCCGCCGACGCCTACGGGCTGCTGCGCTCGGCGATCTCCGACCCCGACCCGGTGGTGGTGTTCGCGCCGTCGGCCGCGCTGGGCGTCCGCGAGGACACCGACTTCACCGCACTCGCGCCGGTGTCGCTCGGGTCCGGCCGGATCCACCGGCACGGCACGGACGTCACGGTTGTCGCCGTCGGACACCACGTGCACGACGCCGTCGCGGTGGCCGACGACCTCGCGGGCAGCGTGTCGGTCGAGGTGTTCGACCCCAGGACGCTCTACCCGTTCGACTGGGACGGACTGACCGAGTCGGTGTCGCGGACCGGGCGGCTGGTGGTCATCGACGACTCGAACCGGATGTGCGGGATCGCGGGCGAGGTGATCGCGACGATCTCGGAGCGCGTGCGGCTGGCGTCCCCGCCGGCCAGGGTCACCCGCCCGGACGGTGCGGTGCTGCCGTTCTCACTCGAGCTGGACCGCGCGACCCAGCCGAGCAGGGCGCAGCTGGCCGCCGCCGTGGCACTGACGGTGAAGGAACGACCGTGAACCCCGGCCGGGGCGCGGGCTCACACGTGGTCCATGCGCACCGGCCGGGTCGCGGCGAGGTGGGCGCCGAGCACCCGCACGGTCTCCGCGAGCGCGATCGCGTCGCCGCGTGCGTTGACGTGCCTGCCGTCGGCGGCGAACAGACCGGGATCCGTCGCGGCCGGGTGCGCGGTGAGGTTCACGTGCAGGGTGCCCAGCTCCGCCGCGATCACCGCGGTGCGCTCGGAGAGCGTCCGCATCCGGGTCCGCAACCCGGGGCGCAGCCAGTCGGGGACCCTGGGGGAGGGGGAGTAGGAAAGGTTGTACAACCCCACCGTGATCACCGCGGCCCCCGCCGCCCGCAGCGCGGTGACCATCGCCCGCAGTTCGGCGTCCACCGCGTCCGGCCGGTACGTCGCGGGGAACGCGTCGTTGCCGCCGCACACGACGAGCGTGAGGTCGGGCCGGAAGTCCAGTGCGGGACCGAGCTGGGTGGCGCGGACCTCTCTCGTCCGCAGCCCCCGGCGGCCCAGGTTGAGGTAGTCGAAGCCCGGCGCGGTGGCGGCCAGCTCGTGCGCGACCCGGTCGGCGAACTGCACCTCGCTGTAGCCGGGCAGAGGCTCGGCCAGTCCCTCCGCGACGCTGTCACCGAGGACGGCGAACCGCCGCCACGGATGCCCGGCGAGCAGGCGCGCGCTGTCGCCCGCACGCAGGCAGTGGGGATCTTCCGACTCGGCGAAGGAGCACATGTTCAATGAGTGACCATCCGGTCCGGGGCCCGTCGAGGGCCGGGAATGCGGTGACTGCCATGGATCTGCGCGACCTGCGGGAACCCAACCGCCGCGTGCTGGCGACGACGACGGGGATCGTCGCACAGGTGCGGACCGGCGACCTCGACCTGCCGACGCCGTGCGCGGGCTGGTCGGTGCGCGACCTGCTGCGGCACATGGTGGGCAACAACAACGGGTTCGCGGCCGCGGCACTCGGCGCGCCGCCGGACCCCGCCGTCTGGGACGGGGTGGACGTGACCGACCCGGTCGGCGAGTTCCCGGCGTCCGCGGCGCGGGTGGTCGCGGCGTTCGCCTCGGTCGAACCGCTGACCGGCACGTTCGCGGTGCTCGGCTACGGGGACGTGCCCGCGGGACAGGCCGTCGCCATGTACTTCATCGACTACCTGGCCCACGGCTGGGACGTCGCCGTGTCGATCGGGGTGGACCCCCGCCTCGACGAGGAGGCATGCGCGGCCGTGCTGCGGATCGGCGCCGCCTGGCCGAAGGACTCGCAGGCGATCTGGGGGCCGGGCGCCCCGTTCGTCCACCGGGTCGAGATGCCCGCGGCCGCGTCGGTGCCCGACCGGATGCTCGGCTTCCTCGGCCGGTCCCCGGCGTGGCCGGGATGACGCCGTGCAATTTTCGGGACGAAAGGTGGTGACCCGTTTCCCCATTCGCTTCCCGCGTTCCGGATCGGGGCCGGCCACCTTATCCATGCGCCCGTGTGTCTCCTCGGTGAAATCATCCGCCGTGTCGATCCTTTTCGGACGGAGACTACCCGCCAGGTACGTGCCCCGCCAGGAACCGTTGCCGGTTGTGCCGGTAGAAGTGCCTGTTGTGGCAACGCATCTCCGTATACGGGGAGGTAGCAGCCCGCCATCAGGGAAACGCACTCCGTTCACCCGTAGTGCGGATGGGTAGGAATGACTGGTCTGGTCGTACGAACACCGGGGGTGCCGTTCGCGAACGGCATTGACCTGGAATCGACGCGCGGCTACGTTCCGGATCCACCACTCGCGTGCTGCCGCCACCGGCACCCCTGACGTTTTACTTGGAGGATCCACCGAATGAACATTTCCAGAAAATGGCGATCGCGATCGCTGATCGCCACCGGGCTGGCGGCGGCGGTCACGGCGAGCGTGCTCGTCGCGGGTGCGGGCGCGGGTGCGGCGGCCGGCGGGCGGGACGACTCGAAGCGGGACTGGGTCGGCAGCTGGGGCGCGGGCGTCACCCGCGGCAACCTCACCGGCACGTCGTCGGTGGGCTTCGACAACCAGAGCGTCCGCATGATCGTGCACGGATCCGTCGGCGGTTCGAAGGTCCGGGTCCGGCTCTCCAACGTCTACGGGGAGAAGGCGGTCGAGGTCGGCAACGCCACCGTCGCGAAGCCGGACACCGCCACCCCGGCGCTGTCCGACGTCGATCCGGCCACGGTCAGGCAGCTCACCTTCGGCGGTTCGCCCTCGTTCGTCATGCCCAAGGGCGCCGAGCTGCTCAGCGACCCGGTCGACCTGCGGGTAGGTGACGACCAGGACCTGGTGGTGAGCGTCTACTTCCCCACGCCGACGGGGCTGACCACGTTCCACTCGACGTCCCGGCAGAACAGCTTCTCCGGCAACGGTGACCTCGCGGACGACGCGGCGGGCACCGGCTACACCCTCACACGCACCTGCTGCTGGTTCTTCCTGTCCGGTGTCGACGTGCTCCGCGACAAGGCGGCGGGCTCGGTGATCGTGTTCGGCGACTCGCTCGGCGACGGCAACGGCATCGCGCTCAACAGCAACCTGCGCTGGCCCGACCAGCTCTTCGACCGGATGCAGAGCAAGGTCCACCACAAGCAGCTGCCCGGCGTGCTGAACGTCAGCCGCGCTGGAGCACGGCTGAGCCACGAGGCCCTCGAACCCGGCGCGGGCGGCTTCCCCGGCTTCCCCGAGCTCGGCGACAACGCGTACTCCCGGCTCGACGAGGACGTGTTCTCCGAGACCGCGGCACACGCGGTCATCCTGGACCTCGGCATCAACGACATCTGGATGAACAACGACTCGTCCGCCACGATCATCGCGGCGATCCGGCAGCTCAACCAGCAGATCCAGCAGCGTGGGTACACGGTGCTCGTCGGCACCCTCGGACCGTTCGAGGGCCTCATGGGCTTCGACGGCACGACGGTGTGGTCGCCCGAGAAGGAGGCGACCCGCCAGGCGGTCAACGACTACCTGCGCACGCACCGCAACGAGTTCGACGCGGTCGTGGACTTCGACCGGGTGCTCCGCGACCCGGCCGCCCCGACCAAACTGAAGCCGGAGTTCGACTCCGGTGACCACATCCACCCGAACGACGCGGGCAGCAAGGCGATGGCCGAGGCCGTCCCGTTGCACAAGATCGTTCGCTGACCGACGCCGGTCCCGGTGGCCACATCAAATGCCACCGGGACCACCGGCGTTCGTGATCAGGCTGAGTGCTTCGCGGCCGCAGCTCAGGGGAACGTGAAGCAGATCAGCCACAGGAACGTGGCCAGCAGAACCATCTGTCCCCAACGCAACCGACACATCGGATTCCGGAGAGGCGGAACAGTGCCGCTTGATCCGCAGGTCGCCGCCATGCGTGCGGAGCGCATGGCGCGCGGGGTGACACCGCTGTACGAGATGACGCTCGCACAGGCACGCGCGGCCGACCTCGCCGACATCCGCGCGGCAGGCGGGGCCGCCGAGCCCGTGTTCGAGGTGACCGACGGGACCTTCCCCGGCAGGAAGGGCGTGCTGCCGGTACGCGTCTACCGGCCCTCCGCCGACCGTCCACTCGCGACCTTGGTGTACTTCTTCGGCGGCGGCTGGACCCTGGGCGGCATCGACACCTCGGACGGGGTGTGCCGCGCGCTCGCGAACGCCGCGGGGTGCCTGGTCGTGACCCCTGGCTACCGGCTGGCGCCGGAGCACCCGTTCCCCGCGGCAGTGGACGACTGCCTCGCCGCGGTGACGTGGGTGGCCAGGAACGCGGAGGTGCTCGGCGCCGACCCCGCCCGGATCGCGGTCGGCGGTGACAGCGCGGGCGGGAACCTGGCCGCCGTGGTGGCGCTCCAGGCCAGGGACCACGGCCCTCGGCTCGCCGCGCAAATGCTCGTGTACCCCAACACCTGCTACCGCGCCGACACCGACTCGCTGCGGGACAACGACGACAGGTGGATGTTCAACCGCCACTCCGTCGACTGGTACTGGCGCAACTACCTCCCGGACCCCGACGCGGGCCGCGACCCCATGGTGTCGCCGCTGCTCGCTCCCGACCTGTCGGGGCTGGCGCCCGCGCTCGTGATCACCGCGGAGTACGACCCGCTGCGTGACGAGGGAGAGCGGTACGCCGAGCGGATGCTTGCGGCCGGGGTGCCCGTCGAGCTGACCCGCTACGACGGGATGGCGCACGGGTTCTTCACCATGTCCGGGGTGCTCCCGGACGCGCGCCGCGCCGTCGCCCAAGCTGCGGAGTACCTGCGGAAGACCCTGTCCGATGACGCGTGACGAACCACTGACCGTCGCCGACATCGCCCGGCTCGCGCAGGCGAGGTTGCCGAGGGAGCTGTGGGACTACGTCGCTGGCGGCAGCGGCGCGGAGACGACCCTCGCGGCCAACCGTGCCGCGCTCGACGAGGTCGCGGTGCTGTCCAGGGTGCTTGCCGGCACGACGGAGCCCGACTCCGCGACCCGGCTGCTCGGCTCGGCGTCGTCGATGCCGCTCGCGGTGGCACCGATGGCCTACCAGCGGCTCCTGCACCCCGACGGGGAGTTCGCCGCCGCGGAGGCCGCGCAGGCCGCTGGGGTGCCGTACGTGGTGAGCACGCTGGCCAGCGTGTCGGTCGAGGAGATCGCGAAGACCGGCGCCACCACCTGGTTCCAGCTCTACTGGCTGCGCTCGCCCGGTGTCGTCGAGTCGCTCGTGGCACGGGCCGAGGACGCGGGCTGTGAGGCGTTGATGGTGACCGTCGACGTGCCGGTCATGGGACGGCGGTTGCGGGACGCGCGCAACTCGTTCGTGCTGCCGGACGACGTGGTCGCCGCCCACCTCACCGACGGCGCGGTTGGCCGCGCGCACGACCGGGTGCCGGGGTCCTCGGCGATCGCCGCGCACACGGCGGCCGTGTTCGCCCCCGGTCTCGGGTGGCCGGACATCGAGTGGCTGCGCGACCGGACGTCACTCCCGTTGGTGCTCAAGGGGATCCTCGATCCCCGGGACGCCGTGCGCGCGGCCGAGTCCGGGGTGGACGCCGTCGTGGTGTCCAACCACGGGGGCCGCCAGCTCGACGGCGCGGCACCGAGCATCCTTGCCCTGCCCGCGGTCGCCGAGGCGCTCACCGGGCGGGCCGCCGTGTACCTCGACAGCGGGATCAGCACGGGCACCGACATCCTGCGCGCCCTGGCCTCCGGGGCGGACGGCGTGCTCGTCGGCAGACCCGTGCTGTACGGGCTCGCGGCCGACGGCGCGCGGGGTGTCGGCCGCGTGCTGTCCCTGCTGACCGAGGAGTTCCGCGCCGCGATGACGCTGGCCGGGTGCACCGACATCGCCGCGGTGCGGGCACTGTCCACCGTTCGAACTGTGAGGGCTTCATGAGTGTCGCCGACATGACCGGAGTGCTGTCCGAGGACGGGCCGCCCGCCGTGGCCCTGGCGCCCGTCGCCGAGCTGCCGCCGCCCCGGCCGCCCGTGCGCACCGACCTGACCACCGAGGAACTGCACCCCTCGCTGGCGGACCCGGCGCTGACGTCGATGAACCTGCTCAACGAGATCGCCAACGACTACCCGGACGCGGTGTCGTTCGCGGCTGGCCGCCCCTACGAGGAGTTCTGGGACGTCGACGACCTCCCGCGCCACCTCGCCCGGTTCAGCGATTACCTGCGCACCGAGCTGGGGTACAGCGAGGAACGGGTGCGCAGGACCCTGTTCCAGTACGGGCGCACCAAGGGGATCGTGCACGAGCTGGTGGCCGCCAACCTGGAGCTGGACGAAGGCATCCGTGTCGACCCGGAGTCCATTGTGGTCACGGTCGGCTGCCAGGAGGCGATGGTCCTGGTGCTGCGTGCGCTGCGGTCCGGCCCGAAGGACGTGCTCCTCGCCGTGTCCCCGACCTACGTCGGGCTCACCGGTGCGGCACGGCTGGTCGACATGCCGGTGCTGCCGGTGGCGAGCGGCGAGGTCGGCATCGACCTCGACGACCTGCTCGAACAGGTCCAGAGCGCCCGCGCCGCCGGGCTGCGGCCACGAGCCCTGTACGTCATGCCGGACTTCGCGAACCCGTCGGGCGTCAGCATGACGGAGAAGACGCGCCGGACGCTGCTGCAACTGGCGCGTGAGGAGGACTTCCTGCTGCTGGAGGACAACCCGTACGGCCTGTTCCACGGCGGCGAGCGGGTGCCGACCTGCAAGGCACTCGACGAGCATCGCCGCGTCGTGTACCTCGGCTCGTTCGCGAAGACGGTCCTGCCGGGCGCGCGGGTCGGCTACGTGGTCGCCGACCAGACGGTGACCGACCAGGACGGTGCGGTCGGCCTGCTCGCCGACGAGCTGTCGAAGATCAAGAGCATGCTGACCGTCAACACGCCGGCACTGGCGCAGGCGGTCGTGGGTGGCAAACTGCTCGAGCACGGGTGCAGCCTGGTGCGCGCCAACGAGGACACGCGGGCGGTCTACACGGCGAACCGCGCCCGGCTGGTCGACGGGCTCGCCGCCCGCTTCGGGGCCGGCTCCCCGGTCACGTGGAACGTGCCCGCCGGTGGCTTCTTCGTGGTGGTCACCGTTCCCTTCCCGGCCGACGACGCGCTCCTGGCCCGCTCGGCCCGCGACTACGGCGTCCTCTGGACCCCCATGCACCACTTCTACGACGCCGGTGGCCACGGCAGGAACGGCCTGCGGTCGCTGCGGCTGTCCTGCAGCGCGCTGACCCCCGAACAGATCGACACCGGTCTTGACCGCCTGAGCCGGTTCATCACCGACGAGATGGCGCGAACGCGGAGGTGACAATTTCTTGATTACCAGGGCGGCAAATCGGCCGCCCTGGTTTTCGGCATGCGCCGGAGAATTCCTGCCGGTTTCGGCGTATCATTTTTCAATGACAGTGGGCCCGTGCCGCGGAAATCCGCGGCACGGGCCCACTGGTCTCAACTAGCTGAGCCCGGCGCCGGACTCGAGCTCGCCGCCACCGAACGCGCGCTCGAGCTCGCCGCCACCGAAGGCCGCGACCTCGCTGCCGCCGAAGGCCAGCTCGGCCTCGCCGCCACCGAAGGCGATTTCCTCGAACTCACTGCCACCAAATTTGCCCATGTTCGGGGCCTCCTTCGTCAGGGGTATTACAGAAAAAGTATCCAGAGTTCGTCTCCGCATTGCAAGCTGCATTCGCTCCGAGATATTGCGCCAAACGGCCTGCGGCCCCTGCGCCAATAGGTGTCTTATGTGGATTGCTCGCCGTCGGTGACGGTTTTCGCGAAAGATACCGCTCAGTGTTCGAGGACCATCGCCGAGAAGATCGCGCCGTACGCGGCCGAGGCCATGAGGTAGCGGTCGCCCGCCCTCAGCAGGCCGCTGTCCACGGCGGTGCGGTAGTTCAGGAAGGGGTCCGCGGCGAACGTGTGGCCGAACAGGGGCACGTTGTCCAACAGCACCGACGTCGGCGGCAGGCCGAGCTGCCTGCACACCTTCCGCCACGAGCGCACGTTCACGTTGTGCGGCAGGATCAGCGCAAGCTCGTCGACACGCAGCCCGGCCCGCTCGGCGGCGGTGCTGATCACCTCGGCCACCAGCACCGTGTACTCCTTCGCGAAACGCTCCGCGTGGTCCGGGCGGTCGGTTGCCCAGTGGTCGAGATCACCGCGCTGCAGCGTCGCGTAGCTCAGTACCCGGTCGCGTGGACCGTCGGCGGCCACCAGGCAGGCAGCGGACGCCTCGCCGAAGATCCGCGCCTCCGGTCGCAGTGTCTCGTCGAGGGTGAAGACCTGCTCGGCGGCGACGATCAGTGCGAGCGCGTCCCGGTCGCCGCCGGTGTCCGCGTCCATGGCCAGCAACCGGCCGGCCATGTCCACCGCGAGAAGGCCTGCGGCGCAACCGTGGTGGGTGACCGCGAAGGCGGTCGCGTCACCGAGGCCGAGCTGTTCGCACACGTCCGGCAACGGGTTGTACGGGTGGGGCTGCGAGACCGGCACGGTGCGCGCGTAGAGCACGTAGCGGACCCGGCTCAGGTTGCCTGCCAGCGACGGCAGGTTGTGCGCGGCCTGGACGAGGAGGTCGGTCAGCGTCTCGCCCGGCTTCTGGCGGCGGACCTCCGAGTAGCCGTAGGACCGCCGTAGAGTGTCGACAGTGGACGCCGGCAGCTGCCAGCCTGCCAGGAGTTCCTCGAGCGGAACACGGTGATCGGGCAGGTGACCCGCGATCTCCCGGAGAGCGGTCATGAGTGGTTCCTTCGCGCACAGGGGAGGGTCCGGCGTACTACTGTTGCCCCATGACGGGAGAACGCACCGGCCATTTCTGGGATGCCGTCGAGGGTCGGACGCCGATGCCTGCGGCGACGACGACGTTGGGCTGGTCGCTGATCCACGCCGACACCGAGCGGGGCGAGATCGAGGTCTCCTTCGAGGCGTCCGAGGAGTTCCTCAACCCGGCGGGCACCGTTCAGGGCGGCTTCCTCACCGCGATGCTCGACGACACCATGGGGCCCGCGCTCGCGGCCACGCTGGGGCCCGGCCTGTACGGGGCGACCATCGAGCTCAAGGTGAGCTTCCTCCGGCCGGCCAGACCGGGTCGGCTGGTGGGACGCGGACGCGTCGTGCACAGCGGCGCCACCATCGCCTTCCTCGCGGGCGAACTGCTGGACGACGCCGGGCAGGTGGTGGCCGTGGGGTCGGCGACCACCCGGATCGTGCGGACCGGCTGAGCCGCCGATCTCACTGATGGGGATCACCCTTGGTGTCAGCGGTGAGCCGGGCGTCCACACCGGACCGGTAACGCAGCAGGGGAATGACGGTAACCACCAGGCAGACGGATCCGGAAAGGACGATCGCGGGCTGCAGCCCGAGCCCGGCGACCGCGAGTCCGGCGATCGTCGCGCCGAAGGCGAGGCTGCTGCCGCTCACCGCCGTCACCATGCCGAACACCCGGTTCTGCAGCTCGACCGGGACGCGGGCGTAGAGCATCGCGCCGAGGATCGGCCGGAACGCCGCCTGGCTCACCCCGCACAGCACCGAGACGACGAGTACGACGACGAGGCTGTCGGTCAGCCCGAGCGTCAGCTGCCGGGGAGCGACGCACAACGCCACGCTGACGCAGAAGGTCAGGTACTGCGGCAACTTCGGCCCGAAGATGGTGAACGCGATGTTGCCCGCGATCGCACCGCACGCGAACGCACCGAGGATGAGGCCGACCGCGGGAGCCGCGCCGAAGTGCTCGTCGACCCACAGCGGTACGAACACCGCGTAGTTGGCGACGGTGAACAGGTTCACCACCGAGGTCATCGCGAGCATCCCGACCAGCAGCCGGTCCTGCCACAGGTGACCGGCACCGCGCCGAAGTGCGGTGAAGTATCCCTCGTTCGCCGCCGCGCCCCGGTCCGGCATGGTGCCGGCAGGCGGGTGCACCAGCAGTCCGATGAGCAGTGCGGACAGGGCGAAGCTCGCCGCGTCGAACCAGATCGCGCCCTGCGGTCCCAACCAGAGGATCAGCAGACCGCCGAGCGGCGCGGCGGTCACCATCGCCACGTTGCCGGCCCCGTCGTAGATGGCGGTGGTCCGGATGATCTGCATGCCAGCGGCGTCACTGACCGGGCGGAGCAGGACGTGCTGGGCACGGCCGCCGACGCCGGTGAGCGCGCCCTTGACCGCGACCAGTACCGCGAGCGGCAGGAACCCGATGTCCGGTGTGGCCGCGACGACGGCCATCGCCAGCGCGGCGACGCACTCCGCGACGATCAGCGTGCGCCGGATGCCGAACCGGTCGGTCAGCGGGGTCGCGAACACACCGGCGAGCAGGGCGGGCACGACCGAGGCCATGGAGATCAGGCCCATCTTCGCCGCGCTGCCGGTGCTCGTCAGCACCAGCCACGGCACGGCGACCGTCGTCACCACGCTGCCGAGCATGGACACGATGTGGCCGGTCAACAGCGCGCCGAGCCCGATCCGGCTCGCGGTTCGACTCCTGCCCGTGTTCTCGCCGACCGTGCTCAATCCGCAGTGCTTTCGGCCAACACGTGCTCAGCGGCGTACTTCTCACGCAGCCGCCGGGTGTTCGTCTTGCCACTGCCGGTTCTCGGCAGGTCGTCGACGAACTCGAACGACCGCGGCGTCCACACCCAGCTCAGCTTCTCCTTGACCAGTGCGGAGAGTTCCTCCTCGGTCACCGTGGCGTCCTCGGTGAGCACCAGGTAGGCGTGGGCGGCCTCACCGAGTTCCTGGTGCGGCACACCGATCACGGCGGCCGCACGGACCTGCGGGTGCGTGGTCAGCACGTCCTCGATCGCACGCGGGAAGATGTGGTGGCTGCCGTACGTGGTGATGATCATGTCGCTGGCGCGGCCGGTGAGGTGGATGTAGCCGTCGTCGTCGACATGGCCGAGATCGCCGGTGCGCACCCAGCCATCGACGAGCGTCGCCGCGGTCTGCTCCGGGTTCCCGACGTAGCCGGTGAAGTTGAGCTTGCTCGCCACCCACAGCTCGCCGGTCTCGCCCGCGGGCAGTACGGTGCGGCCGTCCTCGCCGCGGATCTGCAGCCGCACGTCGCCGTACGCGGGTCCACATGAGCCGATCCGGTCCGGGTCGGTGCCGACGCCGGGATAGGCGGAGATGAACGGCGATTCCGACAGCCCGTAGGTGATGCGCACGACCGGGCCGAACCGGTCGACGGCCTGCCGCAGCCGCACGGGGTTGGTGGCCGCGGTGCCCACGCTCAGCACGGCCATCGCCGACAGGTCGCGCTTGTCGATGTCGGGGTGGTCGAGCAGCTCGTAGAGCATCAGCGGCGTGATGAAGGTGGAGTTGACCTGCTCCCGTTCCAGCAGTTCGAGGAACTCGGTGGCGCGGAAGAACCGCGAGACCACCAGTGTGCCGCCGGTGAACAGGTAAAGGAAGGCCGAGGTCTGCCCGGCCACGAACCACATCGGTGTCACGGTGAGGTGGCGGTAGCGCGGTTCGTCCGCCGCGAGGATGTGCTCGGCGAGGGTGATGAGCTGCTCGTAGAGGGCCGCCGTGTGGAGCAGTGGCTTCGGGATTCCGGTGGTACCGCTGGTCTGGAAGACCGACTCCGGCGTCCCGGCCGCCTTGTCCACATCGAACGGTGCGACGCCGTCCCTGCGCGGCGCGAGGATGTCCGGGCCCGCGCCACCGGGCCCGACGCAGAACGCCGGGATCCCGAGCCGGTCGACGATGTCCTTGCCGATGCGCTCGTGCACCGCCACCTCGTACAGCAGTGCCTCCGGTCGCACCTGGTCGAGATAGGCCCGGAGCTCCAGCGGGGTGCTGGCGTTCGACACCCACGCGGTGCGGCAGCCGATCAGGTGCAGAGCGAGCTGGATCGCCTGCGCGTGCGGGGGGTAGCCGAGGAGGACTCCCACCATGGTGCCCGGTCGCAGCCCCGCCTCCTCGAGGTTCGCCGCGATGTCGAGGACCGCGGCGCGCAACTCGGCGTAGGTGAACCGGGACTCGCCGTTCACCAGGGCCACACGGTCCCCGTACTCGGCGAAGAGTTCCAGTGCGCGCACCACGTAGTCCGGTCCGGAAGCGGGCAGGGAACTCATCACACACTCCAGGTGAACTCGGGCGAGAAGTCGCCACCGACGGATGCGAGCGGGCGAAGCGTACCCGGGAAACCGCGGAAACTGACCGGCACAAAAGAGTTCCTGTCACAGGGTGTGGTGGTGCACGGCTGAACGGATCAGGGAAGTGCTCCCGTCTGGGGAACGTGCTTGGTACGAACAACACCGCGGCGTCCTGACCTGCGCGGGCGGTGCCGCGGACGGCGTACTGTCGCCCGCATGCGTGGAATGTTCGTCACCGGTCCGCCGACCTCGGGTGACCTGAACGGCGACGGCACCGTGCTGCGGGTGCACAGCGCGATGGGCCGGACCTTCGACGAGCTGACCGGCCAGGTGCTGAACCCGACGCTGCGCGGCTACGTCACCGACATGGCGGCACCGTACGGGATCGCGGTGCGCGAGGACCTGATCGAGCAGGGGGTCGGGCACTCCTACGGGGAGATGTGCGCGCCGCTGCTCGGCGACCTGGTGGCCGAGGAGCAGCGGGCCGATCTGCTCGTGCTCGCCACCGCCATCCCGGATGTCCGTTACGGACGGTCCACCGCGACCTACCTGAGCTGGCACTGCCCGGGCGCGCCGCTGGCGTTCACGGTCTGCGACCAGGGGCTGCTGGCCGCGTTCACCGCACTGCACCTGATAGCGGCCTACGCACACAGCGGCGCGTGCGGGCGAGCGGTGCTCCTGGTGGCCGAACAACCGACCCTCTACCACGAACTCCCCGTACCCACCCCGCTCCCGGACCGGGCCGCGGCGGTCGGTGTGGTCCTGGAGGTGGACGGGTCGCGGGACGCGCTGTCGGTCCGGCGGCACACGAGGATCGCGGAGCACCGGGTGCCCGAGGTGCTGGCCGCCGAGATGTCCCGGCTCGCGGGCGGCCGGGCTGGGCCGACGGTCCTGATCGGCGCGGGCCTGGCCGAGGTGACAGCGGACCGGCCTGGCGACGGCAACGTCCTGGTGTGCCGGGAGAACCAGCCGCTGACCGGCATGTGGCTCGAACTCTCGCGTGGACTGCCTGGCTGGCGGGAAAGCGGAGAACAGGTGTTGCTGGCGGAGTACGACCCGGCACTGGGCCACCTGTTCGCCGCGACCCTCCGTTTCGGCCGATGAGTGTCCGGCCGGCGGTTGGGGGACCGGCTCGATGGGGCTCCAGTTCGCACAGCCGGGGGTGGTGAGGACTTCTCGCTGACGTGGAGGAGCCGGGAGAGCCACGTGGGCCGGCGGACCTGGACTCGTCCCGTACTACGTGCGGGGCGGTGGTGGGGCGGGCAGCCGGACGGCGATGCGGAGTCCGCCTGCGGGACGCGGGAGGATGGTGAGGGATCCGTCGTGCACGTCGGTGATGCGCTTGACGATCGCGAGGCCGAGGCCGACGCCCGCGTGGTCGTGGCGAATTCGTTCGCTGCCGCGCTGGAACGGTTCGGTGAGTGTCGAGACCCACTGCGGGGACAGTACCTCGCCGGTGTTCTCGACGGTGAGTACCACGGTTCCGGGACCGACGCCGGTCTCGATCGAGACGGTGCCCTTGTCGGGCAGGTTGTGCACGATGGCGTTGTGCAGGAGGTTCGTCGTCATCTGCAGCAGGAGCGCCGGTGACCCGGACGCCGTGGCGATCTCACCGGAGTTGTCGATCGTGACACCGCGTTTCTCGGCGAGCGGGAGCAGTGTCTCGATGGCCTCTTCCGCGAGCAGCGACAGGTCGACGGGTCTGCGGACGAAGGTCCTCTGGTCGGCGCGGCTGAGCACGAGCAGCGCTTCGGTGAGGTTGATCGCCCGGGTGTTCACGGTGTGGAGGCGGTCGACGAGCTCGCCGGGGTCCTGGCCCGGATCGTTGCGAGCCACGTCGAGAAGCGTCCGGGTGATCGCGAGCGGGGTGCGCAGTTCGTGTGACGCGTTGGCCGCGAACCTCCGCTGTTCGGCGACGTGTGCTTCGAGCCGTGCGAGCATCGCGTCGAAGGCGTCGGCGAGTTCGCGGAACTCGTCGTTGCTGCCTTCCAACCGGATCCGGTGGGCGAGTGACCCGTTCGCGGCCGCGCGGGTGGCGTCGGTGATCCGGGTCAGCGGGGCGAGCATGTGGCCCGCGAGGATCCACCCCCCGAGGAGACCGAACACCAGCAGGAAGACCAGGGCCGTGCCCACGGCCGACACGAAGCCGCGCAGGAGGAACTCCTGTCCGGCGAAGGGCGGCCCCCCGGGAGCCCTTGGCGCACGGCCGTCGGGCACGTTACGCACCAGGTACACCCACACGACCCCGAGCACCAGGACGCCGGCCAGCATGAGGAAGCCGGCGTAGCTGAGAGCGAGTTTGAGGCGAATGCTCAAACCGGGCGCTCTAGCCACCGTCTCCACCCTCGCGGCCGGTGCCGGTTCGAGTGTCGATGCGGTAGCCGACACCGGGCACCGTCGCGATGATCCAGGGCTCACCGAGCCGTTTGCGCAGCGCCGAGACCGTGATGCGCACGGCGTTGGTGAACGGGTCCGCGTTCGCGTCCCATGCCCGTTCCAGTAGTTCTTCCGCGCTGACGACGCCGCCCTCCTCGGCGACGAGGACTTCGAGCACCGCGAACTGCTTCCTGGTCAGCGCGACGTAGCGGCCGTCGCGGTAGACCTCGCGGCGGAACGGGTCCAGCCGCAGATCCGCGATCTCCCGCACGGGCGGCCGGTTGTGCGCACGCCTGCGGTCGAGTGCCCTGAGCCTGAGCACGAGCTCCTGGAGCTCGAACGGTTTCGTGAGGTAGTCGTCGGCGCCGAGCTCGAACCCGGAGGCCTTGTCGTCGAGACGGTCGGCGGCGGTCAGCATGAGGATCGGCATGCCGCTGCCGGACGCGACGATGCGCCTGGCGACCTCGTCACCGGAAGGGCCGGGAATGTCCCGGTCGAGGACGGCGATGTCGTAGGCGTTGATGCTCAGCAGTTCCAGAGCGGTGTCGCCGTCCCCCGCGGTGTCCGCGGCGATGGCTTCCAGGCGCAGGCCGTCGCGGATGGCTTCCGCCAGGTAGGGCTCGTCCTCCACGATCAACACTCGCATGCTCCGATGCTACGAGCCGGGCATGTCGTCGGCGTACGACGGACCGGATCGGTGTGGTGGACGGTGCCGTGGCGGTCTTCGATGACGTGCTCACCGCGCGGCCAGCTCACGTGCGCAGACGCCCAGCCCGTACTCGCTGGACGCCTTGACGAACACCACGTCGCCCGGTTCGATCAGCCCGGTGGCCACCGTGACGGCACCGGCCACGTCGTCGACCGCGTGCACCGCGACGTCCGCGTGGGCCGCCTCCCGTGCCATGGCCCGTGGGTCGTCGTCGCCGACCGCGATCAGCACGTCGATGCCGAGCTCGGCCACCAGCCGGCCCACCTGCTCGTGCCGGGCCCGCGAGGCGTCGGCCTGCTGCCCCATCCCGCCGAGCACCGCGATGGTGCGGCGGTCCCCGGCCAGCGCCCTGAACGCGTGCAGCCCTGCTCGCATGGATTCCGGGTTGGCGTTGTAGGCGTCGTCGACGACGGTGACGCCGTCGGGCCGCTCGGTGATCTCGAAGCGGCCCGGCGAGCGGCGCCTGGCACCGTTCAGCCCGGCGGCGATCTCGGCGGGGGACAGCCCCAGGACGGTGGCGGCCGCGGCGGAGCCCAGCGCGTTGACCACCTGGTGCTCGCCGATGAGGTCGAGTGCGACCCTGGCCCGGCCGGCCGGGGTGACCAGGTCGAACGCGGGCCGGGCCCCGGCGCCGATGGACACCTCCTCGGCCCGCACAGCGGCGTCCGGTGTCCTGCCGAACAGCACGATCCGGGCCCTGGTGCGCTCCGCCATGCCCATGACGTACGGGTCGGCGGCGTTGAGCAGCGCGTACCCGTCGGGCGGCAGCGCCGCCACCAGCTCCCCCTTGGCCTCGGCCACGTCGGCCAGCCCGCCGCCCATGCGCGACACGTGCGCGGCGCCGACGTTGAGGACCAGGCTCACCTGCGGTGGCGCGATCCCGGTGAGGTACGTCAGGTCGCCCTTCCTGCCCGCGCCCATCTCCAGCACCAGGTACCGGGTCCTGCCATCGGCCCGCAGCACGGTGAGCGGCAGCCCGAGCTCGTTGTTGAACGAGCGGTCGGTCGAGACCGTTGGCGCGTGCGGTTCGAGTATCTGGGCCAGCAGGTCCTTGGTCGTGGTCTTGCCGACGGAGCCGGTCATGGCGATCACCGTGCAGTCGAGGTGCGTGAGCACGTGCCTGGCCAGCACGCCGAGCGCCACCTGCACGTCCGCCACCACGATCGCGGGCACCCCGACGGGCCGGGCGGCCAGCACGGCGACGGCGCCGCCTGCGATGGCCGTGGCCGCGTAGTCGTGGCCGTCGACGTTGGCGCCGGCCGTCGCGGCGAACAGGCCACCGGGTGCCACCTCGCGCGAGTCGACCGCCGAGGGCCCCGTGACCAGCGTCTGCGGGTCGGGCACGCTGTCCAGGCCCGCGTCCAGGACGCGAGCGATCTCGGCCAGCGTCATCGGTATCACGCGTTGCTCCTCGCGAGTCCCAGGTCGATGAGACGGTCCACCAGATCCGCGTACGAAAGCCCGCTGGCTTCCCAGCCCCTGGCATAGACGGAACGAGGGGTGAAGCCGGGCATCGTGTTGATCTCCAGTACGTACAGGCGGCCCGTGTGCTCCTCGTAGAGGAAGTCGACCCTGGCCAGGCCGTAGCCGCCGATCGCCCGGTAGGCGCGCAGTGACAGCTCGCGCACCTCCTCGGCGATCCGCTCGGGCAGCGCGGCGGGAACAGTGGCGAGCTCGTGGTCGCTGAGGTATTTCCCCTCGTAGTCGAGCCAGTCGCCTTCGACGTTGAGCTCGACGATGGCCGAGGCGGTCGCGGTGTCGTGGTCGCCGAGCACTCCGCAGGTCAGCTCGCGGGCGACGACGCCCTGCTCGACGACGGCGACCCGGTCGTGGCGGAGGGCCAGCTCGACGCCCGTGCGCAGTTCCTCGGTGGAGGTGACCCGGGAGATGCCGATGGAGGAGCCCATGTTGGCCGGTTTGACGTACATCGGCCAGTCGAGCGACTTCACCAGGCCCCACCGGTCGGTCGTGGTGTTCCAGTCGTGCTCGGTGAACCAGACGTGCGGGGTGACCGGGATGTCCTCGGCCAGGAACACGCGCCGCATCACGGTCTTGTCCATCGCCACGGCCGAGGCCAGGACGCCGCAGCCCACGTACGGCAGGCCCAGCGCCTCGAGGTGCCCCTGAACGACGCCGTCCTCGCCGTACGGGCCGTGCAGCACGGGGAAGACGACGTCGACCACGCCGCGGCGCAGCTCCAGCGACCAGCTGCCCTGCCGGTCGATGACGACGAGGACGGGGTCGTACCGCGCCCTCGGCAGCGCGTCGAGCACCGCCTGCGCGGACTGGAGCGAAACCTCGTGCTCGGCAGACGGTCCGCCTGCCAGCACGGCCACGCGCAGGCGTTCGGTCATGATCGTTCAGCCCTCCTCGCCAAGGTCGACGCGGGGAGTGTCGGATGTCCGGCTGACCGATTACCAGAGCATTCTCTGCCCGATTTCTGGTCATCCCGGGAGCAGTACTCGGACAGTTTTTGGTCTGCGATATGAACAGGGTTTCCGTCTAACCTGCCGGGCCATGCGCACTATCGGGCTGATCGGCGGGTTGAGCTGGGAATCGACGGTCATCTACTACCAGATCGTCAATCAGCGGGTGCGCGAGCGCCTTGGCGGCAGCCATTCCGCCAACAGCCTGATCTGGTCGGTCGACTACACGACCGTCGAAGACCTCATCTTCGCCGACCGGTGGGACGAGGTGGGCGAGCTGCTCGCGGACGCGGGTGTCAAGCTGGCTGCCATGGGGGCCGAACTGCTGCTCATCTGCAGCAACACCTTCAGCCGGGTGAACGACGAGGTGGAGCGGGCGGCGAGCGTGCCGGTGCTGCACATCGCCGACGCCGTCGGCGCCGAGGTCAACGCCGGCGGGATGCGCAGGGTCGGCCTGCTGGGCACCCGTTTCACCATGGAGGAGCCCTTCTACCGGGACCGGCTGACCGCGCACGGCTTCGAGGTGGTCGTCCCAGAACGCGACGAGCGCGAGCTGGTCCACCGGGTGATCTTCGAGGAACTGATACGCGGGGTGCTGCGACCCGCGTCCAGGGACGCCTATGTGCGGACGATCGACGGCCTGGCCGCCCAGGGTGCCGAGGCCGTCATTCTCGGCTGCACCGAGATCGAGCTGCTGATCACCGACAAGGACACCGCCATCCCGTTGCTGCCGAGCGCCCGACTGCACGCGGAGGCAGCGGCCAGCCTGGCCATGAACGATTAGTGGCCCATGATTTCCCGCCCGGGCCCCGCAGGCCGGGCCGGTGCCGTGAAAGGCGCGTTGACGGCACAACCGCTGCCGTGAAAGGCACATTGACGGCGCTGAGCGCCGTGAATGGCACATTGACGGCATCCCGAATGCCGTGAACGCGCCTTTCACAGCACCAAACCCAGAGCGCTCCGCGCCCGGCCCCCGCGAAGCGGGGCCCGAACCGACGCAACCCCGATGGTGGCGCAAGCCCACCAGCAAGGGGCTCCCTGCCATCCCGTCGACCTGGCAGCGCCCGATCACGCCGTGTCAAGGGGGGCCAAACACCCGAATCACAACACGCGGAAAAGGCCCCCCTAGGCGCGGTGTGATAGCCCGTAGGGAGGTCGACGGGATGGCAGGCAGACCCGAACCCAACCGCAGCCGACCTGCCCCTCCGCCACCCCCGAGACCTGCCCGTCCGGCGAGGACAAAGACCACCACGACGTGACCCCGGGCAAGGACAAACCCACAAACAGGCAACCCGTCCGGCGAGGACAAAGAGCACCGATCAGGCAGCCCCGACCCGGAGCCATGAGCGAACGGGCGGCCGGAACGCAACCAACACGTCAATTCCGGGCAGGCGGAGCAAGTTCTTGCCGCCAGAGGTCTTCGCAGATTCGTTCGATACCGGCGATCAGGTGACGGCGGTAGGTGGTGAAGGACAGCCCTAGGCGCTCGGCGGCGGCCTCCTGGGTGGGGGTGCCACGCAGGTAGGTGACGTCGAGCGCGCGGTGCGGCTTACCGGCCCTCGGATCCCGCCCCAGTTCCCGGATGCTCTCTTCGAGCAGCTCGCGCACCGCCCTGCCGGGGTCCGCGCGGCCGGCGAGCAGCCTGCTGCGGGTGAGGGGGTTGGCGGCCAGCTCCCCGTGTTTCGACAGGTGACGCAGGGCCTTGCGGACGGCGTCGGTGAACTCCTCCCGTGACAGCACCGCGAGCGCCGGTTCGTGCTGGACCGGGGTTTCCTGCGCGCCTGCCGACAGCAGCCGGTCGAGCCACACCTGCGCGGGCACGGCCCGCCAGTCGTGGGCGGGCAGGCGGTACTCGACGTCCCCTTCCCGTGCGTGAATCCCGAGATCGCGCATGTTGTAGTACTCGTGGTGGCCGCTCACCGGGTCGTCACCTCGGACGGCCATGAACGACCAGGCCATGCGTTCCGAGCGCAGGAACCAGGCCACGGCCCGCCACTGGATCAGGTTCGTCACCGGCGACCTGCCCCGGTGGCGCCTGCGCACCCAGCTCCGGTGGACGGCCAGGTGCTCGCCGGGCCGCAGCGGGGCGGTGGCGTGGGCGTTGGCCCAGGCCGTGGCGACGACCGGGTCCCCGTGTGCTTCCGCCTCCGTGTCGAGGCGGAGCAGGGCGGCGGCGCCAACCAGCTCGCCGTTCGCGGTGTGCCGGTAGAGCCGGAACGCCCGCGGCTGCCGGGCCGTCCAGTGGGCGACGGCGGCCACGGTCCCCGCGTCCCACTCGCGGGCCAGGCGCAGCAGGTCCTCGGCGTCCCCGGGACGGAGCACGTCCTCGTAGACCTCGCCGACACCGCGCCAGAAGTGCGGCTGCGGTGTCCGGCCTTCGGCGCGGTGCAGGTGGAACAGCGAACCGACGGCCCCGAGCACGTCCGCGTCCCGCGCGGTGCGGACCTGCTGGGTGAGGTGGGCCCTGACGCGCCGGTGCAGGTCGGCGTGGCCCTGCGGGTCGCGCCAGCGCAGGTCGGTTTCGAGGATCTCGCGTACGAGGTCGTGCGGGTACAACCCGAACGGGCCGGACTGGACGAACGGCAGCCGGCGCAGCCAGGAGAACAGCGCCGCCGCGTCCTCGTCGGGCAGCATCGCGCGCAGCAGGTCCTGCGTGGACATGTACGTGTGCGCGCAGACCTCCAGGGCATGCCGGTGCGCGGGACCGGGCACCTCGCCGACGAGCTGGTCGAGCAGGGTGGCGACCACCTCGTGGGTGGGCGTCCAGCGGGAGTCGGTGGCGCTGTCGTCGACCGCCGCCGCGGCCCCGAGCGACAGGGCGAGCGGGTGCCCGCCCGCGAAGGCGAGCAGCGGGTCGTGCAGCTCACCGGCCACACCCCGGGAGTCCAGCAGCGCGGTGGCGTCCATGGGCTCCAGGTCGCCGAGCCCGATGACCCGCAGCAGGTCGGCCCAGCCCGGGTCGGCCCGCCACATCATGTCCGGCGGTGTGCGCCCGGCGACCACGACCAGCGCGCCGACCGGCAGCGTCGGCAGGAACCGCTCGCGCAGCCAGCTCTCCATGCCGTGGAGGCGCTCGAAGGTGTCGACCAGCAGCACCGCGCTCTCGTCGGCGAGCGCGAGCATGGGCCCGGTCCGGGACATGAAGGCCGCTGGGGACTCATCGAGCACCCGCCCGTCCAGCGTCAGCACGGTGCGACCGGCCTCCTCGGCGCGCTGGGCGAAGCGCCGCAGCAGCGCCGACTTGCCGACCCCGCCGGGGCCGTGCACGAACAGCACCCCGCCGTCGCCGCAGAGCGCCTCGTCGAAGGCGGCGAGCTCCTCCTTCCGGCCGACGAAGGCACGTTGCCTCGCCGCGTGGAGCCGCCCTTCCCAGCGCCGCCCCTCGTCACCGAGCTTGCGGAGCACTGCGGATCTCCTGGCTTGCCGGCAGTGTGCCGCCGCAGGCCGGGCGGTCCTGGCGGGCTGCCGCTCGTGCTGGTCCGCTCTCGGTCATGCCGCCATTCAAGGCAGCGTGGTGTTGCCGGCACGTATCCGGTTTTCGATATGCGGACGATATGTGGCCCGCCGGGACACCGTCAGGATGCGGGGAGGTGGAACAGCCAGTCGCCCTCGGACCGGACGAACGTGAGGTAGGCGTCGTCGCCGGTCATCACCGGGGTGCGGTACGGGACGTTCTTCGTGTCCGGTTCGGTGCCGTCGACGGCCGAGGTGAAGACGGCGCCGTCGAGGTGGTCGCCGAGTTCGTGGACCCGTCGCGGATCGTGTTCCGCGCGTCGGCGAGTTGTGCCTCGCTCATGTCGACGGCGTGCTCGCGGACGCAGGCCGGACGCCCGACGCAGGCCAGCTCCAGCAGTTCTTCGCCGGAGCCGGTCTCGGCCGCTGCCGCGAACGACTCGGCGGCCGCCTGCGGGGTGCTGAGGTCGTAACCGGTTCCAGGTCTGGCGGAACCGGTGGTCGTGCTCGTGGCGGCGGTGCTCCGGTCGTCGCTGTCGGTGCCGCCGGTGGCCAGCGCCGTCGTGGCCACCACCGCGGCGGCGACCAACACGGTGGCGGCGAGTGCCCACGGCCATGGCGAGCGTCGTCGGGCCGGGGGCGTGGGGTGCGGGCTCGTCGTCATGACCGGCTTTCTCGAGGCGGGTGTCAACCAGGGGACGTGGACGACACGCGATCGGTTCTCGGCACGTCCCGGCGGGCCGTGGAGGATGATCCGATGAGCAGGGGACCCGGTCGGCGACTGCCGACCACGAGGGAAAGGTCGTACATGGTCAGCGAGAACACCGCGAGACTGGCGGTGCTCATCGACGCCGACAACGCTCGGCCGTCGATCACCGAGGGCTTGCTGGGGGAGGTCGCCAAGTACGGCACAGCGCACGTGAAACGTGCCTACGGCGACTGGACCGGCACGAGCCTGAAGGGCTGGAAGGACCAGTTGCTCGCCCAGTCGATCCAGCCCGTGCAGCAGTTCGCCTACACCACCGGCAAGAACGCGACCGACGCGGCGATGGTCATCGACGCGATGGACCTGCTGTACTCGGAGCGTTTCGACGGGTTCTGCATCGTCTCCAGCGACAGCGACTTCACCCGCCTGGCCGCCCGTCTGCGGGAGTCCGGCCTGACCGTGTACGGGTTCGGCGAACGCAAGACACCGAAGCCTTTCGTCGCCGCCTGCGACAAGTTCATCTACGTCGAGAACCTCACCTACCCGGACAGTCCCGACGCGGCCCCCGACGCGCCGCCCCGGCTCAAGACCGCCACGTCCGCCGCTGCGCTCAAACGCGACTCCGCGTTGCTGAACCTGCTGCGCAACGCCGTCGAGGCGGCCTCGGACGACGACGGCTGGGCGGCGCTCGCGTCCGTCGGCCACATCATCACCAACCAGCAGCCCGACTTCGACTCCCGCAACTACGGCTACGCCAAGCTCAGTGACCTGATCACGGCCACCACACTGTTCGAACTGGACCGTCGCAGCTCGAGCGACGGCAAACCCGGCAGCCTCTACGTCCGCGACAAACGCCGCCGCTCCGGGAAGTGACGCGGCACGGCCGGGAAGGTCCCGGACCATGGGGCTACCCCCCGTATCGACCGGGGTGCCACCTGGCTGCCGTCGCGGTCGGCCCATACCGGATGCTGGGGGCATGACTATTGATGCCGCTCCACCGGTTCCGTCGTCGACCGGCAGCGACTTCGCGCGGTTGTCCCGGCGCATCAACGAAGCGGGGCTGCTGAAGCGGCGTCCGGGCTACTACACGGTACGGATCGGACTGCTCGCGGCGTGTTACCTCGGTGGGCTGGCGGCCTTCGTCGCGCTCGGGGACACCTGGTGGCAGCTGCTGCTCGCGGTGGTGTTCGCCGTGCTGTTCGGACAGGTCGCGCTGGTCTCGCACGACCTGGCGCACCGGCAGGTGTTCCGCACCAGGAAGCTCTCGGAGGTCGCCGGGCTCGTCGCGGGCAACCTGGGCGTCGGCATGAGCTACGGCTGGTGGATGGACAAGCACACCAGGCACCACGCCAACCCCAACCACGAGGAGCTGGACCCGGACGTGGCGCCGGACATCCTGGTCTGGTCGGACGACCAGGCGAGGGCCAGCCGCGGGATACCGCGGTTCCTCGGTCGTTGGCAGGCGTTCCTGTTCTTCCCGCTGCTCACACTGGAGGGCCTGAACCTGCACGTTGCCAGCGTGCGGGCGCTGCTCAACCCGAAGCTGCGGCGGCGCGGCATCGAGGCCACCCTCCTGTTCGGACACTTCGCCTGCTACCTCGGCGCGTTGTTCCTGGTGCTGTCCCCTGGCAAGGCGCTGCTGTTCCTGGTCATCCACCAGGCGCTGTGGGGCCTGTACATGGGCTCGATCTTCGCGCCGAACCACAAGGGCATGCCCATGCTGTCCGGTGACGACCGCCCGGACTTCCTGCGCAGGCAGGTGCTGACCTCCCGCAACGTGCGCGGCAACTGGTTCGTGGACAACGCGCTCGGCGGCCTGAACTACCAGATCGAGCACCACCTGTTCCCCAGCATGCCCTCCCCGCACCTGCGCCGCGCACAGCCGATCGTGCGCGGGTACTGCGCTGAACTGGGTGTGCCCTACACGGAAACCGGTCTCTTCGACTCCTACGCGCAGGCGCTCCGCCACCTGCACCGGGTGGGGGCGTCACTGCGCGACCGGCCGTCCCCGGAGTGACCCTCGGTCGCCGCCTCGGGTAGGTGGCCCGTCACCGACCGGTGCTCGTCACGTCGTGGGCGACCCCCGTCGGCATGGCCGGTGTTCGTGCGGGGTAGCCAGTGGCAAGACGGATGAGGGAGCGAGCGATGGCGGGCGCGTGGCTGGTGGGCACCGACGTGGCGAACCGGCGCGTCCCGCGGCGGACGGTGCTCGTCGCCGTCCGGCAGGGGGACGGCACGGGGGACCGGCCGCCGCTCGCCGAGTTGCGGCGCCTGGCCGACGCCGACGGGCTGACCGTCGTCGGCGTCGTCGTGCAGACCAGGGCCCGCCCGGACCCGGCCACCTACCTGAGCGCGGGCAAGGTGGCCGAACTGGCCGTGACGGCGCAGGTGGCGCGGGCCGATGTGGTGATCGCCGACGACGACCTGAGCCGGCGGCAGACACGTGCGCTGGAGGAGCGGACGAGAACGCGGGTGGTGGACCGCACCGCGCTCATCCTCGACATCTTCGGCGGGCACACCCGCGAGGACGGCCCCGTCACGCTGCCCGTGGCGGACCGGCCACCCTGCGCGGTGATCGCCGGCTACGCCAACGCGGGCAAGTCGATGCTCCTCAACCGCCTGTCGGGGGCGCGGGCCCGGACCGGGGACGGCCTGTTCGCCACCACGGCACCCGTGGTCCGGGAGGTCGGCGTCGACGGCCGCACTCTGACGCTCGCCGACACGGTCGGCGTCGTTCGCCACCTCCCGTACCGGCGGGTCGACGCGTTCCGGTCCACCATCGAAGCCCTCCGGCACGCCGACCTGACCATCCATGTCGCCGACGCCTCCGCACCCGACGTGCTCGACCAGATCAGCACCGTGCACGCCGTCCGCCAGGAGATCGGTGCCGGTCGCGTACCCGAGCTGCTCGTGCTCAACAAGATCGATGTGGCCCGCCCGGACCAGCTGGACGTCCTCCACCACACCTACCCCGACCCGGTCGCCGTGTCGGCGCGGACCGGCGAGGGGATCGCGGAACTGCTCCGCACGGTGGCGACGAGGCTCAGACAGCTCGAACTGGGGCCGGTGTCCTGACCGTCGGCCCCGGACCTGCCTGCGCCGGGTGGGGGTCGTGCTGGAGGGCCAGGGGTCAGTCCTGCGTGGCCTCGGGGAAGAACTCCGGTGGCGCCTGCAGGTCGTGGGCGCGGAACAGGACGGCGTGCTCGACGCCCATGGCCTTGCCGCTCATCGCGGTGAACATCGGGATGATGTCGGCGGGGGCGGGGTGGTCGGGGAGCGCGGCCAGGTACGCGGCGTGCGCCTCCAGCGAGGCGACGCCCCGGCGCAGCGGCTCACCGGTGACCTCGACGCCGTGGGTCGCGCCGGAGCCGGCGAGCCCCGGGACGATGAGCCAGCGCACGGAGTGCGGTTCGAGGTCCTCGTCGTCGATCTGCTCCGGGAAGACCCACCGGTTGCCCGCGTCGCGCACCGCGTCGAGCGTCGCCAGCCCGGTCGCGCGGTGATCGGCCTGGTCGAAGCCATAGGGTGTCTCGATCTCGTAGCCGGTGCCGAGTACGACGTCGGGCCTGAACCGGCGGATCTCCCGGCAGATGTCCCGGCGCAGGTCGAGGCCGTAGACGAGCACGCCGTCGGGGTGTTCGAGGACGGTCAGGTGCCGGACGCCGACGACGGCGCAGGCGGCCTGCTGCTCGGCGACCCGCAGGTGTGCCGTCTCCTCGGGAGGGTTCGGCATGCCTGCCTCACCGCGGGTGAGCAGGAGATAACCGACCTCGATGCCGCGCGCGGTCCAGCGGGCGACGGCCGCGGACGTGCCGTACTCCATGTCGTCGGGGTGCGCGACGACGCAGAGCACGCGCTGGAAGGACTCCTCGGGGAGGGCGGGCAACGTCATGCCGGCCATCCTCCCGCGTTTCCGGACCCGTCGCCCGCCCGGCCGGTCACCGGCTGAAGCCGGCGGTGAGGCCGCTGAGCAGTTGGCGGCGGCCGAAGGCGTAGAGGGCCAGGATGGGCAGCGTGGTGAGGACGACGGCGGCGACGATGGCGGGGACGTTGACGCTGTACTGGCCCTGGAAGGTCCACAACGCGAGCGGCAGGGTTCGCTTGTCGGGGCTTTGGGTGAGGACCAGTGGCAACAGGAAGCCGTTCCAGATGTTCAGGGCGCTGTAGACGGTCACCGTGAGGATGGCGGGCCGGGTCAGCGGTGCCGCCAGCCGCCACATCGTCATCCACTCGGTCGCGCCGTCGATCCGCATCGCTTCGAACAGTTCCTTTGGCACGTCGCGGATGAAGTTGGAGAGCACGAGTACCGACAGCGGGATGGCGAACGCGATCGAGGGGAGGATCAGCGCCAGCAGGCTGTCGTACAGCCGCAGCTTGATGATGATCAGGTAGATGGGGATCACGGTCGCCTGCAGCGGGATCGCGAGGCCCATCAGGAACAACCCGTTCACCAGCCGCAGGAACCGGAGCCGCCAGCCCCGCACGATCGCGTAGGCGGCCATGAAGGAGAACACCACCGCGGGCACGACCGCGCCGGCCGTCGCCACCACGCTGTTGACGAAGTAGGTGACGAAGCCGGACTCCAGGACGAACCGGTAGTTGTCCAGTGTGGGGTCGCCGGGCGGCACCATCGGGTTGCTCGAGTAGTAGTTGGCCTGGACCTTGAAGCTTGTGATGAGCACCCAGTAGATGGGGATGACGATGATCGCGAGCCACAGCCAGCCGGCGAGTCCGCCGAGCCAGTTCCGCCGGCGGGTGGCCGGGTCGCCGCGTCGGCGCCGCTCGCGGTGGGCTCTCGCCGGTCGTGGTGTCCTGGTCAGGGTGAGGCTCATGTCAGGCGCCCTCGGACTGGCTCTGTGCGGCGTCCCGGCCGCCGAGCCTGCGTAGCAGCAGGGCGATCGCGAGGCCGACGAGAACGAGGATGACGGCGATGGCGCTCGCGGGACCCATCAGGCTGGCCTGGAAACCCCGTTTGTACATGTCCAGTGCGAGCACGCGGGTGGCGTCGCCAGGGCCGCCTTCGGTCAGGACGAAGATGAGGTCGAAGAAGGTCAGCGAACCGACCACCATGAGAGTCGACGAGGTGATGATGGTGTATTTGAGCTGGGGCAGTGTGATGCTGAAGAACTGGCGGACCCGTCCTGCGCCGTCGATCTGCGCCGCCTCGTACAGGGACCGGGGAATCTGCCGGACGCCGCCCTGGTAGATCAGTGAGTGGAACGGGATGAACTGCCAGGACACGACGAACACGACGAGGCTGAACGCGAGTGCCGGCCTGCCGAGCCAGTCCTGGGTGAGGAAGTCGATCCCCGTCCCGGCGCCGAGGCCGAAGTTCGGGTCCAGCAGCGCCTTGTAGGCGATCGCGATCGCCGCCGAGCTGAGCAGCAACGGGATGAAGTACACCACCGCCAGTACCGCGCGGTAGCGCTGTTGTCCCGCCAGGAACGTGCCGAGCAGGATGCTCAACGGAGTCTGTACCGCCCAGGACACGACCATCACCAGGAACGTCACCCAGACCGCGTGCAGTAGCCCGGGATCGGCCAGCACGGCGCGCCAGCTGTCCAGTCCGGACGGTTGGATGGCGCCGATCCCGTCCCACGTCGTGAAGCTCAGCAGGAACACGCCGATGAGCGGGATGACGGCGAAGCCGATGAAGAACACCAGCGCCGGGGCGGCCAGCCACGGCAGCACGCCGCTCCGGCCGCCACGCGTCGCGGGCGACGTGCGTGGGCTCACTTGCCGATGACCGCGTTGAGACCGTCGGCGAACTGCTGCGGCGAGATCGACAGCTGGAACAGCTTGACGATGTTGTCCAGGAGCGTCTCGGCCGCGGTCGGGCTCAGTGCCTGGTCCCAGGACTGGGCGAAGACCTCGGCGTTGCTGGCGATGTCGTAGACGAAGGTGACGAAGTCGGCGTTCTTGTTGCCTGCCAGCTCACCCTGCGTGCCCTGCAGGATGGGGACCGCGCCGGAGTCGATCCAGTCCTTCACCTCCTGGTCGTCGAGGACGCCGGTGCTGAAGAACTTCTTGGCGACCTCCTTCTGCTCGGCACTGGCCTTCGAGGAGATGGCCAGGTACTGGCCGGGGTTGCCGACGGCGTTGCTCGGGTCGCCGGTGCCGCCCTCGACCGGCGGGAAGTTCATGTAGCCGAGCCCGTCGCTCTGGACGAAGTCGCCGCCCTGTTCCTGCTGGATGCCGTAGGACCAGGAGCCGTGCAGCATCATCGCGGCCCTGCCGGTGTAGAGCAGCGCCTGGTCGGCGTTGGAGTCCGCGGTGATCGAGGAGAAGCCCTCGACGAACCCTCTGGCCCTGACCAGGTCCTGGAGCTTGGTCAGCGCGTCGATGGCGGCCGGGTGGGACCAGGCGTTCTTCTCGCCCTCGAAGGCGGCCTGGAACACCTCGGGACCGCCGATGCGGTCGAACAGGAACTCCAGCCACATCATGTTCGTCCAGCGGGACTGGCCGCCGAGGGAGAACGGCGCTATGCCCTTCGCGTTGAACCTGGGCACGAGAGCCATGATGTCGTCCCACGACTGCGGCGGCTCGACACCGACGTCGTCGAAGACCCTCTTGTTGTAGTACAGGACGATCGGCTCGACGGTCTCGCACGGCATCGCGTAGATCCTGCCGTCGATGGTCGCCGGGCCGAACGAGGACGGGATCAGCTTGTCCTTCACCTTCTGGTTCTGGTCGAACCACGAGGTGAGGTCGTCGACCTGGCCCGCCTCGACCCAGGTGCGAAGCCCGCCGCCGCCCCAGCCCCAGATGATCGTGGGTGCCTGCCCGGCGCCGAGCGCGGTCTTGATCTTCGTCTTGTACGGGTCGTTCTGGAACGTGGTCGTGGCGATCTTCGCGTCGGGGTTGGCCTGGTTGAACCGGTCCACCGCGCCCTGCCGGATGCCTTCCTGCGGCGGCCCGCTCAGGAACCAGTACGTCGCGCCGCCGTCGCTGCCTGGACCGGACGTGCCGCAGGCCGAGAGTGCCAGCGAGGCGGGCACGCCGGCGGCGAGGAGACCGAGAACGGTACGTCGGGAAAGGTGTGTAGGCACGCTGGTGCTCCGATCACGGGCCGAGGCTTCGCTGGCTGACCTTTTCGAAAACTCTCGAAAACTTTCGAAAACCGGTGGCGCAAGCCTAGGTATCCCGCCGGATTAGTGTCAAGGCGGATCCCGGCTGATTGCCCGAAATAGACTACAAAAGTATGCTCAGCCGGTACGTCGAAACATTTCGAAACTTTCGGTCCTCGCAAAGGAGGATGAATGGCGACGGTCGACAGGTCGCCGGCGGCGGGCTCTGGGAAGCCGGCACCGGCGGGCGCCAGGCGCACCACGCTGGCGGTCGTCGCACATCTGGCCGGGGTCTCGGTCGCGACCGTGTCGAAGGTGGTGAACGGACGCAGCGACGTGGCGCCGGGGACCCGCTCCCGAGTGCAGGAACTGCTGCGCAGGCACGAGTACGTCGCACCCGTCGCCCGCCGCGCGCAGCCCGCGCCGCTCCCGACGATCGAGGTGCAGTTCGCGGGCGACCTCAAACCGTACGTGGCCGAGGCGCTCGGCGGGGTCGTCGACGCCGCGGGCGAGCTGGGCGTCGCCGTGGTGGTCAGCCAGCCGGACCGCGGCCCGCGGTGGGCACGGGACCTGGTCTCGACGGGTCGTCAGGCCCTCATCGCGGTCACCAGCGTGTACACCCCCGCGTACCTGGACGCGCTGACCCAGGCGGGTTTGCCGCTCGTCGTGCTCGACCCGCAGCACCAGCCGCACAGCGATGTCAACAGTGTCGGGCCGACCAACTTCGCGGGCGGCTTCGCGGCGACCCAGCACCTGCTCGGACTCGGCCACCACCGCATCGCCTACCTCGGCGGGCCCGCCGTCGCCGCCGCCAACCAGGCACGTGTGCACGGCTACCGGGCCGCGATGGAGGCGAAGAAGGTGCCGGTGCCCGGCGCGTACGTGCGGTCGGGAGAGTTCACGTACGAGACCGGCATGCTCGGCGCGGCGGCGTTGCTGGACCTCGCGGAGCCGCCGACCGCGGTGTTCGCGGCGAACGACGAGATCGCCCTCGGTGTCGTCGAGACCGCCCGCACCCGCGGCCTGCGCGTCCCGGAAGACCTGAGCGTGGTCGGCTTCGACGACACGCTCCTCGCCAGGGTGGCCTCACCACCACTGACCACGGTGCGGCAGCCCCTGCGCGAGATGGGCGGGGTGGCCCTGCGGACGGCGCTACGTCTCGCCGTAGGCGAGAAACTCGAGTCCCATCACGTCGAACTCGCCACCGAACTGGTGGTCCGGGCCTCGACGGCACCCATCTGACCCGCCGATGTCCCGGACGACGCCTTCGGGACGCCCAACGTCCCGAAAGCGTCGTTCAGGGCATGGCACCCACGCCCGCACAGCGGGCCCGGCGGGGGACCGCCGCGTCGTGGCGGCCGGCGGGAGGTTGTGCACGCCGTTCAGGCCACTGTCTACGGTTGTCGGTCGATGGGCGAGGTCATCCGGCCGGTGTCCCGCAGGCTGTCGGCCGGCCGGGCAGCGAGGTGACGCACCAGGAGGGACATCTGCTCGGTGAGTGCCTGCAGTTCCTCGTTGTTCCGCTTCGCGAGCTTGCGGGTACTGCCTTTCTTCCTCTTCTTTCTGCTCCCGAGACTGCGGCGGCCCGCACGCCGCACGTCCCTGCTGATGTCGTCCGCGCGGTCGAACATGTTGTCGAAGATGTTCTTTTTCCGCTTGGCCATTGTCACTCCGTTCTCTGTTCGGCTTTCCTTTATCAGTTTGGCACGCGCGCGAGTTCTCTTGTGGCCGGTGGAAGAGCCGTTGTGATGAACGTGTTGACCCGGTGCCGGGAAATGCGATCCGCTATGGCCGGTGGCGCCGTGCCAGCAGGAGCCCGACGAGTGCGCCGATGCCGACGTGTGCCAGTCTGCCTGTCCTGTCCGGTTTCTGCTGGTTCCGGCCGTCGACTGACTCGGTCCGCACCGTGAACTCCCTGTCGTTCAGGCTGCGGAGGATCTGGCGGGAGTTGTCCGGCGCGATGGCGCTGCCGAGCATGAGCTCCAGCGCGAACCGGCCACCCTGCCTTTTGGAGAGGAAGTCTTCGACCATGTCCGCCATGATGTCGACCATCGCGTCCTCGAAGACGTCCACGAGGGACAGTTCCGGCGCGAGGTTGCGCACGGAGCCCTCGATGTTGGCGAAGGACTTGCTCACCATGGAGATGTGCGGGCTCGTGTGGATGCGCCGCCTGGTGGAGTAGTACAGGACTTTGCTGAGTATCAGTCCGAAGTTGAGTTCGCCCACCGTCGCGGTCGACACCTTCGGCACCAGCATCGACAGGTCGCTCGCGAAGCCGTGCAGGTCGGCCCGCGCGGTGGCGTGCCCCATCTCGACCCAGGTGCGGGCCGTGGCCGCCGCGTCGTTCTGAGCTATGTTGATCATCAGCAGAGCGAGTTTTCTGCTCAGGGAGCGGTCGATGCGACCGACCATCCCCCAGTCGATGAGGGTGGCTTTCTCTCCCGGTTGTACGAATATGTTCCCCGGATGCGGGTCGGCGTGGAAAACGTGGTCGGTCAGGTAGCCCTGGTACATGAACTTGAGCAGGTCACGGCAGATGTTCTTGCGTTCCTTGGTGGCGAAACCGGCGCGGTCCGCCGTCGCGATGGAGGCGCCGGGAGCGAGGGTCTGCACAAGGATCCTCGGCGTCGCGTCCAGCACTTTCGGCACGGTGATGTGCTTGAAATCCCGCGCGGCGCGCCGCGCGTCCTCCATGTTCTGGGCCTCGATGGTGAAGTCCAGCTCCGGCTCCATGCCGTTGAAGATCACCCGCAGCATGGCGTCCAGGTCGATGAGCTCGTTGAACCCGGGCGCCAGCTTGCCGACGAGCCGGGCCACGCGCCGCATCCTCTTCATGTCCTCCAGGACCTGGGACCGGATCCGCGGCCGCTGGATCTTGACCACGGCCGCGGCTCCGTCATGCAGAACGACCCGGTACACCTGGGCCAGCGAGGCCGAACCCAACGGGTTCACCAGGTCGATCGACCGGAAGAGATGCCGCCAGTTCGGCATTTCCTGGTCGAGGATGGCGCCGAACTCGCCGAAGGGGCGCAGCGCAACGCTGTCGTGCAGATGCTCCAGTTCCTCGATCAGCACGTCGGAGATCAGGTCCGGCCGGGTGGAGAGCATCTGCCCCAGCTTGATGTAGAAGGGGCCCAGTTGTTCCAGCGCGTGCCGGACCGCCTTCGCGCGCCGCTGCGGCCGCGCGTCCGCCGGATTCGTCGCCGCGTCCCTGGCCGATTCCCGAGGACGGGACACGGTGTCCGCCGCGATGTTGCCGACCACCGTGGCCAGCAGCCGCGACCGGCTGGTTCTGTCGTGCGGACGGGTGTCGCCACGAGGGCGGGCGACTTCTTCGCCGGTGACGCGGGTGGTCGGGGACGCCAACGAATTACCTCCGTTGCTGTGGCCGCCGGAAAATGGTCGTGCGGACGACACCGTGTTCGCGGCGTCCGGCCGGTGTCTTCAGCATCAGAACACGGCGCAGGAAGAGTCACAACCGCAGCGTTGTGCCTTCATGATGAATCTGTTGAATGCATCACAACCGACATCGTGGACCGGTGCGGCATACGTTCTTGTCGTCCCGCGCATCACTCGAACGGAACATTCGCCCGGCCCCTGGTGGGTGCCTGTTGAATGAGTCGCACCCACCAGGTCGACGGCCGGTATTCGCCGCCGTGTCAACGGGTGGCTGGTTCCGTCCGTGACGGTTTCTTCAGGTGTGGCCGCATGATTTGCGTGACAATGATCTTAACCTGTTCGGGACGGTCGTCATCCGGATGTGTACCTTGCCGTTTCGCCGCGATCCGTGCCAGCGTGGAGCAGGAAATCATTTTGACTGTCTGTCCCGATGGGAGATGATTGCGATGACACCTGCGGACCTGGAGCAGATCCTGAACAGCGTGGTGAATGCGGACGCTAATTCGCCGAGCCAGGCGATCACGTTGTCCGAGCAGGACCTCGACCGCTCGCTCGACGAGTTGGAGGTCGATTCCCTGGCAAAGGCGGAAATGCTCGCCGTGCTGGACGACAAGTACCGGATCGCGGTCAAGGACGAGGACGCGGCGGGATTCAACACGCCGCGCGACGTCCTTGATTTCGTGACCAGACAATCTCGGCAGGGTGTGCTGTGAGCCTCGAAAACGGCCGGGGTTCGGCAATCATGGCGGCGGGTGCGTACCGGCCTGTCGCGGTGGACTCGGAGGAGGTCGCGCGCCGGCTGGGGGTGGACCGGGAATGGATCGTGTCCCGCACCGGTGTGGAGTCCCGAGGTCAGGCCGGGGGAGCCGAGTCGGTGGTGGCGATGGCGACCACCGCGGCCATCGAGGCGTTGCACGCCGCGGGGACGAGGGCGACGACGGTGGACGCGGTGGTGGTGGCGACGTCGACCAACCCGCAGCCCTGCCCGGCGATCGCGCCGCAGGTCGCCGCCGCGCTCGGGCTGTCCGTGCCCGCGTTCGACGTGAACATCGCCTGCGCCGGGTTCTGCTATGCGCTGCAGGTGGCTCGGTCGTTGATCGCCGTCGGTGACTGCGCCACCGTGCTCGTGATCGGGGCGGACCGGATGCTGGACATCGTCGACCCGGACGACCGGAACACCGCGTCGGTGTTCGCCGACGGTGCCGGTGCGGTGGTGGTGACCGCCGTCGACGGTCCTTCGGGAGTGGGGCCCGTGGTGTGGGGGTCGGTGGGCTCCCGGGCCGACGCGCTGGAGGTGCGGCCGACACAGTTCGAGGCCGCCAGTCCCGGTTCGGCGCGGCCGGCGTTGCGGATGGACGGTCTGGCCGTCACCCGGTGGGCCTGCGCCACCGTGCCGAAGGTGGTCACCGAGATCCTCCGGGTGACCGGGCTGGGCTGGGACGACGTGGCCGCGTTGGTGCCACACCAGGCCAACTGGCGGCTCATCAAGAAGATCGCCGCAACGCTCGAGGTGCCGGAGAAGGTCGTGGTCGCCGACGACGTGCGGGTCACCGGCAACACCAGCGCCGCGTCGGTGCCGCTGGCCCTGCACCGCCTCGTCTCCTCGGGGCAGGCTCGTTCCGGCCAGTGGGCGGTACTCGTCGGGTTCGGGGCCGGGCTGGCCTACGCCGGGCAAGCCGTCCGCATCCCCTGAACAGGTCGTGAGATGAGAATTCGATCAGTGGGTACGGCGCTGCCGTCCCGCACCGTCACGAACGACGACATCCTGGCCGAGATCACCGCCCACAGCGCGGACGGTTTCGACGGCGATCTCGGTCAGGCCGTGCGCAAGATAGGGAACTACCTGCGCTACACCGGATCCGACGAACGCCGCTGGCGGGCCGACGAGGAGCGGCCGATCGACCTGCTGCGTGACGCGGCGAACACCGCGCTGGCACAGGCGGAGCTGGCACCGGGGCAGATCGATGTGCTGGTCTACACCGGGATCGGCCGCGGATTCATCGAGCCGGGCGGTGCCTACCACTCCGCCGCGGCACTGGGCCTTGGCAACGCGCACTGCTTCGACATCCTGGACGCCTGCATGAGCTGGACCCGTGCCGTGCAGGTCGTGGAAGCCCTGTTCGCGTGCGGGCAGTACCGCACGGCGATGATCGTCAACGCCGAGTTCAGCCTGGGCAGTGGGGGAGCGGTGTTCCCGCACCTGTACCGGCTCGGCAGCATCGCCGACCTGGAATCGGTCTTCCCCGCCTACACCCTCGGCGAGGCGGCCACCGCGACCGTGCTCACCGCGGAGGACAACGAGCCGTGGGAGTTCCGCTTCATCTCCCGGCCGGACCTCGCTCCCCTGTGCAACGTGCCCCTGGAGGGTTACGAAGGCTACAGCGACCCCTCGGGCAAGCTCGCCGCGAACGGGGTCGGCCGCTTCACCTCCTACGGTTTCGAACTGCACCGGGAGGGCGCGGCGCACGCCATGGCGGTGTTCGAACGGCTCGGCGTGCGACCGGACACCGTCGCGGCCCTCTTCACGCATGCCTCTGGCAAGAACTACTGGCAGGGGATGGCCGACAAGGTCGGTCTCGGCGGGATTGTCGAGCACGTCTACCACAAGACCGGCAACGTGGTGTCCGCGTCCGTCCCGGTCGCCATGTCCGAGGCGATCGCGGCCGGCCGGTTGCGGCGGGGCGAGAGGGGCGTCGGCTGGCTCGGCAGTGCCGGAATGTCCTTCTGCGCCTTCACCTTCGTCCTGTGAAAGTGAGCTAGCCGATGATCACACATGTCGCCAGGGCGGCCGCGTGCGCCGCGCTGGGCGCCGCGCGGTACGCCGTGACCTCGATGTTCGGCCGCGGTGGCGGCCGAGAGCAACGGCGTGCCGACGTCGTCCTCGCGTTCCTGATCCGCATGGGCCCGATCTACATGAAGATCGGCCAGATCGCCGCGACCCGGTCGGACCTGTTGCCCGCGGAATGGGTCACCACCCTGCGGGCGTTGCAGGACCAGGCCCCGCACATGTCGCCGGCCAGGACCCGCCGGGCCGTCGAGCGCGAGCTGGGCGGGCCGCTGGAGCGGACGTTCCGCCGCTTCGATCCGAGCCCGGTGGCCAGCGCGTCGGTGGCGCAGGTCCACGTCGCCGAGCTGCTCGACGGCCGCAGGGTGGCGGTGAAGGTCGTCAAGGACGCGGTACCCGGGCAGATCGAGAAGAGCCTGGCCGCGCTCGCCGCGGTGCTGCGGCTGGTGCACCTGGCGGTGCCGAGGGCGCGCGAACTGAACCTGCCTGCGCGGTTCGACGAGGTGGCGCGGCTGCTGCGCCCGCAGGCGGACATGATCCGCGAAGCCGAGGCACAGCAACGCATCGGCGCCAACTTCGCGAAGCACCCCTACGTGAAGGTGCCCGGGGTGGTGCGCGGCCTGGTGACGTCGCGCCTGCTGGTCATGGAGTACGTGGACGCGATCGCGGGAAAGCACGCGGACAAGGTCGGGTTTCCTCGTGAGCGGCTGGCGCAGCGGCTGCAGGACACGATCTACACGATGCTGTACATGCACGGGGAGAGCCACGGCGACCCCCACCCGGGAAACGTCATGTTCACCCCGGACGGTGGGCTCGTCCTGCTGGACTACGGCGTGACGGTGGAGCTGAGCGAGGACGAGAAGTGGGGCCTGTCGTCGTTCTACTACGCGTGTTCCCGCAAGGAGTGGCACCTCGCGGTGGACCGGTTCGTCCGGTACTTCGTGGTCGCTTCGGAAAGGCTCGACCGCGACCGCGCCGCCTGCGACGCGGAGCTGACCGAGGTGCTGCGCCACCATTTCGACACCTGCTCCAACCAGTGGTCCACGGTCTCCTACTTCAACGACGTGAGTGCCGTCCTGCACCGGTACGACTCGCGGTACACCACCAAGTTCACGAAGGTGGAGCTGGTCTTCCTGTCCTGTGAGGGATTCGCGTCACAGATCGACCCGGAGATCGACATCTGGGCCAACGCGCGCAAGTTCACCGACCGGTACTCGCCGTACATGAACGACGAGGTGCGAACGCGGTTCACCGAAACGTTCACCGAGCGGATGCCCTCCTCGCTCCGGCTGCGGGACCGGGCCGCGACCACGCTCGTCGCGCCGACACACATCGACAGGTACTTCTTTCCCAGCTCGTTCCCCGTCTTCGTCGCCGAGGCCATCGACGGCAGGGTGCGTGACGTCGACGGCAACGAGTACGTCGACCTGTCCGGCGGATACGGGCCGCACCTCCTCGGCTACGCACACCCCGCGATCAACGCCGCGATCGTCGCGGCCACCGAGCGGGGCCTGGTGAACGGAATCGGCCACACGGCCGAGGTAGAACTGGCCGAGCTGCTCGTCGACGCGCTGCCGACGGCGGACAAGGCCGTGCTGTGCAACTCCGGGACCGAGGCGGCCCTGCTCGCCATCCGGATGTGCCGCGGCTACCGGCGGCGCAGCAGGGTGGCGAAGCTGGAGGGCCACTACCACGGGTTCTCCGACCAGGCGATGGTCAGCTCCTGGTTCCGGTTCGGCGGTGACCGGGACCAGCCGGAACCGGTCGCGGGCACGCTGGGCACCCATCCGTCCATTGTGGACGACACGGTGGTGTTGCAGTACGGCGACCTCGAAGGGCTGGCCCGGTTGCGCGACCACGCCGACGAGCTGGCCTGCGTGGTGCTCGAGCCCATGCCGACGTCGGTGGTCGCGCTCGAAGTGGAGTTCCTCGCCGAGCTGCGCGGGATCTGCACCGAGCTCGGCATTCCCCTGATCTTCGACGAGGTGGTCACCGGGTTCCGTGCGGCGTACGGCGGTGCGCAGGTGCTGGCCGGCGTCCACCCCGACCTCACCTGTCTCGGCAAGGTCATCGGCGGTGGCCTGCCGTGCGGCGCGGTGGTCGGCAGGGAGTACCTCATCGACATGGCGAGGAGCTCGCAGGATCCCTTCCACGACTACGAGAACAAGGTCTTCGCGGGCGGCACCCTGAGCGGCAACTCGCTGACCTGTGCCGCGGGCCTGGCCGCCCTGCGCCACCTCCGCGACCACCAGGAGATCTACCCTCGGCTGGAGTACAACACCCAGCTCCTGGCGGCACGGCTGCGCAAGGCGGCCGAACAACGCGACATCCCGTGCCGCGTCAACGCCCGCAACTCCTTCTTCAGCGTCACCTTCAGCCACCGCGCGGCGAAGCTGTACCGGGAACGCATGGCGGGCAGCAACTTCAAGGCCACGATCGCCCTGTCGTACTACATGCGCAAGCACCACGTGTACCTGCCGGAGCTGCACGTGTTCCTGATCAGTGCCGCACACACCGCCGAGGACCTGGACCAGGTCGCGATCGCCTTCGAGAAGTGTCTTGACGAAATGCTCGACGACGAACTGTTCGTCGTCTGATCGTGGAGGTTGCAAATGCGTTTCATGGCGCGTGAGCGCGAAACAGCGGAACGGTACCTGCCAGGGCTCGACGCCAGGCTGGGTGAGGTGCCGCAGGACACCCTGGAGTCGGGGCTGAGCCCGGGACTCGCGATCTTCCGCGACGTTGGCGGCCCCGGGCTGATGGTGGGTGCGGAGGACGGCGGGCTCGGCGCGTCCCTTGTGGACGCCGTGCGGATCCACCGCCTGCTCGGCGTGCACTCGCCATCGCTGGCCATCGCGGTCAACATGCACACCTGCACCGTCGCCGCCATCCCACCCGGCCCGACGACGGAGGACCTGCTGAGAACGGTGGCCAAGGGCGGTCTGTTCATGGCCTCCGCCTTCGCCGAGGGCAGACCGGGCACCACGGTGCTGGAACCGGCAGTGCGTGGTGAACGTGTCGATGGCGGCTGGCGGCTGAGCGGCAGCAAGAAACCGTGCAGCCTGTCGAACTCGATGGACATCCTCACCGCCAGCGTGCTGCTCGCGCGGCGTGCCGGGGACGAACGGGAGCTGGCGCTGGCGGTGATTCCCGCGTCGGCACCCGGGATCGAGGTGCTGCCGCTCGGCAACGGGCTGGTCTTCCCGGGCTCGGAGACCAACGAGGTCAGGCTGACCGACGTCGACGTACCCGAGGAGGCCGTGACGTTCTTCGGCCAGACCGAGGAGCTCAACGCCGCACTGTCCTCGGTCTGGCTCGTCTTCGAACTGCTGGTCTCGGCGTGCTATCTCGGCATGGCGAGCGGTCTGGTGCGGCGGGTGCTCGACGCGCACCGCGGTACCAGCTCCGACCGGACGCTGCTGGTCGGTGAGCTGGAGGCGGCCATGGCGGCGATCGAGGCGGTGGCGGCCGAGATCACCGGCGGCGCCGCCGACCCGGCGACCGTGGCCCGCACACTGCACGTGCGGTTCGCCGCGCAGCGCTCGGTCGAACGCACGTCGGCGCTGGCCACCGAACTGCTCGGCGGTGTCGGTTTCATGATCGGATCGACCGCGCAGCGGTACGCGGCGTGCCGTGCCCTCGCCTTCCACCCGCCGTCGCGGATCGCGGTCGCGGACCCACTGGACCGGTTCGTCGCCGGCGAGCCACTGATCGTCGCGTGACGCCATGACCATCGAGAGCACAGGACCGGTCGTCGTCCAGATCGGCCGAGGACCGACCGGAACGGCACTGGCGAGGCACCTGCTGCCCGCACTGCCCCCGGGTGCGCGATACCTGGTGATCGACCGGGACCCCGGCGCCGCCCGGCTCGCGTTCGGCACCCCGGAGCCGACCCACCTGCTCAACACCAGAGCCGGGAATTCGAGCCTGAACCGCGACGACCCCGACGAGTTCCAGCGTTGGCTGACCACGCGGGCCGAGTCGGACCCCGCACCCGAGTTCCCGCCCCGCGCGCTCTACGGCCGGTATGTGCGCGATGTCTTCGACCACGCGGTGCGCGAGGCGCGGGCGGCAGGAGTCGTGGTCGAGCTGGTGTCCGACTCCGCCGTCCGGATCGGCCGGGACGGTGCCCGCACCCAGGTGCACTGCGCCAGTGGCAGGGTGCTCGACGCCGACCGTGTGGTCACCTGCCTCGGCATGATGGCGGCATCCGAGCCCTACCCCGAGCTCGTCGGCCATCCCTCCTACTTCGCCAACGCCTGGCCACTGCCCGCGCTGCCGAAGGGCGCGACGGTCGCGGTGATCGGCACGCGGCTCACCGCGGTCGACGTCCACCTGACCCTGGCCGCCCGCTGGCACACCGGCCGGGTGCTGTTGGCGTCGCGTTCCGGTCGGCTGCCGAGGGTCCGTGGCGCCGAAACCACCGCCGCCGTGCCGCACCTGCAGCGGTGCGTACAGCTGGCGGTCGCGGCCGGCACGCTGTCACTGGCCGACTTCGGCCGGGCCCTGGTGGCCGACGTCGAGGCCGCCTCCGTGGCGCCGCCGGACTGGGAGCGGATCCTCGCGGGCGGTCCCACCACCCGGGGGATGCTGGCCGCCGATCTGGCCGAGGTCGACACCGGCGTCAAACGCGGCTGGCAGCAGGTGCTCAACGCGGCCGGGCCGCTGTGCGCACTGGCATGGCAGCTACTGGGCGACCGCGACCGCGACGAGGTCCTCACGAGATGGATGACCCCGATTCTCGTGCACGGCGCACCCATGCCGCCGCCCACCGCACGGCGGGTGCTGGCCGGCATGGACTCCGGGCGGCTCGGTGTGCTCGCGGGACTGCGTTCGGTGCGGCCGCTCGGCAGGAGGTTCGAGCTGGTGACCGGCCACGGCAGGCAGGAGGTCGACGTGGTGGTCAACGCGACGGGTGGGGGTACCGACGTCGCGGCCATGCGTTCCCAGCCGCTGGTGGCCGCCATGCTCGACGACGGCCTGCTCACCGCCCACCCGCTCGGTGGGGCCCGCATCGACGTCGGCACGTTCGAACCGCTGGACGCCTCGGGTGCGCCGGTGCGCGGGATCCACCTGGTCGGCGACCTCGCCCGCGGCGCGATGTTGATCACCAACGACGTCGGCGCGCTGGTCGCTCAGGCCGCTCAGGCCGCGGGCGCGATCCGGGCCGGGATGGCAGCAACCGTACTCAGCCGAACAGGACGACCATGACGAGCTCGAAGAAGAGGCACCGGCCGCTGCTCTACAGCACGTGTGACGAGGACTCCCGGTCGGAGGCCCGGGCCATGGGCATCACCGAGGGCGACGACGTGCTCAGCGTCACCGGCAGCGCCTGCCGCACGCTGAGCCTGCTGGTGAACAACCCGCGCTCGGTGACGTCCGTGGACAGCTCCGCCGGGCAGAACCACCTGCTGGAGCTGAAACTCGCCGCGATCCGCCATTTCTCCTACGACACCCTGCTCGAATTCCTCGGCGTCGACCATTCCAGTGACCGGTTGGCGTTGTTCGAGGAACTGGTCCCGGCACTCTCACCCGGGGCCGTCGGGTACTTCAGGCACTACCGGCGAGCGGTCCGGAACGGTGTGATCCTCGCCGGGCGCCATGAGCGGCTGTACCGCGGGATCGTCGCACCGGTGTTGCGCGTGTTGTACGGGTCCGCGATCCGCGAGCTGTTCGCCGCCCGGGACCTGGACCGCCAGCGCTCGGTCTACCGGCAGCGGATCGACGGTCCGCTGTGGCGGTCGCTGGTCCGCAACGGGTTCTCCGAGCGAGCGCTGCGACTCGTGCTCAACGACCACTCCTACAACGTGGTCGTCGACGTGGGGCACTGTGGCGAGTACGTGCTCGACCGCCTCGACCACACCCTCACCAACCACCTGGTGAGCGACAACGACTGGGTCTCGTTCATGTTCCACGGCAGGTACCCGGACCGGGAGGTGCTGCCACATTACCTGCGGCGCGAGAACGTCACGGCCATCCGCGCGGCGACGACCCTGGTCACCCCGGTCCACGCCGATCTGACCGGCTACCTGCGCGGCCTGCCCGACAGGTCCCTCGACAAGTTCTCCCTGTCCGATGTCACCAGCTGCATCGACCACGGGCAGTTCACGACCCTGATGTCGGAGGTCGTCCGGACGGCACGCCCCGGCGCGCGCATCTGCTACCGCAACTGCTTCGCCCGCCACCGGCCGGGCCCCGAACTGCTCGACACGCTCGAACGCGACGACGAACTGTGCGCCGCACTGGATTTCGACGACTACGCCTTCGTCTACGTGTTCGAGATCTTCAGCGTGCGGGACAGGGCCGGCCCGGTCGCCGACGGACAGGAGGCGGTCGCGTGTGAGCCGGCGACCTGAGCGACGTTCGTCGCACGAGGACAAGGAGAGTCATGGACAGGTACGGCGGCAGGAAGGCCGTGATCGTCGGTGGCACCCACGGTGTGGGGCTGGCCATCGTCAAGGCGTTGCTCGATGGGGGCGCCGAAGTGGTCCTCACCGGCAACAACGAGCACAATGCCGACGCCGCGCGGCGGGGGCTGGGGCGTGGGGCGCACGTGCTCCGCTCGGACGCCACTGATCCGGCCGACATCGAGGCGCTGGGCACGTTCGTCGAGGAGGAACTGGGGCAGGTCGACTACGTCCACGTCAACGCCGGGTTCTCGGAGCTGGCGCCGTTCGGCACGGTCACCGAGGCCGGCTATGACAGGACCTTCGCGGTGAACACCAAGGGCGCCTTCTTCACGGTGCAGCGGTTGCTGCCGCTGATCGCGGTGGGCGGGTCCGTGTTGTTCACCGCCGCAGCGGGCGCCGGGGTTCCCGGGCTGGCCGCCTTCGCGGGCGCCAAGGCGGCGCTCCGGGCGTTCGCCCAGGTGCTGGCCGTGGAACTGCTGCCAAGGCAGGTGCGGGTCAACGTGGTCAGCCCCGGCTTCATCGCGACCCCCACCCTGGGCGAGGGGAACGCCAGCCCGGAGTACCGGGAGCGGTTCGAAGCCCACGGCGCGGCGCTCACCCCGCTCGGCCGCGTCGGAACCGCCGAGGAGGTGGCCCGTGCCGCGCTCTTCCTGGCGTTCGACGCGACGTTCACCACCGCGGTCGAGGTGCCCGTCGACGGCGGTCTCGCGCAGCGCCTGATCCCGGTCGACCGATGAGCGGGCCGAGGTGGTCGTGACAGCACGGAGACGACAACGCAACGTCGCGTTGCGCGCGCTGATCGAGGAGGCGGGCTGGACGAACCACAGCTTCGCGAGCGCGGTCAACCGGGTGGGGGCGGAGGCCGGCGTCGCCCTCCACTACGACCGGACCACCGTGTCGCACTGGCTGGCGGGCAGCCGCCCACGGCCCCCGGTTCGCGGTTTCATCGCCGAGGCCCTGTCGCGCCGGCTCGGACGACCCGTTCTCGTCGCGGACGCCGGGCTCGGGGACACCTCGGCGGCGGCACCGCCGCACCCCGATGAGGACGGCGCCTCGGCATTGCTGCTGCTGGCCAAGGCAGACCTCGACCCCACCCGGCAGAGCGACCTGCGCAGGCAGCCCTACCAGCTGGACTGGACCGTGATGTTCGGGCCACCGGCCTCCCGCGACGGCTCGCCCGTGCCCGCCGGCCACGGTCAGCTCGACGCGATCAGGATGATGACCACCGCGTTCGCCACGGCCTTCGGGCTGTTCGGGGGCGGGCACGCCCGGTCCGCGCTCACCGCTTATCTCGCTGTGGACCTTCCCACCTGGCTGTACACCAGGACGGCCATGAGACGGGCGGTGCTCGGGGAGGCGGCGGTCCTGACCCACCTCGACGGCCTCATGTGCCTGGACAGCCTGCACCACAGTCTCGCGCAGCGTTACTTCCAGGTGGCGCGGCGACTCGCCGTGGAGGCGGGCGATCCCACCGCGCACGCGACCGTCCTGCGTTCGATGAGCGCGCAGGCCTGCTTCCTCGGCCATCATCAGTACGCCATCAGCATGGCCGAGCACGCGGTGGCCCAGGCCGGTGCCGCGACCTCGCCCGCGACCAGGGCGGCGCTGCTGGGACAGGCCGCCGTCGCGCACGGTGCCGTTGCCCACCGGCGCGCGGCCATGTCCTGCCTGCACGAGGCCGAGAAGTGTCTCGACGGCGCGGCCACGGCGAGCGCGAACGGGGAGCTGGCCGACCTCGCCGACCACACCGGCCGGGTACTCACCGACCTCGGTGACCTCGCGGGCGCCGAGACCGCGCTGCGCGACTCGTTGCGGCTGCGGCCTGGCACGGGCCGCCGGTCCAGGATGCTGACCACCCATCGACTGGCCGAAGTGCAACTGCGCCGGGGACAGCTGGACGCCGCGTGCGCGAGCTGGCAGCGGTTTCTCACCGACTATCCCGCCGTCTCCTCCGCCCGTCTGGAAGCCGCCGTGGCCGCCATGCGCAGACGGCTCCTGCCGTACTCGCGGAACCCGATCGTCCGAGCGACACTGCGGCAGGTCGGCCACAACACTGCCGACCTCCCGGAAACCGAGGCGCACCAACAGATGTGGCCAGACGGTATCGCCACGGCACGGGCGGACCAGGACGAATGCCTCGCCTCGAGCGAGGCTGGTTAGCTGCTGGCCGATACTGGACATGGCGACAACGCGCCATCACATAGCCGTTCCGCTCACCCGCCACTGTCCAGTAGGAACAGTACAACGCGGACAACGACCGGCCTCGGCACCGGACAGGCGCAAGGGAGACGAATGCGACGGCCATTGGCGATCGTGGCGGCCATCACGGCCGTGGCGCTCACGACAACCGTAGGAGCGACGAGCGCACCCATCTCGGCCGCTCCCCGGCACCAGCAGGAGGCGCCGGCATCCGACACGGTGACCCTGCTGACCGGCGACGTGGTGACCGTCACGAACGGACCCGGCGGCGGCGCCCAGATCGACGTCGAGCCAGGGCCGGGGCGCGACGGGGTGCGGTTCTCGACCACGCGGCACGACGGGCAGCTGTCCGTCCTCCCGTCGGACGTCGAGGCCATGGTCGTGGACGGTGGGCTGGATCCCCGGCTCTTCAACGTGACCCAGCTGATCGAGTGGGGTTACGACGACGCCGGGACGAACGAGATCCCCCTGATCGTCCGGCAGGCGGACGCGGGAAGGCGCATCGCGGCGACCGAGTCGGCCCGGCCGCTGGCGGGTCTCGGGATGACGGCGATGCGGGTGCCCAAGGACACGGCCACCACCGCGTGGCGTGACATGACCGGCCCGAGCACGCTCAGCAGCGGCATCTCCCGCGTCTGGCTCGACGGCAGGGTCGAGGCGAGTCTCGACCGCAGCACCGCGCAGATCGGGGCGCCCGCCGCGTGGCGGCACGGCTACGACGGCAGCGGCGTGACCGTCGCCGTCCTCGACACCGGGTACGACCCCGGCCACCCGGACATCAGGAACGCGGTCACCGCCGCGAAGAGCTTCACCGGCACCACCTCGGCGTCGGACGGGCACGGGCACGGCACGCACGTCGCGTCGATCATCGCGGGCTCCGGCGAAGCCTCCGGGGGCCGGTACCGGGGCGTGGCTCCCGGCGCCCGGCTCGCGGTCGGCAAGGTGCTCGACGACGGCGGCTCCGGCGCCGAGTCCTGGGTTCTGCAGGGCATGGAGTGGGCCGCGAGGCAGACCGGGGCGGAGATCGTCAACATGAGCCTCGGTATCGCGGACGGTCCCGGCACCGACCCGATCGAGGAAGCCGTCAACCGGCTCACCGAGGAGACCGGGACGCTGTTCGTCGTGGCCGCTGGCAACGACGGCGACCAGCCGGGCAGTGTCGACTCGCCGGGAACCGCCGACGCGGCACTGACCGTCGGGGCCGTCGACCGGTCCGACCAGCTCGCGGACTTCTCCTCCCGCGGCCCGCGCCAGGACGACAACGCGATCAAGCCGGACATCACCGCGCCGGGGGTGTCCATCGTGGCGGCCCGCGCCGAGGGCACCGAAATGGGGCAGCCCACCGACGAGAGCTACACGGCCGCCAGCGGCACGTCCATGGCGACCCCGCACGTCGCGGGGGCGGCCGCCGTGCTCGCACAGCGGTACGAGTCACGGCGCGAGACGCTGTCGCCGGACGAGCTGAAGGCCGCGCTGATGAGCACCGCGGAGCCGACGGACGGCGCAGGCGTGCACGACCAGGGAACCGGCCGGGTCGACCTCGGCAGGGCGATCCGGGGAGTCCGCTCGGACACCGGGAGCATCTCCGAGTTCCTGGAGTGGCCGCACGGCCCCCGGCAGCGGGTCACCCGGACGGTCACCTACCACAACGACACGGACCGGCCGGTCTTCCTGCGGCTCCGGACCGAACTGACCGCGGCGGACGGCGGACGGGCCCCCGGCAGGCTGCTCGACGTGCGACACCGGGACCTGGTCGTGCCGCCGCGCCGCCATCGGGAGGTGCCGGTCACCATCAACGGCGACGTCCCGCCCGGCGCGTACACCGGTGCTCTCACCGCCACCTCACGCGACGGCCGGACCAAGCTGCGCACCGCGATCGCCGTCACCGTGGACACCGAACGCTACCGGGTCACCGTCGACCTGATCGACCGCGACGGCAAGCCGTCGTCCACGAGCAACGTGGTCTCCTTCAACAACCTCGCCACCGGGGAGTTCGTGCAGGCCCGCTCCAACCAGGGGGCCGCGGTCCTGCGGCTGCCGCCGGGGGACTGGCACCTGCAGACCCAGCTCCTCACCCCTGGCGACGGGCCGAGCGCGTTGACCATCGCTTCCGCCACCGTCAAGGTGGCCGGGGCGGCGCAGACGGTCACCGTCGACGCGCGACAGGCAAAGCACCTCAGGGTCGACGTCGGTGAGCCGGACGCCAAGCACCGCGGTCACTGGATCGTCTACAAGTTCCCGGCAGGCGAGAGCGACTTCAGCTACGGCTATCTCGGCTACAACTGGGACGAGGGCTCCGTCCCGGAGGAGCTTCCCTACGTGCTGCCGATCAAGCGCGACGGGCTCACGTTCTTCCACCAGTCGGTCTGGGTCAAGGCGGACACCGAACCGACCCCGTACGCCTACCAGGTCGTCCGGAACAACTCCGACGGCGTGCCGGACGACCCGTCCGTCCGGGCCGACCGGGCCGAGATGGCCAAGATCAGGGCGACCTACCGAGCGGGCAACACCGACATCCCGTGGTACTCCTACTTCGGCATGGGACCACTCGTCCCGGGGCTGGACACCGCCACTCCGCAGTTCCACTTCGCCACACCCGCGGTGATCGACCAGTACGTCACGGCGGGGTACACGTGGCGGCGCTCGATGACCGCGCCGTACCCGGCGGACTTCGGTGGCAGCGCGACCATCGGCCCCGACATCACCCTGGCGGCCGGTGACGAACGGGAGGAGGTGTGGAACGGCGGCGTGATCGGGCCTTCGCTGCAGAACCCCGAAAAGGTCGCCACCCGTGACGGGAACGGCCTGAGCTACTCGCCGATGGACTACTTCGCGGACTCGACGCGAGGCCACTGGGGCAACGCGCACGCCAACGGCACGGTGACGCTCACCCGCGGCGACGCACGCGGCGAGGAGATCGCCAGCGCCGCCTACAACCGGTTCCTGAACCTCGGTGCCGAGCTGCCGCCGGAGGACGGGGAGTACACGCTCACCGTGCACGCCGACCGGTCCGGCTCCTTCCCCGCCGGGGCCACCGGCAACAGAGTGGACACCGAGTGGCGCTTCCGGTCCGCGCGGACGGAGGAGGCGACCGCCCTGCCACTGCTCGCCGTACGGCTGGTGCCACGCGGGCTGGACCCGATGAACCGTGCCGAGGCCGGGACCACCACCGAGATCCCGGTCCGGATCGAAGGCACCCCGGCAGGCAAGGAGCTCACGTCGGTCGAGGCGTCGTTCGACGACGGCCGGACCTGGCAGGAGATCCCGGTCCGGGCCGACGGCGACGGCTGGCTCGCGACCGTGGACAACCCCGGTTCCGGGTTCGTCTCGTTGCGTGCCAAGGCCACCGCGGCCGGCGGCAGCGCGGTCACCCACACCTTCGTCCGCGCCTACGCCGTGGTCGGCTGATCACCGCGGCGGTGGGCCGTTGTCGGCCCACCGCCGCCGGTCGTCGGTGCGGCGAGCGCGGCGAGGTGGTGCAGCGAGTTGACGAGATGCTTCGGGCCGAACGGCGGGAACTGGAGGTACTCCCGGATGTACCCCGGCACGGCCGACCAGTCGTAGGTGAGCGTGACCTCGGTCCCGGACCGACCGAGCGGCACCAGGTCGTACCGCCATACCCAGCCGCCGAACTCCAGCCGGCCGTCGTCCTTCTCCTGCCCCGTCAGCCAGCCGATGGCATGAGGCGGGTCGAGCACCTCGACCTTGTTGACGACCTGGTAGTCACCGTCGGGGTGGTCGGGGTGATGCATGTCCATCCGGAAGATCTGCCCCGCCTCGGTCAGCGGTACCCGGTCGGGAGATTCCTGGACCCAGCCGGTGCCGTCGATCGCGGCGTGGGTCGTCGGGTCGGCCAGCACCTCGAACAACCGCGCGGCGGTCGCGGCCACGGTCAGGGTGGCGCTCACGTTCTCCTTGGCCACCGCGGGAGCGGTAGTGGTGTCGGACATCATGATCCTCCGGTGAGCTGCGACCGGCGCATCGCCGGTCTCTCACCTTGGCCACGAACGCGTCCGCCGTCATTCGACACCATCGCGGAACCGGTTCTGGTCCTGTGGGTTCGTCCTCGCCGGACGGACAGGTCTCCCGGGGCGATGCGGTGAAAGGCGCGTTCACGGCACAACCGGTGCCGTCAATGGCACATTGACGGCGCTGAGTGCTGTGAATGGCCCATTGACGGCATCCCGAATGCCGTCAACGCGCCTTTCACAGCACCAAAAGCCGGGCGCGCAGCGCCCAGCCCGCGAACGGGCCCTGCGGAGCAGGGCATTGCCAAAGTACCCCTGACGGTGGCGCAAGCCCACCCCCAAAGGGGCTCCCTGCCATCCCGTCGACCTGGCGAAGCCCGATCACGCCGTGTCAAGGGGGCCAGAAGCCCGAATCACAACATGCGGAAATCGGCCCCCTTGGCGCGGTGTGATAGCCCCTGGGAGGTCGACGGGATGGCAGGCAGACCCGAACCCAACCGCAGCCAACCTCCCCCTCCGCCACCCCCGAGACCTGCCCGTCCGGCGAGGACAACCCACAACGCGAACCGGAACCAGGCAACGCACCCGACCGAAAACCGATCCGACGCGACCAGCACACGACGACCGACCGCCCACTCACACCGACTTCACGGAATGACAGTGCGGCGCGCATCCTTCTGGTGTCTCACCGTGCCGTGCTCCGGTGCGAGGGGCGGCCATCTGCCGACCGGTGGCCACTGAATCGGACTACTCGGGCAGACTCTGACCGGCCTATCGACGTTGCTCGGTTCGTCCTGAAGTGTCCGTGCTCGACCCCGCCGGCAGGCAACCTGTGCGACCTTGGTGGCCACCTCGCCGTCGAGCCCACCGGGAGCGCCGTTGACAGGCCCGCCACGCAACTTCCTGGTGCTGGTGTTCGGCTACTCGTGCTCCGCCTACGGCAACTACCTCAACCTCGTCGCTCTGAGCCTGTACACGCTGGCCGTGACCGGTGGCCCGCTCGGTGTCGGCATCGTCATGGCCCTGCGGCTGGGCGCCGGGTTCGGCGCCGGTCTCGTCGCCGGCCGGCTGGTGAACCGGTTCGACCGCAGGCGTCTGATGATCGGCACGGACCTCGTCCAGGCCACCGCCATGGTGGTCCTCGCGGCTGGCCAGGGGAACGTCCCCCTCCTGGTCGCCGCCGCCGTCGTGCTCGGCGCGGGCAACACCCTCTTCACCGTCGCGCTGCGCAGCAGCGTGCCGGCGATGGTCGGGCAGGAGCAGCGGGTCAAGGCCAACGGCAGGCTCGTCACCGGCCGCTCCCTCGGCACCGTCCTCGGCTTCGCGAGCGCCGGGATCGTCGTGGCGGCAGGCGGGTTCGACGCCGCCTTCTACGTCAATGCCGCGTCGTTCGTGGTCTCCGCGGCGGCGCTGGCCGCGCTCCGCCTGCCCACCCGCACCGAGGACCACCCGGCCACCACGCAGGCACATCCGGTGAAGGGCAGGCTCCTGGCGATCGCCGGTCCGGTCATCGTGCTGATGGTCGCCGTGCGCGGCGCCGACGCGTTCGGGTCCGCGTCGCACAACATGGCCATCCCGCTGTACGCGAACCAGCTCGATCCCGCCGACCCGGCGTTCGTGATGAGCCAGTTCTGGGCGTCCTGGGCGATCGGCACGCTGCTCGCGCACCAGGTCGTCCGCCGCGTGGCGCTGGGGGAGCGGGCGTTCGCGCTCGGAACGTGCCTGATGGCGGTGAGCTTCGTGCTCGCCTTCGCCGTGCCGGCCGGGCCCGCGCTGATCGGGGTGGCGCTGCTGGCCGGTCTCGCCGACGGCTTCACCGAGATCGTCTACACCTCCCGGCTGCAGGAGGCCCCCGACGAGCAGCGCGGCCGCCTGTTCGGCATGTCCGCGACCGCGGAGACCGCGGGCTTCGCGGTCGGGATGGTGACCAGTTCCGCCGTGCTGGAGGTCGCCCCCGCCCTGACCGTCGTCACGATGTTCCACGGCGTGGCGGTGCTCGCCGCGATCGGCCTGCTGGCCGTCACGTTCACCCGACGCCGCACCGCGGCACCCGTCGTCCAGGAGTCGTGATGTCCGCAAGACCGATGGCGTTGTCCGTCGGCGCCCCGTTGACCCACACCGACGACGACCCGCCGGACGCCTGCGCCGCGTTGCTGCTGGCCGCCGCACGCCACCCGGACAGCGCGGTGATCACGGTGACCGCGGCCGGCCACCCGGACCGCGTCGCCTACCCGGAGCTGCTGCGGCGGGCACGGCACCTGCTCGGCGGCCTGCGTGCCCGCGGCTGCCGCCCCGGGGACGCGGTGGTGCTGCACGGGCTGGCACTGCCGGACTTCTTCCCCGCACTGTGGGCGTGTCTGCTCGGCGGCCTCACCCCGGCCGTGATCGCCGAGCCGATGCCCGAGGACCCGCCGCCCGCCGCGGTCGAGCGGTTCGCGCACCTCCTCGGGCTGCTCGGCGGCCCCCTCGTGCTCACCGGTCCGGACGCCGTGACCCGGCTGCGCGCGCTGACCGGCGAGGACGGCACGGTCGTCGGCGTCGGCGAGTGCGCGGCGGCGGAACCCGCCGACCCGCACCGGCCGGACCAGGACGACGTCGCACTGCTCATGCTGTCCTCCGGCAGCACCGGCCCGCCGAAGGCGGTGCGGCTGACCCACCGCGGGCTGGCCGAGTTCGCAGCCGCCACCCGCCGCGTGTTCGACGTGCGGCCAGAACACACCAGCGTCAACTGGATGCCGCTCGACCACAGCGGCGCGCTGCTGATCTACCACGTGCTGGAGGTGTTCGTCGGGGCCACGAACGTGCACGCCCCCACCGACCTCGTCCTCGGCGACCCGCTGCTGTGGCTGGACCTGCTCGCCGAGTACCGCGCGCAGCACAGTTGGGCACCCAACTTCGCCTACCAGCTGATCGCCGACGCGCTCGACGGCGTACCCGTCGACGGGGACCGCACATGGGACCTGACGCCGGTGCGCACCCTGCTCAACGGCGGCGAACAGGTGACCGTGGCGGTCGTGTCCCGTTTCCTCGACGCGACGCGGAGGTTCGGCATCCGCGACGACTGCGTGCGGCCCGCGTGGGGGATGGCCGAGACCACCACCGCGATCACCCTCGGCCGGTACACCCCGGCCGCGGTGCACCGGGTGCTGAAGTCGAGCATGCGGGGCGAGTTGGTGTGGCCGGGTGAGGACACGCCGGACCGGGACTGCGTCACCCTCGTCGCGGTCGGGCCGCCCGCGCCGGGTGCGGAGCTGCGGGTGGTGGACGAGCACGGCGAGGTGCTGCCGGAAGGCCGCATCGGCAGGCTGCAGGTGCGGTCGTGCCGGGTCACGCCCGGCTACCTCGGCGACGAGGACGGCACGCGCGCGTTGTTCCCCGACCACGAACGCACCGGCCGGGCCTGGCTCGACTCCGGCGACCTCGCGTTCATCGCGGATGGCGAGGTGGTGATCACCGGGCGCGCGAAGGAGGTGATCGTCCTCAACGGCCACAACTACTTCTGCCACGAGATCGAGGACGTCGCCGCGGGCGTGACCGGTGTCGTGACGGGGTGGGTCGGCGCGTGCGGTGTGCCCGACGACCGCACCGGCAGCGAACGGCTGCACGTGTTCGTCGGCACCGACGAGCCCGGCCCAGGCCGGCTGGTCGCCGAGGTCCGCGCGGCGCTGTTCGAACGGTTGCGCCTGACCGGCGAGGTCGTGGTGGTGCCGAGGCGGGACTTCCCGAGGACACCGAGTGGCAAGGTGCGCAGGACGGCGCTGCGCGACCTGGCCCGCACCGAACCACCGGTGTCCGACGAGGGACTGGTCGCCCGGGTGGCCGCGGCGTTCGGGTCCGTCCTCGGTCGCGAGGTCGACGCCGACACCCCGTTCTACGAGCTGGGGCTGACGTCGGTGACGTTGATGCGGGCACGTGCCGTGCTGTCCCGCGAGCTGGACCGCGAGATCGAGCAGACCGCGTTGTTCCGCCACCCGACCGTGGCCGCGCTCGCCGCCCACCTCGCGGGCAGGCCGGTCGCGGCACCGGCGACCGGCGGTGCCGCGGCGGCCAGTGGCCGCATCGCGATCATCGGGATGGCGCTGCGGTTCCCCGGCGCGCGGACACCGGAGGAGTACTGGGGCAACCTGCGCGACGGTGTGGACAGCGTGCGGCGCTTCACGCGGGAGGAGGTCGCCGCCGCCGGGGTGCCTGCCAGGATCGCGCACGCCGCGACGTTCCAGCCGGTCGCGGGCGCGCTCGAGGACGTGGCGGGGTTCGACCCCGCGTTCTTCGGGATCAGTCCGCGCGAGGCCGAGCTGACCGACCCGGCGCACCGGCTGTTCCTCCAGTGCTGCTACGAGGCGCTCGAGCAATCCGGGTACGCGGCGCCGGGGCAGCGGGTCGGGGTGTTCGCCGGTGACGGCATGAACCTGTACGGCCACCAGGACAGCCCGGGCGGCACCGGCGCCGAGGACGGCACCACGGCCCTGCAGCGGACGATCGGTGGCGAGCCGGACTTCCTCGCGTCGCGGGTCGCGTACCGCCTCGGGCTGACCGGGCCCGCGGTGGGCGTGCGCACGGCCTGTTCGACGTCGCTGGTGGCGGTGCACCTCGCGGCGCGGGCCGTGTTGTCGGGGGACGCCGACATGGCCGTCGCGGGTGCGGCCGCGGTCCGCCTGCCGCAGGAGGCCGGCTACCGCCACCACCCGGGGTCGATCCTGTCGCCGACCGGGCGGTGCCGCGCGTTCGACGCGGCCGCGGACGGCACCGTCGGCGGGAACGGGGTGGCCGCGGTGGTGCTGAAGCCGCTCGAAGCGGCCTTGGCGGACGGTGACACGGTGCACGCGGTGATCCTGGGCTCCGCGATCAACAACGACGGGACGAGCAAGGTCGGGTTCACGGCGCCGAGCGTGTCCGGTCAGGTGGCGGTGATCCGGGAGGCGCTGCGCCGCGCCGGGGCGCCCGCGGCGACGGTGTCGTACGTGGAGGCGCACGGCACGGGCACCGCCGTCGGCGACCCGGTGGAGTTCGACGCGCTGTGCGAGGCGTTCGCGGGCGCACCACCCGGTTCGTGCGCGGTCGGTTCGGTGAAGCCGAACATCGGGCACCTGGACAGCTGCGCGGGCATGGCCGGGCTGCTGAAGGTCGTGCTGATGCTGCGGCACCGGGAGCTGGTGCCGACCGTCCACCTGCGCACCCCGAACCCCGCGCTGCGGCTGGCGGACAGCCCGTTCACGCTGGCGACCGAACGTCGCGAATGGACGGTCGAGGGCAGGCCGCGCCGGGCCGGGGTGACCGCGCTCGGGGTGGGCGGCACGAACGCGCACGTCGTGCTGGAGGAGCCGCCGAGAGTGCCGGAACGCGAACCGTCGCGGGAGGCCGTCCTGGTACCGGTGTCGGCACCGGACCACGAGTCGCTGACGGTGCTCGCGGGCAGGCTGGCCGAGCACCTGCGGGCGCACCCGGGACTGTCCCCTGTGGACGTGGCGACGACGCTCGCTCTGGGGCGCAGGCATTTCCCGCACCGGATGGCGGTGGCCGGTCGTTCGGCCGCGGAACTGGCGGACGCGCTGGACCGGGTGCGGGCGCCCGCCGACGCCCTCGGCCCGCTGGTGTTCGCGTTCTCCGGTCAGGACGGCGTGCGCACCGGCATGGCGACCGAGCTGTACGAGGCGTTCCCGGTGGTGCGCCGGGTGCTGGACGAGTGCGAACGGGTGCGGCCGGGACTGTTGGCGCAGCTGTGCGGGGGTGAGGTGCGCGAGACGCAGCCGGTGCTGTTCGCGTTCCAGGCGGCGCTGGTGGAGCTGTGGCGGTCGCTCGGGGTGACACCCGCGCTGGTGGCGGGGCACAGCCAGGGCGAGTACGCGGCGATGTACGCGGCGGGCGCACTGTCCCTTGTGGACGGGGTGCGGCTGACGGCGGCCCGCGGCGAGGCGATGGCGGCGACGGAGCCGGGCTCGATGCTGGTGGTCAACGCGGACGGGGTGGTCGCGGCTGAGCTGGCGGCGGGGAGCGGCACGGAGATCGCCGCGGTGAACGGCGCCGGGGTGCACGTGCTGAGCGGCCCGCCGGACCCGGTGGCGGTGGCCGCCGGCCTGGCGCGGCGGCGGCGGATCGCGTGCGTGCGGCTCGACGTGGACACGGCGTTCCACTCGCGGCTCGTGGAGCCCGCGCTGGAGAAGCTCGCCCGGCACGCCGCCTCGGTCGAATGGCGGCCGCTGCGGGTGCCGATGGTGAGCGGTCTGGACGGGCACGTGCTGCCCGCGGGACACGTGGTGGACGGCGACTACCTGTGCCGCCACGCCCGGGGCGCGGTCCGTTTCGACCTGGTGCTGTCCGCCGTGGCGGGCCGGGACGTGCTGGAGGTCGGCCCTGGTGCGGCGCTGTCCCGGCTGGCCAGGCGCGCGGGCGGGCGGTGGCTGTCCACCCTGCCGGGAAACCGGGACCTGCCGGTGGCGTTCCTGCACACGGTGGGCGAGACGTACCGGCGGGGCCAGAAGATCGAGTGGAGTGCGATGACGACATCAGGGCGCCGGATCCCCTTGCCCGGCCACCCGTTCGGCACGAACGGCGCGGCCCCCGCGGCGGGCCGCCTCCCGCGGGTACGGGCGCTGACCGCGCGGACGCTCGGCATGGCCACCGAGGAGGTGGACCCGGACAGGACGTTCGTCGAACTGGGCGGCGACTCCCTGTCGTTGATGAACCTGACCAGGGACCTGGACGAGCAGTTCGGGGTGCGGGTCCCGATCAGAGCGCTGTTCGGGGACGCGGACACACCACGCAAACTGGCGGACCTGCTCGGCCCTGGCCCGGCGGCGGAGCCGGTAGCGGCCAACGGAAGCCAACCGCCACCGGCGACCGGGGCACCGGCCGCCGAACCGGAGCCGGAACCGGTCGACCGAAGCGAACCGCCACCGGCGATCGAGGCACCGGCCGCCGAACCGGAGCCGGTGACCGGCGGCGCCGCCGCTGCCGACCTGCGGGCGCTGGTCGAGCGGCAGCTGGCCGTTGCCGAGCAGATGGTGGACCGGGTCACCGCACTGATGTCCGAACAGCTCGCCGCGCTCAGCCCCCACCCGGCCACGACACCCGCGCCGCCGCGGCAGACCGCCCCGCCGGCAACGGCCCCGGCGGCCCGGCCGGCACCGCCGCCTTCGGCCGCTCCGCCGCCGCACACGCGGCGACCGGGCCCGGCGGCGCCGGGCCGGGCCGCGGCGAGCACACGGCGGCCGAACACCGCCGATTTCAGCCTCTACTTCTTCGGGGACTACCCCGACGAGCAGCAGACCGACAAGTACGCGCTCATCACCGCCGCCGCGCGGTTCGCCGACCAGCGCGGGTTTCACGCGCTCTGGTTACCCGAACGGCACTTCCACTCCTTCGGTGCGCTCTTCCCCAACCCGTCCGTGCTCGCCGCGGCGCTCGCCGCGCAGACCGAGCGCATCCGGTTGCACGCCGGTTCGGTGGTACTCCCGTTGCACCACCCCGTTCGCGTCGCCGAGGAGTGGTCCGTCGTGGACAACCTCTCCGGCGGCCGGGCCGGGCTCTGCGTGGCGAGCGGCTGGCACGCCACCGACTTCGCGCTCGCGCCGGACAACTTCGGCAGGCACCGCGACCTCATGTACACCCACCTCGACACCGTCCGCAGGCTGTGGGCGGGGGAGGCCGTCGAGGCCACCTCCGGTTCCGGTGAGCCCGTCGAGGTCCGCGCCCACCCACGCCCCGTCCAGGCCATGCCGCCGATGTTCGTCGCGGTCGTCGGCAACCCCGACAGCTACCGGCGGGCCGCGGCCGAGAACCTCGGCGTGGTCACCAACCTCATGTCCCAGAGCGTCGACGACCTCGCCGCCAACGTGGCGCTCTACCGCCGCACCCGCGCCGAGCACGGGCTCGACCCCGACGCGGGCCGGGTGGTCGTCCTCGTGCACACCTACCTCGGTGCCGACCTCGACCGCGTGCGCACGGCGGCCTTCGCACCCTTCTGCGCCTACCTGCGCTCCTCCCTCTCGCTGTTCGACCAGGTCACGACGAGCCTCGGCGTCGACATCGACCTCGCGGCCACGCCGGAGGACGACGTCGAGTTCCTCCTCGGCCAGGCCTACCAGCGGTACTGCGAGTCCCGCGCGCTCATCGGCACCGTCGACAGCTGCGCCGGTGTCGTCGCCGACCTCATCGCCGCAGGAGCCGACGAGATCGCCTGCTTCGTCGACTTCGGCGTGGACAAGGACAGCGTGCTCGCCGCACTGCCCGCGCTGGACACGCTGCGTGCCGCGTTCCTGCCGGGGCAGCGCCCGCTCACCGCTGCGCAGCGGCGGATCTGGTTCCTCGACCGGCTCTACCCCCACCAGCGGATCTACCACGAGCCCAAGGCGATCCGCCTCACCGGACCGCTCGACGCGGCCGCTCTCCAGCAGGCGCTGCGGCGCGTCGTCGACCGCCAGCCCGCCCTCCGCACGGTGTTCCGCGAGGACGGTGGCGAGCCGCGGCACGTCGTGCTCCCACACGCCACAGTGGACTGTCCGCTCGTCGAACTCCCCGGCTCGGCCGAGGAGGAGGCGCTGCGCGACGCGTTGCACACCACCGGCCGTGCCGTGTTCGACCTCGCCGAAGGCCCGCTGATCGCCGCCCGGCTCGTGCGCCTCGCCGCCGACCACCACCTGCTCTTCCTGTCCGCGCACCACATCGTGTTCGACTCCGCGTCCACCGCGGTGCTCGTCCGCGACCTCGCCGCCTACTACCGGCCCGGCGGGGACCTCCCCGCGCTGCCCCCGCTCGACCCCCGCGAGGACGCCGCGACCCCGGAGGACGTCGAGTACTGGCGCGCCCGCCTCGACGGGGCGCCGGAGCTGCGCCTGCCTGCCGACCACCCGCGCCCGGCGACCCGCTCCGGCGACGGCGCCGCGCTCACCCGCGAACTCGACGGCACGCTCGTCGACCGTCTCGCGGCGCTCACCCAGGCAAGCGGCAGCACCCTGTTCATGGCCGTGCTCGGCGGTGTCGCCGCCGTCCTCGGGCGGTTCGCCGACCAGGACGACGTGGTCCTCGGCACCGCCGTCGACAACCGGCCCCGGGACGCCGCCGACCACGTCGGCCTGTTCCTCGACACCGTCCCACTGCGTGTCGACCTGTCCGGCGACCCCGCGTTCACCGAGCTGACCCACCGCGTCCGCGAGACCACCATCGACGCCTACGACCACCGCGTGCCGTTCGACGACCTCGTCGGCATCCTCAACCCGGTCCGCGACCCCGGCCGCAACCCGCTGTTCACCGTGATGATCGAGTACGAGAACGAGTCCACTGTGGACTTCACGCCGGAGGTCGCGGCCACGATCCTCGACGTGCCAGCCGACCGGGCGCCGTTCGACCTCTCGCTCTACCTCACCCGGCACGCGCACGGGCTGCGGATCTCCGTCGAGTACGACACCGACCTGTTCACCGCGGACACCGTGCACGGCCTGCTCACCCACCTCGAGACCACGCTGCGGCGCGCGGTCGACGACCCGGCGGCGCCGCTGTCGGCCCTCACCGCCGCCACCGGCGCCGAACAGGCGCGCCTGGCCGCCTGGCAGGGCGAGCCACTGCCCGCGCCACCGTGCCTGCACCACCTCGTCGAGCAGCAGACCGACCGCGGCCCGGACGCCACCGCCCTGATCGAGGGCGACCGCGAGCTGACCTTCCGCGAGCTGGACGAACGGGCCAACCGGCTCGCCAACTGGCTGGCTGCGCAGGGCATCGGCCGGGGAGACCTCGTCGCCGTGCGGCTCGACCGGGGCCCGGATCTCATCGCCGCCCTGCTCGCCGTGCTGAAGTCCGGCGCCGCCTACCTCCCACTCGACCCGTCCCTGCCCCAGGCACGGGTCGACCTCGTCATGGCCGACAGCGCGGCCGCGTTGCTGCTGACCGGGCAGGGCCTGCCCGCCGACGCCGACCTCGGCCCCGCGACCCGGCCGTCGGTTCAGCTCGACGCCGACGACATCGCCTACTGCATCTACACGTCCGGCTCGTCCGGCAGACCCAAGGGTGTGCTCGTGCCGCACCGGGGGCCTGCGAACGTGGTCCGCTGGCAGCTCCGGCACCATCCGCCACTGCGGACACTCCAGTGGACATCACCCGCGTTCGACGTGAGCGTGCAGGAGATCGTCGGGACGCTCGCCGCGGGCGCCTGTCTCGTGCTCGTCGACGACGCGACCCGCCAGGACCCCGCTGCGCTGGCCGCGGTCGCACGCACCCACCGGGTGGAGCGGCTGTTCATGCCGTACACGCCGCTGCGGTACCTGTTGGAGACCCGGCCGAACCTGCCGGACCTGCGGGCCGTGATCTCCGCGGGCGAGCCGATGGTGCTGAGCCAGGGCGTGCGCCGGTTCTTCGCCGAGCACCCGGACTGCCTGCTGTACAACCAGTACGGTCCGACCGAGGGGTCGATCATCGTCACCTCCCACCGAGTGGACCCGGCGCGGGACACCACGCCACCCGTCGGCGCGCCCATCGACGGGGTGACCGTCGACGTGCTCGGCCGCGGAGGCGAACCGGTGCCGGTCGGCGCCGTCGGCGAGATCACCATCGGCGGCCTCGCCGTCGCCGCCGGATACCTGGGCCGGGACGACGAGACCGCCGCGGTGTTCGTCGACGGCCGCTACCGCACCGGCGACCTCGGCCGCTGGCGTGCCGACGGAACCGTCGAGTTCCTCGGCAGGCGCGACGACCAGGTCAAGGTCCGCGGCTTCCGCGTGGAACCGGGGGAGACCCAGCGGGTCCTCGCCGACCTGCCCGGCGTGCGGAACGCGGCCGTCGTCACCAGGTCGGGGCCCTCCGGCGAGCCAGAGCTCGTCGCCTACGTGGTGCTCGACGCGGGCCGCACGCCCGACTCGCTCGCACCCCGCCTCGGCGCCCTGCTGCCGCACTACCTCGTGCCGCACCACTGGGTCGCCATGGACCGGCTTCCGGTCAGCCCCAACGGAAAGCTCGACCGCCGCCGGTTGCCGGACCCCGGTACCGCCGACCAGGCCGGCGCCGCGCCGGACACCGCGACCGAGCGGGCGCTGCACGAGCTGTGGTGCGCTGAGCTGGGGCGCGACGCCGTACCGGCCGACCGGTCGTTCTTCGCGCTCGGCGGGCATTCGCTGTCCGCGGTGCGCCTGCTCAACCGCGTCGGCGAGCGGTTCGGCGCGGCCCCGTCGATGACCGAGTTCTTCCGCGAGCCCACGATCCGCGCGCTCGCCCTGCGGCTCGACACGGCGGCCGTGGTCGACACCGCCCCGCTCGTCACGGTGCAGCGCAGGCTGTGGCGACGGCACCATCAGCGCGTGAACCCGGCCGTCTACAACGTCGCGCACCGGGTCGACCTGACCGGCGACCTCGACGAGGCCGCGCTTCGTCTGGCGGTCGAGGCACTCGTGCACCGGCACGCCGCGCTGCGGACACGCGTCGCCGAACACGACGGCACGCTGGTGCAGGAGGTCCTCGCGCCAACACCGGTCCCGCTCCCGGCCGACGACCTCGACGAACCCGAAGCCGACCGGTGGTGTGCTGACCTCGCCGCGGCACCGTTCGCGCTGGAAGCCGCACCCCTGCACCGGTTCCGGCTCGGCAGGCTGGGCGGGAACCGGTGGGTGCTGGCCGTCGTGCTGCACCACATGGTGTGCGACGGCGTGTCGCTGGGAATCCTGTGGGAGGAGCTCGCCGAGCTGTACGCGGCGGCACGGCAGGGGAGAGACCCGGACCTGCCACCTGCCGTGCCGCACACCGGCTACGCGCGGTGGGAGCACACCGGGCCGTCGCCAGAGCGGCGGGCGGAGCTGGTGCGGTACTGGCGAACCGCACTGTCCGATGTGGACATAGTGTCGTCGCTGCCGGTCGACCGGCAGCGATCGCCGGCCGTGTCCGGTCGTGGCGCGCTGCACGAGTCGGTGCTGCCACGCGAGATCGTCGCGGGCGTCGAGGCCGTCGCCGCCGAGCGGGGCGCCACCCCGTACGCGGTGCTGGCGACGGCGTTCGCGACGTGGCTCGCCGGGGTGTGCGGGACCGAGGCGGTGGTGCTCGCGACGTCCAGCGCGAACCGGGCAGGACCCGAACACGAACGCGTGGTGGGGATGGTCGGCGACGCGGTGCTGGTGCGGGTCCGGCCGGGGCCGGACGCGCTGGAGGAGTTCTCGGCCGCCCTGTTCGGCGGACTGGACCACCAGGACCTGCCGCTGGAGGAGGTGGTCGCGGCCGTGGCACCGGACCACGTCGACCGCCAGTTCCCGACAGTGCTGTTCACCGTGGTCACCACGCCGCCACCCCGGCTGGCGCTGCCCGGCGTCGAGTCGCGGACCACCGGGCTCGTCGTGCCTGGCGTGGCACGCACCGAGCTGTACGTGCGGATCGCCGAGGACCGGATCTACTGGGAGTACTCCACGGACCTGTTCACCGAGGCCACCGTCGTCGGCTGGGACGCCGACCTGCACGCCGTGCTGGCAGGGCTCGTCACGCCGCTGTGAGGGGAACGTGTCAGCTTCAGGGGTACGGAGAGGAAACCGCGGTCCGAGCGCGACCATGCGCCACCCAGCGCCTTGGCGTCCTGCATCTCTGTTCGTTGCCGCAGGCGTTGGCAGGACTCGATCAACATCCGCTGATCGTGACGAAGCTCTGCGGCACAAGGAAATGGGTGGCACGGTCACGCACGTCGAGGTGTGTGCGATGGTTGGCTGCCCCGGAAACGCAGGCGCTGACTCGAACCGAGGAGAACCGGCGAGCCGCGGAAGCTCCACGAGAGTCCAGGGCTGGAAATCGTCCATCACGCCGGCGAAGGTAAACCTTGCGATTTCCTGACGATCCGGATCGGTGAACTCTGCCAGGCGACCGGCAGACGGGCAGATCGGGGCCGGCAAAGCGCTTCGGGCGAGCGCTCGGACCGAGAGATCAGATCGTGTCGTATCCGTGATCGACGTGACCGGGCCGGGTGGCGGGCCGACCGGCCCGCGTCCCGCGTCACCTGGCAATACCCCCGGTACGCAGGTTGTTCTTGCTTACGGGCGGACCTCCGGAGCGCGGGATCCCTCCCTCACTCAGTGAGATCCCCTGACGACCAGGGGTGGTGACACGGGACCCGGACCGGTCCGCGTCCACATCGCACACCCGGGTGTGGGTCCGCCGACTCCGGACTTGTTAGGTTGCGGGACGCGGTTCGCGCCCTCCGGCGCACTCCGACGCCGGTGTGGACCGCGGACAAGGACGCCGGCGTCCGAGGCGGCGTCAACACCGAGAGGTCATTCTGCCTGTGTCATTGATCGAGCTGTCCGAGATCTACAAGGTCTTCGGCCGTCGCCCGCAACGCGCGGTAGCCCGGTTGAGAGAGGGGACCAGTCGCGAGGAGTTGCGCGCGGACGGCCTGACCCCGGCGGTCATCGACGCGTCCTTCTCGGTCGATCCCGGCCAGATCTTCGTCGTGATGGGCCTGTCGGGATCGGGCAAGTCCACCCTGATCCGCATGGTGAACGGTCTGTTGGAGCCCACCTCCGGGGCGGTGCTCATCGACGGCGAGGACATCACGAAGCTCGAGGGGCGCGGTCTGCGGCGCGTCCGGCGCGAGCGGATCAGCATGGTCTTCCAGCACTTCGCACTGCTTCCGCACCGCACCGTCGGTGAGAACGCGGCCTACGGCCTCAAGGTCCGGGGGCTCAACCGCGCGGACCGCGAACAGCGGGCCGACCACGCCCTGGAACTGGTCGGTCTCGGCGGCTGGGGCGGTTCGTACCCGGGTGAGCTCTCCGGCGGCATGCGGCAGCGGGTCGGCCTGGCCCGCGCGCTCGCGGCGGAGACCGACATCATGCTGATGGACGAGGCGTTCAGCGCGCTGGACCCGCTCATCCGGCGCGAGATGCAGGACCAGCTCATCAAGCTCCAGCACGACCTGGGCAAGACCATCCTGTTCATCACCCACGATCTCAACGAGGCGATGCGCCTCGGCGACCGCATCGCGATGATGCGCGACGGCCGGATCGTGCAGCAGGGCACGGCCGAGGAGATCCTCAACGACCCGGCCAACGACTACGTCGCCCAGTTCGTCCAGGACGTCGACCGCACCCGCATCCTCACGGCGGCCTCGGTGATGGAGAACCCGGTCGCGGTGCTCGGCGCGGGCCAGGGGCCGCGCGCGGCCCACAAGCTGATGCGCGAGAACCAGCTCAACGGCATCATGGTGGTGGACCGCAACCACCGGTTGCACGGTGTGGTGAGCGAGTCGGCCGCCGCGGACGCCGTCGCCGCGGGCCGGGACGACCTCGCCGGCGTGCTGGAGCAGCCGGCCAAGGTCACTCCCGACACCGCGGTCGCCGACCTGTTCGCCGCATCGGCGCACAGTGCCACCCCCATCGCCGTCGTCGACGCCGACCAGACCCTGCTCGGCGTCATCGCCCGCGTCACGCTGCTCAGCGCCCTGGGCAGTGTCGCCAGGTCCGCTGCTTCCGATCCCGACATCGGCTCCCCACCCGCTCCCGACTCCGAACTGGTGCACGACGCCACTGTGAAGGGAGCCCGGTGATGGGCGCGGCGAGCGGTTGGGTGCGGGACATGTGGGACGAGCGCGTCGACGGTCTCCCGAGGATCCCCGTCGGGGACTGGATCGACAACGCCTTCGACTGGGTCAAGGACAATCTCGACGCTTTCTTCGACGAGGTCGCCGATCTGTTGCGGGACGCGGTGACCGGCATCGCCGACCTGCTGAACTCGCCCGCGCCACTCGTGCTGGCGTTCGTGTTCGCACTGCTCGCTCTCGCTGTCCGGGACTGGAAGGTCGCCGCAGGCACACTGGTCGGGATGGCGCTGATCATCTCGATGGACCAGTGGGAGAACGCGATGGACACCCTGGCGCTCATCGTGGTCGCCACGTTCGTGGCGCTGGTGATAGCCATCCCCCTCGGTATCCTCGCGGCTCGTTCCGACCGGTTCAGCAGGGTGATCCGTCCGATCATGGACCTGATGCAGACGATGCCTGCCTTCGTGTGGCTCGTCCCGGTGGTCACGCTGTTCAGCATCGGTGTTCCCGCCGGGCTGGTGGCCACCATCATCTTCGCGCTGCCGCCCGGTGTCCGGCTGACCGAGCTGGGCATCCGCCAGGTGGACGCGGAGGTCGTCGAGGCAGGGCACGCGTTCGGCGCGACACCGCGGCAGATCCTCCGGGAGGTCCAGCTTCCGCTCGCCCTGCCGACCGTGATGGCGGGCGTCAACCAGGTGATCATGCTGGCGCTCTCGATGGCGGTCATCGCCGGGCTCGTCGGCGGTGGCGGGCTCGGCAGCGAGGTGACGTCGTCGATCTCGCGGCTGGACATCGGACTCGGGTTCGAGGCAGGCATCTCCGTGGTGATCCTCGCGATCTTCCTCGACCGCGTCACCGCGTCCGCCGGGCAGCGTGGTCCGCGGCGTGGTCTGCTCCGCGGCCTGCGTGCCCGCGTGAGCAGGCCGGCGAGGCCGAAGTCCGCCGGGCGGGCCGACACCACGGCGGCTGCCACCGAGCAGCAGAACGTTCCCGCCGGGACCGGCTGACGGGTGTCGGCCGGACTGACACACCCATCCCCGACCGGGTGGACGCACAGCGTCGGTGCTGTCGCCCACGAACGAGAAGGAGAGGCGCCACGTCCGTCCGCGAACCATCGGAACGGATCGGCGGCGTCGTGATGCCCGCACGAAGAGAGGACGACGAATGACGAGGAAGATGACAGGGAAGCGAGTCGGTGCGGCATTGGCGGCGCTCGGCCTGAGCCTCGGGCTGGTGGCGTGCGGTTCCGACGACGGCGGCGACGGCGGTGACAGCGGTGACAGTGGCGGCGACGGCGGCGACAAGCAGATCACGCTCGGGATCATCCCGTCGTGGACCGACGGCCTGAGCACCGCGTACCTGTGGAAGAACATCCTGGAGGACAGGGGTTTCCAGGTCGACATCCAGGAGCTGTCCGAGGCCGCGCCGCTCTACACCGGCCTTGCCGAGGGTGACGTGGACGTCTACCCGTCCGCGTGGCCGGAGGTCACCCACAAGTCCTACATGGAGAAGTACGGCGACGAGATCGAGGACCTCGGCGCGTACTACGACAACGCGAAGCTCACCATGGCGGTGCCGGAGTACACCGAGATCAGCTCCATCGAGGAGCTCACCGGCAACGCCGACAAGTTCGGCGGCAAGATCATCGGCATCGAGCCGGGAGCCGGTCTCACCGAGGTCACCAAGACGTCCGTGATGCCGGAGTACGGTCTTGACGGCGACTACGAGCTGGTCACCTCGTCGACGACCTCGATGCTCGCCGAGCTGAAGAACGCCGTCGACAGCAATCAGGACATCGTGGTCACCCTGTGGCGCCCGTTCTGGGCCAACAACGCCTTCCCGGTGAAGGACCTGGAGGACCCCAAGGGCGCGCTGGGCGAGGCCGAGGGGCTGCACGAGCTGGCCCGTATGGGCTTCAGCGACGAGTTCCCCGAGGTGGCCGCGATGATGTCGAAGGCCAAGCTCGACGACGAGCAGTACGGCACGCTCGAGGACCTGGTGGTCAACGAGTACGGCGAGGGCAAGGAAGACGAAGCCGTCACCCAGTGGCTCAAGGACAACCCGGACTGGGTGGCGACGCTCAGCTGACCGGAACGGTCAGCCGCCGCGTTCGTCCTCAGTGGAACGGCGGCTGACCACACGACGGTGCTGCGACGAACATCGGCCTCGGCGACTCCGCCGGGGCCGATGTCGCATGTCCGCACCGGGTCGCCACCCCACGGGCGGTCGCCGGAGCGACCCGCGGTCGTGGGCGCCGGTTCCAGGTGGGGTCAGGCGGTGGGTTCGGCCGCGTAGGCGGCGAGGAAGACCCGCACCGCTTCGTCCGCGTAGTGGTTCAGCTCGCGGCGGGGGAACCTGTGGTCGGGGTGGAACATGGCCTTGTTGAGCGGGATCGAGAGAACCAGCCAGTTGAGGTGTTGCGCGGCGAGCACGGGGTCGGGCACCGTGAGCAGGCCGCGGCGGCCGAGTTCCCGGAGCTGTGCCGCGATGGTGGTGTGTGCGCGCTCCAGCGCGTTGGCGAACCAGGTCTTGGCCAGGTCGGGGAATCGCTCCGCCTCGGCGATGATGATGCGGCGGAGCCGGATCAGGTGCGGCTGGGTGACCTCGTCGATGTGCCTGCGCGCGAACTGACGGAGGTCGTGCTCCAGATTGTCCGTTGTGGACAGCGAGGTGAGCATGTCGTGGGTCAGTGACTCGGTCGTGCTGATGTCGCCGGTGATGATCGCCTCGAACAACCGGCGCTTGTCCGAGAACTGCTTGTAGACGGTCTGCTTGGACACGGCGGCCAGTGCGGCCACCTCGTCCATGCTGGCCCCGCCGTATCCCTTGCGCAGGAACACCGACCGCGCCGCGTCCAGGATCGCCTGGCGTTTGCGGGCCGACTGGCTCATCTCGTCCATGACCGCCGATAGTACTGGACCGCCCAGTACCGAGTACTGTACCGTCCAGTTCCGAGTGGAGGGGGACGACATGAAAGCCGTGTCTCGGGACGGGACCATGATTGCCTACGACCAGGTGGGGACCGGTGTGCCAGTGGTCATCGTCGGCGCCGCCCTGCAGGGGCGCGCCTCCTACCAGCCGCTCGCCGAGGCGCTCGCCGCGCGGTTCACCGTGTTCAACTACGACCGCCGCGGGCGGGGCGATTCCGGTGACACCGCGCCCTACGCGGTGGAGCGGGAGATCGAGGACCTCGCAGCCGTCATCGTGGCCGCCGGCGGGCCCGCCGCCGTGTACGGCCACTCTTCGGGTGCCGGTCTGGTGCTCCACGCCGCGGCGCATGGCCTGCCGATCGACAAGATCGTGTTGCACGAGTTGCCATTCGATCCCGACGAGGACGAGAGCGCGACACGGGAGGAGGCGGCCAGGTACCGGTCGCTGATCGAGGAGAACCGCCCCGGCGACGCGGTCGAGCTGTTCCTCGCTTCGGCCGGCATGCCACCGGAGCTCGTCGCCCACGTTCGGAACGACCCCGCCATGGTGGCGAACGCACCCACCCTTCTGTACGACCCCTTCGAGATCATGAGCACGGACAGCAGAAATGGCCGCACGCCCGCCGAGCAGGCCACCGCGGTGACCACCGAGGCGCTCGTGCTTGCCGGCACCGAGGGTCCGCCGTGGATGGCGGTCACAGCGCGGGAACTCGCCGATGCCCTGCCGCAGGGGCAACTCCGTGTCATGCCAGGGCAGGGGCATGTCGTGCCGCCCGAAGTGCTCGCGCCGGTGCTGATCGAATTCCTCATGGTGAGTCCACGCCGCTGAACCGAACCGTGGCACGGGCCCTGGCTTTGTGCTCTGTCCACGGCGATACCAAACGACCGACCTGAACCAGTTCCCGCCGGCGGATCATGAATTAGGACCGGCGGCGAATCATTTCAGCGGCGGTAGTCATTCTTTTGGCCGCTCCAGGAATCCGCCGAACGCGAACGAGATACGCCAGTCAGTGCTACGAGCCGGTCGTGCCATCTGCCGAATGATGCAATTTCTGACCGGAAGCTTGTGCGCTCCGAGAACGGCGAGCTACTTTCTGTAGTCGGTCCTGCCCCTGTCTTTGGGACCGTCATCCAGGAAAGGAATCGGCAACGATGAGGTTGCGTTCACTGGCTGCTGCCCTGCTCACGGTCACCGCATTCGCTTTCGCCTCGATGGCCGCACCGGCGACGGCCGCCGCGGATACGCCCCCCGACGGGGGCGTGCTGCAACCCAACGTGGTGGGCGGCAGTCCTGCTCCCGCCTACTCGTTCATGGGCTCCCTGCAGACCACCACGGGTGGCCATTTCTGTGGCGCCTCGGTCGTGCACCGGAACTGGGCCGTCACCGCGCGGCACTGCGTGCAGGGCAGCGCGCCCTCGAGCATGCAACTGCGCGTGGGTAGCAGCAACCGGACCTCCGGCGGCGTTGTGGTCGGGGTCACCTCGGTGACCATGCACTCGACCAACGATCTGGCGATGATCGGGCTGACCACGGTCCCGTCCGCCTACTTGCCGATCAGGATCGCGGAGAACTCCGGTCCGGTCGGCACCTTCACCCGGATCATGGGGTGGGGGCAGACCTGCCCGTCACCGGGCGGCTGTGGCGCGCCGATCCAGTTGCAGCAGCTGAACACCTCGATCGTGGCCGACGGTTCCTGCGGCGGGATCCTGGGCGCCACCGAGATCTGCACCAGCAACCCGGGCGGCGTCGCGGGGGCGTGCTATGGCGACTCCGGCGGCCCGCAGGTCAAAACGGTGGGCGCCACGTGGCAGCTCATCGGGGCAACCAGTCGCTCCGGTGGCGGCTCGATGTGCGCGGTGAGCCCGTCGATCTACGTCGACGTGCCCGCGCTGCGTCCGTGGATTCAGGCCGTTACCGGTCTGCCGCTCTGAACGTTCGCCTGTTCGCGTCGAACCCATTTCCAGTGCACGGAAGGAATCCCATGACACGTATTCAACGGCGGCCGCGTCGCACCCGGCCGGGACGGATCTTCGGTCTGACGGTCACCGCGGTGACGGCCCTCGTCGTCTCGTTGCTCTCGACCGCCTCCTCGGCGGTGGCGGCGGCCCCGGGTTTCGGCACCACCGCCGACACCGACGTCTACATCCGGGACTACGTCGGCGATGCCGGTGCCGAACCGCATTCGAACGCGGTGTGGACCAGCCCGGACATCAAGGTGTGCCCGACCACGGTCGAGTGCAGCGAGAGCCAGAACCCCGAGGTCGGCTCGATCAACTACATCTTCGTCAAGCTGCACAACCCCGGGCCCTACGGTTCCGGCGCCGACATCGGCAACCTGGACATCTACCGTTCCTCGCCGGGCGGCGGCACCGGCTGGAGCGCGGACTGGACCAGCATCGGCGGCATCCTCGGTCTCTCGGTCGCCGCGTCGGGCGTCACCACCGCGATGATCCCCTGGCCGGACGTCCCCGGCCCCGGCCACTTCTGCCTGCTGGCGCGCTGGGAGTCGGCCGACGATCCGATGTCGTACGCCGAAGGTCCGAACACCGTGCTCAACACCCAGCAGAACAACAACATCGCCTGGCGCAACGTCGACTCGGTCGACCTGTTCGCGGGCAGGGCCGCGGAGCGGCCGTACGCGCTGGGCAACCCCGGCCGGACGCAGATCGCGACCGACCTGGCGTTCACCGACGTCCGCAACGGCTTCCTCGCCGCGGGTGGCCGGCTCAGCGTCGACCTCGGCCCCGACCTGTACAACCGGTGGCGTGAGGGCGGCGGCCGGGCGACCGGCGTCAAGCAGATCGGCACCTACAGGTTCGAGATCAGCGACTTCCGGCAGGCCAGGTTCTACGGGATCCTGCTCTCACCACGCACGAGACCGGAGCTGAAGCTCCAGTTCAGTCTGGGAGCCGAGGGTCGCAAGGGAACGCACGTGGTCCGCGTGAACCAGTTCGCCCCGCTCGATGATGGCCAGTCGGGCAAGGCGCTGACCGACGTGGGTGGTGTCGAGTACAAGATCACCATTCACTAATTGGTCGCCACCGACCGGGTTGCGCCCGGCCCGTCAGGGTGCAACCCGGTCCAGGCCGCTGTATCCTCCCGCCGATGCCCCGAAAGAGCTTTCGGGGTGTTGTGCGTCCCGAAAGCATCGTTAGAGACAGGGCACCCGCCAGAGCAGCGACTTCCCGGTGCTGTCGGTGACCTTGTCATTTCGCCCGGTCGATGGGTGTTTCATATTTCTGGGGCCGTGATCGCAATGTCGACGGTCACCCTGTGGAACTGTCCGGCGCGATGGGGTGAATGTGCACACCTTTCGTATTGCACGACAATTCCTTCCTGGGCATTCGGCAGTAACGTGCGAAGACGTCCGAGATCGTTCATCGATCACTTCGTAAGGAGACAGCAATGCCCGAATTGGCTGGCCGTCGTGTGTTTTACGCGGCCCTTGCCGTGCCGATCGCCATGGTGATCGCGCCGCTGACCGCGTCCGCGGGGGAGGCGGGCGAGACAGTGGTGACCGAGCAGGCGCAGCCGGGTGCGGTCGCGACGGAGAACGAGACCGCGGTCGCCTCGAACGCCACCGACGTCGGCGGGTTCTCGCCCGGACCCGGCTGGTACGCGTCGGGTGACGTCGTGCACAGCGAGTCCGAGGACACGCAGGTCACCTACGTGGTCAACGGCATCCACGACGACACCGTCATCGGCAACTCGTCCGAGGAGACCACCGTCGTCGAGAACGACGGGTTCTCACCCGGACCGGACTGGTACGTGTCGGATGACGCGGATGTCGTGCACAACGAGTCCGAGGACACGCAGGTCACCTATGTGATCAACGGCATCTACAACGACAGCGTGGTCGGCAACTCGTCCGAGGACACCACGGTTGTCACGTCCGACGATTCCCACGACGGGTTCTCGCCGGGGCCAGGCTGGTACGAGTCGGACGGTGTCGACGTCGTGCACAACGAGTCCGAGGACACGCAGGTCACCTACGTGGTCAACGGCATCCACGACGACACCGTCATCGGCAACTCGTCCGAGGACACGTACGTCAGCGACGGGGTCGACGAGCACATGGCCGTCCACGACGACGATGGCGTCGACCTCGATGTCGGCTTCGACGCCGACGACGCGTTCGACGACGACGACGTCACGGCGGCCTCCTTCGAGGAACTGAGCGCCGGTGCCGGCGCAGACGGCGCGTACGTCCACTCCATCGAGAGCAGCGCGTTCAACCTGGACTGACCCGCACGACACGCTGCCGGCTCCCGCATCCCAGGAGCCGGCAGCCTCTCGTTCCGGCCCGCGCGGCGGGGGCCCTCAACCCCACGCAACGCCGACGTTGGCGCAAGCCCGCCCCGATCCCCGATCGGGCTTCGCCAGGTCGACGGGAATGCCCTGAAAGGCGCGTTCAGGGCGCTGGGCGCCCTGAACGGCCCATTGACGGCACTTTGTTGTGCCGCGAACTCGCCGGTCCAGCCCCGCCGGGCGCCCGCAGGGGGTGTGAGTGTCGTGCCTGATGACGGGTTCGTACGCCATGCCACTTCACATGATCTTCACGGAATCAATCGGCTAGATCACGCCGTGGTCGCGGGCGTAGAGCGCGGCCTGGGTCCGGTCCCGGAGCCCGAGGCGGCCGAGGATGCGGGAGATGTGGTTCTTCACGGTGCCCTCGCTGAGGTGGAGGCGCGTGGCGATCTCCCGGTTCGTGGCACCCATCGCGATGAGCCGGAGCACCGAGGTCTCCCGGTCGGTCAGCGCGCCCGCGGTGCGGATGGTCAGTGCGGCCGCCACGTGTTTCGCCGCCGTGTGGTCGAGTTGCGTGACGCCGGCGTGTGCGAGCCGCACCGCCTCGGCGAGTTCGGCGGCGGGCAGATCCTTCAGCAGGTAACCGGCCGCGCCCGCGCGGAGCGCCTGGACGACGTACTCCTCGTCGTCGAACGTCGTCAGCATGACGATCCGGCAGTCCGGTGCCCGGGTCGCGAGGACGGCGGCCGCCTCCACACCGTCCATTCCGGGCATCCGGACATCCATCAGCGCCACGTCCGGGGCGAGGGCCAGCACCTGCTCGACCGCCTCCCGGCCGTCGGCCGCGGTGCCGACCACCTCGACGCCGGGCTGGATGCCCAGGAGCGACGCGATGCCCTCCCGCACCAGCCGCTGGTCGTCGACCACCAGCACCCGGACCGGGGTCACGACCCCACCACCGCCCTGCGCGCCGGGATCGTCACCGTGACCCGCGTGCCCGCCCCCGGTGCACTGTCCACCTTGCACACACCCTCGACCAGCGCGACTCGTTCCCGCAGCCCCGGCAACCCGAACCCGGTGCTGTTCGCGGACGGGTCGAAGCCGAGGCCGTCGTCCCTGACGACCAGGCGGGTGCCGGTCGCGTCGAAGGTCACCGACACCGTCACCTCGTTCGCCCTGCCGTGCCGGCGGGCGTTGGTGACCGCCTCCTGCGCGGCCCGGTGCAGTGTGGTCACAGTGGCCTGGTCGAGGTCGCGCTCGTCGCCTTCGATGCACACCGTGACCCGGTCGTCCGGTCCGGCCAGTTCGGTGAGCGCCGTCCGCAGGGACACCGGGCCGGCGCGCAGGGCGCCGACCGAGGTGCGGACGTCCCGCAGCGCACGCTGGGCCGAGTCGCGGGCGTCGGCGAGTGCCTGTTCCGCGGCCGCCGGGTCGCGTTCCCGGAACGCCGACGCCTTCTCCAGCTGGATGGCGATCGCGGTGAGGTGGTGGCCGAGGCTGTCGTGGATGTCGCGGGCCATCCGGTTGCGTTCGGTGGCCGCGGACAGGTCCGCGATCCGGGCCGTCGCGCGTCGTTCGCGGGTCGCGACCTCGGCCATCGCGACCGCGAGCACGAGTCCCATGCCGAACATCAGCAGGTCCGACAGGTACGTCGCGTCCCGGTACCAGCCGGGCACCCACACCACGTAGCCCGCGACGAGCAGCCCCAGGCACAGTGCGCCGAGGACCAGGCCCGCGGCCCGCCCGAACGTCAGGTACGCCGTGAACGGCACCAGCACGAACAACGCCCGCGACAGGCCGGACTCGTCCAGCGCGGCGACCGCGAAGAACAACGCCAGCCGCGCCACGAGGAACACGGCAGGCGCCCGGTCGAGGCGCCGCTCCGCCACGTCGAGCGCGGCCAGCGCCGCCATGCCCGCCACGAAACCGCCCAGCCGCGCCGGGTTGCCGCCGCCGAGCCCGGCCAGCGGGTAGTAGAGGCCGGCCAGCAGCACGATCCCGTAGACCGCGCCGGAGATCCAGCCGACCCGGAATCCAGTCACGTGAGGAGGCTACGTCGCGGCCCGGGCCGCTGTCATGAGCCGGAGGGCACATGACTTCCGGCCGGCCGGTCCTGGCCGCGCGGCACTTCCGCCCACCCGGCCGCCGTTCGTAACGTGCCCGCCGAACCTGTTGTCTCCCAAGGAGTTCTCATGATCCCATCGACGATGACCCGGTTCGCCGCGTGGAGCGGTGTGCTCGCGGGACTGTGCATCGGCCTGCCCGGCGTGGTGGAGGTGTTCACGGGCGAGACCGCGCTGACAAGCCTCGTGCTCGGTGTGGCGCCCGCACTGGCGGTCCCGCTGCTCGTGGTGCTCCACCTGCGGCAAAGCGACACGGCGGGCCGGCTCGGCGCCGTCGGCTACGCCATGAACATCATCGGTCTCGGCCTGTTCGGCGGGGCGGGGTTCAGCCTCAACGTGGTGCTGTTCCACCTCGACACGCCGGTCGTCAAGGAACTGCTCAGCGGTCCGCCCCGGTTCGCGTTGCTTGGCAGCGCGGTGGTCTTCGCCGCCGGCACGATCCTGTTCGGGATCGCCATGGCGCGGGCGGGAGTCCACCCTCGGGTCCCCGCGGTGGCGTACGCGGTGGCGCTGCCGGTGCTCGCGCTCGCCGCACCGCTGCCGGACTCGCCGTTCATCAGCGCCATCCACGGCGTGGCGGGTGCTGCGGTGGCGTGGCTCGCGGTCTCGCTCGGCGCCCGGGTGCCCGCCCTTTCCGGAAGATGAGTCCCCACGATGCCAGGCGGTGGTCAGGCTGGGGCTGGGCACCGCGGGTCTTCGTCGCTCCCGTGCGCGAGCAGGTCCGCGACGCCCAGCCCGGTGACTACGGTCGCGCTCTTCTCCGCGTCGAGGAAACGCAGGCCCATGAAGTTGTCGCCGACGGTGAAGCCCGGCAGCGCCCACACGTGCTCGTACGGAATCGCCACCGGGCGGTAGGCGCGGAAGGTGTAGACGTTGCGCCACAGGCAGCGGGCCGGGTCCGGGTTCCACAACCGGCGGGCCAGCTCGTCGTTGCGCAGGCGGCAGCCGACCGCCCCGACCGCGCGCACGTGCTTCTGCCCGGTGAGGAGTACGACGTCGCCCGTGTCGAGGACGTCCATCCTCCTGTCGTGCTGCGCGGTCGCACCCCAGAAGCGGGCCTGTCCGTCCGGGTGCACGGCGACCAGTTCGGCACGCTCCGCCGCGCTCAGCGCCTCGGTGTACGGCGGCCGCAGGAACGGCACCGGCCGGTCCAGCGTCTCCGCCCAGTGCCGCCGCGCCTCCTTCGTGCCGTACGACGGCTGGATGATCACCCGCATGGCCACGGCTGCCCGCTTCGTGCCCCGCCGAAACCGGCACTGTCAGGGAAGGGCGGCTCGGCGGCACGCCTCGCGGCCGATGTCGTCCGGCACCCCGGCGATGCGCAACGAGCCCTCGCAGATCACCTGGTCTCCCTGTGCGCCGAAGTTGCAGCCGATGTCCACGATCTTGCCGCTGTAGCCCTGGAAGGCAAGGTAGAACGAGCAGTCGAGCTGGTCGGCAGCGGCCGGTGTGTGCCCGGCCACCGCCGACGCGACCGACAGTCCGGCGGCCAGCGCGGCACCTGTGACGATCCGACGAATCCGCATGGTTCGAGCCTCGCAAAGTTGGTGGATGGTCAGCAGGACATGGGCGCCTTCCGAGTATCGCGCCGAAAGCGGGCGTCACCATCCGCTGAGCGGTCCAAGGGAGGGCATGACAAACGCACGGACGCCGGTGCGGCCCGGGTGACCGGCCCGGCACTGCGTGTAACGGAAGGGCCGGTTCGGGAGAAACCAGTCGTGGTGCCACAGCGACGAGAGGTTGTGCCGGTGAAGATCGACCTGTTCAACGAGATCCAGAATCCGCGACCCTGGCCCGCCGGTCACGAGCAGCAGCGGTTCCGGAAGGCCATCGAGCAGGCGAAGCTGGCCGACGAGCTGGGGTACGGCTGCTGGTGGCAGGTCGAGCACCACGGGGCCGGCGAGTTCAGCCTGTCCTCGGCTCCGGAGCTGCTGCTCGCGGCGATCTCCCAGCACACCAGCCGGATCCGGCTCGGGCACGCGGCCGTGCTCGCCCCCGGCCGGTTCAACCACCCGATCCGGATCGCGGAGCGGGCCGCCACGCTCGACCACCTCAGTGGCGGTCGCGTCGAGCTGGGGATGACGCGGTCGACCATCCCCGAGTGGCGGCTGTTCGGGATCGACCCGGAGCAGGCCCGCGCGCAGACCCGGCAGGCGTTCGAGATGGTGCCCGGGATGTGGACGTCGGACCGGTTCTCCTACCACAGCGACCCCTACCGGATCGACGACGTCTCGGTCGTCCCCAAGCCGCTCCAGCAACCGCATCCGCCGCTGTGGCAGGCCGCGGCCAGCCCTTCCTCGTTCGAGGACGCCGGGCGCCGCGGGGTCGGGGTGCTGGGCACCACGCTGTGGGAGCCGCTCGAGCGGGTCGGCAGGATGATCGGGCTGTACCGGGCCGCGGCAACCGCGTGCACCGAGCCGGTCGGGTCGTTCGTGAACGACCAGGTCGCCTACTTCACGTTCGTGCACTGTGCCGAGACCGACGAGCAGGCCATGCGCAACGGCGCCGCTGCGGCCGCGGCCTGGTACACGGTCACCGCGCTGACGTTCTTCGAGGCCGCGACCGAGTTCGCCGCCACCATGCGGCGCCACCAGGACCTGCTCGGCGCGCCCGGCGGCGGCGGTCTGACCGGCCGGTTCCTGCGCGGCGAGGCCGGCAACGCGCCGACGGACGCCCAGTTGCTGATCGGCAGGGTGCTGCAGGGCGAGGAGGTGCCCGACGACGAACTCTTCACCGTCCTGGCCGCCCAGCAGTCGCTGATCGTCGGCAGCCCCGACACCTGCCGCGAGAAGCTGCGTGCCTATGCCGACCTCGGCATCGACCGCCTCATGTGCCTGCAGCAGATCGGCAGCATCCCCGACGACGCGGTGACCACCAGCATCCGCCTGATCGGCGACCTCATCCCCGAGTTCGACCGGGCACCGGCCGCCTGACCGCGCATCCGGTCGTACCGTTCATCATCGGATCCGACTAACGTAGGCAGGATCCGTCCGGGTACGACGTCGGGGGTCGCGGTGAAGAACGTGCGGGGGCTGCTCGCCACGCTGTTGCTGGTGCTCGCTTCGGTGACCTGGCCGGGCACCGGCCACGCGGCGGCGCAGACGTGGACCCTGACCACGGTGCAGCGGCAGGCCTACCTGTCCCACTACGCCCCGGTGATCCTCAAGCGCGGAGACGAGAACAACGGCCGGGAGGGCAGCGACTGGCTGACCAACTACGACTTCGACCGCGACGGCGACTTCAGTGACAACCGGGTGAACTGGCGCACCGTCGGCCGGTTCGCGACGGCGGGAGCCAACCCCCACTGGCGGATCCGGCCCACCCTCTACACGGGCCTGATCGAGTACACGGAGAACAGGGTGAAGAACCTCGTCCTGCTGTACCACGTGTACAACGCGGCCGACAAGGACTTCGCCGAGATCCACGACTGGGAGCGCATCGAGATCGTCCTGCGTGGCGTCACCGGCACACCCGGGGCAGGGGAGACCGTCGGTCACGTGACCGTCACCAGCCACAAGGACCACGTCATGCGGCGCGGCACCGACAGCGCCGTGAAGTTCATGCCCACCGCGACCGGCAGGCACCTGCTGCTGTGGCAGGCCGACGGCAGCAACTTCGACCTGCCCAGCATCAACCCGCACGGCCACGAGCTGCGCTTCGCCACGACCTCGTGGACCACCATCGCCGCGCGGATGCAGAGCACGAGCACGGCCGAGGTCGACATCAACAACGACAACGAGAAGAACGTGCACTACGCGTTCGTGCCGGAGGACTCGGCCGCCGCGGTCGCGACCTGGCACGCTCAGCCGGTGACCGCGGCGACGGCGAACGCGCTGGCGAGCAAGGTCGACAACGGCACGGCCGTGCCGTGGCGGGCGACCAAGCGCATCACCTACGAGCTGCAGGACCTCGCCGACGTCGTGCCGACCCACTGGCAGCACGCGAGCTGGCGGACGCACTGGCTCGCCGGCAAGTCGAGCGACGTGCTGCTGGAAAGCCCGGTGACCGGGGAGACCGGTGCCGTGGAGGTCAGCGCCGGCCTCCAGCGCTTCTACACGGCGTCCCGGGACAGCGGCGCGTCCGACCTCACCGACGGCCGCGAGGGCATCCTGTCCAAGAACTGGTTCTACGGCGCCTACTCCGGCGAGGAGAACGCCGACGAGATCTCCGGTTCCGACGACTTCGGCGGCTACGAGGGCCTGGGCCTCGACAGCGCGGGCCGCAGCCGCGGCGCCGCCAGCGGGGACCCGGCCTCGCACGGCGCCTACTGGCGCCAGCACGACTTCTTCGTCCACACCGGCGCCGTCGACAGCGCCGACCGCCGGGAGTCCGGCACCTGGCTCACGGGCGACTGGTACACCCCCGCGCGTGGTGGCTTCGACGGCCGCTGGACCCAGCTCTTCGCCGACCGGCCCTGACCACGGAGAGTCCACACAGGACGTTCCGGTCCCGCGGCCACGGCATCCGGCGTGCGGGGTCGGCCGAACGTGGGAGGCTGACGGATATGAAGTTCTTCTTGCCCGTGACGTCCGAGGATGTGTACGAGCAGCGGTACGCGGATCTGGCCCGGTTCGCAGGAGCGTCCGTGCCGGTGCCGGAAGCCCGGTTGTGGGCGGTCCAGTGGGAGCACGGCGGTGAGGTGTGGGAAGCCACTGTCGGTGAGCTGCTCGTCCGCGTCAGGCCGACACCGAGGGTGCAGGACAGCGCGGCGGTCATGGCGATCTTCCCCGGCAACCCGTACCTGATAGTGACGTCCGCGCAGCCGCTCACCTCGCTGCGCAGCAGCTGGAACAACCCGATCAGCGCCGGCGTGCCCCCACAGGTCAGGAAGAGGGTCCCCTTCGACCTCCCATGAGGCGGTCGACCTGCCCGGACTGCCATCACTGACGACAGCCCCTTCCGCCGCCAGTGGCCTGTGGATGGACATGTCGGTTTCGTCATGCGCCGACGCCCGTGTTTTGCCCGGCTTGGTCTGGGCATGCCGTCGGGGTGCGTCGAGAGGTTCCGCTACGAGGGGGTGGTCTGCCATGCCAGAGCTCGTGATTCTCAACCCGGACCAACCGAGGACTTTCGCGCTCGTGCTCGGCGAGGGCGAGTCGGTGACCGACGCGCTGGACGCGTTCGCCGCCGCTCAGCGGGTGACCGCGGCCGCGGTGACGGCCATCGGCGGGTTCAGTGCCGCCACCCTCGGCTTCTTCGACCTCGCGGAGCGGACGTATGCGGAGATTCCGGTGCGGGAGCAGGCCGAGGTGCTGTCCCTGGTCGGCGACATCGGCCGCCACGACGACGGCCGGGTGGCGCTGCACGCGCACGCCGTCCTCGGCCTGCGCGACGGCAGCACCCGAGGCGGGCACCTGCTGGCCGCGACGGTGCGCCCCACGCTCGAGGTGATGGTCACCGAATCCCCTGGCGAGCTGCGCAGGCGGTACCGGGAGGACCTCGGCCTCGCGCTCATCGACCCGGGGGAAAGCCGGGCGCCGCGCACCCCCGGGTTCACCCCCGACGACCCGCTGCGGCACGGCCTCGCGCCGTGACCCCCGCCCCAGGTCCATCAGCCCAGTCAGCAGCAAGGAGGCAGACATGACGGAGACTGTCGGCGACTACCTCGTTAGCCGGCTCCGGGACTGGAACGTCCACCAGGTGTTCGGTTACCCCGGTGACGGCATCAACGGCATCGTGGCCGCGCTGGGCCGCGCGGACAACGTGCCCCGGTTCGTCCAGTCCCGCCACGAGGAGATGTCGGCCTTCGAGGCGGTCGGCTACGCGAAGTTCGCCGGCACGGTCGGCGTGTGCCTCGCGACCTCGGGCCCCGGCGCGATCCACCTGCTGAACGGGCTGTACGACGCGAAGCTCGACCACGTGCCGGTGGTGGCGATCGTCGGCCAGACGGCGCGCAGCGCGATGGGCGGCAGCTACCAGCAGGAGGTCGACCTGCAGACGCTGTTCAAGGACGTGGCGAGCGAGTACCTGGTCGAGGTGAACGTCGCCGAGCAGTTGCCCAACGCCCTGGACCGGGCCATCCGCACCGCGGAGGCCGAGCGGGCGCCGACCGCCCTCATCATCCCGGCGGACCTGCAGGAGGAGGAGTACACGCCACCGCAGCACGAGTTCAAGCAGGTGCCCTCCAGCAGGCCGAGCCGGGTGCTGGCCACCACCGTGCCGGACGAGGATGAGATCCGGCGGGCGGCCGAGGTGCTCAACGCCGGTGAGAAGGTCGCGATCCTCGTGGGGCAGGGCGCTCGGGGCGCGGCCGACGAGGTGCGGCAGGTGGCCGAGCTGAACGGAGCCGGGGTGGCGAAGGCGTTGCTGGGCAAGGACGTCCTGCCCGACGACCTGCCGTGGGTGACGGGCGCGATCGGGCTGCTGGGCACCAGGCCGAGCTATGAGTTGATGCGGGACTGCGACACCCTGCTCATCGTCGGGTCGAACTTCCCGTACACCCAGTTCATGCCGGAGTTCGGGCAGGCCAAGGGCATCCAGATCGACATCGACGGCGGCATGATCGGCATGCGGTACCCGACCGAGGTGAACCTCGTCGGCGACGCGGCCCAGACCCTCCGCGCCCTGGTGCCGATGCTCACCCGCAAGGACGACCGGTCCTGGCGGGAGACGGTCGAGGACAACGTGGCCTCGTGGTGGGAGACCATGGAGCGGCAGTCGATGCTCGACGCCAAGCCGGTCAACCCCATGCGGGTGGTCTGGGAGCTGTCCTCGCGCATCCCCGAGGACGCGATCGTCACCGCCGACTCCGGTTCCTCCACGAACTGGTACGCCCGGTTGTTGAAGATGCGCGGCCGCATGCGGGGCTCGCTGTCCGGCACCCTCGCCACCATGGGCCCTGGCGTGCCGTACGCGATCGGGGCCAAGTTCGCCCACCCGGACCGGCCGGTGATCGCCCTCGTCGGGGACGGCTCGATGCAGATGAACGGCCTCGCCGAGCTGATCACCATCGCCAAGTACCGCGAGCTGTGGTCGGACCCGCGCTGCGTGATCTGCGTGTTCCACAACAACGACCTGAACCAGGTCACGTGGGAGCTGCGAGCCATGGGTGGCGCCCCGAAGTTCGAGGAGTCCCAGGTCATCCCGGACATCGACTACGCGAGCCTGGCCAGGGGACTGGGGCTGGCCGCGGAGAACGTCGACACCCCGGAGGAGATCGGGCCCGCGTGGGACCGGGCCCTGAGCGCCGACCGGCCGGTCCTGATCGACGTGCGCTGCGACCCCGAGGTGCCGCCGATCCCGCCGCACGCCACCTTCGAGCAGGCCAAGTCGGCCGCGGAAGCGGTGGTCAGGGGCGACCCGAACGCGTGGCACCTGGTGGTGCAGGGCGCCAGGACCAAGGCACAGGAGTTCCTGCCCGGCCGGTGAGCAGCCCAAAGGTACGGAGACATGGGCCCCGGACCCGCGGCGGGCCGGACCGATGCCATGAAAGGCGGGTGGATTCACTCGGTCGTTGCAACACCCTCTGTGAGCTGGGAGTTTGTGATGGCTGCTGGGTT
>NZ_JBHSIS010000021.1:0-1963 GCF_042653545.1 Actinophytocola glycyrrhizae
CGCACTCGTCCTCACCCATTTCGAACACGGCCGACTCACCTGAAAGTCGCTGAGATCACCTCACTGTCTGCAAACCCATACCTGTCACAGTCAGCGATTACACGGTCCATCAACCGTGCCCGCCCAGCGATCAACGCCACCTGCTCCGGGATGGCGGTGGGTCGCTCATCCCCGGCGCCGGTGTTGATCCGCAACCGACGACATGGGTTCGCCGCGATCAGTCCCTCGTCGACTGCTTCGTTCATGATCGTCGAGAACGGTGAGACCACGTCCTGCACGGTGGGCTCTGCCAGCGCCCGGCGTAGCGCCTTCACCCACGCCTTCACCGTCATCCGCCCGATCTTCCCGGGCTCGGAGTCGCCGAATCGGGGCAGGATGTGGTTGCGCAGATGCGAGTCGTACTTCGCCCACGTCCCCACACCGACATCGTGCGCATCCGACCAACGCCGAACCCACTCCCCCACACACGTCTGCGCCAACCGCGGATCCACAAACGCACCCGTCTGTCCCGCCCCCTCCCCGTCCCCGGCGGAGGTCTGGATAGTGGGTTAGTAGAGGCGGCCAGCCTTGGTCGTGCCGATCTCGGCGCTGGCGGCGCAAATCGCTGCGCAGGCGAATAGGCAGCGGTCGGCATGGCAGTCGGTGCGGTAGTCGGGTGTCATCACAGCCAGCACCCCGGCGAGTGCGTCCCAGAGCAGGTCTGCGGGCACCGCCAGCTCGGCAGCCAGCTGCTCGGTTTCCGCGCCGTCCATCCACCGCCGCGCGTACGGCCGCAGATCCAGGCGGGCCAGCCGAGTACGGGTGGCGCGGCGGGTGTTCGCCAGACTGGCGCCGTCGTGGCTGGAGCGCAGAACCCCGGTCGTTCCCCCTATTCCTGCGGCATGATCGTGTTCCAGCGAACGGGCGGCCGTAGACTGGGAGGATCGGGACATACTCCCGACCTCGGTCAGCAACTGAACGTTCACGGTCGGCCTGCGGACATCGCTAACGAGAGCGGGCGGTCATTTCCTTCAGCATGAGCGTTCACCCCACAGCGAGTCATCGGTGATCGCCTGGCTCGTTGACGATCGGCAGCAACATCTGCCCGTGACCAGCAAAACATCTGACCAGGTCTTCGAATAATACACCGATGATCGTGGTCTCCAAATATGACTGCCCGAAGCGGTCCTCGACATCGACACTCAACACCGACCGCGACACCGGCTCGAACACAATGAATCCATCAGTCAACCACTCGCCTGCCGCAGCCGTGAGATCAGCTGACACGACGTCCCCGCGCACCCGAATCCACCCCGTGTCCGGCGTATCCATAACGCGCACGAAGACACTCACCATATGACTCAGCGTTGACTCACACGCCTTCATGGCATCGACGAACATTGTCTTTTTCGGCCACCGATGAATTATCCTGCCCGGCGAGGAACCTAGCTCCGCGACATCAGAGCTACACCTCTCAGACTTTTCAAGATCACACCACTCGCCGTGCAAGGACTGCTGATGAGCGGCGAAATTAGCTGCGACAAGCGCTCGCGCTTGTTTGGCCCGCCAATTCCACCGAGCTACCGACGCGCGACGCGCGACATCACCCACCACACCTCCATAGGATGCTTTAAACTTTCCGCTACCAACACGAAGCCGTCCCAGACTATCACGCTGACCGTCCGGCTTAGCCTCACCAACCTCCCAATGAGGGCCGTGAGAGGTGTCCGCATTCAGATCATTCCAGTTATCTGTCACCAGCCAAGTCTTTCCATTGTATTCGTGAACGTATTGATAACCGCCCCCTTGCCCGTAACCGGCCGAATAATAGGTCACACTTCTCACTCGGAGCGTTGTCGACAGCCCCGCTTTTCTCATGGCATCGCGCCGCGCTTGTCGACTGTTGTCGTGAATCTTCTGGGTCTGCCCAGGGTTTGGTTGACACCTCATCTGTGAGGCTTCGGCCTCGGTTGAGAGGATGTCA
>NZ_JBHSIS010000022.1:0-708874 GCF_042653545.1 Actinophytocola glycyrrhizae
GACCTCGCTCCGCTCAGCCAGGGCGCTGCCCCACGCCCTGATCACCCCCGATTTTCGAGCCAGGACCCGCGAGTCTCCCGTTCGCGACCGCCGAGTTGACGGTTCCGAACGGGAGTCGGCGGTTCCGAACGGGGAACTCATGGGTCCCGAACCGGGGACTCGCGGGTTCTGAACCGGGGACTCGCGGGGTTTGGTGGGGGTGGGGGTCAGGGTTGGAGGATGGTGTCGTCTGGGGTTTCGGTGAAGAGGGAGTCGATCTCTGAGGCGTACTTCTTCGTGATGGGCTTGCGGCGCAGTTTCATGGTCGGGGTCAGCTCCTCGCCGCCTGGCTCCCACGTCGACGGGAGCAGCCGCAGGCGCTTGACCTGCTCCACCCGCGCCAGCTTCTCGTTGCCCTCCTTGAGCCCGGCCAGCACCGCGGCCCGCAGCTCCGGGTGCGCCACCAGCTCGTCCGGCGACGCGCCGCCGAAGCCGTGCTGGGTCGCGAAGGCCGCCGCCGCGTCCGGGTCCAGCACCGCGATCGCCGCGACGTAGGGCCGGTCGTCGCCGATCGCGACCACCTGGCCGACCAGCGAGGTCGCCGCCTTGATCGCGTTCTCGATGTTGGACGGGGACATGTTCTTCCCCGACGCGTTGATGATCAGTTCCTTCTTGCGGTCGACGATCCGGACGTACCCGTCGGCGTCGACCTCGGCGATGTCGCCGGTGTGCAGCCACCCGTCGGCGTCGATGGTCTCCGCCGTCTTCTCCGGGTCGTTGCGGTAGCCGCGCATGATCGTCGGGCCCCTGGTGAGCAGCTCGCCGTCCTCGGCGATCTTGATCTCCATGTCCTTGACGGCGCGGCCGACCGTGCCGAGCTTCGTGTGCCCGGGCGCGTTGGCCGTGGTGGCGCCGCCGGTCTCCGACATGCCCCACACCTCGTACACCGGGATCCCGAGGCCCCAGAAGAACTCGAGGATGTCCGCCGAGATCGCCGACGCGCCCGACGCGGGGCCGGTCACCACGTCGAGCCCCAGCTTGTCCCGCAGCTTCGCGAGCACGAGCTTGTCCGCGAGCCGGTGCTGGGCGGCGAGCACCGGCGGCAGCGCACGTCCGGCCAGCTTGTGCCTCGCCGCCTTGACGCCGGTCTCGATTGCCCACGTCGCGATCCGCCGCTTGGCACCGCTCGGTTCCGCCGCGAGCCCGGCGTCGATGGCCGCCTTCAGCTTCTGCCACACCCTCGGCACGGCGAAGAACGAGTGCGGCCGCGTGTCCTGGAGCGCCTCGGCGAGCTTGGTCAGGTCCGCGACGCACGTGACCTGGATGCCGAACAGGATCGCGAAGTACTGCGCGGTCACCCGGTCCGCGATGTGCGCGGCGGGCAGGTAGGACAGCACCCGGTCACCGGGGTTGGCGTTGAACAGGATCCGGACCGCGTCGGCCTCGGCGATCACGTTCGCGTGCGTCAGCTCGACGCCCTTGGGCGGGCCGGTGGTGCCCGACGTGTAGATGATCGTCGAGAGGTCCTCCGGTTCGACGGCCCGCCACGCGGCGTCGAAGTCGAAGTCGGGGTCGCCCTTGGCCTCCAGGTCCGCCAGTGACAGCACACCGTCCACATCGGACACCTCGTCCACGCTGACGATGTGCTCGACCCCGCCGCCCGCGTCCCTGACGCGGTCGAGGAACCGGCCGTCGCAGAACACGACCTTGTTGCCCGCGTTGCCGAACAGGTAGGCGATCTGCTCGGGCGTCGAGGTGTTGTAGATCGAGAACGGGGTCGCGCCGAGGTGCAGCGCGGCGGCGTCGACGAGGTGGAACTCCGGCCGGTTGGCGAGCATCAGCCCGACCGTGTCACCGCGTTCGACCCCGACGGCCGCGAGGCCCGCGGCGAGTCCGCGGACCCGCCGATCCCACTCACGCCAGGTGATCTCCGTCGCGCCGCCCGGCGTACGGATGATGACCTCGTCCGGTGTCTTGCTGACGAACTCCTGGAATGCCGCGCACAGTGTGTGCTGCAACGGGGTTGTCTCGTTCATTTAGCCACGCTCCGATGCGCCGGGTCAGCCCCCGAGTAGGGCGTGATCGTAAGCACCAGTGACCGCCCACGTCCACGCCGAACCGGGCATTGACGACATTCGGAGGCTACTGCCACTATTGGCGACCGGTCAACAGCGCTACGTGTGCGGTCCGTGCTCGATCCGGCACCGCACGTCGTGGTCGGCCACGCACGCCGACACGACCAGCGGGCATCCCGTAGCTACCCGCCGGGCGCTTCGGGATGCCTACTACTTCTCCAGCCAGGGCAGGTGGTCGGGCAGGTCCTCCGGCACCCTTCCGGTCCACTGTGGATCGCGGCGCTGCAGGAACGACATGATCCCCTCGACGGTGTCGGGGCTGGCCGCGCTGCCCGCGATCAGCCGGGAGTCCAGTCGTCGCACGGGGAACGGCGAGTCCAGCGGCGCCGCCCGGTAGAGCAGCTGCCGGATCACGGCCACCGACACCGGAGCCGTCGTCCTGATCAGCTCGCGGGCCAGCTCGTAGGCCTTGTCCAGCACGGAGTCCGGCTCGTGCAGCGAGTGCACCATCCCCGCCGCGAGCGCCTCCGGCGCGTCGAACACCCGGCCGCTCACCATCCAGTCCATGGCCCGGCCGAGCCCGACGAGCCGGGGCAGGAACCACGTCGAGGCGCCCTCCGGGTACAGGCCGCGCCGCGAGAACACGAACCCGAAGCGGGCGTCGGTGGCGGCCAGCCGGAAGTCCGCGGGCAGGATGATCGTCGAGCCCGCGCCGACGGCCGCGCCGCGGATGGCCGCGATGACCGGCTTGTTCATCGCGAAGATCCGCATCGAGCACCGGCCTGCCGGCTCGTCCCACTCGGCCGCGTTGTCGGCGGTCAGGTCCAGTCCGCCCGCGGACAGGTCGGCGCCGACGCAGAAGTCCCTGCCCGCGCCCGTCAGCACCGCCACCCGCACGGACCGGTCGCGGTCGGCCTCGTCGAACGCCGCCGCCAGCTCGTCGGCCATCGTCACCGTGTAGCCGTTGCGGGCCGCCGGCCGGTTCAGCGTCACCGTCGCGATGCCGTCGGACACCACGTAACTCACCTGGTCCAAAGTTCGCCTCCCCGGATTTCCATGTGTGGGTTGCGTCCCGGCGCAGGCGCGGACCTTCGCACAAAGATCCTCATGGCGCCAGTGCCATCACGAGCAGATCCCGGCACGCCGCACGAAGATCGGTCCGACCCGCGCCGACGTCGGTCAGCTGGTGCAGCACGAGGCCGTCGAGGTGGGAGACCAGCGTGTGGCCACGCCGTTCCGGCTCGCTCGCCCCGGCCGCCGCGAGGGTCTTCTCCGCCATCGCCCGGAACGCCGAGCCGTACTCCGCCATCTTCGCGCGCAGCTCCGGGCGGCGGGTCGACTCGAGCGTCAGCTCGTAGCGGGCGAGCGTGCGCTCGCGGCCCTCGGTCAGCCAGGTCCGCACGACCGAGGCCAGCAGGTCGGTCAGCGTCTCCAGGTCCGCCGTGCCGCCCCGCTCCGGTACGTCGCCGACGTCGAGCGTGTCCAGTTCGGCCATCCGCGCGAGCGCCGCGAACACCAGCGCCTCCCGCGTGCGGAAGTAGTACGAGGTGGAGCCCTCCGCGAGCGCGGCGGTGCGGTCCACCGCGCGGTGGGTGAAGCCGCGCATGCCCTCGCGGGCGAGGGTCGCGATGGCCGCGTCGGCTATCACGGTTCGCCGGTCTGTCACGCCGCCACTCTACGGATGTAGAGTCCACTACATCTGTAGAGGAGGCGGCATGGAAGCGATCGTGGCGGGTGGGGGCATCGGCGGCCTGGCGGTGGCGGCGGGACTGAGCAGACGCGGCTGGGCCGTCACGGTGCTGGAGCAGACCGCGGAGTTCGATGTCGTCGGCTCGGCGATCTCGTTGTGGCCCAACGCCTTCCGCGCGCTGGCGGCGGTCGGCGCCACGGTGCCGGGCGAGGCGCTGGGCGCCGCCGGCGGACTGCGGGACTGGCGCGGCCGGTGGCTCGTGCGCATGGACGACGACGAGGTCGCGGCGGGCCACACGGCGAAGGCGGTGGTGGCACACCGGCACGATCTGCGGACCGCGCTGCTCGCGCAGGTGCCGGAACACTGTCAGCTGGCCGGGGTGCGCGTGCGGAACGCGCGGGTCGAGGGGGCCCGCGCGATCGTCGAGCACGACGGCGGTGAACTGTCGGCCGACCTGCTGATCGGCGCGGACGGGGTCAACAGCGCGGTCCGGCGGGCGCTGTGGCCCGCCGCCGCGCCGCCGAGCTATTCGGGGCAGACGGCGTGGCGGCTGATCATGCCGCGCCCGGAAACCCTGATGGCCGCGGGCGCCGGGATCTGGGCCGAGACGTGGGGCCCCGGCGCGGTGTTCGGCATGTTCCCGATGGCGGATGACCGCGTGTACTGCTACGGCACGGGGTCGGTCCCGCCGGGTCAACGGAGCGCGAACGGCGAACTGGCCGAACTGCGCCGCCGCTTCGAGCACTGGTGCGAGCCGATCCCGGCCGTCCTGGCGGCGGCGACCGAGGAACAGGTGCTGCGCAACGACATCCACCACCTGCCACCGCTGCGCACGTACGTGCACGGCCCGGTCGCGCTGCTGGGCGACGCGGCCCACGCGATGACACCGAACCTCGGGCAGGGTGGTTGCCAGGCACTGGAGGACGCGGCGACGCTGTCGGTGGCGGTCGAGACACAGCCCGACCTCGCGACGGCCCTGCGCAGGTACGACGAACTGCGGCGGCCGAGGACACAGGCGCTGGCGAGGAAGGCACTGATGGGCCGGACCGTGTCGCACCTGACGTGGGCACCCGCACGGGCGGCCAGGAACGCGGCACTGCGGACGTTGCCGAGGTCGGTGTTCGTCAGGTCGCTGGCGCGGCCGTTCGGCTGGCACCCGGAGGACGGGCTGGTCCACGGATAATTCCGCGCCGCGGCACCGCCGTTCGTGGATACTCCCGCCATGCCCAAGCCGCACGAGCGGGCCATCGCCCACGTCGCGACGCTGGCGAGCGGTGCGCCGGTGGACCCGGCGTTGCGGGTGACGCTGCACTTCCACCCCGACCGGCTCACGGCCGGGGAGCCGATCCTGCGGCTGATGGCCCGCGACGGGGTCTACCGGTCGCAGTTCGAGACCGGGACCAGCAACGGGGGCCTGACCGCCCACCCCGGTGGCGACCGCTGGCGGTGGGAGAGCCGGATCTTCGCGGGCGCCTACGACGACGCGCCCGCGGCCACCCGGCCCAAGTACGGATCGCTGAACTTCCGCCGCCGCCTGGTCGGCGGTTCGCCCCGCTTCGGCTCCGCCCACCTGCGCCTGCGCCCGCACACCCTGGACCGGACCACGTTCTGCTACCCCGACAGCGTCTTCGAGCCCGAGCGGTTCGGCGTGGCGGCACGGCTGTCGACCCTGGTGGCCATGGCGGAGGCGGACGACAAGGACGCGCTCGACGACTACGTCGAGGCCCAGGTGCACGGCGTCGTCGACCTCGAACGGGACGTCGAGGCCCTGGTGCTCGACCCCAGCTACCTCGGCACCCGGACCGAGATCGCGGCCAAGGCGCTGCCGTGCCCGGTCGAGTGGCACGGCGGCTTCACGCTGACCACGACGGAACTGCGCGCCAACCCCGGCTACCGCGGGCCGGAGTTCGTCGCGCTCGGCGTGTCCATCGCCCGCGACGACCTGCTCGACCCCGGTGTCATCGGTGACGCGTCCCGCACCGGCCGGTACGACGAACAGGCCCTCAAACGGGTCTGGCATCACGTCGCCAGGTTCGGCAGCCCCGAGATGCGCGCGCCTGCCACGTAACAGTGATCGCACCTGGGTTGTGGTCGGCTGTGCCGCGTGGACGTGTTGGGTGATCAGGCGGCCGTGGTGCTGGTGACCGGGGTGCTCGCCCTTGCGGTGGTCACGTTCGGCGAACTGTGGCGGCCCGCCCGCAACGTGATCACGATCGTGCACGAGGCGGGGCACGCACTGGTCGCCGTGCTGGCGGGGCGGCGGCTGTCCGGGATCCGGCTGCACTCGGACACGTCCGGGCTGACCCTCACCAGGGGCAAGCCGTACGGGCCGGGCATGGTGTCCACCGCGCTCGCCGGGTACGTCGCGCCGTCGGTGCTCGGGCTCGGGTTCGCGGCACTCGTCGAGGTGGAGCAGACGGCCGCCGTGCTGGTGGTCTGCGGCGTTCTGCTGCTCGGGGTGCTGGTCATGGTGCGGAACGTGTACGGGTTCTTCTCCGTGGTGCTGACCGGCGCAGTGCTGTTCGGGGTCGCGTGGTGGACCTCGCCGCCGGTGCAGGGGGCGTTCGCCTACCTGATCACGTGGTTCCTCCTTCTGGGTGGTGTTCGTCCGGTCGGGGAGCTGCAGGGCAAGCGCCGTCGCGGGCGGGCGCGGGACTCCGACGCCGACCAGCTCGCGCGGCTCACCGGCACGCCGGGGCTGCTGTGGGTGGGCATGTTCTTCTTCATCAACCTGGGGGCGCTGGCACTCGCGGCATTGTGGTTGCTGGGGTGAGGCAGACTTGCCGCATGACTGTCGTGTCCGAGGCCGTTTCGTCCGTTGTCGCGTCGTGTGCGTCCGCTGCCCACCGTGCCGCGCCGTCTTTGGCAGCGGCGCCCGACTCGGCCATCGACGGCGCCATCTCGGCGATGGCCACGCGGCTGCGAGCCTCGGTCGGCACGCTGATGTCGGCCAACGAGGCGGACGTGGCCGCGGCCGAGTCGGCCGGGATGAGCGCGGGCCTGCTGGACCGGCTGCGCCTGTCGCCGGAGCGGCTGGAGTCGATGGCGTCGGCGCTGGAGCTGCTCGCGGGCACGCCGCACCCGCCGCGCTCGGAGTTCGTGCGTGACCTGCCCGGCGGGCTCAGGCTGTACGAACGCCGCAGGCCGGTGGGGGTCATCGGCGCGAACTACGAGGCACGGCCGAACGTGACGGTCGACGTCGCGTCGCAGCTGGTGAAGTCGCGCAACGCCGGTGTCCTCCGCACCGGTGGTGCGGCGCTGGGCTCGGCGACCGCGCTGCTGACGGAGGTGGTCGCGCCCGCGCTGTCGGACGTGTCGCTCGACCCGGCCGCGATCCAGCTGGTGCCGACTCCGGACCGGGCGGGCGCGTCGGCGCTGGTGGCGCAGCCCGCGCACGTCCCGCTGGTGATCCTGCGGGGGAGTGGCGAGACCACCCGCACGCTTGGTGAGGAGGCCGCCCGCCACGGGGTGCGGACGCTGGCCCACGCCGACGGCGGCGGCGTGCTGTACGTCGACGTGGACGCGGACGTCGAGCGCGCGTTGTCGCTGGTCCGCGAGAGCGTCGACCGGCTGGGCGTGTGCAACCGGCTGAACCTGCTGCTGATCCACTCGTCGCGGTACGAGTCGCTGCTGCCGAGGGTGTCGGAGCTGCTCGCGGAGCTGGGCATCGCCGTCTCGCTGCCGCCGCACAGCCACCCGATCGGGTACGAATGGGCGCTGGACGCCGACCGCGAGGCGACGGTGACGGTGCTGCCGGTGTCGTCGGCCGCGCAGGCCGCCGAGGTCGCGAACACCGAGACGTCCGGTCTGGCCGCGTCGATCGTCACCACGTCGGAGGCGACGGCGACCGCGTTCATGGACGCGTACACCGGCACGGGCGTCTTCTGGAACGCGACCACCCGCCTGCTGGACGGTTTCAAGCTGCTGGCGGTCCCGGAGACCGGCATCAACATCGACAAGGTCCCCGGCCCCCGCGGCCCGGTCACCTACCCGGACCTGTGCCTACGCCAGTACGCCATCCTCCCAGCCTGACACCCCGCGAGTCCCCACTTCAGAACCCGCGAGTCCCCCGTTCAGGACTCGCGAGTCCCGGCTTCGGAACCCGCGAGTCCCCGGTTCGGAACCCGCGAGTCCCCGGTTCAGGACCGGTGAGTTCCCTGTTCAGGACCGGTGAGTTCCCTGTTCAGGACCGAGGAGTTCGCGGTTTGCGACGGTCCCGAACGGTCAACTCGGCGGTCCCGAACGGGGGACTCGCGGGTTCTGAACGGGGGACTCGCGGGTTCTGAACGGGGGACTCGCGGGTTCTGGATGGGGGACTCGCGGTTAGTTGTGGGGGGTGGACAGGGAGTCGCGGTGGATTATCTTTGCTGCGACTTCTTCCACGCGTGGGGACGGGTGGGGGGTGTCCAGGGCCAGGGTGATCGCTCTGGCGCCGATCTCCACCAGGGGGAGCCGGACCGTCGTCAGGGGTGGGGTCACGTCGCGGGCGATGGGCATGTCGTCGAAACCCACCACCGAGACGTCGCCGGGGACCGAGAGGCCCCGGTCCCGCAGGACGGACAGGGCGCCGATGGCCATCGAGTCGTTCAGCGCGATGATCGCCGTCAGCCGGGGGTCCGCGTCGAGCAGTGCGGCCGTGGCCACGGCGCCGCCGTCGCGGTCGAACTCGGCGTACGCGATCCGCTTCGATGGCAGGCTCCTGCGGTGTTCGCGGGCCGCGCGGCGCAGCCCGGCGAGCCGGTCGGTCGTCGTCGTCAGCTGGCGGGGAGCCGCGACCACGCCGACGTGCTTGTGCCCCGCTGCGAACACGGCCGCCCCGATCAGGTAGCCGCCCTCCTCGTTCGCGGGCATGACCGCGTCGCCTGCGAGCTTGTGGCGGCCGACCACCGACACGCGGCCGCCGGTCGCCATGTACGCCGACAGCTTCGCGTTCAGCGACTTCGTGAACGCCGGGTCGTGGTAGCCGGAACCGGCGAGGATGATGGCCTCCACCTGGTGGGCGCGCAGCAGCTCCACGTACTCCAGCTCGCGGTCCGGGTCGCGGTAGGAGTTGCAGATGATCACGAGCCTGCCCTGCTCGGACGCCACTCGCTGCAGGCCGCGGGTGATCTCCGCGAAGTACGGGTCCGACACGTCGTGCACGATGACGCCGACGGTCGTCCGGTGGGAGCGGGCCAGCAGTTGCGCGTGCGCGTTCGGCACGTACTGCAGCTCCTGCACCGCCCGCAGCACCCGTTCGCGCAGTTCCTCGGACACGATCTTGGGACTGCCGTTCACGATCCGTGACACGGTCGCGGCGGAAACGCCGGCCTTACGCGCGACATCGGCTAGCGTCGCCATTGCCAGACCTCCGCCGTTGACACCCATTACCTTGCCCGCCTAGCGTCAGACTACAAGGGAAAGCCCTTTCCCCGCGTCTGGAGGCGTATCACCGCAGTGTCCATTGTGCGGCCCCGCGACAGCAAGGCCGCCACGCCGAGGGGTACCGATGCGTGATCCACTACCGGGCGCGGTAGGCGTCTCGAAACTCTGCGTGTACGACACCCTCACCCCCGACGGGCTGCCCGGCGGCACCCCGCACCTCCACCTCTGCTGCACGGAGGCGTACGTCGTCGTCGGCGGCACCGGCATGGTCCAGACCCTTTCGGGCCAGGACGGGTTCGCGGAGCACGACCTGCGTCCCGGCACGGTCCTGTGGTTCACCCCCGGCACCGTCCACCGCCTCGTCAACCGCGGCGGCCTGGAGATCGTGGTGCTGATGGCCAACAGCGGCCTGCCCGAGGCGGGTGACGCCGTGCTCACGTTCCCGCTCGACGTCGTCCGCGACCCCGCCCGGTACGCGCAGGCCGCCGCGCTGCCCGGCGGCGGCGCCCCCGGCACGGACGTGACCACGGCCTACCGCCGCCGCGACCTCGCCGTCCAGGGTTTCCACGAGCTGCGGGACGGCGACAAGCTCGCCGAGTTCCACGAGGCCGCGGTGAAGCTCAAGCAGCCGTTGCTCGACGACTGGCGTGCGCGCTGGGAGCGGGGCGCGCGGGAGGCCGCGGAGCGAACCGGCCGCCAGCTCGCCGCCCTTGCCGCCGGCGACCCGGCCCACCTGCGGGAATCCCGCGTGAGCACCAAGCCGGTGCCGGACGAGGAGGGCCGCCTCGGCATGTGCGGTCTCCTGAACACCTACCGTTACGACTGATCACAGGAAAGCCCTTGCCCATGTCGGGTACGGACAAATAGCATCCTAGGAAAGCGCTTGCCTGGCAGTGTCGCCCTCGGCGGGAGGACTTTCGTGCGCAACCGGAGACGCGTCATCGCGTTGGTGGCAGCCCTGGTGCTCGGCATCGTCGTGGCCCCGGCCGCGGCTGCCGCACCCCGCTTCACCGTGCTCGTCTTCTCCAAGGTCAACGGCTTCCACCACGACTCCATCCCGGCCGGTCGGCGGGCGGTCACCGAGCTGGGTGCCGAACACGGCTTCGACGTCGTCGTCTCCGACGACGCGGCCCTGTTCACCGACACCGGCCTGGCCCGTTTCGACGCGGTGGTCTTCAACAACACCAACGGCCGCGACGGCGCCATCCTCGACGCGAACCAGCGCGCGGCCTTCGAGCGCTACATCAGGGCGGGCGGCGGCTACGCGGGCATCCACGCCGCGAGCGGCACCGAGTACGACTGGGCCTGGTACGGCCGTCTCATGGGCGCCTTCTTCGACAGGCACCCGGCGAGCCAGCCGCTGAAGGTCCAGGTCGACGACCGCGCGCACCCGTCGACCAGGCGACTCCCACAGGTCTGGGAGCGCACCGAGGAGCCCTACGACTTCCGCGCCAACCCGCGCGGCAGCGTCCACGTCCTCGCCAGCTACGACACCCGCAGCTACACCGGCCACACCATGGGCGCCGACCACCCGATCGCGTGGTGCCAGGACTTCGAGGGCGGCCGCTCCTGGTACACCGGCCTCGGCCACGACGCCGCCACCTACGACGACCCCGCCTTCCGGTCCCACATCCTCGGCGGCATCGAGTGGGCGGCGGGCGCGGTGCCCGGCGACTGCGGCGCCACCGAGGACGACCGGTACGTCAAGACGCTCCTCGATGGCGACACCGACGACCCGCTGGCCATGGAGATCGACAACAGCGGCCGCGTGTTCTACCTCCAGCGCGGCGGGCAGCTGAACGTGTACGACCCGAGCAAGGGGTACAGCCACGAGGCAGGCCGGTTCGACGCGTTCGTCCTGCACACGCACGGCATGCACGGCCTGGTCCTCGACCCGCACTTCGAGGACAACGGCTACATCTACGTCTACTACTCACCACGCACCAAGAACGTGAACCGCCTCTCGCGCGTCACGTTCGACGAGTTCACCAACACGGTCCGCGGCGAGAAGGTCCTGCTGGAGTTCTTCTCCCAGCGCGAGATCAACGCCCACGAGGGCGGCGGGATGGCGTTCGACAGCGAGGGCAACCTGTACCTGTCGACCGGGGACAACGTCGACCCGTGCTGTGCTGGCTTCGCGCCGATCGACGAGCGGGCGGGCCGCCAGAACCAGGACGCGCAGGGCACGTCGGCGAACACGAACGACCTGCGCGGCAAGATCATCCGGATCCACCCGGAGCCGGACGGCACGTACACGATCCCGGAGGGCAACCTGTTCCCGCCCGGAACGGACAGGACGCGCCCGGAGATCTGGGTGATGGGCCTGCGCAACCCGTACCGCCTGCACGTCGACCCGGCGACCGGCTGGGTGTACTGGGGCGAGGTCGGTCCGGACGCGCAGAACGACGACCCGCTGCGCGGCCCCATGGGCTACGACGAGTTCAACGTCGCCAAGGAGGCGGGCAACTTCGGCTGGCCCATGTGCATCGGCGACAACCGGGCGTACGTGGAGTACGACTTCACGACCGGCCGGTCCGGCCAGCCGTACGACTGCGCGGGCGGCCCGGCCAACGACTCGCCGAACAACACCGGTCTCGCCGAGCTGCCGCCTGCGCAACCGTCGTGGCTGGCCTACCCGTACCGGGTGTCGGACGAATGGCCCGAGATGGGCAACGGCGGACGGCTCGCGGTCGGCGGCCCGACCTACCACTACGACCCGGAGCTGGAGTCGGAGACGAAGTTCCCGGAGTACTACGACGGCACCACGATCGTCGCCGACTGGACCCGCAACGCGATGTTCGAGGTGAAGCAGGACGAGGCGGGCAACGCGGTCTCCCTCAACAGGTTCCTGCCGCGCGGCGGGTTCCTGCGGCCCATCGACATGGAGTTCGGGCCGGACGGCTCGCTGTACGTCATCGAGTGGGGCACCAACTACGGCGGCTCCGGCCGGGGCGACCCCAACTGGGACTCCGGCATCCACCGCATCGACTACGTCCGGCCCGGCGAACGCGCGCCGATCGCGAAGGCGACCGCGAACCCGTCGTCCGGCAAGGCGCCCCTGACGGTCCGGTTCACCGACTCCTCGACCGACCCCGACGGGCACGCCCTCACCCACGAGTGGGACTTCGACGGGAACGGCACGATCGACTCGCGTGCGGCCGACCCGGTCCACACGTTCACCGCGAACGGCACCCACCTCGCACGGCTGATCGTCACCGACCCGACGGGCCGCCGCGAACCGGTCAACGTCAAGGTGACCGTCGGCAACACCGCGCCGAAGGTGAAGATCCAGTCCCCGCGCGACGGCGAGATCTTCGACTGGGGCGTACCGATTCCCTACCGGCTGCGGGCCACCGACCCGGACGGCGGCGTCGACTGCGCGGAGCCGCTGACCAAGGGCGGTGTCGGGCACGCGAGGCAGGTGCACGCGGTGAGCCGGAACCGGGGCTGTGCCGGGGAGTTGGTCCCGTCGATCGTCGAAGGGCACACCGTCGACGACGACCTGACCTACGTCCTCGACGCGAGCTACACCGACCGAGGGCGGCCGCGGCTGACCGACCGCGACCGCGTCACCCTGCAGCCGCGTCGCAAGGAGGCCGAGCACCACGACCGGTCCAGCGGCGTCCGCATCGTCAGGAACAGTGCGGGTGGTGGCCTTGTCTCCGGGGTTTCCCACGGTGACTGGGTCAGCGTCACGCCGGTGAACCTGAGGAACGTCGGCAGCCTGCGGTTCCGGGTCGCGAGCAGCGCGAACGGTGGGACCATCGAGGTCCGGTTCGGGGCGCAGGACGGTCCGCTGCTCGGCTCGGCCGCGGTGCCGGTGACCGGCGGCGGCCAGACGTGGACCGAGGTGACCGCTCCGGTCGTCGACCCGGGGAGCACGCACGAGTTGTTCCTGGTGGCAAGGAATCCCGGCGTGACCGGCGACCTGTTCAACGTGGACTGGTTCGAGTTCGGACCGGAGGTATAGGTGTCGAGCATGGTGACCCCCAACGAGACCCGGGCCGAGCCGGTGCCGTCGCCCCCGGCGCCGGAGCCCGCCCGGCGGGTCGACATCGGCACGCGCCTGCTGCGGCTGGTCGACGCGATCTGGCGGCCCGCGGTGCTGCTCGCGCTGATCTTCGTGGCGTGGTGGGTGGTGACCGCGCGGGGCTGGGTGGCGGACTACCTCGTGCCGACGCCCGCGCAGGTGTGGGAGCGCACGACGCAGGACTGGTCGTCGCTGATGTACCACTCCTACGTCACGCTGTACGAGACGGTCGCCGGCTTCCTGCTGGCGAGTGTGCTCGGCCTGGCGACCGCCGTGGCGATCGCGTACTCGAGGACGCTGGAGCGCACGCTCTACCCGATCGTCCTGTTCGCCCAGGTGATCCCGAAGATCGCGATCGCGCCGCTGATCGTGGTGTGGTTCGGCAACGACCTCGCGCCGAAGATCATCCTGGCGGTGCTGATCGCGTTCTTCCCGGTGGTCGTCTCGGGGGTCGCCGGCCTCCGGTCGACCGATCCCGAGTTGCTGGAGCTGTCCGCCACCATGGGCGCGAGCCGGTGGCAGACGTTCCGCAAGATCCGCTTCCCGAACGCGCTGCCGCACCTGATGGCGGGGGAGAAGGTCGCGGTGACGCTCGCCGTGGTCGGCGCGGTGGTCGGCGAGTTCGTCGGCGCCAGCGAGGGCCTCGGCTACCAGCTGATGATCGCCAACGGCAACCTCGACGCCCCACTGTTGTTCGCCGCGCTGATCCTCATGTCGCTCATCGGCATCCTCCTGTTCGTGATCGTCGAGGTGGCCGAGGCACTGCTGATTCCGTGGCACGCCAGCCGCCGGTCCGCGACTCCGCTCACCACATCCTGACAGTGCTTGGTGTCCGCTCAGCAAACTCCGCGAAAGGTCAACCCGATGAAGCGTTTACTGACAGGAATCGCCGCGGCGGCACTGCTGGTCGCGGGGTGCGCCCCGAGCGGGCAGGACAGCGGCGGGTCCGGCGACACCGAGGCACCCGCTGACGCCACCGAGGTCACGTTCACCCTGAACTGGGTGCCCTACGGCGAGCACGCGCCCTTCTACTACGGCATCCAGGAGGGCTTCTACGCCGACGAGGGCATCGACCTGAAGATCGAGCCGGGCAGCGGTTCCGGCAACACCATCAAGGCCGTGGCACAGAACCAGACCATGTTCGGCTGGGCGGACACGCCGCCGCTGCTCAACGCGATCAGCTCCGGCATGCCCGTCAAGAGCGTCGGCGTGTTCCTGCAGAAGGGCCCGTCGTCGGTGGAGTTCCTCGCGGACAAGGGTTTCGAGTCCATCAAGGACCTCAAGGGCAAGCGGGTCGGCGGCACCCCTGGCGACGCCATGTACGCGACGTTCCCCGCGCTGCTCGCGGCGAACGGCATGACCGAGGCCGACGTCACCGTCGTGAACATGGACGCCGCCAACAAGATCGCGCAGCTCGCCGAGGGCCAGGTCGACGCGATCATGGGCTTCTTCCACGACCAGGGCCCGACCATCGAGTCCCGCACCGGCAAGGAGGTGGACCACCTCCTGTTCGCCGACTCCGGGCTGAACCTGCTCGGCACCGGCATCGTGGTCGGCGACGAGACCCTGTCGTCGCAGAAGGAACTGGTCGGCAAGTTCGTGCGCGCCACGCAGAAGTCGTGGGCCGAGGCAGTGAAGAACCCCGAGGACGCCGCGAAGGCCATGGTCGACCTGGCGGAGAACGAGCCGCCGGAGGAGGTGCTCGTCGAGCAGCTCAAGCTGGCGGAACCGTTGCTGCAGCTGGACACCGCGGGCGCGCCGGGCGTCAACACCGAGGAGCAGTGGGCCGACACGATCGGCATCATGGCCGCCAACGCGGAGCTAAAGGACGTCGGCGAGCCCTCGAAGTACTGGGACGGCAGCCACACGAAGGCCAACGGCTGATGACCAGTGTCATGACCGGTACCGCCGTCGACGTCCGGAACCTCTCGGTGCGGTTCCGTTCCAAGCGGTCCGCGACCACCGCGCTCGACGACGTCACCATGCGGGTCGAGGCGGGCGAGTTCATCTCGATCGTCGGCCCGTCCGGCTGTGGCAAGTCCACGCTGCTCAAGGTGGTCGCCGGGCTGGTGCGGCCGAGCGAAGGCGAGGTGTCGCTGTTCGGGGACGTGGTGAAGGGCCCGCAGCGGAACATCGGGTTCGCGTTCCAGCGCGCCGCGTTGCTGGAGTGGCGCGGGGTGCGCAAGAACATCCTGCTCCAGGCCGAGATCCGCGGTCTCGACAAGGCGAAGGCGGCCGGCAGGGCCGACGAGCTGATCGAGCTGACCGGCCTGAAGGGCTTCGAGAAGGCGTTGCCGCACGAGCTGTCCGGCGGCATGCAGCAGCGGGTGGCCCTGTGCCGCGCGTTGCTGCACGAGCCGCCGGTACTGCTCATGGACGAGCCGTTCGGTGCGCTGGACGCGCTCACGAGGGAGCAGCTCAACGCCGAGCTGAACAAGATCTGGCGGGAGACCGGCACCACGATCCTGCTGGTCACGCACTCCATCGCCGAGGCCGTGTTCCTCGGCACGCGGGTGGCGGTGATGAGCCCGCGCCCTGGCAGGCTGATGCGGACGCTGCCGGTCGACCTGCCGAGGGAGCGGGACTACGCGCAGGTGATGGCCGAGCCGAAGTTCGGTTCGCTCACCCGCGAGATCCGCCAACTGCTCGGCTAGTCCGCCTCCCGGATTACACAGTGTTGGTCTCGACCCGGCGAACCCGGGGACCGCAGGCGGTTGGTGGTCCAGTGCCGTCACGTTCCCCTGAGGTAACCGCTGATCAGACCAGGACCGGCCCACAAAGATCCAATCAGGAGTAATCAACATGTCTCGTAGGTCGATCGGCATCGTGCTCAACGGGGTGACCGGGCGCATGGGCTACCGCCAGCACCTGGTCCGCTCGATTCTGGCCATCCGCGACGACGGCGGCCTCCCGCTGCCGGACGGCACGGTGCTGTGGCCGGAGCCGGTGCTGGTCGGCCGCAACGAGCGCAAGCTCGCCGAGATCGCGGAACGGCACGGGTTGTCGGACTGGACCACGGATCTGCACGCGGCGCTCGCCCGCGACGACGTCGAGATCTACTTCGACGCGCTCACGACCCAGCGGCGCGAGAAGGCGATCAGGCAGGCGATCGACGCGGGCAAGCACATCTACACCGAGAAGCCCCTCGCCATGGACCTCGCGGGCGCGCAGGACCTGGCGCGGGCCGCCGAGGCGGCGGGGGTGCGCAACGGTGTGGTGGCCGACAAGATCTTCCTGCCGGGGCTGCGGAAGCTGAAGCGGCTCGTGGACGGCGGGTTCTTCGGCCGCGTGCTCTCGGTGCGTGCCGAGTTCGGCTACTGGGTGTTCGAGGGCGACTGGCAGCGCGCGCAGCGGCCGTCGTGGAACTACCGGGCCGAGGACGGCGGCGGGGTGGTGCTGGACATGTTCCCGCACTGGCACTACGTGCTGGAGAACCTGTTCGGCCCGGTCCGCGCGGTGCAGGCGACGATCCGCACGCACATCCCGAGGCGCTGGGACGAGAACGGCGAGGAGTACGCGGCCACCGCGGACGACGCGGCGTACGCGATCTTCGAGCTGGACGGCGGGGTGGTCGCCCAGTTCAACTCGTCCTGGTGCGTGCGGGTGTTCCGCGACGAGCTGGTCGAGTTCCAGGTGGACGGTACCGACGGGAGCGCGGTGGCGGGTCTGCGCCACTGCCGCGCCCAGTCCAGGGCCGCCACGCCGATGCCGGTGTGGGACCCGGACGCCCCGCCGAACGTCGACGCCCGCGGCGACTGGGCCGAGGTGCCCGACAACGAGCACTTCGACAACGGTTTCCGCGTGCAGTGGGAGCGGTTCCTGCGCCACGTCGTGGCCGGTGAGGAGTTCCCGTGGGACTTCGCGGCGGCCGCCCGCGGTGTGCAGCTCGCCGAGCTTGGCCTCCAGGCGGCGACCGAGGGCAGGCGCGTCGAGATCCCGGAGCTGACATGAGCGGAGCTTGCGGAGCGAGTCGTCGATGCCCAGGACGCCACGGAGCCTGCGAGGGGGCGTCATGACGTCGGTCGTGCTGCCGGGCGGGAAGCGCCACGAACTGCGTGGCGGGCTCCCGTCCGGTGCCGGGGTGTCCCCGTCCAGCAGCCGGATCGCGTACGCGGCCGCGCACGTGGTCGCGGATCCCCTCGCGGAGAACGTTCCCGGCGCGCCCGCGGTGCTGGACTGGGACGCGACGCTCGGGTTCCGGCACCACCTGTGGCGCAACGGTCTCGGGGTCGCCGAGGCCATGGACACCGCGCAACGCGGCATGGGCCTGGACTACCCGGTGGTGCGCGAGCTGGTGCGCCGCAGCGCGGCGCAGGCCCGCTCGGCCGGTGGCCGGATCGTGGCCGGTGTCGCGACCGACCAGCTCGACGGCCCGGCCACGGTGCCGCAGGTCCTGGACGCGTACCGGGAACAGCTCGCGGACGTGGTGGCGGCGGGCGCGGTGCCGGTGCTGATGTGCAGCAGGCATCTCGCGGCCGCCGCGAAGGGGCCCGACGACTACGTGTCGGTGTACTCGACGCTGCTGTCCGAAGTGGACCGACCCGTGCTGCTGCACTGGCTGGGCCCCATGTTCGACCCGGCGCTGGCCGGCTACTGGGGCTCCGCCGATCCGCGCGCCGCCGCCGACACGGTGCTCGGCCTGCTGAAGGACCACTCGTCCACAGTGGACGGCATCAAGATGTCGCTGCTGGACGACGCGTTCGAGATCGAGCTGCGCGGCAAGCTGCCGCCCGGCGTGCGCATGTACACCGGCGACGACTTCAACTACCCGAGTCTCATCGCCGGTGACGAACGCGGTCACTCCGACGCGCTGCTGGGGGTGTTCGCCGCGCTGGCGCCACTGGTCGGCCCGGCGCTGCACAAGCTGGACCGTGGCGACCCGGCCGGTTTCCGCGCCGCGCTGGACCCGACGGTGCCGCTGGCCCGCCACCTGTTCTGCGCGCCGACGCAGTACTACAAGACGGGAATCGTGTTCCTGTCCTGGCTTTCCGGCCACCAGGACCACTTCGTGATGGTCGGCGGCCTGCAGTCGGGCCGGTCCGTTGCACACCTCGCGAAGCTGCTGGTACTGGCCGACGAGGTGGGCCTGCTGCCGGACGCCGACCTGGCGGCCGCACGGGCGCGGTCGTTCTTCGCGACGGCGGGGGTCGAGCGGTGAGACCGTTCTCGTTCAACCAGGCCACGGCGAAGTACTGGCCGCTCGTGGACGCCGTGAAGGGCTGCGCGGCGGCCGGGGTGCGGTACGTCGGCCTGTGGCGCGAACCGGTGCGGGAGTACGGCCTCGACCGGTCCTCGGCACTGGTGCGCGACGCCGGCCTGACGGTGACCTCGTTGTGCCGCGGCGGTTTCTTCGGTGCCGACGACTGGTTCGACGACAACCGCCGCGCCCTCGACGAGTGCGCCGCCCTCGGCGCGCCTGCACTCGTCCTGGTGTGCGGCGGCCTGTCCGGCCGCCCACTCGCCGAGGCCCGGTCCCGCGTGGCGGCGGGCCTGGAAGCGTTGGTACCGCACGCACTGGAGGTGGGAGTGACCCTCGCGGTGGAGCCCATGCACCCGATGTTCGCCGCCGACCGCAGCGTGGTGGCCTCACTGGCGGGCGCACTGGAACTGTGTGCCCCCTATCCCGCTGCGGTGGTCGGCATCACCCTGGACACCTACCACGTGTGGTGGGACGAACAGGTCCTGCCGCTGATCGAGGCGAACGGCGACCGGATCGCGTGCTTCCAGCTGGCCGACTGGGTGGTGCCGCTGCCCGCGGACGTGCTCGTCGGCCGCGGTCTGCCCGGCACGGGCCACGTCGACTTCGCCCCGCTGGTGGAGGCGGTCCTGGCCACCGGCTACGACCGACCGATCGAGGTGGAGGTCTTCGACGAGGCCCTGTGGAACCGCCCCGGCGCGGACGTCCTCCGTGACACGATCGCCGCGTACGAGTCGGTCATGGGAACGTGAGCGCCTCGACCAGCGAGGCAGCCGTCGCGGGCGTGACGGTGAGGTGGTCCCCGGCCGAGGTGACGGTGCGGATGACGCGGTAGCGCCCGGCCGCGGTGTCGAGCACCGACACCGGCCTGGACCGTTCGACCCCGTCGCCTCGGCGTTCGGTGACGAGCTGCGTGATGCGCACGGCGCCGGTGGTCATCGCGAGGAGCGTGCGGGCGTCGTCGGTGCCGAGACCGTGCCTGCGGAGCGTGTCGTGCGCGCCGGCCGGGCCGGCGGCGGCCGAGGTGAACACGGCCGTGTCGACGCTGACGGAATGTCCCTGCCCCGCGGGGAGTTCCGGCAGCAGCGACACCAGGGTCGCCGCCCGCCCGGTCCCGGGCACCGCGGTGAGGTGGAACCGCTCGCCGAGCACACCGAGCACGTTGTGCCTGCCCCTGGTCGCGAGGATCGCACCGGTCGCGCCGTCACCGACGGTCCTCAGTTGCAGCGACCGCCCGCACTCGGCGATGGTGGCCAGGCGGTCGGTGAGCCGCCAGTGCGCGTGCCCGTGGTCGTCGGCGAGCCCGCGCGCGACGAGATCCGCCCACACGCGGTGCTCCAGCACCGCACGCTCGGCGTGGGTGGCTCCCGGCGAGGGCACGTCGATGACCAGCGGCAGGTCCCCGAACCCGGCAGCGCGCCACAGCACGTCGAGCTCGGCGGCGGACAGGTCGAACCGGGTCATTCGTCGTCGTCACCGATCGACGCGGGCGCGACGTAGGAGCCGGGCCGGAACGGGTCGTGCAGCAGGCCGTCGTCGTTGTCCGGTTCGAAGATCTCCGACCCCGGCACCGCGTACCGGCCGCGCCGTTCCTGGTCCTCGGCCTTGCCCGCGGTACCCGGCGTGACCCCGAACGGCGCCCCGCCGCGCGCGGCCTGCCCCTGTACGTCGGCGAGGCCGCCCCGCCCTCCTGCCCGGAGCGCCCGGTCACCGGGGTGGACCCCGACAACGTCACCGGGACGACCGTCGCGGGCCCTGCTTCCAGGCTGGCCACCGCCCGGCTGCCCGTTGCCCGGCTGTCCACCGCTGCCGGGTTGTCCGCTCCCTGGCAGCGGCCCGCGGACGACGTCCGGCTCCCGCGTGGGAGCCGAGCCGCTGGCCGTGGTCGGTGCGCCCCCGTTCGCCGCCGGGGCCCCGCTCGGTGCCGGGATGCCCGGCGAGAAGGACGAGGAACCGGTCCTTCCCGGAGCCGGGACCGCGGGCCCGTCGGGCGGCGGCCGGTCGGCGGGACGTGACCCGGCTTCCCGGACGTCCACGACGTCCGGGAAGCCGTCGCCGGACCGGGTGCCGCGCGGCGCGACGTGACCACCGGCCGGGTCCCCGCCGGACGGCACGGTGATGCCGTCGCTCGTGGTGATCACCACCCGCGGCGCCGGGGACAGCGGCGGCAGCGCGGCGACCCGTGCGGTGGTCATCGAGTGGTACTGGCGCATCACCTGCCGCGCCCGTTCCTCCGCGTCCTTGGCGGCGCGCAGCTGGTGCTGGTGGTCGGCGGTGGCGCCGAGCGCGTCGAGCGGGGAACCGGTCGGCTGCTGCGCGGCCCGTACGTCCACACAGGGCGGCACGTTGGCCCTGGCCCAGTTGGCGTTGTCGGACTGCCCGAACGCGGCGAGGACGTTCATCCTGCCGTGGTGCCCCAGTATGTCGTCGAAGTCCCGCACGACCCGCATCGCCGCGGCGGCCGCCGTCGCCGCGCTGCCGGTCCACTCCCCGCCGTCGACCCGCTGCAGGGTGGCGTTGACGTCGTCGGAGTTGTCGGCGAGCGCCTCGGCCACGCTGGTGAGCCGCTCCTCGAGTCGCTCGGTCGCGGCGGCGCCGAGCCCGTGCCGCGTCCAGGCGACGATCTGCTGGTGGGACACGTCGTCCCAGCGGACGTCCGGTTCACGCACGATCTGCTCCCCCACGTCACTGGATGGTCATCTGGACGCCGAGACGGTCTGTATCGCCATGCCCGCGACCCGTTCCGCCTCCGAGCAGTACGGGCCGGGGCCGACGCCATCACCCACGGCAGGGCTCACCCACACCTCCAGGTACTGGCCCTCGGCGGTGTCCACCACGACGAGACAGTTGTCCGGCAGCAGGGGATGGGGGAGGACGAGCGCCGAGTACCGGTCGACGGTGACGACCTCCGGCCGGGTTTCCGGTGCCCGGTTCGGGTCGGTGACCCAGGTCAGCGCACCCTCGGTGGTGGAGATGCCCACCAGGGTGCGGATGTTGCGGTCGACGCCGCCCGCGCCGCCGGTGGAGGAGAACGTGCAGTCGGCGCCACCGTGGATGTCGCTGTGGTCGGCCAGGGGCGGGCGGGCGTAGCCGAGGTCGTAGCGCAGTTCGCGGAGTTGTCGTTCCGTGAGCAGTTCCGAGCACGGGTCGACGTCGGCCAGGTCGAGCTCTCCCGGACGGGGTGGCAGCAGGTCGGCGAACCGCGACTCGGTCGTGCTGGTGTGCGTCGGCCTGGGATCGCCGCTGCTGCGCACGGCACAGCCGGCCAGTGTGCCCGATATCGCGACGGCGATGACAATGATGCGGATATTCATCGCTCCGCCTCGACATCCGTGAACCCGGCGCTGATCAATTCCTCGGTGAGCCCGTACAGCTTTGCGGTGGCGACCAGTGCGTCCCGGAGTGCCTTGTGTTGTTCGTACTCGGAGTGAACTATTTGGACGAATGCGTGTTCACTGCGCACGAAATACTCGTTGAACCGCTCTTGTGCCCATCCGCTGACGGGGTCGTCCAGCCATGGCGCCTTCAGGGCCAGGTCCGCGTCCAGGTGGGGAAGCTGTCTTTCCAGACGGTCGGCGCAGCGGCGGAACGTCGCCGCCAGCGTGACGACGTTCTCCGGGGTGACGTGCAGGCTCGGGGGGATTCCCTGCGTTGGTGCGGCGGGTGGTCGTGGGGCGGGACTGTCGCCTTCGAGTTCCATTGATTCCCCCAGCCGGAATATCCAGATACTCGGCAGACAGCGTATCCCGAGCGTGATTGCCGGGAGGGTCTTGTCCCAATCTTGTCAGGCTTTTCCGCTCGGTCGGCTCAGGCTTTGTGACGCTGCGAATTCGGTGCGAAGAAAAGTGGACAGGCGAGCCGCCGATCGGGTGAAACAAAACGATCACTCTCACGACGTGTAGTCGGTTGACTACTCGATCCGGTGCGGTCTTGCTGTGGTCCCGTGGCATCCTCGACCGGGTGACCTACCCCAACCAGGCGCTTCCCCGGGAGTTTCGGATGGCGGGCGGCGGCTTCGGCAGGCTCATGGTGCCGTTCGTGTTCCTGCTGGTCTTCTTCGCCGCCGTGATGTTGTTGCTCGGGTCGGTGTTCGCGGGGCTGGCTGGCGGGATCATCGCCGCCGTGGCCGGGACCGGGGTGCTGGTCGGCGTCCTGTACCGGAAGTTCGACCGCATGAAGCAGGGGACGGTCGTCCGGTTCTCCGAGTACGGCGTGGAGCTGCGCGACACCCTCGGCTTCCACGTCCGCCTCGACTGGCCGGACATCACGCGGATCGACGAGGTCAGGAGCCAGCTGGCGAACCCGACCACGATCGGCAGGGCGGGCGGGACGCAGGTCGGCGCCGGTGCGGTGCGCACGCAGGGCATCATCGGCTGGGGCCACCGGGTGGTGCCGGGTAACGCGCCCGCCTGGCTGCGGCAGAACGTGGCAGCCGCGCCGGTCAACCCGTACGACGGCCGTCCCGAGGTGGCCATCCCGCTCGGCGGCATCGACCCGGACTGGCTGCGGGGCCCGATGGGGCAGTGGGTGCGCATGTACCGGCCCGACCTGCTTGGCGGCGCGCAGTACGGTCAGTCGCCCTGGTGAGCGTCGGGTGTCCTGCCGGGCTTACACGCCTGATCTGCATGGGATCGGATCATCTGGCGGGTCGGGACAGCCATTCGCGCAGGTGCGTGTCCGCGTCGGCCCGGTGGTCCGGGAACCGGCGTGCGAGCACGAACCGCCACACCACGCCGAACAGTTCGCGCAGCTCGGCGCACACGGACAGCTCCGCCCGCGAGTACGGCCCCGGATAGGCCGCCACCGCCGCCGCCCCGTCGACCCGGCCGGACCCCAGCAGGCACGCGAGGTCCCACCCGAGGGGGCCGAGCCACGTGTCCTCGAAGTCGTTCCACACCGGTCCCGACGGCGTGGCCAGCAGGTTTCCCGGGTGCGCGTCCCCGTGCAGCGGCCGCACGGGCAGCGTCGACAACGCCTCCCGCAACCGGTCGTTCGCGGCGGCCAGCCGTGCGGTCACCTCGGGCGGCAGGTCCGCCAGCGCCAGCGCCCGGTCCAGGTCGGCGCACGGCGCCAGCCGGGGCAGCTCCCCGTCGAACGAGTCCAGCGCCGCGTGCAGCGAAGCCAGTCGTTCCGCCATCGTCGCGGGGGAGAACGCGGATGCGGGGTCGTGTGGCTCGTACCGCCACAGCACGGCCACCGCCCCGGCCACCTCGACCGGCTCCGAGAGCGGCACCGTGGCCGCGACGCCGTGCGCCGCCAGGTGCGTGGCGACCGCGATGTCCCTGGTCAGCCACGCCTCGACGCCCGGCCGGACATCCGCCGTGAGCGTCGCCACCCTGGCCACGACCGGCGAGGGCCGCAGGTGGACGACGACGTTGGACCCGTCCTGCAGCACCACCGGGTCGTCGCACGGCACGCCGAGAGAGGTGGCGACCGTCACCGCGGCTTGCGTACTGATCGACATGGGGGGATGGTGTCAGCGCGAACGCCGCCTGCGCTCGGCTTTTACCCCCGCCAGCCCAACCGAGCTGGCCCGGAGCGCGCGGGCTACGATCGCTCCCGAATCACGGTGAGGCGTGGTTGCAGACACGCAGGAGGCATGGAGTGACGGCAGTAGCCCCGAAGCCGATCGCAACGCGGCCGTACCCGGCGCGTCCGGCAGCCAAGGGTTCTTACCTGCTGCAGCTGTTCCGGGAGACCGATCCGAAGAAGATCGGCGTGATGTACCTCGTCACGGCGTTCGCGTTCTTCATGATCGGCGGCGCGATGGCGATGCTCATCCGCTCCGAGCTGGCGTTCCCCGGCCAGCAGTTCCTGTCGGCTGAGCAGTACAACCAGCTGTTCACCATGCACGGCACGATCATGCTGCTGCTGTACGCGACGCCGATCCTGTTCGGCTTCGCGAACTTCGTGCTGCCGATCCAGATCGGCGCGCCGGACGTCGCGTTCCCGCGGCTGAACGCCTTCTCGTACTGGCTGTTCCTGTTCGGCGGCATCATCGTGATCTCGGGCTTCCTGACGCCGGGTGGCGCCGCCGACTTCGGCTGGTTCGCCTACACCCCGCTGTCGGACAAGATCCACTCGCCAGGTGTCGGCGGTGACCTGTGGATCGTCGGCCTCGCGCTGTCCGGTCTCGGCACGATCCTCGGTGGTGTGAACATGCTGACCACCGTGGTCTGTCTGCGCGCGCCCGGCATGACGATGTTCCGGATGCCGATCTTCGTGTGGAACATCTTCATCACGTCGATCCTGATCCTGATCGCGTTCCCGATCCTGACCGCGGCCCTGTTCGGCCTGCTGGCGGACCGCCTGCTCGGCGCGCACGTGTTCGACCCGGCCACCGGCGGCGTGATCCTCTGGCAGCACCTGTTCTGGTTCTTCGGCCACCCCGAGGTGTACATCGTGGCGCTGCCGTTCTTCGGCATCGTCTCCGAGATCTTCCCGGTGTTCAGCCGCAAGCCGCTGTTCGGCTACCGCGGCCTGGTCTACGCGACCCTGGGCATCGCGGCCCTGTCCGTGGCGGTGTGGGCGCACCACATGTACGCCACCGGCGCCGTCCTGCTGCCGTTCTTCTCCTTCATGACGTTCCTCATCGCGGTCCCGACCGGGGTGAAGTTCTTCAACTGGATCGGCACCATGTGGAAGGGACAACTGACCTTCGAGACACCGATGCTGTTCAGCATCGGCTTCCTGGTCACGTTCCTCTTCGGCGGTCTGACCGGCATCCTGCTGGCCGCGCCCGCCATCGACTTCCACGTGTCGGACACCTACTTCGTGGTCGCGCACTTCCACTACGTGCTGTACGGCACGATCGCGTTCGCCACGTTCGCGGGCATCTACTTCTGGTTCCCGAAGATCACCGGCCGGTACCTGGACGAACCGCTCGGCAAGCTGCACTTCTGGACCACGTTCATCGGCTTCCACGGCACGTTCCTCGTCCAGCACTGGCTGGGCAACGAGGGCATGCCGCGCCGGTACGCCGACTACCTGGCCAGCGACGGCTTCACCACGCTGAACACGATCTCCACGATCGGCGCCTACGTGCTCGGCGCGTCGACGCTGCCGTTCATCTGGAACGTGTTCAAGAGCTACCGGTACGGCGAGACCACCACCGCGGACGACCCGTGGGGCTACGGCAACTCGCTCGAGTGGGCCACGACGACCCCGCCGCCGAGGCACAACTTCAAGGAGCTGCCCCGGATCCGGTCCGAGCGGCCCGCGTTCGACCTGCACTACCCGCACGCCATCGACGACGCCCACCGCGACAAGTACGTCGGTGCGTTCAGCGGGAAGCACAAGGCCGCGATCGGGGACGCCCCGTCGGAGAAGCTGTCCCACGCGATGGAGGACGCGCCGTCGGACAAGCCCGACAAACCGACCGACAGCGCCTGACCGGTGACCCAGCCACCCACGAGCACGCCGGTCCTGATCACCGTGACGGGACCGGACAAGCCGGGGGTTTCCTCGGTGCTGTTCGCGGTCCTCACCCGCCACGGTGTCGACATCCTGGACGTCGAGCAGGTCACCATCCGCGGTCAGCTGGTCCTCGGGGTGCTCGTCGGCACCGACCACGACCCCGAGGGGCTGCAGGAGGCGGTAGAGCAGGCCATGGCGACGGTGACGATGCACGTCACTGTCGAGGTGGGTGCCGACTCGCAGTCCCCGTCCCGGCTCGGTTCGAGCCACGTGCTGGTGGTGCTCGGCCGTCCGATGCCTGCGCGGGCGTTCGCCGAGGTGGCGCGGCGGCTCGCCGCGCTGGACGCCAACATCGACGCCATCCGCCGGGTCGCCGACTACCCGGTCACCGGCTTGGAGCTGCGGGTGTCGGTCGCGCACGACACGCGTGAGTCGGACGCCGAGCTGCGGTCCGCGCTCGCGGAGGTCGCATCCCGCGTCGGTCTGGACATCGCGGTCGAACGCGAGGGCCTGACCCGGCGGGCCAAGCGGCTCGTGGTGTTCGATGTGGACTCGACGCTCATCCAGGGCGAGGTCATCGAGATGCTCGCGGTCCACGCGGGCTGCGAGGACGAGGTCCGCCAGGTCACCGAGGCCGCGATGCGCGGCGAGCTGGACTTCGCGCAGTCGCTGGAACGGCGGGTCGCGTGCCTGGCGGGGCTGCCGGAGTCGGTGCTGGACGAGGTCGCGGACTCGCTGCAGCTGATGCCGGGCGCCCGCACGACCGTCCGCACGCTCAAGCGGCTGGGGTTCCGCTGCGGCATCGTGTCCGGCGGTTTCACCCGGATCATCGAGCGCCTCGCCGACGATCTGGGCCTGGACTTCTTCGTCGCGAACGAGCTAGAGGTCGTCGACGGCAAGATCACCGGCCGGTTGCTCGGCGACATCGTGGACCGGGCTGGCAAGGCGGACGCGCTGCGGAAGTTCGCCGCCGAGTTCGGTGTGCCGCTGGCCCAGTGCGTGGCGATCGGCGACGGCGCCAACGACATCGACATGCTGACCACCGCCGGTCTCGGGGTGGCGTTCAACGCGAAGCCCGCGCTGCGGGAGGTCGCCGACACCGCGCTGTCGCACCCGTACCTGGACGTCGTGCTGTTCGTGCTCGGCGTGACACGTGCCGAGGTCGAGGCCGCCGACGCGGCCGACGGCCTGACCCTGCCCCGGTCATGAGCGGAGCGGTACTCGACCCGCTCGCGGCGCGGTACGCGGAGTGGCTGGGCATGCCCGCGGCCGCCACGAGAGAAGCGATCGACGACGACCCGGCCGAGGTCCGTGCCATGCCGGTGGTGCTGCGCATGGAACGCGCGGACCCACCTTCCCGCACGCCGCTGCTGGAGGCGGCGGCCGCCGCGGCGGTGGCGGTCTGCCTGGATCCCCGAGCCGACGACGAGTGGCACGAGCCGCTGGCGGCGTGGGTGGACGTCGCCATCCGCAAGGTTGCCCGCCGGGCTCGCGGTGCCCACTGGGAAGCGGTCCAGTCCCTCCCTGGCGTGACGATCACCGTCGACGGTGCGCAGGTGCGGGCACTGCTGCCGGGCAGGGTCGCGGAGATGCCCAAGGAGGTCACGCGCCTGCAGATCTCGGGCAGCGAGGTCCCGGACGACGACCCCGGCCCGGTCCCGGACGGTGTCCCGGTCCTGTGGCTGAACCCGGCCGTGGCGATGACCGCGGGGAAGGCGGCCGCACAGGTGGGCCACGCGTCGATGCTGCTGGCGGCGGCACTGCGCGCGGACGGCCAGGAGTCGTACTTCGACGACTGGAAGGACTTCCGCTGCGCGGTCCGCACCCCCTCGCGGCAGGACTGGGCGGCACTCCACCCCGGCGACGACCCGCTTGGCGCGTGGCGGCGCCGCCGCGTGGTCGCGGTCCGGGACGCGGGTTTCACGGAAGTGGACCCCGGCACGGTGACCGTGCTGGCACAACTGCCCTGACACCGTCGCGGCCCGCGAAGCGGGCACGTGTCCCGAACGGCGTTCTCGGGACGGTGCCGACGTCGTGAGAGTGCCGATAGGGGCATCCAGCGTCCCTATCGGCACTCTCACGACATCAGCGACGTCCTGAAAGTGGTGCGGTTTGCCAGTGCATCACCGATGGCAGGACGGAGACCGGCCCTACTTCGTGGCGGTCAGCAGGGCGTGCCAGGCGATGGCGGGGACGACCAGGGCGGGGCCTTCGGCGTTCTTCGAATCCCGCAACGCGGTCGCGTCGCTGAGGATCGCCACCTCTACGCAGTTGTCGTTTCCGCCGCCGGTGCCGCTGCTGAAGCTGCTCTTGCGCCACCGTGCGCCGGTGAGGTCCACAGTGGACATCGCGTTCGCCTCTCAGCTCGACCACAACTCGTTCGCCACCCGCTCGATCAACTCGATCGATGCTTCGGGAGTCAACGCCAACGATCGGAGGTGGCGAAACCTCAGTCTAGCCGGTTCGACGTGTTCGGATTTGTCCTGCCGCTCGTCGCCGAGCGCGTGCAGGGCGTAGCTGATGCCGGGCTGCCCCGCCAGAGGGAAGTCCAGCACGGTGAACGGACCGACCAGGGCCTCGTTCGAGATCAGGCTCGTGGGCAGGATCCGCAGCGTCACAGTCGGCAACTCGTTGATCAAGGTGAGGTGCAGCAACTGGTTGCGCATCACGGGCGGCCCGCCGACGGGAAGGTGGAGGGCGGACTCGTGCAGGACGGCGTCCAGTTCGAGCGGGTGTTCCTCGTCGGTCAGCCGTTCCTGGCGGATCATCCGGACGGCGAGCATGTTGGCGAGCCAGTCCTCGCTTCGGCGTTCCCGCCCGGACAGGAAGAGCGCCCTGGCGTAGTCGGCGGTCTGCAGGAGCCCCGGCACGAACGACAGTTCGTAGGTGCTGGCCCGGGTGGCGGCGGTCTCCAACGCGACGAAGGCCTTGTCGGAAACGCCGTACTGGCGCCACCAGTCGGGGGCGCGGGCCTGGCGGATCATGTCCAGCAGGTCGTCCATGCGCTGGTCGTAGACGTCCATCATCGAGCGGAGCAGGTGCACGTTGACGCCGCCGAAGCCGTTCTCGAAGCGGCTCAGCGCGCTCCTGGTGATCTCCAGCCGTGCCGAGGCCTCGACGACGGTCAGCCCGGCGTGCCGCCTGGCCAGGCGGATGCGCCTGCCGACCTCCTGGCGCAGCACTACCGGGCTGATGTGTGTGGCCACATGACCACTGTCCGCGTGCACGCCCGCGCGCGGGATCTCACCACCCGATCGAGCTACCGCTGTCGTTGCCACACGACGAACAGGCCGTCCTCCGTGGTGGTCATGGCCTCGACGAACGCGTCGTTGTCGAACTCCGGCAGCGATTGCAGACGGTTCATCAGGTCGTCGGCCGACGGGTGGCCCGCCGGGACCGCACACCCGCCGCCGCCCTCCGCGACCAGCAGGAAGAACACGTCTTCCTTCCACGGGCCTTCCGGGGTGGTCCTGATCGCGACCTCCGACAGCTTCGCCCAGGTCACCGACTCCTCGGAGCCGTCGGCCAGTTGCCGGCGGACGCCGTCGTCGTCGACCGTGATGCCGGTGTCAGCAGTGGACACGCATTCTCCTTTGCTCAGTTCGCCGCGTCGTCGAGGCGGCCGAGCGCCGCCCTGACGACGTCGGGGTCGCTCGTCGTCCAGTAACTCGGCAGTGACGAGCGGAGGAATCCGCCGTACCGCGCGGTCGCCAGACGGGGGTCGAGGATCGCGATGACACCGCGATCGTCGGTGCTGCGCAGCAGGCGTCCGGTGCCCTGCGCGAGCAGCAGCGCGGCGTGGGTGGCCGCGACCGACAGGAAACCGTTGCCGCCACGGGCTTCCACCGCCCGCTGCCGCGCCGACGCCAACGGGTCGTCCGGCCGGGGGAACGGGATCCGGTCGACGATCACCAACTGCAGGGAAGGGCCGGGCACGTCGACGCCCTGCCACAGCGACAGCGTGCCGAACAGGCACGTCGTCTCGTCCTCGGCGAACTTGCGGACCAGCAGCGCCGTCGAGTCCTCGCCCTGGCACAGGATCTCCAGGCCGGACCGCTTCCGCAGCTCCTCCGTCGCCTGCTTGGCCGCACGCATCGACGAGAACAGGCCCAGTGTGCGGCCGCCCGCCGCCTCCATGAGCTCGGAGATCTCGTTCAGGTACGCGGGCGGCAGCCCGTCCCGGCCCGGCGGCGGCAGGTGCCTGGCCAGGTAGAGGATGCCCTTGCGGGCGTGGTCGAACGGCGAGCCGACGTCCAGCGACGTCCACTTCGGACCGTCCACGGACTTCTCCGACGCCGCGCCCGGCACCTGCACGCTCGGGCCGTTCTCGGGCGGCAGACCCCACGAACGCGCCATGGAGTCGAAGTTCCCGCCCAGTGTCAGCGTCGCGGACGTCAGCACGGTCGTGGTGGCACCGAACAGCCGCTCCCGCAGCAGCCCGGACACTGCCAGCGGCGCCACCTTGATGGTCGGCGGCCGGGGCGGGCCCATGCCGCTGTCGCCGGTGCGCCACACGACGTCCCGCCGCTGCGCGGCGTCCCCGTCCCACGCGTCGAGCAGCCGCACCGCCGTGTCGTGCACCTCTTCCAGCTGCGAAAGGGCGAGCTTGCGCATCGTCTGCACGTCGACGTCGCCGGTCTTGTCCGAACCGAGCCCGGTGATGCACGCGTGCGCGGCGTCGCGCAGCGTGGTCAGCGTGCCGAGCAGAGGCTTGGGCATCTCGTCGAGCCGCCCGGTCGGCAGGTCGTCCATGATCAGCGCGAGCCCGTCGCCAGCCTCCATCAGCCGGTCCGCGATCTCCTGGTCGACGACCCGGCTCGCGCGGCGCGCCGCCGCGTTGACCGTGCCGGAGGTCAGCTCGGCGGTGGCGACGGACGTGACGCGGTCGACCAGGTCGTGCGCCTCGTCCACGATCACCAGGTCGTGTTCCGGCAGCACCTGGTAGCCCTGCAGCGCGTCGATGGCGAGCAGCGCGTGGTTGGTGACGATCAGGTCCGAGCGCCCGGCCTCGGTCCGCGCCTTCTCCGCGAAGCAGTCGGTGCCCATCGGGCAGCGGGACGCGCCGAGGCACTCCCGCGCGGTCACCGACACCTGCCGCCACGCCTGGTCGGACACGCCGGGCACCAGCTCGTCGCGGTCGCCGGTCTCGGTGTCCGACACCCACTCGCGCAGCCGCTTCACCTCCCGCCCGATCCGCGACACCTCGAACGGGTCGAACAGGGCGGCGTCGTCCTGCTCGTCCTCCATGCCGCTGTCGAGCTTGTTGAGGCACAGGTAGTTGCGCCGGCCCTTGAGGATCGCGAACGTCGGCTTGCGACCGAGCGGTTTGGACAGCGCCTTCTCCAGACGCGGCAGGTCGCGGTCGACGAGCTGCCGCTGCAGCGCGATCGTGGCGGTCGAGACGACGACCGTCGACTCGGTCGCCACCGCGTGACGCAGCGCGGGGACCAGGTACGCGAGCGACTTGCCGGTGCCGGTGCCCGCCTGCACGGCGAGGTGATCACCGGTGCGGATCGCCTTGCCGACGGCCTCCGCCATGGCGACCTGACCTGGGCGTTCGCTGCCCCCGACCGCTCCGACCGCGGTCGCGAGCAGTTCGTTCACCCCGGGCAGGTCGGTGGAAGACGGCACAGGCAGACGGTACCTCCGACCCCCGACAGTCTCGTGCGGCCACCCGGTTACCACTACCGGGTTGTCTGTGTGCACTACCGGGTGGCTGGCCTGGCCCGCGGCGTGGGTGCCGGGTTCTCCTCGTCGCCATGAGATTTCGTAGCACTTTCAGCGTGGTGTGCCTGGCGGCCGCGGGCCTCGCGTTCACCGCGGCGCCCGCCGGTGCGGCGCCCGGCGACGCGGTCGCGGAGGGCTCGGCGGGTGGCGTCACCATCGGCGAGGCCACGGTGGGGCCGATCGCCTCGTGCAGCACCGAGGGCCCGTCCTCCGGCGAGTCCGGCGAGGTGGCCGTGCCGAACGTGGCCACGTACTCCTCGGGCACCTCGACGTGCACCATCGACGAGGCGGGCGAGATCGCGAAGACGACCGTCACCGGTGGCCGGTTCCGCTTCGACGCGCTGCTGCCCCACGGCGGCCCCCGGCTCCGCCTGTCCGACTACACCGCGACGTGCGAGACGACGCTGACCGGCAGCAACTCGTCGATCCGGTTCTCCGGTCTGCACGGTGTCACGGTGCCATCAGAGCTGCCGTCGAACCACGTGGTGACGATCCCGGGTGACCTGGACGGCAAGCCGCTGGCGACGGTGACGTTCAACGAGGCGGTGACCCCGTCGCCCCCCGACGGCAGCATGACCGTGCACCTGATGCACATCCGCATGTTCCCGGAGGGTGGCCCGACCCCCGGTGACGCGTACGTGGGCACGGTGCGCTGCGCGCCGGTGCCCTGAGATCGCGCGGCGCCGGCGGGCCCCGGCCTACCGGCGCCGCCTGACCTTGATCAGGTCCATGTCGGTGGCGGACGCCTTCAGGTCGCGGAAGTCCACCCCGAGCCCGTCCACCGCCGCGGCGGCACGCGCCTTTCCCCGCTCGCACGCGGCCTTCTCGGCCTCGGCGGGCAACTCGACGCGGAAGCTGAAGAAGTCCAGGGCGTGGTCGTAGGCCAGCGACCCGGCCTCGGTGAACCCGGCGGCGAGCATGTCGTGCTCCCCGGCGACGGCCCGCAGCCGTGCGCGGCCCTCGTCGTCGAGTTCGGTGAACCGGCCGCGTACCAGCACGCGGTAGGTGTGCTCCTCGGTCATGCGTTCTCCTTGCTGGGCAGGCTCAACGCAGGTTGCCACCCCTGACCGGACGGCGGCCACTCAATTGCCCCGCCCCGAGTATCGCGTCGTGCCGGGGTGTGCGGCGGACGGTGTGCACCACCACCGCCACGAGTGCGCCCAGCGCCGCCAGTGCCATGTCCTTGTGCGCGTCCCACATGTCGCCCTGCTGGCCGTTGTACGCCTCGGCCGTGCCCGGCGCCAGCAGCTCCGCGATGCCCCACTCGAACAGTTCGTACAGCGCGCTGGTCGCGAGTACGACCTCCAGCGCGCGCACCGGTCTCAGGCGTAGCGCCATCGCCAGGCACAGCCCGTACGCGAAGTGCACCAGCCGGTCGAAGTGGTTGCGCTCCCAGCCGAACACCTCGGAGAGCCGGAAGCCGAACAACCCGCCGGTCCAGTCGTCGTAGGGCACCGACGAGTACAGCCAGCGCGCCGCGATCGTGTGCAGCGTCAGGAAGACCAGCGCCCACGTCCACACCCGGGCCGGCAGCCCGATCCGCCGGTGGACCCACCACAGCCCGCCGAGCGCCACCACCGTCAGCGAGCTGTGCAACGCCTGCTCGGCCGGCCACGGCGGGGCCCACCACGTCGCCGCGGCCACCGCACCGAACAGCGCCAACCCCCAGAGATGCATCCGTGCAGACTGCTGTACGGCAGGGCCGGCCGGGCGCGGAGTTACCGAACTGGAACGGTCGGCGCCTTCACGGCAGGCGGGGTGTGCCGGTCAGCGTCACGCCCGCGTCGCGGAGCCGGGTCAGCGCGGACTCCACCGTCGGCGCGGCGACCCCGGCCGTCAGGTCCAGCAGCACCCGCGTCCGGAACCCGTTCGCGGCGGCGTCCAGCGCGGTCGCCCGCACGCAGTGGTCCGTCGCGATGCCCACCACGTCCACATCGGACACGTCGTGCGCGCGCAGCCAGTCGGCGAGCGGCGTGCCCTCCGGCGTGGTGCCCTCGAACCCCGAGTACGCCGCCGCGTGCGCGCCCTTGGAGAACACGGCCTGGATCCCGGCCACGTCCAGCGCCGGGTGGAACGACGCCCCCGAGGTGCCTGCCCGGCAGTGCACCGGCCACGTGTCGACGTAGTCGGGTTCCTCGCTGAAGTGCGCGCCGGGGTCGATGTGGTAGTCCCGCGTCGCCACGACCTGGTCGTAGGCCCCGTAGAGCGCGGAGATCTCCGCCGCCACCGCGGCCCCGCCCGCCACCGCGAGCGAGCCGCCCTCGCAGAAGTCGTTCTGCACGTCCACGACAATGAGCGCTGTCATCACTTCTCCACGTACACGGTCGGGATCGCGGGCTCGCCCTGCGACAGCTTCAGCCCCTCCCAGGGGAGGCTGACCAGTCCGTCGCGGACGCGTTGTCTGCTCTCCTCAAGACTGGGCCCATCAGCGGCCGGTTGTCCACCCCGCAGCAGCGGCACCTGCAGCCGCCGGTCGTGCGGGCCCTCCTCGACCTCGGCGCCGACCACGTGCACGACCTCCTCGAGCGCGGTCCCGGTCGGCTTGTGCCTGCGCAGCGCGGCCTTGCGCCCGCCCTTGGACTCCTTGTGCGAGCTGCGTTTGGCCACCGGCCGACCGTCCACCTCGACCAGTTTGTAGACCATCCCGGCGGTCGGCGAGCCGGAGCCGGTCACCAGCGACGTGCCGACGCCGTAGGCGTCCACCGGCTCCGCGCGCAGCGCCGCGATCGCGTACTCGTCGAGATCGCCGGACACCACGATCCTGGTGTTGCGGGCGCCGAGCGAGTCCAGCTGCTGGCGGGCCTGCCTGGCCAGCACCCCGACGTCACCGGAGTCGATGCGGATGGCGCCGAGACCGGGACCGGCGACCTCGATCGCCGTCTCGATGCCCCGGGTGATGTCGTAGGTGTCCACGAGCAGCGTGGTGTCCGTGCCGAGTGCCTCGACCTGCGCGGTGAACGCGGCGTGCTCGCTGTCGTGCAGCAGCGTGAACGCGTGCGCGCACGTGCCCGCGGTCGGGATGCCGTACCGGCGTTTCGCCTCCAGGTTGGACGTCGTCGCGAACCCCGCGAGGTACGCGGCCCGCGCGGACGCGACCGCCGCCTCCTCGTGCGTGCGCCGCCCGCCCATCTCGATGATCGGCCGCCCGTTGGCCGCGCTCACCATCCGCGCACCGGCCGACACGATCGCGCTGTCGTGATTGAGGATCGACAGCACCAGCGTCTCAAGCACGACCGCCTCCGCGAAGGTGCCGCGCACGGTGAACAGCGGCGACCCTGGGAAGTACAGCTCGCCCTCGGCGTAGCCGTCGACGTCGCCGGTGAACCGGTAGTCCGCGAGCCAGTCCAGACAGGCCTGGTCGACCACCCCGGACAGCTGCGCGAGCTCGGCCTCGCCGAACGTGAACCTGCTGATGGCCTCCACCACACGGCCCGTGCCGCCGACCACGCCGTAGCGGCGGCCGGCGGGCAGCCTGCGGGCGAAGGTCTCGAACACGCACTGCCGCTCCGCCGTGCCGTCGGCCAGGGCCGCGGCGAGCATGGTCAGCTCATAGTGGTCGGTGAGGAGCGCGGTGCTGGTACCGGTCATGAACGCAGAGCGTAGACATGCCACCATGGATTTATGTCGGTTTCCATGTCGACACCCGTCGAGCGGGTCGAACCGGTAACGGCCGAGTTCACGGCCGAGGACAAGCCGTGGCAGACCATCGTGTGGAACGACCCCGTGAACCTCATGTCGTACGTGACGTACGTGTTCCAGAAGCTGTTCGGCTACTCCCGTGAGCAGGCGACGAAACTCATGCTTGACGTGCACCACAAGGGCAGAGCGATCGTGTCCTCGGGCTCCAAGGAGAAGGTGGAGGGCGACGTCGCGCGACTGCACGCGGCCGGTCTCTGGGCGACCATGCAGCGCGAGTCGTGATCCCCTGGGAGCGGGCGGGCGACACCGTCATGACCAAGGTCGACCGGCAGGAGTCGGCCGTGCTGCGCACGGTCGTCGGCCAGATCGACGAGATGCTGAAGGCCAGGCAGGCCGAGGCGCCGCAGGACGAGCTGGCGGCACTCACCGGCATCCGCACCGGCCCGGCCACCGCGCCGGACGACCCGATCCTGTCCCGCCTGCTGCCCGACTTCCACCGCCTCGACTACGAGGACGCCGACACCAAGGACCGCGACTCGGCCGCGGCGCTGCGCTCGCTGCACGAGCCGGAGCTGCTGGACCTGAAGACCGGGGTGGCCGGTGTGCTGCTGGACACGTGCCCGCCGGGTGGTGGACTGGTCAAGCTGTCGCTGGAGCAGGCGGACGCGTGGCTCTCGGCGCTCAACGACGTGCGGCTGGCGCTGGGCACCACCATCGGCGTGTCCGAGGACATGCCCGACCAGCTGCCCGACGACGACCCGCGCGCCCCGCACCTGGGGATCTACCACTGGCTGACGTGGATGCAGGAGAGCCTGGTCGCCGCGCTGACCGGCGGCGATGAGTAACGCGATCACCGACGTCGCCGGGGTGCTCGTCGGCCACCACCAGCGCACCGGGGACGGCTGGGCGACCGGCACCACGGTCGTGCTGCTGCCACCCGGCACCACCGGCGCTGTCGACGGCCGGGGCGGCGCGCCGGGCACCCGCGAGACCGACCTGCTCGTGCCCGAGAACCTGGTGGCGCAGGTCGACGCGGTGTGCCTGTCCGGCGGGTCCGCGTACGGGCTCGCCGCCGCCGACGGCGTGATGCGCTGGCTGTCCGAACGCAACCGCGGCCTGCGGGTCGGTGCCGGCGAGCACGAGGTCGTGCCGATCGTGCCCGGTGCGGTGCTGTTCGACCTGCCGAGGAGCGACTGGGGCAACCGCCCGGACGCCTCGTTCGGCTACGCGGCGTGCGAGAACGCGGCCGCCGAGTTCGCGGCCGGCTCGGTCGGCGCGGGCACCGGTGCGAAGGTCGGGCAGCTCAAGGGCGGGATCGGCACCGCGTCGGCCACCGTCGACGGGTGCACCGTCGGCGCGCTGGCGGCCGTGAACGCGGCGGGCTCGGCCGTCGACGTCCAGACGGGCGTGCCCTACGCGGCCGACCACGAGGTCGCGGGCGAGTTCGGGGTGGTGTGGCCGCACGCTCCCGGTGTGCTGCCGGACGTGGCGCGCACCGACCTGAACACCACGATCGGCGTGGTCGCCGTCGACGCGGACCTCACCAAGACCGAGTGCCGCCGCCTCGCGGTCGCCGCGCAGGACGGCCTGGCCCGCGCGGTGCGCCCCGCCCACACGATGTTCGACGGGGACACGGTGTTCGCGGTCGCCACCGGGGCTCGTGCGCTGGCGACGGCCGGCGCGCCGTTCGGCCCGGTCGCACGGGCGGCCGCGCTGGACCGCCTGTGCACCGCGGCGGCGGAGACCTTCGCGCGGGCCATGGTGCACGGCCTGCTGGCCGCGACGTCGCTCGCCGGGCTCCCCGCCTACCGGGACGTGTGGCCCGTCCCATCAACTGGGAACCCGGCGTCCGGCCAGTAAGATTCATAAACGTGCTTCGGATACGCCGTGACCTGGTCGACGCCATCCTCGCGCACGCCCGCCGGGACCACCCGGACGAGGCGTGCGGTGTCGTCGCCGGACCGGAGGGATCCGACCGGCCCGAGCGCTTCATCCCGATGCTGAACGCGGCGCGGTCGCCGACGTTCTACGAGTTCGACTCGGCCGACCTGCTGAAGCTGTACCGGGAGATGGACGCGGGCGACGAGGTGCCGGTGGTGATCTACCACTCGCACACCGCGACCGAGGCGTACCCGTCGCGGACCGACGTCTCGTACGCGTCCGAGCCGGACGCCCACTACGTGCTGGTGTCCACCCGCGACGACACCGGCGAGTTCCGTTCGTACCGGATCGTCGACGGCGAGATCACCGAGGAACCGGTCGAGATCGTGGCGGAATACGAACCGTCGACACAGGCGTTTTCCGAGTAAGTCCCCCTTTGCAAGCGGAGGTTCCACATGGCGGTCACCGTCTCCATCCCGACGATCCTGCGCACCCACACCGGTGGTGAGAAGACGGTCGAGGCGAACGGCAGCACCGTGGCCGAGGTGATCGACAACCTCGAGTCCAACCACGGCGGCATCAAGGGCCGCCTGGTCAGGGAGGGCACGCTGCACCGCTTCGTGAACATCTACGTCAACGACGAGGACGTGCGGTTCTCCGGTGGGCTGGAAGCGGCCGTGGCCGACGGCGACAACGTGACGATCCTGCCCGCCGTCGCGGGCGGCTGACGTTGGCCCGCTACGACTCGCTGCTCGACGCGCTCGGCGACACCCCGCTCGTCGGACTGCCCCGCCTGTCACCCGGCGACGGCGTCCGCCTGTGGGCCAAGCTCGAGGACCGCAACCCGACCGGTTCGGTGAAGGACCGCGTGGCGCTGCGGATGATCGAGAAGGCCGAGGAGGACGGGCTGCTGCGGCCCGGCTGCACGATCCTCGAACCGACGTCGGGCAACACCGGCATCTCGCTCGCCATGGCCGCGAAGCTCAAGGGCTACGGCCTGGTGTGCGTGATGCCGGAGAACACGTCGGAGGAGCGGCGGCAGCTGCTGGCCGCCTACGGCGCGCGGATCGTGAACTCGCCCGCCGCGGGCGGCTCGAACGAGGCCGTCCGGCGGGCCAAGGAGCTCGCGAAGCAGAACCCGGACTGGATCATGCTGTACCAGTACGGGAACCCGAACAACGCGGGCGCGCACTACCACGGCACCGGCCCGGAGGTCCTGCGCGACCTGCCGTCGGTGACGCACTTCGTCGCCGGCCTCGGCACCACCGGCACCCTGGTCGGCGCGGGCCGCTACCTGCGTGAGCACAAGCCGGACGTGCAGATCATCGCGGCCGAGCCGCGCTACGGCGAGCTCGTGTACGGCCTGCGCAACCTCGACGAGGGGTTCGTGCCGGAGCTGTACGACCCTGAGGTGCTGACCGGCCGGTACTCGGTCGGTTCCTACGACGCGCTGCGGCGGACCAGGGAGCTGCTGGAGACCGAGGGCATCTTCGCGGGCATCTCGACCGGCGCGATCCTGCACGCCGCGCTGGCCGCGGCCGACAAGGCGGTACGCGCGGGCAAGCAGGCGGACGTGGTCTTCATCGTCGCCGACGGCGGCTGGAAGTACCTGTCGACCGGCGCCTACAGCGGCTCGGTGGACGAGGCGGCCGCCCGCCTCGACGGGCACCTCTGGGCCTGACCCCACGCCTCCTGAATAAGCTTGCCGCTGTGAGCCAGGTCATCGAGGTCATGCGCGAGACACGGGTCCCGGCCGGGATCGACACCGTGTGGGCGGTCGTGTCGGACGCCGGCCGTGCGGCGGACTGGTTCGACTTCGCCGACCGCACCGAGGTCCGGTCCGGGGACGGGGTCGGCCAGCTGCGCACCCAGCACGGGCACTGGGGCCGCCGCAGGTCGGAGGTCGACCAGGAGATCACCGAGTGCGTGCCCGGCAAGGTGCTGGCCTGGCGGCACGTCGCGGAGCGGATCGACGGCAGGCCTGCGCCGAAGTTCGCCACCCGCACCGAGTTCCGCATCGAGCTCGACGGCGACGCCGAGACCACCACGGTCCGGCTGCGGTCCCTGCAGACACCCGGCGGACCGGTGAAGGGCTGGCTCATGCGGCGCGTGGGCACCAAGGACATCGAACGCAACATGGACCGCTCGCTGGAACGGCTCGCCGGGGTGCTGTCGTGAAGGTCATCGGCCTGCTCGGCGGCATGAGCTGGGAGTCGAGCGCCGAATACTACCGGTATGTGAACGAGCGGGTCCGCGAACGGCTCGGCGGGCTGCACTCCGCGCACTGTGTCATGTACTCGGTCGACTTCGCCGAGATCGAGGAACTGCAGTCGGGCGGCCGGTGGAGCGAGGCCCGCGACGTGCTCGCCGAGGCCGCCGCCGCGCTCGCGCTCGCCGGCGCCGACTTCCTCGTGCTCTGCACCAACACCATGCACAAGGTCGCCGACGAGCTCACCGTCCTCCCGCTGCTGCACCTTGGCGACGCCACGGCCGCGGCCGTCATGGCCGCGGGCGTCACGCGGGTCGGGCTGCTCGGCACGGCCTTCACGATGGAGCAGGACTTCTACCGCGACCGCCTTGCGGCCCACGGCCTCGACGTGCTCGTGCCCGCCGAGGCCGACCGCGCGGAGGTGCACCGGATCATCTACGAGGAGCTGGTCGTCGGCGTGGTCCGCGAGGAGTCCCGCCAGGTCTACCGCGACGTGATCAAGCGTCTCGTCGAACGCGGTGCGCACGGCGTGATCCTCGGCTGCACCGAGATCGAGCTGCTGGTCGGCCAGGACGACAGCCCGGTCCCGGTCTTCCCGACCACCCGCCTGCACGCCGAGCTGGCCGCCGACCACGCCATGGGCCTCGCCGGGATACCAGGGACTTCTCAGGGTTGAACCCGACGCGGGCGCCGCGATTCCCACGTAGCCTCGATGACGTGAGCACCTTGCCCGCACCGGCGCAGAAGCCCAAGAACCCGGTCAACCGCGTCCTGCCGCCCAGACCGCTGCAGGCGCTGATCGTGATCGGCTCCTTCGCCGTGCTGCTGTACGTCATCGAGATCGTCGACGCGGCCATGTCCGGCAGGCTCGACCAGTTCGGCATCCAGCCACGCGCGGTGGGCGGGCTCGACGGCATCCTGTGGGCACCGCTGCTGCACCACGGCTGGGCGCACCTGTTCGCCAACACGTTGCCGGTGCTGGTCTTCGGCTTCCTCGCGATGTCCAACGGCGTCGGCCAGTGGGCCGCTGTGACGCTCACCATCTGGCTGTTCAGCGGTGTCGGCGTGTGGCTGACCGGCGCCGACGGCACCACGATCGGCGCGTCCGGGCTCGCGTTCGGCTGGCTCGCGTTCCTGCTGGTCCGGGGCATCTTCAACCGCGCGTTCGGGCAGATCGTGGTGGCCGTGGCCCTGTTCCTGTACTGGGGGAGCACGCTGCTGGGCGTCCTGCCAGGTGACCCGGGCGTGTCGTGGCAGGCACACCTGTTCGGCGCGATCGGCGGCATACTCGCGGCGTGGCTGGTTTCCGTGGCGAACAAAGCGACCCGATCGGCATCTTCGACTCCGGCGTCGGCGGCCTGACGGTCGCCCGCGCCATCGCGGACCAACTGCCCTCCGAGGCGCTGCGGTACGTCGGTGACACCGCGAACAGCCCGTACGGCCCGCTGTCGGTCGCGCAGGTGCGCCGCCACGCGATCGCGGTGGCCGACGACCTGGTCGCCAGCGGCGTGAAACTCCTGGTCATCGCGTGCAACACGGCGTCGGCGGCCTGCCTGCACGACGCGCGTGAGCGGTACGACATCCCGGTCGTCGAGGTCGTCGTCCCCGCCGTGCGGCGCGCGGTGGCGACCACCCGCAACCGCCGCGTCGGCGTCATCGGCACCGAGGGCACGGTCCGCTCCCGCGCCTACGAGGACGCGTTCGGCGCCGTGCCGGACCTCTCGGTCACCAGTGCGGCCTGCCCCCGGTTCGTCGACTTCGTCGAGCGCGGCATCACGTCCGGCAGGCAGGTGCTGGGGCTCGCACAGGCGTACCTGGAGCCGCTTCAGCAGGCGGACGTGGACACGGTGGTGCTCGGCTGTACCCACTACCCGCTGCTCACCGGGGTGCTGCAGATCGTCATGGGCCCGGACGTGACACTCGTGTCCAGCGCGGAGGAAACCGCGAAGGACGTGGTCCGCGTGCTCACCGAACTGGACATGTTCGCCGAACCGGGCACCGGGCCCCGCCACGAGCTCACCGCGACCGGTGACCCGGCGCCGTTCGCCAGGCTGGCACGCCGTTTCCTCGGCCCCGACCTCGGTGCCTTCGCGGCCACCCGTGTGTAAGGCTGTCGCTTGTGCTGCTGACCGTGCTCGGCTGTTCCGGGAGCACCCCGGGTCCCCGCTCACCATCGTCCGGTTACCTGCTGGAAGCCGACGGGTTCGCACTGGGTGTCGAACTCGGCAACGGCACACTCGCCGAACTGCAGGCCGTCCGCGACCCGTTCACCCTCGGTGGGCTCGTGTTCTCCCACCTCCACCCCGACCACTGCGCTGACTTCTCCGCGCTGACCGTCCTGCGCCGCTGGCACCCGAACCCCCCGGCGGACCCGAGAACCCACCGGCTCGCGGTGCACGCCCCGAAGGCGGCCCCGGCCCGCTTCGCCGCCGCGTACGCCCCGGACCGCGAGGAGTTCGAGACCGAGGTCCTCACCGACGTCTACGACTTCCACCCGCTCGCACCGGGGTCGCGCGACATCGGCCCGTTCTCGGTGCGCACGGCGCAGGTCTTCCACCCGTGCGACGCGTACGGCTTCCGGTTCACGCACGGGACCGCCACGCTCGCCTACACGGGTGACTCCGCGGTGTGCGAGGCCCTGGACGACCTGGCGGCCGATGTGGACGTCCTGCTGGGCGAGGCATCGTGGACCCACGCGGACCACCACCCGCCCGGGGTGCACATGTCGGGTGTGGAACTGGGCTCGCTCGCGGCCCGCGCCGGTGTCGGCCGGTTGCTGATCACCCACGTCGCGCCGTGGACCGACCCCGACGCCGTCCTCGCCGAGGCCCGCTCTGTGTTCACGGGACCGGTAGAGCTGGCCACGCGGGGCGCCACGTACGAGATCTGACGGTTGTCCACATGGGCCTGCCGTGGTCTGCCGTTTCTGTCGGTGGGCCTCGTTACGCTGGATTCCGGGGGGCCGGAGGCCGCGTGTTGATCTTGTGGCTGTTTTGTTGTCCCGCTTGGGTCTTCGGGGTGCTTTGGCGAGTGTTGGTGTTCGGTGGTGGCGGCGGATTTTACGGGCGGCCCCTCACGTGTCAAGGGCGCCTTCGGCGTCGCTTCGCGATGGCTTCGCCACCCTTGACACGCGAGCCTCCGCCGCCCTGCAGGGGACCTTGCGGGCAGGGCTGGCGCCCTGCCACTGGATTGCCCGCCGCCACCACCGAACCCTCTAGTGGTTTTCTGGTTGGGGTGTGTTGGGGGCGGGGGGCTTCGCCCGCTTCGCGGGCTGCGCGGGTTTTCGCCCCGCGGGCGTTGCGCGCCCGCGCGGGGCGGGGGTCCGCGTAGCGGGGCCGGTCGTTGATCAACGGCGCGTGCGGGACATTGGTGGTGTCGTGAATGGGCCGTTCAGGGCGCTGGGCGCTGTGAATGTGCCATTGAGGGCATGGGGTGTGCCGTGAACGCGCCTTTCGCGGCGTGCCCGCTTCGCGGGCTTCGCCCTGCGGGCGCTGCTCGCCCGCGCGCGGCGCGGCCCGCGTAGCGGGGCCGGTCCTTGATCAACGGAACATTTGGGACATCGGTGGTGCCGTGAATGGGCCATTCAGGGGCGCTGGGCGCCGTGAATGTGCCATTGAGGGCATGTCGTGTGCCGTCAATGCGCCTTTCACGGCATCCGGCTCCCTCGGGAGGTGGCGTCGCGGTAGCGGGGGGCGTGGGGTGTCACTCAGCGTCGTCGCTCTCGGCCATCCGGCTGGTCCGGCGTGTTCATGATCTTGGCGGCGGCAATTGCCGGGTAGACTTGGCTTCGGCCCGCAGGGCGTGGGCCGGGGGAGGGACGACGCGAAGGAACGCCGTGTCCCAGATCGCCGAGCGGAAACCAGTCCGCCGACAGATCGACAAGTTCGCTGTGCGTCGTGCGCAGCTTGCCAATTCCGCGCTCCGCACGCTCTCGAAGCTGGGGTACGCGGGCACCAGTCTCCGTGACATCGCCGAGAACTCCGAGTTCTCCCACGGGGTTCTGCACTACTACTTCCGCGACAAGGTCGACCTCATCACCTACTGCGTGCGCCAGTACAAGGCCGCGTCGGTTGCGCGTTACGACCAGGTCGTCGCGGTCTCGACCACGCCGGACGAGCTGCGTGACCAGTGGATCGGCGCGATGGTCGCCACCCTGCGCCAGGACGCGCCCATGCACCGCCTCTGGTACGACCTGCGCAACCAGAGCATGTTCTCCGAGGCGTTCCGGGAGGACGTTCGTGCCATCGACTCAAGTCTGGAGCGGATGATCGGCCGGATCTTCGGCCACTACGCGCAGTTGGCCGGCCTACGGCTCACGACGTCGGCCTACCTGGCCTATGCCCTGGTGGACGGCGTGTTCCAGAACGCGCTGCTCGGGCACCTGTCCGGGGACGAGCGCGCGACCGCCGACCTGCCCGAACACCTCTCGTTCGTGCTCGACCGGGTGGTGCGGTGACGGCCGGCGCAGCACCAGCCAGCACAGCAGCCCGACCGGGATGATCAGCCAGCAGGACAGCAGCCGGTAGACCAGTACGGTCGCCGCCGCGGCCGCCTCGCCCGCGCCCGCGGAGACCAGGCCGGCCAGCAGGCTCACCTCGATCACGCCGATCCCGCCCGGGGTCAGCGGCAGTTGCCGGACGATCTGCACGGTCAGGTACACCGCGCCGATCTCCACCATGCCCACCGGCAGCCCGAACGCGCGGGCCACCGCGTACAGGCAGAGCAGGTCGGTCAGCCAGTTCGCGACCGCGGCACCCAGCGCGAGCGTCCAGTGCCTGCCGTCGACCTCGCGTGAGCTGGCGAGCGCGTCGGTCACCGGGCGCAGCAGCGGCGCGAGCCGCGGCCAGCGTGCCGTGACCGGGCGGTGTGCGCGTGGCCGGTGCGGGTGGATCTGTGCGCTCGAGTGCCACGCCAACAGCCCGACGAACGCGATCAGCACGGTCGACAAGGCCACCGCGACCGGTGCGACGCCGGGGTGCTCCCGCCACGCCAGACCGAGGTGCACGGCGGTGGCGGCGAGCGCGCCCGTCGCGTACAGCAGTGCCAGAGCGGCGAAGGACAACAGGCCCGACAGCACCATCACGGTCGCGGCCGTGCGTTTGCTCGCGCCGTCGGTGCGGAACCGGCGGAACGCGTACGCCGCCGACACGGCCGAGCCGGCCGGGAGGCTGATCGCGATGGCGGAGCGGCTGTAGGACAGGGCGAGCGCGCGGTGGCGTGGCATCCGCACGCCGAACGCGGTGAGCAGGCGGCGTTGCTGGTGGGCGAACATGGCCATGGAGACGAACTCCGCACCCGCCGCGACGGCGAGCCAGCCCGCGTCGGCGCCCGCGAGGGCCTCGCCCACCGCTGCGGCACTCGGCAGGTTGCCATGCAGGAAGAACGCGGCGACCATCAGGACCAGCACCACCGCGGCGGCTTTCAGCGCGCCGGTCAGTACCGGGTGGCTGTGCTTGTTCCTGGCCGGTTCGTCCCCCTCGGGCATGGCCGCCTCCGATTTCAACCTACGTTGAATGGTCCTCCGTGCCTGCCGTCCGGTCAATCGAAAAGATGAGCCCGAACGGGGTAACGTCGGCCACAGTGCATAGGCTTCCCCTGTGGCACGTAGCGATGGCAGGAACGACGACCAGCTCAGGGACATCAAGCTCACTCGTGGTTTTCAGATCTGGCCGGCCGGTTCGGTGCTGGTCGAGTTCGGCAAGACCAGAGTGCTGTGCGCGGCGAGCGTGACCGAGGGCGTGCCGCGCTGGCGCAAGGGCTCCGGTCTCGGCTGGGTGACCGCGGAGTACGCGATGCTGCCGTCCGCGACCAACACCCGAGGTGACCGGGAGTCGGTCAAGGGCCGCGTCGGCGGCCGCACCCACGAGATCAGCCGCCTCATCGGCCGTTCGCTGCGGGCGTGCATCGACCTGGCCGCCCTCGGCGAGAACACGATCGTGATCGACTGCGACGTCATCCAGGCCGACGGCGGCACCCGCACCGCGGCGATCACCGGCGGCTACGTCGCGCTGGCCGACGCGGTCACGTGGCTGGGCGCCGCGGGCAGGCTCGCCGACCCGCAGCCGCTGTCGTGCGCGGTGCAGGCGATCAGCGTCGGCGTTGTCGACGGCCGCGTGCGGCTCGACCTGCCGTACGAGGAGGACGCGCGCGCGGAGGTCGACATGAACGTCGTCGCCACCGACGCCGGCACCATCATCGAGGTGCAGGGCACCGGCGAGGGTGCCACGTTCACCCGCTCCACGCTCGACCGCATGCTCGACCTGGCGCTCGGGGGCTGCGCGGAGATCAACGCGCTGCAGACCTCGGTGCTGGCCGAGCCGTACCCCGGCGAACTGCCCACTCCGAAGGCGGTCCGGTCATGAGTACCCAGCTGCTCGTCGCGTCCCGCAACGCCAAGAAGCTCCAGGAGATGCGCCGCATCATCGAGCGGGCAGGCATCGAGGGCGTGACCGTCGTGGGCCTCGACGAGGTGCCGCCGTTCGAGGAGGCGCCGGAGACCGGCGCGACGTTCGAGGACAACGCCGTCGCCAAGGCCCGCGACGCGGCCGCCGCGACCGGGCTGCCCACCGTGGCCGACGACTCCGGTATCTCGGTCGACGCGCTGAACGGCATGCCCGGCGTGCTGTCCGCGCGGTGGGCCGGCAGCGCCCGCTCCGACCAGGCGAACCTCGAACTGGTGCTGGAGCAGGTCGCGGACGTGCCGGACGAGCGCCTCGGCGCCCAGTTCGTGTGCGCGACCGCGCTCGTGCTCACCGACGGCACGGAGATCGTCGTGCGTGGGGTCTGGCCGGGCACACTGGTGCGCAAACCCCGTGGCACCAACGGTTTCGGCTACGACCCGATCTTCGTGCCGGACGGCGAGACCCGGACGTCGGCGGAGCTGCTGACCGAGGAGAAGGACGCGATCTCCCATCGGGGCCGCGCGCTGTCGCTGCTGCTGCCCCACCTGCGCAGTCTCGGCGACCGCTGACTCACGTCTCGGGCAGCGCCTCGGCCAGCGCGTTAGCCGCGGCCGTCACCGAGTCCGCGCTCGTCCGCCACCCGGAACCGAGCGGGTGCTCGGTCAGCAGGACCACGACGTAGCGCCAGTCCTCGCCGACGAGCCCGGTGCTGTGCAGCACCATCGCGTGTTCGTTGTTCCCCCAGCCCTGCTTGATCGCCCACTGGGCGTCGAGCCCGTCGGGGATCCCGAAGTGCTGGTAGAACTCGTCGGCCGCGTACTCGGGAGCCCGCGCGAGCGCGTCCACCACAAGGCGGCGGTCCTCGGACGGCATGTGTTCCATGACGTACCGGTAGATCCGCACGACGTCGTCCGGGCTGACCTTGACCTCGCCCCACTTGCCGGCGAGCTCGGGTGCCTCGGTGTCCGCCAGGCCGACCAGCCGCACGACCCTCGGGACGAGGTCCGGCCCGAGCTTCACCCAGAACGAGCTGGCGATCTCGTCGTCGCTCACCGTCAGCATCCGTACGAGCTGTCGCCGCTCCGACGAGCTGACCCCCTGGTGCAGCGCGTCGATCGCGATCATCAGCTTGACCAGCGACGCCGACCGGAACTGCCGGTCCGCGTTGACCGACAGCCGCGCTCCGTTGCTCACCCGGTCGAACACCACCGCCCCCAGCGTCGTGTTCGGCTCCACCTTCCTGGCCGCTGCCTCCGGCAGCGCAGGCTCGATCGCGGGTACGTCCGGATTGGCCGGGGGCTGCGTCGGTGTCGTCCCCGTCCCCGTCCCCGTCTTCGGCAGCGGCAATGGCTGGGGCGCCGCTGGTGCGGGCGCCGCCAGGATCACCGGATCGCCGACGGAGGCGGACGGACGCGCGCCGCAGCCGCTGCCGACCACCACAGTGGTGGCCGCCAGAACGGCGAGGATCGCGACGCGGCGGGCAGCATGGTTGAGCATGCCTTGAATACGCCGCCTGGTTCGGCGAAGTTGACCCGGTCGCGCGGCAACTTTTCGCACGTCTGTGACGTACGCGTGCCGCACACGTCAGGTTGCCCTCGGTTCTGTTTCAGTTGTGTGGCGGGCGAATCAGACGTTCAAGTCCCGCCGCAGCTTCGCCACGTGACCGGTCGCTCGCACGTTGTACATCGCCTTCGCGATCTTGCCGTCCGGGTCGACGACGAACGTGGAGCGGATCACACCCATGATCTTGCGCCCGTAGTTCAGCTTCTCCCCGTACGCGCCCCACGCGGTGAGCACCTCGCGGTTCTCGTCCGACAGCAGCGGGAACGTGAGCCCCTCGTCGGCGACGAACTTGGCGAGCTTCGCGGGCTTGTCGGGCGAGATGCCAAGGACCGCGAACCCGGCGTCGTTCAGCTCGGCCAGGTTGTCACGGAAGTCGCACGCCTGCTTGGTGCAGCCGGGCGTGCCGGCGCTGGGGTAGAAGTAGACGACGACGTGCTTGCCCCGGTAGTCGGACAGCGACACCTGGGCGCCCTCCGAGTCGGGCAGCGTGAAGCCGGGGGCGGCGTCGCCCTCGGCGAGTCGGTTGCTCATGGCGGGGACGTTATCCGGTGGCACCGACAATTTGTTCAGACCGTGCCGTCGAAGATGGGGATCGCACTGGCGGCGGACGACGCGGGCCGCACCGCGACCCGCACCACGCATGGTTTGCTCGGCACCCCGAACGCGACAGCGAACCGCAGGGTGTCACTCGGCGGCACCTCGTCGATGGCCCCGACCACGCCGGTGTACCCCTGCGTCGAGTCGACGACCTGGACGGCGGCGGCCCCGTCCGCGGTGGCGACGAACGACATCTGTGCGGGCCGGTAGACCGTGTCGCTGCCGTTCTCGATGAGCAGCTCGAACGCCACCGCCCGCGCCGCCCTCGGGTACGCGGTGTCGGTGGGCGTGAACGACGTCGGCGCCGACACCGTGAGAGTGATCCCCTCAGCGAGTGAACGCACGAGCCCACCCGACGCGAGATCGGACCGCTCGGCGGCCACCGTGGGGTCGGGGGTGGTCAGCGACTGGCGCACGCTGCCGTCGTCGTCGGCCGCGTGACCAGCGCCGCAGGCCGTCAGGACCAGCAGAACGCATGCCGCGACCGCAAGTCTGACCACTGGCACGAAGGGGCCCCTTCCAGGGGGAGATCGGTACGTCTGAATGCACTATGCCGGTGCGACAGCTGGTGCAGGGGTCCGTTGCCGGACCTGGTGTCCAGCCGTGGCCGAGCTGTGACCAGAGCGCCACCAGGAGTGACCGACGCCACTCACGCAGCGAGCGCGAAGAACAGCACGAAGACTGCCATGGTCACTATGAAGAAGGTGATCAACCACCCGAAGTCACGCCAGGGGGAGATCGCCTTGCTGTCCTCGCCGGGCACGTAGACCCCACGCTCCTCGAACCGGTCAACGAGCCGCACGAAGAGGTGCGGTAACCGCATACCGGGCCTCCTCACCTGCCGTACAGGAATGGTGCCACGCGACCAGTCCGTACGCGCAGTAGACCTTGCACGCGTCCCCGTCGCTCTCGCTGTTCACCGCGAACCCTGTGCGAACCCATTTGGTCACTGACGGTGAGATCGTAGCCAGTCCAGGCCCGGATGGTGTTGGTCCGGCCACCCCACGCCCGGCTACGCTGTCACCGCACCACCCGGGGCCGTAGCCCAACAGGCAGAGGCACTGGATTTAGGTTCCAGCCAGTGAGGGTTCGACTCCCTTCGGCCCCACTACTTCTACCAGCTGCGACGGTCTAAACAAGATCGCACAACTTGATCATAGAAGCCTTGTGCTCCGTTGATGTCTAGAATCCACGCGGGGCGAAGACTGAGTCTTCATGTCCAAGTTCAGATGCAGGCGGGTGAAGATACCATCGATCAACCGCTTGGTATCGACTCCTGGGCAGGAGCTATGAACAGAGAGCTGGCACTAGCGACGCACCGTAAGTCCTGGCGGCCAGACAGCTTCCTGTTCCAGCTCGGCAGCGGCACCCTCGGGAACCTGATCTCAGCAGGCCGTATGGTTGAGTTTCATGCGGGCAACACCCTGATTACCGAGGGTGATACGGATACATCCGTCTACCTGCTGCTGTCGTCATGCGTCAAAGTCACTGCGCGGCTAGGCGAGGTTGGGGAAGCGCTGCTAGCTGTCCGGTTCGGCGGTGATCTCGTGGGTGAGCTAGCCGCTGTCGATGCGCGACAGAGATCTGCCACGGTGAGGGCCTGCGGGCGCACGCCAGTAACTGCAAGCAAACTCGATCGCGTTGACTTCATCGCGATTCTCCGTGATGATCCGAGCGGGATGCTTGCATTGAGCGCCTACATGAGCGGCAAGCTGCGGTCCGCCACGCGACGCCGCGTCGACTACACCGGTTGTCCGCCGGCGGTACGTCTGGCCAGGGTTCTCCGCGAACTGGTGGAGACCCACGGGAATGGCAGTACGGGCGCTGGATTGATCATCGGCGTAGACCTGACCCAGATCGAGCTAGGCACTCTGGTTGGTGTCAAACGAGCTAGTGCAGAGCGAGCGTTACGGGACCTCCGCCGAGCCGGCCTCATCGATACTGGCGGTAAGCGGCTCCTGGTTCGCGACATCGGTTCCCTAATCCGGTTCGCCGAGCAAGGTACCTGACGGGACGAGTGATCCATCTTTTGATGGGTTTGTTGCGCTTGTCGTCGACCGGCGCCGAAGCTGATGACACGCACATCGCAGGAACGTTACTTGACGTAGCACTGACTACAGAAGGTTACCGGTGCTGCTGTATGCGCCATTGGTCTACGACTGTTGGTGGCTGTTCATGGACCACCTTGCGTATGCTAATAACAAATTTGTAACTACTACCGTGTAAGTAGGCGCGGAACGTGACTTGGACCTTTGAGCTGGCACAGGAACGTGCCGAAGATCGCTACATGCAAACCGCCGATCTTCGGATTGAAGATGTTACTCGAAAGATCGATTTCGACAATATCTCCAGGACACGGCCGCGCCGTGTCACGGGTACACACTTGTACGTGGACATCGTCAACTTCAACCGGCAGCTAAGGGCTCAGGAGGAGGATGGGGATGACGGTGAAGAGCTACTGCGGATGCTGCACGTTTTTGCTCGTGAGGTAAGCAAGATCATCGCGCACGACTTCGATGGGCAGAAGATCCACTTTCAGGGGCCCCGTGTTCACGCTCTGTCCTATCGCCCGATCTCGGACGAGTCCACGATCGCTGTAAAGGCCGTACTGACGTGCTTGGCAATCCGCCACTCGACCGCTGTATTCAACGACGTTCTTGATCTTGACGGATCAGAAGCATGGCAGATTGCTGCAGGGCTTGATCACGGTCGCTGTATTGCCACTCGTAACGGTGCCGGTGGTGACCAGGAACTCCTGTTCTTGGGGGGCGCAGCCAACCACGCGGCCAAATTGCTGCAATCTTCCGGTGTTCGTATGACGACGCGCGTGTATGACCTCCTGCCCCAAACGTTCCAGGATAAAGTGGAAGATATGGGCGACGGCACTTACCGGATATCGCTGTCAGCGAGTGAGGTCGAACGTCTGTCTGCGGAGTACGGCTGGCCCTGGACCCGGGCGGATAGCCGGAAGCGCCTTGAGGATGCAGCCGAGCGCTATCCGGTCGGCTCTGTCACCAGCACCAAGGTGAAGGAGAAGATCGATAAGGCGACCCTAACCCTTTCCAATACCAAGCGGGTGCAGGGTGCATCGATCTTCGCTGATGTGGATGGCTTCACCAGCTATATCGACGGTCTACAGTCCCTTGATGACGATCTCGTTGAGGCCATCCGCCTGTTTCACGTGATCCGGGGTGTCATGCGTGACTCTGCCGTACAGGACTTCGAGGCTCTACGGATCCAATACCAGGGCGACCGGATGCAGTCCCTCGCATACCGGCCCGTGCAGGAGGAAGAGAAAGCTGCTCTCTCGGCTGTACGTCTGGCCGCAGCGTTGACAAGCGTGGCAGATGAAGTCATCCCGCACGTGTTGCCTGAGTTGCCGGCTCACCGGCTGGCTATCGGCTTGTCGTGGGGGCAAGTACTGGTGTCTAGGGTCGGGGAGCACGGCAACACTGATGTCATCAGCCTTGGTGGCTCTACAGCGGCGGCGGCTACGATCCAACAGCGACTCGACGGAGGCCAGATCGGTCTTGACCGGTCCGTGAGGGACTATCTCCCTGCATGGCTGCAGCAGGCCTTTCCTTGGTCATCCTCGGTGCAAGCGTATGTTGCTACCGACCTGACATACAATGATCTGGCCATCTTGGAGGCCTCCGAGCAGAAGGATCGGGCACTGGGTGCCCTTGCCGCCACCACTGCTGTCGTGGGGCTGGCTGCGGCCGGTGCCGTAGTGCTGTCGCGGAAGCCGGCCAAGCCGTGGTCGAACGGCTAACGGATGCCGGCTACCGGCGGTGGCAACGAGATCGTGTCGAACTCGCCACAATCCAGCCGGGTCTTCGAGTAATTAACCGCGGCGTCTCTAGTGCTCGAATTGTTGGATCGGTTCAGGTGCCACGCCAGGACGGTCGCGTGGACGCCTACCAACTTTATATCGCTTATCCCAGCCTTGACCCTTTCGTTCTACCCGATACGTACGACTTGGATCATAATTTTCCGCGAGACGCTGACCGGCATATTGAATCGTCGGGTCGATTCTGTATGTGGCTTCCGCAAACTGCGCCTATCGATGACTTTCAGCGGCCCGGCGGCCTGGCTAGATACATCATACGTATGCAGGAGTTTATTATTTTACAGCAAATGTACGACACGCGACGAAAGCATGGAATAGTGCCGCACTGGGCTGGTGAGCAGTGGGACCACGGTCATCACGGCCATCGACAGTGGTTTCGAGAGACCACGAAAGGTCTTAGTCCCGATCAATTTGAGAGTCTGCTTAAGGCCGCCGAGAATCCAGCCAGTCCTGGTTATCGCTGTCCGTGCGGTTCCGGTCGGCGACTCGGAAACTGTCATAAAAAATGGATTAAATGCCTAAGGCGAGCTTTTAGCGATCCTGCTGTTCGCGACGTTGCTCACGCCTACCTTCAGGAACAGCGTAATGTGGTTTCGTGATCGACACTCGTCGCCACAAGGGCCGACCGAGGCGCCTGGGGTGCTCACAACAGACTTCGCCTGGCGAGTGCACGGGGCTCAGGAAGCGTGGACAAGTAAGGTAGATACCAAAGCCGCGATTCTATTGGCGTTGGAAGGCGGTGCATTATTTGCCATACTGTCGGCTAATGCTAAAGGCGGACTGCTCTCGCAAATCGTTGGCTGGCGTCAGATCCTCGAGATAATTGGGGCCTCGACACTGCTCGCCGCTCTCGTTGTCGCAGTTGGAGCCGTGTACCCCCAATTAGGGTCTTCCCGGAGCCACGAGCGCGCTCATCGGGGCAACTTCATATATTTTGGCCACCTGCGGCATTGGGAACCGGGACGTTTTCGGGCCGAACTGTGCGCCTTTGAGTCAGACATGCAGCTTGATATGCTGTGCCTACAACTCATCGAAATGAGCAAAAGAAACTGGCGAAAGCACAGACTGGTCCAAGTTTCTCTATCGCTGGCGTTGCTTAGTGTTGGATTTTTTGCGATTGCTATCTTGTTTTGAGTTGTGTGTTACTGCAATGCTACCTGCGTTCGCAGGCGTCAGATGAAGGGAAAATTATCCTCGCCTTTTATGCACGCGTAGATAACGCCGCCACGCCGCAGTTGCGGCACTGATCGCTGCTCCGGTGACGATGCTCAACACGCCGATATCTATACTGGCCCCCGTTGATATTTGAGTTACGCCCACGCTGACATATGCAAGCGGTGCAATGACAAGGAAGATCACTCGAACCAGAAGTACAAGTCTATGACTAAGCAAGTCGAGACGTTTCTGCTCGGCGGTGTCCTGCTGGCGCTCTGCGGCGACAGTCCTGTCGGCGACTGCCCTTGCATGTTCGAGATACTGGACGGCGGTTATTCGGCCTGCGAGGAAGTCATCCTCAAATTCCGAACGCAGCGGCGCGGAGTTGCTATCAGCACGCAGGCTCATCGTCATCTCACCTTCTCAAAACTGCCGTCCGCTACCATCTTGTAGCCGTCTTGACGGAGAATAGCTAGACCTGTCGCAAGTACTCCCGCAATCAATACCGTGTTCTTGCGGTCAATTTCTTTTAGGGTTCTGGGCTCCGGTGAGTCAATTGACAAAAACCCGAAATGTTGGTCTCCGGCATTCACGGGCACGACCAACATTGTCCGGTAGAATCGATCCTTTGGTTTTGAAATCTCATCGTCCAAGTCCTCCTCATGGAGGTCTTCGATCAGTACAGCACGCTCGCCTCTGGCGACGTCGCGAGCGAATTGTGCGTCTGCGCGACGCGAGAGGTTCTTGTCATTAAGGTCGAACTTCGTCCTCGGCGGATCAGTTCCTTCGCGACCTTCATAATGGACGCGAGAAAGGTGACTGTTGCATAAAGAGTAGAAACAGCTGCGGTATTGTTCCCGATTACCGGTGCCACATTCTGCTCTGGCGGTTGAGACGGCGCTTTGAACAAGAGTATGGACTGTTTCCTTCCTTCTCGACAGGTCATTGGCAGAAGCTACGCGACCTAGTGCTGTAACGAGAGGCTGGCTAGCGTTGGCCAGCAGCATACGTAATTTCGCCTGGCCGCTCTCTGCGCGTAGAGTTGCCTTCTCGGATCGAATCTCCTTGAATATGCTCAGAAGAGAAAGGCCGCTAGTGGAGGCAATTGCACCGAGCGCCCAGTAGACTCTTACTTGACCTTCGTTAGCTGCGGAGATGCTGGATGTGACCGCGATGACGACAGGAAGAGCTCCGGTCATGACGTACCGGCTGAGGTCCTTTAGTCGTCTCACAAGCGCTTACGCCCTTCGTCTCGCTGGTCGCCGTCCGTGTTGGCGCCCCAGTCACGCCTCCGTACCTGACAGTCGCTCCCTGTGCCGTTGCGCGTTACGGGCAAAGTATCGCGCACTGCTCGGGCATTAGTGGAGTCCTAATTCTGGTCAATTTGATGACAGGTCGAAATTGGTCATGCGGCCCGAGGATGGTAGCAACCCTCGACGATCAGTTAGTTGATCTTTATGCCTCGATACATGCAGGTCGCGGTGGGTTGATCGGCAGTAGCGTTATATTGATCAAGCATGCAGTGCCGTCCCCCGCTGCGGGTGTCTTGGAGGTGATCAATGCTTAATCACCCATTTAGACGAGCGCTAGGCGGGTGGGTCCACTACAAGCGAGTGACCACCTCGTGGTGGTTCGCCTGGGTAGTAGCCCAGGTGGGCTCAAGATATGGTGTGCCGTAACGTTCCTGGACTTGCAGGTCAAGGGGACTGGGTTGGGTGCGAGTCTGGGTGCGAACGTCCCGCCATCCGTGCCTCTGGATCTACGGAGTCGTCCTCTGGATGCGGCGTTCGCCCAGGTCGCCGAAGGTGCTGCGGCGTGTAGTCGATTTAGGTTCCAGCCAGTGAGGGTTCGACTCCCTTCGGCCCCACCACCTGTGACCATTCATGACTGTCGGCGTGTTGACAGCGCTCACGAATATCAGGAAGGTCTCGGGAGTTCAGTTCCGCCATGCCGCGACGATCTCTTCGGGGCCGAAGGATGCGGCCAGCGGTAGCCCTTCCTCAACGCCGTTGCGGGAGACTGCGAGTAGCGGAGTGGTGTGGTCGCGCCCCGGTACCGACATGGATCCGGCGAGCAGGCTTTCCAACTCACGTTGACCGAAGCGTTCGGTTTCCAGCCACTTGATGGAGCCGGTGAAGGCGATGCGGGTCGCTGTGGGCTCGCGGTCCGCGCCTATCAGGTCGATCTCCGGGTTGTTCTGCCGATTCCACCAGCCGCCCACCACTTCCGCGCCGGACAGCCGATCGTCGGGCAGGAGCCGTTCGAGGCTGGCGCGGACAACTGGCTCGACGGCGCGTCCGCGCCAGGATGGCCAGGATCGTTCGAGTCGTGCTGCAACCAAGTCGCCGCGGCCGCGCTCGACTTCGGCGATGGCGCGCTGCAGAAAGGCGAGCCAGAACCGCAGGTACGGGTCCTCGATCCGGTAGCGCTTGTTCTTGGTGTCCGGACGGGTGGCAAGCGGGGTGTCGGTGGCGACGATGCGCTTCGCGGTCAGGGTGTTCAGGATGGGAGCGAGGGTGCCGGAAGGGATCGGATTTCCGACACCGATTCGATTGGCGATCGTGCCGAAGGTGCGTTCGCCGGCACCGATCGCCTCAAGTGCTGAGCGGCTGTGCGATGGCTCGGGGACTTCGCCGAGCAGCGACAGTTCGCCGGCCATCAGTAGCGGGGAAAGCGGGTCGGCGAGCTGGTCGTGCAGGAGCCCGGTGCGGCTGGTGCCTGGCGCCCACCGCTGGACGATTTCGGGAAAGCCGCCGGTGATCAGGAACGCGTCGATGGCCTCGGCCGGGGTCGAGGGCAGTCATCTCTCGCACGTCGGCGGGGTCGAGAGGACGGACGAGCATTCGCGCGGCGCGGCAGTGAAAGGGGCGACCGTACTCCTGGAGAGACTCCATCGACAGGCCTGTCCGGGGGTTGTCGCGACCCCCTCGCGGACCAGGCGAAGCTGCCTGTCCAGCAGCGCAAGATCATTGGTGCGTCCCCCGGAACGCCGTCAAAGTCTGACTCGATCTAAGTAAGATCTCTTCTTACTTAGATCGAGTCAGACTTTGCTGAGTCGCCTCTATCGAACGCGAAAGATCATGCCTGATCACGTAGCGTGACAAGCCCAGATGGTTGATCCTCACTCGCCGTCTGCCAGGCTTGCCAGCGATGCGACCCTTCTGTGGCCGATCTAGTTCCAGCCAGGGAGGGTTTCGACCTCCCTTCGGCCTCACTTCGATCGCTGCTTGCGGTCTTCCTCGATGGCAGCGCGTTGTGGCTCTGTGCGTCTGCTCGTCTTCGTCCGTACCCCTTGGGTGCGATCGCTGATGTGGCACCCTCCCTGCGTGGAGCGGCTGACCGAAGGAGGGTGATCGTGAGGGCACTCGGGGAATTAGACCCGAGACTCGTTGGGTCGGTCCGGTTGCTTGCCGGGCTGGGGGCGGACGAGATGGGCCCGGTGCTGGTGGGGACCACGCCGGACGGGCGGCTTGTCGCGGTCAAGGTGGTCAGTGCGCCGCTAGTCGCCGACCCCGGGTTCCCGCAGCGGTTTGCCCGTGAGGTGGCGGGGCTGCGTCAGGTGGTCGGTCCCTGCAACGCTCCGGTCGTCGACGCCGGGCCTGCCGACGCCACGCCGTGGGTGGCCGCGGATTTCCTGCCGGGAGTGTCGCTGGGGGAGATGGTCGGGCGCGGTGTCCTCCTCGGGGAGGACGCGATCTTGCGGCTGGCGGCGGGGCTGGCCAGTGCGTTGACCGAGATCCACCGGGCCGGGCTGGTGCACCGGGACCTGACGCCGGCGCACGTGCGGCTCACCGAGGACAGTGTGCGCCTGCTCGACTTCGGCGTCGCCCGTGCTGTTGACCACGATGTCAGTCTGGTGGTCGGGGACCCCGAGTTCATGTCGCCCGAGCAGGCCGGCAGGCAGGCGTTGACTCCGGCCAGTGACGTGTTCTCGCTCGGTGCGGTGTTGCACCTCGCCGCCACTGGACGTAGTGCGTTCGCTGGGGAGACGCGAACTGAGTCGTTGGCGCTGGTGAGTCGGGCCCAGCCGGAGCTGCCCGGGTCGTTGCCGTCGCGCATCCGTCAGTTGCTGGGTGCCTGCCTTGTCGGGGACCCGCTTGCGCGGCCGACGTTGGACCAGCTTCGCGCGATGATCGGGCCGGTGCCGCTGGACGCGCACCCTTGGCCGCCGCTGGTGCGGGCGATGATCACCGAGCAGTACGCCGAGGTCGCCCGGTTGCTTGACAACGTCGCCGCGCCTGCGGGGGTCGACGCGCCGACCACGCTGCTCGCGCCGGTTGTCGTTCCCGCCGCGCCGCCGCCAAAGAAGACATCCCGGCGGCGGGCCGAGCCTGAGGACGAGCGGTGGAAACCGGACATGTGGGCGGTCGTGTCCGGTGGGGCGGTCGTGGTCACCGTCGTGTTCGCCATCGTGATGTTCAACGTCCTCACCCCCGACCGGCCGCTGCGGGCGAGTGGGCAGGAGACCGGTGCGGCCACCACCTCGGCCAGTGTGGCTCCGACGACCAGCACCACATCCACGACGACGACTACCACCACCACCACGGCCACGCAGCGGCCCGAGGCCGGTCCGTTCACCGGGCTGGCGGGCAAGTGCGTGGACATCGCCGGTGCCAACGCCGCCAACGGCACCCCCGTCCAGCTCCACGAATGCAACGGGACGGACGCCCAGCAGTGGGTGTTCGCCCAGGACGGCACCGTCCGGGGGCTCGGCAAGTGCCTCGACGTCGTCGGTGGCGACACCAGCGACGGTGCGAGGGTCCAGATCCACGACTGCAACGGCACCGGTGCACAGCAGTGGGTGCCCACCACCGAGGGCTGGATCATCAACGTCGCGTCGAACAAGTGCCTCGACGTGCCCGCCGGCAACACCGCCGACGGTACCCAGCTGGCCATCTGGACCTGCCACGGTGACGTCAACCAGCGCTGGAACCCACCTGCCTGAGCAGGCTGTTCGCAGAACGCGACCCGGACGTCAGGTGGTCACCAGAGTTTCGCTGCGTACGGGGTCGGGTCCAGGCCTTTCTGGTGCAGCCAGGTCTGGTTCAGGTGTGTCGTGCGGTACGGGTCGCCGCTGTCGGTCAGGACCGTGACGATCGGGCCTGGTTCGTTCGTCTTCGTCGTCAGGTGGTGGATTGCCCACAGGCCGGTGCCGGTGGCCGGGCCCGCGTTGATGTCGTGGGCGTGCAGCCACTGCAGTGCCGCGATCGACGCCGCGTCCGGGACCGGGATCACCAGGTCCACCACGCCCGGGCGGAAGCCCGGTTCCACGCGCGGGCGGCCGATACCGGGGATGCGGGACGGCATGCCGGTGCCGTAGTCGCGGGCGCCGCTCGCCCACGCCGGGAAGTACGCCGAGTTCTCCGGGTCCGCCACCGCCAGTTTCGTCGGAAGGCCGTTCTTGCGGATGTGGCGGCCGAGCGTGGTCGCCGTCGTGCCGGTTCCGGCACCCACGACCCATCCATCGCGGAGGACTGGGTAGCTGCGCGAACAGTTCGTCCGCGATGGTGGGGGGCCAGGCCGTGACCACGGGTTCGGCCGAGGTGAAGTGGTCCAGGAAGTGGGCGCCCCCGCGGTCCGCCAGTGCCCGGGCCTCGTGTTGCAGTGCCGCCGGGGGTTGTTTCGCCCGTTGCCAGCGGCCACCGTGTTCTTCTATCCGGGCCAGTACCGCGTCGGGGGTCCTGGCCGGGACCACCGCGGTGGCGCGGAGGTTCAGCATGGTGGCGAAGTGGGCCGCAGCCACTGCCACCGAACCCGCGGTCGCGGTGATCACCTGGGTGTCCTCGGTGATGTCGCCGTCGGCGATCGCGTGGCAGAACATGGCCGCGACGGTTCGGTGTTCGGTGCTGCCGGTGGGCAGGACGCTCTCGTCCTTGACGACGATCTCGGTCCCGCCCACCGGCAGCGTGCACAGTGGGTCTTCTGGCCTGTTCAGAAGGACACGCGTTCGACGCTGTCGGCGCGCAGGACCGACTGCTGGTCGAACTGTTCCTTGTAGTCGGTGCGGATCTCCTCCAGTTCGCGGTTCGCGTGCCGGTCGCCGAACGGGTACAGGATGATCAGGACGTACGAGTCCTCCTTGCCGCCCAGCCACTGGCCGTGGGCCTCGAGCCACGTGAGGCCGTCCGGGAACGCCGGGGTGACCTCCTTGTCCAGGAACAGCTCGAAGTCGGCCGGGGTGATGGGGGTGCCGTCCGGGCGGCTGCCACCGAAGTACAGCTCCGTGCGCTTGTACGACTCGCCGGGCGTCGCGGCCGGGATCGCCGCGTCCCTGTCGTCCGATGCGGCCGGGGTCGCCGCGCCTGCCGTGGTCAGGCCGAGGAGCAGGGCGGCCAGCATCCCGGCCACCGCGGTGCGTCGTGTCGTCATGGGACTCATTCAAGCCCCGGGCGGTGGGGTCGCACACGGTGTCCCACCAGGCGGTTACTGTCTTGCCTGTGAGAGCTGAGGGAACCTTCACCACGCACGAGTTCACCGCCGTCGACGTCAAGCCTGCCTTCGAGGTGCCCACCGGCACGCCCGTCGGGGTCGCGACCATGGACAAGCGCTACGCGGGCCAGGTGGAGGGCCGGTCCGCCACCGTCTTCACCTCCGCGTTCGACCAGGCCACCGGGGTCGGCACCTACGTGGCCATGGAGTCCTTCGACGGGTCGCTCGACGGGGTCGCGGGCACCTTCAACTTCGCGCACCTCGCGTCCACGCGTGGCACCGTCCGGCTCGACGAGGCGTTCGTGATCGTCCCCGGCAGCGGCACCGGCGGGCTCGCGGGCATCGGCGGGTCGGGTGGGCTGACCATCGACGCGGACGGCACGCACCGCGTCTGGTTCGACTACACGCTCGGGAAGTAGCGCCTCACTTCGACTGGGGCAGCTTCACCGGTCCCTTCCTCGTCCGCCCGGCCGAGGGCGGCGGCACCACCGGGCCGATGTCCCCGTCCGGCGCCTCGTCGAGGTCGACCATCACCGGCGCGTGGTCACTCGGGCCCGTGCCCTTGCGGGCGTGCCGGTCCACCCACGCCGCCCGCACCCGGCTCGCCACCGGGGCCGACGCCAGCACCAGGTCGATGCGCATGCCGAGGTCCTGGTGGAACATCCCGGCCCGGTAGTCCCAGTACGTGAAGACCCGTTCGTCCGGCCACCGGTCCCGCACCACGTCGTGCAGACCGAGTTCCACCAGTGCCGCGAGGGCGGCCCGTTCCGGCGGCGTGACGTGCGTCTGGCCGGCGTACGCGGCCGGGTCGAACACGTCGGCGTCCGTCGGCGCGATGTTCATGTCACCGCACAGCAGCACCGCCTCCGGCCCCGCCGACACCACGTCGCGCAGCGCGGCCAGCCACGCCAGCTTGTACCGGTAGTGGTCGGAGTCCGGCTCCCGCCCGTTCGGCACGTACAGCGAGTGCACCCGCACCCCACCGCAGGTCGCCGCGACCGCCCGCGCCTCGGGGTGCGGGAACCCCGGGGCCCCGGCCACCCCGACCGTCACCTCGTCGAGGCCGACCTTCGACAGGATCGCCACGCCGTTCCACCCCGGCTCGCCCGCGATCGCGACCTCGTACCCGCGTTCGGCCAGCGCGGGTACGGCCAACTCGGTGAACGCCTCGTCGGTCAGCTTGGTCTCCTGCAGGCACACCACGTCCGGCCGCCGCTGGTCCAGCCACGGCAGCAGCCTCGGCATCCGCTGCTTGACGGAGTTCACGTTCCATGTCGCCACTCGCACGCCACAGACGCTATCCCCACCCACCGACAGTTCGCCGCTCAAGGACGGCGCAGGAACGTCGTGACCATCGGCACCACCAGGTCCACCCGCTGCGTGACCTCCGTGTGCCGGGTGTCCGGCAGCACCGCGAGCCTGGCGTCACCCAGCAGGTCACGCATCAGTTCGGCATGGGAGATGCGGACGAAGTCGTTGTCGCCCACGACGAGCAGGGTGGGTGCGGTGATCGCCAGCAGCTCCTCTGGCGTCCAGTCCCGGAACGAGTGCACGACGCCGGACACCTTCTGCCCGAACTCCTCGAAGTTGCCGGGGTCGGGCGCCACCCGCGTGTAGGCGGCGTGCCAGCTTTCGAACTCCTCCTGGGTCGGCATGCGGTCGGAGTCCTCGTCGCCGTCGTGGATCTCGTCGTGGTACCCGTCCTGCCGGAAGTGCGTCGCGGCGAGGACCATGCGCCGGACCCGGTCCGGGTGGTGGGTCGCCGCGGTCAGTGCGACCAGGCCGCCGAGGCTGTAGCCGAAGAGGTCGGCCCGCTCGACGCCGAGCAGGTCGAGCAGGGCCACCACGTCGGCGGCGAGGTGTTCGAGCAGCGGCGGGCGGTCGATGTCCCCGGTCCGGCCGTGGCCCTGCAGGTCGACGGCGATGACCTGGAAGTTCTCGGCCAGCCACGGCAGCAGCGCGCCGAACGAGACGTCGATCGAGTGGAGACCACCGTGCAGCACGACGAGCGGCAGACCGTCACCGTGCACCTCGTAGTACATCTTCAGGCCGTTGACCTCGGCGTACATCTTGATCTCCTCAGCGGTGTCGGTGATGCTCACCAGCACGTCGGACGACCGGCGGCCGGTTCGACACCGTGAGGGCAGACAAGTGCACGAACCACGCAGCCGGTGGTCCATGGTCGCGGTGTTCGCGCTCCTCGGCGCGGTCACGCAGGTCCTGTGGGTCACCTACGCGCCGGTCGCCGACGCCGCGGGCCGGTACTACGCCGTCGGTGACGGCGCCGTCGGCTGGCTCGCCAACGTGTTCCCGCTGCTCTACGTGGTGCTCGCGATCCCGGCCGGGATCGTGCTCGACCGGTGGTTCCGCGGTGGGCTCGCCGCCGGGGCGCTGCTCGCGGCGGCAGGGGCGGTGGTCCGGCTCCTCGGCGACACCTACGTGTTCGCGCTGGCCGGGCAGCTCGTCGTGGCGGTCGCGCAGCCGCTGGTGCTCAACGCGATCACCGGTGTCGCCGGGCGCTACCTCGCGCGGCGGCACCGGCCGACGGGCATCGCGGTCGGGTCGGCCAGCACGTTCGCCGGGCTGATCGTCGGGTTCGGGCTGGGGACCGTGTTCGCCGACGACATCGCCGCACTGCTGGTGGTGCAGGCCGCGCTGGCGGTCGCGGCGGCCGCCGCCGTGCTCGCTGTGCTGCGGACGCCCGCCGAGCACCGGACCGAGGCCGCGCCCGCCGGGTTCGGCGCGTTGCGGATCGCGTGGGGCGACCCGTACATCCGCAGGCTGTGCGCGCTGGTGTTCGTGCCGTTCGGGGTGTTCGTCACCCTGTCGACATTCGCGCAGCCGCTGCTCGAACCCGCCGGTGTGCCCGAGGAGACGGCCGGCCTGATCCTCATCGCGAACGTGGTCGCCGGGGTGGCCGGGTGTGCCGTGTTGCCGGTGCTGGCCAGCCGCAGAGGGTGGGAGCTGGCCCTGCTGACCACGTCGTTGCTCGTCACGATCGGCGCGTGCGTGGTGCTCGCGCTCGCGCCGGGGGTGGTGACGGGGTTCGTGGCGCTGGCGTTGATCGGGTTCGCGTTGCTGCCCGCGCTGCCGATCGTGCTGGAGCTCACCGAGCGGCGGGCCGGGCGCAGCGAGGGCACGGCCGCCGGGCTGATGTGGCTCGCGGGCAACCTCGGCGGGCTCGTCGTCGCGGCCGTCGTCGGGATGCTCGTGGGTGAGCCGCTGCTCGCGTTCCTGTTGCTCGCTGTGCTGAGCCTGTTGACGTTGCCCCTTCTGCGGTCCTTCAGCCGGGTGAGTACGTCCGTGCCAGCGCGGTCACCGACGTCGTGATCCGGTCCCGCAGCTCGGCCGGTGCGAGCACCTCGACGTCCGCGCCGAAGCCGAGGAACAGGCGGTGCGCGTGTGCCATCTTCTCGATCGGCACGGTCGCGGTCACCCAGCCGTCGGCATCCGGTGCCGACGCGGTCTCCTCGACCGCGCGGTGGATGGCCGGCTCGACCGCGTCGACCAGGGTTTCCCGCAGGCCGGGAGAGATGCGGACGGTCGCGGTGCCGACGTGGCGGCGGGCGTCGAAGTCGTCGAGGTAGGTCTGCCAGAACGCGGCGAGGTCGAAGCCGGCCGGGCGCCGGAACGCCTCGTCGAGCACGGTCAGCTCGCGGATCTGGGCGACCCGGTAGGTGCTGATCCTGGTGCCGGCCGCCACGAGGTACCAGCGGCCCGCCTTGAGCACCAGGCCGTACGGGTCCAACGTCCGGGTGACCTCGGTCGGGGCACGCCAGCGGTGGTACTGGACGTGGATGCGGCGCTCCCGCCACACCGCGTCCGCCGCGGCCGCGAGTGCCGGGGTGTCGTCCGGTTCGGCGTACCAGCTCGGCGCGTCGAGGTGGAAGCGCTGCTGGATGCGGGTGGCGCGGTCACGCAGCTCCGGTGGGAGGGAGGCGGTGAGCTTCAGCCAGGCGGCGGCCACCTCGGCGCCCAGCCCCAGCTCGCGGGCGGGCCCTGGCAGGCCGGTGAGGAACAGCGAATCCGCCTCGTTCTCCGTGAGCCCGGTCAGCCGGGTGCGGTAGCCGTCGACCAGCCGGTAGCCGCCCGCGTGCCCGGCCTCGCCGTACAGCGGGACGCCCGCCGCGTGCAGGGCGTCGACGTCCCGGTAGACCGTGCGGACGGAGACCTCGAGCTGCTCGGCGAGCTGGGCGGCGGTCAGCCTGCCCCTGGTCTGCAGCAGGAGCAGCAGCTGGACGATCCTGGCCGCGCGCACGGTGAGGAATCCTAGGTCAGCTGACATTCCGTGTCAGTGGATGCGCCATAGCGTGCGCGGCATGGCGAACAACTTCGACTTCTTCGTCGGCACCTGGCAGACCACACAGCGCAAGACGAAGCCGTTCAGCGGCACCGGCGAGTGGGAGACCGCGGACGGGTCGGTGGTCAACTACTCCCTGTTCGAGGGTGCGGCGAACGTCGACGAGGTGGACCTGCCCGGCTTCGGGTTCCGGGGGATCTCGCTGCGGCTGCAGGACCCCGTCACCCAGGACTGGTCCATCTACTGGGTGAACTCCCGCAACGGACAGTTGGCGCTGCCGCCGGTGGTGGGGCGCTTCGACGAACAGGGTGTCGGCGAGTTCTTCAGCGAGGAGGAGTTCGAGGGCAGGCAGATCCGCGTGCGCTACCGGTGGTCGGGGATCACGGAGAAGAGCGCGCGGTGGGAGCAGGCGTTCTCCGTCGACGACGGCGGGACCTGGGAGACCAACTGGGAGGCGGACTTCACCCGTTCGTAGCCGAGCCGGGCGGCGCGGACGCGAGGGGTGTCCGCGCCGCCCACTGCCCGAAGCGGACTACCGCGGGGTTCCCGGCTTCACAGCTCGTTGAACGGGGCCGCGTAGGCGAACGGGCCGCGGACCGACGGGGCGTAGGTGGACAGTGGGCGGGCTTGGAAGTGCTCGCCCCACTCCGGGACCGGAGGCGTGATGCCGTACCCGGTCGCGGGCTCGAAGCCGAAGCGCGGGTAGTAGCCGGTGTGGCCCAGCAGGACCACCACCGGCTCGTCCATGGCGTCCGCGGCGCCCAGGACGGCGTGCATCAGCGCACTGCCGATGCCCGACCTCTGCACGGCCGGGTCCACGCCAAGCGGGCCGAGTCCCAGCGCGGGCACGTCGCCCACGTGGGCGCGGGTGCACACCACGTGGCCCACCACCCGGCCGTCGGACTCCGCCACCAGCGACAGCGGCGGCAGCCACGCGTCCGACGCGCGAAGTGCCGTCACCAGGCGTGCCTCCACCTCGCCCGTGAAGGCGGCCCGGTGGAGTTCTTCGATCACGGGCACGTCCCCCGCGTGTTCTCTTCTCACCAGCACGGCGGTCACTGTGGCACACACCGGCGCGGCGTTCATCCGTGTTTCGCCGGTCCGAAGTGGACGCCGTCGTCGCCGGACATCGTCGGCTACGCGCCTGACCGCCGGTCGCCGGTCAGGCGCGGGGCCGCGTCACGGATCAGGGACAGCAGGGTGGTGCTCAGGATCAGGTGCACCTGTTCGCGGGTGAGGTCCTTGCGCACCAGCCACTCCCTGGCCGCGGACTTCACCATGCCGCCGTAGGAACGGACCATCGCGCGCAGTTCGGGAGCCGCCGCCGACAGGCTCGCCGCCTCCAGCACGCGGTCGGCGGCGGTCTCGTCGGCGTCCGCCAGGATCTGTTCCACCTCCGGGTCCTGGCCGATGGCGCCCGTCGCCGCCAGCCATGCCTTGCTGTTGCGGTCCACCCCCTCCAGGAACCAGTCGACCGCGGCCCGGACGCGCGTCTCCAGCGGGCCCTGCGGCAGCTGCTCGATCGCGAACCTCGGGATCGTCACCATTCTGCGCACGACCTCCAGGTACAGGTCGCGCTTCGTGCCGAAGTAGTGGTTGATCAGCCCGCGCGCCACCCCGGCCCGCGCGGCCAGCTCCGTGGTCGACACCGCCGCGTACGGACGCTCGCCGAACAGGTGCATCGCGCACACCAGGATCTCCTCGCGGCGCTCGTCAGGCTCCAGCCTGCGCCTGCGTGGTGCGGCGGCGGTCACGTCGTCACCGATCTGTTGGCGGGCGGTCAACAACCGCAGTATAGGAGCCTTCGCCGTAGCCCAACCTGGTGAAGGTGGCCGCCGCGGCCGCCAGCTCGTCGTCGCCGAGCAGGTGCGGGGTGCCGAGTGCCGCCGCGCGGGCGTACACGTCGGACAGCCACTCCACCAGCTCCAGCCGCTCGCACGCCTGCTCGACCGTGTCGCCGTGCGCGACCGAGCCGTGGTTGCGCAGCAGCACCGCCGACCGGTCCGCCAGGCCGGCCACCACCGACGACGCCAGCTCCGGCGAGCCGAACGTCGCGTAGTCCGCCACCCGCACCACCCCGCCCAACCGCACGGTCAGGTAGTGCACCGGCGGCAGCACGTCGTGCGTGAGACCGACCGCGATCGACGCGGGCGAGTGCGCGTGCGCGATGGCGCCGACCGACGGGAACGCCGCGTAGACCGCCAGGTGCAGCGGCAGCTCGGAGGTCGGCGGCAGGTCCCCGGACCGCACCTCGCCCGCCGACGACACCAGCGTCAGGTCCGCGGGCGTCAGCGCACCGAGGTCCGTGCCGGAACCCGTCACCAGCACGTCCTCGCCCACCCGGGTCGACAGGTTGCCCGCCGTGCCGGTCACCAGCCCGCCCGCCGCCAGCCCGCGTCCCGCCGCGACGAGCCGCTCAGCCGCGGGCACCGGGGCTCCCGACGAGGGTCCGCAGCTGGGACAGCAGCTCGCTGCGGCTGGCCGCGCCGAGCCGCTGCCGCATCCGCGCCACGTGGTGCTCGACGGTCTTCGCGGAGATGAACAGCCGGTCGCCGACGTCCTTGTAGGTCAGCCCGGACACCACCAGCTCCGCCACCTGCAGCTCCCGCTCCGACAGCGTCACCGCGGGCACGTCGGACGGCTCGTCCGGCATCCGCCGCGCGACCGGCTTGCCCTGCAGCAGCCGCGCGCAGTCCAGCAGCCGCACCATCGCCTTGCGATCCGAGGTCCTGGTCGCCGCCCGCCCGGCGAGCCGCGCGCCGTCCCACGTGAACCCGGCCGCGTGCAGCCCTCGTGCCGCGTCCTCGACGGCGTCGGGGTCGACCTTGCCCGCCATCAGCTCCACCCAGCACCGGCCCGCCGCGGCGACCATGCCGAACTGCTCGTCCTTCGCCGCCGCCCGCTCCATCGCCTCGACGTGCTCGCCAGCCACCTCGGCGTCGTCGGCGATGACGGCCGCGTGCAGCCCGCCCCACCACAGCGGCGTCGCCCAGAGCGGCGGGTCGCCAAGTTCTTTCAGCAGCGTGCGGGCCTGGTCGAGGTGCGCGGACAGGCGCGCCTCCTCCCGCAGCCGCGCCGCGGCCACCATCAGTTCGCCCAGCGGCAGGATCGTGAACAGGTCCATGGGGTGGCGCAGCAACGCCTCCCCGGCCTGCAGCCACGCCCGGCCCAGCGTGTTCGTGTCGCCCGCGCGCCGCGCCACGCCCAGCTCCATGGCCACGGCGAACAGCCAGTCGCGGGGTTCGAGGTGGGTGCCGCGCAGCGCCGTGAGCTGCTCGGCCGCCGCGGTGAGGTTGCCGCGCACCATGGTGATCCACGTGCGCAGCAGCTGGTGGCGGGTCGCGAGCGGCGCACCGCCGGTGCCCGCCGCGACGGCCCGGTCCAGCAGCGACGACGCCGTGCTCAGCTCCCCGTAGTGCAGCGCGAGCAGCGCGCCGAGCGCGGCTGGGCTGTCCGGCAGCAGCACGCCCCGGCCGACCGGTTCGAGCAGGCCCGCCGCGCGCACCATCATCGACAGCGCGGTCGTCGGCGTGCCCGCCACCGACTCGTGCAGCCCGTTCGTCATCAGCGTCAGCGCGCTGGACAGCGAGGTCGGCGGCCCGTCGGAGGACGTCTTGGCCGCCAGCTCGCGCGCGTCGGCGAGGTCACCGATGCCGAGCAGGCCGAGCGTGGCGAAGTGCTTGCCCTCCTCGGCGCCGGACCACCGGTACAGCTGGGCGCTGCGGAACAGCTGCCCACGGTGCGCGAGCGCCGCCGCGGCCACCCCGGCGGCGTGCCGTCGCCGCGCGGCGGACTCGGTGGTGATCACCTCGTCGGCGAGCCGCAGCGCACCGTCCAGGTCACCGGCCAGCGCGAGTGCCTCCGCCCGCCGGGCCCCGACCTGTAGCGGCGGCCTGCCCGCGGTCACCGCCGCCTCGTACAGCCGTGCCGACAGCGCCGGATCGACCGGCAGGGCCTCGGCCGCGGCCGCCTCGAACGCGGTCGCCGCGGCGTCCCCGCCGATGCCGGTGCCCAGCAGCGGCCGGACCAGCGCCAGCACCTGACCGCCCCGCGCGAGCTGCAGCTCCGCGAGCCGCTGCCGCATCCACACCCGCCGCTCCACCGGCACCAGCGCGCGGATGGCCCGCCGCGCGATCGGCAGCAGCGCACCCGCGGTGCCCACGAGCCCGGTCGACCGGGCGGCCTCCACGATCTCGCCGACCGCGGCCGCGTCCCGGTCGAGCAGGTCGACCAGCAGGTCCAGGTGCAGGCCGACCCCGGCGTCGGCGGCCAGCATGAACCGCAGCACGTCGTCGTCGAGCCGCGCCAGCTCTGGCCGGAACTCGGCGAGCGCGGCGACCGGGACCTCGGGTTTCTGCCCGTCCAGCGTCCTGGCGAGCCGGGCGACGAAGCCCGGCACGCCACCGGTCTCGGTGTGCACGAACTCGGCCAGCGCTTCGGTCCGCCGCCCGGCGGGCAGACACGCCCTGACCTGCTCCTTCGTGAACGGCGCCGGGATCAGCTGCTCCTGTGCCAGGTCGAGCAGCCCGGCGAGCGCGGCCGACCTCGGCCACGGCCGGGCGGCCACGACCAGCCTGGTCCGCGCCGCCGACTCGCGCAGGCCCGCGAGGTCGGCGTCGTCGAGGAGGTGAACGTCGTCGACCAGCAGCACGTCGCCGGTGACCTGGCCGAACGACCCGGTGTGCACGGTCGCGCCGAGCACGGCGGCGAGGTGGTGCAGCAGGGTGGTCTTGCCGTAGCCGCCCGGCGCGACCACGGACACGTGGGTGCGCGGGTCGGCGGCCAGCGCATCGAGGTGCCGCGTGGTGGCGTCGTCCAGGATCGGCGTCACTCGTCGTCCTCGTCGGGGTCGATGCGGCGGCGTCGCCGGGGCGGGTCGTCGGCGGCGACGGCGCGGACCCCGGCCCGGTCCGCGCCGTCCCGGTCGCCGTCCCGGTCGCCGTCGTCCGCGAAGTCCCACGCGCGCTTGTCGCGGTCGAGCTCGTCGGCCTCGTCGACGTCCGTGCCGCCACGCGCCCGGCGGGTCAGGCGGGCCAGGCCGCGGGCGGGTGGTTCGAGCGCCGGGATCTCGACGGGCGGCCGGGGCGGCGGCGGGCCGATGTCCGCGACCTCGGCGTCCATGTCGTCGAACCGCATGAGATCGGTGTGCTGGGTGACCCCCGGCGTCATGGTCGGGGTGACCGGCACGGGATGTGCCTGCACGGTCGGCTTCGCGACCCGGCCACCCGCGAGCGCGGCGCCGCGGGCGATGGCCGTCGTCGGGTCGTCGGCCGCCACCACCCGCACCCGCACCGCGGCCGACACCAGCTCCGCGATCAGCGGTACCCGCGCGGAGCCGCCGACGAGGACGACCGCGCTCAACGCCTCGGGGTCCGCGCCCTGGACCGCGCGCTGGAGCACCTGCACGGTGTGCTCGACGACCGGCCGGATCAGGCCGTCGAAGTCGGTGCGGTTGACCACGACCGTCGCCTTCTTCGACCCGGCGGGCGCCGGGATCGTCACCGCGACCGCGGTGGACAGCTGTTCCTTGGCCCCGGCACAGGCGGCCCGCAACGCGGCCAGACCGGTCGCGCTGTCCGGCAGTTCGCCCAGCTCGGCGGCGACGTGCTCGGCCAGCAGGTCGTCGAACAGTGCGCCGCCGAGCACGTCCGCGCTGTCCGCGTGCGCGCGCAGCTCGAACCCGAACGCGCCGCGCCGCAGCACGGCCGCCTCGAACCGGCCCGCGCCGAGCGAGTACACCGCGACCTCCTGCCCGACCTCGACGCGGTCGGCCGCCGCCAGGACCTCCGCGGCCGCGACCGGCCGGGGGAGCATGGTCAGCTCGGGGATGTTCAGCTCGCGCAGTGCCGCCTGCAGCACGGAGCGGCGGTGCGCCCCCCACCCCACCGGGTGAGTGACCACCAGTTGGGTGGCCGGCATGCCCTCGTAGGCCTCGACGCGGTCGACGACCCATGCCACGAGCGCGGCCGCGAGTGACTCGGCCGGGTAGTGCCGTCCCCCCAGTGCGAGGGGGACCTCGTCCCCGATCCGGTCGAGGAAGTCGCGGGCGACCCGGTCCGGGGCGCCCGCCGCGCGGGCGGCGGCCTCGCCGACCTCCACGGCGTCGTCGCCGGTCAGGAGCAGTACGGATGCGACGCCCGGCTGGTCGGAGGTCGCGTCGAGGGGCACGACGACGGGCTCGCTCCAGCTGTCGTGCCGGTGGTGGCTGACCGCCGCGGTGGTGCGCGCGGTGCCGAGGTCGATCCCGAGGGCGTACGGCATTGCGGGCGTTACCTCCGTCCGTGCGGGCGGGCTATGTCGTACCAGGGTGCGGGACCCCGTAGGGCAACCCCCAGTGGGGCCCTGGGGCAGCCCCTAACCCCCTAACGAGTGAGTCATTGTTAGCCCTATGGGGCGAAACGACAACTCGGAGTGATCCCCGATGTCCCCCGACGCGGCCGTCCCTAGGTTGATCTCGCACGGCGCCGCGGCTTGTCGACCCGCACCTCTCCACCCGACCGCCGCCGCGCGCCAGTACTGAAATCCGCTAGGAGAAATTCGTTGTCCTTCTCGATAGAGACCCTGCAGGACTTCGCGTTGACGCTGATCAACGACGAATCCGCGAGGGCCGCCTATGCCGCCGACCCGCTCGGCGTGCTCAAGGAGGCCGGCCTCTCCCACTTGACGCCCGCAGACGTGCAGGAGGTTCTCCCCTTGGTCGCCGACAGCCTTCCCCCCGTTGGCCTGCCCGCCGACGCGTCGGCCGACGCCTCCGCGCAGGCCGCGGCCGACGGCTCGGCCGCGCCGATGGACGGCCCCTTCGCCGGTGACCTGCCCGCCGGTGTCCCCGGTCTCGGCGACCTGCCGGTCCTGGGTGACCTGCCCGGTGGCCTGCCCGCCCTGCCCGGCCTTCCCGGCCTCGGTGACCTGCCGACCGGCCTTCCCGGCCTCGGTGACCTGCCCTCCGGGATCCCCGCGGTCCCGAACCTCGGTGACGTGGGGACCCCGCTCGGCGACCTGACCGCGGGGGTCGACTCGGCCACGACCGGCTTCGGCGTCGACCTGGACGGCGACGTGCTCGACACCGCCGCCTCCGGCTTCCTCGCCAACCCGTCGGACTCCGACGCCCCGACGGTCTCCACGCAGACCGATTCGGCGTTCGGTGACCTGGCCGCCGGCGCGAAGCTCGACCCGGAGGAGTTCGGCGGCTCGGCCGCGGGCAGCACCCCGCTCGCGGACGCCGGCCTCGGCCTGGTCGGCCACGTCGGTGGCGACCTGAGCGCATGGGGCGGCGCCGACACGGTGGCAGGCGACCTGGGTGGCGGCCTGCTGGTGGGTCCCGAGGGTGCCGCGGTCGCCGCGGAGTCCCCGCTCGGCAGCTTCTCCGCCAACTCCGATGGCGACTTCTCCATCCAGCCCGCCGACCCGTCGGACCTGCTGGACGTCGACCACCTCGGCCACACCGGCGACGCGGTCGCCGGGACCGTCGCGCACTACGCGGCGACCGGCGCCGACGCCGTCACCGGTGGCATCGAGTCCGGCAGCGACGCGCTCGAGGGCCTGCTCACCGGCCCGGCCGCCCCGGCCGCCGGTGGGCTCGACTCCACGACCGACACCGTGACCGCGGGCATCGAGCAGGGTGGCGACCAGGTCTCCGAGCACCTGTCGAACCTGCCGACGGCGGACGACCTGCCGCTGCCGCAGCTGCCGGAGCTCCCGCAGCTGCCGGAACTGCCGACCGTCGACTCCGCCGCGGTGCCCGCGGTCGGCGACGTGTCCGGCACGGTCTCCGACACCGTCACGGGCGTCACGGGCCAGCTGCCGGTCGACACCGACGCCGTCACCGGTCTGGTGACCAACAACCCGGTGACCGATGCCGTTCACGACAGCCCGGTGGGTGGGCTCGTCTCGGGCGTCACCGATCACCTCCCCCAGGACGCCCCGCTCGTGGGCGACCTGGACCTGGGTCTGTAACGCGCCTTTTCAGCCCAGTGGGAAAACGGGGTTAGCCCCAACCCCAAGGAGCCGGGGTCCGTACGCAGTACGGACCCCGGCCCCCTTTCACCCAGATGGGGGAGCACGGCACACTCGTCCGGGTGAGGACTCAGCCCTGGCTCACCGTTCTCGACGACACCATCGCGGCCTGCATCACGCACCACCGCACTGACCTGGCCGGAAAGCTGGAGAAGCGGCGTTCGCTCCTCCTCGAGCCGAAGCTCCGGGTCCCCGTGATCGGCGAGCTGAACCAGGGCAAGAGCCAGTTGGTCAACGCCCTCGTGAACGCCAACGTGTGTGCCGTCGGTGACGATGTGACCACAATCACGCCCACGACCGTAACGCATGCGAAGACACCTTCGGCGGCCCTCGTCGCGGACGTCCCGACGACCGGCAGACGGGCGATCGGCCCCTCGAACGAGCCGGCCAGGATCCCGGTGCCCGTCACCGAGGTCGCGAAGCGGGCGCTGGTCGCCGGCCCGGACGTGCACACCGAGGTCGGCCTGCCCCGCGAGCTGCTCGCGGCCGGGCTCGTGCTGATCGACACCCCCGCGCTCAACTCGACCGGCGCGCTGCGCACCGCGTCCACGTTCGCCGCGCTCGGCACCGCCGACGCGGTGCTCATGATCACCGACGCCACCGGCGAGCTGTGCTCCTCCGAACTGGACCTGCTCAAGGAGGTCACGTCGCTCTGCCCCGTCGTCACGGTCGTGCTCACGAAGATCGACATCGTGCCGCGCTGGCGCAGGGTCGCCGAGCGCAACCGCGCCCGCCTCGCCGCGGCCGGCCTGCGGGTGAAGGTCGTGCCGGTGTCGGCGACCGTCCGGCTCGCCGCCGCGCAGACCGGTGACAAGCAGCTCAACGAGGAGTCCGGGTTCGCTGACCTCGTGCGGACCCTGTCCCAGGACGTGCTGCGCAACAGCGAAGCCATCGCCCGCGGCGCCACCGCCATGCTCGCCGCGCAGGCCACGACACAGCTGATGGGCCCGCTGACCACCGCGCTGACCGAGGCCCGCACCGGTGAGCAGGGCCGGGCGCAGACCCTGCACCGCGCGGCGCAACACCGCCTCGACGAGCTGCGCAGACGCACGACCCGCTGGCAGACGATGCTGTCCGACGAGGTCGCGGACCTGATCTCGGACGTCGAGTACGACCTGCGCGACCGCACCCGCAAGATCGTCCGCGTCGCCGACGAGTTCTTCGACGCGGCCGATCCGGCCAAGACGTGGGACGAGTTCGGCGACTGGCTGCGGGACGCGCTCGCCGACACCGCGGAGGTCAACTTCGCGTGGCTCGTCGAGCGGTTCCAGTGGGTGGCCGAGAAGATCGCGCGGCAGGTCGCGCTGGAGGAGGCGGTGCCGGAGGAGGTCGCGGCCCAGGGCCTGCTCGACCACGTCGGCGGGCTGGAACCGCCGAGGATCGAGAAGTTCACCGTCGGCCAGCAGCTGTTCGTCGGCCTGCGCGGTTCCTACGGCGGCCTGCTCATGTTCGGCCTCGCGACCACGATCGCGGGCATGCCGCTGATCAACCCGATCTCGCTGTCCGCGGGTGCCGCGTTCGGTGCGAAGAGCGTCTGGGACGAGCGGACCGGCAGGCTCAAGCGGCGGCAGGCCCTCGCCAAGCAGACCGCGCAGCGCCACGTCGACGACTTCTTCCTCTCCTACGGCAAGGCCAGCAAGGACACCGCCCGTCAGGTGCAGAGAAAGCTGCGCGACCACTTCCAGGCGGTGGTGGAGCGGCTCCAGTCCGGCATCGCCGAGCAGGCGACCGCCGCCAAGCGCGCGGCGGAGGCCGAGCTGGCCGAGCGGCGGCGCCACAGCCAGGAGATCGCCGCCGAGGTGGAGCGGCTCACCGCGCTGCACAAGCGGATCCAGGCACTGGTCGGCCAGGGCGGACCCAGGGAGCTGACGGCATGACGCTCGGTCTCGCCGACCGCGCGCACTCGATGCTGCGGGACGCGCTCGACCTGTACCGGGACAGCCCTCGCGCCACCAACTGGCTGCGCCGCCACGTCGACCGGCTCGGCGAGCCGCTGCGCGTCGCGGTCGCCGGGCAGCCGGAGGCCGGCAAGTCGACGCTGGTGAACTCGCTGGTCGGCGAGGAGATCGCGCCGCTGTCGGTGGCGGAGGGCAGCCAGGTCCTCGCGTGGTACCGGGGTGGTGCCAACCCGAGGGCGCAGGTGTACCCGGTGCAGGCGCCGCCGCGGGACGTCCCCGCGGCGCGGATGGGTGGGCGGCTGCACATCGACCTCGAGGGCTGGCGGTCCGAGCAACTCGATCGGGTGGTCGTGGACTGGCCGTCGCGCACACTGCGTGGTCTCACCCTGATCGACACGCCCGGCATCGACTCGTCGGAGGTCGGTTCCCGCATCTCGCTCGACGCGGACGCCGTGCTGTACCTCATGCGGCAGCCGCACTCGACGGACGTCGGGTTCCTGCAGTCGCTGCAGGACCACCCGATCGCCCGCGAGACACCGGTCAACTCGATCGTCGTGCTGTCCCGCGCCGACGAGGTCGGCGGCGGCCGGATCGACGCGCTGACCTCGGCGAAGCGGCTCGCGCGCCGGTACCGGACCGACGTCGGGCTCACCGGGCTGTGCCAGAACGCGATCGCCGTGTCCGGTCTGCTGGCCCACGCCGGCCGGACGCTCACCGACGAGGAGATGGTGTCGCTGCGCGTGCTGGCGTCGGCCGCGCGCCGCGAGCTGGAGACGGCGATGGTCTCGGCGGACCGGTTCGTCGGCGACGGCGTGCCGCTGCGGCTGGACAGCCGCACCCGGCTGGCGCTGCTGGAGCGGTTCGGGATGTTCGGCATCCGGCTCGTCACCACGCTGATCCGCCAGGGCTTCACCACCGTGGACGCGCTGTCGGCCGAACTGGTGGTCCGCAGCGGCCTCGCCGAGCTGCGCGAGTCGATCCGGCAGTGCTTCACCGACCGGCACGACGTGCTGAAGGCGCGGTCGGCCCTGCTGGCGCTGGAGGTGGTGCTGCGCATGGAGCCCCGGCCCGCCGCGCGGCGACTGGTGTCGGCTCTGGAGGCGCTGGTGGTGAGCGCGCACGACTTCCGGGAGCTGCGCCTGCTGGCCGCGCTGCACGGCGGGCGGACCACGCTGCCCGACCCGCTCGCCGACGAGGCACGCAGGCTGGTCGGCGGGGTCGGCACCGAGCTGCCCGCCCGGCTGGGGTTCGAGCGCGCGGCGTCCGGGCACGAGCTGCACGACGCGGTGTCCGACGCGCTGCGCCGCTGGCAGGAGCAGGCGGAGAACCACGCGCTGGGCACGGGCCAGCGGCGGGCCGCGCGGGTGGTGGTGCGCAGCTGCGAGGGCATGGCGGCGCAGCTGACGGGGTACTGAGTGACCAGCGGGCGCGCCACACGGCGGGTCGGCAGGGCACAGGCCGCCTGGGTGCTCTAGGTTTGTCGGCCTGACACCGTTTCGAGGAGGAATCTCGTGGCGCGCGATCCCGACACCATCCAGCGGGAGATCGAGCAGGCGCGGGACGCGCTCGCGTCCACGCTGGACCAGCTCGGTACGAAGGCGAACCCGAAGAAGCTGGTGAACGAGGCCAAGGCGGGCGCGGCGAGCACACTGAACTCACCGAAGGTCAAGTACCCGCTGATCGGCGTCGGCGCACTGATCCTGCTGCTGCTGATCCGCAAGCTCTTCCGCTGAGCTCCGCGACCTGACGCGGAACGACCCGCGAGCTCGATCACCCGTTGGGGTGGCGTCGAACTCGCGGGTCGTTCTGTGTGCTCAGCTGCCGGAGTTGGCCGGTTCCTCCTTCGCCTCGGCGGGCTGCCTGGCCGGGGTCGCCACCTCCGACTCCGCGCGCGGCTTCGGTGGCTCCTCCCGCGCAGGCTCCGCCGCCGCTTCGGTGGTCGCCGCCTTCTCCGGCGTCTCCCCGGCGGCGGGCGCATCGGGCTTGTCCGGCTCGGTCTTCGCGAGGCGGGCCGTCAGGTATGCGGTGGTGAACTCGACCGCGTCGCCGTCGAGCAGGTGCACCACCGTCTTGTGGCCTGGCTCGTCCGGCGCGATCGTCTCCACCAGCTGGTCGGCGCGGTCCCGTGCGGCGATGAGGCCCGGTGCGCGGCCGGTCAGGGTCTGGCCTCGTCCCATCACCACCACCGACCAGTCGTCGCCGTCCGGCGTGTAGTGCACCTCGATCGGGTCAGCCATCTTCTTCTCCCGCCCTCCTCGGTCTCCCCGCCCCCCGGTGGAAAGACACGTTCCGCTGACCATAATCGATCGGCGGTGACCGTGCGTGGTTAATCCGGGCGGAGCCCGAACCAGACCAGCCGCATGACATGCTCCGCGGCTTCCGGTGCTGACACGTCACGGTGGACGTACCACGTGGCGAGACGTTCACACGCGCCGACGACGATCTCGGCGTACGCCTCCAGCTCGCTGTGCGGCACGTCCGGGAGGAACGAGGAGAACAACGTCACGTTGATCTCCGTCTGCTGCTGGCGCCCGGCCTCGATCTCGTCGACGGCCTGCTGGCCGGCGACCGTGGCCTCGGCCTGGATCAGCTTCCACGACCGCCGGTGCGAGTCGATGAACTCGAAGAACGCCCTGAGCCCGCACCGCAGCGCCTCCTCGGCCGACTCGACGCCCTCGACCGAGGAGATCGTCGCCGCGAGCAGCTCGGCGCGCGCCGCCCGGATACAGGCGACGAGCAGGCCCTCCTTGGACCCGAAGTACTCGTAGATCATCGGCTTGGAGACCCCGACGCGTTCGGCGATCTCGTCCATCGACGTGTCCCGGTACCCGCGCTCGGCGAAGATCTCCTCCGCGACGGTGAGCATCTGCCGCTCCCGCTCCGCGCGCGGCATCCGCTTCTTCCGCTGTTCCCTGACTGGCCCCACGGCGCTACTCTACCGGAAGTAACCTACTCCGAGTAAGGTAGGCGGCATGGAGTTCCACACCGTGGTGATCGGCACCGGCTTCTCCGGTCTCGGCATGGCCATCCAGCTCAAGAAGGACGGCCGCGAGGACTTCGTGGTCCTCGAGAAGGCCGCCGACGTCGGCGGCACGTGGCGCGACAACACCTATCCCGGCTGTGCGTGCGACATCCAGTCGCACATGTACTCGTTCTCCTTCGAACAGAACCCCCGCTGGTCGCGGTCGTTCTCACCGCAGCCGGAGATCTGGCAGTACCTGCGCGACGTCACCGACCGGTACGGCCTGCGCCGCCACATCCGGTTCGGCGTCGAGGTCACCGGCGCGCGCTGGGACGCCGACGAGCACCGCTGGCGCATCAGCACGAGCGACGGTGACCACACCGCGAGGTTCCTGGTCTCCGGCATCGGCGGCCTGCACATCCCGAACGTCCCCAAGCTGCCCGGCGTCGAGCGCTTCCGGGGCAGGGCGTTCCACTCCGCGCAGTGGGACCACGACTACGACCTCACCGGCAAGCGGGTCGCGGTCGTCGGCACGGGCGCGAGCGCGGTCCAGTTCGTCCCGCGCATCCAGCCCGACGTCGCGAAGCTGACCCTCTTCCAGCGCACCCCGCCGTGGATCATGCCCAAGCCCGACTACGCGATCCCCGGCTGGCTGAAGACCGTGTTCCGCAGGGTCCCCGGCGTCCAGCGGCTCTACCGCGACGCCATCTACTGGCTGCTGGAGGCCCGCGCGGTCGGCTTCAACGGCAAACCCGGCCTGATGAAGCTCGCGTCGCGGGTCGCGAAGGCGCACATGCACAAGGCGGTCAAGGACCCGGAGCTGCGCCGCAAGCTGACCCCCGACTACGTGATGGGCTGCAAGCGCGTGCTGATCGCCAACGACTACTACCCGGCGCTCACGCAGGACAACGTCGAGGTCAACACCGACGGCATCCGCGAGGTCACCGAACACGGGATCGTCGACGAGAACGGTGTCGAGCACGAGGTCGACGCGATCATCTACGGCACCGGCTTCCACGTCACCGACGCCTTCGACTACCTGGACATCACCGGCCTCGACGGCCGCGACCTGTCGAAGGACTGGCAGGACAACGGCATCCAGACCCACCTCGGCATCACCGTCGCCGGTTACCCGAACCTCTTCTTCCTGCTCGGCCCGAACACCGCGCTCGGCCACAACTCGGTCGTGTTCATGATCGAGTCGCAGATCAGGTACGTGTCGCAGGCGATGGCACTGGTCGAGCAGCACGGCGGGCAGGCGCTGGACACCAGGGAGAGCGCACAGGCGCGGTTCCAGTCCGACATGCAGCGCAAGCTGGTCAACGGCGTGTGGACCCAGGGCGGCTGCAAGAGCTGGTACCTCGACTCGCGCGGCGTGAACCGCACGATCTGGCCGGGCTTCACCTGGAAGTACTGGCTGCGCACCCGCAAACTCGAACCAGCGGACTTCGACGTCGTCGGCTAGCCGATCGGTCCGTGAAGCGGGCCTGGTGCTCTGGGTCGCATGGCGCCCCGGCCCACCTGCTACTCCAGGCGTGCACCTCGCCTGTGCCGGTGTGCACCGACGCTGGTGGCGGGGCCGGTGCGACCGCGACGCTTCCCTCACGACATGTGAGAGGAGACGCTCGTGGCCAAGTTGTCGCCCGCGCAGATCGCCGAGTACGCGCACGGGGCCGGGTTCCGCGGCGAGGATCTGACGGTGGCGGTCGCCGTGGCGCTCGCCGAGTCCGGTGGTGACACGAAGGCGCACAACCCGGTGCCGCCGGACGACTCGTACGGGTTGTGGCAGATCAACATGATCGGCGCGCTCGGCCCGGACCGGCGCGAGCGGTTCGACCTGGGCGGCAACCGCGAGCTGTTCGACCCGGAGGAGAACGCGAAGGCGGCGTGGGCGATCTCCGGGCGCGGGAACTCGTTCCAGCCGTGGACGGCGTACACGAGCGGCGCCTACGAGCGCCACCTCGACGACGCGCGCCGCGGCGTCCGCGCGCTGGAGAACAAGGACAAGGACGGGAAACCAGGGGCCGGCCGCGGCCGGGACGGCTTCCTCGTGGACCCCGACGCGCTGGCGGGCTACGCGCGCACCACCCGCGACATCGCCGACGACCTGCGTGGTCTGTCGGCGCGCCAGCTGAGGAACGTGCGCGGTCTCGCCGAGGACAGCTTCGGCGGAATAGGGAAGGAAACCGGTTTCGCCGCCGCACTCGACCACTTCGGCGCCGCGCTGCAGCGGCAGGTCAGGGGTGTGGGGGACAAAGCGGACACGCTCGCGGCCTCGGTGTCCAGGACGGCCCGTGACTACCGCGACGAGGAGCAGGACATCGAACAGGTACTCCTCGGTCTGCTTCGCGACCGGTAGAGCGCCGCGCGTGATCCGACATCCCGCGCCCGGTCGAGTGGCTTCGGGAAGAACCGATCCGCCGGAGGCAGCCCCTCTCACCTGCGTGTACCCGCGCCGGGGCACCCGGGTGGTAGAACTGGCATCTGGGAACATGGCCGGACCAAACCACCAGTGCGCCCACACGCCATCGCTACCGGTACTCTGAGCTACGTAGTGATGACCGGATGAGCATGATCGCGCGGACGGGACGCGCCTGATCAGGCAAGATGGTGTGTCGAGTACATGTGGGCTGACGGATGTGGCCGCGATCCCCGCTACCGGATCGGGATCTGTCAGCATCGACACGGGGGTTGACGTTTGAGCCAGCGAGAGCCCGCTTTTTCCGCTGTGTTGGCGGTCAAGGAGTTCCGCGCGCTCTGGTTCAGCGAAGCACAGTCCATCGGTGGCGACCAGCTCGCCAAGGTCGCACTCATGATCCTGGTGTACCGGGAGACCAACTCGGCGCTGCTGGCCGCGCTCATCTACGCGCTCACGTTTCTCTCCGCGCTCGTCGGCGGCCTCGGCCTGTCCCAGCTCGCGGACCGCTTTCCCCGGCGCGACCTGATCGTCACCTGCTCGGCCGCGCAGGCCGTCCTGGTCGGCCTGATGGCGATCCCCGGCACCCCGATCCCGGTGCTGTGCGCGCTGGTGCTCGGGGTCGGGCTGGTGCAGTCGCCCGCGCTGGCCGCGCAGAACGCGGTGACCAGGGAGATGTTCACCGACGACGCGCTCTACCTGCGTAGCCAGGACCTCCGCGGCATCACCACCAACACCCTGATGTTGCTCGGGCTGGCGGGCGGCGGCGTGCTGGTCGTGGGGATCGGCCCTTCGTGGGCACTCGCCCTCGACGCGTTGACCTTCGTCGTGAGCACGCTCGTCGTGTGGCGGTGGGTCCACAACCGGCCGGTCGCGGGGGCGAAGCAGGACGGCTGGTTCGGCGGCGCGCGGTGGGCGTTCTCGGAACGCAAGGCCCGGGTGCTGATCACGCTGTCCTGGCTGGTCGGTCTGGTGGTCATCCCGGAGGGGCTCGCGGCGCCCCTCGCGCACGCGACAGGCGCGGGCGACGCGGGCGTCGGCCTGTTGCTCGCCGCCGATCCGTTCGGCTTCGTGCTGGGCGCCTTCGTGTTGTCCCGCTTCGTGGGAGCAGAGACGCGGGTCCGGATCGTCGGCGTGCTGGCGACCGGAGCGGGCGCGGTGCTGATCCTGTTCGCGCTGCAGCCAAACCTCGGCTTCGCCCTGGCGTTGCTCGCGCTCGCCGGAGCACTGGGCGCGTACCTGATCACCGTCACCGCCACGTTCAACACGCTGACGCCGAACGAGATCCGCGGCGGTGCGTTCGGCCTCTACCGAACCGGGTTGCGGGTGTCGCAGGGAGTTGGCGTTGCGTTGGGCGGAGCGGTGGCCCAGTGGACCGGCTCCGCCACCAACACAGTCGCTCTCGCGGGCGTGCTCGCCGTCGCGATCGCCATCCCCGCGTCCGTCGCTTGGGCGCGACTACAGCGGGTAGATCGTCGTACTCCCCAATCCGAGCGAACGCACGGTTACCCGAGTGAAGCGCCGAGCACATAGCGCTCGCCGCCGCATCGGTTTTATATGTTGTGAACAACAGGGAACTCAGGCGTCACGGTCACGGTCCGACATGTATGTCACCTCCCCGCAGGTTAAGGCCGGGCTATAGTACTTCAGCCGTCTCGCCCCCGACAGGTCACAGAAGCGAGATAGTAGTGGGTATGTGTTCGTCACGACCGGGCGGTGCCACGGTCATGCCTGCAGTCAGGCTCGCTTATGCCCGACGGTGATGAGGTGCGTCGACCGATGCCGTTCGACACTCGTGACCAATCACGGGAGCCACCTCCTGACGAGACCGTCGTCTCGAACCGCGCGCAGCGGTCGCAGCGTCGGCGACGCTCCGAGCACGTCACCCATTCGCTACCCCATAGTGTGAACGATCAGCGCGAAGAACGGCAGGGGTACCTCGGAATTATCGTCCATCCGCGGCGATGGGCTGTTTGGAAGCAGCCATGGCGAATGACCGGGTACGCCATCGGATGGGAGCTCGTCGCCGCCGGAGCGATCATCGTCGCGGTGGTGGGCTCCCCGGCACCGCACGGCCTCGACTGGTTCCGGTTCGCATCGCTGGCGATCTGCGCGACGGTCCACATCCAGCTGTCCCGCCGCCAGGAGGAGCGACGGCGAAGCCGGCAGTCCACCGTGCACATCGACCTCACCGCGATCTGGGTCTTCCCCGCGGTGCTGGTGTTGCCGGTCCAGCTGGCGCTGCTGGTGATCCTCATCGTGCGTGTGCAGCGCTGGTTCACCGCCCGCCGACCGCTCAACCGGTTCATCTTCTCCACCGCGAGCCTGTCCTGCGCCGCCCTGCTCACGCACATCACGATCGAGGCGTTCGGTGACCTGTCGATGGTCGAGCTGACCGGGGCGAACTCGCTGCGGCAGTTCCTGGTGCTGGCGTTGGGCGGGCTCGTCTACCTCGGCACGCAGGTTGGGATCATCGGCGGCTTCTTCGCGCTGGGCAACCAGTCGCCTACCGCGCGTACGGTGCTGGGCAGCAGGGAGGACAACGAGCTCGAAGCCGTCACCGTCGCGCTGGGCATGGTGACCGCGATCCTGCTGGCCAACTTTCCCGCCGCCCTGGTGATCATGATCGTGGTCAGCGTGGTCGGCAACCGGATCGCGGAGGTCCGGCAGTTGCAGGTGGACGTACGAACGGATCCCAAGACAGGGTTGCTCAACATGCGAGGCTGGCGCGAGGTGGCGGAGCGCGAGATGAACCGCGCGAGCCGCGACGACGTGCCGTGTGCACTGTTGATGGTGGACCTCGACCACTTCAAGTCGATCAACGACACGTGGGGGCACCCGGCCGGTGACGACGTGCTGGAGTACGTCTCCCACGCGCTGCGCAGCGCGACGCGGCCGAGCGACGTGATCGGCCGGTTCGGCGGCGAGGAGTTCGTGCTGCTGCTGCCGGACGCGGACGTGGAGGAGGCGGCGACCGCCGCCGAGCGGATCCGGCAGACGATTTCGGAACTGCACGTGCCGACCACCGACAAACGCGGCGGGCCGGTGGCCATCTCGAATCGGACCACCTCGATCGGTGTGGCGGTCTACCCCGTTCACGCGGCCACGCTCGACTCGTTGCTGCAGGGCGCGGACGCGGCCGTATACGAAGCGAAAGAAGGCGGGAGAAACCAGGTCCGCCTGGCGGCCTAAGCACACCGATCACGTTTCCGCAACTCGCATGTTTCGTTCTCGTGCAGATTTCCGAAATGAGGTTTGGAACGCGAAAACTGATTCTCGATCACCCTGTGGAGCCATATGGTGCCCCTGTGTAGTACCGGGGTAGGGGGTAAAAGATCAGGGTCAATCCGGATGGGCGAGGTGATCTCGGCTAGTAGCCTTCGGGTCCATGGGGAAACCAGGAGGGTTGCCCCGGTTCAGCGCACTGGTGGCGATCGTGCTGGCGGCGGCCGGCTTCGCGGTGATCGCCTCCCGGCCGGACCCGCCGCGGTACAAGCCGCCGACAGGGGACGTCGCCAAGGCGGAGCGGGTGATCGAGGACCAGCTCGACCCGGAGTCGGGCCGGGACCCGATCGCCGCGCTGCCTGCGGACTTCCAGGAGGTCAGCGGGCGCGAACCGGTGCACATGACGGCGCCGGACGGCACGACGCGTGCCGTCCACCCCGACGGGGGGTGCTCGTCGCCGTGGGGGGCGACGACGTGGGACTACAGCGTGGGCTGCAAGGCGCACGACCTCGGCTACGACCTCCTGCGCTACGCGGAGGCCAAGGGGCAGCCGCTCTCGCCCGGACTGCGGGAGCGGCTCGACGACCGCCTCTCCGCCGACATGCACGCGCAGTGCCGCCACAACCCGCGCGGCTCGCCGGAGGCCTGCGAGGTCGTCGCCTCGATCTACACCGTCGGCCTGGTCGTCAACTCCTGGCACCAGCGCTGGGGCCCGCCGCGCAACGAGCCGGTCGGCGTGTGGTCGATCGCGATGATCGTGATCATGCTACTGATCGCGGTGCGTGCGCCGGCCATCGCACGCAAGGGCGCGCCGAGGGGCAGGCCCACCGCGCACCGGCCGGTGCTGAATGAGACCGAGCAGGCTCAGGCGCACAGCATGAGCCTCCTGCGCATCGTCAGCCTGACGGGCATCGTCCTCGGTGAGTCGCTGCTGGCGTTCACCATGCGCGACGACTCCGAACCGGCCTGGACCTGGCCGTTGACGTGGCTGCTGCAGCTCGTGCCGCTGTTCTTCCTCGCGGGCGGCCACTCGAACCTGCTCGCGTGGCGGGCCATGGAGGGGCACTACGTCACCTACGTCGCGAGCCGGGTCGGCTGGCTGATCCGGCCGGTACTCGCGTTCGTGATCGCCTGGCTGGTGATCCCGCTGTCGCTGGAGCTGCTGCGGGTGCCGGAGAGCGCGACCGCCGCGTTCGGCCGCCTCGTCGTCCAGCCGCTGTGGCTGCTCGGCCTGTACCTGCTCGTCGTCGCCGTCACGCCGCTCATGCACCGGCTGCACCGGCGGTTCCCGCTGCTCACGCCGCTGGCCCTGCTGTCAGGGGTCGCCGGGCTCGGCTTCGTCGGCGGCTCGGTCGCCGCACACGCCGGTGGCGTGCTGGTCGCGCTGCTGTTCGCCCAGCTGGCCTTCCACTACGCCGACGGGACGCTGTGGCGGATCCCGCGGGCGGTGCTGCTGGCGGTCGCCGGGGCGGCGTTCACCGGGCTCGTCCTGCTCACCGTGTTCGGCGCGCAGCCCAAGCTCCAGCTCGCCGAGCCCAGCGGGTACGCGGCCTTCGCGCCGTCGGTCGCCGGCGTGCTGCTCATCGGCATCGTGCAGACCGCGCTGGTGGCGTTGCCCCGCGAACGCGGCCTGCGGGCCCTCTCGACCAGCGCACCCGCCAGGGCGGCCGCGGTGGTGCGGGCGGCGCCCATGACCGTGTACCTGGTGTACCTGTGCGCGATGCTCGTGCTCGAAGGCCTGATCGGGGTGGCGAGCAGGGCGGCGGGCGTCGGCTGGCTCACCCAGCCGCGCATGATCTTCGCGGTCGGGCTGATCGCGATGCCGACCCTGCTCGCCTTCCTGTGGTTCGAGCGCCGCCCGCCCGCGCCAGCCGAGCCGGCGACCGGTCCGCCGCCACGCCGGGGCTGGCAGTGCACGCTCGCGGCGATCCTCGGGGTCGCGTACGGCGCGCTCGGCGTCGTCGGCTTCGCGGTCGCCGGGTTGTCGGGGTGGAGCGCGACGGCCGACGTGCTCGGCCTGCCCGTCGACCCGATGGCGAACCTGATCCACCTGCTCCTGGGCTGGTACCTGGTGCACTGTGTCCACCTGCACACCAGCCTGCGGCCCGGCCCGTGGCTCGTGACGGCCATCGCGTGTGTGCCGCCGATGCTGACGACCGTGAGCGGGCCCGGCACCGTGGTACACAGCGTGACGATGATCGGTGCCCTGGCCGTAGCCGTGGCGTGCATGCCCGCGCTCACCCGCACCGCTGCGCCGAGACCGGTCCCCGCGGGACGCTGAGACGACACGAAATCGCCGCTCGGTGCGATCACCGTGCGCAAGGTATGCCACCCTACGGGACAACCTCGCGGTACCGGGGTACGTCTTAGTCCAGGGAGAGCGGGTGTCGCGGGAGCAGGAGGGGGCCGGGGTGAACAACCGGAGGTCGGAGGGACCGGTGCCTGGACGTGGCGGGCAGCAGCCGACGCCACGTGCCGGCAGGCGCACGCCTCCGCCCGCGAACTCGGGCCGGGTCGTCGGCGGCCGCACCGGTGGCGACCGGGACCGGCGCGAGCCCCCGACCGAACGCGTCCCCGCCCGCGCCCGCCGCGACGACGAGCGAGCCCGGCCCGCGTCCCGCACCTCGGACGCACGCTGGCAGCCGAGACCGGAGCCCGCGCCGCGCCCCCGGCCCCGCAAGAGGTCCCGCCCCGCGCTGACCGGCGCCAAGACCGCCGTCGCGTTCCTGTCGGTGCTGATCCTGGTCGGCACCGGCTACTACTCGAACCGGCTCGACCAGTTCACCGACGGCCTGACCACCAGGGACGTCATCGACACCCCCGCCCTCGAGAAGCCCGCCGACGGCGCGATCGACATCCTGATGGTCGGCATGGACAGCCGCACCGACGCGCAGGGCAACCCGCTGTCGGACGAGCAGCTCGCGATGCTGAGCGCGGGTGTCGCCGACGGCGAGCAGAACACCGACACCCTGATCATGATCCGGATCCCCAACGACGGCGGTCCCGCGATCGGCGTGTCCATGCCGCGCGACTCCTACGTCGACATCCCGGGCTACGGCCAACACAAGATCAACTCCGCCTACGCGCGGGCCAAGAACGACGCCATGGCCCGGCTGAAGGAGGAGGGGATGACCGACGAGGCCCAGCTGCAGGTGGAGTCCAACCAGGAGGGCGCGAAGAAGCTCATCGAGACCGTCCAGGAGCTGACCGGCGCGGGCATCGACCACTACGCCGAGGTCAACCTGCTCGGCTTCTACGACATCACCAACGCCATCGGCGGCATCGACGTGTGTCTCAACGAGGCCGTCGACGACGAGTACTCCGGCGCCCGCTTCCCGGCGGGCCCGCAGACGCTCGCCGGTGTGCAGGCGCTCGCGTTCGTCCGGCAGCGCCACGGCCTGCCCAACGGCGACCTGGACCGCATCCGGCGCCAGCAGGTGTTCATGTCCGGAATGGCGAAGAAGGTGTTCTCCGGGGACATGCTGACGCCGGGGTCGGAAACGCTGGACAAGCTGCAGGCGGCGATCCAGAAGTCGGTCGTGCTGGACAAGAACTGGGACATCATGCAGTTCGCCCAGCAGATGGTGGGCATCACCGGCGGCAACATCGCGTTCGAGACCATCCCGCACGGCTCGATCGACCTGAGGACCGAAAGCGACGGCTCCGCGGTCGAGGTCGACCCAGACGAGGTCAGGGCGTACGTCAGCGGCTTGGTCGGCGAGCAGGGCGACCAGGCCGGCGGCGCCGAGGGCGGCGACGACAGCTCGGTCGACAACTCGAAGACGACCGTCAACGTGCGTAACGCGACGGACCGAAGTGGTCTCGCCGGTTCCGTGGCGGACGAGCTGGCCGCCGACGGCTTCACCAAGGGCGAGGTCGGCAACGCCGACAACCGGGATTCCACTGTGGTTCGCCACGCCACCGGCGAGCAGGAGGCCGGTGACCGCGTGGCGACCGCGCTGGGCGGAAACGTGCAGGTGGAGGTGGACGCCAACCTGCCGGCGGGCAGCGTGACCGTCCTCCTGGGAGCCGACTACGACGGGCCGGGCGCGTCCGGTTCGGACAGTGCGGCAGGGGAGGGCGACGGTCTGTCCGGCAAGCGGCTGGTGGACCTGTCCGGCGGTGGCCCGGCACGTGCCCAGCCGACGCCGCCCGCCAACACCGATTGCGTCAACTGAACCAGTCGAGATGGACTGAACGGCGCTGGCGGTTCACCCACTTGGGTTACTTACAAAAGCAAATACCGGAAATCCGCGTAATCAGTCGCGGGTTGGTCGCTTCCTCATATGTCGGCAGGCCGGTCGGGGCCGGGGTGCCACTGAGAGAGGGGCGATCGTGCAGCTGGACACAGCGACCTACCAGCGGATACTCGGCGACGAGCTGCGCCGTCTGCGCAAGCAGCGCGGGTGGACGCGGAGAGATCTGAACCGGCGGCTGCAGAGCGACATCTCCCTCCAGACCCTCGCCACCTACGAACTCGGCACAAGACAGTGTTCCGTCGTGCGGCTCGTGGAGATCTGCCTCGCGCTCGACGAGGTGCCCCACGAGCTGATGGCCCGCGTGCACCAGCGGGTGTTCAGCGACTCCCCGGTCGGCCGCATCCGGGTGGACCTGCGCAAGGTCGCACAGGACACGCAGCCGGAACTGCTGCCGCTGCGCCGGTGGGCGAAGGGCAGGCTCGCCGAGCTCAACGGCACACACGGGCCCGTGGACGTGAGCCTGGACATCTCCGCGCTGGAACGCATGGCGGAGCTGTGCGGGGTCGAGACGGTGGAGCTGATCGGCAGGCTCCGTGCCATCGCGGGCGCCGCCGAACCAGTGGAGTGAGCTCACCCCGGCTCGGCCGCCGGTGCGAAACGGATCCAGGTTTTGTGGTCACCCACAGGGGTAACCGGGTTGCGTACCGGAAACTCCAGTCGGGAGGAGCGAAGCCATGCCGGACAGGAGTGGCCCGTCCGAGGGCGCCAAGGGCGTCGTCGAGGACATCAAGGGCAGGTTCAAGGAAGCGGCCGGCGCCATCACGGGGGATGACTCCAAGGTCCGCGAAGGTCAGGCCCAGCAGGACAAGGCCGGGGCGCAACGCGAAGTGGCGGACAAAGAGGCAGCCGCGGAACGAGCAAGGGCCGAAGCGGACGTGCATGAGGTGCGGGAAAGGTCCAACCAGGACAAGTAGCGCACCATGCCCGCGGCGCCGGTGACGACACGTCCCGGCGCTGCGGATTGTCCTGTCACCGGCGCAGTGCCGCCACCCCGTCCAGCAGCCGGTCCACATCGGACTTGTTCGTGTACGGGGCGATACCGGCGCGGACGGCGCCCTCCTGTTCGATACCAAGGACTTTCGCGCACTCGTAGGCGTAGAACGTGCCTGCCGGTGCGTTCACGCCGCGTTCGGCCAGCGCGCGGTACACCTCGGCAGGGGCGACGCCAGCCACCGTGAACAGTGTGGTCGGGGTGCGGTGCCGGGCCGGGTCGCCGAGGCGTTCGACGCCGGTCAGCTCCGCGAGGCCGCTGTCCAGTTGGGACAGCAGGACCTGCTCGTGGTGCTCGAGTGCCTCCAGTGACACGGCGAGGCGGTCGCGGCGGGAGCCCGGTGCGGGGACGAGACCGGCCAGGAAGTCGATCGCGGCCGTGGTGCCCGCCAGCGCCTCGTAGGGCAGTGTGCCGAACTCGAAGCGTTCGGGGACCATGTCGCTCGACGGCAGGAGCTTGTCCGGGCGCAGTTCCTCCAGCAGCGCGGGCGCCGCCGCCAGCATGCCGAGGTGCGGGCCGAGGAACTTGTACGGCGAGCACGCGTAGAAGTCCGCGCCCAGCGCCGCCACGTCGACGAACGCGTGCGGGGTGTAGTGCACGCCGTCGACGTACACCAGCGCGCCCGCGTCGTGTGCGGTCGCGGCGATCGTCGGCACGTCGGGGCGGCTGCCGAGCAGGTTGGACGCGGCCGTCACCGCCACCAGCCTGGTGCGCGCGGACAGGACCCGCGCCACGTCGTCGGTGGTCAGGACGCCGGTGGCCGGGTCGAACTCCGCCCAGCGCACCGTCGCGCCCGCCGCCGTCGCGGCCTGGACCCACGGGCGGACGTTCGCGTCGTGGTCGAGCCGGGTCACCACCACCTCGTCGCCGGGACCCCACGTCTTCGCGAGCGTCCGGGCGAAGTCGTAGGTCAGCTGGGTCATGCTGCGGCCGAACACGATGCCCGCCGGGTCGCCGCCGACGAGGTCGGCACCGGCGGCGCGGGCGGCGTCGACGATCGCGGTGGCCCTGCGCTCGGCGGCGGTCACCGTGCCCTTGTTCGCGACCGCGGACCGCAGCACGTCCGCGACCGCGTCGGCCACCTGAACCGGTGTCTGCGAGCCGCCCGGCCCGTCGAAGTGGGCGGCCCCCGGCGCGTCAGCGGAGCCGAGCGCGGGAAAGTGTGCCCGCACCGCGGTCACGTCGTAGGACATGCAGGACCTCCGGCCAGCCGTAGTGGTACCCACCTACATTAGGCAGCACCAGCAACCAAACAGACAGCACAAACAAACCACCGAACCCCGCGAGTCCCCGATTCAGAACCCGCGAGTCCCGCGTTCAGGACCGGTGAGTCCCCCGTTCGCGACCGCTGAGTTGGCCGTTCGGGACCAAGTTGGCGATTCGGGTCGCGTCTTGAACCGGGAACCTCACCGGTCTTGAACCGGGGACTCACCGGTCCTGAACCGGGGACTCGCGGGTTCCGAACGGGGGACTCGCGGGTCCTGAACCGGGGACTCGCGGGTTCCGAACGGGGGACTCGCGGGTTCTGAATCGGGGACTCGCGGGTTGGGGTGCTGGGGTGGCGTCGGTTTAGTGGTGGGGCCACTGAGGTTGTCTGCCGAGGAACGCGATCAGACGGTCGCCTGGCGCTGCCCACGAAGGTGGCACGACGGGTGCTGCGAAGCGTTCCGGCCGGTCGGCGGTCGCCACCAGCGCCGGTGCGACGGCCAGCATGTCGGACGCCAGGCCGGCCGGGATGGTCCTGGCCGCGCCGCACGCCACCGCCACGTCCCAGCCGTGCACCGCGACCTCCAGCGCGCCGGTCGTGGTGACGATCGCGGTCCTCAGCGACAGGTCCCCGAGCGCGACCTCCCTGCGTGGCGAGGGCGGTGCCCACACCCCGGCCAGCCGCGTCGCCCGGTCCCGCAGCACGGCGACCGGGTCGGCCACCGGGTAGTCGTCGACGTCGGGGAACACCTGGCCGAGCGTGGCGGCCTCGTGCAGTGCGAGCAGCGAGTCGTTGAGGTGGTCGAGCAGAGCGCGCAGGTCCCAGCCCGCGCACGGTGTCGGTCGGCCGAGGTCGCCGGACACCGTGTCGAGGCTGCCGAGCGCGTAGTCGACCGCACGCGCCAGCAGGCCCGCCCCGTCGAGCCGGGAGGCGGTCACAGTGTTTCCGGCAGGCCGAACGTGTCGAACAACCGGTGGTCGAAGAACGACACCACGTGCGAGTACCGCCCGTCCCGCACGGTGAACGTCTGCAGCGTGAACGGCCGGAACACCCCGTCGTCCGCCCGCAGGTACATGCCGAGCGCGGGCTCGCCGTTCGCCTCGGTGGTGACGAACCGGAAATCGCCCGGCCCGCCGGGGCACTGGCCGCTCAGGTGCCGCGCCACCTGCTCGGGGCCCTGGAACCAGGTCGTGAACGGCGGCATCTCCCACACCGCGTCCTCGGCGAGCAGCGCCACGATCTCCTCGACGTTCTTGCGTTCGAACGCGGCGACGTACCGCGCGAGCAGCCGTCGCTTGTCCTCGGTGGCGGGCTCGACCACGTCCTCCGGTGTCGGCGCGACCTCGTCGAGCTGCGCGCGGGCACGCTGCAACGCGGAGTTCACGGCGGCGGTCGTGGTGTCGAGCAGGTCGGCGACCTCCGCGGCACGCCACGCGAGGACGTCACGCAGGATCAGCACGGCCCGCTGCCTGGCAGGCAGGTGCTGCAACGCGGCGACGAACGCCAGGCGCATGCTCTCCCGCGACGTCACGATGGTCGCCGGGTCCTCATCGTCGCTCGGCATCGGTTCGAGCCACGGCACCTCGTCGCGCTTCTCGAGCGGCCTGCCGCCGGTGTCGCTCGGGCCGCCGAGGCCGGTGGGCAGCGGGCGGCGGCCACGGCTCTCCAGCGCGGTCAGGCACTGTGTGGTGGCGATCCGGTACAGCCAGGTCCGCAGGCTGGAGCGGCCCTCGAACTTCTCGTAGCCACGCCACGCGCGCAGCATGGTCTCCTGCACCAGGTCCTCGGCGTCGTGCACCGAGCCGAGCATCCGGTAGCAGTGCGCGAGCAGCTCCCTGCGGTACGGGTCGGCCTGGCTCAGGAAGTCCGGTTCGGTGTCGACGGTCATGCCCGGGTCCTCTCTCCTCACCGGTACCGACCGGAGCGGCCGGGGAAACTCATCGGTCCGCCGAAGGAGTTTTCCACGCACCGCCGGAGCGGGCCGGGTTGCCCGCCGTCAGCGCTTCACCCGGTAACGCAGGTGCGTCGCCTCCGGTGTCGCGACGGCGCTGATCCGTTCGAGCCGGATCCCCGCCGGGAGCGTCTCGAACAGCCGGGTGCCACCGCCGATCAGCACCGGGACGATGTGCACGTAGATCTCGTCGACCAGCCCGAGCGGCAGTCCCTGCTGCATGACGGTCGCACCGTGCAGGCCGACATTCCTGCCATCCGCGGCGGCCTTGGCCTGCTCGATGGCGCTCTTCACACCGTCGGTGACGAACCGGTACACGTCCGGGTGAGACTCGGTGGGCGCGTCGTGGGTGACCACGAAGACCGGGAAGTCGGGGCCGAGCGGGCCGCCGTCACCCCAGCCGCCGTCGCCCTCGTTCTTGTCGAACGACCTGCGGCCCATCACGACCGCCCCCGTGTTGGCCATCGCTTCCCGCAGGATGGCCCGGTCGTCGTCGGTCGGGTCCTTGAACAGCCAGTCGTGCAGCATGTCCGCGCCGTCGCCGAACGGGTTCTGGCGGCTGTCGTTCGGGCCGGTCACGTACCCGTCGAGCGACATGGACATGTCACAGGTCACGAGCGTCATCGTTGTTCTCTCTTCCATGCGGCGAGGCTGGCTCGGTGTCTCGCTGACGCGTCGGACGGGATGACCGCCTTTCGACACACCCTTCCGAGATTTCTGGAGGCCGACCGGAACGACCCGGCGAGCTACGACCGCGCCGCCAGACGGTCGATGGCCTCCGGCGCGAAGACCGCCTCCGCCGCCAGTCCCGCCATCCCCACCAGCGGCGCCTGCTCGCCGAGCACGGCAGGGCCGACGTCCATGCCGTTGGCCGCGACCTCGTGCGCCTGCTGCGTCAACGTCTCCGCGAGCCCCGTCCGGAACGGCGCCAGCGCGCCGATCTCGCCGCCGACCCGGACCACGTGCGGGTTGAGGATCGTCACGACCGTCGCCAGCACGGTGCCGACCAGACGCCCCGCGTCCGTGGCGAGGGCGACCGCGTGCGGGTCGCCGGACTCGACGCGGCGGATCACGTCCGGCAGGGACCGGACCCCGTCGCCACGCAGCTGCCGGATGAGTGCCTTGCCGCTGGCCAGCGCGGCGACGCAGCCGCGGCGGCCGCAGGTGCAGCGTTCGTCGCGGTCCTCGATGCGGATGTGCCCGATCTCGCCCGCGCAGCCGGTCGCGCCGCGGTGGGGCCGCCCGCCGATCACAACGCCGGCGCCGATGCCCGTGCCGACGGCGACGCCGAGCACGGTCGTCTGGCGGCTGCCCGCCGCGAGGTACTCGCCGTACGCGAGCGCGTTCGCGTCGTTCTCCAGCAGCACCTCGACCCCGAGACCGTCGGCGAGCCCGCCGCGCAGCGGCTCGTCCCGCCAGGCGGCCATGGTCGGCGGCGTGATCGAGACGCCGGTCCGCTGGTCGATCTGGCCGGGCACTGCGAGACCGACGGCGGCCAGGTCGGCGCCGCGGCCGGTCTCGTGCAGCTGCTCACGGGCGGTGTCCACGAGCCACGGCACCACGTCGGCGGGGGTGTGCCCGAGCGGCAGCCGTTCCGTGTGCCCGGTCAGCACCGTGCCTGCCAGGTCGGCGACGCCGACCGTGGCGTGGCTCGCGCCGAGCCACGCCACGACCGCGACCCGGCTGGTCCGGTCCGCCGTCAGCAGTGCGGCCCTGCGTCCACCGCTGGACGCGTCGTGGCCCGCGGTACGGACCATGCGCAGCCGTGTGAGCGTGTCCAGCCGTTCGACCAGCGTCGCCCGGGACAGCCCGAGCAGGGCCTGGAGCTGCTGCCGGGTGAGCGGACCGGACTCGCGTAACACGGCGACAACATTCCCTGGCGATGCCGCGCCGCTGAGGGGGATTGCCCGGTTGACGTCGCCCATGGCTCCAGCCTACGTTGATAACGTGTTACTTCTGTCTAATTTTTAGACACAAGTCTGCACGCCTCCGGAATCCACACTCCTGCTGGGAGGTCAGGTGAGACCCAACCTCGGGTCCGTGCAGTTGGCCGCGAGTGCCGCATGGACCCTCTCCGGCAACGACATCGGCACGATGATCACCGCGGCGCCCCGGCTCTACCCGCACATGTGGAGCTGGGACACCGCGTTCATCTCGATCGGCCTCGCCCACCTCAACGTGGCGCGCGCGGCCCGCGAGCTGGAGACGCTCCTGGGCGCCCAGTGGCGCGACGGCATGATCCCCCACATCGTGTTCTCCGAGGGCACGGGGTACTTCCCCGGCCCGGAACGCTGGGGTGCCGCGGAGCTCAACACCGACGCGCCCGACTCCCCGCGCACGTCCGGCATCTGCCAGCCCCCGGTGCACGCGATCGCGTTGCGGCGCATCGTGGACATCGCCCGCTCGCAGGGGGAGCGGGACGTGGCGTTCCGGCTGCTGAGGACGGCGTGGCCCAAGCTGTACCGCTGGCACGAGTGGCTGGTCCGCCACCGCGACCCGCTCGGCACCGGCATGCTCGCGATCGTGCACGGCTGGGAGTCCGGCATGGACAACTCGCCGCGCTGGGACATCCCGTACTCGGCGGTCGTTCCCGGTCCGGACCTGCCTGCCTACGTGCGGCTGGACCGGGGGCTCGTCGCCGAGGACGCGGAACGGCCGAGCGACGCGGAGTACGACCGGTACCTGTGGCTGATCGAGGAGATGCGCAAGGTCCGCTACGACGCGGACGCCGTGGTGCGCACGTCGAGCTTCCTCGTCGGCGACGTGTTCGTGACCGCGTTGTTCGCGCTGGCCTGCGAGGTGCTCGCGGACCTCGGCGAGGAGAGCGGGCAGCCGCCGTGGCGGGTCCGGCAGCTGCGTGGCTGGGCCCGCCGGTCCCGCGCGGCCGTGGCAGCGGCCCACGACCCGCTGACCGGCCTGGCCCGGGACCGCGACCTGCGTGGGGACCGCTGGCTGTCGACCAGGACGATCGCCGGGTTCGCGCCACTGCTGTGCGGTGGTCTGCCCGCCGACACCGAGAAGGCGATGCTGGCCACGCTGACCGGCCCGGAGTGGGCGGGCCACCCTGCGCTGTTCGCGCGGATCCCGCCGTCGGTGTCGCCGGAGGACACCGGGTTCCGGCCACGCGAGTACTGGCGCGGTCCGGTGTGGCCGGTGATCGCGTGGCTGTTCGGGTGGGCGTTCGAGCAACGCGGCTGGCAGGCGGAGGCGGCGCACCTGCGGTCGGAGTGCCTGCGGCTCGCGGCGGACGGCTCGTTCGCCGAGTACTACCACCCCCTCACCGGTGAGCCGCTCGGCTCGCGGCAGCAGTCGTGGACGGCCACGGTCGTGCTCGACTGGCTGCACACGGCCGGTCCGCCGCCCCGCGACTGACGGTCGCGCTCCACTCCGCGACCTGCCGAAAGTGGCTACCGGTGGCGGGCCGCTCTGGCCGCCGCCGCGCCCGCACCGATCACGATCAACAGCATGGTCAGGCCCCAGCGGCGCTTCTCCTCCGTCGTCTTTCCGCCGGACGGCACGGGTGCCGCTGCCGGTTTGTCCTGGACGTACAGGGGTTTCCGCGACGTCGTCGCCGGCGGGGGAACCTGGGGCGGTGGTGGCGGCGGTGGCGCGGCCGCCATCGTCGTGGTGGTGGGAACCGGGACGGTCGTCCTAGGTGGGGGAGGTGGCGGCACGGCGGTCGGGGCCGGTCGCGCGGTCGCGGTGCCCGTGATCACCGGTGGTGGCGGGGCGGTCGCGGTGACGGTCGCCGTGATCGTCGGCGGTGGTGGGGCGGTGACCGTGGTGGTGGCCGTGACCGTCGGCGGTGGTGCCGGTGGGTGCCATGGCGGCGGGGGTGGCGGACGGCCCGGTAACAGGCACACGGACACGGTGACCAGCAGCGACACGTGCACCCCCAGCAGGCACCTGTTCATCTCAACCGGTCCAGTGCGGTCTCGAACGCGGCCGGGCTCACCTGCGCGCCGCCGCCGTACGGGTTCTGCAGCTGCTGCGTCGCGAACAGCAGCAACGCCATGGTGCCTGCGAGGATCGACACGATGAGGATGTGCGTCGCCGGTTTGGGGCCACCGAAGAGAACCGGCAGTGCCACGGCCATGATCGCACCGGCCACCAGCGCGAACCACACCACCGAGTTCACGCCGCCGCCCGCGTTGTTGAGCCGTTCCTGCCGCTGCTGGTAGACCGTCCACAGCTGGTCGCTGGCCTCGGACTTGCGGTCGATCGTCCATTCGTCGGTCGTCGGTGCGGCCGCCACCTCGGCCCGCAGCCGCTCCAGCACCGCCCAGCCGTCGCCGTCGATCTCCGCACCCGTGCTCATCTTCGGCCACTCGCGGTCGATCACCTCCCGCGCGTACGTCCGCGCCTGCGCGGCCACCCCCTCGCTGTCCGGCAGCTCCTGCGCGGCCCACACCGCCGCGACGAGGCTGTCCGCCTCCCGGTAGGAACCGTCCTCCGCGGCGGAGGTGGCGTCGAACAGGGAGATCAGCACGAACGCCAGCATCACCGCCTGCAACCCGCCGACCAGCGTGAACACCTGGCCCGCTGCCTCGTTGTTGTCGACGACGCCCTGTGTCTCACCGACCCGCCGCACCACGTAGGCGAACGCACCCGCGACCAGCGCGACCCCCACGACCCATAACAGCCCGATGACATAGATGTTCATGTCCAGTCCCGTTTCATCGCCTCGTCGAGCAGCGCTTCGACGATCTGGTTCTCCGGCACCGTCCGGACCACCTGACCGCGTACGAAGATCTGCCCCTTGCCGTTCCCCGACGACACCCCGAGGTCCGCCTCCCGTGCCTCACCGGGCCCGTTCACGACGCACCCCATCACCGCCACCCGCAGCGGTGTCCCGAACCCGTCGAACGCGGCGCTCACCTGCTCCGCGAGCCGGTACACGTCCACCTGCGCCCGCCCGCACGACGGGCACGAGACGATCTCCAGCCGCCTCGGCCGAAGACCCAGTGATTCCAGAATGGACAGTCCGACCTTCACCTCCTCCACCGGTGGTGCGGAGAGCGAGACGCGGATCGTGTCCCCGATGCCGTCGGCGAGCAGGACCCCGAACGCAACCGCCGACTTGATCGTGCCCTGGAACTGGGGGCCCGCCTCGGTGACGCCGAGGTGCAGCGGGTACTCGCAGCGCGCGGCGAGTAGCCGGTACGCGGCGATCATCACCACCGGGTCGTGGTGTTTCACCGACAGCTTCAGGTCGGTGAACCCGTGCTCCTCGAACAGCGAGCACTCCCACAGCGCGGACTCCACCAGCGCCTCGGGGGTCGCCTTGCCGTACCTGGACAGCAGCCGCGCGTCGAGCGAGCCCGCGTTGACCCCGATGCGGATCGGCACGCCCGCATCGCCTGCCGCGCGGGCGATCCCGGCGACCTGGTCGTCGAACTTCCTGATGTTGCCGGGGTTCACGCGCACGGCAGCGCAGCCGGCTTCGATCGCGGCGAACACGTACCTCGGCTGGAAGTGGATGTCGGCGACCACCGGGATCGGCGACTTCCCCGTGATGGCGGCGAGTGCGTCCGCGTCGTCCTGCGAGGGCACCGCGACCCGCACGATCTGGCAGCCGGCCGCGGTCAGCTCCGCGATCTGCCGGAGCGTCGCGTCGACGTTCGCGGTCACCGTGGTCGTCATGGACTGCACGGAAACCGGCGCGTCGCCACCGACCGGCACCGAGCCGACCCGCACCTGCCGGGACCGCCGCCGCCTGGTGCCGACCGCCGGCACACCGAGGTCCACCGCTGTCATCACGCCACCGCCTTCATCCGTGCGAGTCGTTTGAGGACGGTCGCGGCGATGCCGTTCGCGTCCAGGCCGTGCGCACGCAGGAGCTCGGCGCGGGACGCGTGCGGCAGGAACCTGTTCGGCAGCGCGAACGTCACGACCCGGTTGCGTTCCCCGGTCGCGGCGAGTGCCTGCGCGAGGCGGGCGCCGAGCGCACCGGTGGCCGTGGTGTCCTCGACCGCGAGCACCAGCGGATACCCGGCGGCGAGCCGCAGCAGCCCGGGATGCAGTGGCATCGTCCACTGTGGATCGACGACGGTGACCGGCACGTCGTGGCCGGCCAGCTCGTCGGCCGCCGCGAGGCACGCGCCCGCCAGCGGGCCGACCGCGACCAGCAGCACGGGCGCCCCTTGCTCCTCCCGCAGCACGTCGTAGCCGTCAGCCCTGCGCACTGCGGGGATGTCCGGCCCCGCCGACGCCTTCGGGTACCGCAGGACGGTCGGCGCGTCCGGAACCGACACCGCGGCACGCAGCAGCTCCCGCAGGGTCGCCGGGTCCCGGGGCGCCGCCATGCGCAGGCCCGGCACGACCGGCAGCACCGACGCGTCCCACATGCCGTGGTGGCTCGCGCCGTCCGGCCCGGTCACCCCGGCCCGGTCGAGCACGAACGTGACGCCGAGCCGGTGCAGTGCCACGTCCATCAGCACCTGGTCGAACGCGCGGGACAGGAACGTGGCGTAGATGGCGACCACCGGGTGCAGCCCGCCCATCGCGAGCCCGGCGGCCGAGGTGACCGCGTGCTGCTCCGCGATGCCGACGTCGAAGGTCCGTGCCGGGAACCGCGCGGCGAACTTGCCGAGCCCCGTGGGCAGCGCCATCGCCGCGGTCAGGCACACCACGTCCGGCCGGTCCTCGCCGATCGCCGCGATGCTGTCGGCGAACACCGACGTCCAGGACCGCCCACCCGCCGAAGCCGCCGCGCTCACCGCGTGCATGCGGTCGGCCTCGTCCGCTTCGGCGGGTGGGTGTCCCTTCCCCTTCTCGGTGCGGCAGTGCACGACCACCGGCCGCCCCAGCGCGGCCGCGGCCCGGAACGCCTCCTCCAGCGCGACGACGTCGTGCCCGTCGACCGGGCCGAGGTAGGCCAGACCCAGTGCGGTGAACAGGTTCGCGTTGCTCCGGCCCGCCCGCAGCGCGGCGAGGTGTTCCGCGATGCCGCCGACGGTCGGCGCGTAGGAGCGGCCGTTGTCGTTGAGCACCACGACGACCGGCCGCGCGGGCGCCCCGCCGAGGTTGTTGAGCGCCTCCCACGCCATGCCGCCGGTGAGCGCGCCGTCGCCGACGACCGCGACCACGCGCCGGTCGAAGGTGCCCTGGATGGCGAACGACTTCGCCAGACCGTCCGCATAGGACAGTGCGGTGGAGGCGTGCGAGTTCTCGATGACGTCGTGCGGGGACTCGGTGCGGGACGGGTAGCCGGAGATCCCGCCTGCCTGCCGCAGGTCGTCGAACCCGCGGCCGGTCAGCAGCTTGTGGACGTAGGCCTGGTGGCCGGTGTCGAACAGGATCGCGTCGGCGGGCGAGCGGAACACGCGGTGCAGCGCGATGGTCAGCTCGACCGCGCCGAGGTTGGGCCCGAGGTGCCCGCCGGTCCGGCCGACCTTGTCGACGAGCACCGCACGCAGCTCGGCGGCCAGCTCCGGCAGGGCGGCCGACGGCATCCCGCGAAGGGTGGCGAGGTCGGTCATGACGGGCGCACCGAGGGCGGGAGTGTGAACCGGATGTCCTCGGTCGCCGTCCGGTGCTCCAGCACGTGGACCGGGCCGAGGGCGGCGACCACCTCGTCGACCAGCTCCGGTGGTGCCGAGGCGCCCGCGGTGACGCCGACCGTGGTGACGCCGTCGAGCCACTCCGGTCTGATGTCGCCGGCGTCGTCGATGAGGTGCGCCGGTGTGCCGCCGCGGCGGGCGAGCTCGACCAGCCGCACGGAGTTCGACGAGTTCGCCGAGCCGATCACCAGCACGAGGTCGGCCTGCTCGGCCACGGCGGACAGTGCGTGCTGGCGGTTGGTGGTCGCGTAGCAGATGTCGTCGGACGCCGGGCCCTTGAGGAACGGGAAGCGGGACCGCAGCACGCCGAGGATCTCCTCGGTCTCGTCGACCGCGAGGGTGGTCTGCGTCAGGTAGGAGACCCGTTCCGGGTCGGGCACGGTGACCGTCCACGCCTGCTCGACGTCCTCGACGAGGACGGTGTCGTCGGGTGCCTCGCCGAGCGTGCCCTCGACCTCCTCGTGGCCCGCGTGCCCGACGAGCAGCACGGTGTCACCGCGGGCGGCGAACCGGCGCGCCTCGGCGTGGACCTTGGTGACCAGCGGGCACGTGGCGTCGATGACGCGCAGGTGCGTCCGCGCGGCCTCGCCGCGCACGGCCGGGGAGACGCCGTGCGCGGAGAACACGACGGTCGCACCGGGCGGCACCTGTGTCAGCTCGTCGACGAACACCGCGCCCCGCCGCTCGAGGTCGGCCACCACGTGCGCGTTGTGGACGATCTGCTTGCGCACGTACACGGGCCGCCCGCGCTGCGCGAGCGCGTGCTCGACGATCTCGATGGCCCGCTCCACACCCGCGCAGAACGACCGCGGCGCGGCAAGCAGAACCGTACGAGCACCCGACTCGGCCATAAAATCTCCTAGTCCATGAGTAACCCCCGCAAACCCCCACCCAACCCCGCGAGTCCCCGTTTCGGACCCCGCGAGTCCCCGCTTCGGAACCCGCGAGTTCCCCGTTCGGGACTGAAGAGTTCCTGTTTCGCGTCCATCCGGAACGGAGACTCCCGGGTCCGGAACCGGGGACTCGCAGGTTCTGAACGGGAGACTCGCGGGTTCTGAACGCGGGACTCGCGGGTTCTGAACGGGGGACTCGCGAGGGTTGGTGGGGGGTGGGTTGGGGGTTAGTGGGTTCTGTGGGTCAGGTGGTGGGCCAGGTCGGTCAGTTCGGTGGCGGACGGGGTTGGTGGCAGGTGGGCCAGGTGGGCAAGTGCCCGGGCCATCAGGTCGTCGGCCTGTTCCTGGCTCCACGCGCGGCCGCCTGCGCGGTCGACGAGGTTCGCGGCGGTGCGCAGCTCCTCGTCCGTGGGCGGTTCGCCGCCCGCGTACATGGCCGCCAGCTCGCGTGCCTCCGGTGTGCCCGAGGTCAGCGCGTACACCACCGGGAGCGACTTCTTGCGGTTGCGCAGGTCGGAGTACACCGGTTTGCCGGTGGTCCGTTCGTCGCCCCAGATGCCGAGCAGGTCGTCCACGTGCTGGAACGCGAGGCCGACGTGCTCGCCGAACGTCCGCAGGCGCCCGACCTGCTCCTGCGACCCGCCGCCGAACGTGGCGCCGAGCGCGCACGCGGCACCCATCAGCGCCGCCGTCTTGCCCTGGGCCATGTGCTGGCACTCCGCCAGGTCCACAGCGGACCGCTGCTCGAACTCCATGTCCGCGCACTGGCCGTCCACCAGCTCCTGCACGGCCGCGCTCAGCATCCGCATGCCGGGCCCGGCCGCCGGGTGCGCGCTCGCCGCCAGCGCGTCCAGCGCCAGCGTCAGCAACGCGTCCCCCGCGAGGATGGCGGCACCGATGCCGAACAGGCTCCACGCCGTCGGGCGGTGCCGCCTGGTCAGGTCGCCGTCCATCACGTCGTCGTGCAGCAGTGAGAAGTTGTGCACCAGCTCGACCGCGACCCCGGCGGGCACGGCCTCCTTCGGTGACCCGCCGACCAGCGCGGCGCACAGCAGCGTGAGCGTCGGCCGCACGGCCTTGCCACTGCTCGCCGAGGTCCGCCCGCCGTGCTGGTCCCACCACCCGAGGTGGTACCCGGCGATGCGGCGCATCGAGGCCGGCAGCGTGTCGACCGCCGACCGCAGGGCCGGGTCCACCAGCTCCCGGCTCCACGCGAGCGTCTGCTCGGTGTCGTTCACCCGCTCCGGTGCGACCATGTCAGCGCCCCAGCTCCACGTTCTCCAGCACGCCGAGCGCGTCGGGCACCAGCACGGCTGCCGAGAAGTACACGCTCACCAGGTACGACAGGATCGCCTTGTCGTCGATGCCCATGAACCGCACGTTCATGCTCGGCGCCACCTCGTCGTCGATGTTCACCGTGTGCAGCCCGATGACGCCCTGGTCCTCGACGCCGGTGCGCAGCACGATGATCGACGAGACGTCGCCCTCGGTGATCGGGATCTTGTCGCACGGCAGGATCGGCACCCCGCGCCACGTCTGCACGGTCGTGCCCTCGAGCTGCGCGGTCGCCGGGTAGAGCCCGCGTTTCGTGCACTCGCGGCGGAACGCGGCGATGGCCCTCGGGTGCGCGAGGAAGAACTTCGACTTGCGACGCCGCGACAGCAGTTCGTCGAGGTCGTCCGGCGTCGGCGGCCCGGACCGGGTGAAGATCCGCTGCGACAGGTCCGCGTTGTGCAGCAGCCCGTACGACTGGTTGTTGACCAGCTCGTGCTCCTGCCGTTCGCGCAGGGCCTCCATGGTCAGCCGCAGCTGTTCCTCGGTCTGGTTCATCGGGTCGTTGTAGAGGTCGGCGACCCTCGTGTGGACCCGCAGCAGCGTCTGCGCGACGTCCAGTTCGTACTCGCGGGGCGACATCTCGTAGTCGGCGAACGTGCCGGGCAGCGCCGCCTCGCCGATGTGCCCCGACGACAGCTCGATCGCCGCCTCACCGGCCCGGTTCTGCGCCTTCCCCGGCTGGGCGAGCGCCGCGCGGATGTGCTCGCGCAGCGCGTCGGACTGGCCGTTCATCTGCTGGAACGACTGGCCGGGCAGGACCAGCACCGTGCACGGTGTGATCGTCCTGACGCTGAACGACCACTGCTCCTGCCTGCCGCTGAGTACCTCGCTGCCGAAGTGGTCACCGTCCGCGAGGACGGTGACCACCTGGTCGGCGCCGAACTGACCGGGTGCGAGCTTGTCCGCCTTGCCGTGCGCCAGCAGGAAGAGCTCCTCGCGTGGCTGCCCGGCGCGGACGATCACCTCGTTCGGCCCGTACTCCCGCTGCTCGAACCGGTTCGCGAGCGCACCGAGCGCGCCCTCGTCGGCGAAGTCGCGCAGCAGTGGCAGCTCCCGCAGCTCGGCCGGCACGACGCGGACCGCGGTGCCCTCGCTGACGAACGAGAGCCTGCCGTCGCCGACCGCGTAGGAGAGCCTGCGGTTGACCCGGTACGTGCCGCCCGCGATGTCCACCCACGGCAGCATCTTCAGCAGCCACCGGGTGGTGATGCCGCGCATCTGCGGCTTGGACTTGGTCGTGGTGGTGAGGTTGCGCGCCGCCTCCGTCGAGAGGCTGCGCCGCACGGTGGCCTGTATCTCCACTGTGGTGGTCACGGCTCAGCCTTCCCGCCCCAGCTCGACGTTCTCGAGGACACCGAGTGCGTCTGGCACCAGCACCGCGCACGAGTAGTACGCGCTGACGAGGTAGGACATGATCGCCTGCTCGTTGATGTTCATGAACCGCACCGACAGGCTCGGCTGGTACTCGTCGGGGATACCGGTCTGGTGCAGGCCGATGACGCCCTGCTGTTCCTCGCCGGCGCGCATGAGGATGACCGAGCTGGTGCGGTGCTCGGACACGGCGATCTTGTTGCACGGGAAGATCGGGACGCCACGCCACGCGGGCACCCGGTTGCCGTTGACGTCGATGGCGTCCGGGTAGATGCCGCGGCGGCTGCACTCCCGGCCGAACGCGGCGATCGTGCGTGGGTGCGCGAGGAAGAAGCCGGGGTTCTTCCACACGGTCGCGAGCAGCTCGTCGAAGTCGTCCGGCGTCGGCGGGCCGGAGCGGGTGTGGATGCGCTGCGAGAGGTCCGCGTTGTGCAGCAACCCGAAGTCCAGGTTGTTGATCATCTCGTGTTCCTGGCGCTCGCGCAGCGCCTCGATGGTCAGGCGCAGCTGCTGCTCGACCTGGTCCATCGGCTCGTTGTAGAGGTCGGAGACGCGGGTGTGGACCCGCAGCACGGTCTGTGCCACCGACAGCTCGTACTCCCTCGGCGCCAGTTCGTAGTCCACGAACGTGCCGGGCAGCTCCGCCTCGCCGACGTGCCCGGACGACAGCTCGATCGCGGCCTCGCCGTGCGGGTTCTGCGCGGCGGCCTTGCCGGACTGGAACGCCGCGACCTGCTCCCGCAGCGATTCCGACCGGTCGAGCAGCTCGTCGAACGCGCGCTGCGGCAACGTCAGCACGGAGCAGGCGGTGTCGGCCTTGACGCTGTATTCCCACATGCTCTGCGGGTCGACCAGCGACTCGTCGCCGAAGTGGTCGCCGTTGGCGAGCGTGTCCAGAACCGTCTCGTCGCCGTACCTGCCGGGCCCGACCTTCGTCACCTTGCCGTGGGCGATGAGGAACGCCTCGTTCGACTCGTGCCCGAATTCCACGATGGTGTCACCGGCGGCGAATTCCCGCTGTTCGAACCCGGTGGCGAGCGCGGCGAGCACGTCGGTGTCGGCGTAGCCGCGGAACAACGGCAGTTCGCCGAGTTCCGCCGGGATGACCCGGATTTCCCCGCCCTCGCTCGTGAACGTCACCCGGCCGTCGCCGACCGCGTAGGACAGGCGCCGGTTGACCCGGTAGGTGCCGCCGGAAACCTGCACCCACGGCAGCATCTTCAGCAGCCACCGCGACGAGACGCCCTGCATCTGGGGAACGGACTTCTTCGTCGTGGCGAGGTTCCGTGCCGCGGTCGTCGCCAGGCTCTGCCGCGGCCGCTCACCGTCCGCGCCGATACCGGGCGCCACCGGTTCCGTCACCGTCACAACGCACACCACCAATCACAGAAATGTTCTGGGCAAGACAATTACCGTAGTCGGAAATTACGTGAAACAATCTCGACGACCCGAAGCTAGCACCGGCGGCAAAAGTGGCGCAGTCGCCCGAGAGAGTGAGTTCCAAAGAGGTCAGAAAATCCCTGACGCGTCACTCTAGTCAGTGGTAACGGCCAGGTTTCCTGTTCGCTGCGTGATGCTGTGTCGGCCGAACGGGCGGGAGGCGACAGCGAACGTGTCAGTGCTGCCTCGTGGTGCCCACAGGTGACGGCGCGGCCGCCACCGCAATGGCCTAGTCGGTGCCTACCGTGGGTTTGATCCCGGCACGGCGAACGGCACGGCTGACGGACTTACCGTCAGCCGTGCCGCTTTCTGTGGTGGTATCAGCCGTCGAGAAGGGTGCGTTGTTCGTCCGTGAGCTTGATGTCGAGTGCGCCGAGCGCGGTGTCCAACTGGTCCGGTGTGCGGGGGCCCACGAGAGTGATCGGGGCCGGGTCGGTCTGGTGCAGCAGCCACGCCAGCACGAGCTGGTTCGGGGTGACGCCGAGGTCACCCGCCATTGTGGTCAGTCGCGCGAGGCGCGCTTCGGCGTCGGGGCCCGCGTAGTCGCCCATCGCCGGGTGACCGTCGCGTTTGGCCGGGTCGTCGTAGATGCCCTTGAGGATGGGGGAGTAGGCGACCAGGGAGACGGACGGGTTCGCGCGGAGGTGGTCGAGCTGCTCGTCGTCCACGATGGACAGGTATCGCGCGCCGGGAGCCGGCCGCAGGTAGGAGTGCTGCTGCTGCAACGCGACCGGCGCCTGCCAGCCGTGCCGGTCGCAGAGGCCGAGGATGCGTTCCAGCCGCCAGGTCCGGACGTTGGACCAGCCGATGTGGCGGACCTTGCCTGCCTGGACGAGCCCGGTCAGTGCGGCCAGGGTCTCCTCCAGCGGGGTGGCGCGGTCGTCGACGTGCACGTAGTAGAGGTCGACGTGGTCGGTGCCGAGCCTGGTGAGGCTGTCGTCGAGTGCCTTCCTGAGCGTGTCCGCCCCCGCTCCCGCGTAGTCCGGCCGTTCCGGCCGCCCCCGGTAGCGGTCCGGGTCGGACACCCACGCGCTGCCCTTGGTGGACAGGAAGACCCGGTCCCGGTTGCCGCGGGCGGCCAGCCAGCGGCCGAGCACGGTCTCGCTCTCGCCGCCGGTGTTGCCGGGTGCGGGCCACCACGCGTAGCAGTCCGCGGTGTCCACGAAGGAGCCGCCGCTGTCGAGGTAGCGGTCGAGCATCCTGAACGCGGTCTGTTCGTCGGTGCGGGTGCCCATCAGCATCGCGCCGAGCGAGAGCTTGCTGACCTGCTCGCCGGTGCGGCCCAGTTCTGTTGTCTGCACGCTGTCCGACACTAGGTTCGGCCCGTTGGATACGTCCAATGCGAATGTTGGCTGGTTCTGATACGTGTATCGCATGGAACTGCGGCAGGTGCGGGCCTTCATGGCGGTCGTCGACGAGGGACACGTCGGCCGGGCGGCGCAGCGGCTGCACGTCACGCAGCCGACGCTGTCCCGGCAGGTGGCGGCGCTGGAGCGGGCGGTGGGGGTGCCGCTGTTCGACCGGAGCGGCCGGGCGCTGTCGCTGACCCCGGCGGGTGAGGTGTTCGCGGCCGGGGCACGTGACCTGGTGCGGAGGGCGGACGACGTGGTGTCGGGGGCGCGGCGTGCGCACCGGGGCGAGCTGGGGGTGCTGCGGATCGGGTTCGTGCAGTCGGCGACGTTCGAGGCGCTGCCGAGGATGGTCCGGGACTTCCGGGCGGCGTGGCCGTCGGTCCGCGTCGAGGTGACGGCCATGACGACGTTGGTCCAGGTGGCGGCGTTGGCGGACGACGCACTCGACGTCGGCCTGCTGCGGCCGCCGGTGGTGGGGCCCGAGTTGGAGCTGCGGACGTTGTCGCGCGATCCGCTGCTGGTCGCGTTGCCGGGCGGGCACCGGCTGGCCGAGCGGGAGCGGGTGGCGCTCGCCGACCTGGCCACCGAGTCCTTTGTGCTCTACGGACGCGAGTCGGGGCCCGCCGTGCACGACACGATCGTCGGGTTCTGCCGCGAGGCCGGGTTCAGCCCGCGGATCGTGCAGGAGGCGGTGGACGTGCAGACGATCGTCGCCCTGGTGGCCGGCGGGCTGGGGGTTTCGTTGTTGATCTCGCCGGTGCCGGGGGCCGGTGGCTCGGTGGTGTTCCGGCCGTTGGTGGAGGAGCTGCCGCCGTGGGAGATGGCGTTGGCCTGGTCCAGGCGGAACCGGTCCCCGGTGCTGACACGGTTGCTGGAGACGGTGCCGGTGGACGTGGTGCCCTGAAAGGCGCGTTCAGGGCGCCCAACGCCCTGAACGCGCCTTTCAGGGCAGGGCGTGCGGTTATGCTTGCCCTCGATGAGTCATGTACCGAGCCGGGTTCTGGTCACCGGGGCGGCCGGCCGGCTCGGCGGTGCGGTGCTGCGGGACCTCGCGGCACACGGCACTTCCGTCATCGGTCTCGACCGTACCGATCCGGGTACCGCGGACACCTTCTTCACCGGCAGTGCCGGTGACGTCGACTTGGTCGCCAGGGCAGTGGCCGGGGCCGACGCCGTCATCCACCTCGCCGCCATTCCCGACCCCACCCTCGGCACGCCGGCGGAGGTCTTCGTCGGGAACGTGGCCGCCACCTTCGTCGTGCTCGACCAGGCCGCGCGGGCCGGGGTGTCGAGGGCGGTGATCGCCAGCAGCCTGTCGATCACCGGGTTGCCGTTCGCGCCGCGGCCCGCCGCGCCGGACTACGTGCCGATCGACGAGGCCATGCCCCTGCAGGTCGCCGACCCCTACGCGCTGTCCAAACAGGCCGACGAGGCCACCGCGCGGATGGTCGCGCGGCGGGACGGGATGGGCGTCGTCGCGTTGCGGTTCCCGAAGCTCGGGACGCCCGGCTTCCTCGCGGACTACGCACGGGAGTACCGCGAAGAGCCCGGTGCCGGTGCGCACGAGGTGTGGAGCTACCTCGACCTGCGGGACGCGGCCGTCGCGTGCAGGCTCGGGCTCACCGCGCCGGTCACCGGGGTCCATCCGCTGTACCTCGCCGCGCCGGAGACGCTGTCGCCGTACCCGACCGGGGAACTCCTCGCCCGCTACCTGCCCGACGTGCCGCGCCGCGCGCCGCTGCCCGGCCGCGCCGTGCCGATCGACACCTCGGCCGCCGCCGCGCTGCTCGGGTTCACGCCGCGGCACCTCTTCGACATCACGCCCGCCGAACTGGGAGCACCGTGAGCTACTACGACGACTTCGTTCCACACCAGGGCCTTCGCCCGCCCCGAGCCCACCTGGACACCGACGCGCCCCGGCTCGTGCTCGACGGTGACTGGCGGTTCCGGCTGTCCCCGGTCGCGGACCTCCCGGCGGACTTCGTGGCGCCGGACTTCGACGACAGCGGCTGGGACACGCTCGCCGTCCCGTGCCACTGGCCACTGCGCGGGTACGGGAATCCCTGGTACACCAACGTGGTCTACCCGTTCCCGGTCGACCCGCCGCACCCGCCGGAGGACAACCCGACCGGTGACCACCGCGTCGCGTTCGACCTGCCGGACGACTGGGCCGGGCGCCGGGTCGTGCTGCGGTTCGACGGCGTCGAGTCGTGCGCGAAGGTGTGGCTCAACGGCGCGGAGCTGGGGTTCTTCACCGGTTCGCGGCTGCGGGCCGAGTTCGACGTCACCCCGAGGCCCGGCCGGAACGTGCTGGCCGTGCGGGTGCACCAGTGGTCGGCCGCGAGCTACCTCGAGGACCAGGACCAGTGGTGGCTGCCCGGCATCTTCCGGTCCGTGACCCTGGAAGCACGCGGTGACCTCGACGACGTGTTCGTGCACGCGTCCTACCGGGACGGTCGGGGCACCTTGCGGGTCGACACGTCCGTGCCCGCGACCGTGTCCGTGCCGGAGCTGGGCATCGAGGTGGCCTCGGGGGTGGCGGCCACCGTCGCGGTCCAACCGTGGAGTGCCGAGCGGCCGCGGCTCTACGACGCGACCGTCGCCACGGACAGCGAGACCGTCCGGCTGCGGATCGGGTTCCGCACGGTGTCCATCGAGGACGGTGTGCTGCTGGTCAACGGCGAGCCGTTGGCGTTGCGCGGGGTGAACCGGCACGAGTTCCACCCCGACCACGGCCGCGCGGTGCCCTACGAGACGATGCGCGAGGACGTGCTGCTCATGAAGCGGCACAACATCAACGCGGTGCGCACCAGTCACTACCCGCCGCACCCCGCGTTCCTCGACCTGTGCGACGAGCTGGGCCTGTGGGTGATCGACGAGTGCGACCTGGAGACGCACGGGTTCTTCTTCACCGGCTGGGAACGCAACCCCTCGGACGTGCCGGAATGGCGGGAGTCCTATCTGGACCGGATGCGCCGCACGGTCGAGCGGGACAAGAACCACCCCAGCATCGTGCTGTGGTCGCTCGGCAACGAGAGCCACACCGGTGCGAACCTCGCCGCGATGACCGGGTGGGTGCGCGACCGCGACCCGTCGCGGCCGGTGCACTACGAGGGCGACGCCGACTGCGCCTACGTCGACGTGTACAGCCGGATGTACGCCACCCACGCCGAGGTCGCCGAGATCGGGCAGGAGCCGGGGATCCCGTTCCTGCAGTGCGAGTACGCGCACGCCATGGGCAACGGGCCGGGCGGGCTCGCCGAGTACGTCGCGTTGTTCGACCGGTACCCGAGGATCGCGGGCGGGTTCGTGTGGGAGTGGATCGACCACGGGCTGCGGCACCCGTCGCTGGAGTACGCGTACGGCGGCGACTACGGCGAACCCCTGCACGACGGCAACTTCGTGATCGACGGCCTGCTGTTCCCGGACCGCACGCCGTCACCGGGGCTGCTCGACGTCAAGAAGGTCTACGAGCCGGTCCGCGTCACCGTCGCGGACGGCCGGGTCACGGTCGAGGAACTGCGGCCGGTACCACCGCTGCGGTTCGAGTGGTCGGCGGGCGACCTGTCGGGTGAGCTGGACCTGTCGTCGGGCTCGGCGCCGTTGCCGGAGCTGCCATCGTTCGCCGGGGAGACGTGGCTGACCGTGCGCGCGGTGCTGGCGCAGGACCAGCCGTGGGCGGCAGCCGGGCACGAGATCACCTGGGCGCAGCACCAGGTCGCGGCCGCGGTGGCGCCGGTGGTCGGTGGCGGTGACCGTCCACAGCGGACCGGGTCCGGGTTCTCACTCGGGCCGGGGGAGTTCGACCGCACCGGTCGCCTGCGTGCGTTCGGCGGGCTGCCCGTCGGCGCGCCGCACCTGGCGCTGTGGCGCGCGCCGACCGACAACGACCGCGGCGAGAACGCGCACCTCGACCAGACCTGGCACGCACTCGGCCTGCACCGGCTCACGCACCGGCTCGACGGGGTCGAGGCGGGCGAGACGCTGGTGGTGCGGGAGCGGACCGCGGCGGCGGCGCTCGCGCGCGGGGCGCTGGTGACCTACGAGTGGGCGAGCGCCGGTGCCGGGCTCGCGCTGACCGTGTCGGTCGAACCCGACGGTGAGTGGCCGGAACCGATCGCGAGACTGGCGGTCGCGATGCCGCTGCCCGCGTCGATCGAGCACGTGACGTGGTTCGGCCGCGGCCCCGGTGAGGCGTACCCGGACACCGGCAGCGCGACCCTCGTCGGCCGCTGGGAATCCACAGTGGACGGTATGCAGACGCCGTACGTGCGGCCGCAGGAGAACGGCAGGCGCGCGGACGTGCGCTGGGCGGAGCTGACCGGCCCCGATGGCGGTCTGCGGATCGCGGGCGACTTCGGGTTCACCGTCCGCCGCTGGACCGACGCCGACCTGGCCGCCGCGAGACACCGCAACGAACTCAGAGCGGGTGCCGCCGTGTGGCTGACGATCGACGTAGGACAGCAGGGCATCGGCACCGCTTCGTGTGGTCCCGGCGCGCTGCCCGAGCACGTGCTCACACTGCGGAAGACAGCGTTCACGGTCGTGTGCACACCGTTGTCGTGACCGGTCTCTCCAGGCAGGCCCCGGCGGCGTAGGTCCCGGGCATGGGACCGGCGAGGGCGTCACCATTGCCGGAGCGACGCCCTCGCCGGGGATCGGGGAACCGTCAGCCGACGGTCCACTTCTGGTTGGCGCGGCCGGAGCAGCCCCAGATCTGCAACCTCGTGCCGTTGGCCGAGGTGTTGCCCTCGGCGTCGAGGCACTTGTTCGCCGCGATGTTCACGATGTCGTTCGCGCCGGAGACCGTCCACCGTTGCGCGCCGGTGCCGTTGCAGTCCCAGAGCTGGACCTTCGCACCGTCCGCCGTGGACCCGCCGGACACGTCGAGGCACTTGCCCAGCGCGCGGATCGAGCCGTCCGAGTTCACCGTCCACCGCTGCGCGGCGGTGCCGTTGCAGTCGTACAGCTGCACCGGGGTGCCGTTCGCGGTGCCGGCGCCCGCCACGTCGACGCACTTGCCGCCGATGCCGGTGATCTGCCCACCGGTGCCGCCGCCCGTCGAGTCGTTGGTGACGCGCACGTAGTCGATCGTGAGCGTGTTCGGGAACGGCGTGCTGCCGTCCGGGTCACCCGGCCAGTAGCCGCCGACCGCCAGGTTCAGGATCATGAAGAACGGCTTGTCGAACACCCACTGGCGGCCGCCGAGGTCGGCCGGGGTCCTGGTCTGGTAGGTGTTCCCGTCCACCTTCCACACGATCCGGTTCGGTGACCACTCGACGCGGAAGGTGTGGAAGCCGTCCGCGAACGGGCTGCCGATCGAGTAGCCAGCGCCGATGCCGCCGGAGCCGGAGTAGCCCGGTCCGTGCAGCGTGCCGTGCACGGTGTTGGGTTCGAACCCGACGTTCTCCATGATGTCGATCTCGCCGCTCTGCGGCCAGCCGACGTCGCCGATGTCGTTGCCCAGCATCCAGAACGCGGGCCACATGCCCTGCCCGCGGGACATCTTGATGCGGGCCTCGAACGTGCCGTAGGTCTGGGTGAACTTGCCTGCCGTGTTGAGCCGGGCGGAGGTGTACTCGCACCGCCCGTACCAGCACTGGTAGTTGCCGGGGTTCTCGCGCCGCGCGGTGATCACCAGGTTTCCCTGGCCGTCGTGCGCGGCGTTGCTGGTGCTGTTCGTGTAGTACTGCCGCTCGTGGTTGTTGACGTTGTCGCCGGTCTCCATGGTCCATTTGGAGCCGTCCACCGGCGTGCCGGCCGGTGCGTTGAACTCGTCGGCGAACGTCGTGGCCGTTGTGCCGACGTCTGCCGTGGGGGTCACTTCCTGGTTGGCCGCTGCCGGGCTCGCCACGGCTGCCATCGTGGAGAGCGCTGCTGCTGCCACGGTCGCGAGAACCGTGCCGAAACGGGGTCGTCGAGAGGGTCGCGTGGACATCTTCGTCACCGCCGACGGTCGTTTGTTTGTTGTCTTTGACAACAAAGCGTGCCATGGTCCAGACCAGCCAGACAAGAGGTCGACGGCATTTTCTGTAACCGGTTCCGGCCAGCTCAGCGGCACGCGGCGTTGCCGGGCACGACCTGGTGACGCTCACAGGGTGGTCAGCGGGGTCCACGGGTCGGCGGTGGTGGTGGGGAGGGCGACGACACGGCGGGTCAGGGTCCACTCGCCGCCGGCCGGGATCGTCACCTCGTGCCTGCTCTGAATCCAGTTGCCGTTGCCGTACGCCGTGAAGCCGGTGTTCGCGTAGACCAGCGCGTATGTCTGCGCGTCGCTGCCGGTCATGCCGATCCACCTGCCCGTCGGCACGTAGGCGGCCGGGCTGCCGTACGGCGTCGCGATCGTGCCGTGGCCTGCCACGCCACTGCGCTGGCCCGGGCCGTCGTGATCGATCGCGTCACCGAGCCACCACGTGCCCGTCGCGCCGGGGTTGGTGAACACGCTGGTCGCGGTGATCCACGGCTCGCCAGCCGCGACCTCGTAGGTGGTGACGACGTCGAGCCCGCTGCCTGCCGCGCGCACGATCACGGCCGTGCCCTCGACGTCCACGGTGGACGTCAGTACCAGACCTCGTTGCCACGCCTCCGTTCCGGTGGGCACGGTCGGGGACACGTACGGCAGGTGCAGCCAGTCCAGCTGGTCCAGCCTGCCGACGGCGGCGAGGTCCACCGGCTTGCCCCGGGTCGCGCCGGGCAGCTGCGGGTCCTCGAACCCGTTCGCCACGGCCATGGCGACCAGCTCGTTGCCGAGCACGACGTCGGCGGCGCCCGCCTCCGCGTACGGGCCGGGCACCCGGCGGCCGGTGCCCGCGTACGGCGCGGTCACCCTGCTGAGTACGAAGTCCTGCTGCTGCCCGGAGCTGACCTCGCGGCGCACCGACTCGTAGCCGGTCGCGTGCACGTCGACGGTGTGCTTGCCCGACGGCACGAACGCTAGGTACGCGCCGGTCGCGTCCGTCCACACGTGAACGCCGCCGACCGCCACCTCCGCGTTCGCCAGCGGTCCGTCCGCTGTGGACACCCGGCCGGAGATGCCGTCCCCGCCCGCGACCTGCCGCGCGCCCGCGACACCGTCGCGCACCTCGAACACTGCGAGCGTGCGGACGTCCTGCCCGACCACCACCCGCAGCGTCGACTGCCAGCGGTCGCGGGTCACGTCGCACACGACGTACCCGCGATAGGTGCCGTTGTACAGCTTGACGTGCGGGTTCGCGGGCAGCCCCTGCCGCACGGCCGCGTCCCAGCCGATGCCCGACGAGATCGACGTGCCCGCGAACTCGGACGCGACCACCGGCGACGCCGGGTCGTCGAAGTCCGCGAGGATGTCGTTGACCCAGTGGGAGTGCCAGTCACCGGCCAGCACCACCGGGTTTCGTGGGCGGTGGCGGACGATCGCGTCGAGGATTCGCCGGCGTGCCGCCGGATAGCCGTCCCACTGGTCGAGGTTGTAGGAGCGGCCCGGCCCGAGGTCGTAGTCGAAGCGGGCGAGGATCGTCTGCTGGGCGAGCACGTTCCACCGCGCCCTGGACCGGCGGAGCCCTTCCAGCAGCCAGGTTTCCTGCTCCGGGCCGATCATCGTGCGGGCCGGATCGAACACGTCCTCGCACGGCGGGATGTTCATGCCGTCACCGCAGGCCTGCGCGTCGCGGTACTGGCGGGTGTCGAGCACGGAGAACTCGGCGAGCCTGCCCCAGCGGAAGCGGCGGTGGACCGGCCAGTCCCCGCGCACGGGTGCGGTGCGCATCGGCAGGTGTTCGTAGTACGCCTGGAAGGCGTTGGCGCGGCGCTCCGCGAAGGGACGGCCATCAGGGCTCGGTTTGTGGTCGTCCGCCCAGTTGTTGAGGACCTCGTGGTCGTCCCAGGTGGTGAAGAAGGGGAAGCGGGCGTGGACGTCGCGCAGGTCGGGGGAGGACTTGTAGAGCGCGTGGAGGCGCCGGAACTCGGCGAGCGAACCGTCGGCGGTCTCGTAGATGTAGTCGCCGAGGTGCACCACGAAGTCGAGGTCCTGCCGCGCCATGTCGCGGTAGGCGGGGTACGGGCCGCCCGCCCACGCCTGGCAGGACGCGAACGCGAACCGCAGGTGCCGCGTGTCGGCGCCGGGTGCGGGGAGCGTGCGGGTGCGGCCGACGCGGCTGGTGACGCCGCCGGTACCGAACCGGTAGTAGTACCAACGGTCCGGCGCGAGCCCGTGGACGATCACGTGCACCGCACTGGGGTCGGCGGTGGTCTCGCCCTGCCGTACCACGCGGCGGAACGCCTCGTCGTGGGCGACCTCCCAGCGGACGGTCGCGGGGCCGGGTACGTGGGTCCAGAGCACGACACTGTCGTGCGCCGGGTCACCGGAGGCGACACCGAGGGGGAATGGGTCAGGATCGGCGGACGCCACACCACCTATGGTGGCGGCTGTCACACCGGAAAGTACGAGAAAGTGTCGACGGTCCAGGAGGTTCATGCGCACCGCCTCGCTCGGGGTTTCCCGAGCGAAGCAGCGCGTCGTGACCGGTCAGTACACGGAGAGTGAACTCCGGCTGTCAGGTCTGTGGAATGCTCAGCAGGAGTGTGCGGCCGAGTTCGGCGTTGCGGGGCTTGCAGAGCACGTCGTAGCGGCGGGCCACCAGCTGGCTGTGCGAGACGAAGTCACGCTGGCCCCTGGTGGCGCCGTACCGGACCGCGGCCGAGGCCAGGCCGAACACGACACCGGCCACGATGCCGATGAGGATCGGACCGAGACCGCCGGTGGTCGTGAACAGGCTCAGGAGCAGACCGACGAACAGGCCGAGCCACGCGCCCTGCGCCGCGCCGGCGGAAAGGACCCGGCCCCAGGTCAGGCGGCCGGAGACACGTTCGACGAGCATGGGTTCCACGCCGACGATCGTGACGTCCTGGACGGGGAACTCGTTGTCGGCCAGGTAGTCAACGGCTCGCTGGGCTTCCTGGTACGTGTCGTACGAGCCGATCGGCCATCCTTCCGGCATGGTCGGCAGACTTCTGGCGGGTGCGAACGCTGCCGTCATGGGGGTCACCTCCAGTGGGGTGTTGTCTCACTGGGGTCAACGTGCGGGCTGGGCGTTCTGTGCCCGGTTGGGGCGGGTTCACAGGGGGTTCTCAGCATGTCGGCCCGCTGACGTGGTTGTTCGGCGTGCCGACGACCCGAAACGTCGCCCGTCCAGGGCACGGCAACCGGAACCGGAAGCGGGCGCGGCACCCGGCGGTCACCCGCAGGGCGAGCCGCCGTGCGGGCGCTCGTGCTCCCCGCGGCGCGTACGTTGCTGGAGAAGATCGCCGGGTCCTGACCGGCCGGGAAGCTCGCGGGAATCCTTGCCACGACAGGGAACCACGGCGGAACGGTCGTTGCGGGTAGCGTGTCGGGCATGCGTGAGAGCCACCCGAGGCCACAGCTGACCCGACCGGACTGGCAGGACCTGTGCGGCGAATGGGAGTTCGCCCACGACGACGAAAACGCCGGGGTGCAACGGAAGTGGTGGCGCGGTGACCACTCGTTCGACAGGACGATCACCGTGCCGTTCCCGCCGGAGTCGGCCGCGAGCGGGGTGCACGACCCGGCGCCGCATCCGGTCGTGTGGTACCGCAGGACGTTCGACGCGCCCGGCGGCGACCGGGTGCTGCTCCACTTCGGCGCCGTCGACTACCGGGCACGCGTGTGGGTGAACGGCACCGAGGTGTGCTCGCACGTCGGCGGGCACACACCGTTCCAAGTGGACGTCACGCACGCGCTCGCCGACGACGGCCAGCAGGTCGTGGTCGTGCGGGCCGAGGACAGCGTCGAGGACATGACGCAGCCGCGCGGCAAGCAGTACTGGGAACCGGAACCCGCCGCGATCTGGTACCACCGCACCACGGGCATCTGGCAGCCGGTGTGGCTGGAAGCCGTGCCGTCGGCGTACGTCGCGGGGCTGGAGTGGACGCCGTCGTTCGCCGGGCGGTCCGTGCGCGTGCGGGTGTCGACCGTCGACGCCGCCGGGTTGTCGGTCCGGGTGCGGCTGACGCTGGGCGAGCGGGTCCTCGCCGACGACCGGTACCTCGTGGCCGGCGACGTCGAGCGCACGATCTCCCTGCCACCGGGCGACTTCCGGTGGAGCCCGGACAGCCCGGCCCTGATCGACGCGACCGTGTCGCTGCTGCGCGGCGACGAGGTGGTCGACACCATCGAGAGCTACTTCGGGCTGCGGGACGCGCAGGTGCGCGACGGCCGGTTCGTGCTCAACGGCGAACGCCTGTTCCTGCGCATGGTGCTCGCGCAGGGCTACTGGCCGACCTCGCACCTGGCGGCGCCCTCGCCGGACGCGCTGCGGCGCGAGGTCGAGCTGATCAGGGAGCTGGGCTTCAACGGCGTCCGCGTGCACCAGAAGGTGGAGGACGCCCGGTTCCTGTACTGGTGCGACCGGCTCGGGCTCGTCGTGTGGGGCGAGATGGCCAACGCGTACGACTACTCCGTCGACGGCGTGGCCCGGTTCACCGCGGAGTGGCTCGAGGTGGTGCGGCGCGACGTCAGCCATCCCTCGGTGGTCACGTGGGTGCCGGTGAACGAGAGCTGGGGCACGCCCGCGCTGCCGTCCGACCCGCGCCAGCGGCACTTCCTGGAGTCGCTGTACCACCTGACGCACGCCGTCGACGGCACCCGTCCGGTGATCTCCAACGACGGCTGGGAACACACCACGAGCGACATCTGGACCGTGCACGACTACAGCCCGTCCGCCGCCGGGCTCACGTCCCGGTACGGCACCGCGTCCGCCGTCGACAAGGCGTTCGGGCGCGACTGGCCGGGCCCGCGCCGCATCATGCTCGGCGAGCAGGTGCGGGACGGGCAGCCGCTGATGGTCACCGAGTTCGGTGGGCTGAGCTACACCCCGAACGCGGGCGAACGCTGGTTCGGCTACCGCACGGTCGGCGACGCGGACGACCTCGTCACCGCGTACGAACGCCTGGTCACCGCGCTGGTGGGCAGCGAACAGGTGGCCGGTTACTGCTACACGCAGCTGACCGACACCGAGCAGGAGGTCAACGGCCTGCTCACCGAGACCCGCGAGCACAAGGTGGACCCGGAACAGATCCGGCGGATCAACACGCTGCCGGCCGCGAGCGTGCCGACCGAGGAACTGCACCAGCTGATCGAGGCCGCGCGGAAGCGGTCACGCGGGGAAACGGAGTAGCGCCCGGCCACCCCCGCCTGGACACTGCGCGACATGAACACGATCTCGGCCATAGCAGGCAGGCAGGTGCTGACCGTCGCTCCGGAGACGCCGACCCTCGCAGGCGAACAGGACGCGGTGGACCTGATCGGCGAGGCCTTCGGCCACGAGGCGAACGTCGTCGTCGTGCCGGCCGACCGGGTGGCCGCCGACTTCTACCAGCTCCGCACCAGGGTGGCGGGCGACGTGGTCCGCAAGTTCCAGATGTACCGGATCCGCCTGGTGGTCCTCGGCGACATCAGCGCCCACCTCGTCGCGAGCGACGCGTTCCGCTCGTTCGTGCACGAGACCAACAAGGGCGGCGACGTCTGGTTCCTGCGCGACGAGGAGGAATTGACGGCGAAGCTCGGCGGTTGAGCCTAGGGTCGTAGATGACCGACGAAGGGCGAGCACATGGCGGAGACCAAGGTCGTGCACAACCGTGAGCAGTTGCGGTACGAGGTGTACTCGGACGACAAACCCGCGGGTTTCACGCAGTACTACCGGACCGGCGACCGCGTCGTCTTCACCCACACGGAGATCGACAAGGCCTTCGGCGGACAGGGCCTCGGCAAGGTCCTCGCCGGTGGCGCGCTCGACGACGTCGTGGCGAACGGCAAGGTCATCGTCCCGATGTGCGAGTTCATCGCCGGGTTCCTGAAGAAGACCGACAAGTACGACGGGCACGTCCAGGCACCGTGAGCAACCTCGAAACCAGCCCGGACGTGACGGCCTGCCACACGGCGGCCGACGACCACGCCGTGGCGGAACTGTTCGAGCCGAGGGCCGTCCCGCTGGGCGGTCTGCGGGCCATGCAGGTGGACCGCGTGATGCCACAACGCGGTCTGCCGACGGTCGGCGCATGGTGCTTCCTGGACTCGTTCGGCCCGCACCACGAGCAGATGCGGGTGCTGCCGCACCCGCACACCGGCCTGCAGACGGTGACGTGGCCCCTGTCCGGCGAGATCCACCACCGCGACAGCCTCGGCTCGGACGTGCTCGTGCGGCCGGGGCAGCTCAACCTGATGACCGCGGGCAGCGGCGTCGCGCACTCGGAGATCTCGACGTCGGCCGGCCCGTTGAGCGGACTGCAGCTGTGGGTGGCGCTCCCGGCGAGCCACGCGTCGACGCCCCCGGCGTTCGAACAGCACGTGGACCTGCCGGTACACCACGCCCCCGGCGTGACGGCGACGGTACTGATGGGCACGCTGGGTGACCTGACGTCCCCGGCGACCGCGCACACCCCGATCGTGGGCGCGGACCTGACCCTCACCGGCCCGGCGGAGCTGCCGCTGCGCCCGGACCACGAACACGCGGTACTGGCCGTCGACCCGGTGACCGTCGCCGGGACCGAGGTAGCCCGCGGCCACCTGCTGTACCTGGGCACGGGCCGGTCCGGCCTGCGCCTCGACGGCACCGGCCGCGCACTGCTGCTCGGCGGCGAACCGTTCCCGGACGAGCTGGTGATGTGGTGGAACTTCGTGGGCCGCAGCCACGAGGAGATCGCCACCGCCCGCGCGGACTGGGAAGCCGCGGCCCCACGCTTCGGCGAGGTCGTCGGGCACGACGGGGCGCGCATCCCGGCCCCGGAGCTGCCCGGCGTCCGCCTGGCCCCACGCAAACGCCGCCGCCCACTGTGACGAGGGGCCCGTTCACGGCATGACCGGTGCCGTGAACGGGCCGTTCAGGGCGTTGAGCGCCGTCAAAGCCGCGGATGCGGGTCCAACGAGGACAGACCCACACGACAACTACCGGGTCGAGCGCAGCCACCACAGGCCCAGCAGCGGCAGCACCGCCGGTATGTACACGTAGCCCTGCCCGTAGTCCGACCACACGGTGGCGTCCGGGAAGAGGTCCGGTGCGGCCAGGCTGAGTGTGCCCACCACGAGCACGCCGACCAGCTCCACCAGGATCGACACCGTCGCGATCCGCCGGGACGTCCGGTTCCCGCGCGCGAGGCACACCGTCGCGACGATGTACACGGCCGCCGCGAACGCCGACAGCAGGTACGCGAGTGGCGCCTGCGTGAAGCGGGTCCCCAGCTGCAGGGCCGAGCGGGCGGTCGCCGCCAGCGCGAAGACCGCGTACACGGCGATGAGCAGCCGCCCCGGTCCGGAGCGGGTGCGTTCGGCCAGGTCAGACATGCGCGTTCCACACCTGGTCGAGCCGCAGGAGCAGGATCGGCACCGTCAGGCAGCCGACCACCAGCACGGCGGGGCCCCAGCGCGTGCGTTCGACCAGTGCCCAGAACCCGGCCAGCGGCAGCACCAGCAGCGACGTGACGAGGTAACCGAGGTAGGCGAGCGCGTCGACCTGGCGGTCCTCGGTGGCCAGCCGCACGATGCCGGCGACCAGCAGGACCAGCAGGCCGACCTCCACCAGCAGCGCCACGCCGTAGAGCCACAGCCCGTGCCACTCGCGCAGCTGGATCGGCTTGCCGACGACGACCAGCACGGCGGCCCACACCGCGGCCGCCAGCGCGACGTACGTCAGCACCGCCGCGAGGATCTCGATCACCGTGCTCCCATCGACAAACGGACTACTACGGATCGTAGGAAGCCACCACACCGGAAACTCGGCGGGGTCGACACCAGCGTCAGTCCCACGAGGACGACCACCGGGGGCAGCGGGTCCTGCTGCGGCCGCGCGGCCGCCGGTGCGGACCGACGTGCTCGCGCGAGCGCCTGGCTCAGCACCGCGGCCTCCGGGTCGCTCACCGAGCGGGCGAAGCGGGTCGGTGCCGCGTCCCGGTCGCCGGTGAGCGCGAGCGCGTCGAGCATCAGCTGCGCCACGTAGCCCTCGCGGCTGTTCTCCGGCTCGTACCGCCAGGCCCGGCCGTCGCGCTGCCTTCGCACGAAACCCTTCTTGGCCAACCGGTCCAGCACGGTCATCACGGTCGTGTACGCCGGCTCCCGCGCGGCGAGCGCGTCGGCGACGTCGCGCACGGCGGCGGGTGCTTCGCGGTCCCACAGGACCTCCATCACCGCGCGCTCGAGCTGGCCGAGGCTGACCATGGCTTCGGTCGTAGGTCGCGGCCGCGCCAACAGGTCAGGTGGAGTGGCGGACCACCAGCGTCGGCTGGAAGATCACCGCCGCGACCGGGGTGTCCGGGTGCTCGATCTGGCGGACCAGCAGCCGGGCCATCTCCGCGGCCATGTCCTCCGTGGGCTGGCGGACCGTGGTCAGCGGCGGGTCGCAGTCGAGCGCGGCGCTCGAGTCGTCGAAGCCGACGACCGCCACGTCCTCCGGCACGCGACGGCCCGCGCGGCGCAGCACGGGCAGCGCGCCGCGGGCCATCAGGTCCGACGCCACGAACACGCCGTCCACACCGGGGTGGTCGGCGAGCAGGCGCGTCATCGCCGTCTCGCCACCTGCCATGGTGAAGTCGCCATCGGCCCACGGTGTGCCGGTGCCCGCGGCGGCCAGGAACCCGCGCAGCCGGTCTTGTCCGGCCGGGGTGTCCTGTGGTCCGGCGATCGTCGCGAGCCGGGTCCGGCCGACGTGGCGAAGGTGTTGTGCCGCAAGGGCGGCGCCCGAGATCTGGTGCACGTCGACGTACGTGATCGGCAGTGGTGACGGCGGCCGGGCCGACAGCACCACCGGGTGGTGGCCGTCGACGAGCCTGCCGGGCAGCGGGTCGTTCCGGGACGTGTGGATCAGGATCACGCCGTCCAGCCGCCCGCGGCTCAGGTCCGACACGACCTGCTCGCCGGTGCCGACGCCGGTCGTCGTGAGCACCAGGTGCAGCCCGGCCGGTGCGGTCACGGTCATCACGCCGCGCACGACGCGGCCGAAGAACGGGTCGCCGAGGACGCGGTCCTCGTCGGGCAGCACGAGCGCCACCGCGTCCGCGCGCCGCGTCACCAGTGACCGTGCCGCGAGGTTGGGCAGGTAACCGGTGTCCGAGATCGCCTCTTCGACGGCGTGCCGGATGTTCTCGTCCACACTCGCCACCCCGTTGACGACCCTCGACACGGTCGCGCGGGAGACCCCCGCGGCCCTGGCGACCTCCTCGAGGGTGACGCGTCTGGTCATGGGGCGGCGCGGCACGACCTCTTTATAGCCGACCACGTCAGCCGAGCGTGTCGAGTGACCGCAGCGCGCTCGCCCGCTCCCGCACCATCTCCCGCGCGATCGCCTTCGTTTCCTCGTGTGCCACCGACTTCGCGCCCGACTCGGCGACCGTCGCCGACTCGATCAGGTGCGCCCGCGCCAGCCGCGTGAACTCGGCGTCGAAGTCCTGCGCGGCCCGCAGCGCCACCAACTCGGCCTCCGTCGGCATGCCCGGCATGTCGTGACCGGCGTGGTTGTTCACGTAGGGAACCCTCGCGGTGTCGAGGATCCCGCGCAGCCGCTCCGCTTCCGCCCGGCGGGCCGCCGCCAGTTCACCGGCGAACACCTTCAGCCGCGGTGACATCGCCCGCTCCGCGCCCAGATCGAGCAGCTTCACGGCCTGGTCGTCGGTGGCGACGACCAGTTCGACGAATGCCAGGGCGGTCGCGTCGAGCCCGGTGTCCGAGCCACCGTTCGACGCGACCACCCTGGTTTCCGGCGGCGGTGCAGGGTTCGCCGCCGGGGTGGGGCCCTGCCGGCCGCACGCGCTGAGCGCGGCGACCAGCAGGACCACCAGGACCAGTTTCACAGCGGCCTGCCGTCGTGGCCGCACTTGATCACCGGGTTGATGCAGTCCCGCACGCGGCGCTCCATCTCCGCCGCGGGCCAGACGTTGAAGAAGTCGCCGTGCATGGTGCGCCCGTCACCGGAGGACAGCCGCAGGCTCGACGGGTCGCCGTTGACCGGGTACCGCAGCACCATCCGCAGCTTCGGCACCGGCACCGGGTGCGACGACGGGCAGCCGCCCGCGACCGGGTAGGCCATGTGCGACTTGTGGTCGGAGGAGTCCAGCGAGCTGCCGTTCCAGCACTGCGGGAAGTCCAGGTAGGTCTCCAGTTGTGTGCCGGACGGGCAGTTCACGAAGTTCTTCGACGGCGCCACGTGCCCGGCGTGCAGGCACGACCAGCGGGCGATCGAGTCGGCGTCGCCGGTGGCCTTCGCGTTGCCGGCGACGATCTTCAACCCGACCGGTGTCGGCCGGATCGACGCGGGGTTGTTCACACCTTCGCCCAGGTAGTAGAAGGTGATCCCGGTCGGCGCGACCGGCTGGTTGTTCTTGTAGAGGGTCGGCACCCAGTACGACGAGATGTCCACGGCCGGGTCGCAGTTGCCGGTGGCCCCGGCCAGCTGCTGGTGGGTCGTGGTGTTCGCGGTGGTCGCGTGGTTGCCGAAGAAGTCGTGCGAGTGGGACGCACCGGGCAGGTTCGGCAGCACGATCGGGTCGTCCGGCAGCCGGTGGGACAGCGAGCAGTCGGCGGGGAACTCCGCGACGCGGATGACCGCCTGCGCCTTCTCCGGGTTGCCGGTGACGCCGCCGCTGACGACGGTGGCCGTGGCCGCCACCGCCGCGAGGCCGAGCGTGAGCCATCTGATTCGTTTCTTCGCCATTGAAGACAAACTCCCTCGACGTTTCCTGCAGGGGAACGAGAGAGCGCTCTCACACTTGAGGATGACGTGGGTCACAGCACTGGTCAACGGTTTTGTTCTGCACAGGAACAAATGACCCCGTTCGGGCTAGCGCTCAGGTCCGAACGGCCCCCGGTCTTGACAGGATCCGTCCGAATCGCCACGCTCTGTTTCGGAGAGAGCGCTCTCACGCCTCCCAAGTCCCCTTCCTGTCCACGCCGATGGTTCGCGACCGGACGCGGCCTCCGTGGCGTGCAAAGGAGCACGCATGAGATCTCGCCGGTTCCTTACGTCGGGTGTGGTCGCGGCGCTCGCGGTCACCCTGCTCCACCTCCCGTCACCCGCCGCCGCGGCGGGCGAGCTCATCTCGCAGGGCAAGCCGGTCACGGCGTCGTCGACGGAGAACGCGGCCGCGTTCCCGGCGACCGCCGCCGTCGACGGCGACACCGGCACCCGCTGGTCGAGCCAGTTCGGTGATCCGCAGTGGCTCCAGGTCGACCTCGGCGCGACGTACGCCGTCGACGAGGTCCGCCTGAACTGGGAGGCCGCCCACGCCCGCGGCTTCGCCATCCACATCTCGGCCGACGCCGCCGACTGGTCCACTGTGTACACGACAGCCACCGGAACCGGTGGTGTGCAGGCACTTCCGGTCAGCGGAACCGGCCGGTACGTCCGGCTCGACCTCACCGCGCGCGCCACCCAGTGGGGCTACTCGCTGTGGGAGTTCCAGGTGTTCGGCACCCCGGAGGGCGGCGGCCCGGCCGACGACGGCCTGCTGTCGTACAACAGGCCCGCGACGGCGTCGACGTTCCAGGACGACGGCGCGTGCCAGGGTTGTGCGCCCGCCCGCGCGACCGACCTCGACCCGGCCACCCGCTGGGCGACCAGCCCGGTGAACGGCTGGGTCGACCCCGGCTGGATCACGATCGACCTCGGCGCCCCCGCGACGGTGACAAAGGTCGTCCTGCAATGGGATCCGGCGTACGCGACCGCCTACCGGATCCAGGTGTCGAACGACAACGCCACGTGGACCACGATCCACCAGACGAACGCGGGCCGCGGCTTCAAGGAGACGCTGACCGTCGACGGCACGGGCCGGTACGTCCGCATGTACGGCACCGCGCGGTCGAACGGCTACGGCTACTCGCTGTGGGAGTTCCAGGTGTACGGCACGGGCGGCGACCCGACGCCCCCGCCGCCTGCCCCGCCCGCACCGGACTTCACGCGCCTCGCGTGGAGCGACGAGTTCAACGGCGCCAACGGTGCCACGCCCGACCCTGCCAAGTGGACCCCGGAGACCGGCCCCGGCGTCAACAACGAGCTGCAGTACTACACGAACAACGACAACGCGCGCATGGACGGCGCGGGCAACCTGGTGATCCAGGCAAGGCGCGAGGTGACACCGGGTTCGTCGTGCCCGCCGGACCCGCTGTCGGGTGGCAGCACCACGTGCCAGTACACCTCCGGCAGGCTCAACACGGCCGGGAAGCTCGACTTCACCTACGGCCGCGTGGAGGCCAGGGTCCGGGTGTCGAGCGGACAGGGCCTGTGGCCGGCGTTCTGGATGCTGGGCAGCAACTTCTTCCAGGGCAGGCAGTGGCCGGCGTGCGGTGAGATCGACATCCTGGAGCACGTCGGCAAGGAACCGAACAACGTGTACTCGACGCTCCACGCCCCGGCCTACTTCGGCGCGGGCGGCCACGGCGCGCCACTGGACCTGGGACAGGCGGCCAACGCGGCATACCACGTGTTCGCCGTCGAATGGGGCCCGACGCGGATGCGGTTCTTCGTGGACGGCAACAACTTCTTCACCGTCGACAAGGACACACTGGAGACCACCCGGGGCCCGTGGGTGTACGACCACCCGTTCTTCCTGATCCTGAACAACGCGGTCGGCGGCGACTGGCCCGGCCCACCGAACGCGAGCACCCAGTTCCCACAGAACATGCTGATCGACTACGTGCGGGTCTACCGATGATCCCCCCAACCCGGAGGAACGCGGCACCCAACGCCCGGTGAGCATTGACGGCAATCCAGTGCCGTCAATGGGCCGTTCAGGGCGGCCAGCGCCCTGAACGCGCCTTTCAGGGCATTCCAAGCCAGGGCGCTCCGCGCCCGCCCCGCGAAGCGGGGCCCGCACCGGCGCAACCCCGACGGGATGGCAGGCAGACCCGCACCCAACCGCCGCCGACCCACCCCTCCGCCACCCCCGAGACCTGCCCGTCCGGCGAGGACAAAGACCACCAAACAGCCAACCAACCCCCCGTTGATTGTCTGCCGGAAACCGCGTTAAGTGGGTAGCGAGCAACAAGAAAGGACGACGATGTCTTTCGACAGGCGAACTGTGTTGCGTGGCATGGCGGTCGCCGGTTTGGCCGGGGTGGCGTTACCCGGGGTGGCGGCCGCCTCCGGGCTGGAGTTCCGGATCCGCCACCAGTACCGGCCGTTCGACCTGATCGCACCCGGGTTCGAGCAGTACGACGCACCGGCACGACCCGGCGGGGCGAGCACGGGTGTCCGTCCGGTGGCACCGTTCTGCGCGGTGGTCACGCGGGCGGCCGGGGCGGTCGAGGCGGGATTGACCGGGGCGGGCACCTCCGTGCTGGGCCGGTACGCCGAGGGCACCGCGACCATCGAGGTGACCGTCGGCGGCGTGACCACGGTGGTGGCTTCGGCGGCGGCCGCCTTGACCGGCGAGTTCGGGTTCGCCGTGGTGGTCAACGAGAACGCGGGCACCGTGCTCGCCGACACCGGTACGGGGTGGCAGCCGTTGCTAACCAACCGGGACGGTGTCCGTGCGCTGGTCGACCTGCGGGATCCTCGGGTGCTGCGCCGCCTGAGCTACGGGTACGAGGGCGCCGTCGGGCGGGTGCGGGCGGGGTACTTCGGGCAGGCGGGCGTGCGGGACCCGCACGTCGTGCAGTACGCCGACGGCCGCCCGGTCATCCGGGACGGCAAGCTGTACCTGACGCTCACCAACGGCGGCCTGGGGTTCTTCCAGCAGGCGCACTGGGGTGTGTGGACGCTCGACCTCGCGGACCCGGCGCGGCTCACCCAGGTGGCGCAGCTGTTCTTCGCACGCGACGGGGTCGTGCTCGGCGACCACGCCGGGCAGATCGTGCTGGACGGCGACGAGTTCGTGCTCGCGATGTCGTCGTGGGGTGACTTCGACTTCGCCGGTGTGCACGTGCGGTACGTGCGGACGCGCGCCAACGTGCTGTCCGGTGTGCACGTGCTGCCGACGAAACCGATGCCGCTGCCGACGACCGTCAGCTCGTGGGACCCCGCGATGACCAAGATCGGCGGGCGGTGGCACGTGGCGTTCGTGGAGAGCCCGGCCCAGTCGCCCGCGTTCGTGTTCCACCCGGCGCTGGCGAGCGGCCGGACGCTGGAGAGCCTCGCGCGGGTCGGCGCCGACACGACCCTCGACCAGACCGAGGGCACGATCATCCAGCGCATACGGGGAAAGTGGTACGTGCTCACCAGTGACGGCGACGCGCGCGTGTACCGCAAGTACGACCTGTCGATGCGTCCACAGGGGACACTCGACGCCCCGTACGGGACGAACATCCCGCACCCCATGGTGTTCCAGTACCGCAACCGGTACTGGATGGTGACCTTCGACGGCACGCAGTACGCGGAACCCGTCCTCGGCTACGGCACCCACGGCGACTTCATCGTGATGACCGCCTAGAAACGGCCGTGCAGGCGGGCCAGTTTCAGGCTCAGGTGGAGCATGAGCCGGTCGCCGCCGTTCTTGAGGTCGGTGCCGGTCAGGGCTTCCACCCGCTGCAGGCGGTAGTAGAGCGACGTGCGGTGGAGACGTAGTGTGCGCGACGTCTCCACCGCGCTGCCCGCCGAGTCCAGGTACGTCTCCAGCGTCGTCAGCAGCGGCGCGTGTTCCGGTGCTGCCAGCAGCACCACCAGCCCCGGGTGGATCGCGTCCGCCGGGACGGCCGCCAGCATCCGGTACACGCCCAGGGCCGACCACGTCGCCACCGGGGCCAGCGCGGGCACCCGTTCCGCCACCAGCGACGCGTGCAGCGCCTCCGTGTACGACGCGGCCGCCTGGGACAGGGACGGGCGTGGTTCGCCGACCCCCACCACCGCGGGCCCGGGGAACAGGGCAGGCACCTCCGCGACCGGTACCCGGCCCGCGCACAGCAGCACCCCGTGGTCGACCCGCATCAGGTGGCGGGACGGGAATTTCAGCCTGGCGGCCAGGAGGCCGTGCTCCAGGTCCGCCCTCGGCATGGGCCCGCGTACCACCAGGACGGTCACCGGCGCCGAGGGGAAACCGCCCTCGTCGACCAGTACCCGCGCGCCCGTCGGGTCCTCGCCGAGCAGTACGCCCGCCACCGCCGCCAGTTCGCGTTGTGCGCTCAGGCCCGCCGCCAGCGCGTCGTGCAGGAGGGTCAGTGCCAGGCCGGCCGACGCCGCCGACGCCTCGTTCACCGCCGCGTCCGGCAGCGGGGGTTCGTCGATCAGCCACAGGAACCCCAGCAGCCGGTCCCTGTGCCGGACCGGGACGCACACGCGGGGGAGCACCGGCCCCGACCCGGGGACGCGCAGCGGGCCGCGGGACTCGAAGACGCCCGCGGCGCGGAAGTGCTGCCGCACCGTGCCCGCGGTGTGGCGGCGGAGGATCGAGTCGCGGCGGACGTCATCCATCGGGCCGTTCTGGGTGCTGTAGGCCAGGACGCTCTGCGCGTGGTCCTCCAGGAGCACGGGGCGGCCGATGCGCAGCGCAAGATCGTCGACCGCGGGTTGAAGGTGCATGTGACCTCCCGTTTTCGACGTCTGTCGGATCGTGCGCTGGACGTTCCCTACATCGGATCGATGATGTGGGTCAAGTGCGCGGCTAGCGTCCCGGTCTGTGAATCGTCGCCCTGCCCTCGTGGTGACCGCCCTGTTCTCCGCCGCCGCAATGACCGCCGGAATGACCGCCGCGCCCGCGCTCGCCGCGCCGCCGCCCCCGCCGGCCCACCCCTGGCAGTTCGACCACTGGCCGCAACAGCAGCCGTGGCAGCAGACCCAGAACTCGGGCGCGCGGGTCGCCGCCGCCCACGCCGGCTTCCCGGCGCCCGTCGACCCGCAGGACTGGGTCAACCCCGACCACATGACCTGGGAGAATGACTACACGCCCGTCCCGGGCACGAACTGGGCCGACCCGTCGGTCGCGGGGTCCGTGCGCACCTTCAAGGGCGCGCTGGTCCTCCTCGACTACCCCAACCAGCCGTTCGTCGTGACGCAGCCGCAGGGTTCGACGGTCTTCGCGAACCCGAGCAGCGAGGCGCACGACGTCCCGGACGACCAGGTCGCGCAGTTCTACGAGGACTTCCTCAACAAGCCGAACGAACTCAACCGCGGTCACACCATCCACGAGTACTGGATGGAGGACTCCGGTGGCCGCTACGGCGTGGACCTCACCGGGTTCGGCCCGTACACCATGCCCGGCAAGGACCACGAGTACGCCATGGAGTTCCAGCGTGGCGTGGCCTGCCCGGCCGGGGACTCCTGCAACCGCAACATCCGCACCGACGGGCGGGCCGCGTGGGTCGCCGACGTCGGCGCCGAGGTGCCCGCGGGCTACGACTTCGTCTTCTTCCTCTCCGCCGGTCAGGACGAGTCCTCGACCTGGCAGGAGTTCGGCATGATGAAGTTCGCCACCCCCGACGACGTGACCGACGAGTTCGGCTCGCCGGACGACGCGCTGCCCAACGCCTCGCCGACCCGGTACGTGGACTGGACCTCCTGGGCGTCCGGTTCGACCATCTGGCCCAACGCGGGCGGTGGCTCCTCGACGCAGGCGGAGAGCTCCGGTCAGGGCGTGTACGCCCACGAGCTGAGCCACATCCTCGGCATCGGCGACAACTACAACAACCCGTACGGCAACCCGCCGCGCCGTGCGTACACCGGCATCTGGGAGATGCTGTCGCGTGGCTCGTTCAACGGCCCCGGCGGCCCGCACAGCCGGTGGATGATCCCGCCGACCGGCGGCGGCTCGATGGGCGCACAGCACATGCTGCGCAACAAGATCAAGCTGGGCATGGTCGACGAGCAGAACGTGCTGCGCCTGTCCCGCGCGGCGCTCGGCGACTCCGGCATGGTGATCGCGAAGGTCACCGCGCGGACCGTCCAACCTGGACCGCACGGGCTGTCCGGTGTCAACGTCGAGATGGAGGGCGGTGACCTCGCGCCGCCGTGTGACACCGCGACCGACCCGTTCTGCGACGGCCGCGGCTACCAGAACTACACGATCGAGGTCGTGGACCGGATGGGCGCCGACTCGTTCACGCCGGACGCGGGCGTGCTGCTCGCCAAGACGAAGAACGAGGACCGCGCGCCGTTCGAGTGGGTCGTCGACGCCAACCCGCAGGACATCGGCATGACCGACTACGTCCTGCCGGACGGCACCGAGGTGCCCATCACGATCGGTGACTACCGGCAGCTGTCCGACGCGTTGTTCCACGCGGGCACGAACTCCGGCAGCGAGTACGAGTACGTCGACGAGGCCAACCGGCTGCACTTCTACGTGCTGGACGTCAAGCGCGACAAGCAGGGCCTGCTGTCCTACACGGTCGCGATCCGCTCGCTCGACGGCGCGGGCCCGCAGCGGCGCGGTGTGAAGGTGCTGCCCACGTTCGGTCTCCCGGACCGTGCGGGGCTCGCCACCTGCAAGTTCCCGTTGTTCAACACCGGTCGCGACGCGGCGCCGTCCGGGCAGCACCCCGACGACGTGTCGGAGTACACCGGCGGTGACGTGTACCGGGTGTCGGCGTCGGTCGCCGGCCGTGGCTGGGCGGTGTCGGTGCCGAACGAGCTGGCGACGGCACGGTTCGGCGAGTACGTCCAGGTGCCGGTGCACGCCAGGAAGAACGGCAGCGGCCCGGTCGTCACGAAGGTGACGCTCACGGCGAGCTCCGAGAGCGACCCGGCGAAGAAGGCGACGGCGCACTGCACGGTGGTCGGACGATGAGGGCGCGGGCGGCGCTGGCCGCGATCGTGGTGGCGGCCGCGGTGGTGGCCGCGCCGCCCGCCGCCGCCGCGCCGGGTGACGCGACCGTGGTCCCCGTACAGGTGACCGGTGACCCGGCGAAGCGGTTCAACCTCGTCGTGATGGGGGACGGGTACACGGCGGCGGAGCTGCCGGAGTTCCGTGAGCACCTCGACAAGCACCTGAACGTGCTGTGGACCATCGAGCCGTTCAAGTCCTACCGCAGCTACGTCAACGTGTACGCGGTGGAGATCAGCTCCGCCGAGTCCGGTGTGGACTGTGACCCGGGGCTGGGCTCCGGGACCGTGGACACCCCGCTCGGCATGGGGTTCTGGGGTGGCTGCAACCCGAACAGCGTGCAGCGGCTGCTGACGGTGAACGGCACGGCAGCCAACCGGTACGCCGATCTGGTGGCTGGCACGTCGCGGGCGAACCGGCAGCTGCTGGCGCTGGGCAACAGCGACACCTACGGCGGCGCGGGCGGCGCGAACGCCACCGCGTCCGGCGGCAACGCCATGTCCGCGCTGATCACCCCGCACGAGCTGGGCCACTCGCTCGGCGGGCTGCAGGACGAGTACGACTACTACGGGCGCGGTGAGCGCGGCGAACCCTACACCGGCGGGGAACCGTCGTCGTCGCACCACTCGCTGCTGACCGAGCGGGACATGCTGGCGCAGCAGCGGAAGTGGTGGCGCTGGCTCGGCGAGGAGAGCGAGTCCGGCGGCCCGATCGGCCGGTACGAGGGCGGGCTCTACTCGGGCACGGGGGTGTGGCGGCCCGCCGCGCACTCGATGATGAAGACCCTCGGCTACTACTTCGACCAGATCAGCCGCGAGCAGATGACGCACCGGATCTCGGCGAAGACGAACATCCTCGCCGACGGGGTCCCGGCGGCCGCTCCGGTGGGCGCGGACCGCGTGCTGTGGGTCGAGACGATGTACCCGGTCAGCCACCAGCTCGACGTGACGTGGACCGTGGACGGTGCCGAGGTGGCCGAGGGCAGCCGGAACCTCGACCTGTCGGCGCTCTCGCTGTCGCCTGGCGTGCACTCGGTGACCGCGACGGTGACCGACCCGACGGAGTTCGTGCGGGACCCGGCCATCCGCGCCTCCACCGCGCTGACGCAGCGTCGCACGTGGACGGTCGACACCGCGCTGACCACACCGGACGTGCCGGTGCCCGCCGCGATCACGGACTCGACGCCGACCACGCACCCGGTCGGCGGCACCGATGTCGTGTACGCCGAGCCCGCGCACCCCACGTCCGGGGTGCTCGGCGTGACGTGGCGGCTGGACGGCGCGGTACTCGACACCGGCGCCAACGACCGTGCGGTCGACCTGGCGTCGCTCGCGCTGTCCGGCACGCACACGCTCACCGCGACCGTTGGCGCCGACACCCGCACGTGGACGGTCGACGCGACCGCACCGGAGGCGTCCTACGCGCTGTCGGAACCGTTGCTGTCCGGCGGTTCCTCGTACGTCTACAACGGACCGTTCACGATGGACCTCGACGGCGTCGACGACACCCCGGGCTACGTCGTGCGAGAGTTCCGCACCGACGGCGACGGGTGGTTCAACTACTTCGGGTGGCCGACCGACCCGGACGCGCCGTTCCTGTTCACCCCGCAGGGCACGGAGATCGACGACCTGGTGTACGGCAAGCTCGGCGTGCCCCGGCTTTCCCCGTGGGACGAGGTACCGACCAGCTACGGCACGCACACCATCGAGTACCGGGCCATCGACCCCAGCGGCAACACCGGCGCCTCGTCGGCGTTCGACGTGACGCTGCTGCCGGAACCACCGGCGTGCACGCGGACGATCACGGGACGGCACAACGGCCCGCTGACCGTGCGCGCCGGGGTGACGTGCCTGACCGGCGCGACGGTGAACGGGCCGGTGACGGTGACGGGCGGCGCGCTGGTCGCGAAGGACGCGACGGTCAACGGCCCGGTGAGCGCCACCCGCGCGAGCGCCGTGGTGCTGTTCGGTGTCACGGTGGGCGGCCCGCTCACGATCACCGGCACGACGGGGGAGGTGCAGGTGCTTGGCGGCGAGGTCGCCGGTCCGGTGACCCTGACCGGCAACGGTGCCCCCGTCTTCGCCGGGGTGACCGTGTCCGGTCCGCTGAGCTGCACGGGCAACGGCACCGCACCGGACGACCTGCGCATTCCCAGCACAGTGCGGGGTCCCGCGACCGGACAGTGCTGAGTCGCGGGCTGCTGTCACCAAAACTGGTCCGCGTTCACGCCGTGTTCATGCGGTAGCGTGCGGCCACCGCCGGGCAACCTCACACGGTTTCGAGGCGTCCTGGTGGTGAAGCCGTTGATCAGTTTGGGGGCCCGGGTTGAAGTCTGTCCATGTCGGGTTACTGCTGTCCGTGCTGGCGGTGTCGGCCGCCTGCAGCACCACGGAGGCGGCGGAGCCGCCGCCGGGGCTCGCCGAGCGCGGGACGGTCATGACGACGGTCACGCCAACCAGGCAGGACCTCACGAACGCGGTGAGCCTCGGTGGCACCGTGACGATGAACCCGGTGTTCGGGGTCGTCGCGCCGGTGGCCGGGCAGATGCGCTACCTCGATCTCGATGCGCCGAAGGCCACGCCGAAGAAGCCCACGCGGGTCGGTTCGGTGTGGGTGGACGGCGAGCCGCACCGGGTCGAGGTGCCCGCCGGGTCGACGTTCGCGGGCAGGCTCGTCGACGACCGCGCCTCCGTCACCGCGGGCATGCCGGTCGCGTCGGCGAAGCTCGCCGGGTACGGGATCGTCGCGGAGATCAGCAGTGACAAGGCCTACCAGATCGCCGACGGGCTGACCGGGGTGCAGGCGCAGATCAAGAACGGGCCGGGGCCCTTCCCCTGCGCGGTGCTCGGCACCATCGCCGCGCTGCCAGCCGGGACCGTGCCCGCGCCGCCGCCACCCGTCGAGCCAGAGCCGCCCGCGGGTGAGCAGTCGCCGGGCAGCGCCGCCGCGCCGCCGCCGGTCGAGAAGGCGCCGGTGGAGGAACAGGAGCTGCCGCCCGGGTCCGACGCGTCCGGGCTGCGGCTCGTGTGCACGGCCCCGCCCGCCACCAAGCTGATCAACGGTGCCGCCGCGACGTTGAAGATCGTCACGCAGACCGCGGCCAACGCGCTCGTCGTGCCCGTCGAGGCGGTCGCGGGCGGGCAGGGCAAGGGGCAGGTCGAGGTCGTCGAGGACGACGGCACCAAGCGGATCGTCGACGTCGTGCTCGGGTTGACCGACGGCAAGGTCGTGGAGGTCAGGTCCGGGCTCACGGGTGAGGAGAAGCTGTCCGTGCCGGGGCCGAACCTGCCACCCGCGCCGGACGGGGAGGGCGCGAGCGGGATCCCGGGTGGCAGGTGAGCGAGCCGCTGATCCGGGTCACCGGGCTGACGAAGACGTTGAAGGGGCAGGACGAGCCGCGCACGATCCTCGCCGGTGTCGACCTGACCCTCCACAGTGGAGAGAGCATCGCGGTGCTCGGGCGGTCCGGGTCGGGCAAGAGCACGCTGCTGTCGCTGATCGGGCTTTTCGACCGGCCCGACGGCGGGCAGTACCTGTTGGGGGAGAAGGACATCACCCGTGTTCCCGAGCGGAAGGCCGCCGCGCTGCGCAGTTCCGAGTTCGGGTTCGTGTTCCAGCGGTTCTTCCTGCTCAAGCACCTGACCGCGGTGCAGAACGTCGCGATGGCGCTGGTCAACGGGCAGGGCTGGCTGCCGCGCCGCAAGCGGAAGGCCAAGGCGCTGGCCGCGTTGGAGCTGATGGGCATCGGGCACCTCGCGAAGCACAAGCCGCCCCGGCTCTCCGGCGGTGAGCAGCAGCGGGTCGCGATCGCCCGCGCGCTGGTGCGGGAACCGAAGATCCTGCTCGCCGACGAGCCGACCGGCGCGCTCGACACCGAGACGGGGAACCTCGTGGTCGAGGCGCTGCGCAGCGCCACCGACCGCGGCTGCGGGCTGATCCTCGTCACCCACGACCACGACCACGCCGCGAAGATGCAGCGGATGCTGCACCTCGACCAGGGTGTCCTCGCGCCGGCCGGGGTGCGGGCATGATGCGGCTGTCCGGCCGGTTCCGGGCCGCGCTCATCATCGGCGGGCAGGGGATCCGGGCCCGCAAGCTGCGCACGTTCCTGTCGATGATCAGCCTGTTCCTCGGCGTGCTCGGTGTCGTCGCCGCGCAGGCGGGCCAGGTGATCGCGTACCGGGCGCTGGTCGCGTCGACAGAACTGTCCATGGGGGTGGACGGCACACAGCAGATCTACGTGCAGTCGGCGGAGAACACCGGCTCGGTCGTGATGGAGACCGTCGCCGGGCGCGCCGACGCGGTGGCCCTGCTCGGGACCAACGCCATCATCGGCGAACCGAACGTGCGGCCGGTCAACGAGGGCGGCGCGCCGCTCGACGGCAGCGGCGGCGGCTGGGGTCCCGTCATGAACTGCGACCCCGACGGCAACTGCGTCGACCCCAACGCGGGCAAGCCGTCCGGGCAGGCGATCGAGCTGCGGGTCGTCGCGCTGACCGGGGACGTGCGGCAGTTCCGGCCGCTGCGGCTCCGGTCCGGGCAGTGGCTCGACTTCGGTGGCGCGCCGTCGATGGCGCCCCGGCTGGTGCTGAACGAGGCCGCCGCCAAGGGTTTCGCGATGTACCAGGTGCCTGCGGAGATGCGGTTCCAGGGCGCGACCGCCAACTCGACACCCAGGTTCGTCGGCGTCGTCGACGACGGCAACAGCCAGCCGCAGGCCTACGTGCGCTCCGACGAGCTGCTGAACTGGATGCCGGTCGATGCGCTCGCCAACCCGATGTTCGGCTCTCCGGAGCTGCTGGCGGCCCCGACGGCGACCGACTTCATCGAGACGCTGCGCAAGAAGATCGAGGCGCTCGGCGACGGGAACTCGTTGTACGTCAACCGGATCAGCGCCGAGGACATGATGCCCGGCGAGATCCAGATGATGCGCTGGGTGTTCCTCGGCGTGTCGATCCTGGTGCTGCTGATCGGGTCCGCAGGCATCCTCAACGTGGGGCTGGCGACGGTCGGGGAGCGGATCGAGGAGTTCGCGCTGCGCAGAGCCGTCGGCACACCACGGCTGCTGCTGGCCGGCATCGTGCTTGCCGAGACGCTGCTGACAGGTCTGCTGACGGCACTGGCCGCGATCGGCGCCGGCATCGCGGGGCTCGCTGCGGCGGGCAGGCTGTTCGGTGACCGGCAACCGATGCTGCAGAACGTGACGTTCCCGTGGGAGGCGGGTGTCGCCGGGGTGGCGGCCGGACTGATCGCGGGCGTGCTCGGTGGTCTCGTACCCGCGGCCCGTGCGGCACGAATCCCGATCGCGACCGTCATGCGCGCCTAGCCGATCGACCGCGCACCGCAGCATGGGCCATGCCGTGAAAGGCGCGTTCACGGCATAACCGGTGCCCTGAATGGCACATTGACGGCGCTGAGCGCCGTGAATGGTCCATTGACGGCATCGCGGCTGCCGTGAACGCGCCTTTCACGGCACCAAAGCCAGGGCGCTCCGCGCCCGGCCCCGCGCAGCGGGGCTCTGCCTGCGCAACCCCGACGGTGGCGTCAGCCCATCCCAAAGGGCCTCCCTGCCATCCCGTAGGGAGGTCGACGGGATGGCAGGCAGACCCGCCCAAACCGCAGCCAACCCACCCCTCCGCGACCCCCGAGACCTGCCCGTCCGGCGAGGACAAACCCACCACAAGGCCAACGCAGACCTGCCGGAGCCCATCAGAGGAGCCACCCCACGTCTAGCGTCCCGAGTCGTACTCCCGTGCCACCTTCTTGGGTACGCACATGCGCCAGGCGTCGGTGACCAGCTCCCGCAGCTCCTCGCGGTCGATGGCGGCGAGGTCGACGTGGATCCAGCGGTAGCGCTGGTCGCCGACGCCGGGCATCGAGAACTTGCCCGGTTCGGCGGCGATCGCGGCCTCCCGTTCCTCCGTGGGAAATCCGCAGCCCATGGTCAGCTCGTCCCGTGACAGCGCGACATACACGATCCGGCCGACGTTGAACTTCACCCGGTCCCGCACGAGTCGCTCGACGGTCCTCGGCAGGCCCGTCGCGATCGCGCGGACGTCATCGGCGGTCACCACGCTGCCATTATGGACCTGTGGACTGGGACGAGGCGGTGCGGACGCTCGGGGGCACGCCTGCGCCGACCGGGCTCGCGGAGCGCTACGCGGAGCCGCACCGGAAGTACCACGACCGCACGCATGCCGGGCAGGTCGTGCGGGACGCGGTCGCGCTCACCGAAGGCAGGGACCGGGCGCTGGTGGCACTCGCGGCGTGGGCGCACGACGTGGTCTACGAGGGGCGGCCCGGCGACGACGAACGGGCCAGCGCCGCGTGGGCCCGCACGCACCTGACGGCCGCGGGACTCGCCGAGGCGGACGTCGCGCGGGTCGAAGGGCTCGTGCTCGCCACCCTCGACCACACCGCGCCGCCCGGCGACCGGGTCGCGCAGGCGTTGCTGGACGCCGACCTCGCGGTCCTCGCCGCCACGCAGGCGGACTACGAGCGGTACCGGCAGGCCGTGCGGGCCGAGTACGCCCACGTCACCGACGACCAGTGGCGGACGGGCCGGGCTGCGGTCCTGCGTTCGCTGCTGGCCAAGGACCCGCTCTACCTGCTCGCCACCGACTGGGAACCCGCCGCCCGCCGCAACCTGGCCGCCGAGCTAGCTTCGTTGGAGGCTTGACGCGACGTCGGCAGGGGCCGGCATGGCCGCGATCTCCTTCGCCAGTGCGGCCGCCACCGGGCGTTGCGGGCAGTCGGCCAGCAGCCTGCCCACCGCGTCCTCGATCGCGCCAGGGCTCTGATCCTCGTTGCGCAGCGCCAGCCCCGCGCCATGCCCCGATCCTTCCACTCGCGGCGAGCGCGGACGCCCTGTCCCGGAAGACGCTGCGGGACATCAGCGCCAGGGAACTTCCTGCCCCGCCGGCCAAGCCGCCCGGGGAACGCGAGGTTCCCCGGGCGGCAGGTCCGTCAGTCAGCCCTGTTCGTAGTCACGCGCCACGCGCAGCAGCTCCACCAGACCGTCCGCGTACTCCTGCGACTCGGCGTGCGCTTCGGGGAACGTTGGCTGGAAGCCGACGCCCTCCCACTGGCCGGTCGCCGGGTTCCAGCGGTCGTTGCCGACCTCGAAGTCCCACGCGAAGATGCCCAGCTCGTAGTACAGCTGGTCGGCCGAGTTGCCCGCGGCCGAGTACAGGACGTCCGCGACCGGGCCGGTGCGGGACGGCCACGTCACGGTGCCCCGGGACGCCGCGATCGCGCCGACGATCCGTTCGGCCGACGCCTGGAACATCGCCGCCTCCTCGGCGGACGGGCGCGGCAGCGTCACCCGGCCCGGCATGGCGTACGCGCCGGGCGGCCACATGAAGTATCCGCCGTAGCTGTGCACGTTCATCGCGAACCGGATGTTGTCGTGTGCCTTCGCCAGCTCGACGACGTTCGCGGCCTCCGGCTCCGACAGTTCGCCGGTGCCCGCGTACGTGCCGGAAAGGCAGTTCGTCGTCGACGCGCCGACGTACCCGTCGAACACCGACCCGACCGTGTAGTTGCGGTTGACGTCGACTCCCCACGAGTCGGCGTAGCGCGGGTCGCGTTGGTTGCCGGTGCAGTGGTTGACCATGTTCTTGCGCTGGAAGTTCGCGTCGGAGAACGAGTAGTTCGCGCCGTCCGGGTTGACCGTCGGGATCACGAACACCTCGACGTCCGCCAGCAGCTGCCTGGTCGCCGGGTCGGTCGCGTAGTTGGCGAGCAGCCGCTCCGCGAACTCCAGCGTCACCAGCGGTGTCGCCCACTCGCGTGCGTGTTCCTGCGAGTAGGCGAGGACCCCGGTCCGTGAGCCGTCGCGGTGCACGCCGATCCGCAGCGCCTGCACGGTCCACGGTTTGCGCGACACCGAACCGTCGAGCCCGTCGTCCATCGTGACCGGACCGGCCACCGGCATGACCTTGCCCGCCGAGCCGTCCTCGACGAACGCGGTGAACCGCTGCGGGAAGCGGGCCGTGATCAGCCCGGCGATCTGGTCGGTCGTGGAGATGACGGCACCGGTGCGGTCGGTCGCGAGCGACACCGTCAGCACCCGGTCGCGCCACTTCGCCTGCGCGGGCCGGTTCGGCCTGCCGGGGTCGACCGACTTGACCTGCCAGCCGTTCGGGCCCTGGTCGCCGAACTGCTTCGACTCCACCACGACCGCCGCGGTCGCCGGGTCGCCCAGGTACGCGGCGGCCGTGCGCCGGTAGCCCTGCGTCTTGTGCGGCAGGTCGACCACGTCGACCAGTTGCGGGTACTGCCGCCCGAGCCGCGCGATCCTCGCCTTCACGTCGGTCGGCGTCATGTACGCGTCGATGAAGTCCTTCTGGTACCCGCCGGGCAGCTCCGGCGGGGTCGCGCCCGGCCACGCGGTCGGCGTGATCGCGCGGGAGACGCCGCCGAGGCTGGACGTGGCGGTCACCCTGACCGGCTTCGCGGGCAGCGAGCGCGGTTCGGCGACGTGGTACTGGTACTCGCCGGCGTCCTCGAAGCGCCGCAACGGGAACGTGCCCGTCGCGCCGTTCTCGGCGGTCCAGGCCACCGTGATCTCGACGTCCGGGTCGGCGACCGCGGTGGTCGCGACGAGCGTCTGCAGGAACGTGGTGCCCCCGGCGGTCCACCAGTTGGCGGACAGGAAGTGCAGGGTGTCGGCCGCCATGCGGCGCTGGGTCTGGCCGTACCGGGCGGTGCCGTCGCCTTCGCGCTGGATCACCTGCACGGCGCGGGCCCCGCGTGCGGTCAGCTCGTCGAGCTGGCTGCCCGTGAGCACGAGGTCCGCCACCAGTTCGTCCGGCCGGGCGGCGATGTCCGCGCCTTTCGCGACCAGTTCGTCGAACATGGACTCGGTGGGCAGCTGCACCCGGACGAGCGCCAGCTCCTGCGCGGACACCGCGGTGGGGGCGGCGGTCGCGGTGTCGGAGAAACCGGCGGTGACGGTGGAAAGCAGAAGCACGGCAGCGGTCGCGAGACCCCATCCGCGTCTAGCCATGACGCCTCCAAGGGTGGTGGAGTGACTGCGTGAATCATTCACCAGGGCGTCCGTGAGTCAAGGGATCGAATCAAAAATCCAACCCTGTCACCGTGTTGGCGTAGGCCCGCACGAGCGGTGGCACGGTGTACCGGCCCGGCCCCTCCGGCACCACCAGGTGCAGCGCGACCAGCTGGTCCAGACCGGGGCTTGGTGCGGTGATCTCCTGCTGTGTCAACGACGCCAGCACCTGCCGGGGCAGGCAGGCGCACGAGAGGTCCAGCGCCGCCCGCAGCCCCACCGTCGGATCACCGGCCACCGACAGCTCCGCGAGCACGTCGCCGCCGCGCAGCGCGGAGACGAGGTCGCCGACGGTCTGCTGCGGCCGCGCGGACAGGTTGGCCGCCGCGATCCGCAGCGCGAGCGGCAGGTGGTCGCACAACGCCGCCAGCTCGGCGAACTCGCCGTCCGCCGGACCGAGCACACCGGACAGCAGCTCGGCGGCGTCGGCGGGGCGCAGCGGGCGCAGCGCCACCCGGTGCACGCCGTGGGTCGCGACGAGCCCCCGCATGTCGTCGCGGCTCGTGATCAGCACCTCGGCGGGCGACGGGCCGGGCAGCAGCGGCCGCACGTGGTCGGGGTCGCGCGCGTTGTCCAGCACCACCAGCATCTCGCGGTCGGCGAGCGTGGTCCGGTACACCGCGGCCCGCTCGTCCTCGCCGTCGGGCACCGGCACGCCGAGCGCCTGCAGGAACCGGGCGAGCACCTCGGAGGGGGCCAGCGGCGGCCGCCGGTCGAAGCCACGGAGGTCGGCGTAGAGCTGGCCGTCGGGGAACCGGTCCGCGGCCAGCGCGCCCCAGTGCAGCGCGAGCGCGGACTTGCCGACCCCGGCGCCGCCGACGACGACCGTCGCCGTGGCCCCGCCACCCAGCTGCGACAGCTCCGCGGCGCGGCCGACGAACCCGGGCGCCACCGGCAGCTGCCGGGGCACGATCCGCTCCGCGGGCGAGAGGATCTGCTGGTGCAGGCGGCGCAGCTCGGCGCTGGGCTCCGCACCCAGCTCGGTCACCCACGTCTGCCGCACCCGCTGGAACGTCGCGAGCGCCTCGGCCTGCCGCCCGGTGCGGTGCAGCGCGGTCATCAGCTGCCGCCACGGCCGTTCCCGCAGCGGATGCACCTCGACCTGCTGGGTCAGCTCGGCGACCACCGTCTCGTGCCGCCCGCACGCCAGTTCGGCGTCGATCGCGGTCTCCCACGCGTCTTGCCACCGCTCGGTGAGCGCCGCCGCGGCGGCCGCGACCAGCTCGGTCGCCGGCACGTCGGACAGCGGGTTGCCGCGCCACAGCGCGAGCCCGCGCCGCAGCAGCCCGGCAGCCGACTCCGGGTCGCCGTCGTGCAGTGCCGCCAGCCCGCGCCGGGTGAGGTCCTCGAACTTGCCGACGTCGAGCTGGTCCTCGGTGACGTCGAGGCGGTAGCCGTGCCCGTCGGTGACGAGGACCAGCCCCTGCTCGTCGCCCATGGTGCGGCGCAGCCACATGATGTTCTGGTGCACCTGCGTTACCGCGCTCTCCGGTGGCCGCCTGCCCCACAGCTCGTGCACGAGCTGGTCGACCCGCACCGTCTCGCCCGCACGGACGAGCAGCACGGCGAGCAGCGTCCGCCGTTTCGTGGAACCGATCGCGGCCCAGTCGGTCTCGGCGCTGTCGGTGGAGACCGCCAGTTCGAGCGGTCCGAGCAGGCGGAAGCGGAGCTCAGCCGGCATGGCTCGACACGGCGGTCAGGTCGTCCATGACGGACAGCGCGTGGGCGATCCCGGCGCGGTGACCCGCCCTCTCGGCGACGGCGAGCGCGTCCCGCGCGTACCGGGTCGCGTCGGCGCGCCTGCCCCTGGCGGCCGTGACGGACGCGAGTGCCGTCAGCGCCCGCCCTTCCCGCAGCAGCAGGCCGTGGGTGCGGGCGGCGGTCAGCGCGTTCCTCGCCCAGACCTCCGCCGTCGCAGGCTCGCCGCTGCGGACGTGCAGCCCGGCCATGCCGAGCAACGCGTCGATGCGGCCGGTGACGTACCCGGCGGTGCCCGCCGCGGCCAGCGCGTCGGTGTAGCAGCGGCGCGCGATCGCGTAGTGGCGCAGGCCCGCGCAGGCGTCGCCGAGGACGGTGAGCACGTCCACCCGTACCTGGAGCTCGCCGCCGGCGCGGACCAGCGTCAGCGCCCGCTCCGCGTGGTCGCGCGCGATGGCGAAGCGGCCCGCGTCCCGGTGGTGGGCGGCGATCTTGCGCAGCACACCGGCCTGCGCGGCCGCCCAGCCGATGCCAGCGCCCAGCGCCAGCGCGGAGGTGTGCTCGGTCAGTGACGAGGACTGCCCGGTCAGCTGCCGCGCCCACGCGAGCGCGTCGGCCACCAGGCACTGGGTGCGCAGGTCACCGATCTCGACGCACAGCTCCAGCGCGCGTTCCTGGTGCTCGATCGCGGCCGCCAGCCTGCCCTGCTGCTGCAGGGCGAGCCCGATGTCGTGCAGCTCCCGTGCCTCACCGGCCAGGAAGCCGGCGGCCCGGTCGATGGCGAGGGCCTCGGTGAGCACCCGCCTGCCGGAGTCGAGCCTGCCGAGGCCGATCTCGGCGCGGGCGACCCCGTTCAGGCCCGTCGACTCGCCTTCCGGCCAGCCCGCCCGCCGCGCCAGCAGCCGCGCCCGCGAGTACCTGGTGTGCGCGTCGTCGTACCGGCCCTCGCTCCACGCGAGCCTGCCGAGCGAGATCTCCATCGCCGCCTCGCCGACCACCGAACGTTCGGTGACGGCGGCCGCGAGCCCGGCCCGTGCCGCCGCGGCCCAGTCGGCCCTCGGGGACCGCATCGCCAGGTAGGCACGCAGCGCGTCCACCACGCGCCAGCCGCCGACCGCGATGAGGTTCGCGCGTTCCGCGTCCAGCCACCGCAACGCGGCCGTGTGGTCGGCGAACCGCACCACCGGCGCGTCGGCCTGCGCGCACGGCGCCATCGCCATCCCGGGACTGACCAGCGCGGCCGCGTGCCGCGCGGTCGCCAGGTAGTGGTCGGCCAGCCGCCGCCGCGCGGCCGGGTCCTCGGGCGCCAGTTCGAGCGCGTACCGGTACAGCAGGTCGTCGCAGGTGAACCGGCCCCCGCCGCGCGACTCGACCATGTGCGCGGCGGCGAGCCGGTCGAGCACGGCCTCGGCCGCGGGCACTGGCACGTCGGCGAGCGCGGCGACCGCGGGTGCGGTGAACTCGCGGCCCGGCGTGAGGCCGAGCAACCGGAACACGTGCCGCGCGGTCTCGGGCAGCGCCCGGTAGGAGGCGTCGAACGCGGCGCGGACCGCGGCCCTGCGGTGCGCGAACCCGTCGAGGTCGCCCGAGCGCAGCGCCGCGACCAGCGCGGACATCGGGGTGTGGGCGGCGAGCCTGCGTGCCGCGATCCGCAGCGCGAGCGGCAGGTGCCCGCACAACGCGGCCAGCTCCTCGACGTCGGCGTGGGGGCCGCCGAGCAACGCCACCGCGGCGGCGGGCTCCAGCACGGGGAGGCGCAGCAGGTGCGCGCCGTGTGTCGCGGTCAGGCCACGCAGGTCGTCGCGGCTGGTCACGACGACCATGCAATGCGAAGGGCCCGGCAGCAGCGGCCGGACCTGGTCGGCGTCGCGGGCGTTGTCGAGCACCACCAGCACCCGCGCGCCCGCGAGCCGCGACCGGTAGAGCGCGGCCCGCGAGTCCTCGTCGGCGGGCATCGCGTCCGCCGGGACCCCCAGCGCCTGCAGGAACGTCGCGAGCACGGCGCCGGGCGCGACCGGCGCGCCGTGCCCGTAGCCCTTGAGGTCGGCGTAGAGCCGCCCGTCCGGGAACCGGTCCTTCTCCCGGCTCGCCCAGTGCCGCACGAACGCGGTCTTGCCGATCCCGGCGGGCCCGGTGACCGCGGTGACGACCGGCCCGGTCGTGTCCGCGAGCGCGTCCAGCGCGGTCATCTCCGCGGCGCGCCCCACCAGCCTGGGAACTCGCGGCACCAGGTGGGGGCGCGGTCTTCGCAGGTCGTCGTACAGCGTGCGCAGCTCGAGCCCCGGCTCGATGCCGCTGTGGTCGACGAGGATCGTCCGCACCCGCTGGTAGGCGGCGAGCGCGTCGTCGCGGCGGCCGGCCATGGCGAGCGCGGTCATCAGCTGCCGCCACGGCCGCTCCCGCAGCGGGTGGGAGTGGACGTGGTGTTCGATCTCCTCGACCAGCTCGTCGTGCCTGCCGAGCGCGAGGTCGGCCTCGACCCGCGACTCCCAGGTGAGGTGCCGCAGCTCGGTCAGCCGCCTGCGGATCCCGCTGACCAGCGGAGAGGCGGGCACGTCGGCCAGCGCGGGCCCGTGCCACATGGCGAGCGCGGCACCGAGCAGCTCGGCCGCGTGCGTGGCGTCGCCTGCCCGCAGCGCCGCGCGCCCGTCGGCGGAGCGCCGCGCGAACACCCGCGTGTCCAGGTCGTCGGACTCGGTGACCAGCCGGTACCCGGGTCCCGCCGTGACGAGCGACTGCGCGAGGTCCCCGAGCGCGCGGCGGATCCGCAGGACGTAGCCGTGGATCTGGGTCGGTGCGCTGCGCGGCGGCCGGTCACCCCACAGCTCGAACAGCAGCTGGTCGACGGTCAGCACGTCGCCGGAGCGGATCAGCAGCGCGGCGAGCAGGGCCCTGGGTTTGGCCGCGCCGATCGCCTGCCAGCGGGCACCGTCGTACGCGGCGACGTTCCCCAGCATCCGGTAGCGCACGGGCCCACCTCCGTCCCTCCCCTTGATGACACCTCAGAGTGCCGTTTGGTTGCCCTGGACCATAAGGTCTTTTCCATGACGGGCAGCGTCGGGCAGTTCACCACGGTCGACGACACGGCGGACGCGTCGTGGTTCATCCGGTTCATGGACGTCGCGAACGCCGTCCCCGAGTACGGCGAGATCAGGGAGTCCCTGGTCGGGGCGCTGGGGCCACTGGCGGGCCGGGACGTGTTGGACGTCGGCTGCGGCACCGGCGACGACGCGCGTGAGCTGGCCGCGCTCGGCGCCCGTGTCGTGGCGACCGACATCAGCGACGCGATGCTGGCGGAGGCGCGGCGCAGGGGCGGCGCGGTGCGGTTCGTGCGGGAGGACGTGCACGCCCTGTCGTTCCCGTCCGCGTCGTTCGACGGGGTGCGGGTGAAGCTGGTCCGCCAGCACAGCCCGGCCATCGACACGGCGGACGACGAGCTGGTGCGGGTGCTGCGCCCCGGTGGCCGGCTCGCGGTGTTCGACTACGACTTCGAGACCCTCGCCCTCGACCACCCGGACCGCGAGACGACCCGCGCGATCGTCCGGTACTGGGTGGACAACCACCGCGAGGGCTGGAGCGGGCGCCAGCTTCGGCGCCGGTTCGCCTCCCGCGGCATGACCGGCCTGTCGATCACCCCGCACACGGTGCAGATGCCGTTCGGGTTCTTCCGGTCCTCGATGGAGGGCACGCTGACGCAGGCCGTGCGGGCGGGTGCGGTGCCGGCCGACCCGGCGCGGTGGTGGCGGCCACTGGTGGAAGCCGAGGCCGACGGCCACTTCTTCGCGAGCCTGACCGGCTACGTGCTGGGCGCCACGCGCTGAGCCACCGGGCGGCCCCGGTGCGCGGCCGTGCCGCACACCGGGGGCCTGCGGGTCACCGGCGGCGCAGTGCCGCGTCCGCGAGCGCGGGCGGGACGTAGTAGCTGTCCGCGCGGTTGAGGTCCGTGCCGGGCGGCACGATCTCGTCGATCCGGTCCAGCACGTCCGGGGTCAGCACGGTGTCCGCGCCGGACAGGAGCGACTCCAGCTGTTCCATGGTCCGCGGGCCGATGAGGACCGACGTCACCGCGGGGTGGGACAGCACGAACCCCACCGCCAGGTGCGGCAGCGTCAGCCCCGCGTCCGCGGCCAGCTTCGACAGCTCCGCCACCGCGGCCAGCTTCGCGGCGTTCTCCGGCAGCGCCGGGTCGAACTTGCGGGACTCGATCGCGACCCGGCTGCTGTCGCTCGTGGTCACGTCCGACGCCTGCGTGTACCGCCCGGACAGCCAGCCCGCCGAGAGCGGGCCCCAGGTCAGCACGCCCATCCCGTACCGCTGCGCCGTCGGCAGGACCGCGGCCTCCACGCTCCGCGCGAGGATCGAGTACGGCGGCTGCTCGGTGCGGAACCGGACATGGCCGCGCTTTTCCGACACCCACTGCGCCTCGACGATCTGCTCGGCGGGGAACGTGGAGCTGCCGACGGCCAGCACCTTGCCCGACCGCACCAGGTCGGTGAGCGCGGCGAGGGTCTCGTCGACGTCGGTCGCCGGGTCGGGGCGGTGGATCTGGTACAGGTCGATATGGTCGGTGCCGAGGCGCCGCAGGCTGTTCTCCACCTCGCGGGTGATCCAGCGCCGCGAGTTGCCGCCGTGGTTGGCGTCGGGGCCCATCGAACCGTGCACCTTGGTGGCCAGCACGACCTCGTCGCGCCGCCCCTTCAGTGCCTTGCCGACGATCTCCTCCGACTCACCGTCGGAGTAGATGTCGGCCGTGTCGACGAGGTTGATGCCCGCGTCGAGCGCGCGGTGGATGATCCGCACGCTGTCGTCGTGGCCGGGGTTGCCGATCCTGCCGAACATCATCGCGCCGAGGGCGTACTCGCTCACCGAGATACCGGTGCCCCCGAGGGTCCTGCGCTTCATGAGACCTCCTGTGGTTCAACGACACCCACTCTGCGGCGCGCACGCACGGGCTGCCAGGCACCCTTCAACCTGGGCCTGGCAGAACCACCCTGCGGGATACTGGGGGTATGGGACAGGTCGAGGACCAGATCACGCCATTCCTGAAGGCACGCCGCGCCGCGCTCGACCCGGCGACGCTCGGCCTGCCGAACGGGGTCGCGCGCAGGCGGGTGCGCGGCCTGCGGCGTGAGGAGGTCGCGCAGCTCGCGGGCATCAGTGTGGACTACTACACCCGCATCGAGCAGGGCCGCGCCCCCGCGATCTCCGACGCCGTCCTCGACGCCATCGCCCGCGCGCTGCGGCTCACCCCGGCCGAGCACACCTACCTGCGCAACATCACGCTGCCGAGCCGCCGCAACGCGGGCGGCGCCTGCGCGAACACCGACCGGCCGGTGGTGCGGCCCCAGATCCTGGAGCTGCTCGAGGCGATGGGTGACACCGTGCCCGCGGTGGTCTACGGGCCGGGCATGGACATCCTCGCGTGGAACCGGCTCGCGAACCTGGTGTCGTACGACTACGACGCGCTGACGGTGGCTGAGCTGAACGCGGTGCGGCTGACGTTCACCCACCCCGACGCCCGCACGTTCCTGCCGGACTGGGACGACGTCGCCGCCGGGCTGGTGAGCGGGCTGCGTGCCGAGGTCGGCCAGTTCCCCGACCACGGCAGGCCGCACCAGGTGATGTGTGAGCTGCGGGACATCAGCGCCGAGTTCCGCAGGCTGTGGGACGCGCAGGACGTGGTGGACCGCGACCACGGTGTCAAACGGATCGTGAACCCACTCGTCGGTGAGCTGGTCGTCACGTTCGAGACGTTCGCCGTGCCCAATACACCCGACCAGCGGCTGTGCACCTACACGGCGTCGAAGGGTTCGGAAACGGAACGCAAACTCCGTGAGCTGGCAAGGAATGTCGCCGTTCTGACGTGATCGGGGAACAAAGTCCCCCGGCGGCCGGTTGACCCGGATCATGGAACAGGCCACTCTGCACAGTCCCGTCACGGACCGTTCGGAGCAGTCGGCAGAGTCGCCAACTGGAGCCGCGAGAATCCGGATCATCCTGGTGCTCGGCGCGCTCATTGCTCTCGGTCCCCTGACCATCGACATGTACCTCCCCGCGCTGCCCGCACTCGGCGCGGACCTCATGGCCTCCGAGGCCGCGGTGCAGCTGACGCTCACCGGCACGCTCGTCGGCCTTGGCCTCGGCCAGCTGGTGATCGGCCCGCTGTCCGACGCGCTCGGCAGGCGCAAACCGCTGATCGTGGGCACCGCGGTGCACATCGTCGCGTCGCTGCTGGTGCTGGTCGCCCCGAACGTGCTGGTACTCGGCCTGCTGCGGACACTGCAGGGCGTCGGCGCGGCGGCGGCCGCGGTGGTCGCCATGGCCGTGGTCCGCGACCTGTTCACCGGCCGCGCGGCGGCCACCATCCTGTCCCGCCTGATGCTGGTGATGGGCGCGGCCCCGATCCTCGCCCCGTCGATCGGTGCGGGCATCCTGCTGACCGGCTCGTGGCGCGGGGTGTTCGCGGTACTCGCGGCCATGGGGGTGGCGCTGCTGCTGGTCGCGATCTTCCTGCTGAAGGAGACCCTGCCACCGGAACGCAGGCGCACCGGCTCGATCCGGCCGGTGCTCGCCACCTACCGGATGCTCGTCACCGACCGCCAGTTCGTGGTGCTCGCGCTGGTCGCGGCGCTCGGCATGTCCGCGCTGTTCTCCTACGTGTCCGGGTCGTCCTTCGTGCTGCAGGACACCTTCGGGTTGTCCCAGCAGGAGTTCGGCCTGGTGTTCGCGCTCGGTGCCGTCTCGCTGATCGGCGCGTCCCAGCTGAACGTCGTGCTGCTGAACCGCTGGTCGGCACAGCAGATCGTGTTCGGCGCCCTCGCGGCGGCGACCGGTTTCGGCGTGGCGCTGGTGGTGGTCGCGGAGTTCGGTCTTGGCGGTCTGCCCGGTTTCCTGGTGCCGCTGCTCCTCCTGCTGGGCGCGGTCGGCTTCGTGCTGCCGAACGCACCGGCGCTGGCCCTGTCCCGCCACGGTGAGGCGGCGGGCACCGCGGCGGCGATGCTCGGCGCGGCCCAGTTCGGGCTTGGCGCCCTGATCGCCCCGATCGTCGGCCTGCTCGGCAACGACGGCCCGGCGATGGCACTGACCATGACCGGCGGCGTGCTGGTCGCGTGGGTCGCCCTGGCCACGACCATGCTCCGCCAGCGCAACCTCGCCACCGCGTAGATCCTGTGAAGTGAGCCCGCCGGGCGGGACATCCGCGGGGCTGCCCGGTGCCGTGAATGGGCCGTTCAGGGCACTGAGCGCCCTGAACGCGCCTTTCAGGGCATTGCCGATGGCCGCAAGTCGCGCGCCTAAGCTGGGCGTATGCCCGAGGGTGACACCGTATACGCCACGGCGCACCGGCTGACCGAGGCGCTGGGCGGGGGCACCCTCGTGCGTGGTGAGCTGCGCCACCCCCGCTTGTCCACTGTGGATCTCGCGGGCCGGGTGTTCGACCGGGCGGTGCCGGTCGGCAAGCATCTCTTCCTCCGCTTCGGCGGGGAGCTGAGCCTGCACTGCCACCTGCGGATGGACGGGTCGTGGCGGGTGTACACCGGCCGTGCGCCGATCACGCACCAGACCCGTGCGGTGCTGGGCGTCCCCGGCGCGACCGCCGTGGGCAACCTGCTGATGGAGATGGCGTTGCTGTCCACATCGGACGAACACCGGCTCGTGGACCACCTCGGCCCGGACCTGCTGGCACCGGACTGGTCCGACGAACACCAGGCCGAGGCGGTCCGCAGGCTGACCGCCGACCCCGCCAGGGAGCTGGGTGCGGCGCTGCTCGACCAGACCGTGATGGCCGGGATCGGCAACGTCTACAAGGTCGAGCTGTGCTTCCTGCTCGGCGTCTCGCCGTGGACCCCGGTGTCCGGTGTGGACGCCGGCAAGACCGTGCGATGGGCGCGAAAACTCCTGCTGCGCAACGCGCTGAACCCGGTCCGCAACACGACCGGCGACCCTCGGCGCGGCCGGGCGCTGTGGGTGTACGGCCGCCGCAGGCAGGGCTGCCTACGCTGCGGTGGTCCGGTGCTCCTGCACAGTCAGGACACCCGGGTCACCTACCACTGCCCGCGCTGCCAGCCGGGCCCCGGCCCGTCCTAGACAGTTGATTCCATGAAGATCATGCGAAGTGGCGCCCCGCAGGGGCGGACCGATGCCGTGAAAGGCGCGTTGACGGCACAACAAGTGCCGTGAACGGCCCATTGACGGCGCTGAGCGCCGTGAACGGCCCATTGACGGCATTCCGGATGCCGTCAACGCGCCTTTCACGGCACCAATCCAGGGCGCTCCGCACCCGGCCCGCGAAGCGGGCCCGCGCCTACGCACCTTGACGGTGGCGCAAGCCCACCCCACAAGGGGCTCCCTGCCATCCCGTCGACCTGGCGTAGCCCGATCACGCCGTGTCAAGGGGGGCCAGAACGGCCGAATCACAACATGGCCAAAGCTGGCCCCCCTTGGCGCGGTGTGATAGCCCGTAGGGAGGTCGACGGGATGGCAGGCAGACCCGCCCAAACCGCCGCCGACCTCCCCCTCCGCCACCCCCGAGACCTGCCCGTCCGGCGAGGACAACCCACAAGGGCGAGGACAAACCCACGAGAGCGCGGACCGCGTGCGAGGACCGCGTGCGCGGAACGACGTCCCGGCTCAGAGGTTCTTCAGGCCCGCCGCCACCCGGTACAGCAGGTCCAGCGGTGGCTTGTCGGCGGCCGTCTCGTGGACGTGCAGCAGGCCGAGGTCGACGACGTCCGCGATCAGTACCCTGGCCGCGCCGAGGGGCAGCCCCAGGTGGGCGGACACCTCGGCGGTCGAGTGCGGGGTCCGGCACAGGTCGTAGATGGCGCGCAGGTCGTCGCGGAGGGCGGCGCGGTCGCGGCCGCGGGACAGGGCCGTCGACAACAGTGTCTCCAGTTCCAGGCGGTACTGCACGTGGGTGCGGCCGCCGGTCCGGGTGTAGGGGCGCACGAGTTGCTTCGGGTGGCTCGCCTCCATCGAGAGCGGCGCGGCTTCCTTCGGCCCGGCCCATGGCCCGGTCTCGGCAAGCGGGGACACCAGGTCCGGGGCCGGTGTCGGCGGTGGTGCGAGGGGGAGGAGTTTCTTCGACTTCTTCTCGCGGCGGCCCAGCGATCTGCGGCCCGCCGGGACCACGGAGCGTGGACCGATCGGCAGGACCGCTGGTGTTGGCGGGGGCAGCGTGCCGCTGACGGCGCCTTCCGGCCCAGGCGGTTTCGGCAGGAACTCGTGCGCTTCCCATTCCTGATAGCTGCCCCAGCCGCCGTAGTACAAGCCTGCTCACCACCACTGGTCGGCTTAGGTGGGCGGATATTACGTCCACTTCACATGGCCCGGCAAGGGGTCGTTCCTGGGGTGGCTGCGGTAAACCGGGTGTTGACTTGACCCAGTCAAACCAGGTAAACACAACGATACAAAGATGAAACGGTGGTAAATCCACATGTACGCAGAAGAGCGGCAGCAGCACATCGTGGACCGGGCCCGGCGGGAAGGGCGCGTCGACGTCGCCGACCTCGCGGCCGAGCTGGCCGTGACCGGCGAGACGATCCGGCGTGACCTGTCCGTTCTCGAACGGCACGGCCTGCTCCGCCGCGTGCACGGCGGCGCGATCCCCGTCGAACGGCTCGGGTTCGAGCCCGCGCTCGCCGCCCGCGACGCCGTGCTCGGCGCGGAGAAGGACCGGATCGCGAAGGCCGCCCTCGCCGAGGTCCCCGAGGAGGGTTCGATCCTGCTCGACGCTGGCACCACCACCGCCCGGCTCGCCGAGATCCTGCCCGTCGACCGGCAGCTCACGGTCCTCACCAACGCACTGCCCACCGCGCTCTCGCTGGCGGGCCGCGCCAACTTCAACGTCCTGTTCATCGGCGGCCGGGTCCGCTCGCGCACGCTCGCGTGCGTCGACCCGTGGGCACTCGACGCCCTCGCGCAGTCCTATGTGGACGTCGCGTTCATCGCGACCAACGGGATGTCCGTGCAGCGCGGGCTCACCACGCCGGACCAGGCGGAGGCCGCGGTGAAGAAGGCCATGGTCGCCGCAGCGCGCCGCACGGTGCTGCTCGCCGACCACACCAAGCTCTCCTCCGACCACCTCGCGCGCTTCGCCGAGTTGTCGGACATCGACATGTTCATCACCGACAGCGGCCTCGACCCGCAGACCGCGGCCGAGATCGAAGGGCAGGGACCGAGGGTGATCCGCACATGAACCTTTTGCCGGAGCCCGCGCGTGCACTGATGGTGACCCGCGCATGATCCTCACGCTCACGTTGAACCCCAGCCTGGACCGCACCATCGAGGTCCCGGAGCTGGTCCGCGGTGCGCTGGTCCGGGCGAGCGGCACCCGCCTCGACCCCGGTGGCAAGGGCGTCAACGTCGCCCGTGCCCTCGCCGCGCACCGGCAGCCGACCTGCGCGGTGGTGCCCAGGGGCGGACCGGAGGGCAGGCAGCTCTGCGAGCTGCTCGAGGAGGAGGGAATCGACGTGTGCGCGGTGCCGGTCACCGGCCACACGCGGTCCAACGTGAGCCTGGTCGAGCCGGACGGCGAGGTCACCAAGATCAACGAGCCGGGTGGCGAGCTGGCGCGGGACGACCTGGAACGGATCGTCAAGGCGGTACTGGACACCGCGGCCACCGCCGACTGGGTGGTGGCAAGTGGCAGCCTCCCGCCCGGGGTGCCGGACACGTTCTACCGCGAACTCGGGGCCCGGCTGACCGAACGCGACGTCCGGTTCGTCGTCGACACGTCCGGGCCCGCGCTCACCTCGGCGCTCGCGGCGCGGCCCGCGCTCGTGAAGCCGAACCGGGAGGAGCTGGCGGAGTCGGTCGGGTTCGGGATCGACACGCTCGGTGACGTGGTGCGTGCCGCGGCAGCGTTGCGGGACAGGGGAGCGAAGGCGGTGCTCGCCAGCCTCGGCGCCGACGGGGCGGTGCTGGTGGACGAGCAGGGGGTGCGTTACGGCGAGTCGCCGGTCGACCGCGGCCGCAGTGCGGTCGGGGCGGGCGACGCGATGCTCGCCGGTTATCTGGCCGGTGGGGTGACCGGCGGGGACGCCCTCGTCGAGGCGTTGGCGTGGGGTGCGGCGGCGGTCCGGTTACCGGGCAGCCGGATGCCGGGCCCCGGCGACGTGGACCGCGAATCCGTTCGGATCCACGCCTCGGCGGACCTCTCACGGGCCCTCGACGGAGGGCAGCACACAGCGCAGCAGAAACTGGAGCGGATTCAATGACGACTGACGTCTCCCAGCTGAAGAACTTACAGGGCAACGGGATCCGCGCCAGGGTCCAACGCTTCGGCGGCTACCTGGCCGGCATGATCATGCCCAACATCGGCGCGTTCATCGCGTGGGGCCTGATCACCGCCCTGTTCATCCCGACCGGCTGGCTCCCGAACGCGACGCTGGCCGAACTGGTCGGCCCGACGATCACGTTCCTGCTGCCGATCCTCATCGGCTACACCGGCGGCCGGATGGTGCACGGCCAGCGCGGCGCGGTGGTCGCCGCGATCGCCACCATGGGCGTGATCGTCGGCGCGGACGTGCCGATGTTCCTCGGCGCCATGATCATCGGTCCGCTCGCGGCGCTGCTGATGAAGTGGTTCGACCGCGCGATCGAGGGCCGGATCAAGACCGGCTTCGAGATGCTGGTCAACAACTTCTCGGCAGGCATCCTCGGTGGCGCGATGGCACTGCTCGGCATGGTCGGGATCGGCCCGGTCGTCGAGGCGCTCACCAGGGCGGCCAGCAACGCCGTGGACTTCCTCGTCGACAACAGCCTGCTGCCGCTGGTGTCGATCATCGTCGAGCCCGCGAAGGCGCTGTTCCTCAACAACGCCATCAACCACGGCGTGTTCGGCCCGCTGGGCCTCGAGCAGGCGCGGGAGACCGGTCAGTCGATCCTGTACATGATCGAGACCAACCCCGGGCCCGGCCTCGGCATCCTGGTCGCGTTCTGGCTCTTCGGCCCGCGCCGGATGCGGCCGACCGCGCCCGGCGCGATCATCATCCACTTCTTCGGCGGCATCCACGAGATCTACTTCCCGTACCTGCTGATGAAGCCGAAGCTGATCCTGGCCGCGATCGCGGGCGGCATGGCGGGCGTGGCCACCGCGCTGGTGACCAACTCCGGTCTGGTCGCGCCGCCCGCGCCGGGCAGCATCTTCGCCTACATGGCGGTCACCCCGCGCGGTGGCCACCTCAGCGTCCTGCTGTGCATCGCCGTCGCCACCGCCGTCTCGTTCATCGTCGCCGCCGCGCTGATGAAGTTCGGCCGCGGCGCCGACGCCGACGACACCGCGGTACCCGCCGCCGGGGGCACCGCCCCGGCCCACGATCCGTCGGCGGCCGCCGCCCCGGCCGCCGGCGCCACCACCTCCACCGGCGGCACCACGACCCGGCCCGTCATCTCGGGCAGCGACGTGAAGAGCGTCGTCGTCGCCTGCGACGCGGGCATGGGGTCGAGCGTGATGCTGGCGTCCCAGATGCGGACCCGGTTGAAGCCCTACGGCGTGAGCGTGGAACACGTGGCCGTCAACGACATCCCGTCCGGGGCGCGGCTCGTGCTCACGCACACCGACCTCGCGGACCGGGCGCGGGCGACCGTGCCGCACGCGGTGGTCGTGGAGTTCCGGATGTTCCTGGGCGACCCGGCGTTCGACCGGCTGGAGAACGCGATCAAGGAAGGCGACGAGATCCGTGGGTGAGTCACCGGTCCTCCCGAGGGAGGGCATCCGTCTCGGCCGCAGCGCCGCCGACAAGTGGGACGCGATCCGCCAGTGCGGTGCCGTGCTCACCGAATTGGGTGCCGTCGAGGACGGCTACCCGGACGCCATGACCGAACGCGAGAAGTCCGTGTCGACGTTCATCGGCGAGGGCGTCGCGATCCCGCACGGCACCGACGAGAGCCGCGCGCTGGTGCGGCGCACCACGCTCGGGGTGCTGCAGTTCCCCGGTGGCGTGGACTGGGACGGCCAGACCGTCAACATCTGCGTGGCGATCGCCGCGAAGGGCGACGAGCACGTGACCGTGCTGTCCGCGCTCGCGCAGATCCTGATGGACCCCGCGCAGGCCGAGCGCCTGCGCACGTCAGCAAGCGTCGACGCGGTGTACGACCTGCTGGAATCGATCGGGAAGGACCTGTAACCCATGAAGGTGGCGCGTTTCTACGCCCCCGGTGACATCCGCCTCGAGGAGGCGCCCGAGCCGGACGCCGGCCAGGACGAGGTGAAGATCCGTGTGAAGCAGTGCTCGACCTGCGGCACCGACGTCAAGATCTTCAACCACGGCCACCACCACCTGGTGCCGCCGCGCGTGATCGGTCACGAGATCGCCGGCGAGGTCGTCGAGGTCGGGTCGGCCGTGTCCGGCTGGGCCCCCGGCGACCGGGTACAGGTCATCGCGGCGGTGCCGTGCGGCCGGTGCGCCGAGTGCCAGGACGGCCGGATGCAGGTCTGCCCCAACCAGACCTCGGTCGGCTACCACTACGACGGCGGGTTCGCCGAGTACCTGATCGTGCCGAGGCAGGTGCTCGCGGTCGACGGGCTCAACCGGATCCCCGACGGCGTGGACTTCGCGGAGGCGTCGGTCGCCGAGCCGCTCGCGTGTGTGCTGAACGGGCAGGAGATGGCGAAGGTCGGCCCCGGTGACGACGTGGTCGTGGTCGGCGCAGGGCCGATCGGCTGCCTGCACGTGCGGCTCGCGCGGGCCCGCGGCGCCGGCCGGGTGTTCCTGGTGGAGCTGAACCGGGCGCGCCTGGACATGTCCGCGGAGAAGGTGGTGCCGGACGCGGCGATCTGCTCGGCCGAGGTCGACGCGGTCGACGAGGTGAAGAAGCTGACCGACGGGCGCGGGGTGGACGTCGTGATCACCGCGGCCGCCTCCGGTGCGGCGCAGGAGGACGCACTGCAGATGGCCGCGCGCAGCGGCAGGATCAGCTTCTTCGGCGGCCTGCCGAAGGACAAGCCGACGATCACGCTGGACTCGAACCTGGTGCACTACCGCGAGCTGACCATCGTGGGCGCCAACGGCTCCAGCCCGGCGCACAACAAGCAGGCGCTGGAGCTGATCGCGTCCGGCCAGGTGCCGGTCGCGGACCTGATCACGCACCGCCTCGAGTTGTCCGAACTGCACGACGCCATCAAGCTGGTGTCGTCCGGCTCGGCGATCAAGGTGACCATCCAGCCATAGCCCCACCCTTCTCAACACAGTGCCGTCAAGGAGGACGCATGCCCGAGAGGGACGTTGTTGTCGGGTCGCGGATCGGCCTGCACGGCAGGCCGGCGGCGATCGTCGTGAAGACCGCGCAGGCCCAGTCGGTGACCGTGCGCATCGGCACGGCGGAGAAGCCGCCGGTCGACGCGCGGAGCATCATCGCGGTGCTCTCGCTCGGCGCGCACGGCGGTGACACGGTCACCATCGCCGCGGACGGCGACGGCGCGGACGCCGCCCTCGCGGCGATGGCCGAGGTGCTGGAGCAGGATCTCGATGCCTGACCTGCACGGCATCGGCGTCAGCCCGGGACGCACGGCGGGCCCCGTACACGCGTTGGGTGCCCCGCCTGTCCTGCCCGCCGAGGTGCCAGAACCCGGGCCCGACGAGGCGGAGCGGGCGGCGAAGGCGCTCCAGTTCGTCGCCACGTCACTCGACGAGCTGGCCGCGCGGGTCACCGGTCCGGCCGCGGAAGTCCTCGCCACACAGGCGATGATGGCCGCGGACATGACGCTCGCCGACGCGGTCGCGGCGAAGATCGGTGCCGGACGGCCCGCCGCGTGGGCGATCACGGACGCGATCGCCGAACAGCAGGAGACGTTCGCCGCGCTTGGCGGGTACTTCGCCGAACGCGCCGCCGACCTGGCGGACCTGCGGGACCGCGCGGTCGCGTGGCTGCTGGACGTGCCGATGCCCGGCCTGCCCAGGCCCGGCGTGCCGTACGTGCTGGTGGCCGACGACCTGTCCCCGGCGGACACGGCGCTGCTGGACGACACGGTCCTCGCGATCGTCACCCGCCGGGGCGGGCCGACGAGCCACACGGCGATCCTGGCCCGTGCCAAGGGACTGCCCGCGGTCGTCGGCTGTGCGGGCATCCAGGAGGTGCCGGACGGGACGACCGTGTCCGTGGACGGCACGACGGGTGCGGTCGCGACGGTGACCGAGGCGCAGGTCCCGGCGATCGTCGCGGCCGGGCAGGCGGAACGCGAACGCAACGCATCGCTCACCGGGCCGGGCCGCACGGCGGACGGTTCGGCGGTGCCGCTGCTGCTCAACGTCGGCGGCGCCAAGGACCTGGTACCCGACGGCGAGGGCGTCGGCCTGTTCCGCACGGAGTTCCTGTTCCTCGGCCGCACGGCTGCACCCTCGGTGGCCGAGCAGGAGACGGCCTACCGGGAGCTGTTCGAGGCGGCGGGGGACCGGAAGGTGGTGCTGCGGACCCTCGACGCCGGTGCGGACAAGCCGTTGCCGTTCCTGGGTCTGGCCGACGAGGAGAACCCGGCGCTGGGCATCCGGGGGCTGCGCACGTCCAGGGTGGACCCGACGGTGCTCGCCGAACAGCTGACGGCGGTGTCCCGCGCCGCCGCCACCACCGACGCCGACGTGTGGGTGATGGCCCCCATGGTCGCCACCGCGGCGGAGGCGGCGGAGTTCGCGGCGCTCGTCCACGAGGCGGGCCTGCCGACGGCAGGCGTGATGATCGAGGTGCCCGCCGCGGCGTTGAAGGCACGGCAGATCCTCGCCGCCGTCGACTTCGTGTCGCTGGGCACCAACGACCTGAGCCAGTACACGATGGCCGCCGACCGCATGAACGGCGAACTCGCCGACCTGCTCGACCCGTGGCAGCCCGCGGTGCTGGAGCTGGTGGCGACGGTCGCGGCCGCCGGCCGGGAGCTGGGCAAACCGGTCGGTGTGTGCGGCGAGTCGGCCGGCGATCCGCTGCTGGCGTGCGTGTACGCCGGGATGGGGATGACGACGCTGTCGATGTCGGCGCCGTCCGTGGCCGCCGTCCGCGCGGCGCTGGCGGGACGGACACTGGCGGACTGCCAGCGGTTGGCCGAGCTGGCACTGGCGGCGCCGGACGCCGAGTCCGCCCGTCGGTCGGTGGCGGAGGCCTGATCGCGCGGGCAGGCCCCGCTTCGCGGGTCGGGTGCCCAGTGCCGTGAATGGGCCGTTCAGGGCGCCCAGCGCCCTGAACGCGCCTTTCACGGCATCGAAGCCACGACCACTCCCCACTGATGGCAGTGAGCCCCACCGGTGGTCGACGTGCGCCGCCGCCAGGGTGCCTGGGCAGGGCCGCGTTCACGGCAGGACCGGTGTCCCGGAGCCTCTTCGTCGATGGCCCGCGTCCGCTGGTGGACCGCGCTTGGCAGCTTCGGACACGAGGGGCAAATTCGGCAACCCGGTGTACTAACACGCTGCGTAACCATGGTCGATCATGATCATCCGCCAATAACTGGCCACTTCGTTAGGCCATTTGGGCCTTAACTTTCGTCGACGATCGACATAAGTTCGAGTCGTTTAGTCGGAAGCGGCTATGTCCACGCCACAAGAGGGACGCCCGGCAGCCACACCGGGTCGAAAGGCGAGGCAGCGTGACAACGGACGTCATCCATGTGCCATCGGTGTGTCGCGCCGCGTCTCCACATCCCAGCAGCAAACCCGAGCGGTCCGCGTGACCGCTCATTCCCGTGCCCATGAACGGAGTTCCACAATGGACAGAGACGGCCGACCGACGCTCTCGCGTCGATCGATGCTCGCCGGCGCCGCGGCGGCGGGTGTGCTCGCCCCCGCCGTGGCGGCCAGCGGCGTCGCCGCGGTGTCCGCGGCGGCCGGCGCCGGGTCCGCGTCAGCGGCCGCGGCAGGCCAGACCCGCCAGATCACCCTCTACGCCGAGCAACTGCCCGGCTCCAACCTCGTCGGCTACGCCCTCGAACCGGGCAAGCCGACGATCCCCGGCCCGCTGCTGGAGATCTACGAGGGCGACACACTGGAGATCGAGCTGGTCAACAACACCGACCAGCGCCTGTCGATCCACCCGCACGGCGTCAACTACGACACCGACTCGGACGGCGCGCCGTTCAACGGGTCGTTCAACAACCCCCGTGAGACCCGCGTCTACACCTGGCGCACCCGCACCACCTACCAGCGGGACGGCGTCTACATGCCGGGCAGTGCGGGCTTCTGGCACTACCACGACCACGCGATGGGCGGCGACCACGGCACCGGCGGGCTCATGCGTGGCCTGTACGGCGGCCTGATCGTCCGCAAGCGCGGCGACCTGCTGCCGGACCGGCAGTACACGGTCGTCTTCAACGAACAGACCGTCAACAACAAGGTCGCCCCGGACACCCCCATGTTCGAGGCGAACCAGGGTGAGCGGGTCGAGTGGATCTGCATCGGGCACGGGAACCTGCTGCACACCTTCCACCTGCACGCACACCGCTGGGCGGACACCCGCACCGGCATGCTGGCGAGCGCGAGCGACTCGTCCCCGATCCTCGACAACAAGAACCTGGACCCGGGCAGTTCCTTCGGGTTCCAGGTCATCGCCGGTGAGGGTGTCGGCCCCGGTGCGTGGATGTACCACTGCCACGTCCAGAGCCACTCCGACACCGGGATGGCGGGCATCTTCCTCGTCCGCAACCCGGACGGCAGCATGCCGCCCGGCGCGCAGGAGGCCATCGACCGCTTCCACGGCCACGAGCACGCGGCGATGGACATGAAGGCCATGGGCATGACCCCTGTGCCCACGGGTCCGCACGACGGCATCGCGCCGATCGCGCCGGACAACCCGTCCGCGAAAAAGGTCAAGAAGGCCAAGCCGTCCACACAGCCACCGCACGGCGGTCACAGGTAAGTGCAGAGAAAGGACAGCCCGACCATGGGGCGAAGAAGCTCTATCGGCTGGTCGCGAAGGCGACGAGCCCGCGGATACACGGCGCTCGGGGCAGCGCTTGCTCTCGGTGCTTCTCTCATCAGCACAGTCGCGGCAGTACCGGCACCTGCCGCGGCGGCACCGGCGGCGAACGTCCCGATCAACATCCTCGTGTTCCGCGGCGCCGCCGCGGAGCAGAAGGACCCGGTCGTCCGTGCCACGGACGCGATCACCAGCCTGGCCTCGGCGAATGGCATCGGGGTGACCGCGTCGTCCGACCCGGCCGTCTTCAACGCCGCGAACCTGGCGAAGTACCGGGGTGTGGTCTACCTGTCGGCGCAGGGCCTCGCGCTGAACAACGAGCAGGAAGCCGCGCTCCAGAGCTACATGAAGTCCGGCGGCGGCTTCCTCGGCGTGTCCGACGCGGCACGCGCGCAGGAGAACTCGACCTGGTTCACCGGCCTCATCGGTGCCCGCCCGGTCGGCTCCCGGCTCGTCTCGGTGGTCACCGCGAGCGGTGAGAACGCCCCGAACGAGGGCAAGGACAAGCTGATCGACGGGGACTCGAGCACGAAGTGGCTCGCGTTCAGCCGGACGGCGTGGATCGCCTACGAGCTTGCGGCGCCGTTCGCGGTGTCGAGCTACTCGCTGACCTCGGCCAACGACTTCGACGGCCGCGACCCGAAGAGCTGGACGCTGCAGGGCTCCAACGACGGTTCCACGTGGACCGACCTGGACACCCGCACCGACGAGGACTTCCCGGAGCGGTTCCAGAAGCGCGAGTTCACGTTCACCAACACCACCGAGTACGCGCACTACCGGCTGAACATCACCGCGAACTCCGGTGAGTCCGCCACGCAGCTCGCGGACTGGGACCTCGTGGCCGACGACTCGGAGCTCCCGCCACCGCCGGAGCCCGCGGTCCAGGAGGCGACGATCGACGTCGTCGACCGGCACCACCCGGCCAACGAGGGCCTCGGCATGACCTGGAAGCGGACCGACCGCTTCCTCAACTGGGACGAGAACCCGATCGGCCAGGTGCACACGATCGCCCAGGTCAGGGAGAACACCTACAACCCAGGCACGGGCGCGAACGGCGCGTTCCACCCGATCTCGTGGTGCCGTGACTACGAGGGTGGCCGCTCCTTCTACACCGGCATGGGCCGCACCGAGGCGAGCTACGGCGAGGAGGCGTTCCGCAGCCACCTCCTCGGCGCGCTGAAGTGGACCACCGGCATGGTGCGCGGTGACTGCAAGGCGACCATCGCGGCCAACTACAAGATCGAGAAGCTCAACGCCGGCAACGCGGCGGGCCAGCTCGACCAGATCGGCGAGCCGCACGGCCTGACGATCGCGCCGGACGGCAAGGTCTTCTACATCGGCCGCGGCGCGTGCGCGAACAACGTGGTGCCCCAGCCCAACGACTGGACCAACCCGGACATCGGCAAGGGCTGCGGCACGATCCACGTGTGGGACCCGGCGACGAAGAAGGCGAAGCTCGCCACCACCCTCGTCGTGATGGGCAACCGCGGCAGCGGTGGCGAGCTGGTCAAGAACGAGGAGGGCCTGGTCGGCATCACGCTCGACCCTGCCTTCTCGGACAACGGCTGGATCTACGTCTACTGGATGCCGCACGAGTCGATCGACCGGGACGCCCGGATCGGCAAGCGCACCATCTCGCGCTTCACGTTCGACAGGTCCGCGGGCACGATCGACCAGGCGACCCGCAAGGACCTGCTGTCATGGGACACGCAGATCCACAGCTGCTGCCACGTCGGCGGTGGCATGGCGTTCGACAAGGACGGCAACCTGTTCGTCTCCACCGGCGACAGCAACTCGTCGCAGGGCTCGAACGGGTACTCCGGCAACAACTGGACGCAGGAGTACAAGGGTGTGTCCTTCCAGGACGCTCGCCGCACCTCGGGTAACACCAACGACCTGAACGGCAAGATCCTGCGGATCCACCCGGAGGCCGACGGCACCGCCTCGATCCCCGAGGGGAACCTGTTCCCCGAGGCGAACGACACCGCGGACAAGACGCGGCCCGAGATCTACGTGATGGGCGTCCGCAACCCGGCGCGCCTGCAGGTCGACCCGGAGCACAACTGGGTGACCACCGCGTGGGTCGGACCGGACGCGTCGTCGCCGAGCCCGGAGCTCGGCCCGGCGAAGTACGAGACGGCGACGATCATCACCGAGCCCGGCAACCACGGCTGGCCGTACTGCATGGGCAACAAGCAGCCCTACCGCGACCGCAGCAGCAGCGACGCGGCCGTCCTCACGGGCTGGTACGACTGCGACAACCCGATCAACACCTCGCCGCGCAACACGGGTCTGGTCAACCTGCCGCCGGTGAAGAACAACATGATCTGGTACTCGCCGGACGGTGGCGGTCCGATCTTCCCGAACCGCCCGAACAGCAACATCCCGACCTACGTCGCCGCGGACGCGACCTACACCCAGCCCTACCTGCGTGGTGGCGGCCAGGCGGTCATGTCCGGCCCGACGTACCACTACGACCGCGTCAACACCAACAGCGGTGTCGCGTGGCCGGAGTACTGGGATGACAAGTGGTTCATCGGTGACCAGACCAACCCGCAGAACCGGATCGCCGTGACGGTGGACCCGGCCGGGGTGCCGACGGCGCAGCCGCCGGTGTTCGCCGAGACGCTGCGGCAGATCATCCAGCCCGGTGGCGGCGACGACAGGCTGCAGAGCTGGATGGACGCCAAGTTCGGTCCGGACGGCGCGCTGTACATGCTGGACTACGGCAGCGGCTTCTTCACCGTCGCTCCCAACCAGAAGCTGATCAAGATCAGCTACGTCGGCGGGGCCGCGACCCCGACGCCGGCCGCGTCGAACGTCGCGGTGCAGAACAAGCCGCTGACCTACCAGTTCAACGGCTCGAAGTCCGGCGGCGTGTCCTACCGCTGGGAGTTCGGCGACGGCACCATCTCCACGGAGGCCAACCCGAAGCACACCTACACCCGCACCGGCCCGTACACCGCCAAGCTGACCACGACCTACGCGGATGGCGAAGTGGTGGTCTCGCGGACCGCGGTGAACGTGGGCTGCTCGGTGTCGGACCCGACCACCACGGTCAAGTTCGGCCCCGGTGAGGACGCCGTCGACACCACGGTGAACAACAAGAACACCGGTGGCGGCTGCAAGATCGACGACATGATCGACGACGAGAGCACGTGGGCCTCGCACGCGGGCTTCGTCAACCACGTCCAGACGGTGTCGAGGAACCTCAAGCAGCTCGGCATCATCAACAAGAACCAGCAGACGAAGCTGAACCAGGCCGCGAAGGCGTCGGTGATCGGCAACCCCGGTCAGTACGGCTACGACGCGATCTTCGACGGCACGGAGGCGTCGTTCCGCAACTGGGCGATGGCGCCGTCTGGCGAGTTCTCGATCCAGCCGGACGGGTCACTGCGACCCAGCGGTGGCCTCGGAATGCTGTGGTACGCCAAGAACTCCTACCAGGACTTCTCGGTGAAGCTGCAGTTCAAGGACATCGCACCGGACGGTTTCCGGGCCAACAGCGGGCTGTTCGTCCGCTTCCCGGATCCGCGCACGCCGCTGGCCCAGCGCCCGCCGGGCAGCTGCGGCACGGTCGGCTCCGCACGGACCTCGCAGGCGTGGGTCGCGATCTACTGTGGACACGAGATCCAGATCTACGACGGTGAGTCCGGCGAACCGCAGAAGACCGGGTCGGTCTACAACTTCGACCCGAACTCCCTGGCAGGAGCCGGTGCCACGCCGAAGGGTCAGTGGAACGACTACGAGATCAGGGTTGTCGGCCAGCACTACACGATCATCCGCAACGGCGTGGTGATCAACGAGTTCGAGAACGCACCGGGGCTGGAATCCTCCCGTGCCGGTGACCCCTCGACCACGCTGCGCCAGTTCGCGGAGGGCTTCATCGGTCTCCAGAACCACGGCAACAACGACCTCATCGAGTTCCGCAACATCCGGGTGCGACCCCTGTAGCCGGATCGGCCGGGCGGCGTGAGCACGTGGCGCGCCGCCCGGCCACCCCTCTTGGAGGACTTTCCTGACATGTCCCGACGTTTCATCGCCGCGTTAGGCGCGGCGGTGGCCGTTCTGGGTCTGGTGGCGCTACCGGCGTCCGCCTCCCCGGAAGCGGAACCACCACCCGCCCCAGCGGCCGCAGCAGCACAGACCCTCACCTGGACCGGCAACGACAGCGTGACGGAGTACGCGTCCGCCCCCACCACCGCGGTGGCGGGCGAGACCACGATCGTCTTCGAGAACAGCGAGGCGACCGGCAACACCACGTTCATGTCGCACACGCTGACGTTCGACACGTCGACGCCTGGCTACAACCACGACGTGAGCCTGAACATCCTCGCCAACCCGTTCGACGCCAACAACGGCCGCCACGAGGCGACCGTGACGCTGACGCCGGGCAAGTACCGCTACTACTGCACGATCCCCGGCCACACCACGATGGCGGGCGAGTTCACGGTCACCGGCGGCGGCGAGGACACCACGCCGCCGGTCGTGACCGCCACGATCACCGGCACGCAGGACGGCGAAGGCAACTACGTCGACCAGGCGACCGTGAACCTGGCCGCCACCGACACCGGCGGTTCGGGTGTCGCGTCCACCGAGTACAAACTGGACGACGGCGCGTGGACCCCGTACACCGCACCCGTGGCGGTGTCGGCGATCGGCGCCCACACCGTGGCCCACCGCGCGACCGACGTGGCGGGCAACGTGTCCGAGGAGGGCTCCGAGTCCTTCACCGTCGTCGAGGGTGGCGGCGGCGAGGACACCACACCGCCGACGGTCGACGCCACCGTCACCGGCACGCAGGACGGCGACGGCAACTTCGTCGAGTCCGCCACGGTGACGGTCACCGCCACCGACAACGAGGGCGGCTCCGGCGTGGCGACCACCGAGTACAAGCTGGACGACGCGCAGTGGGCGCCGTACACCGAGCCGGTGCTGGTCTCCGTGCTCGGTGCGCACACGGTGGGCTACCGGGCCACCGACGAGGCGGGCAACGTCTCGGCGGAGGGTTCCTCGCAGTTCACGGTGGTGGCGGACTCGTCCGACACCACGCCGCCGACGGTCGACGCGGAGGTCTCCGGCACGCAGGACGACGAGGGCAACTACGTCGACGTCGCCATGGTGACCGTCTCCGCCGAGGACGCCGAGTCCGGTGTCGCGTCGGTGGAGTACAAGGTGGACGACGGCGCCTGGACCGCGTACACCACGCCGGTGGCGGTGAACACGCCCGGCATGCACATGGTGGGCTACCGCGCCACCGACGAGGCGGGCAACGTCTCCGAGGAGGGCATGGCCCACTTCACGGTGGTGCAGCAGGACACGACCGCCCCGACCGTGACCGGCAACGTCGTCGGTGAGCAGGACGAGAACGGCGCCTACGTCGGCTCCGCCATGGTGACGGTCGCGGCGACCGACAACGACGGTGGTTCCGGTGTTGCGTCGGTCGAGTACAAGCTCGACGACGGTGCGTGGACCGCGTACACGGAGGCGGTGCAGGTCTCCGCACCCGGTGCGCACACGGTCCTGTTCCGGGCGACCGACCAGGCCGGGAACGTCTCGGCGGAAGGCTCGGCGACGTTCACGGTCGTGACCGGTGACGTCGACGAGACCCCGCCGTCGGTGTCCGCGGTGGTGTCCGGCACCCAGAACTCCAGCTGGCAGTACCTCGACGCGGCGAACATCACCCTCTCCGCGCTGGACACCGGTTCCGGCGTCGCGTCGGTGGAGTACAAACTGGACGGTGGCGCCTGGACCGCGTACACCGAGCCGGTGGTCGTGAACACGGCGGGCACGCACGAGTTCCTGTTCCGGGCGACGGACCTGGCCGGGAACGTGTCGGCGGAACTGCCGGGTTCGTTCACGATCGTCGAGTCCGGCCCGAAGCCGGGCCCGGACGTGTGCCCGGACTCGGACGTCCGCGACACCGTGATCATCGGTGACATCGACAGCCAGGTCGCGAACATCGACATCGGCAACGGCTGCACGATCAACGACGTCATCGACGAGGACGGCGACTGGAACACCCACAACCAGTTCGTCCGGCACGTCAAGGCGGTGACGAAGGAGCTGGTGCAGAACGACGTCATCACCCGCGCCCTGCGCGACCGCATCGTGACCGCGGCCGTCAACTCGACCGTGGGCACCCCGACGTCACGCCTCTGACGTCGGAAAGAGGAGCCTCCCCGGGCGGTCACCGCCCGCCCGGGGAGGCTCTTTCCGTTGGCGCCTCTCATGGTCCTTGATGCCCTGAAAGGCGCGTTCGGGGCACTCAGCGCCCTGAACGCGCCTTTCGCGGCACCGGTTGTGCCGTGTGCGGACGAGGGCCTGCGCGTCGACCCGGCTTGCCGTGCTGGTGTCGAACTCGTTGGCCGCCGGGGCCAGCGCCGCCGCGGCCCGGCCGAACGCCCGGTAGCGGCGTTCCTCGTCCCGTGCGTGGCGGCGCAGCAGGTTCGTGGCGATGCCGAACAGCCAGGCACGCACGGGCCCGCGCGCCGGGTCGTAGCCGTCGCGGCCCCGGAACGCCAGCAGGAACGTCTCGCTGAGCAGGTCGTCGGCCAGCGTCCCCACCCGGCGGGACAGGTAACCGTGCACGACCGGCGCGTACCGGTCGAACAGCCCGGAGAACCGTTCCGGCTCGTGCAAGGAGTCGGCGAGCAGCCGCTCGTCCGCCGGGGACGAGCCAGGCGGCGCGGCGCCGGAGCCGACTGGCGATCGTGTCGTGGTCATGCCCCCTGTTGCCCGCACGAGCGATTCGGTTCACCCAATCGTCCCAGCGCCGCTCTCTCTGGTTGTGAGAGTGCCGATAGGGACGTCGAGCGTCCCTATCGGCACTCTCACGAAGCTCGTTTCGTCGCCGCGTGCACTGGTGGGTTAGGGGTCGACTCCGCTGCTTTGTGAGCTGCGATCAGCTCGGTCGCCACTGAGTCCGGGTCGCTCCGCAGGCGGTTCGGCAGCGTTTGCAGGACTGGCACGCCCGCCGCCGCGTATCTGGCGTTCCGGGCGAGGGTCCTGGCGTAGTCGTCGCGGTGGAAGTGGAACTCGCAGGAGTCGATCTCCCACGCGAGACCGGTGCCGAACCAGGCATCCGGGATCGCGATGAACCCACCGTCGCTGTCGCGCAGTACCGCGTTCCACAGCGGCCGCGGCAGGCCGGTCCGCTCCCACACGCGCATCGCGTCGATCTCGGCCACCGACCGGGCGCCGGCGAGGATGTCCTGCAACACCTCGCGTGGCAGCGCGCTGCCACGCCGGCTACCCGCGTCCAGCTCCGCGACCAGCAGTGCGGGTGCCACCCGGTGACGTTGCACAACCTCGGTGAGCAGCGCGCCTACCTGGTCACGGCTGTCGAGTCCGCGACACGCGTCGAGAACCGACCTGGTCAACGGCGCGAGTGGTACGCCGTCCCGGACCACCGGCCTCGGTACCCGCCCGGTCCGCTCGACGACGACGAAGGGGCTGCTGAAAGCTTTGCGCCGTTGTGGCACCACCACATGAATCCGGGGATCGGCCGGGACGTTCCGGAAACCGAAACGTCGGCACGCCTCGAGCCCACTGATCACCGAGCCGGAGCCGGCGCAGAGCAGCGCCGCTTCGACGAGCTGCCTTCTCGTCGGCGGCATGTCACCAAGTAGGACCACTCCCGGCAGCAGCCTCTGCCACGGGCCGCCCGGTGTGCAGCGGCGGTGTGCGGTCCGTTGCGAAACGCCGAGTTCGGCAAGGGTCCCAACCTTGATCACCCCGTGGCGGCTCGCCGCCAGCAGATCACTTCTACGCATAACTGAGCAATCGGCCCCCAACGCGCGATTCCCAAGCCTTCGCGGCGAGCCTGTGGACAACTGCGTGCGGGTGCCCGCCGGGAGGTCCCGGCAGGCACCCGAACCGAAACGTTTCAGCTCAGGCGGACCGGGAGTGCCGCCGCCGAGTTGGAGAAGAACGACGGCACCGGCACCAGGTCCTCCGCCGGCACCGCGAGCGACAGGTCCGGATACCGCTCGAACAGCATCGGCAGCGCCACGTTCGCCTCCAGTCGCGCGAGGTGGGCGCCGAGGCAGACGTGCGGCCCGCCGCCGAAGGCGAGGTGTTTGGTCGGTGGGCGGGTGATGTCGAACTGGTCCGCGGTCTGGCCGTGGTGCGCGGAGTCCCGCCCGACGCCGCTGTACGGCGCGAGGATTGCTTCACCACGGGCGATCGGCACCCCGGCGATCTCGATGTCTTCGAGGGGGTAGCGCGCCGGGAAGTTGCCGATCGGCGCGTCCCAGCGCAGGGTTTCCTCGACCACCGCGTTCCAGGTCGCCGCGTCGCCGTTCATCGCCAGCTCGCGCTGCGACGGGTGCGTGAGCAGCGCGCGGACGCCGTTGACGATCAGGCTGAGCGTGGTTTCGTGGCCCGCGGTCAGGAACAGCCAGATCGTGTCGATCAGCTCCTCCTGCGTCAGCGTCTCCTCGCCCTGCTCGCCGAGTTCGATGAGCGCGGACGTGAGGTCGGTGCCGCGTTCCGCACGGCGCAGTTCCACGAGCCGGTTCAGCATCTCGTGCCGTTCGCGCTGGGTCGCGACGACCTCCTCCGGTGTCACGTTCGTGAGGAAGATGCTCTCCACCAGCTCACGCAGCCGCTGCCGCCACTCGACGGGCACCGCGAACAGCTCGCAGATCATGTTCATCGGCACCGGGTACGCGAAGTGCTGCCGCAGGTCGACGACCCCGTCGGGAGACGCGTGCGACGGCAGCGCGTCCAGCAGCCGCGTCACGTTCTCCTCGAGACGTGGGCGGAGGTCCTCCACCCGGCCACGGGTGAACGTGCGGGTCACCGGGCGGCGGAGCCGCTGGTGGGTGTCGCCGTCCGAGGTCACCATGTTCGTGACCTTGATCATCCCGACCAGTGGCCACTCGTCGGTGATCTCACCGCTCTGGATCTTGTTCCAGTTGCGCCAGTCCTTGCTGACCAACGGGTTCGTGACGAGCTGTGCGAGCAGCTCGTGGGTGGTGACGGCCCACACCGCCACGTCGCCGGGAAGGATGACTCGTACGACCGGCCCGAGCTCCCGCATCCGCGCCGCTTCCCCGTGATGGTCGGAACCCATGGGGTCGAGGTGGATGGTCGGGACGTCGGCGGTGACCGAGTCGGTCATCAGAATGCCTCCTGCGCCTAGGAGTTGCGTACTGGCGGAGTGAAGCGAACCGGCAGGCTGGCGGGGCATCGTGTCCAGGGTGATGGCAGCAGCATGACCTCGTCGGCCGGAATCGCCAACGAGACATCATGGAGCCGGTGCAGAGCGGTGTCGACCGCTATCCGTGTGATCATCCTTCCCGGCCGCTGGGCTGGACAGGCGTGCGGACCGGCGCTCCACGCCAGGTGGGAGCGGTTGCCCACCTCCAGCCACGAGTCGTCCGTGTGCACGCGGGGATCGTTGTTCGCCGAGGACAGCCCGAGGATGAGCGCGTCCCCGCGCTCGATATGCGCACCGGCCAGCTCGCAGTCGACGAGCGCGTAGCGGGCGGGCATGTTCGACATCGGCGGGTCGCGCCACAGCACCTCGTCCAGCGCGTCGTCGATGCCGAGGCGGCCGCCGCGCATCCGGCCGGCGAACCGGGTGTCGGTGAGCATCAGCCGCAGCGTCTGCGCGATCCACGACGTGGTGGTCTCGTAGCCCGCGGAGATCATCAGCACGATCGACTGCTGGATCTCGAAGTCGTTGTGCAGGTTGGGATGCCGCAGGAACGCGGTGGTCAGGTCGTCGGTCGGCACGTTGCGGCGCGCGTTCATCGTGGCCGACAGGATCCGCTCCAGGTTGTGCGCCGCGGGCGCGGAGTCCTCCGCGGAGGAGAACAACGCGATCAGTGCGGCCCGCAGCTCGTGGCCCTGGTCGCGGCCGATGCCGAAGAACCCGGCGACCGTCAGCATCGGCACCACGGCCGCGTAGTCACCCACCAGGTCCGCCTTGCCCTGGTGCTCGAAGTCGCGGATCAGGTCGGTGCAGGTGGCGCGGATGAACCGGGCCATGCGGTGCTCGTCGAGGCTTTCCAGCCCGTCGTCGAGCGGGCCGCGCAGCCGCCGGTGCTTCTCGCCGTCGGCGAAGTAGGCGTTGTCGCGCGGGAACATCATCGGGCCGAGACCCGAGTCCGGCGCCACCACACCGTCGGTGAACAGCCGCCAGTTGTTGGGGTCGCGGGAGAACAGCTGCTCGTTGCGCACCACCTGGCAGATCTCGTGGTGTCCCATGACGAGCCACGCCGGGATGCCCGGCTCCAGCTCGACCGGCGCGACCGGGCCCCAGCGTTCCTGCAGCTCCCGGTACCCGGCCTGGGGATCGGCGACGTTGGTGGTCTCGATGATCGGGGTCAGACCGGTCATGTCCGACAGCCGCCGCCGGTGCCGCGATGTTGCTGATGTCGTCACGTGAGTGCCTTCTGCGATGCTGGGAAGTGGAGAGCGTGTTCGACGAGGGTGATCAGCGCGTGCGCGGAGGACTCCTTGTTCCTGGCGTCGCACCCGACGATCGGGGTCTCCGGCAGGAGGTCGAGCGCCTCGCGCAGTTGCCCGGTTTCGTACTTCGGGGCGTCCGGGAACTCGTTGACCGCCACCGCGAACGGCATGCCGGTGCGGGTTTCGAGCTGGTCGAACACCTCGAAGCTCTCGGCGAGGCGGCGGGTGTCGACGATGACGAGCGCGCCGACCGCGCCTTCCGCGAGCCCCTCCCACAGGTCCCAGAACCGGCGCTGTCCCGGCGTGCCGAACAGGTACAGCACGATTTCCTGGCTCACCGTGATGCGGCCGAAGTCCATGGCGACCGTGGTGGTCGACTTGTCGTCGAGACCGGTGAGCGAGTCGATGCCGACGCTCGCGGACGTCATCGTCTCCTCGGTGCGCAGCGGCGCGATCTCGGAGACCGAGCCGATCAGCGTCGTCTTGCCGACCCCGAACGCGCCGACGACGAGGATCTTCACCGACTGGGCGACGGTCGACGCGACATAGCGTTGCTCGGGGTGTTCGTCCGTCCAGTCAGAGTTTGCGGAGACCATCTAGCACCTTCTCCAGGAGTTCAGCGGAGGGCAGGGAGTGGCGCGGCGCGGAACGGATCGACAGGTGCCCGGAGTCGACGAGGTCCGACGCGATCACGACCACGAGGCTCACCGGCAGCCGCAGGTGCGCGGCCGCCTCGGCGAGGGAGAGCACGCCGCCGCACATGTCGAGCAGCGCGCGGTGTTCTCTGGAGGCCGATACGGGCGGAGCCGAGTCCGGGTCGACCACCAGCAACGTCTCGGGCCTGATCGTGTTGCGGGACGGGTGTGCCCGGCCGGACGTGAGTATGTACGGCCGCACCGGGGTGTCGCGGTAGTCGTCCATGTTCGCCCGGGGTCAGCCGGTGCGGGTCGGGGTCGAGAGCGTGCGCTCACCGATCACGAGTACCTGTGCCTGCATCTGTTGCGCGACGAGCGCCGGGTCGATCACCGACTCGGTCACCACCGCCAGCCGCGACCCGTCGCCCGCCCCACGGACGAACAGGTAGCCGCCGTCGAACTCCACCATCACCTGCCGGGGCCCGGCGCCGGTGCCGAACTCCTTGCTGATGCCCTGTCCAAGGGCGGTGAGCCCGGCGCACGCGGCGGCCAGCTTGTCGGCCACGTCGGCGGGCGTGTGGTCGGTGCGGACCTTCAGCAGTCCGTCGGAGGTGAGTACGACGACATGGCGTACGCCCCGCACCGTCCTGATCAACTCCAGCATCCAGCTGTTGTCGACGGGCTGGGTCGTCATCGAAAGTCCTCCGAGTCGGCTGTGTCGTCATGTTTGTCGGACTGGTAGTGCTTCTCGTCATCCAGGTCGAGGTCACCGTTCGCGGCGGCCGCGCCGGACAGGAAGGCGTTCATCCACTGGCCCGCCTGCTCGGGGGCCTCGTCGACGTCCCGCTCGGCTGGCCAGTCGACCTGCGGCTGCTGCGGCACCGCGTGCCCGCGCCGGGACCGGCGCCGCGGCAGCACGGGCAGGTCGGTCGTCTCGTCGTCCTCGCCGGTGGGGACCAGTGGCGGCAACGGGTCCGGCTCCGCGGGCAGCTCGACCTCGCCGCTCTGGCGCTCCACCTCCCACATCGGCTCCGGCTCCGGGCGGCGGGGCGCGGGGGTGATCGCGTGCCGCTCCTGTCTGCGGGTGAGCGCGTGGCTGCCCGCGCCGATCATGCCGGACGGGGCGACGGCCTCGGTCAGGTCGGTCGGCACCAGCACGATCGCGCGCAGGCCACCGTAGACGGACTCGGTGACGTCCACGCGGAAACCGTGGCGCCGCACGTACGCGCCGACCACCGGCAGACCGGTCTGCGGGATCTCGCCGAGGTCGGAGAGCCCGACCGGGCGCCGGCCGGAGGCGATCTCACGGGCCTGTTCGAGGCGCTTGTCGTCGAGGCCGACACCACCGTCGTCGATCTCGATCACGGCGCCGCGCTGCACCTGCCGCAGTGTCACGAGGACCTGCGTGGTGGGCGGCGACGACTGGGTCGCGTTGGCGAGCAGCTCGGCCACGACGTGGATCAACGGCTCGACGACGCGGGCCGACACCGCGATCGCCGGGTCACCGGACACCTCGACGCGCTGGTAGGCGGTGATGCGGCCGGCCGCGCCGCGCACGACGTCCGCGAGCGGCAGTGCCTCGTGCCACTGCTGACCCGGCCACTCACCGCACAGCGCGGCGAGGGTCTGTGCGTTGCGGGCCTGCTGGGCCGCGGCGTGGTCGACCCGCATGCTGGTGTGGAGGACGTCCGGGTCGGTGGGGTGTGCCTGCACCATCCGCGCCGCCTCCTCCTGGATGCGGTGCGCGGACGCCTGCACCTTGCGGCCGAGCGCCACGACGGCCGCGGCGACGGCGTCCTGTCTTGCCAGCTGGTCGTCCCGCAGCCTGCCGAAGTGCACGGCGGACTGTGCGAGCGCGTGCGCGGACACGTCGTCGGCGGACAGGTCGGGCAGCGGCGGCGCGCCCACCCCGTCGATCATGGCTGGCAACTGCTGCTCGACGAGGGTCTCCAGCGCCACGCGACGGGTTTCGGCCAGCCCGGCGAGGTTGTGGTTCTCGTCGTCGAGCCTGCGCAGCTCGTCGACGTGCTCGCGCCCGGCCGCCGCCGTGCGCGCGGCCCCGGCGGCCACCACTCCGATCGCGATCGCACCGACCGCGAGCCACACCACCACCCAGATCGGCGACTCCAGCTCGCGGAAGATCAGGGGCGAGACGGCGACGTAGCCGGCGACACCGGCGATGCAGGTCCACGGGCCCGCGTGCCGCGGCGATGACGACACGGGCGATGAGACTGTCATGATCACCTTATGGTCGATATTCGGGGGGACCGGCTGCCGGCCGACCGGGGGTGCACGGGATCCCGCCCTCCGTCTCGAAGCTCACCCTCAGCACTGCGCCGGTAGCAGCGAGACACGAGGTTATCCCAAGGGTCAAGGTGGGACATTCACTGGATAGGCTGAATTCGTTGCGTTAACAGGAAATCCACGTTTCCGCTCACGGGCCCGTGACCTGCCGTTATCCCGAATCGACACGTGGCCACCGAACCGGTTCCAACGCATTCGGGTGGCGAAGCCCACGTCCGGTAGCTGACCGTCACCCCCCCACGCCCCCACCGCACCGGACGTCGACCCCGGCCGCCATTGGCCTCGCGACGGTTCCCGCACGCAGCGCCGGGCCCGCACCCACCGGGGCCGACGTGAAAGACGCGTTGACGGCACACGAGTGCCGTGAATGGGCCGTTCAGGGCGCTCAGCGCCCTGAACGCGCCTTTCAGGGCCTTTCACAGCGCTACGCCAGACCGCCCCCTTGGCGCGGAGTCATGCCCCTGGGAGATCCAGCCCCGAGCGCCGTCACGGGCAGACCGGCTGGTAGGGCACGTCCGGCAGGTACCGCTCCCACTCGTCCGCACCCAGCCGTGGTGACACGACCGCGCACACGCGCCGCTCGACCCCGTCCACCGCGACGTCCCACACGTGCCACGACCCGTCCGTGGCGGCCGTCGCGAACGACCGGCCGTCCTCGCTGAACGCGACGGCGACGACCGTCCGGTTGTGCTCGCCGCGCAGCGTCGCGATCTCCTCTGGCCGCCTCGGCTCCGACACGTCCCACAGCCGGGGCGCGGGCCCGGTGGCCGTCACGAGCGTCCGCCCGTCCGGCGCGAACGCGACGGCCGGGCCCGCCGGGAACCCGCTGAGCACCTTCGGTGCGCCCGGATCCGCGATGTCGAACAGCCGGCCCGTCCCGTCGCGCGCCACCGCCGCGAGCACCTGTCCGTCCGGCCGCAGTGCGAGCCCCGTCCAGTCCCGCGGCGGCAGCGTTGTCGGTGCCGGGTGTGCCGGGTCTCCGATGTCCCACACCGTGATGTCGTCGCCCAGCGTCGCCACGACGCCGTCGCCGAGCACCGCCGTGTGCACGCCCTTGACGGGCAGGTCCACCGGCGGCCGGTCCGGATCGGCGAGCGACCACAGCAGCGGGTTCGTGTTTTCGTGCGTTGTGACCAGGAGCCGCCCGTCGCGGCTCAGTGCCGAGCCGGTCGCGTCCCCGGCGTCCGCGCGCCACGTCGGCCGCGCCGGATCCGTCACGTCCCACACCCGGCCACCCGAGGCGAGCAGCCCGGGCGCCAGCGCGAGACCGGGCCCGGCGACGGTGCCACCGCGCCGCGGCGCGTGCCGGTCGCGCATGTCGAACAGCCGCACCGGCCCGTCGCCGCCGCTCGCCAGTACCGGCCCGCGCCACGCGAGCAGGTCGCCTGCCGCGCGGCCCGCCGCCACCTCGGCGACGTCGGTCAGCCGCACGGTCCGGTCCCGGCTGGACGTGATCAGCGTCCGGCCGTCCGGCGTGAACCGGACGCCGGTGCCCGCGTCCGTGTGCCCGGTCAGCGCGGCGACCTCCCTCGGCCGCTCCGGTTCCGTCATGTCCCACACGGCCGTCACCTGGTCGTCGCCGGTGGCGGCGAGCAGGTCGCCGCCCGGGCTGAACGCCACGTCCCGCACCGCGCCGCCGCGCACCACCATGTCCGCGACCTGCACGTGGTCGGCGGTCCGCCACAGCCGGACCGTCCCGTCCTCGCCGGATGCCGCGACGAACTCGCCGTCCGGGCTGAACTTCACCGCGGTGCCGCCGCCGGTCAGCACCACGGGCGCGCCGTCGGCGGTGGGCCACAGCCGCACCGTGTGGTCCGCGCTGGTGGTCGCCACCGTCGCGCCGTCCGGGTGGAACGCGACCGAGGTGACCGGATCGGTGTGCCCGGTCAGCGTGTCGAGCCTGCTGGGCCGCCCGCCGACCGTGACGTCGTAGAGCCGGACGTCGTTCTCCTTCGACAGTGCGAGCGTCCTGCCGTCGGCGCTGAGCGCGACCTGGCCGGGTGACCGCTCCTGGCCGCTGCTCCTGCCCACCTGCGCGATCCGCTTCGGGTGCGTGAGGTCGGTGAGGTCCCACAGCCACGCGGACGCCGGGGTGCCGGTCACGGCGAGCCTGCCCTCGTCGGCGAGCACGACCGACGTGGCGCTCTCCGGCAGTACCGCCAGCTCACGCGGGTGGCGCGGGTCGCCTGCCCGCCACAGCCGGGTCGCGTCGTCGCCCGCGGTGGCCAGCACGTCGCCGTCGGCCGCGACCGCGTGCACGGCGCCGGTGTGCCGGGTGAGCCGCGCCGCGTACGGGGTCGCGAACAGCGAGAGCACCGCGTTCCTGCTGGCAGCGGTCGGGTCGAGCCGGTTGGCGGCGACGGTGAGCTGCATCGCCAGGGCCGGGTCGGTGTCCATCAGCTCGGCGGCCGTCCGCAACGCGCTCTGCGCCGCGGCCGCGTGACGCTGCCGGTCCGCGGTCTGCCCCGCCCGCACCGCGTACGCCAGCGCCCCGGTCGCCAGCACCACCAGCACCGACAGCAGCACGAGCCCGGCACGCACACGCCGGACCCGCCGCTGTTCACCGGTCCGCGCCACCACACTGGCCAGCAGGAAGTCCCGCTCCTCGGCGGTGAGCACGGGTGCGTCGGCGGCCAGCGCGGTGTCGAGCCGGACCCCGCGGAACAGCGCGCCGGGGTCGCGGCCGAGTGACTCCCACATGGCCGCGGCCTCCGCCAGCTCACGGTGCGCCCGCAGGCGGTCGCCGTCCTGCGCGAGCCACTCGCGCAGCCGGGGCCAGCGTTGCGCCAGCGACCGGCCCGCGAGCCGCAACCGGTCGGTGTCGGCCACCACGACCCTGGCCGACACCAGCTCGTCGAGCACTTCGGCGGTCCCGGCGTCCAGGTCGTCGCGACGCAACCCGCGGCCCGCCGACGCGAGCCGGGGCAACAGGTTCCTGGCGCGCCGCTGCCCGTCGGCGTCGAGCGCGGTGTACCCGCGTTCCGCCGCGTCCGCGATCAGCCGGGGGATGTCGCCAGCCGCCTCGTAGCTCGCGACCGACATCGTGGTGCCCCGGCGCCGCCGCCACGCCTCCAGCAGCGCCTGCTGCAGGAACGGGAGCGTGCCGGGGCCGTCGGTGTCGGCGATCAGCCGGACCAGCAGGGCGGTCTCGACCCGGCAGCCCGCCGCGGTGGCCGGGTCGGTGATGGCCTCCCGCAGGCCGTCCGCGGTCATCGGGCCGACGTGCACCTGCCCGTCCCGGGCGGCGGCGGGAAGGCCGTCCGCGACGTCGGCGCGCACCGCGAGCACGACCCGGAGCCTGCTCGTCGCCGCCGTCGTGGCGTGCACGAGCGCCGCGACGAAGTGCTCGTCGGCGGCGGCCTCCTCGAACCGGTCGACAACGAGGACCAGGTCGTCCGGCCGGTCGGCGAACGCCTGCCGCACCCGCAGGTGCAGGTTCTCCGGCGCCTGCGCCAGCTCCCGGTGCAGCTGGCCGGGCGGGACGCCGACGACGTCCGCGAGCCGGACCGCGCACTCCTCCAGCGGCCGCGGTCCAGGCGTCATCAGCACGTGGTCGGCCAGCGTGGGCAGCAGACCGGCCAGCAGCAGCGACGTCTTGCCGCTGCCCGAGGCGCCGACCACGGCGGTGAGCCGCTGTTCCCGCACCCGCGCGGTCAGCTCGGCGACCAGTTCCGCGCGGCCGGCGAACAGTGCCGGGTCGTCGATCGCGGCGAGCCCGGCATACGGCGGCGTCTCGCCCGGCCGTGCCACCGGCTCCTGCGACTCCTTCGCCTGTGTGGCGGAAAGTTCCCGCCAGCGCCGCTCCCACGCCGCGGTGTCACCGTCGCACGCGCGGACGTAGGCGAGCGTGACGGGAAGGCTCGGCAGCTTGCGTCCGCCCGCCGCCTCCGACAACGCGGCGGCCGAGTAGTGCGCCAGCGCGCTCAGCTGCCGGTACGTCGGTGCGCCCGCCTTCTCCCGCAGCCCCCGCAGGTCCGCGGCGAAGCGGGTGAGCGCGTCCTCGGCAGGCCCGAGCGGGTTCTCGCGTCGTGGCACCCCCACCACCCCCAAGCGCCACCATTGTTCAGAGTGCGATGTTCAAAGTCCAACGTCAGGACACTGAACAACCCGGATGCTCTACAAATCCTGGCCAGGACGAGAACGTTTCACCGCTGGGGGGAGGGGGGAGCGGCGTCCTGCCCGGCTTGGGGGCGGGCAGGACGCCGGCCACCGGTCCCGCGGCGTCCGACCACCTCGCATGACACTGCGGAAACGCGTGCTGGCCCAGCGTGATCATCGGTTCTATCGTATTCCGCACTGTCGTCGGTCACGCCAAACAACGAGGTAGGGCCTTATGTCGTCCGACAAGCCGGGAGGCAGGACCACGGGGCTGGTGTTCAGCCCGTGGAACCTGCTGCTCCTGATCCCCTTCATCGTCCTGTTCACCCCGATCTACAACCGCGAGACACCCGCGCTGTTCGGGATGCCGTTCTTCTACTGGTTCCAGTTCACGCTGATCCTCGTCGGCGTGCTGTGCACGATCACCGTCTACCGGATGACGAGAAAGGCGCCGGTCCGGCCCGCGCCCGGCGTCCCGGCGGACGTCGACCGGCTGGACGAGGGGAGCGCCGGGTGATGCAGTGGACCGAGCTGATCGTCTTCACCCTGCTGTTCGGGTTCGTCACCGTCCTGGGCTTCGTCGCCGCCCGCTGGCGCGCCGCCGCTACGCTCGACCACCTCGACGAGTGGGGTCTGGGTGGCCGCAGGTTCGGGTCGTGGATCACCTGGTTCCTCATCGGCGGTGACCTCTACACGGCGTACACGTTCGTCGCCGTCCCCGCGCTGTTGTTCGGCGCGGGCGCGATGGGCTTCTTCGCCATGCCGTACACGATCATCGCCTACCCGCTGGTGTTCCTGCCGGTGCTGCGGCTGTGGTCGGTGTCGCGGGCGCGGGGCTACGTCACGCCCGCGGACTTCGTGCGCGGCCGCTACGGCTCCTCGCTGCTGGCCCTGCTGGTCGCGATCACCGGCATCGTCGCCACCATGCCCTACATCGCGCTGCAGCTCGTCGGCCTCGAGGCGGTGCTGCGGTCCATGGGCTTCAACGGCGCGGGCTTCCTCGGCCACCTGCCGCTGCTGATCGCGTTCGTCATCCTCGCGCTCTACACCTACCAGTCCGGGCTGCGCGCGCCCGCGCTGATCGCGTTCGTCAAGGACATCCTGATCTACGTCGTCATCCTGGTCGCGGTGATCTACCTGCCGGCCAAGCTCGGCGGGTGGGACTCGATCTTCTCGGCGGCGGAGCAGAAGTTCAGCGAGAGCGAGTCCCCGGCCGACGGTCTCCTGCTGAGCGGCAACAACCAGTTGCAGTACGCGACGCTCGCGCTCGGCTCGGCGATGGCGCTGTTCCTGTACCCGCACTCGGTGACCGGCGTCCTGGCCTCCCGCGGCCGGGACGTGCTCAAGCGCAACATGTCCGCGCTGCCGGCGTACTCGCTGCTGCTCGGTCTGCTCGCGCTGCTCGGGTTCGCCGCGATCGCCGCAGGCGTCACGCCGATCACCAACAACGCCACCGGCCGCCCGGACAGCAACACGATCATCCCCGAGCTGTTCAACTCGCAGTTCCCGTCGTGGTTCGCGGGCATCGCGTTCGCCGCGATCGGGATCGGCGCGCTGGTGCCCGCCGCGATCATGTCGATCGCCGCGGCGAACCTGTGGACCCGCAACATCTACAAGGAGTACATCCGCAGGAACGCGACCGCGAAGGACGAGGCGAAGCAGGCGAAGCTAGCCTCGCTGGTGGTCAAGTTCGGCGCCGTGCTGTTCATCGTGCTGATCGACCCGCAGTACGCGATCGACCTCCAGCTGATCGGCGGCGTGATCATTCTCCAGACCCTGCCCGCGGTCGCGATCGCCCTGTACACCAGGTGGTTGCACCGCTGGGCGCTCATCGCGGGCTGGGCGGTCGGCATGCTGTGGGGGATGGTGCTGCTGTACCAGATCCCCAACCCGGCCAGCGGTCGCGCGCACTTCGGCGGCTCCGCGCTCGCGCTGGACAAGCTCAACGTTTTCGGCTGGCAGCCGTTCGAGGGTTCGACGGTCCAGATCTACGTCGGGTTCGTCGCGCTGATCGCCAACCTGCTGGTGGCCGTTGTCGTCACGTTCGTCATCCGCCGGATGAAGGGCGTTTCCAACGGGGAGGACGCCACCACGGACGAGGACTACCACGTCGACGAGCACGACGAGAACCTCCGGCCGATCGCCGCGCACTGATCGTTTTTCGAAAGGCGCTTTCTGGGCAGGACTCTGTTCAGAAAGCGCCTTTCGGTTTTCGTGTTGTTCTCGCAATCTGTGCGCCTTGTGCAGATGCACGTGCAGATGCAGAATCAGAACTCTTCTGAAGTGCAGAAGCCATCTGCGGAAGGGGAGCCCTGCGATGGCAGTTGGGGAGATCGCGCGGACGACGGCGATACCGCCGCCCGTGTGGCGCACAAGAGTCGGGCCGGACGGTCCGGCGTGGCTGGAACTGGGCCCGGACGACCGCACCGCGCGGTTCATGCGGCTGGTCAGCGACCTGAGTCGAGGCTACGACGACGCGGGCGAGGGAAAACGGATCACGTGCGGCCACGCGTACACCGGCGTCGACGCCGCGATCGCGTGGACGGCGGTCTGCCGCGATCCGCTGTGCGGCGCACCAAGGCAGAGCGTCGAGTCGTTCCCGCGCCGCTGGCAGGGCCTACGGGCAAGCATGCCGGCCGAGCCGTGCCACTACGTCAGCCTCGGCCCCGGCGACGGCCGCAAGGACGGGGTGCTCCTGGAAGACCTCTCCCGCGCCAACGCGGACCTGTGCTACCTGCCGGTGGACGCCGGCGAGGACCTGCTGCACCTGGCCGTCCGCGGACTGATCCGCAGACTGGGCCTGCCGACCGACCGGGTGTTGTCACTGCCGTGGGACTTCACGCTGCCGGAGAACCTCCACGCGCTCCGCGGGTTGCTCGACGAGCTGTTCGGCCCGACCCCGGTGCTGTTCTCGTTGCTGGGCAACACGATCGCCCACTTCGACGACGACGTGGCGGTGCTCGGCAGGTGCGCGGAGGCTCTCCTGCGCCCAGGCGACCGGTTGCTGCTGGAGGCAGAGGTGACCATGGCCCTCGGTGCGGACCAGGTCGTGGACGCCGTGGCCGAGTACGAACACAGCACCGCCTTCGGCGCGTTCGTCGCGGCCACCCTCCGCGCCCACACGGACCTGCTGGTCGACGACGACGCCGTCGAACTGCTCGGCGCCGTGGAGGACGAGCGGGCGCTGGTCGTGAGAACGGCCTACCGCAACCGAACGGACGCGGACCTGCGGTTGCGACTGCCGAACGACACGGCGGTCCGCTTCCCGCCAGACGACACCATCCGGCTCGCGTTGACACGGAAGTACACCCCGGAAGGCCTCGCGACCATGCTCCACGAGGCGGGGCTGACGGTGACCGCCGACACGTGCACGGGGACCGGCGGCCAGTTCGGGCTGGCGCTGCTGATGCTGGCGGTGGATGGCTGAGCCTGATCGAGCGGGAACCCGCGCGTGGGCGGGCCCGCTCCGCGGACCGGGGTGCTGCGCGCCCAGCGGCCCGGTGTCATGAAAGGCGCTTTCGGGACTGCCCATCCTGAACGCGCCTTTCATGGCGTTCGGAGGCTGGTGTCCGGCGGACGGGCGCTCTTCGCGGTCGGCTTGCGCAACCGTTGTCGGTTGGTGAGCAGTCTTCGGGCTTGCCGGAGCTCTGCGGGTTCGGCGATGTTCGCGTCGTGGTGGGTTTGTCCTCGCCGGACGGGCAGGTCTCGGGGGTGGCGGAGGGGTGGGTTGGTTGCGGTTGGGTTCGGGTCTGCCTGCCATCCCGTCGACCTCCCTACGGGCTATCACACCGCGCCAAGGGGGGCCGGGTTTCCGCATGATGTGATTCGGGCCTCCGGCCCCCCTTGACGCGGCGTGATCGGGCGCTGCCAGGTCGACGGGATGGCAGGGAGCCCCTTTGGGGTGGGCTTGCGCCACCATCGGGGTTGCGCGGGCAGGGCGCGTAGCGCCCGGGCTTTGGTGCCGTGAAAGGCGCGTTGACGGCGTGGCTGATGCCGTCAACGCGCCTTTCACAGCAGTCGCGAGGGCGCTGCGCGCCCGGCCCGCCAAGCTGCTCCGAAAGGCGCTTTCGGGGCATGACTGGCGTTGTGAGTGTGCCGATAGGGACGCGCAGTGTCCCTATCGGCACACTCACGGCTATCGCGACCGGACCGAACGCGCCTTTCACGGCGGTCCGCCCTGCGGGGGCCCGTCGGGCTCCTTGTGCGGAGGTCGGTTCAGTGCCAAGCCCTTCAGCAAGGGCAGGTAGATCTCGTCCACCATGGCCTCGACCAGTTCCTCGGGCACGGGTGCGCCGCAGAAGACCGCCTCCGCGCGCACCAGGTCCAGCGGCAGCCGGGCGGCCAGCCGGGGCAGAACGACGGGTGGCAGCTCTTCCCGGGCCACGGCACTGTCCACGATCTGCCGCACGGTGTGGGTCAGCGGCGCGGAATCCATCCGTTCCCGCAACAGCTCCTGCACCTCCGGGTGCTTGAAGGCCTCCGCCATCACGCCCGCGATGGTCTCGCTCATCATCCCGGCCGTGCGGTCCGCGAGGCGGGTGAACAGCCACACGAGGTCTGCCCGTAGCGAACCCAGATCGGGCGTAACGGACTCGGCGGGGCGTTGCCGGGCCCATGCGGCGACGACGAGGTGCGCGCGGCTCTGCCATCTGCGGTATATGACGGGTTTGCTGGTCCCCGCCCGTTTTGCCACCGCCTCTATGGTGAGAGCTGTGTAGCCCACCTCAGCCAGCTCGGCCCAGGTCGCTTCGAGGATGGCCTCCTCGAGCAGTTCGCCTCGCCTGCGTGTCTTGGCCTCGGTCACCCGACCCCTTTAAGATACGTTGCGTTTCCTATGGCTCTGGTCTACCTTCCACCATGTTAGACACGCACCGTTTCTTCCCAGGGGGGAAGTCTTGCTGAACCGATTGCTGGTGACCTACCTGCGGCCGTACCGCCGCGAGCTCGCCGCCGTCCTGGTACTGCAGCTGGTGGGCACGGTCGCCTCGCTCTACCTGCCGAGCCTCAACGCCGACGTCATCGACTTCGGGGTCGCGCGGGGGGACACCGGCTACATCGTCGAGACCGGCGGGTGGATGCTCGCCGTGACGCTGCTGCAGATCCTCTGCTCGATCGGCGCCGTCTGGTTCGGTGCGCGGGTCGCGATGGCGTTCGGCAGGGACGTGCGGGCCGGGATCTTCCACCGGGTCGGCGCGTTCTCCGCCCGCGAGGTCAACACGTTCGGCGCGCCGTCGCTGATCACCCGCACCACCAACGACGTGCAGCAGGTTCAGCTGCTCGTGGTCATGTTCTGCACGATGTTCGTCGCGGCGCCGATCATGTGCGTCGCCGGGGTGATCATGGCGTTGCGGGAGGACGTCGGGCTGTCCTGGCTGCTGCTCGTGTGCGTGCCGGCGCTCGCGATCTCCATCGGGCTGATCGTGGTGCGCATGGTGCCGCAGTTCCGGTTGATGCAGGACCGGATCGACCAGGTGAACCGGGTGCTGCGCGAGCAGCTGACCGGTATCCGGGTGGTCCGCGCGTTCGTCCGGGAGAAGGCGGAAACCGCCCGTTTCGGTGACGCCAACCAGAGGCTGACCGACACCGCGCTGCGCGTGGGACGGTTGCAGGCGCTGATCTTCCCGACCGTCATGCTGATCCTCAACGTCTCCAGCGTCGCCGTCCTCTGGTTCGGCGCGCACCGGGTGGACACCGGCGAGATGCAGGTCGGCGCGCTGACCGCGTTCCTGTCCTACCTGCTGATGATCCTGATGTCGGTCATGATGGCGACCTTCATCTCCATGATGATCCCGCGCGCGGCGGTCTGTGCCGAGCGCATCCAGGAGGTGCTCGGCACCGAGTCGTCCGTTCGCGACCCCGAGGCACCCGTCACCGAACTGCCCGCGCGGGCGGAGGTCGAGTTCCGCGGCGTCGAGTTCCGGTACCCGGGCGCGGTCGACCCGGTGCTCCGCGACATCTCGTTCCGCGCCGAGGCCGGCAGGACCACCGCGATCATCGGCAGCACCGGCGCGGGCAAGACCACGTTGCTGTCGCTCGTGCCCCGGCTGATCGACGTGACCGGCGGGGCGCTGCTCGTCAACGGCGCCGACGTCCGCGAGCTGGCTCCGGACGTGCTGCGCGGCCGCATCGGCCTGGTGCCGCAACAGGCCTTCCTGTTCACCGGCACCGTCGCGTCGAACCTGCGCTACGGCAACCCGGACGCCACCGAAGAGGAACTGTGGCAGGCGCTGGAGATCGCGCAGGCGCGGGACTTCGTCGAGGCGATGGGTGGTCTCGATGCGGAGATCGCGCAGGGCGGCACCAACGTCTCCGGTGGCCAGCGGCAGCGGCTCTCGATCGCCCGCGCACTGGTGCGGCGGCCGGAGATCTACCTGTTCGACGACGCGTTCTCCGCGCTGGACCTGGCCACCGACGCCGCGTTGCGTGCGGCGCTGAAGCCACACACCGAGCGGTCGGCGGTCCTCGTGGTCGCGCAGCGGGTCTCCACGATCCTCGACGCGGACCAGATCATCGTCCTGGAGAACGGGGAGGTCGTCGGGATCGGCACCCACCGCGAGCTGATGGGCACCTGCCCGACCTACCTGGAAATCGTCGAGTCCCAGCTGACCCCGGAGCAGGCCGCATGAGCACCTCGACCCCGACCCGCACGCCCGCCGGGCCACGGCCAGGCGGTGGCCCGGGCTTCCCCGGCATGCAGGGCCCCGTCAGCAAGGCAGCCAACTTCAGGACCTCCGCCAAGCGGCTCGTCGCGCGCATGCGGCCGGAGCGCACGAACCTCCTGCTGGTCGTCGTGCTCGGCGTGATCAGCGTCGGGTTCGCGGTGGCGGGCCCGAAGATCCTCGGCGACGCCATGGACATCATCTTCGACGGCGTCATCGGCCGGTACCGGGGCGGGCCGGGCGCGGGCATCGACTTCGGCGCGCTCGCCGTGGTGCTGCAGTGGGTGCTCTGGCTCTACCTGGTGTCGTCGATCTTCGCGTGGCTGCAGGGCAGGCTGCTCAACAAGGTCGTGCAGCGCATCGTGTACTCGCTGCGCGAGGACGTCGAGGCGAAGGTGCACCGGCTGCCGCTGCGCTACTTCGACGGCCAGCCCCGCGGTGAGCTGCTTTCCCGGGTCACCAACGACATCGACAACATCTCGATGACGCTGCAGCAGACGCTGAGCCAGCTGCTCACGTCCGTGCTGACCGTGGTCGGCGTACTGGCCATGATGTTCTCGATCTCGCCGCTGCTGGCACTGATCGCGCTCGCGGTCATCCCCGTCTCCGTTGTGGTCACCGGCCAGATCGGCAAGCGGTCGCAGAAGCTGTTCATCGCGCAGTGGAAGCACACCGGCGTGCTGAACGCGCACATCGAGGAGTCGTTCACCGGCCACCAGCTGGTGAAGGCGTTCGGGCGGCAGAAGGAGTCGGAGGCGGAGTTCCAGCGCCGCAACGAGGACCTGTACACCGCGTCCTCCGGCGCGCAGTTCGTGTCCGGTCTGATCATGCCGTCGATGATGTTCCTGTCGAACCTGTCCTACGTGGTGATCGCCGTGGTCGGCGGGCTGCGGATCACGTCGGGGACGATGACGCTCGGCGAGGTCACCGCGTTCATCCAGTACTCGCGGCAGTTCACCCAGCCGCTGACGCAGGTCGCGTCGATGGCGAACCTCATGCAGTCGGGTGTCGCTTCGGCGGAGCGGGTGTTCGAGCTGCTCGACGCGCAGGAGCAGGAGCCGGACCCGGCCGACGCGGCACTGCCCGCGCAGCGGCGTGGCCGGGTCGCGTTCGAGGACGTGTCGTTCTCCTACCGCGCGGAGCAGCCGTTGATCGAGCACCTGTCGCTGGTGGCGGAACCGGGGCAGACGGTGGCGATCGTGGGACCGACCGGCGCGGGCAAGACCACGCTGGTGAACCTGATCCTGCGGTTCTACGAGCTGGACGCGGGCCGGATCACCCTCGACGGTGTCGACATCACGGCACTGAAGCGGGAGGACCTGCGCTCGCAGGTCGGCATGGTCCTGCAGGACACCTGGCTGTTCGGCGGCACGATCCGCGACAACATCGCCTACGGCAAGCCGGGTGCCACCGAGGAGGAGATCATCGCGGCCGCGCAGGCGACCTACGTCGACCGGTTCGTGCGCACCCTGCCCGACGGTTACGACACGGTGATCGACGAGGAGGCGTCCAACGTCTCCGCCGGTGAGAAGCAGTTGCTGACGATCGCGCGCGCGTTCCTGGCGAGCCCGTCGCTGCTGATCCTGGACGAGGCGACCAGCTCGGTCGACACCCGCACGGAGTCGCTGGTGCAGCACGCGATGGCCGCGCTGCGGTCCTCGCGCACCAGCTTCGTGATCGCGCACCGCCTGTCCACGATCCGCGACGCCGACCTCATCCTGGTGATGGAGGCGGGCCACATCGTCGAACAGGGCAGCCACGAGCAGCTCCTGGAACAGCGCGGCGCCTACCACCGCCTGTACGCGACGCAGTTCGCGGCGCCGGTGGAGTGACGCACCGCGAAGCGGCGACTCAGTCGAACAGCTCCACCAGGTCCTCCCGTTCACCGCCCACCACGAACAGCGGGCCGCTGGCGGTGTCGGCGCCCGCGTGGCGCCACCACTCCGCCTCCCGGCGACTGCGCACGTCGTCCACCGCGACCGTCGCCCCGGACTCGTGCACCATCGCGGCGAGGCCGGTCAACGCCTTGGCCACCAACGACTTCCTGGACGCACCCCTGGCCTGCGACACCAGCCGGGCAGTCAACGCCACCGCTCGCAACGGCAGCCCGCCGAGCCGCACCACCTCCGACGGGTCGCCACCGAAGTCGTGCACCGCCATGCCGACACCGGCCGTGGCGAGCGAGGACAGGTTGTCCACCGACCGCGCCCGGCCATCGAACACCTCCGCGGCGGGCATCGCGAGCTGCAGGCGGTTCGCGGGCAGCGCGGTCTCGTCGAGCACGTCGAGCACGGTGTCGACCAGGTCCGGTGCCGCCGACTGGTTGGGTGAGAGGCGCACCGACAGCGGCAGGCTCGCGCCCGACAGCCGTTCGCACGCGTCCCGCAACAGCAACTGCCCGACCCTCGGCGCGAGCCCGGTCTGCTCCACCACCTCGGACAGCCCGGTCTCCTGCCACCGCACGTACGCGTCGACGCCGACCGGTTGTTCGTCGGTGAGGTCCACCCGCAGCCGGTAGCCGACCGGGAGCTGCCCGTTCTCGATCGCACCCGGCAGGCCCGCGGCCATGCGGAGCAGGCGGCGGTCGTGTGCGTCCTCCTCCGGCATGAGCAGGCGCGACCGGCCGGGGCCCTCCTCCTTGGCGTGGCGGAGCGCGATGTCGGCCGCCTGCAGGAACTCGACCGGGTTCGCGCGGTGCGGTGGGCTCTGCACCACGCCGATGCTGGCGGACGTGACGAGCCCGAGGTCGGCGACGCGGGTGGTCGTGGCGACGGCGTCGTTGATCGCGGCGATCACGTCGACGGGCGCGGTGCTGTCGGTGCCCGAATCCTGCAGGACCGTGAAGTCCGCCCGGTCGAAGCGGGCGACCATCATGCCGGGCAGCGCGGCCCGCAGGCGCACGGCGATCGCGGTCATCAGCATGTCGGCGCGTGGACCGCCGAGGCCCTCGTTGAACACGGAGAAGCCGTTCAGCTCGATCCGGTACAGCGTGGTCGGGCTGCCGGAGTTCAGCACCTCCTCGAGCCGGGTGCTGAAGAACTGCCGGTTGGGCAGGCCCGTCTGCGCGTCGTGCAGCAGCTGGTGGCTCAGCTGACGCCTCAGCAGCGTCAGCTCGGTCGACGTGTCACCGAAGTCGGTCTTCCTGTTCTCCGCCGCGTGCATCGCCTTCTTGGCGACCTCCATCAGCGCGCGGCACATGCCCTCCTGCTGGTCGGTGGTCCGTCTTCGGACCGCCTCGGTGAACCCGGCCGACAGCGCGCCGAGCAGCCGGACCACCCGCTCCGGCGGCAGGTCGCGCACGTCGTCGTCGGTCAGCAGGGGACCTGCCAGCACGTCGAAGGTGCACTGCAGGCTCGACTTGTCGGCACAGTTCAGCGCCACCAGCCGGGCGCCGGCCAGCTCGGCCTCCTCCAGCCCGAGCGGCTCGGCGACCAGCGCCGCGAACAGTTCGTGGACCAGCTCCAGCATCGGCTCCTCGAGCTCGGTGTGCTTCAACGGCACATAGGCGGTCGAGCTGATCAGGTACGCCCACTTGCGGGCGAGCCTGACCCGTGCCTTCTCCCGTTCCTTCGCCGATCTCGGTACCGGGGCGCGTGGCCCGTTCGGCAGCGGCTTGGTCATCGGAGGATCATCCGATCTGCCCATCGCAACACCACATCGTGCAGGTCCGGAGCGTTCGGGGCGTAGTTCAACGCGTGGCCGTAGCCCGGTAGGACATAGGCCTGCAACTGCGCGGCGGGACCGTAGAACGGCGCCTCCGCCGCCAGCAGCGCCGCCGACGACGAGCAGTCGGTGGCCAGGAGCCCGCAGAAGGTCGGGTCCTTTCCGGCCATCACGGTGAGGACCGGGACGCCGACCTTTCTGGTGTACGGGGTGAGGGTACCGAGCAGCGCCGCGTCGACGAGCTCGGTCGGCGCGGCGACGTCCTTGGTCGTCTCGTCGAGGGTGTCGATCACCGGGCGGTACGGGCCCGGTGCGTGGAGGGACCGCCAGCGCGTGCCCGGCATGGTGGTCAGGTAGCCGGGGTCGAGCGAGCGGCCCGCGAACGCGGGGTCGAGGACCGCGGGCAGGAACGTGGCGGCGATCGGGGCGAGGCCGAGGACGTTGAGGTGGTGGCCCATGCCGGTGACCAGCACGCCGTCCACGTCGCGGTACCTGGCCGCCTCGATGATCGAGATGGCGGAGCCGAGCGAGTGGCCGCCGAGGAACACGGTCCGGAACCGCTGCCGCAGCACCTGCACGACCTGGTGCACCGCGTCGGCCTGCGTGATCGCGGTCAGCAGCACGCTCGGCGGGACCGAGCTGTCGCCGGTGCCGAGCCGGTCGACGGTCAGCGTCGCGTACCCGGCGCCGTTCATGGCGCGCCGGAACGAGTGCGTCGCCGGGTCGACGGGGATGTCCCAGTAGCCGCGGTTGTAGAAACCGCCCGGTATCAGCACCTGCACGGCGGAAGCGCCACCCGGTGGCACGCACAGCGTGCCAGCCATGGTCTGCGCGAGACCGGCGACCGTGACCGGGTACCGCTCCGGTGTGCAGGACGGTTCGGCCGCGTCGGCGGCGGGTGCGGACAGCAGGAACGTGAGCGCGGCGGCGGCAAGCGCCATGGCGAGCCGCCGGGTGGGTCGGGCGAACAACGGGCACCTTTCAGCGGGGAACGGCCGTCATCGACAGCCGTGCGGGATAGGCGGTGGAGGTGTACTTGATCCGCGGCGGTCGTTCCGGGACGGGCACGAGCCGCCAGCGGCTCGCGATCGTGGCGAGCGTGACGGCCATCTCGGTCATGGCGAAGGCGTTGCCGACGCACATGCGGTTGCCCGCGCCGAACGGGACGAACGCGCCGCGGGGAATGTCGCCGACCCGCTCCGGTGCCCACCGGTCCGGGTCGAAGACGTGGGGTTCCGCGAACCAGCGCGGGTCGTGGTGCAGTGCGTGCGGGCTGATGGTGACCTCGGTGTCCGCGGGCAGGCCGACACCGCCGAGCCGCACCGGGCGCAGCGTGCGGCGCATCAGTATCCAGATGGGGTACATCCGCAGGGTTTCGTTGACGACCTGCTGGAGGTAGGTCAGCTTCGGCACGTCGTCGGCGGTGACGGGACGGCCGGAGAGGACCTGGTCGATCTCCTCGTGCACGCGGCGCTCCACCTCGGGGTGCCGCGCGATCTCGTGGAACAGCCACGCGAGCGCCAGGGCGCTGGTCTCGATGCCCGCCGACAGCAGCGTGACGACCTCGTCGTGGGCCTGCTGGTCGGTCATCGGCTCGCCGTCCTCGTCGCGGGCCGACAGCAGCATCGACAGCAGGTCGCCCCGGTCGAGACCGGCCGCGCGCCAGCCGGTGACGACTTCGCCGACCACCGCGCGCATCCGGTGCACGGCGCCGCCGAACCGGCGGTTGCCGCGCACGAGCAGCGGTCCGACGAACGCGGGGGACAGCGCACGGACCATGCCGTGCCGGATCACGATCGGGATGGAACGGCGCGCCTCCTCGATGGCCGGGCGGCCGAACTCGGTGCCGAACAGGGCCTCGCCGACGATGGTCACGGCGAGTGCCTGCATGTCCTCGTTGATCTCGCGTCGCTCGCCCGGCCGCCACGACGCGGACAAACGGGAAACGGTCGTTTCCATCTTTTCGGCATAACGGGCGATGCGCTCATGGTGGAACGCGGGCTGTACCAATCTGCGTTGTCGCAGGTGAAAGGCGCCCTCGGAATTGACGAGCCCATTGCCGGTGAATGGGCGGAACTTGTCGAACATGGCGCCTTTTCCGAAACTCGCCGAGTCGGTGACGAGAACACGGTGCGTCAGCTCCGGCGTGGTCACGAAGTACATCGGGAGCGCGCCGAGGTGCACGCGCACGATGTCGCCATGGGTGCGAAGACCTTCTGTGAAGCCGAATCTGCGTCGCAGCAGCGCCGGGGTGTGGCCGAGCACCGGCCAGCGCCCTGGTGCCACCGGAACCGACATCCGTATCTCCTCGCCTCGCGAGACGGATTACAGTAAGTGCCCAGCAGTAGTCTCCGACAGCACCCGAACGGGTGTTATCCGGAGATTTACGTCGCTTTCCGTTCAAAAGAGGTGTGCTGTGACACAGCAGGACTGGGTTCCGGGGATCATCGACACGGCCGCGCCCAGTGGCGCGCGCACCTACGACTACCTGCTCGGCGGCAACCACAACTTCGAGGCCGACCGCGCCATGGCCGACCAGGTCGAACGCGCCGTGCCGGGGATCAGGGCGGCGGCCAGGCTCAACCGCGCGTTCCTGGCCCGCTCGGTCCGCTTCATGATGGGCGAGGGGATCCGCCAGTTCCTCGACATCGGCTCCGGCATCCCGACGGTCGGCAACGTGCACGAGATCGCGCAGAAGGAAGACCCGGAGTGCCGCGTCGTGTACGTCGACCGCGACCCGATCGCGGTGGCGCACAGCGAGTTGATGCTCGCAGGCAACGACCGCGCCGCGATGGTCGAGGCCGACATGCGTGCCCCGGACAGCATCCTCGACCACCCGACGACCCGCTCGCTGATCGACTTCGACCAGCCGGTCGGTGTGCTGTTCCTGCTGGTGCTGCACTGGGTCCCGGACGACGCCGACCCGGCGGCGCTGGTCGCCCGCTACCGGGAGCAGATGGTGCCCGGCAGCTACCTGGCGGTCACGCACATGACCGACGACATCCAGGAGGACAAGATCAGCGCGGTGGCCGGCATCGTGCGGGAGAACCGGGGCGCCGGGCAGGTCTTTCCCCGCACCAGGGCCGAGATCACGGCGCTGTTCGGGGACTTCGCGCTGGTCGAGCCGGGCCTCGTGCCGACGGGCACCTGGCGTCCCGGCGGTGCGGGCGACATCGCCGACGACCCGGAGATGAACGAGCTGTCGTTCGCGGGGGTCGCCACGAAGGGGTAGTCCGGGTGGTTGCGGTTGTGCGGCATGGGGTACGACTGATCCGGACATATCGTCGACGAAGGGATGTACCTCGTGGCGCACGACCCGACCCGCCGCTCGCTGCGCATGCTCGCCGTGATCGGTGCCCTGGCCGCACTCCCGCTGCTCGCCGCGTGCAACGACAGCGAGGAGGACGATGACGACGACAACGACGACGACAGCATGGGCCGCCCCGCCGCTGTGCTCGTCGTGACCCAGTAGCCCGGGTCAGTGCTGCATGGTGGGATCCCCTTCGAGTGTGCCGCCGACCTCCCCCCGGAGGCGTTCCATGTCGGCGACCTCGAGGCTGGTGACCACCCACCGCTCCCCGACGAGGTACGTGGCACCGTAGATCAGGGCCGTGTCGAGCCAGGCACGTTTCTTCTCGTCGGTGTCGAAGTCGAGGAGCATGTACCGGGTGGCTTCGGTGGTGCAGGCGGCCTGGCGGAAGTCGCTGGTGTCGCCCTGGAACTCCGGCGTGCACCCGACTTTCTCGGCCAGCTCCTCCACGGTGTAGACCCGCTCAGGTGGCGCAGGCCGCTGCGTCGCCTGAGCACACCCGGCCAGCGCCGTGAGAAGGGCAACCAGAACCGCAACCCGAACCCGAGTCATACCCACATACACGGATGGGTGCCCGGCACGGTTCAGCGGCGGGTCAGGTTCCTCAGGAAGTCGTTGTTCGTCCCGGTCCTGCGCAGGCCGTCCAGCAGGATGTCGATGGCCTGCTGGCTGTCGCGGGTGTCCAGGGCGTGGCGGAGTGCACGGGTCGCGGCCAGCTCGGGCGGGGTGAGCAGCAGCTCCTCCTTGCGGGTGCCCGACTGGCGCACGTCCACGGCGGGGAACACGCGGCGTTGCGCGGTTCGCCGGTCCAGGCGCAGCTCGGCGTTGCCGGTCCCCTTGAACTCCTCGAAGATCACCGAGTCACCGGCCGAGCCGGTCTCCACCAGGGCCGTCGCGAACACGGTCAGCGAGCCGCCGCCCTCGACGTTGCGTGCCGCGCCGAGGAAGCGTTTCGGCGGGGTCAGTGCCCCGGAGTCGACGCCGCCGGTCAGAATGCGGCCGGTGGCGGGGGCGGCCAGATTGTAGGCGCGGCCGAGGCGGGTGAGCGAGTCGAGCAGCACGACCACGTCGCGACCCTGTTCGACGAGCCGCTTCGCCCGTTCGATCGCGAGTTCCGCGAGAGCGATGTGTTGCCGTGGCGGCTGGTCGAACGTCGCCGCGACCACCTCGGCTGGCACGCCGCGGGACAGGTCGGTGACCTCCTCCGGTCGTTCGCCGACCAGCACCATCATCAGGTGGCACTCGGGGTGGTTCTTGGCGATGCCGTGCGCGATCGCCTGCAGCACCGTGGTCTTGCCCGCCTTCGGCGGTGCGACGATCAGCGCGCGCTGCCCCTTGCCGACCGGCATGACGAGGTCGCTCACGCGTGCGGTGAGCGCGTGCGGCTCGGTTTCGAGCCGGAGTCTTTCGTTGGGGTACAAGGGAGTCAGCTCCCCGAACGCGGGCCGCTGGTGACGCGGTCGCTGCCCGTTGACCGACTCGACGGTCGCGAGCCTGCCGGACCGGGTGTCCCCGGTGACGGTGTCGCCGCGCCGCAGGTCGTTGCCACGCACCAGTCCGATCGGGACGGACGTGTCCTGGGGACCGGGCAGGTAGCCGTCGGCCCGCACGAACGCGCGGTCGCCGACGATGTCGAGTATTCCGTTGACAGACATGGGAAATCTCCAAAGAGGAAAGAACGGTCACAGTGGACCGAAGAGAGAGGGAAAGAAGAGGCTCAGTGGGGGAAGAGGTCCGCGACCACGAGCGGTGAACCGAGGCTACCTCCCCGATCCCACGGTGCGCAACCGTCTAAGGTGCCACCGTCAGTCCCCACCGTAGAAGGAGATAACGACGTGGCCGTTTCCGCCGATCTCGCGAAGCAGCTCGACAAGGCGTACGAGGACCTGAGTGTCACGGAGATCCTGGACGCGCCGGTGGCCGCCATCTCGGGGGTGAGCGAGGGCGACGCCGAGAAGCTGGCCGCCGCGTTCAACATCAGGACCGTGCGTGACCTCGGCACCAGCAAGTACTTCCGCATGGCCGCCGCACTGGCCGAGCTGGAGACCCTCGCCAAGTGACAACGCGGCGGGTGACCGTGTTGTTCCGCGGTCACCCGCCGGGTCCCTTATCCGCCGGTGAGCAGCTCGAAGGCGTGCCGCCGGTGTGCGGCGAACAGTTCGAGCGCGACCGCCGCGTCCCGCGACCGCAGCGCGGTGGCCAGCTCGCGGTGCTCGTGCGGGATGTGGCCCAGGTAGTCCTCTGCGCTGACCCCGATCCTGGTCAGCAGGAACAGGTGGACCTGTGAGCGGATCGCCAGCCATGCGGCGGTGAGCCGCCGGTGCCGGGCGGCGGCATACACGGCGTCGTGGAACTCGATGTCGGTGCGCACCAGCGCGTGCTCGTCCCCGGCACGTGCCATCGCCGCCGTGGCCGCCTCGATCGCGGCGAGGTCGTCGTCCGACGCGTGCGCGACGACCCGTTCGACGGCCAGCCGCTCCAGCGCGCCCCGCAGGCTGTCCAGTTCGGCGATGTCCTCGGGGGAGAGGGTCATCACGGTGGCGCCGCGGTGCCAGGCGCTCCTGACCAGGCCCTCGCGTTCCAGCCGCAGCAACGCCTCCCGGACCGGGCCCCTGCTGACCTCCAGCGCGGCGGCCAGCTCCACCTCGCGCAGCTGTGCGCCCAGCTCGTAGGCGCCGCCGAGAATGGCGTCGCGGATGCTGTCCGCGACCTCGTCGGCAAGACCCCGGCGCCGCGCGGGACCCACCCGTGTCGTCATGTCGAAATGTTAACATTCGGACATGACTGACCTGCCCATCCCGCGCTTCCACCTGGCCATGCCGGTCGACGACCTGGCCGCGGCCCGCCGCTTCTACGGCGAGGTGCTCGGCCTCGAGCAGGGCCGCAGCTCCGACACGTGGGTGGACTGGAACCTGCACGGCCACCAGTTCGTCACGCACCTCGCCCCGGGAGCCCGGCAACGCGTCCACAACCCGGTCGACGGCCACGACGTCCCGGTGCCGCACTTCGGCCTGGTCCTGACCGTCCCCGCCTTCCGGGAACTGGCCGAGCGCCTCCGCGCGGCGGGCACCGAGTTCGTCATCGAACCCTACGTCCGCTTCAGGGGCGAGACCGGCGAGCAGTGGACGATGTTCCTCCTGGACCCGGCGGGCAACGCGCTGGAGTTCAAGGCCTTCGCCGACGACTCCCAGGTCTTCGCCGTCTGACCCGGCGCCGCCTACCGCCGGTTCGCGTCCTCCAAGTACCGCAGCACGGCGGTGACGCGGCGGTCGGCGCGGTCGTCCGGCGCGAGGTCGAGCTTGGCGAAGATGCTGCGGATGTGCTTGTGCACGGCGCCGTCGGTCACCACGAGCCGCTCCGCGATCGCGTTGTTGCCGAGACCTTCCGCCATCAGCGCCAGCACGTCCCGCTCCCTGCGCGACAGGCGTTCGAGCTTCGTGTCGGGCCGGGTGCGTGCCAGCAACTGCGCCACGACGTCCGGGTCGATGGCCATGCCGCCGTCGCGGACGCGGTGCAGTGCGTCGAGGAACTCCGCCACCCGCCCGACGCGTTCCTTCAGCAGGTAGCCCAGCCGCGCGCCGCCACCGGCGAGCAGTTCCGTCGCGAACGCCTGCTCCACGTACGCCGACAGCACGAGCACCGCGAGCCCCGGCTTGCGCCGCCGGGCCTCGACCGCCGCGACGATGCCCTCGTCGGTGTGGGTCGGCGGCATCCGGACATCCACGATGGCCACGTCGGGGTCGTGTTCGTCGACGGCGGCGAGGAACGCGTCCGGGTTGTCGGTGGTGGCGACGACGTCGAGGGACTCGGCGCGCAGCAGCAGCGCGAGACCCTCGCGCAGCAGGGAGTCGTCCTCGGCGATCACGATCCGCATGGCTGGCTCGCTGTCAGGGTGGTCAGTCGGCACGGCACCTCCTCGGCGCCGCAACGATAGGACACCTCACGGCACGAGCATCGGCCGGAACGCCCCCTGCACGTCGGTGATCGACGCCGTCACGTACACCTGCGACGGCGGCCCGAGGTCCACATAGGACGAGGTCCGGTACTCGAGGACCGCGGGGCAGCTCGCCCCGCCGATCTCCAGCTTGAACTGGGCGACGAGCTTCCCGGTCCGCACCTCGAACACCCGCAGCGGGATCGCGATCTTGTGGAACGTCACGTCCGTGTACCCGTACGGGGAGAGGCTGGACCCGGCCTCGTAGGGGCAGGTCTGCACCGGCGTGCCGTACTCGGTCTCCCCCGCACAGATCACGACGACCGCGTCGGCCGCGTCCTTGGCGCGCCAGGCGGGCGGGATCTTGCCGGTGTGGGCTTCGTTGCCGTACACCAGCGCGCGGTTGGGCGCGTTGGGGACGTAGGGCTTGGCGGCGCTGTAGGCCGCTGGGGTGGCGCAGTAGGCCGGTACCGAGCCGCCCGAGGTGGTCAGCAGAGCCCGCACGTTGGCGAGTTCGATGGCCTGGGTGGCCTTCGTGACCCCGGCCCGCGCCTTCGGCGCCAGCTCGTGGTCGGGGTACTCGTCGAGGAGCTGCTGGTACCGCAGCTTCGCGACGTCCCAGTCGCTCGTGGCCATGAAGGCGTCCGCGCACTCGACGAGCGCCGACGGCGCGACCTGCGGCACGACCTCGCTCGCCGCGCTGAGCGCCCCGCCCGGCTTCTTCTTCCGCAGCCAGTCGGTGATGGCGCTGGTGTCACAGGGATCATCGACGGGCAGCGCACGGACGAAGCCGTCCACAGTGGACCGCACCATCTCCTCGTGCCCCGGCAGGCCGGTCAGCACGTCGGTCAGGTCGCCGAACCCGGCAGCGAGCGCGCCGGTGTCGCCCTCGAGCGAGGAGTCGAGCACCCGGCCTGCGGTGCGCAGCTGGTCGCAGGCCCGGACGGTGGCGCCTGCCCGCTCGGTCAGCGGCGCGTCGGCCAGGTCGTGCCCGAACCAGAACGACCCGGTCGCCGCGAGTGCCGCTTCGCAGTCCCCACCGGCCCGCGCGGCGGTGATGTCGTCCTCGATCCTGGCGGCGTCGAACCGCAACAGCCCGAACGCGAGCAGCACCGGAAGCGCCACCGCGAACGCGGTGACCCGCTGGGTGCGCACCGGCCGGGGCCGGGGCCGACGCCGGGCGAGCGCCCACCCGTGCCCGACGACCGCCACCCACCAGGCGACGACCACGAACTCGAACCACAGCGTCGGCGTCACGGACAGGAGCACGAACAGCAGCGCGACCGTCACCAGCACGGCCGCGACACCGAGCACCTTCCTGCCGAGCAGGAAGTAGCCGATCCCGAGCAGCGAGGCGTTCCCGACGGCGACGGCCAACGGGTCGGCCGGGGTCTGCGGCCGTGGCACGCGGGTGCCGTAGGCGGGCGTGACGTCCGGGTCGTAGAACGTCGCCCGGGCCCCGGTAGCGCCCTGCTCGTAGGTGGCCCACTGCTGCCGGAACCCCGCCTCGGCGACCGTCGGCTGGTCGTCACCGACGGGCTGCCCAACACCCGGCCGGGTTACCTGCTCCGAGAAGGAAGCCACCACCGGCTCCGGAGCGGCAGGTGTCGGCGGCTGTCGCGCGTCCTCCGCAACGGTTGGTTCTGCCTGCGCCTCCGGCTCGCCGGGGGGCTCGACCGCGGCGGGCGGTGGTGCCTGCGCTCCACCCTCCGCCGCAGGCGCGGGGGTCTCCTCAGCGGATGGCCCGGGCTCCGGCGTCGCTGGGGTCGGCGGACTGGGTTCGGGCTGCGGCGGGCGGTCCATCGGTGGTTCCTTCCCCAGGAATGGCGGCGGCCGAAAAGTATTGTCCTACCGCGGCACCGGGAGGGGTCCCGGAATTATCCGGTTGTTATGTCCGCTTGTTGCCAGCGCTTTCCACGGCATGACACCCGCACCCACGAAGCGCACCCCGCAGGGCGCACCGGTGCCGACATCGCGCCTGTCACGGCACCAAGGCGGGGTGCCCGCCCCCCGGCGAGGTCGAAGGCGGGCCGTAGCCGTTGGCGTCCTCCTCAGAGGTTCGCGCGGTCGAGCTTTCCGATGAGCGTGGTTTTGCGTGCGTGATCCTGCCGGATCGCAGCACAGCGCTGGGTGAACTCGTGGGGGCGGTCGTCGCGTTCTGCGAGGGTCTGCAGGTCGGCCAGGAGTCTGACGGCGTTGTCGTACTCGCCGGGTTGGCGAGTGGCGATCAGCGCGGCGACGCGTGCCCAGGCGGCTTCCTCGTCGTCGGCCAGTTCGTCCAGCCACCGCTCGCGGGCAAGAGCGCGAGATGCTTCGCGGCGGGTTTCTTCCTCGGCGCGTCGCACGGCTTCGCGGCGCTGTCGGTCGGCGCGGATGCGGGCAGCGCCGTCGAGGAGGCCGGCCACCGTGCGGCGCGGCCGGCCGGCGGTGGCAGGGGTGGTGTCGTCGCGGAACCGGCGCAGTAGCTCCAGGTGCACGGTCGCGGCGTGATCCTGGGCGACACGCACAAGAAGCCGGTCCTTTTCCGCCGTGGGCAGTTTCGCCACCCAGGCGGCGAGACGCTCCGGATCAGCGGTGGCCTTGCCGAGTGGTGGGCTTGTCTCGGCCGCGACCGCGAGGAGGTCGTCGTCGAGGCGCAGGAAGTCGGCCAGCGCACGTTGCGGCGCGGTGAGTGTGCGCAACCCGGCTGGTAGCGGGGGTTCGGGTTCGTCGTCGTCCTCGTCGTCGAACCCGGCTTCGTCGCGTTCCCAGGTGCCGTACCCGGCCAGCCACGCCAGATACAGCGCGCGGTGATCCCCGGCGGCGATCTCACCCCGGACACCGACGATCGCGGCCAGGAATCCCTGCGGCTCGTAGTCCCAGCTTTCTTCCTCGGCTTCACTGGTCAGGCTGAGGATGAGGTGGTTGCCTGTTGTCCAGGCGGTGACCTGGTCACCGACGCAGTACTGCTCGGCCACCTCCACATCCAGCAGGCTGCGTGGCAGGCGAAGCATGACGTGCCGGGTGCCCCAGTTCGCCAGATACAGGTGCGCGTCGTAGTAACGCTCCATCATCTTGCTCGGGTTACCGCGGAAGTCGCCCCAGTGGTACTCGTTGACGAAGCTCGTGGCGGTGATCCGCGCGCGGGTGGACAGCTTGCGCATCTCGGACCGCTGGCGATCGTCGAGTGGCCGGTCGACGGCGAGGAACTCGTAGTACTGGTACTCGCTCAATGCCTGACCTCCGTGCCGGTTTCGAAGGGTGTCGCCCGGAACCCCGAGTCGTCACCGAGATGGAAGAACAGGTGCCCGGTCAGCCCACCGTCCTCGGTCAGCGCCGCCCAGCCGCGCCCGCTGACCTGGTCGCCCTCGTCGTCGCCTTCCCAAGTGAACTCGACGAACGGCCGGCCGTTCCGCTTGGACCACCGGCAGTCCAGCCGGCCACGCACCGCGATGAACCCGAACTCACCGGTGCCCTTCGCGGCGAACTCGATGAACCCGGGCCCGATGAGGTCGATCGCGTCCCGGTCCCACTCGCCCATCTCCACGATCCGCCACCGACCAGTCAGGCCCTTCACCGATCCTCCGTCCACGCCGACTTCGCCGGTCAGGTTAGCCGTCCGGCCGCAGGCGGCATGGCGGACCTTCGCCAACCCGAACGCGAGGGCGGTGCAGGCGTTTCCTCGACCACGCCCACGACCGGCTCCGGGTTCGTGGCCGATCTGACCGGCCTGTTCGGCAGTGACGGTGCGGCCGGTGGCGGTGAGGATCGGAGGCGCTGGAGATCGGCAGGCTCAGTCGGCGACCAGACGAAGGGCGGTGGCGGGTGACAGCCGGTGCAGGGCGAGCAGCGTGGACACGACGCCGACCCGGATCGTGTCGCGGTTTCGGCTCAGCGGCCGTTGCGGATGTGGCGGGACGGCACGACATTCGCGCGGCCGACCGCCAAGTGGCACGACGACTTCGCCTCGGCCGACCGGATACCGCTGACCGGCGCCTTCGACGGTGACGGCAAGACCGACGTCGTGAGCTTCCCCCGCGGCGCCAGCGCGCGGACGTGAGAGTTGGCTCGTCTGATCCCCACTGACTGACGATCTACAGCCCTTGGTCAGTGGCCGCGGGTAGCTCGATGCGGACGGAGGTGCCTCGGGTCGCGGGTGGGGTCGCGAACTTCACGCTGCCGCCGTGCGCGATGACGGTGTCGGCGACGATGGCGAGCCCGAGTCCGGAGCCGGGGAGAGCGCGGGCGTCGGGTGCTCGCCAGAAGCGGTCGAAGGCGTGTTGACGGTGCGTGGCGGGGATTCCGGGTCCTTCGTCTGTGACGGTCAGCCAGCCGGGTCGTGAACGGACTGTGATGGTCGAGTCGGCGGGCGAGAACTTGATCGCGTTGTCGAGGAGGTTGAGCACGGTGCGTTCGAGCGCGGTTTTGTCGCCGATCACCAGCCAGGGTGTGTGGTCGATGTCGAAGCGGTGCCCGCGGGCCCGGCTTTCGGCCCGGCGTGCGGCGTTGTCGATCACGGTCGGGATGTCGACCGGGGTGCGTTCCAGTTCGCGTTCGTCTCGGGCGAGGATGACCAGTTCGTTGACCAGGTCGCGGAACTCGTGTGCTTGGGCCTGGAGCCGGTTCAGGATCGTCGCCTGCTGGCCGGCCGGCAGTGGCCGGCCCGTGCTTTGACTGAGGATCAGGAGGTCGACGTTGGTCAGCAGGCTGGTCAGTGGGGTACGCAGTTCGTGTGCGGCGTCGTTGACCAGTTCGCGCTGGCGGTGTCGCGACTCCGAGAGTGCGGCGGTCATGGCCGCGAACGCGCGTCCGAGGCGGCCGGCCTCGTCCCGGCCGGACACGGTGATCGGCGTTTGGAGATCTTCGGTGCGGGCGATCTCCTCCGCGGTCTCGGTCAGTCGCTCCAGCGGGGCGAGTGCGCTGCGGGTGAGCAGGCGGGCCGCCACACCGACAAGCGCGGCCGCGAGGACCGACACGACGATCAGCACGTTGCGCAGGCCGGTGAGCGTGCCCTGGATCTCGGTGAGGCTTCGGCTGACGACCAGCACGTCACCGTTTTCAAGCGGACGCAGGAGCACCCGAACCGGAGCACCAGAACTGGTGTGACCGTCGCGTAAGGTCACGTCGTCGAGGTCGAGGTCTCCGGGTTCGATGACGACCGGTTCGACTCCCGTGGGCACACACGTGGTGCCGTCGCTGCCGAGTAGCTGGATATCTTCGAGGAATCGTCGCAGGTCCCTGTTGACGGGATCCGGCGAGCACAGGGCGGTGAGATCCGGGCGGCGCGGGCCGGGCGCGGGTGTCGTGCGGGGCGGCGGCTGCCCTTCCCGTAACGTCTCGTCGAGTTGGGTCCGCAGGTTGTGCTGGGTGGCGAACCACGCGATGGTGCTGATCGTGGCGATCGCCACGGCGACGACGCACGCGGTGGCCCAGGTGATCCGGTTGCGGAGCAGCATGCGTCGCTCGCGCCGCGTTCGGCTCATGACGGCAGCCGGAGGACGAACCCGACACCTCGGACGGTGTGCACCAGTCGGCTCTGGCCGTCGGTCTCTGTCTTGCGTCGCAGGTAGCTGATGTAGACGTCGAGGTTGTTGGTGCCGTAGTCGTGGCCCCACACGGCGTGCGTGAGGTGGTTGCGGGTCAGGACCTTTCCCGGTCGCTCGAGCAACGCGGCCAGGAGGGCGAACTCGGTCGGGGTGAGGTCTATCGGCCGGCCCGCTCGCACGACCTCTCGCGTGCGCAGGTCCAGACGCAGGTCCGCGAATCGCCGAACATGCCGCGCGGAGATGTCACCGCGGTTCTGCCGGAGTAGCGCGCGGACACGGGCGAGCAGTTCCTCCAGCGCGAACGGCTTGATCATGTAGTCGTCGGCGCCGGCGTCCAGGCCGGTGACCCGGTCGCCCAGCCCGTCACGCGCGGTCAGTATCAGCACCGGCATCCGCTCTCCCGCGTCACGGAGCCGGCGACACGTCTCCAGTCCGTCTATCTCGGGCATCATCAGGTCGAGAATTGCCAGGTCGAGTGCCTGCACGTTGCTGACCAGCCGCAAGGCCGCGGCCCCGTCGGCGGCGGTGACGACGTCGTAGCCCGCGAACTCCAGACTGCGCTGCAGACTGTCCCGGACGTCGGGATCGTCATCCACCACGAGTATGCGCATGCCACCTCGCCCTGTCGTCACTCTGGGTGTACGCGTGTGGAGGTTACTGGTCTGCGCTGTGCGGGGGCCCGCGGAGATCGGCTCCGCTCTCACGGTTTTCTCAGGCCAGCCCAAGGGTGTTCTAACACTCGGCGCAGCACTGTAGGTGCCCGTCCGACCACAACACAGTGCTCGGGAACGGTCGTGCCGAAAAGAAACGGGAGAGGCCACGTTGTCGGTCAGCGCTGCCGAGCAAGGCGATGTCGTTGGCTCAACGACCACCATGCCGCACCGGTTCCTCCGCATGGGTTCCGACGAGACAGTCATCGGCATGGGCTTGGTCGACTCGAGCGCCTACGGCGGTTCACCCGAGCCTGAGCAGCCGGGCGGAGGTTCCGCCGGCGTGGGCACGCAGACCTCTGCGACTGCGATGCCCGACCGCCCGCGTGCACCGCGCGCGGTGCACGCGGCCCAGACGCACAGGTTGCCCACAGGCAACTCGAAGGACCCCGACAGTTTTCCCCGCGACGGTCGTGTGTCCGGGGTTCGCCATGTCACGTTGAGCGCGAGGAGTAATTGGTGCGTTCCTTGTTTCACCGCATGAAGAAACGATGGCTGGTGGTGGCCGTGGCGGTGGTGCTCGCGGTGGGTGGTGCGGGGGCGTGGTTGCTTCTCACGCCTTCGGAGGGCGCCGCGGAGATGATGACGGCCACCGTCTCGTCCGGTACCCAGCGGCAGAGCGTCTCGGCATCGGGCACCATCGAGCCGGCAGACCGGGCCGACCTTTCGTTCGCGGTCAGCGGAGAGGTCGTCAGCGTCGACGTCGCGGAGGGTGACACCGTCACCGAGGGCCAGGTGCTCGCGACGGTCGACGACGAGCTGCTCCAGGCCAATGTGGACGCCGCACAGTCCTCGCTCGACGCCGCCAACGCCCAGCTCGACGAGGACACGGCCAACGGCGCCTCCGACACCCGGATCGCCGCCGACCAGGCTGCCGTGGTGTCCGCCGAGAGCGAGCTGTCCTCGGCGCAGTCGTCGCTCGATCAGGCGGAGCTCCGCGCCCCGATCGCCGGCACGGTCGCCTCGCTCGACCTGGCGGTCGGCGACGAGGTGTCAGCCGGGAGCGGTTCGAGCGATGGCTCGGGCGCCACGGGCCAGGGACCGGCCCCCGGCCCGTCGGGCGGGTCTCAGGGCTCCACGGCCGACACCAGCTCGTCGGCCCAGGTCACCATCGTGTCGACCAACCGCTTCGTCGTCGAGGCGAAGGTGGGCAGCTCGGACGTCGAGAGCGTCAAGGCCGGCCTGCAGGCCGAGATCACGCCGGTCGACGCGACCGAGGCGGTGTACGGCACGGTGAAGTCGGTGGGCAAGGTCGCCTCCGCGGACAGTTCCGGCGCGGCCGCGTTCCCGGTCACGATCGAGGTCACCGGGGAACGCGACGACATCTACGCCGGCTCTTCGGCCACCGTCTCGATCATCGTCGAGCAGCGCGACGACGTGCTGACCGTGCCGAGCCAGGCCCTGCACAGCGAGGGGTCGACGACCTACGTCAACCGGATCGTCAACGGCGAGCGCGTCCGCACCGACGTCGAGATCGGCACCGCCTACGGCGCACAGACCGAGGTCGTCTCCGGCCTCTCCGAGGGTGACGAGGTGGAGATCACCGGCTTCACCCGCGCACCAGGCGGCGGTGGCGGCGGCGGTGGGGGTGGCGGATTCCCGGGCGGTGGCCAGTTCCCCGGTGGCGGACAGTTCCCCGGTGGTGCGCGGCTCCCAGGGGGTGGGGGGCGATGACCACGCCGATGACCACGCCGATCATCGAGATGAAGGACGTGCGCAAGACCTACGCCACCGGTGCGATCGAGGTTCAAGCGGTGCGCGGGGTGTCGGTCACCATCGAGTCCGGTGACTACGTCGCGATCGTCGGGCCGTCCGGATCGGGCAAGTCGACGTTGATGCACATCCTCGGCTGTCTGGACGTGCCGACCTCCGGTGTCTACCGGCTGGCCGGCGAGGATGTCGGCGACCTGTCCGAAAGCCGGCTGGCCGTGATCCGCAACCGGCGGATCGGTTTCGTCTTCCAGCAGTACAACCTCCTGCCGAGCATGACGGCCTGCCGCAACGTCGAGCTGCCACTGGCGTATGCGGGTGTGCCGGCCGCGGAACGGCGTGAACGCGCGGTGCGTGCGCTGGAAAGAGTCGGTCTCGGCAACCGGTTCGAGCACCGCCCTGGCGAGTTGTCCGGCGGCCAGCAACAGCGTGTCGCCGTGGCCCGTGCACTGGTGACCGACCCGGCGCTGATCCTCGCCGACGAGCCGACCGGGAACCTCGACTCCTCCTCGACGGCCGACGTGCTCAGCCTGTTCGCCGAACTCCACGCGGCGGGCCGCACGATCGTGCTGATCACGCACGAGCAGGACGTGGCCGAGCAGGCGGAGCGCACGCTGGTCATCCGCGACGGCGTGCTGTCGGACCGGGTGCTGGCCTCGTGAACTGGACGGATACCTTCCGCAGCGGCCTCGAGGCGATCCGCGCCCACCGGCTCCGCTCGGTGTTGACGATGCTCGGCATCGTCATCGGCATCGCCTCGGTCATCCTGACCGTCGGCCTCGGTCTCGGTGCCCAGGACGAGGTGCGCAAGCAGATCGACGCGCTGGGCAGCAACCTGCTGATCGTGTCGCCGGGCAGCAGCACCTCCCAGTCGGGAGTGCGGGGCGGGTTCGGCTCCGCGTCGACGCTGACCATGGACGATGCGAGCGCCATGGCCACGGAGTCGGTGGCACCGGACGTCGCCGCCGTCGCACCGGTCACCACGAGCTCGCTGTCGCTCACCGTCGGCACCACGAACTGGACGACGAGCATGGTGGGGACCACGACGTCGTGGCAGTCGGTGCGCAACCGGACGCTGTCCTCGGGCCGGTTCTTCAACCAGGGCGAGGTCGACGGGGCCGCCGACGTCGTCGTGCTCGGCGCGGACACCGCGAGCGAGCTGTTCGCCGTCGGTAACCCGATCGGCCAGCAGGTCAATGTGGGCGGCACGATGATGACCGTCGTCGGGGTCCTCGAGCCCAGCGGCGGATCGTCGAGCAGTTCCAGCGACGACGACATGGCCGTGGTCCCGATCGGCACGGCCAAGCGGGTGTCGGGCTCGTCCACCTCGTCGGTGTCCACGATCTACGTGCAGGCCGACTCGGCCGAGTCGTTGAGCGCCGCGCACCAGGAGATCACGTCGCTGCTGCTGAACCTGCACGGCGTCGACGCCGCCGACGTCGACTTCTCGATCTCGACCCAGGAGTCGCTGCTGGAGACGGCGAACGCGACCAACGAGACCCTGACGATCCTGCTCGGCGGCGTTGCGGCGATCTCGTTGCTCGTCGGCGGGATCGGCGTCATGAACATCATGCTCGTCGCGGTCACCGAGCGGGTCAGGGAGATCGGCCTGCGCAAGGCGCTCGGCGCGACACCGCGGGCGGTCCGCCGCCAGTTCCTCGTCGAGGCCGGTGTGCTCGGTGCCGTCGGTGGCGTCGTCGGCATCGGTATCGGCATCGGCGGCGCCTACGTTCTTCCCGGCCTGATCGACCAGCCGGTCAGCGTGTCACTGGTCGCGACCCTCGCCGCCATCGGCGTCGCACTCGCGATCGGGCTCGGCTTCGGTGTCTACCCGGCCAGCCGTGCCGCCCGGCTCACCCCGATCGACGCGCTGCGCAGCGAGTGAGCACCTTCCCCCACGGAGAGAGACCGATTCCATGATTCGCATCCAGCATGCGCTCCTGGCCGCCACCACGGCCGCCATCCTGACCGTCACCGCGTGCGGCTCGGACGACTCCGGTGCCACCGGCCAGGACACCGAGCAGGGCGCGGCAGGCCAGGGAAACGGGCGCGGCGGTCCCGGTGGCGGGGCGGGATTCCCCGGCGCCACCGGCGAGATCGCCGCCATCTCCGGCACCACGATGCAGGTGCAGAACGCGCAGAGCGGGCAGGTCTCGGTCACCTACACCGACACGACCACGTTCACCCAGCAGGTCGCGGCGACGCTCGCCGAGTTGAAGGTCGGCGACTGCGTCCGGGTCACGTCCGAGGACTCGGGGGACGACTCCGGGGATTCCGTGACCGCCGCGACGGTCTCGATCAGCGAGTCGGTCGACGGATCGTGCGGGATACAGGGTGGCGGCGGCCGGGGCATGCCGGGCGGCGGAATGGCGCCCCCCAGCGGGGAACGGCCGTCGAGGCCCAGTGGGGAACGGCCGTCGCGGCCCAGCGGTGCGCCGTCGGCACCGGGCGGGGGTGACCGAGGGCAGTTCGGTGGCGCGTCCGGAACGGTCACCGCGGTCACCGCCGACGGCTTCACGGTCGAGTCGACCGTCCCGGGCTCGGAGGACACACGAATGGCCACGGTCACGGTGTCCGCAGGCACCACGTGGACGACCAACGCCGACGCGACCGCGGCGGCCCTCGAGGTCGGCCGCTGTGTGACGGCCACCGGGGAGTCCGACGACACCGGGGCCGTGACCGCGACCAACATCAACATCACCGACCCCGTGGACGGCGAGTGCGCCGGTATGTTCGGGCGAGGCGGAGGGTTCTGATCATGCGTGCACTACTCAGGCCCCCCGTGGTGCCGTGGGTCATCGGCGCGGCCGCGGTGGGGCTCGTCGCCTCGGTCGGCGCGGTCAGTGTCGCGGCCGGCGACACTTCCGAGCAGTACCGGCTCGCCACGGCGAGCACTGGCGACGTCGAGCAGACGGTGTCCACCAGCGGGACGGTCGACCTCGTCAACCGGGCGGACGTCGCGTTCGGGACCAACGGCACGCTCACCGACCTGGCCGTCGCGGTGGGCGACCACGTCACAGCCGGACAGCCGCTGGGCAGCCTGGACACGACCGTCCTGCAGGCCGCGGTGGATGCCGCCGAGGCCGAACTCGCCGACGCGACAGCCGCGATCGAGGCCGCCGAGCAGGAACAGGTGGACACAGCTCAGGCCGCCGTGGCGGTCGCGCCCACGGACAACCAGCCGACGGCCCCAGCCCAGCAAGCCGACCAACCTACCGACTCCGCGCTCGCCGGTCTGGCCGCCCAGGTGAAGAAGCAACAGCAGGCGGTGCGCACGGCCCAGACCACGGCCACCAAGGCCATCACCGCGGCGAAGTCGGCGCTGGCCACGCAGACCGAGAAGTGCGCCAACGCCTACCAGCCGGACACCGCAGCGCCCACCGAACCCACCGCATCCGAACCGGCAACAGTCGAACCGCCTGCCCAGAACGCGGCCTGCTCGGAAGCGCTGAACGCCGTGACAGCCGCGCAGGACGCGGTCGCCCAGGCCCAGGACACGTTGCAGAGCACCATCGACGACCTGGCCGGGTCGCTCGACCGGGCCGTGGCCGAGGTGCAGAAGTCCGCGAGCTCCTCCGGTGCCGACCAGCCCAGCGGCAGCAGCGACGCTCAAGGAGGCGGGGACCAGCCGCAGAACGGTGGCCAGTCCCAGAACGGTGGCCAGTCGCCGAACGGTGCCGAGGAGCCCCCGGGCTCCGGTTCCAGCGCCACCGGCATCGCGTCCGGCCAGGCGCGGATCGACCGCGCTGAAGCGGATCTGTTGGCGGCCGAGCAGTCCCTCATCCACGCGAACCTGACCGCGCCGATCGCGGGCGAGGTGGCGTCGGTCGAGGTGACCGAGGGCGACAGCGTGACCGCGGGCGACACCGCGATCGTGCTGATCGGCAGCGGCGACGCCGTGATCGAGACGACGGTCCCGGTGGAGCGGATCAGCGACATCGACGTGGGCCTGGAAGCCACGGTGACCCCGTCCGGCGCGAACGAAGGAGTCACGGGCACGGTGACGCGCATCGGCCGTCTGGCCGACACCGCGTCCGACTCGGTCGCCTACCCGGTGACCGTGACCGTCGACGAGCCCACCACCACGATGCTGGCCGGGAGCACAGCGAGCGTGACCATCGTGGTGTCCACCATCGACAACGTGGTCACCGTGCCCACATCGGCCCTGACCCGCGGCGGCCGCGACACGGTCACCGTGTACGCGGACGGTCAAGCCATCACGCGGCAGGTGACCGTCGGCGCGGTCGGCCCCCTCCGCACCGAGATCCAGGAAGGCGTGGCTGCCGGTGAGCAAGTGGTCCTGGCTGACCTCGGCGAACCCCTGCCCAGCGCCGAGACGCCTACAGGCGGCGGTCCCGGTGGCGGCGGCGGTGGTGGCGGCTTCGGCCGCGGTCCCGGTGGCGGGCCGGGAGGTGGGCCCATGGGGCGCCCCGCCGGTCGGTGACCCGCCGTCCTGTGGTGACCGCCACGAGCCGGAACTCCCCGTGACGAGCGGGCAGGAACCGGTGGGGAGTCCGTCCGTGTGCTGGCCGTCGCCGACGAACCCGCGCTCGCGGAACTCCTCGCCAAGCCCGTCAGCCTGGCAGAGGTGGTACTACGCCTGCGGACACTGCTCCGCCACGCCGGTATGGACGTGGCGTCCCCAGGGCCGTCCCTCGTGATCGGTGCCCTCATCCTCGATGAGGGCAACCATGAGGTCACGAGGGGCGGTCGGCGGATCGACCTGACCACCGTCGAGTTCGATCTGCTGCGCTTTCCGATGCGCACGCCGGCCAGGTGCTGACTCGGGGTGTGGATGGCTCCTTGCGGGTCGCGTTCCTCACCTGCGTGCACGCTGCGGGTGCCCGGTGGTGTCGGTCATGCCTCTCCTTCGGCTGCTGTGATCAACGCGGTGGCCGCGGTGTCGATGTCCTCGGGTGTGGTCCAGCGGCCGAGTGACAGCCGGACTGCGGCGAGGGCGCGGTCGGTGGGGTGGCCATGGCGGTGAGGACGGGGGAGGGGGTGTGGGTGCCGCTGTGGCAGGCCGAGCCGGTGGACGCGGCGAGATTGGCGGCGGCGAGCAGTTCGTGCCCGAGGGTCCGCCAGCACAGCGAGTACGCCGCGGGGCACGTCACGGGCTCCGTCCACCTGGGACGAGAATGCGGCGGATCTCCCGCAAAGCCGTGCCCTGGTCCGGGATCGAGCACAGCACCAGTGCACGCACCACTGTGGTGGCGGATGGAGCCGCGCGAAGACCGGGTGGTGCACCATGGCGCTCACCACGCCACCAGCCCACCGGTGAGAGTTCCGGTGTGGACGGCCGGCTCGGACACGGGCACCGCGAGCCGCATCGCCGGAAACCGGCTGGGCAGTTGGCGGAACACCGCACGCAGTTCGAGCCGGTCGAGCGGAGCGCCGATGCTCTTGTTCCGCTCATCTGCCGCGGACGCTCAGATTGATCACGGTTACAAGCCTGCAACAACAAGACCGCAGGTCAGCGATAACGCTGACCTGCGGTCCTGGTGTACGCCGCCAGGGACTCGAACCCCGAACCCGCTGGTTAAGAGCCAGCTGCTCTGCCAGTTGAGCTAGCGGCGCGTATCGGAGGAGATCTCTCCGCCGCGACGTGTGGAACCGTATCACGGGCCCCTGAGGCCACTGAAACGGGATTCCCTCTTGCGGGTGGATGGCCTGCTCCAGGGTGTCGGACCCATCGGGCACACTGTGGCTGACGATCAGAGGTAGATGGGGCGGTGTGTTATGGCTTGGGGCGGCCGACGGCGGGGGTTACTCATCAGCGGGGTCATGAGTCTCGCTGTGTTGATGGTCACGTCGTGTACCAGTGGTGAGGCGGCGACGGAACCGAAGAACGACACGAGCGAGCAGACTTCGAGCGCGAAACCGGCGCCGCCGAAGAAGCCGGTCAAGCTCACGATCACCCCGGGTGACAAGGCGGCCGACGTGGTGCCGGGTGGTCCGGTCACGATCGCCGCGATCGACGGCAAGGTCACGCAGGCCACACTGGTCAACGACGACGGCGAGCCGGTCGCGGGCCGGTTGTCCCCGGACGGCACGACCTGGCAGACCACCGAGCCCCTCGGTTTCGGCAGGACGTACACGGCCACCGCGACGGGCCAGGGCACGGACGGCAAACCGGCCACTGTGACGTCGGTCTTCTCGACCGCGACCCCGCGCGTGAAGGCCGACGTGGCGATGAACCCGCTTGACGGCCAGACGGTGGGCGTCGGCCAGCCGCTGGCGTTCTACTTCGACGTGAACATCGAGAACAAGGCCGCCGTGGAGCAGGCGATCCAGATCTCGGCGACCCCGCACACCGAGGGCGCCTTCTACTGGTTCGACGACAGCGAGGTCCACTGGCGCCCGAAGGAGTACTGGGCGGCGGGCACGAAGATCACGATCAACGCCGCGATCTACGGCAAGGACTTCGGCAACGGCGTGTTCGGCAACGACAGCCGCCTTGCCAACATCACGGTGGGCGACGCGATCGTGGCCACCGCCGACGGCGCCACCCACCAGATGACGGTGACGGTGAACGGCGAGGTGGCGAGGACGATTCCCATCTCCATGGGCAAGCCCGCGCACGAAACCCCGGTGGGCACGTACGTGGTGATGAGCGAACACTCGAACTACACGATGGACTCCAGCACCTACGGCGTCCCGGTCGACTCGTCAGCCGGCTACCGAACGACCGTCGCGGTGGCGAGTCGCATGTCGAACAGCGGCATCTTCTACCACTCGGCCCCGTGGTCGGTAGGCGACCAGGGCCACCGCAACGTGAGCCACGGCTGCATCAACATGACAACGGAAAACGCCCGCTGGCTACAGGACATAAGCCAGAAAGGCGACGTGATCACCGTCCAGAACAGCGGCGGCCCGGTCCTGGAACCCTGGGACGGCCTGAGCGTCTGGCAGGTCCCCTGGGACGAGTGGAAAGCAGGCGGCAAACGCTGACCAAGCCTTCGAATCCGGGCTTCGTTGCTGTCCCTTGCCTGGTTTGACGGTTTGTCCCTCGACGGACGGGCAGGTCTGGGGGTGACGTCGTGGTGGTTGTCCTCGCCGGACGGGCAGGTCTCGGGGGTGGCGGGGGGATGTTGTTTGGCTGCGGTTGGGTTCGGGTCTGCCTGCCATCCCGTCAACCTCCCTACGGGCTATCACACCGCGCCAAGGGGGGCCGGTTCGTGCTTGGTGTGATTCGGGTGTTTGGCCCCCCTTGGCGCGGCGTGATCGGGCGTTGCCAGGTCGACGGGATGGCAGGGAGCCCCTTGGTGGTGGGCTGACGCCACCGTCGGGGTTGCGAGGGTAGAGCCCGCTTCGCGGGCAGCTTCCCGCTTGCGGGACCCGCTTCGCGGGCCGAGCGCGGAGCGCCCAGGCTTTGGGGTGCCGTGAAAGGCGCGTTGACGGCGTGGCAATGCCCTGAAAGGCGCGTTCAGGGCGCTGAGCGCCCTGAACGGCCCATTGACGGCACTCGTTATGCCGTGAACGCGCCATTCACAGCACCCAAACCCACTGATAGCCCGAACACGAGCCCACCCAAAACGCGAGGTGGCGAAGCCAAGATCGAAAGCCCCCACGCAAAGATCGAAAGCCCCCACGCAGCCAGGGCAACAATCACGCACCGTGGGGGGCATGGGGGGCTCGGCCCCCCAGGACAATGACGAACCCGCCCGGGAAGGTGGCCCCGAAGGGCCACCGAACAGGGTCATCCACGGGTGAGTGACGGGACTTGAACCCGCGACATCCTGGACCACAACCAGGTGCTCTACCGGCTGAGCTACACCCACCATCGCTGCCGGTGCCGCACTGACAGCGGGCATATCGTAACCCGGCTGGCAAGCGGTCAGGTTTCGGGGTTCATCAGGGCCTCTGCCACGGCTTTTGCCTGGTCGCTCGTCGGGCCGGGGGCGGGGACGAACGCGGTGCCGCGGTAGTACCGGAGTTCCCGGATGGACTCCTTGATGTCGGCGAGTGCGCGGTGGGTGAGGCCCTTGCCGGGCTGCGCGTAGTAGATCCTCGGGTACCAGCGCCTGCACAGTTCCTTGATGGACGACACGTCGATCATCCGGTAGTGGAGGTGGGCGTCGAGTGCGGGCATGTCGCGGGCGATGAAGCCGCGGTCGGTGGCGATGGAGTTGCCGCAGAGGGGTGCGGTGCGGGCGTCGGGGATGTGTTTGCGCACGTAGTCGAGTACCTGGGCCTCGGCGTCGGCCACCGCGACGGTCGACTCGCGGACGAGTGGGGTGAGGCCGGAGTTGGCGTGCATCTCGCGGACGACGTCCGGCATGGCGTCCAGGGCGGCGTCGTCGGCGTGGATGACGATGTCGATGCCGTCGTCGACGATGTTGAGCTCCGAGTCGGTCACGAGAACCGCGATCTCGATCAGTGCGTCTTTACTCAAGTCGAGGCCGGTCATCTCGCAGTCGATCCACACCAGGTTGTCCGTCACCCGACGGAGCTTATCCCGGTACGCTTGTTTGATCTCGCAGCTTGCGGGGGTAAAGGCTTGGCGCGAGGCTTCCCGGTACGCGATTCACCTAGTGGGGCGATGCGGATGGGCAAGGATGTCGAGCGGACCGAGTTCACCCGCGCGGACCGGCAACGGTTCCGCGAGAAGGTCAGGCAGTGCCTGGACGTGTTCGCGCAGATGCTCAAGCAGTCGGCGTTCGACACGGACCGGCCGATGTCGGGGCTGGAGGTGGAGCTGAACCTGGTCGACGCGGCCGGGGACCCGACGATGAAGAACCAGGACGTCCTGGACGCGATCGCGGACCCGGACTTCCAGACCGAGCTCGGCCAGTTCAACATCGAGATCAACCTGGCGCCGAGGGTGCTGGGGCCGGACGGGCTGACCGGGTTCGAGGAGAGCCTGCGCGCGTCGCTGAACGCGGCGGAGGTGAAGGCGGAGTCGGTCGACGCGAACATCGTGATGATCGGGATCCTGCCGACGCTGCGGCACGAGCACATGGGCGCGGACACGTTGTCGTCGAACCAGCGCTACAAGCTGCTCGACCAGCAGATCTTCGCCGCGCGCGGGGAGGACCTGGAGATCAACATCGCGGGTGAGGAGCGGTTGGTCACCCAGGCCGACACGATCGCGCCGGAGTCGGCGTGCACCAGCGTCCAGTACCACCTGCAGGTGGCGCCGGAGCAGTTCGCCGACTACTGGAACGCGAGCCAGGTCATCGCGGGCATCCAGGTCGCGCTGGCCGCCAACTCGCCGTACCTGTTCGGCAAGCAGCTGTGGGCGGAGAGCCGCATCGCGTTGTTCGAGCAGTCCACCGACACCCGGCCGGACGAGCTGAAGGCGCAGGGTGTGCGGCCGAGAGTGTGGTTCGGCGACCGGTGGATCACGTCGATCTTCGACCTGTTCGAGGAGAACGTCCGGTACTACTCGGCGCTGCTGCCGCTGTGCGACGACGAGGATCCCGCGCAGGTGCTCGCCGAGGGCGGCGCGCCGCAGCTGAGTGAGCTGCGGCTGCACAACGGCACGATCTACCGCTGGAACCGGCCGATCTACGACGTGGTCGACGGTCGTCCGCACCTGCGGGTCGAGAACCGGGTGCTGCCCGCCGGCCCGACGGTGGTGGACGTGATGGCCAACGCGGCGCTCTACTTCGGCCTGGTCCGCGCGCTCGCGGAACAGGAACGTCCGCTGTGGACGCAGATGAGCTTCTCCGCGGCGGAGGAGAACTTCCACGCCGCGGCGAAGGGCGGGATCGGGGCGCGGGTGTACTGGCCGGGGATCGGCGACGTGCCGGTCACCGAGCTGGTGCTGCGCAGGTTGCTGCCGCTCGCGCACACCGGTCTGGACCTGTGGGGCGTCGCGCCCGAGCAGCGGGACCGGCTGCTCGGCGTGATCGAGCGGCGCTGCATCTCCGGCCGCAACGGCGCGACCTGGCAGGTCGACACCGTGCGCGGGCTGGAGGAGACCCGCTCGGTCACCCGTGAGCAGGCGCTGCGCGAGATGACCCGCCGTTACGCCAGCCACATGCACACCAACGAGCCCGTGCACACCTGGCCAGGGGTGTAGCGGACCTTGTCAGCTCTCATCCTGCGTCTTGGACGCGTCGACCACGGCGTCGCGGAGCACGGCCCGCAGCCGCCCGACGTCGAGCGGGTTGAGCACGGCGGTCTCACCGGGCGGCGCGACGACCACGACCCGGCCCTGCCGGACGAACACCGTCAGGTCACGTCGCCTGCCGGCGAGGTCACGACACGTGATCGACCATTCCTTATGGTTGGTCACATTCCCATCCTCCGGCCATTCCGTACGTCCCCCCGCATTATTCGTTTGACACAGAGACGTCGCGACGACCGGGTCGTGACGCGTGTTTCACCATCCTCGACGAAAGGCTTGACCGAACATGGCTGAACCGCGCCGCATCGTGATCGTGGGCACCGGGCTCGCCGGCGCCTCGGCGGCAGGTGCGTTGCGCGAGCAGGGCTTCGCAGGGGACGTGCTGCTCGTCGGTGAGCAGCGGTACCGGCCCTACGAGCTGCCCGCGCTGTCCAAGGGCATCCTGCTCGGCGACACCGAGGAACCGGACTGGGTGCACGACGAGTCGTTCTACGCCGAGAAGAACATCGAGCTGCGGTTGCGCACGAAGGCGACCGCGATCCACCTCGGCGACCGGACCGTCGACGTCGGCGGTGCGACGGAGTCGTGGGACCGGCTGGTACTGGCCACCGGCTCGACGCCGCGCCGCCTGCGGGTCCCGGGTGCCGACTTCGACGACATCCGTCGGCTCCGCCGCCTCGACGACGCCCGTGACCTGCGCAAGGAGTTCACCGAGGGCAGGCGTGTGGTGATCGTCGGCGCGGGCTGGATCGGGTGCGAGGCCGCGGCGGCGGCCCGCAAGCACGGCGCGGACGTGACGGTCGTCGACCCGTTGCCGCAGCCGCTGCACCGCGTTCTCGGTGACACGGTCGGCGGGGTGTTCCGCAGGATGCACGAGGCCGAGGGCGTCACGTTCCGCCTCGGGGTCGGGGTCGCCGAGTACGTCGGCGAGAACGGGCACGCCACCGCCGTCCGGCTCGACGACGGCAGCGAGGTGGCCGGTGACGTGCTGCTGCTGGCGGTCGGCGCGCGGCCGAGGACCGAGCTCGCACACGAGGCCGGGCTGGAGATGTCCGAGGGCGCGGGCGTCGACGTGGACACCACGCTGCGGACCTCGGCGCCGGACGTGTACGCGGTCGGCGACATCGCCGCGCACTTCCACCCGCGTTACGGGCAGCGGGTGCGGGTCGAGCACTGGGCCAACGCGAAGGACCAGGGCGCGCACGTCGCGAAGAACCTGCTCGGCGCGGCGGAGCCGTACACGGCGAGCCCGTACTTCTTCTCCGACCAGTACGACCTCGGCATGGAGTTCCGCGGGCTCGCCGACCCGTTCGCCGACGAGCTGGTGGTGCGCGGCGACCTGGAGGGGCGCGAGTTCATCGCGTTCTGGCTGCGGGACGGCGCGGTGCGGGCGGCGATGAACGTCAACATGTGGGACGACGGCGACGCGCTGGCCGCGCTCGTGGACACGCAGGCCAGAGTGGAGCCCGCGAAGCTGGCCGACGCCGATCTGGCGGGGCTGGTGGGGTAGCCGCCGGGGGAGGTCGCATGGCGGAGGGTTCGATCGACGCGGCGTTCGTGCAGGCGGCGCGGCTGGCCGACGAGGGACGGCCGAGGGCGGCGATAGTCGTGCTGGAGTCCGCGCTGGCGACCTACCCCGGCAACGCCGCGGCCTGGTGTCGGCTCTCCGCCGTCTACCTGGAGGTGGGTGAACCGCAGGAGGCGCTGACCGCGGCCAAGCGCGCGATGCCGCTCGGGCAGCCCGCGTGGGCGCACCGGCTCGCGAGCCTCGCGCTCGTCGAGCTGGAACGCTACGAGGAGGCCGTGGTGTCGGCGGGCGAGGCCGTGCGCCGCGACCCGGACGACTGGCGCGGGCTGGTGACGCTGGCCGAGGCGCTGGCGCGCAGCGAACCGGAGCAGGCCGTGCGTGCCGCGCGGGCGGCGGTGGCGCTGGCGCCGGAGGAGGCCCGCGCCCACGAGGTGCTCGGCGACGCCGCGATGCTGGCCCACGACTGGATGCTCGCCGAACGGTCCTACCGCGACGCGCTGGTTCGCGACCCGGCGAACGACGACGTGATCGCCAAGGTGGCCCGCCTCGCGTCCCGCCCGGCTGACAACGCGCGCAGGCGAAGGAAACCGGTCCGCACCAGGGGTGAGCCGGGCTTCGACCGGGTGGCGCGGGTGGCGTGGTACCTGGCGGTGCGGCGGGCCGCGGCGTGGCAGGCGGTGCTGGCGGTCGTGCTGGTGTTCGCGTCGCTGGCGTGGGTGGGGCTGGGGGCGCTGCTGTTCGTGGGGGTGCTGGCGTGGCGGGGGTTCGCGGGGCTGCCGCCAGGCTCCCGCGTGCCGTTGCCCGCGCTGTGGGCGCGGGCGCCGCTGGTGGTGGTCGCCTGCGCGGCGCTCGCGGTGTCGTACGTGGCATTGCTGGTGTGGACGGTCGTGATGGCATTCGGCGGGGTGTTCGTGTCCTTGCTGGTAGTGGCGTTCTGTCTCGCTGTGGTCGCGGTCGTGAACAGTTCGTTCGGGTTGTGGCGCATGTGGTCGCGGGCTCGTTAGTGTTCGCCGGAACCACGCGGCTCCTGGGCGCGTCGGTGCTGGTAAGACTTCTTTTCTCAACGAGGGGACGAGCCCATGATTCGGCTCGGTGCCGTCCTGGCCCTGTTCGGGTTCGGTTCGGCGTTGCTGCATTTCACCGAAATCCAGTTCCGGCTGCTCATGTGGGCCGAGGAATGGCAGCCCGCGCTCGGCCTGATCCTCGGCGGCGTCGGCGCGGTGTTCCTGCTGATCGCGACGCTGCGCGCCAAGGACGAGCCCGCCGCACCGCAGGGTGCCTACGGCCCGCCGCAGGGCGCGCCCGCCACCCCGCAGGGTGGGTTCGGGCCGCCGCAGGGCACCTACGGGCAGCCCGGCTACCCACCGCCTGGCGGTCCGCAGCCCGGTTACGGCCCAGGCCACCCGGTGGCCTATCCACCGCCCGGCTCTGGCCAGCCGCTGGTTCCGCGGCAGGGCCCGCAGTACGGGCAGCGGCCACCGCAGGGCCCGCCGCCACCGCGTGGACCGATGCTGGACCACGGTCCGCAGGGTGGACCGCCGTTCGGTCCGCAGGGCCGGTAGCTGTTGAATGGCGCGGTGGAACTGACACGCAGGTTCACCGCAGAGCAGTTCGAAAGCGGGCTCGGGTCGTGGGCATGGCTCGGGCTCGACGGCAAGAAGCCCGTGTTCGCCTCCCCGTTCGGCGACGTGTTCCTCGAGTCGGGCGAGGGCATCTGGTGGCTCGACACCCTCGACGGGGCACTGACCTGCCCGTGGCCGGACCCGGCGGCACTGGAGACCGACCTGCGCACCGACGACGGCCAGGACCGGTACCTGCTGGCCGGACTCGCACAGGCAGCCGAACACCGCGGCCTCGTGCCCACCGACACCCAGGTCTACGGCTTCACGGCACCACCCGTACTCGGCGGCGCACTGGACGTGGACAACGTCGAGGTGATCGACTTCGTGGTGTCACTGCACATCGCCGGGCAGATCCACGAACAGGTCCGCGACCTCCCACCCGGCACCCCGATCAGCGGGATCACGATTTCCTAGGAGCAGCAGCGTGGCTGGCCAGTACGGCGGGTACCAGAACGAGATCTACCTGCAGGGCCTCGGCGACCAGGTGCCGCCGTTCACCACCGATCCGACGCGACTGGAAGCCGTCGCGCGGGAGAAGCTCGACGACGGTCCGTACGGGTACGTGGCCGGTGGTGCCGGGGCCGGGGCGACGATGCGTGCCAACCGTGCGGCGTTCGACCGGTGGCGGATCGTGCCGCGCATGCTCACCGACGCCACGTCGCGGGACCTCGCGACCACCGTGGTCGGGACCGAGTTGCCCTCGCCGGTGTTGCTGGCGCCGATCGGGGTGCAGTCGATCGTGCACCCGGACGGTGAGCTCGCGACCGCCAGGGCCGCGGCCGCGCTCGGGGTGCCGATGGTGCTGTCGACGGCGTCGTCGAACACGATCGAGGACGTCGCCGCCGCCAATGGTGACGGGACACGCTGGTTCCAGCTGTACTGGCCGAACGACAACGAGGTGACGATCAGCATCCTGCGGCGGGCCAAGGCCGCCGGGTTCACGACGCTGGTGCTCACGCTCGACACGTGGACGCTGGCGTGGCGGCCCAACGACCTCGACCAGGCGTACCTGCCGTTCATCCGCGGCATCGGCACGGCGATCCCGTTCTCCGACCCGGCGTTTCGCGCGAAGCTCGCGAAGACGCCCGAGGAGGACCCGACCGCCGCGATCCTGCAGTGGATCCCCATGTTCACCGGCACCGACCACCACTGGGACCAGCTGCCGTTCCTGCGTGAGCACTGGGACGGCCCGATCGTGCTGAAGGGCATCCAGCACGTCGAGGACGCCTCGCGCGCCGCGCAGGCAGGGATCGACGGCATCGTGGTGTCCAACCACGGTGGTCGGCAGGTCGACGGTGCCGTCGGCGCGCTGGACATGCTGCCGGAGATCGTCGCGGCGATCGGTCACCGGATGGACGTGTTGTTCGACTCCGGTGTGCGGACCGGTGCCGACGTGCTGAAGGCCCTCGCCCTTGGCGCCAAGGCGGTGCTGCTGGGGCGGCCCTACGTGTACGGGCTCGCGCTCGGCGGCGAGGACGGTGTCCGTCACGCGGTGCGCAGCGTGCTCGCCGACCTCGACCTGACACTCGGGTTGTCCGGCCACCGCACGCTCGCCGAGCTGACCCCGGACACGTTGCGCCGCACCTAGACGACCGATTCCGCGAAGACCACGTGAAGTGGTACTGGCGTGCGGACACGTCGTTCAGGCCATCACACCCGAGCCCGCAGGGCAGGCCAGCGCCGTTGAAGGCGCGGTCACGGCATGGCGGGTGCCCTCAATGGGCCTTTCAGGGCGCCCAGCGCCCTGAACGCGCCTTTCAGGGCATTGCCACCAGGCACCCCCACCCGGCCGCCCTGCAAGTCCGGCCTCCTGACGCTCGTCACTTCGCGTCGGCGTAGCAGTCGACCACCGCCGCCTCCAGTGGGAAGTGGACCGGGGTGTCGCCGAAGACCAGGTGGGACGCGGTCAGCGCGGCCGACGTCACCGCGTCCGCCACCGTGTCCGCGATCTCCGCCGGGCAGTGGACCATCACCTCGTCGTGCACGAAGAAGACCAGCTGGGCTTCCGTGCCCGCGATGCGTCTGCGCAGCGTGGCGAGCAGCGTCAGCGCCCAGTCCGCGGCGCTGGCCTGCACCACGAAGTTGCGGGTGAACCGGCCCCAGTCGCGGGCCGCCTGACGGGACCGGCGCTCGTCGGTGTCCGGTGACCCCATCAGCGCGCGCCACTTCTCGCTCGGTGGCGGCGAGGTCCTGCCGAGGCGGGACCGCACCACCTGGCCCTCCTCGCCGGCGCGGGCCGCCGCCTCCACGTACTCCACCGCCTGCGGGAACCGCTTGCGCAGCTTGGCCAGCAGCGGACCCGCGCCACCGCTCGTGCCGCCGTACATCGCCGACAGCATCGCGATCTTGGCGTGGCCCCGGTCACCGTCGAACACCTCCTCGGCGAGGCCCGCGTACAGGTCGACGCCGCGTGAGACCTCCGCCAGCTTGCGGTCGCCGGCCAGCGCGGCGAGGACCCTTGGCTCCAGCTGTGCCGCGTCCGCCACCACCAGCGCCCAGCCGTCGTCCGCGCGGACCGCGGTGCGCAGCTGTTTCGGCAGCTGCAGCGCCGCGCCGCCACGCGTCGCCCAGCGGCCCGACACCACGCCGCCCACCACGTACTCCGGGCGGAACCGGCCGCCGGACACCCACGCGTCCAGCCACGACCAGCCGTGCGCCACCCACAGTCGCGCCAGTTCCTTGTAGCGCAGCAACGGGGCGACGGCCGGGTGCTCCACCTCCTTGAGCACGTGCGCCCTGCTCGACGGCACGTCGATGCCCGCGCGCGAGAACGCCCGGACCACGCTCGCCGGGTTGTCCGGATTCACCTGCCGCGACTCGGGCGCGCCCGCCAGCCCGAACGCCTCGGTGATCTCCTCGGCCAGCTCCGCGAGGACCTTCGGCCGCGCGCCCGTCGACGGTTTGGGGCCCAGCAGCTCCGTGAGCAGAGCCGTGTGCACGTCCGCACGCCACGGGAGCCCGTGGTGCGTCATCTCCTCGGCCGCCAGCGCGCCCGCGGACTCCGCCGCGACCAGCAGGTGTAATCGGTCGGGCTGGGCGGTCGCGGCGATGCGCCGCAGCTGGTCGTCGTACACGGCGGCCGCTGCCGTGAGCGGGTCGGTGCCCGCCGGTGCCGGTTCCCGCTCCGCCTCGAACAACGCCGGCTGCTCGGTGCGTGCGGCGGGGCGGGGATCGTCCGGTTCCGGCAGGTCGCGCATGCGGGCCCACGTGGCGGCCAGGTTGCGCGGGCGGCCGGGGCGTTCCTCGAACGCCAGCAGGATGCCCTCGGTGAGCGCGAGGTCGTGGCAGCGGTCGAGGCGCACACCGGCGCGCAGCAGGTCGGGGTAGATGGCCGGAACCGAGGGCAGCACCCAGCGCGCGTCCCGCCCGGCCATCCACCCGGCCAGGTCGGGGACGCGTTCCGGCACGCCGGAAGGGCCGAGCACCTGCCCGGCGCCGTCCGCTTCCGGCACGACCACCACCCTCATGCCACGCATTGTGCGCGTGACCACCGACAATTTCCGGAGCCGAGCCGAAGCGACCCCATCGAACAGAGAGTGGACCGTTAGTTAACTAGCCAGTAGGTTCGGGGGAGGGACGTGACGAGGAGGTCAGCGAGTGTTCAGGGCGCTCTCCCAGGTACCGGCCGCGATCCGTGGGTTCGACGTGCTCAGGCGAGCGGGGCTTGCCCCGGTTCTCCGCCCTGACCAGGCGCTTCGCTCGCTGCTCACGCTGCGCAGGTTCGGCCCGATCGCGGGCGCCGCGCAGGTCGCCGCCGACCGCGACGAGACGGCGGTCGCGATCGTCGACGAGCTGGGCCCGCTCACCTACCACCAGCTCGGCCTGCGGGCCAACGCGCTGGCCAGGGCGTTCGCGGACCGAGGACTCGGGGCCGGCTCGGTCATCGCGCTGCTGGCCAGGGACCACCGCGACGCGGTCACGACCATGGTCGCGGCCGGAAAGCTCGGCGCCCGCATCCTGCTCATGAACACCGGGTTCGCGAAGCCGCAGCTCGTGGACGTCGCCCGCAGGGAGAAGGTCGAGGCCGTCGTCTACGACCAGGAGTTCACCTCATTGGTGGACGCTCTTGACAACGCCGTCCAGCGCGTCATCGCGTGGGTCGACGGCGAGCACGACGTGCCGACCGTCGACGAGCTGGTCGCCGAGACCGACGACCGGCCCCTGCCCAACCCGCCGCACCCCGGCGGCCTCGTGCTCCTGACGAGCGGAACCACCGGCACGCCCAAGGGCGCGCCCCGCACCGTCCGGTCCCCGCTGGCCGCGGCCCAGTTCCTCGACCGCATCCCGCTGCGCACCGGCGAGTGCACGGTCATGGCCGCGCCGCTGTTCCATGGGACGGGCCTGTCGCAGTTCTTGCTGTCGCTCTCGCTCGGCTCGACCGTGGTGCTGCGCCGGAAGTTCGACCCCGAGGTGACGGTCCGCGCCATCCAGGACAACAAGGCCACCGCGCTGGTGCTGGTGCCGACCATGCTGCGGCGCATCCTCGACCTCGGCGACGACGTGCTGAAGCGCTACGACACCTCGTCGCTGCGGATCGTCTTCTGCGCCGGGTCCGCCCTGCCGCCCGAGCTGGGCAACCGCGCGACCGAGGCGTTCGGCGACGTCGTGCACAACCTGTACGGGTCGACCGAGGTCGCGGTCGCCACCGTCGCCACGCCGGAGGACTGGCGGAAGGCGCCGGGCACCGTGGGCCGCGCGCCGGTCGGCTGCCGGGTCGCGCTCTACGACGAGAACGGCGCGAAGATCACCGCGCCGCACGTCGTCGGTCGCGTGTTCGTCGGCAGCATGCTGTCGTTCGAGGGCTACACCGACGGCAGGCACAAGGAGATCATCGACGGGCTGCTGTCCAGCGGGGACGTCGGCCACTACGACGACGACGGCCTGCTGTTCATCGACGGCCGTGACGACGACATGATCGTGTCCGGCGGCGAGAACGTGTTCCCCGGCGAGATCGAGAACCTGCTGCTCGAGCACGACGCCGTCGCCGAGGCCGCGGTGGCGGGGGTCGCCGACGACGAGTACGGGCAGCGGCTCGCCGCGTACGTGGTGCGCAGGCCGGGCGCCGGCGTCGACGGCGAGGAGCTGAAGGCGTACGTGAAGGCCAACCTGGCCAGGTTCAAGGTGCCGCGCGAGGTCGTGTTCGTCGACGAGCTGCCGCGCAACGCGACCGGCAAACTGCTGCGCGACAAACTCGCCTGAATTATCACATCAAGATTTCGAGCGCAACCGTAGATGGTCGGGAATATGGTCTCATAATTCGAGCAAATAGCCGACGCAGATTTCCAGACGATCGTCGGGTCGATCCTTTCATGCAGGTCAGCGCCTTGTTGCTGGGCCATTCGGGCTAGAACTGGCAACGGTCAGTCATTGCCTTGAGTCGTGACGCGCGGGCCTAATGGCCATTAGGCAATCCGTGCCGAACGTTTTAGGGGCACCAATTGCGCAGGGCGCGGATTGTCCTTTATCAGTCGGGGACTGGAAGGGTACGCAATGAAACTCACGAGTCGGGGCAGGCTCATCGCGGGTGCGGGTGTCGCGGGTGCGGTGGCGGTCGCCACCGCGTTCGCGGCACTGCCCGCACAGGCGGCAGAGGGGCAGATCCTGCTGGCCGGTGGCGAGAACGCGGTCGCGGGCAGCTACATCGTCGTGCTGAAGGACAGTGCCGTCGACGGGGCGCGGAGCGCGTCCGTCGCCACGGCGGCGTCGAGCCTGTCCGCCAGGCACGGCGCGCAGGTCAGCCGTACCTACTCGAGCGCGCTGAACGGGTTCTCCGTGCACGCGACCGAGGCGGAGGCCGGACGGCTCGCCGCGGACGGCGCGGTCGAGTTCGTGCAGCAGAACCAGACGTTCACGATCAACGACACGCAGGAGAACCCGCCGTCGTGGGGGCTCGACCGCCTCGACCAGCGGGACCTGCCGCTGGACAGTTCGTACACGTACACGGGCAAGGGTGACGGCGTCACCGCGTACGTGATCGACACCGGGGTCATGGTCGACCACCCGACGTTCGAGGGCCGGGCGACCGGCGGCTTCGACGCGATCGACGGCGACGACGACCCGGCCGACGGGCACGGGCACGGCACGCACGTGGCGGGCACGATCGGTGGCGCCGAGTACGGCGTGGCCAAGGGCGTCGGCATCGTCGGCGTGCGGGTGCTGGACGACAGCGGCTCCGGCACGACCGAGCAGGTCGTCGCGGGCATCGACTGGGTCGCCCAGAACGCCAGCGGCCCGTCGGTGGCCAACATGAGCCTCGGCGGCGGCGTCGACGAGGCACTGGACGAGGCCGTGCGCGGTGCCGTCGCCTCTGGCGTGACCTTCGCGATCGCGGCCGGCAACTCGTCGGCCGACGCGACCGGCTTCTCGCCCGCCCGCGTGACCGAGGCGATCACCGTCGCCGCGTCGGACGACGCGGACGGCCAGGCGTCCTTCTCCAACTACGGTGAGGTCGTCGACCTGTACGCGCCGGGCGTGGACATCACCTCGTCCTGGAACGACGGCGCCGAGAACACGATCAGCGGCACCTCGATGGCCACCCCGCACGTCGCGGGCGCCGCCGCGCTGTTCCTGTCCGCGAACCCGGACGCCACCCCGGACGACGTGGCCGCGGGCCTGACCGGCGCCGCGTCCCCGGACAAGATCACCAACGCCAGCCCTGGCACGCCGAACCTGCTCCTGTATACGGGCGAGTGAAGCAGTTGTCCACAACCCACTGAGTTGTCCACAACCATGCCAGGCGACCTCCCGCCAGCCGGCATACCCCGGTAAGCTGGCAAGGCGGGACGCCCCCGGGATCGGGTGGGGGTTGGGGTTCGCGCGCGCGAGGCGATGGTGCGTCGTCTGGATCGGTGGTGCGCGGGCCTCGGGGTTTGGCGGAGCGCTCGGTCGGATTCCGGCCGGGCGCTCCGCTTTTTGTTCGCCCGGGGGCCCGGCAAAGTCGGTGAACGTGCGACGCCGCCCGATGCCCGAAAGCGCCTTCGGGACACGACACCGGCGCCCGCGCGGCGTCTGCGGCACAACGAGTGCCGTCAATGGGCCGTTCAGGGCGCCCAATGCCCTGAACGCGCCTTTCAGGGCATTGCCAACGCCGTCAACGCGCCTTTCGCAGCACCAGCCCCGGGCGCTACGCGCCCGGGGCTGGTGCAGCGGGCGCCGCGCCCGCAGGGGCAGCTGCCGTGGCCGTGGTTGCCGTCTGGTCCACACCGGACTAGGGCGGCTCGGGGAAGCCCAGGTGTGCCCGGTTTTCCGGGGTGTCCTCGTGCACTCGCCACTCGGCGACCGTGTCGTCGACGATCGTGGCCGTCCACAGCGCCGGGCCTGCCAGGGCGGGCTCCGCGCACTCCGAGTGCCCCGCGATGCGGACCACGTTCCCCGTCGCCATGAGTGACCGGAAGACGTTGCGGTAGTCGGGGAACGCCGCGAAGAAGCCGCGCCACGCCGCCACGCAGGCCTGCCTGCCCGACACCGTGTTCGACTCCGCGTCGACGAACCGGTGGTCGTCGGACATCAGCCGCGCGAGGCCGTCGAGGTCGCGGCGGTTGACGCAGTCGTTGAACCGGGTGGCCACGGCCACCGGATCGATTGTCACCCGGCCACGGTAATCCGCGTTGTGCGCGTCGACCACCTGTTCTTGTGCAGTGATGCAGGTCTCAACCAAATGGGGAAGGCTCTGCATCGATGAACCGGGTTTTTCGCGGCTAGGGTGCCTTTTGTGGATTTCTCGCACTCGGCCACGGCGGCCGACTACCTGCGCCGGGTGTCCGACTTCGTGCGGACCGAGATCGAGCCGGTCGAGCCCGAGTACCACCGGGCCCTGCACGCCAGCGCGGACCCCTGGACGGTCCTGCCCGTCGTCGACGACCTCAAGGCCAAGGCCCGCGACGAGGGGCTCTGGAACCTCTTCCTCCCCGACACCGAACGCGGCGCTGGCCTGTCCAACGTCGAGTACGCGCCGCTCGCCGAGCAGATGGGCCGCTCGTTCCTGGCGCCCGAGGTGTTCAACTGCAACGCGCCCGACACCGGGAACTCCGAGGTCCTCCTCCAGTACGGCAGCCCCGAGCAGCAGGAACAGTGGCTCGAACCGCTCCTGCGTGGCGAGATCCGCTCCGCCTTCTGCATGACCGAGCCCGCGGTCGCCTCCTCCGACGCCACCAACATGGCGGCCACCGCCGTCGTCGAGGGCGACGAGGTCGTGATCAACGGGCGGAAGTGGTGGAGCACGGGCGTCGGCCATCCGAACTGCAAGTTCGTGATCTTCATGGGGCTCACCGACCCGGATGCTGACCGTCACCGTCGTCACTCGATGGTGCTGGTGCCGATCGACGCCGAAGGGGTGAAGGTCGAACGCATGCTCTCGGTGTTCGGGCACCGGGACGAACCGTACGGGCACGGCGAGGTCAGCTTCACCGATGTCCGGGTTCCCCTGGGCAACGTGATCGCCGGGCCGGGTCGCGGGTTCGAGATCGCGCAGGGGCGGCTCGGGCCCGGGCGCATCCACCACTGCATGCGGCTCATCGGGCTCGCCGAGCGGTCGCTCGAACTGGCGTGTGCCAGGGCAAGCAGGCGGGAGGCGTTCGGCAAGCCGCTCGCCAACCTCGGTGGCAACCGGGAGCGCATCGCCAAGGCGCGGATCGCCATCAACCAGGCGCGGCTGCTCGTGCTGCACACCGCGTGGCTGCTCGACACCGAGGGCCTGGCCGGGGCGCGCAGCGAGGTGTCGCAGATCAAGGTCGCCGTGCCGAACATGGCGCTCGAGGTGATCGACATGGCCATCCAGCTGCACGGCGCCGCCGGGCTGTCCGAGGACTTCCCGCTCGCCGCCGCCTACTCGAGCGCGCGGTCGCTGCGCCTCGCCGACGGCCCCGACGAGGTCCACATGGGACTGGTCGCCCGGCACGAACTGGCCGCGTACAAGAATGGCTGACCCCGTCACCGCTGCCAGAGCGCCGGTCGGCGGGTGCCGCGACGGGCAGGTGCGCGGGTACCGGGCGCGGCTGCTGGCCGCTGTCGAGAAAGGTGACCGGTGACAGGGTTGCGGGACGAACCCGGTGCGTTGCGGGACGAGGACGCGTTCGACACGGCGGCCGTGCACGAGTGGCTGTCGTCCACAGTGGACGGGCTAAACGGGCCGCCGGAGGTGCGGCAGTACCCCGGCGGCGCCTCGAACCTGACCTACCTGCTGTCCTATCCGGACCGTGAGCTGATCCTGCGCCGCCCGCCCGCCGGGCACAAGGCCGCGTCCGCGCACGACATGCGCCGCGAGTACACCGTGCAGAGCAAGCTCAAGCCGGTCTACCCGTACGTCCCGAACGTGCTCGCCCTGTGCACCGACCACGACGTGCTCGGGTCGGACTTCTACGTCATGGACCGCGTCGACGGCATCATCCTGCGCGGCGACCTGCCTGCCGGGCTGACGCTGTCGCCGCACGAGGCGTCCTCGCTCGCGTACCGCACGTTCGACCGGCTCATCGAGCTGCACGAGGTGGACCCGGACGCGGCGGGCCTTTCCGGCCTCGGCAAGGGCGCCGGGTACGTCGCGCGCCAGGTGCGTGGCTGGTCCGAGCGCTACCGGGGGGCACGCACGCCGAACGCACCGGACGGCGAGGTCGTGATGAACTGGCTGGCCGCCAACCAGCCCGACGACGTGCGCACCTGCGTGATCCACAACGACTTCCGCTTCGACAACGTGGTGCTCGACGGCGAGTTGACCGTCGTCGGTGTCCTCGACTGGGAGATGGCCACGCTCGGTGACCCGCTGATGGACCTCGCGGGCTCCATGGCGTACTGGATCCAGGCCGACGACGACGAGGTCGCGCAGCTGTCGCGGCGCCAGCCGTCGCACCTGCCGGGCATGCCCAAGCGGAAGGAACTGGTCGCCTACTACTGCGACCGCATGGGTCTGTCCGCGGACAACTGGGTCTTCTACGAGGTGTTCGGCTGGTTCCGGCTGCAGGTGATCATGCAGCAGATCTACTACCGGTTCCACAGTGGACAGACGAACAACCAGGCGTTCGCCGGGTTCCCGAGGTTCGTGGCCTACCTCGACGAGCGCTGCCGCAGGGCCCTCACGTGACCGCGATCTACCTGCTGCGGCACGGGCAGGCGTCGTTCGGCGGCGCCGACTACGACGTGCTGTCCGCGACCGGCAAGCAGCAGGCCATGGTGCTCGGCGCGGAGCTGCGCCGCCGCGAGCTGACCGTGCACTCGGTGTGGAGCGGCACGCTGCGCCGCCAGGTCGACACCGCGTCGGAGTGCCTCGCGGAGGCCGGGGTCGACCTGCCGGTCCGCGAGGACGCGCGGTGGAACGAGTACGACCACCTCGGGCTCGTGCCGTCCGGGCAGCCGGTCGCCGAGCTGGAGGACGCCACCCGCGAGTTCCAGCGCCTGCTCGACCAGGCCATCGAGGCGTGGATCACCGGCGGGCACGCGGCGGGCTCGACCGGCACGTGGACCCAGTTCACCGACGGTATCCGCGCCGCGCTCGGTGAGGTGTTCGCCGAGCTGCCCCGCGGCGGCTCGGCGCTCGTGTTCACCTCGGCAGGCGTGATCAGCGCGGTCTGCTCGGTGTTGCTTTCCGCGCCCGCAGCGGGTTACCTGGCACTCAACCGCACGATGGCGAACGCGAGCATCACCAAGCTGGTCCGTGGCCGGTCCGGGGTCAGCCTGGTGTCGGTCAACGAGCACGGCCACTTCGACGGTCCCCACCGCGACCTGCTGACCTACCGGTAGGAGGACCCATGGCACGCCCGAAGATCTCGCCGCAGGTGTGGCGCCCGCCCACGGCGCGGAAACCGCACCCGGACCCGCTGCCCGAGCTGACGGTGCTGCAGGTCAACGGGTTCGGCGCCGAGGACGTGGTCGTCGACAAGGGGCACGTGTTCACCGGTGTCGAGGACGGCCGGATCCTGCGGCTCACCCCGGACGGCCGCAGACTCGACACGATCGCCGACACCGGCGGCCGCCCGCTGGGCATCGAACTGTACCCGGACGGGCGCCTGCTGGTGTGCGACGCGAAACGCGGGCTGCTGCTGGTGTCCAGGACCGACGGCGAGATCGAGGTGCTGGTGCCGCGCGGGCCACAGCTGCGGGTGTGCAACAACGCGGCGGTCGCGGCCGACGGGACCGTGTACTTCACCGACTCGACGTCCCGGTTCGACCTCGACCACTGGAAGGCCGACGTGCTGGAGCACTCCGGCACCGGCAGGCTCCTGCGCCGCGACCCGGACGGGACGGTCGAGGTGCTGCTGTCCGGTCTGCAGTTCGCGAACGGCGTGGCGCTCGCGCCCGACGAGTCGTGGGTGGTCGTCGCGAGCAGCGGGTCCTACCGGCTCGACCGCGTCGAGCTGCCGTCGGGCAGGCGCACCACGCTGGTCGACGCCCTGCCCGCGTTCCCGGACAACATCGCGACCGGCTCCGACGGCCTGGTGTGGATCGCCATGGCATCGCAGCGCATCGCCGCGCTCGACCTCGCGCACCGGCTGCACCCGGCGGTCCGCAAGGCGATGTGGGCGCTGCCGGAACCGTTGCAGGTCAAGGAGAAGCGGGTCGTGTGGGTACGCGCGGTCGACGGCACCACCGGCAGGACCGTCCACGACTACCGCGCCACGCGCCCGGACTTCCACATGGTGACCGGTGTCCGCGAGGCCGACGGCGTGGTCTACCTTGGCAGCCTCAACGAACGGGCGATCGCGCACTTCACGCTGCCGTAGCCGACTGCGCGCTGCGGGCAGCGACGGGCTGGTCACGCCCGGTCACGCGGTCAGCTCACCTCCGACCACGCCTCGTCGACGAGCTTCGCGACCTCCTCCGGCTGCTCACCGAGATCACCGTTGGTGTTCGTGATGCTGACCGTGAGGTCGTCCGACGTGCGCAGGCAGACCATCACCCTCGGTGGCTGGCCGGGGTCGTTGCGTACCGCGCACGCCACGGACCCGTACCGGAGGACCTCCTCGCGCGGCTTGTCGACGCCCAGGTCCTTCGGGTCGCTGAAGGACACGTACGGCGGGAACGGGCTCGGTGCCCGCACCACCTGCAGTGCGAACATCGAGTCGAGGTCGTTGTTCGCGTACGTCTGGACGAGCGCGCCGGCGCCGTCGTTGGACTCCGACAACCGGGCCGAGCTCTCCCCGTCGTAGCGGTTCTGCCGGTCGACCGTCTTGCGCTGGTTCTCGCCGGAGGACAGCCGCGGGACGTCGCCGAACCGGTAGTGGTCGCCGAGCCGTTCCGGTGCGGAGACCGGGGATGTCGAGCCGCTTTCGTTGCCGAACAGCAACCAGATTCCCGACGTCACCGCGGCACCGACGACCAGGCCTGCGACAGCCGCGAAGACTGCGATCGCACGACGGTCGGCGCGGCCATTCGGCGGCCCGGATACCGGCATCCGGGTGCCTTGTGCCGGTGTTGGGAACTCCTCGAACCGTGCACTCGACTGGGGGTTCATCGACGTCCGATCTCCCGTTCTCTCCATAACAATTCCGGGGTTGACACCCGCGCGGGCACTGGTCCACGCTTGGCCGCCGTTAACCGATCAAGTTGGCGAGTAGTGTGCCAGCCCTAGCTGGTCACAGTCAGTTCCGGTCCGAATTGGACGGGCGAATGAGGAGTCGAGGATGACTCGGGACACGAGCCGCACTGACGGCTTGGCCTGTGCGCCCCCGTGCCGCCGTGTCCTCTTCGGGTCTCCTTCGCGTCCGCTCACCACCTTCCGGTATACCGTGTTCCGCCCGGTTCCCGCATGGCCCAGGGTTCAGGTGCGGTTTGGTTTCATTTTTGATTGACAGGAGACAACGAGATGAGTGGTAAAGCAAGGGTGCGCGGTGCCGCCTTGCTTGCCGTCGCAGCGGTCGTACTGGCCGGTTGTGGCGATAGCGGTTCCGACGACAGCGGCGGCGGCGGGACCGCGTCCGGTGCGCTCGAGGGTCGCGGTCCGATCAAGTTCGCGACCGGCAAGGACACCTCGGGCAACATGCAGAAGCTGGTCGACGAGTGGAACGCCGACCACCCCGACGAGAAGGTCGAGATCGTCGAGCTTCCCGAGGCCGCCGACGAGCAGCGCAACCAGATGATCCAGAACGCGCAGGCGGAGTCCAAGGAGTTCACCGTCCTCAACCTGGACGTGGTGTGGACCGCCGAGTTCGCCGCGAACCGCTGGGTCGTGGAACTGCCGCAGGACGAGTTCGACCTCGAGAACTTCCTCGAGCCCGCCGTGAACACCGGCAAGTACCGCGACAAGATGTACGCGGTTCCGGTGTACTCCGACGGCGGCCTGCTCTACTACCGCAAGGACCTCCTCGACGCCGCGGGCGTGGCCGAGCCGCCGAAGACGTGGGACGAGATGCAGGAGGCCTGCACCAAGGTGCAGGCGACGAACGCCGCCATCGGTTGCTACGCGGGGCAGTTCGACAAGTACGAGGGCCTCACGGTGAACTTCTCCGAGGCCGTGCAGTCCGCCGGTGGCAACATCCTCGACGAGTCCGGCAAGCCGACCGTCAACACCCAGGAGGCCAAGGACGGCCTGAACTTCCTGGTCGAGGGCATGAAGTCCAAGATGATCCCGCAGGCCGCGATCACCTACAAGGAGGAGGAGGGCCGGCGCGCGTTCCAGGACGGTCAGCTGATCTTCCACCGCCAGTGGCCCTACCAGTACGCGCTCGCCAACGCGACGGACGGCTCGTCCAAGGTCGCGGGCAAGTTCGAGGTCGCCCCGCTGCCCGGCAAGGACAGCCCTGGTGTGTCCACTCTGGGCGGACACAACTTCGCGATCTCCGCGTTCGCCGAGAACAAGGCGACGGCGCTGGACTTCATCAAGTTCTTCAACAGTGAGGAAGCACAGAAGTCCAACGTCCTCGCCACCTCCCAGGCGCCGACGAGGACGAGCCTGTACGACGACGCCGAGCTGCTCGAGCAGTTCCCGTACCTGTCCACGTTGAAGGAGTCGATCCTCAACGCGGTGCCGCGGCCGCAGGCCGTGAAGTACGGCGACGTCACGGCGGCCATGCAGGAGGCCGCGTACGGCGCGATGACCGGTGAGACGAGCACCGACGACGCGCTGGCAGAACTGCAGACGAAGCTCGAGTCGCTCACCGCGCAGTAGCTCCGAGAACGCCGGCCGGGCAGGCCTCATTTGGGACCTGCCCGGCCGGCTTCCCTGTTTCACATCCTGGGAGTTTCTGACGTGACAGCGACCACCGCGCCGCCGCCGACCGCGGCGGGCGACCCCAAGAAACCGGCGTCCGCGAAGACCGACCCGCAGAAGCACGGCAGGCTCGCGGCCCTGCTGCTCGCCCCCACCTTCCTCGTGCTGGCGATCGTGATCGCCTACCCCCTCATCGCGGCACTGCGCGAGTCCCTGTACCGCAGGGTGGAGGGGGTGGACGAGGACGGCTTCGTCATCGACGACGAGCGGTTCGTCGGCATCGACAACTACACGGCCATCTTCGCGGGCGAGTCGGCCGAGCGGTTCTGGAACGCCTTCTTCAACACCACGTTCTTCACCGTCACCACCCTGATCCTCGAGATCGTCATCGGCATCTCGATGGCACTCGTGATGCACCACGCACTGCGCGGGAAGGGACTGGTCCGGGCCAGCATCCTCGTGCCGTGGGCGATCCCGACCGCCGTGTCCGCGATCATGTGGCAGTTCATCTTCACCGCGGACGGCGTCGCCAACGAGGTGCTGAACTCGCAGATCCTGTGGACCACCGAGGGCTTCCACGCGAAGATCGCGGTGATCATCGCGGACGTGTGGAAGACCGCGCCGTTCGTCGGCCTGCTCGTGCTCGCCGGACTGCAGATCATCCCGAACGACGTGTACGAGGCCGCGCGCGTGGACGGCGCGTCGGCGTGGAAGCAGTTCTGGCAGATCACGCTGCCGCTGGTCAAACCCGCGCTGATGGTGGCGGTACTGTTCCGCGGCCTCGACGCGCTGCGCATGTTCGACCTGCCGTTCGTGATGATCGGCCAACGAAAACAGTCGGTGGAGACGTTGTCGATGCTCGCTCAGGAAGAGGCGCAGCAGCTGAGATTCGGGCCTGCCGCGGCGTACGCGGTGGTGCTGTTCGTCTACGTGGCGGTGACCGCCTTCGCGTTCGTCAAACTGCTCGGCGCGGACGTGATCGGTGAGGCACGCACCCGGGCCAAGGAGACCAAGCAGCGCAAGGTGGTGGCGGCATGACTGAACAGGGGAAGGCTCCCGGCGGCCGCCGCTGGCTGTTGAACATCGGCATCGCGGTCATCGTCGTCTACTGCCTGGTGCCGTTCTACTGGATGGTCGTGTCGGCGTTCCGGCGGCCCAACGACGTCGGCGACAACTCGCCGTTCCCCAGCCCGTGGTCGCTGGAGAACTTCGAGGCGGTGTTCGGCCCGAGCGTCGGGTTCTGGCGCTCGCTCGGCAACAGCCTGGGCGTCGCGGGCATCACCACGATCGCGACGTTGATCGTCGGCACGTTCGCGGCCTACACCATCGCGCGGCTGGACTTCCGGTTCAAGAACATCGCCGCCGGGGTCATCATCGCGACGTCGATGTTCCCCGGCGTGTCGCTGATCGTGCCGCTGCTGAAGCTGTTCACCGAGATCGGCTGGATCAACACCTACCAGTCGATGATCCTGCCGAGCCTCTCGTTCGCGCTGCCGCTCGCGGTGTGGACGCTCGCCACGTTCTTCCGGCAGATGCCGAAGGAGCTGGAGGAGGCGGCCATGGTGGACGGGCTCACCCGTGGGCAGGCGTTCCGCAAGGTGATCCTGCCGCTGGCCGCGCCGGGCATGTTCACGACCGCGATCATCACGTTCATCGCGGCGTGGAACGAGTTCATCATCGCGCTGACCATGGTGAACGAGAAGGAGATGAAGACCGCGACGGTCGCGATCTCCCAGTTCACCGGCATTTCCGGGTTCGACAGTCCCTTCGGAACCAAGATGGCCGCGGGTGTGATCGTGACGGTGCCGCTCGTGATCGTGGTGCTGATCTTCCAGCGGCGCATCATCGCGGGTCTTACCGCCGGAGGAGTGAAGTAGTCAGGAGGCCGGTGGTGCCGCGGCGCCGCCGGACCAGCAGCCCGGGGGTGCGCCGACTCGGCGCACCCCCGGCGCATCTCCGTCGCATTCCGCGGTAACGCAGCGGCCCGCCGTGACGATCTTGCTCGCGGAGGTGGGGGAGTTGCGTCGTGTCGTCCTGTCGGTGTCGGTTGCTCTCGTGATGTCGGCGTGTGCCGAGGAGCAGGCCGTGCGGCCACCCGAACCGCCTGCGCGGCTCCAGGCGACGGACGTGTCCTCGTTGCGGGTGAGCGGACAGCAGGACCTGGGCTCGGCGTACTCGGCCTGGCTGTCCCCGGACGGGACCTCGATCCTCTACCACTCGGAGTCCGGGCCGTGCGTGCGCGGCGTCGGCGGCTCCGCCGAGCACTGCTTCCACGGTGGTGGCCGGCTCTTCGCCCTCAGCGCGGCTTCGTGGTCGCCTGACGGCACCACACTCGCGTTCACCGACGAACTCGCACTGGGCAGCGAGCCCGATCTCTGGGTGCTGGACGTCGCCTCCGGCGAGCTGACGACGCTGACCGACGACGGGGTCGACCGCGTCGGCATGAACTCGCAGGAGCTCCCCCGCGACGCGAAGGTCGACGTGGCTCCGTCCTGGTCCGGGGACGGCACTCGGATCCGCTTCCTGCGCAGGGAGTCCGCGAACGCCGTCGCCGTGATGTCGGTGCCCGCGGCAGGCGGGGAGCCGCGACGCCACGGCACGATCGACACCTCCTGGGCGGACCTGCAGACGGTGGCGTGGGCGGATGACACCGTCGCCTGGCTTTCCGGGCCACCGCAAGGCGGGGACGACGAGGTCCTGGTGGCCGCGACGACAGGCGGGCAACCACGCAAGGTGCTGGACGGCGAGTACCGCGTGCTGTCGTTCTCCCCGGACGGGAACTTCCTGCTCGCAGACCAACGCGACGAGGAGCTGAACGCCGTCGAGGGCAAGGCGCGGGTGGTTCCGGTACGCGGTGGTGACCCGGTCCCGGTGGCGGACGGTGCGGTCATGTACCCCGGATGGGCGCCGGAAGGGCACGCGATCGTCTACGTCGAGGCACCCGGCACCCTGCGGGTCGTTGGCAAACCAGGTGCCGCGCCAAGGGATCTCCACGAGCAGCCGGGCCTGCGTGCCGCGGACGACGACAGCATCGACTGGGTGCCCGGCGGAATGCTCGTCAGCCTCGGCGAGGATCACCCCACCCTGCTCACCATCGACGGACCGTGATCAGATGGTCACCTTCCGGCCTTTTGGCGGTTGACCCGCGCTGAGCCTGCCCGCTTACGTTGAACGCGACATCCCCGCGATCAATGGAGAGGGCCCTGCGATGCGTGGAAGAAGAACGGCTTTCGTTGCCGTGACCGTAACCCTGCTCACCATCCTGATCCCCGGCGTCGCCTGGGCGGACCCGCCGAGGGCGCTGCCCGCGAGCCACGCCGAGGCCGACGGCAAGTGGCAACCGGCCTTCGACTACGACGGCGACGGTTGCTACCCGACCCCGGCCATCGGCCCCGACGGAACCCCCGCTCCGGGGCTGAACAACTCCGGCGCGCTCAACGGCAACTGCCGCGACCGGTCCGATCTGGACAACACGAACTCCTACTCCCGCAGCAAGTGCAACAACGGCTGGTGCGCCTACCTGTACGACCTGTACTTCGAGAAGGACCAGGCCGTGCCCGGCTGGGACTGCTGCGGCCACCGGCACGACATCGAGCACGTCGTGGTGTGGGTGCGAAACGACCAGGCGCAGTACGTGTCCGTGTCCGCGCACGGCAACTACTCGACCTACCCGCGCGACCAGGTCGGCTGGGAAGGCACCCACGCGAAGGTCATCTACCACAAGGACGGCCTCTCGACGCACTGCTTCCGGATCGCCGGCAAGACCGAACAACCGGAGAACCACTACGGCACGTGGCAGTACCCGGACCTCGTCAGCTGGGACAACTACCCACCCGGCATCCGCGACCGCCTCGTGAACGCCGACTTCGGCAGCGCCAGTCTCGCCATCAAGGACAGCGCCTTCGCGAGCAACCTCGCGAAGGCCAAGCCAGCCGGTATCCCGTTCGACCCCAACGCGTAGAACGGAGTTGTCCACAACCGACTCGGTTATCGCGGGTGGGGGTTGCGCAGGCAGGTTCCCGCTTCGCGGGGTCGGGCGCGGAGCGCCCTGGTCTGGTGCTGTGAAGGCGCGTTGACGGCGTGGTAGTGCCCTGAAAGGCGCGTTCAGGGCGCTGGGCGCCCTGAACGGCCCATTGACGGCACTTGCTCGTCCTGCGGGCGGCCCCGCAGGGGCGCTGCGCGCCCGGCGCCGCTGCGCGGGGCGGGTGCCGTGTCTCGAAAGGCGCTTTCGGGACAGGCGCCCGCCCGAGGTGGCCGGGACCGCGTCATCCGGCCGCGGAACGGCCGCCGGTAGGTCAGGCGGTCCTTCGCTTGAACAGCTTGCCCGTCACCAGTACCGACACCGCGAGGATGCCCGCGCACCACGCGAGCGCGACCCACGGGCTGTTGCCGACCGGGGTGCCGAGCAGGAATCCGCGCAGCGACTCGATCAGCGGCGTGAACGGCTGGTTCTCCGCGAAACCGTGAATCCACGTCGGCATGGTCTCCACCGGCACGAACGCGCTGCTCGGGTACGGCAGGAACATCACGAAGAACGTGAAGCCGCTCGCCGCCTCCGGGGTCTTCGCCAGCAGGCCGACCGCCGCGGACGCCCACGACAGGGCCACGATCGCGGCCACGAGCAGGCCCGCGGCCGCCAGCCAGTCCACGACGGACGCCGAGGGGCGGAAGCCGATCAGGAACGCGACACCGAGCACGAGCACGGTCGACACCAGGTTGCGTGCGGTGCTCGCGGCGACGTGCCCGCCGAGCACGGACGCACCGCGCACGTCCATCGACCGGAAGCGGTCCATGATCCCGTTGGTCATGTCGTTCGTGACCGCCACCGCGGTGAGCGACGCGCCGAACGACGCGCACAGCATGATCACGCCCGGCACCACGTAGGTCACGTACTCGGTGCCGGTGTCGATCGCGCCGCCGAACAGGTAGACGAACAGCAGCATCAGCATGATCGGCAGCGCGAGCGAGGTCAGCAGCGCGTCGCCGTTGCGGATGGACAGTGTGGTCGCGCGGCGGACCATGACCCCGAGGTCGCCGAGCGGCGAGATCGGGCGGGCGGTGAGGGTGTCAGACACCGACGGGCTCCTTGTCGTGCGTGGTGGTCGCGTGCCCGGTCAGCGCCAGGAACACGTCGTCGAGGGTCGCGGTGTGCACGGCGAAGCTCGCCACCGCGGTGCGGGCCGGGTCCAGCTGGTCGAGCAGCGCGCGGATGTGGCCCGCGCTGCCGTCGGTCGCGGCCGACAGGGTGAGCCGTTCGGCGTCGGGCAGCAGCGCCCGGTCCCCGAGCTGGGCGACGAGCGCGTCGAACGCGGGGCGGCCGGTGAGCGTCAGGTCGAGCCGGTGGCCGGACACCTGCTGCTTGAGCTGCGCCGCGGTGCCCTCCGCGACGATCCGGCCGCCGTCGACCAGCGCGATCCGGTCGGCCAGCCGGTCGGCCTCCTCCAGGTACTGCGTGGTGAGGAAGATCGTCACGCCGGAGCGGGTCAGCTCGGTGATCACCGTCCACATCCCCGCGCGGCTGCGCGGGTCGAGACCGGTGGTGGGCTCGTCGAGGAAGATCACCGCGGGCGGCACGATCAGGCTCGCGGCCAGGTCGAGGCGCCTGCGCATGCCACCGGAGTAGGTGCCGACGCGGCGGCTGCCTGCCTCGACGAGGTCGAACCGTTCGAGCAGCTCGTCGGCGCGGGCCGCGGCGGCGCGGCGGGACAGGCGGCTGAGCCTGCCCATCATCCGGAGGTTCTCCGCGCCGGTCTGCAGCTCGTCGAGCGCGGTGTCCTGGCCGGTGAGGCTGATGCTGCGGCGCACCTTCGCCCGGTCACGCACCAGGTCGTTCCCGGCGACGCGGGCCGACCCCGAGTCGGGGCTGGTCAACGTGCTCAGGATGCGCACGGTGGTGGTCTTGCCCGCGCCGTTCGGGCCGAGCAGCGAGAAGACGCTGCCGCGTGGCACGTGCAGGTCGACACCGGTGAGCACCCGCACCGAGCCGTAGGACTTCGTGAGGCCGGTAGCCTCGATCGCTGGTTCGCCGGGCATGGTTCCCCCTGGGAGTTCGTGGACGGCGGAAGTACTGCGTACGAGATAAACTGTAATGCGTAGGTCGTAAACAGTAAATCAGGGATGTCCCTGAGGTCGGGTCAGGGTGGGATGAGCGGCGAAGAGACAGAGACCGGGCTGCCCGCGAGCTTCGAGATGGTCTGGGGCGTGCGCGACCGGCCCACCAAGGGCCCGAAACGCGGGCTGTCGCTGGAACGGATCGTCGACGCGGGCATCGACGTCGCGAACGCCGAGGGCATCGGCGGGGTGTCCATGGGCCGGGTCGCGAAGGAGCTCGGCGCGTCGGCCATGTCGCTCTACCGCTATGTCGCGTCCAAGGACGAGCTGCTCGCACTCATGATCGACGGCGCGTTCGGCCGGGTCGACGCCGAGGCGCCGGGTGAGGGCACCTGGCGCGAGGGGCTCAAGTGGTGGGCCGAGGTCGAGCTGGACGCATACCGGCAGTTCCCGTGGGTCCTGCGCATCCCGGTCACCGGCGCGCCGATCATGCCCAACCAGTTGCGGTTCATGGAGGTGGGGCTGCGTGCGCTCGGCGGCACCGGGCTGGAGGAGGGCGAGAAGCTGTCGGTCATCCTGCTCGTCACGAGCTTCACCCGCAGTTTCGCGATGCTCAACAGCGACATGTCCGAGGCGCTCGGGAAGGGCGACCCCACGACGGCCCGCGTCATGTCGAGGTACGGCGAGCTGATCAAGAAGCTGACCACGGTCGAGGAGTTCCCCGCGCTGCACGCCGTGGTCGACGCGGGCACGTTCGACGACGAGAACGTGGAGTTGAACGACCTCGACTACGACTTCCGCTTCGGGCTCGAGCGCGTTCTCGACGGCGTCGAGGCGCTCGTCAACCGCCGCGCGTGACCGGTTTGTCTTCTTACGTTCCTCTCATGTTCCGCGGTTAGCCTCGATCCATGCCCTCCAGAAGCGCGCTGGCGAGCGTTCTCACGCTCCTGCTCGGCTCCGTGCTGATGCTGTCGCTGCACGTGCTGCCACCCACCAACGAGATCAACGTGCTGCGCAGGACGCTCAGCGAGTACGCGCTCGGGTCGAGCAAATGGGTATTCGACCTCGCGGTGCTGCTGGTCGCTTTCGGCTCCGCGCTGGGGTTCTACGCGGTGGTGCGGCACCGGCAGGTGCGGCCGTACTCCGGGCCCGTGCTGCTCGGTGCGCTGTGGACGGTGAGCCTGCTCGTGATCGTGGTGTTCACGAAGACCGACTGGACGGTCGGCCCCAGCATCGGCGGCACCATCCACCGGTACGCGAGCGTGGTCGGGTTCGTGTCGCTGCCGCTGGCCGTGCTCCTGGTGGCGCACAGGGTGTTCCCGGACCGGCCGGGGTGGCGGTGGGCCGCGCGCGGCTTTGCCGCCGTGTCACTGGGATGGTTCGGGTTGATCGTCGTCGGGGTGGTCCGCATGGGCATGGGCTACGGACCGTGGTGGCGGTTCGTGCCGCTCGGGCTGGTCGAGCGGGCCATGGCACTGGCCGCGGTCGCGGCGATACTGACACTCGTGCTCGGCCTGATCAGGGCGGCAAAACCACAGGACGTGGTCCTCGCGGGACACTAGTGTCGCGGCGTGATGTCGCTGAGCCAGGTAGTCGCCTTCGCCCTGCTGTCGGTGGTGGTCGTCGCCGTGCCGGGGCCGAGCGTGCTGTTCACCGTCGGCCGGGCGCTGACCGTCGGCCGCCGCGAGGCGCTGTTGACCGTGGTCGGCAATGCGATCGGGGTGTACCTGCAGGTCGTGGCGGTCGCGGTCGGGGTCGGGGTGGTCGTGGAGCGGTCGGCCGCCGTGTTCACCGTGATCAAGCTCCTCGGCGCCGCGTACCTCGTCTACCTGGGCGTGCAGGCGATCCGGCACCGCCGCAAGGTCACCGAGGTGCTCGCGGAGGGCATGCCTGCCGTCGTGCCGTCGCGGCGCGCGCTGCGGGACGGGATCGTCGTCGGCGTGGCCAACCCGAAGTCGATCGTGTTCTTCGTGGTGGCGCTGCCGCAGTTCACGAACCCGGCCGCGGGCCACGTGCCGGTGCAGATGTTGTTGCTCGGCACGCTGTTCCCGGTGATCGCGCTCGTGCTCGACAGCGTGTGGGCCCTGCTCGCCGCGACCGCGCGGACGTGGTTCTCGCGCTCCCCGCGCAGGCTGGAACTGGTCGGCGGCGCGGGCGGGCTGATGATGATCGGCGTCGGTGCGAGCATCGCGGCCACCGGCCGCAGGGACTAGGGTGTCCCGCGGATCTTGATCGCGGTATTCGCGCCCATCTGGCCGCTGGCCGCGTTGTCGGAAAGCCCGAGTACAACCCGGTACGAGGGCCTTCCTCCGCCTTGCCAGCGACCAGATGGATCACGAATCCCATCGACCAAGATCCACGGGACACGCCCTGGGGCGGCGCACGCCAATACCAGCACCGCTGCCGACGCACGCCGCCTGACCCGCGCTTTCCCCTCGGCGCGCGGACGCGATGATGCGCACCGAGGATCCGAACCCACCGCGGGCACGCGAGACGAACGCGTGTTCTAATATGCCTCCGCGGTGTGTCCCGTGACGAAGGAGCGTGATGGTGTCCCCAACGAGCGAGGCCCCGGCGAACGAGGCCCCGGCGAACGAGGCCCCGGCGAACGAGGCCCCGGCGAATGAGGCCCCGGCCGAGGAGCAGCAGGCGGAGGCCGTGCAGGCCCAGCCTCAGTCCCAGCCCGAGCCCGAGAAGGCGGCCCCGGAACAGCCCGCCAAGCGCGGCCGCAAGGCGAGCACGGCACGCAAGACCCGCACGGTCGAGCTGACGCTGACGGTCACCGGCACCATGGACGGCGAGTGGCAGGCCGACCTGTCGCACGCGGGCAGCCGCGTCCTGCAGGGCCTGCAGATCCCGGCCGCCGCCGTCTCCCGCGCGGCCGCCGAACTGCACGAGGACATCTCGAAGGCCATCGAGTCCGTGCTCGACGTCGCCCGCCAGCAGCACCAGGCCCGCCTCGCCGAGCTGGAGGCCGAGCTGTCCAAGGTCAAGCAGGCTCTGGCCGAGCTGCAGGACGGCTGACCAACCCGCGGCACGGCCATGACACTCATGGCCGTGCCGTGCCGTGCCGTGCCGTGCCGTGCCGAGCCGAGCCGAGCCGAGCCGAGCCGAGCCGAGCCGAGCCGAGCCGAGGCGGCGCGTGCGGTACGCACCGTTGCTCTCGCGCGACTGCGCCACTCTGTCGGTGGACCACAGGTCGCACTGACCATCGGCCTTTCTCCGGCGCATGCGCCTTTCGTGTACAAGTGCTGCGATTTGTCCTGTCACTTGGCGACCCTGTCGTAGTCTTTACTACGACCCGCACACGGGCGTTCACTGTCCGACAGCGAACGGGGGTCCGATGGCTGGTGAACTACACCGCGGTTCGACGATGCGAGGCGTCATCGGCGGCAACACCGAAGGCATGGTCACCGCTGGCGGCTTCGCCTACGACGAGGCCACGCTGACCGACCTGATCAAGGAATGGCTCGACCTGGCCGACGACTACAACCGGTCGTTCCGTGATTCCCAGCGGCTCGTGGGGGTGCGGGGACCAGGCCTCGACTTCGCCAGTGAGGCAGTGGCGGTGGCGGCGAAATCCTTCGGCCACGCCTATCTGAACTATTTGCGGCAGAACAGCAAATACTGTGTCGATCAGGCACAGTCGTGCCAAAACGCATTGGACGATTATCTCGAGGTTGAACGACGGAATGTCGCAACCCTCCACAGCTCGGGGCGGTCGGAAGAGGACAATCCGATTTAGGGGATCCGGTCGTGCGCGTTCGTTCGTTGAAGTCGATGACCGCACTGATCGCCGCCGTGGTAGCGGCGGGGTGTGTCAGCTCGACCGAAGGAAGTCCCCTGCCTTCGCCTGGGGGCGCTGAGAACGAGCCCAGTGCTTCGGCGCCATCGTCCTCGGGCGACCAGTTGCCGTACGCCGGTGCCCCTGCTGTCGCCGATCCCTTGGATACCGAGCTCTTCCAGCGAGACCCCTGTCAGGCTCTCGCCTCGGACCAGGCTGGGACACTCGAACTCCGGTATCCGGGAACGCTGCGTGACAGCAGCTTGGGCAAGGCTTGCGAATTCCGGGTGCGAGCGGATCGCCTCGCACTTGTCGAGATCGCATCGCTGGACAGAAACCCCTACGGGGTCAGTGCGATATACCAGGCCGAGAAGGATGGGAAGCTGGCATTCTTCGAACCACTGGAACCGATCGGCGGATATCCCGCCGTCGCGTATGGCGCACTGGACGAGCGGGACGCCGGTGCGTGCTCAGTGGTGATCGGCACGTCGGACGAGATCGCGTTCGAGGTCGCGTTGCAGCAGTCCGCGGGCAATGTCGGGAAGAAGGACCCCTGTGAGACGGGGAGCATGGTGGCGGAAATGGTCCTCGAGACCATGAAGGCGGCGCAATGAGTTTTTGGATGACGCCTCAGCGGATCTACGAGGAGCTGACCACCGGGCCTGGCTCGGAGACGCTTCAGGCGGCGCAGCACGTGTCCTCCGCCGAGTCCGCTGCCGAGCAGGCTCGGGCCGAGCGGATTCGACGGCTTCTGGCCACCATCGAGAGCGGTTGGCGGGGAAGCGCCGCGGACGGTGCGCAGGGTGCCGCGCTGCCGTTGGCCAGGCATGCGGCAGAGGGGGCGGAGTACCTCCACATCGCACAGGACCTGCTCGACCGGCAGGCCGGGTCGTTCCACCGGGCGGCCGCCGACGTCGAGCCCATGCCACCGGAGCCTGCTGCCGACCTGCTGGACCAGGTGGTGCCGTTCGACGTCGACACCGACGCGCAGACGCAGGCGTACCAGCAGAAGGCGCAGCACAACATCCGAGTCTTCGAGGGGTACGACAACGCCAGCAACCACAACGAGACGCATCTGCCGCGGCAGTTCAGCAGCACCACCCACAGCGGTGGCGGCATCTCGGTGACTCCCGCCGACACCGTCGCGGTCGACGACACCCCTCGGAACGCCGGACCGGACGACGTCACCCGCGACCAGGCGTCCGTCGACGGGACCGCTCCCAGTGGTCACCGGCCCGCTCCGGGGCCGGTGGTGACCGCTCCTGCCGAGGATGGCGTCGCCGGAGGAAATCTGGACGGGAACCCCGGCCAGGTGGGCAGACCCGGCATCCGGGTTGGCGGGCCAGGCGGACGCGTCGAATCCGGCGTCCCTGGCGCACCGGGCGGCCGTGGCGGCGGGTTCGGCGGCGGACCAGGCGGACTGGGCGGATCGGGCACGTCAGGCGGATCGGGCGGGCAAGGCAGTGCGGGCGGGTCAGGCAGTGTCGGCGGGCCAGGCGCGAGCCGTGGACCGGTGTTGGGACCCGGTAGCGGTGCCGGTGCGGGCGCGTCGGCCGCCGACGAGGCGGCCGCCCGGCGTGGTGTCGCAGGTGCCGCGGGGCGTGGCGGCGGGACCGGCCCGGTCGGCGCCCCCTTGGGCGCCGGCCGGAACAAGGACGAGGACCAGGAGTACGAGCGCAAGGTGCTCATCGAAGGCGACCCGGACGGCATGTTCGGCAGTGACGCGCTCACGGCGCCGCAGGTCATCGGGGACGACGAGTACGAGGACTAGCAGGACCGTCGGCCAACCCCGCGCCGGGGGACCGACCGTCGCCCGCGTGGGCCAGTGCGCTGGGTGAGAGGCGGCCGACGATCGCGGGTGCCTCGTGGACGAGGGTGTCGTCGGTGAGTGCCGCCACCATGAACAGTGCGAAGTCCACGCGTCGTGTCAGGTTGCTCGCGAGGACCGGGTCGTCGACGTGGTGGCTCCACACGGGCAGGCCCTGGCTCTCGCCCTCTTCGAGGTCGCTGCCGCGGACCACGGTCCACCGCCGGTCGCTGGCGAAGATCCGCCGGCAGGCCTCCACCTGGTCGTCGATCTCGACGGCGCGCACCAGCCTGCCCAGCCAGGCGGCGACCCGGAGGGCCGCCCTGAACTTCCACGAGTACGTGTCCTTGCCGTCCCTGGTGATGTGCCAGCCGCACGAGAACACCAGCCGTGCGCCGGGGTCGGCGTGGTCGAGCACCGCCTGCGCCGTGCCCGACGAGTACTGCCGCACACCCCACGGGACCAGCACGGTCAGCACGCCGTCGCAGCCGGCGACCGCCTTCTGGATCACCTCCCGGTCGTTCGTGGCGCCCGGCACGATCGTGATCCGGTCCGCCAGCGCGGCGAGCTTGCCGACGCTGCGTTCGCGGCACACGCCGACGACCTCGTAGCCGAGGTCCAGTGCGTGCCGGACCATGTACTGCCCCAGTTTTCCCGATGCGCCGATGACGCAGACCCTCTGCATGTCCTGCTCCTAACTTACGGTGTAAGTCACGCTAGACTTACGCCGTAAGTACGTCAAGGAGGAGTCTCATGAAGTCGAAGCGGGCGCCGCTGAGCAGGGAGCGGGTGATCACCGCGGCGATGGCGCTCGCCGACGAGAAGGGCGAAGCCGGGGTCACCATGCGGGCGGTCGCCGCCAGGCTGGGGGTCGAGGCGATGTCGCTCTACAACCACGTCGCAGGCCGGGAGGACATGCTCGACGACATGGTCGACGCGGTGTTCGGCGAGATCGACCTGCCCGCGCCTGCCGCGGACTGGAAGGCGGCCATGCGCGACCGCGCCGCCTCGGCACGCCAGGCGCTCCGCCGTCACTCCTGGGCCGTCGGCCTGATGGACTCCCGCAGCTCGCCGGGCCCGGCGACCCTGCGACACCACGACGCCGTGCTCGGCACCCTGCGCGCGGGCGGTTTCTCCGTCGCGATGGCCGCGCACGCCTTCTCCGTGATCGACAGCTACCTCTACGGGTTCGTCCTCCAGGAGGAGAGCATGCCGTTCGCGAACCGCACCGAGTTCGACGAGGTCGCGGGCGACATCCAGCGCACCATGCCCGAGGGCGCCTACCCACACCTCACGGAGCTGATGACCGACTACGCCATGCGGCCCGGCTACGACTACGGCGACGAGTTCGAGTTCGGCCTCACCCTGATCCTCGACGCACTGCACCCCGACGAGAATTAGGCCCGCCTCCGCGGATTCAAGACACGCTCTAACCCATGCGCACCGCGCGGTCCATGATCGTGGGCAGGGCGCGGGCGATGGTCGCACCAGCCGCCAGCACCGTGAACAGGACGAACAGCACCAGCACGGTCCTCGGCTGCGGGACGCGGACCAGTTCGAGCAGGCCCCCGGGGTTGGTCACCAGGTCCCACGAGTTGAAGCGGAACACCCGGCCGAGGACGATCCCCACCGCGCACAGCGCGTGCAGCGACAGGTCCGTGAGCAGCACGGCCCGCCTGGACACGCCGCGCTCGGCCAGCCAGCGCTCCAGCCGCACCAGCGACAGCACGTACGCGACGAACCCGATCGCGAACAGCACCAGGTACTGCGTGAGCAGCCCGGCCGCCACCCAGCTCTCGACGTGGCGCAGGTCGCGCGGCAGGTGCAGCACGTCGGTCAGCACGTACGGCGCGTTGGGCAGGAACGCCACGAACACGGCACCACCGGTGATCAGCAACCAGCGGGGCCGCTGCCGGCGTCCGAACAGGAGGTGCGCGAGCACGAGCGGAACCAGGGCGAGGAACGCGTTCCACCCCATCCATCCGGCATTGGCCACCAGCGCGGACATAACATCACGGTACCCGCGACGCGCTTCGAGGAGACCCACATGAGCATTCCGCCGGCCTACCAGGCAGCGGAGGACCGCTACGACAACGCGATGTCCTACCGCAGGACCGGCGACAGCGGCCTTCGCCTGCCCGCCATCTCGCTGGGGCTGTGGCAGAACTTCGGCACCGAGGTGCCGCTGGAGCAGTGCCGCGCGATCCTGCGCCGCGCGTTCGACCGCGGCGTCACCCACTTCGACCTGGCCAACAACTACGGCCCGCCCTACGGCTCGGCGGAGACCAACTTCGGTGCGCTCGTGGCGCAGGACTTCCGGCCGTACCGGGACGAGCTGGTCATCTCCACGAAGGCCGGCTACGACATGTGGCCCGGCCCGTACGGCCAGGGTGGCGGCTCCCGCAAGTACGTGCTCGCGAGCCTCGACCAGAGCCTGTCCCGCATGGGCCTCGACTACGTGGACATCTTCTACTCGCACCGGTACGACCCGGACACGCCGCTCGAGGAGACCATGGGCGCGCTCGCCTCCGCCGTGCAGCAGGGCAAGGCGCTCTACGTCGGCATCTCCTCGTACTCGCCGGCCAAGACCCGCGAGGCGCACGCGCTGCTCGCCGGCATGGGTGTGCGGCTGCTCATCCACCAGCCGTCGTACTCCATGCTCAACCGCTGGATCGAGCCCGACCTGCTGGACGCGCTCGGTGAGCTCGGCGTGGGCTGCATCGGGTTCTCGCCGCTCGCGCAGGGCATGCTGACCGACCGCTACCTGGACGGGATCCCCGCCGGCTCCCGCGCCGCCCGCGACGGGTCGCTGTCGCAGTCGATGCTGTCGGAGGAGAACCTGGCCCGCATCCGCGCGCTCGACGAGATCGCGAGGTCACGTGGCCAGTCGCTGGCACAGCTCGCGCTGGCCTGGACGCTGCGCGACACCCGGATGACCTCGACGCTCATCGGCGCGTCCAGCGTCAAGCAGCTCGACGACAACCTCGGCGCGCTGTCCGGCCTCGAGTTCACCGACTCGGAGCTGGCCGAGATCGACGAGCACGCGGTCGACAGCGGCATCAACCTGTGGGCCCGCTCCAGCACCAGCTAGGTGTTGAACCCGCGGACTGGATGATGATTCCGTGAAGTCGGTGTGAGTCGGTCGTCGTGGTGCTGGTCGCGTCGGGTGCGTTGCCTGGTTCCGGTTGGTGTTGCGCGTTGACGGCGCTGGTAATGCCCTGAAAGGCGCGTTCAGGGCGCTGGGCGCCCTGAACGGCCCATTCACGGCACCGGGACGGCCTGCCGGGCGCTGTGCGCCGGGCTCGCTTCACATGATCTTCACGGAATCAATCGTCTAGCGCACCCGGCCCTGTTCCACCAGGCGCGCGAGCCGGTCCCGCCACCACCGCACGCGGGCGGGGTCCCGCAGCTCGTAGCGGTCCAGCAGGGCCGGGTCCGGTGTCGGGGTGACCGGCGCGACCGGCAGGTACCCGTCGACCGGCGTCAACGCACGCGCGGGTCCGACCACGTCCCCGTCGAGCAGCGACAACGTGCCGAGCCCGCACGCGAAGTCCAGCTCGGGCAGCGCCCCGGCCAGCGCGAGCCCGGCACTGAGGCCCACCGAGGTCTCCAGTGCCGACGACACCACGCACGGCAGCCCGCACGCCTCGGCGACCCGCAACGCCCGCCGCACCCCGCCCAGTGGTGTGCACTTGATGACGGCCACGTCGGCGGCCCCGGCGACGGCGACCTTCATCGGGTCCTCGGCCCGCCGGATCGACTCGTCGGCGGCGATCCGCACGTCGACCCTGCGCCGCACCAGCGCCAGCTCGTCGACGGTCCGGCACGGCTGCTCCACGTACTCCAGCCCACCGGCGGCCCGGTCCAGCAGCGGAATCGCGGCGACCGCGGCGTCGACGTCCCAGGCACCGTTCGCGTCGACGCGGATCCGCCCGTCCGGCAACGCGTCCCGCACGGCTTCGAGCCGTGCGATGTCGTCGCCGAGGGGCCCGTCGGCGACCTTCACCTTCGCGGTGCGGCACCCGGACGCGGTGACCAGCTCGTGCGCCCGCCTCGGTGACACGACGGGCACGGTGGTGTTGACGGGGATCCGCCCGCGCACCGGGTCCGGCCACCCGACGGTGCACGCCTCGATGGCGGTCGTCAGCCAGGACGCGGCCTCGCGGTCGTCGTACTCGGGGAAGGCACAGAAGTCGCCCCACCCGGCAGGCCCTTCGATGAGCACGCCCTCACGCACGTCGATGCCGCGGAACCGCGTCACCATCGGGATCGCGTAGACCCTGGCCAGCTCGAAATCGATCATGGTCTTCATCAGGCCCCGAAGCTACTCCAGGAACCGGTCGACGATCACGTCGACCGGTAACGCGAGGTCGATCACCGTGCCGCGCTCGTCGGGGCCGAGCGGCTCGAGGTCCGCGTACTGCGAGTCGACCAGCGACTCGGGCATGAAGTGCCCCTCCCGCGCCCCGACCCGCTTCCGCACGATGTCCCGGTCACCGTGCAGGTGCAGGAAGGTGACGGTGGGCGCGGCCTCCCGGAGCGTGTCCCGGTAGACCCGCTTGAGCGCGGAACACGTGACGACCGCGCCCGCGCCGTCGTGCTCGGCCAGCCACGTACCGATGGTGAGCAGCCACGGCCGCCGGTCGACGTCGGTCAACGGCTCCCCGGACCGCATCTTGGCCACGTTCCCGGGGGAGTGGAAGTCATCCGCGTCCGCGAACGGCACCCCCATCCGCTCCGCGAGCGCAACCCCCACAGTGGTCTTCCCGGACCCACTGACGCCCATCACGACTACGAGTGCCATGGCCCGATGTTGTCATCCCGCGCCGACAACGGCGCGCCGTGCCTCCACGAAGCTCCTGGCCCGGTGCACGTCCTTCGCGGCGAACACGAGCGGCCCCGAGGCGAGATCGACGACGAGCACGTCCCCGCGCGACACCCGCATCGACGTGCCATCCGCACCGGGAACCGGGTGTTCGCCGTCATCGGTCTCGGTCCGCGTGGCGACGCCGGTCACCTCGCTCAACGGGAACGAGTGCCTGGTGGTCTTGCGCTTCGAGGCCGGTCTGACCACGACCTCGAGCGAGTCCGGCGTGACGCTGAGCGTGTCGGCGTCCTCCCCGCGAGCAGTGAACGTCACCACCAGCGAGCTGTCCACGACCTCGGGCGACAGGTCGGCGAGCACCAGCCGGGCGGCACGTCGCGCGGGCAGCCAGGCGAGCAGAGCCAACCCGACCGCGACCGCACCGACCGCGACGAAGTACGCGGTCTCGGGCAAACCGGTGGGCTCGCTCCCCGAGGCCATCATCACGAAGAGGAACGCCACGAACACACCGCTGAGCGGTACCGTCTGCTGCCACTGATCCGGCTTCCTCCTGGTACCCCACCAGGTCCACGCCCCGATACCGGCAAAGACGACAGCAACACCGGCGGCGATCAGCATGTTGTCGGTGTCCCGCACGGCCACGGCCATCGCGACGGTGACCACGCCGAACACCAAAGCCGGTGCGAGCGCACTGATGGCGAGCAGCTTGTGTGCTCGGTCGACAAGTGAAGGGGCGTCGGACACGAACTCTCCCTAGTACAGGTTGCCTTTTCTCGTCCACCAGTCGGGCTCGCGGGTCGGTCCGAGCGGTGGGTCTTCCTGCCGTTCGTCTTCCTCGGCATGCATGTGTCCGACCCGCTCCTGCCCCGCGGCTGACTTGTCGGCGGTCGCCCGCTCCGTGCTGTCGACCTTCGCGGCCTCGGTGGACCAGCTCATAGCCGTGCGAGGTACCAATCCCAAGCCCGGTCTCCAGTGCTTCGCCGCCGAGGTGGGACTCACGAGCTTCGACACCATCTCGGCGATCTGCTTGACCTGCTTGCCGATGTCGGCCAGCGCGTCGAGCAGTTTCCGCAGCATGCCGCCGATCTTGTCGATCAGTGTGGCGGCCCACGACAAGGCACGTGCACAGAAGTCGGCCACCGCGGCACCCGCGGTCAGGAAGCCCATCGGCAACCGTTTGGCGGCGAGTTCGAGCAGGTTCCACACGTATTCGGCAATGAGGTCGCGGATGGCGGATCGCACGGCCGCGATGCGGGTACCGCCCATCGCGATGGCCTGTGCCGCGCCCGCGCACGCCAGGCTCGCGCCGGAGAGCTGCGCCGCCCGGAACCGCATGTGGTTCGAGAAGGCGATCGACGACTGCGTGTCGCCCTCGAGGTAGGTGGGCACCTCCCTGGCGATCGAGCTGTTCTGCTCGGAAGCCAGCCGGTCGAGCGCCAGTGCCGTGTCGTTGAGCGTCGTCACCGTCGACGTGACCACGCGCGGGTCGCCGATGGTGATGTCCAACGGCCAGCGAAGGATCGCGACGTGGTCGATGATCCAGGAGATCGCCGAAGTCGCCAGCGCGTCCAGCGGGTTGGCGATGACCCCCAGACCTTCGATGAGCACGTTGCCGATACCGAGCACGCCGTCGAGCCCGTTGCTGTTCTCGTCGCCGATCGAGCCAGCCAGCTCCGCGATGGCGTCGACCAGGCCCGCGCCGCTGGTGTTCATCTCAGTGAACATCAGGGCTCCGGAACCGGCCTGCCTGTGCCTGGTCGCTGTTGCGGTACGTGGTCGCGGCGTCGTTCGTGTAGGTGGCGTCGCTGGTCAGGTGCAGGCCGAGCAGGCGGATGCCCAAGCCGGTCTCCGTCGTCGAGGCGATGGCCTGCTCGGCGAACGCCTGCGCGAACAGCCCGAGCGAGGTGACGCCGAGGTCGATGCCCTTGACGGTGTCCGAGAGTTCGGTGACCTCGTCGCCGCGCTGGTGCATCCCGCCCGCGAACGTCTCCAGTTCCTCGGGTACGACCTTGATGCCGTCGTTCGTCATGCCGGTCCTTTCAGCGCAGCAGGGAGCCGCCGTCATCGGGGCCGGTTTGTTGCGGCCCGCCACCTCTGCGTTTGCGGAGAACCGAGCCCCCGTCCTCGTCCGGTGCCGGTTCTCGCCTGGTGGGGGTGGCTTCCGGTTGGGGCATGAACCGGTTGACGAAGTCCATGGTCTCGGGGTCGCCGAACTGCTGGGACAGGGACGCCGTCACGCGGTTCGAGACCTCGCGTTGGGCGGCCTGCACCGTCCTCATCACCAGAGGGCCCAGCTTGTCCGGGGTGACCTTCGCCGCCTGCGCGGCGAACGTGATGTTCTGCAGTGCGCCCGTCGGGGCCAGCGTGACCGTCACGGCGCCGTCCGGGGACGTGGCCGTCGCGCTGGCGTTGGACAGTTCGGTGCGGAGTTGGGCTGCCTTCGTCTCCAGGTCCTCTGCCTGCTGTTGCAGCTGCCGCAGCACCGAGTCCGGGTCCAGGCCGTCGAACGGGTTCGCCATGCCTCGCAGGCTAACGCACGAGGTCACGGTGGGTGGCCGGATTGTCACGCGTCACCGGGACGGATCTACGCAGTCGCGCCGGCCGTGGGATGACCACGGCCGGCGCGAGTCGAGCCACGAGCGGGGCTACCTCCCGGACGAGTACAGGTCGGCGACCTCGGTGTCGGTCAGCGCCCGGTCGTAGACGTGCACCTGGTCGATGCCGCCACGCCAGAAGTCGACCTGGTCGCCGCCGTACTTCGCCCGCCCGATCACGGTGTTGCCGGTCGCGGGGGCGCCGACGCACGCCGACGCGGAGCCGGCGAGCCGGCCGTCCACGTACAGCTTCAGCGAACCCGTGGTCACGTCCCGCACGCCGACCAGGTGGTACCACTGCCCGGTGTCGGGCGGCGCGGGTGCGAGCGCCCGCACCCCGACGAAGCTGAACGCGAACCGGTTGTCCTGCCCCGAGTACTGCAGGAAGTAACCGCTGTTGCTGTCACCGTCCTGGCTGACCGCGGTCGCGAACCCGCCGAGGCTGTCCAGCCGCACCCACGCGGCCACCGAGTAGTTCGCGATCGCGGTGTCCACCAGCGACGCACCGGTGTCGGCGTAGGCGTTCCCGTCGAACCGCAGGCCGTTGCCGTTCCTTCCCTCCGTCCACACCGGGTCACCCACCAGCGTGGCGTCGTGGTCGCCGACCTCGTCGGCGGTGGTGGTGCCGGAGCCCTCGCTGAACGGGTAGTACGCGATCCCGTCCGGGCCCGGGGTGCCCGGCGGTGGCGGCTCCGCGCCCTCACCCGACCCGTCGGCCTCCCGGATGATCTTCTCGTTGATCGCCCTGACCTGCGCGAAGTCCATCTTCTCCACCTGGCGGTCGTAGGTGAAGAAGCCGTTGACCTCGTGCTCCACGTCGGTGATCTGCGTGTAGATCGCACCGGAGATGCCGCATCGCTGCGCCGAGGTCAGCACGTCCTCCTGGTTCTCCACGTACCGCCTGGTCAGCGTCGCGGAGTCGGGCGTCATCTCGTACGCGTGGCCCTCGCCGAACCACATGTGGTTCTCGACCTCGAGGCCGAAGCCGCCGTGCTCGCCGTCGGCCGACACCCGCCGCCCGTCCGGTGACGGGGTCGCCGGGCCGACGTAGGCGTGGTGGTCGATCATGTCGCCGCGACCGGAGTCACCCTTGGAGGCACAGCAGTTCACGCCGCTGTGCGCGTTGACGAGCCTGCTCGGGTCCTGCGCCTTCACCTCGTCGGCGATGCGGCCGGTCTCGACCCGGTCCCACTCGCCCCAGCCCTCGTTGAACGGCACCCAGACCACGAGCGACGTCCAGCTCCTGTGCTCTTCCACCATGGTGTGCAGCTCACGCTCGAACTGGGTGCGCGCGGCCGGTGGCGGCAGCTCGTTCGACGTCTTCATCGACGGCATGTCCTGCCACACCAGCAGACCGAGCTTGTCGGCGTGGTAGAACCAGCGGTCGGGTTCGACCTTGATGTGTTTGCGGACCGTGTTGAACCCGAGCACCTTGTGCTGCTCCAGGTCGAACCTCAGTGCCGCGTCGGTCGGCGCGGTGTGGATGCCGTCCGGCCAGAAACCCTGGTCCAGTGTGGACATGTGGAACAGGATCTCGCCGTTCAACGTCATGCGCAGCTTGCCGTCCGCGCCCGGGGCGGTGCCGATCTCCCGCATGCCGAAGTACGAGCCGACCTCGTCGACCTTCTTGCGGCCGTCGTACAGCGTCACCTTCAGGTCGTACAGGTACGGCGAGTCCGGCGACCACAGCTTCGCCTTCGGCACCGGCACCGTCAGCTCCTGGTTGGCCGGCCCGCGAACCCGGCCGACGACGCGGCCCTTGTCGTAGGCGACCGCCTCGACCGTGCCCTCGATGGTCGAGCGCGCGGTCAGCCGCAGCGTGCTGTCCGCCAGCTTCGGTGTCATGTCGAGCTTGTCGAGGTGGCGTGACTGCACGGGTTCCAGCCACACCGTCTGCCAGATGCCCGAGCTGCCGGTGTAGAAGATGCCGCGGTCGGGCACCTGCCGCTGCTTGCCGACCGGCTGCCACGTCCGGTCGGTGAGGTCCTCGACGCCGACGACGATCTCCTGCGGACCCCGTTTCTTCAGCGCGGCGGTGATGTCGACGGAGAACGAGTCGTAGCCGCCGCGGTGCGTGGTCACCTGCCTGCCGTTGACCCACACGCGGGTGTCGTAGTCCACCGCGCCGAAGTTCAGGATCAGCCGGTCGCCGCGCCACTTCGACGGGACGTCGAACGTGCGGCGGTACCACATGCGTTCCTCGGTGCGCTGGATGCCCGACAGCGCCGACTCCACCGGGTAGGGCACGAGGATGCGTTCGTCCAGCTCCTCGCCGATCGGCGGTTCCTCGCCTTCCTCGGCGCCCGCGAACTCCCAGACACCGTTGAGGTTCTTCCACTCCGGGCGGGTCAGCTGGGGCCGGGGATACTCGGGCAGTGCGTTGTCCGGGCCGACGAGGTGAGTCCACGGGGTCGTGAGTGGTGGGGTTCCCGGCTCCCACACGGGGTCCGCGACCGCGGGCAGTGCGGGTGCCAGTACCGCCGCGACGACGGTGGCCGCCACGACGGCGAGCGCTCTTCGAGACACGGATGACCTCCTTATCTTGACGCGCGACTGAGATATGCCTGCACGGCGACGACAACGGCGAGGAACGCGCCGCTCACCACCGACTGGTAGTGGGAGGAGAGGGTGCCGATCTGGTTGATGACGTTCTGGATGACGCGCAACAGGAGCACGCCGGCGAGCGTGCCCGCGACCGTGCCCGCGCCACCGGTCAGCAGGGTCCCGCCGATCACGACGGCCGCGATGGCGTCGAGTTCGAGGCCCTCGCCGACGATCGTGACGCCGGACGCGGAGTACGCGGCGGCCAGCGCGCCCGCGAGGCCCGCGCACAGCCCGCTGCCCAGGTACAGCAGCATGGTGTTGCGGGCGACGGGCAGCCCCATCAGCGTCGCCGCCTCGCGGCTGCCGCCGATCGCGAACGTCGAGTGCCCGAACCTGGTGCGCTGCAACACGAGGATGCCGACCGCGAACAGTGCCACGGTGATCCACACGGGGACGCCGAGGCCGAGGAACGTGCCCTGACCGAGTTTGGTCAGCCAGTCCTCGCGCGGGAGCAGCCTGGTCTGCGAGCCCTCGTCGGTGATGAGGAGCAGCAGGCCGCGGGCGCCGAGCAGCGTGGCCAGCGTGACGATGAACGGCGCGAGCCTGCCGTACGCGACGAGCCAGCCGTTGAGCAGGCCGATCGCACCGCACACCACCAGGGGGAGGAGCAGGCCGACGAGGCTGCCCCACTGGATGCCGTACGCCGCGAGGACGCCGCCGAGCGCGTACACCGAGCCGACGGACAGGTCGATGCCACCCGAGATGATGACGAACGTCATGCCCAGTGCGACGATCGCGAGAAACGAACTCTGGATCGCGATGTTCCGTGCGTTGCCGATGGTCGCGAACGAGTCGAACGAGAACGACGCGACCAGCACCACCAGCGCCAGCACCACGAGCGAGCCGCGGCGCTGCACCAGCGCGGCGAAGGGTTCCTTGCCGGTCATCCCGCCGCTGGCGACGGACTGCTCCTTCGTCGCAGGCTCCCGCGTCCTGGTCATGTCGCGCCTCCCCGCACTCGTGAGCGCTGCAGGTAGACCGCCACGACGATGATCGCGGCCTGCACGATCTGCGCGGTCGAGTCGGGCAGGTCGTGTTTGATCAGCGTCGCGGCGATCAGCTGCATCAGCACCGCGCCCGCGACCGTGCCGAGGATCCGCACCCGTCCGCCGGACAGTGGCGTGCCGCCGACCACGACCGCGGTGATCGCGGCCAGCTCGAACAGGTTGCCGATCGCGGACGGGTCGGACGCGGTGAGCCGCGCGGTCGCGAGCACTCCGGCGACCGCCGCGAGCACACCCGAGATGACGTAGGTCAGCATCAGCACCCGGCGCACCGGCAGCCCGGCCAGCGCGCTCGCCGACCGGTTGCCGCCGATCGCGACCAGCTGCCGCCCGAACGTGGTGTACCGGACGAGCAGCCACACCAGCACCGCCAGCAGCGCGGCGATCAGCACGACGTAGGGCACCCCGAACGCCTTGCCCGCGCCCAGTTCCAGCACCTCGGGGTTGCGGATGTCCTTGAGCTGCCCGTCGGCGAACACCAGCGCGAGCCCGCGCCCGCCGACCAGCAGGGCGAGCGTCGCGACGATCGGCTGGATGCCGACGACCGCGACCAGCGTCCCGTTCGCCATGCCGCACAACGCCCCCGCCACCAGGGCCAGCGCGAGCGCGGGCACCAGCCCGTAGCCGAGGTAGAGCGGCAGGACCGCGGCGGCGATCGCCATGACCGACCCGACCGAGAGGTCGACGCCCTCGGTGCCGATCACGAGCGCCATGCCCAGCGCGACGATCAGCACGGGCGCGACCTGCACGAGCTGCGTGTTCAGGTTCGCCAGCGTGGCGAAGTTGTCGGTGAACGCCAGGTTGTAGCCGACGAGCACGGCGACCGCGACGTAGACGCCGTTGTCCTGCAACCAGACCCGGGTGTCGGTGCGTTTCCTCGCCGGTGCCAGCGGGTCAGTCGTCATCGGCGGGCTCCTCCGCGAGCGCGGACAGCAGCGCGGACTCGTTGACCTGTGCGCCGTGCAGTTCGGTGACCACGCGGCCCTCCCGCAGCACGACGATCGAGTCGGAACCCTCGATCACCTCGTCGAACTCCGAGGAGATCAGCACGACGCCGAGCCCTTCCGAGGCCAGCTCGTCGACCAGCCCCTGCACCTCGGCCTTCGCGCCCACGTCGATGCCGCGGGTCGGCTCGTCGAGCAGCAGCACCTTCGGCTGCGTGCACAGCAGCCGCGCGAGCAGCACCTTCTGCTGGTTGCCGCCGGACAGGTCGCCGACCCGCTGGTCCGGACTCGACGCCTTGATGCGCAGGCGTTTCATGAACACCTCGACGATGGCGTCCTGCCGCCTGCGGGACACCACTCCGGTGCGGGACAGGCGGGGGAGCGCGGCCAGCACGATGTTCTCGCGCACCGAGAGGTCCGGCAGGATGCCGTCGGCCTTGCGGTCCTCCGGCAGCATCACCACCCCGGCTCGCATCGCAGCGGCGACCGACCCGGTCCGCAAACGTTTGCCTGCCACGACGACCGAGCCGGAGTCGAGCGGCAGCGCACCGGCGATCGCCATCGCGGTCTCGCTGCGGCCCGCGCCGAGCAGCCCGCCGAGCCCGACGATCTCGCCGGGCCGGACCGTGACGTCCACGTGGTCGAGCCGGTGCCTGCTGGTCAGCCCGCTCGCGGCGAGCACGGGCACGGTGTCGGCCGCGGTGTGCTCGCCATCGAACCTGGTCGCGCCCTCACGCCGGACCTCCTCCAGGTCGCGCCCGAGCATGAGCGCCACCAGCCGCAGCCTGGGCAGGTCGGCCATCGGCCCGGAGTGCACGACCCGGCCGTCGCGCAGAACGGTGACCCGGTCGCAGATCCGGTACAGCTCGTCGAGCCGGTGGCTCACGTACAGGACCGCGACGCCGGCTGCCCTGAGCCGGTCGACGATCCCGAACAGCGTGTCGACCTCACGGGGTTCCAGCGAGGACGTCGGCTCGTCGAGGATCACGACGCGGGCTTCGGTCGCCGCCGCCCGCGCGACGGCGACCATCTGCCGCACCCCCATGCCGAGTGTCCTCAATGGACGGGTCACGTCGACCTCGACGCCGTAGGAGTGCAGCAGTTCCCGTGCCCGGTCCCGCATGGCGCGGAAGTCGACGAACCCGAACCGCGTCCTCGGTTCGCGGCCGAGGAACAGGTTGCTCGCCACCGACTGCAGCGGCACCAGGTTGACCTCCTGGTACACGGTCGCGATGCCGGCCTGCTGTGCCGCCATGGGCGAGCCGAACGAGACCGGCTCGCCCCGGTGGGTCAGCGTGCCGCCGTCCGGGGAGTGCACGCCGGTCAGCACCTTGATCAGCGTCGACTTCCCGGCACCGTTCTCGCCGACCAGCGCGTGCACCTCACCCGGTGCCAGGTCGAGGTCGACCTCGGAAAGCGCGACCACCCCGGGAAACCGCTTGCCGACGGCGGCCGCGGACAGTACGGGTGCCATCAGTACGCGTTCGAGACCTCGTCGGCGGCGTTGTCCTTGCCGTACAGCTTGTCGCTGATGACGACGTTCTGGGACACCGGCTCGCCGTCGAGGAACTTCCGCAGCGTCTCGAAGGCCAGCGGCCCGAAGCGGGGGTTGGACTCCACGACCGCGTACATCTCACCGTCGACGATCTTCTGCACGGCGTTGCGGGTGCCGTCGATCGAGACCACGTGCACGTCGGTGCCCGGCGTCTTGCCCGCGCTCTTGAGCGCCACCAGCGCGCCGAGCGCCATCTCGTCGTTCTCCGCGTAGACGCCGGTGAGGTCCGGCTGCGCCTGGATGAGCTGCTCCATGACCTGCTGGCCCTTGTCGCGGGCGAAGTCACCGGTCTGCTGCGCGGCGATCTCGATGTCCGGCGCGATCTTGGCCATCTCGTCGACGAACCCCTCGGTCCGGTCGGTGGTCACGTTGTTGCCGGAACTGCCCAGCAGGATCGCGACCTTGCCCTTGTTGCCCATGGCCTCCGCCATCTCCTGCGCGGCCCGCTTGCCCTGCTCGACGAAGTCCGAGCCGAGGAAGGCCACGTAGTCCTTGCACGGCTCGGAGTTCACCTTGCGGTCCACGGTCAGCACGGGGATGTTCCTGGCCCGCGCGGCCTGCAACGCAGGCTCGAGCCCGTCGGAGTTGAGCGGTGCGACGATCAACGCCTGCGCACCCTTGTTGATCATGTCCTGGATATCGGAGATCTGCTTCGACAGCTGCGAGTTCGCGTTCGTGGTCAGCAGTTCCCTGACCCCGACCGCCGCGGCCTCGTCCTTGATCGACTGCGTCTCCGCGATCCGGAACGGGTTGGCTTCCTTCTCCGACTGGGAGAATCCGACCACCGCGTCCTTGAGGTCGATCTTCTCGCCGCCGTACTGCTCCAGTGTGCAGGTGGGCCCACTCGCGTCTTCCTGTGCGACCTGCGCGCCACCCGTGCCGGGAGCGTCAGTGGTGCCGGAATCCTCCGACTTCGTGCAGCCGGCGAGCGTGAGTGCCGCGGTCACCACCGCGATGCCGGCGAAACGAACAGGGCGAAATGAACGGGATGCCGCCATTGGCACTCTCCTGGCCGATCAGAGGCCGCGCCCTCGCCGGCGACCTCGCCGATCAAATTCAGTCACAACCGAAAGTTATCTGTCAAGACTTCGCAATACCCGCACAGCTTCGTACAGCCCTCGTACGAAATCCCCGTCCTGCCCTGAAAGACGCTTTCGGGACGCTCATCGACCCGAACGCGTCTTTCGGGACATCGGCGGGAAACCGGCGGCGTCAGGACGCATTGGCGGCTGTTGCCGCCACGTGGACCGTGATTCCCAGCTCGCGCAACGCTTCCAGTTCCGCCGGGTCGGACGCGTCGTCCGTGACCACGTGCTGGATGTCCTCGGGGGCCACCGTCTGCAGCAGTGCCTCGGTGCCGATCTTGGTGTGGTCGGCGAGCACGACCACCTCGTCCGCGGCGGCGGCCAGTGCGCGGTCGACGCCGGCGACCGTCAGGTTCGGTGTCGACAGACCGCGTGCCGCGGTGAGGCCGTTGCCCGAGATGAACGCGCGGGTGCCCTGCACGGTCGCCAGCGCCTGCTCGGTCGCGCCGCCGACCAGTGCGTGGATCGAGCCGCGCAGCGAGCCGCCGGTCACCACCACGTCCACGCCACGCGCGCCCGCGAGGCCGGTGGCCACCAGCAGCGAGTTCGTCACCACCGTCAGCTCGTTGTGGCGGGTCAGGCGGGCGGCGAACGCCTGTGTCGTGGTGCCCGCGCCGACCACGATCGCGTCGCCGTCGCTGACCAGTTCCGCCGCCATGCCGGCGATCGCGGCCTTCGCGTCGGCCGCCACCAGCGCCTTCTCCGAGTAGGTCGGCTCGTGGGACAGGCCGCCGGGGAGTGCCGCGCCACCGTGGTGGCGGTCGAGCAGGCCCTGTGCGGCAAGGGCGCGCAGGTCGCGGCGCACGGTGACCTCGGACGTCTCGACTTGGCGCGCGAGTTCGCGCAGCGAGATGGCCCCGCTGGACCGGACGAGGTCGAGGATGCGCTGGCGACGTTCGGCGGCGAACACGAGCATGACCCTAACCCGAGGAAGGCCGGAGAATGATCGGATCTGGCCGGGTTTGATCGTTCGAATGCGCCGTCGGGCGGAGTCTTGCGTACGGGCGGACACCGTCTGTAGTGTCAGGAAAGCGCTTGCCGGAAAGCGCTTTCCTGACCACGTCGAACCCACAGGGAAGTGGGCGGATATGTCGAAACCCAGACGGTGGCTGGTAGCGATCGCCGGTGCGGTGGTCGCGGCAGGCCTCGTGGTGCCGCCGGGTGCGGTGGCACAAGCCGACGAACCGATCCAAGACCCGTTGCCGGACCCCGTCCCGTCGAGTCTCGGGCTCACGGTCGCGGAGTTCGCGCAGTTCCCCAAGACCGAGCTCACCCCGCCGCCGCCCGACCCGCCACCGGACCTCCGGCTGATCAGGCACGCGCGGATCAACCACCTCGGTGAGGTGCCCGACGGCTCCGGCCGCCTCTACGTGCCCGACCTCAACGGCCGCGTCTACCTCGCGCACCGCGACACCCCGGGCACCCAGCACGTCTACGTCGACTTCAAGGCGCGGTTCCCGGACTTCTTCTCCGGTCGCGGCCTCGGCAGCGGCTCCGGGTTCGTCACCTTCCACCCGGACTTCAAGCGCAACGGCAAGTTCTACACGGTGCACACCGAGAACGGTGCCGCGCTGAGCAAGCCGACGACCTGGCCGTCGCACTCCGCGAACCCGTTCCTGCACTCGATCATCACCGAGTGGACGGCGTCGGACCCGAGCGCGAACACCTTCAGCGGCACCCGGCGCGAGGTCCTGCGCATCGCGGAGGCCCGTCAGGTCCACGCGATCCAGCAGATCGACTTCAACCCCAACGCGCGCAAGGGAAGCCGTGACTACGGCATCCTCTACGTCGCCTCCGGGGACGGCGGCGCGGGCGCCACGACGACCGAGCCGCAGCAGCTTTCCAACCCGTACGGCAAGATCCTGCGGATCGACCCGCTGGGGAGCAACGGGACCGGCGGGCAGTTCGGCATCCCCGCCGACAACCCGTTCGTCGGCACCCCCGGCGCGCTCGCCGAGATCTACGCGATCGGCATGCGCGACCCGCACCGGTTCAGCTGGGACGCGGCGACCGGGCGGATGTACCTCGGCCACATCGGAGAGCACCGCATCGAGGCGGTCTACGAGGTCAGGGCAGGCGACAACTACGGCTGGAGTGAGCGCGAGGGCAGGTTCGTGTACAAGCGGAACGACCCGCAGTGCTCGGTCTACCCGCTGCCGCCGGACGACGCGCGGTACGGCTACGACTACCCGGTCGCCGCGTTCGACCACAACCCGCCGCCGGGGCACCCGCTGTGCTCCGACTCCGGGCACGCGATCAGCGGCGGTTTCGTCTACCGGGGCGCCATTCCCGAGCTGCGCGGCAAGTACGTGTTCACCGACCTCGTCGACGGGCGGATCTTCTACACCGAGGCGAGCGAGATGCGCCGCGGTCGCCCGGCCGCGCGGATCCACCAGCTGCAGGTGTACGCGAACGGTCAGCGAACCGACTTCCAGGAGCTCGTCGGCGACGACCGGGTGGACCTGCGGTTCGGCCAGGACGCGCGTGGTGAGCTGTACCTGGTCGCGAAGGCCGACGGCAAGGTCTACAAGGTCACCGGCGCCAAGCGGTTCGCGAGCTGCAAGGTCGGCCACACCAGGGTCACCGGGTCGGGTGGCGCGGACTCGTGGTCGCCGGTGACGCCGGACAAGTGGCGGTTCCGCGGCGGCGACGTGATCCTGGCGCAGGCAGGCGAGGCACGTCCCGGCCCGCGGCGGCCGTTCGAGTACGCGGTGCTGGACAAGGGACCGGAGCTGTCGAGCGTGCGTGTCGACACGAAGGTCCGCCTCGACACCCCGGTCGAGGTGACCAACCGGGACGTGGTCGTGGTGTTCGGCTACCAGAGCGACACCGAGTTCTACTACGCGCACGTGTCGACGGACAACACGATCTACCCGCACAACGGCATCTTCGTGGTGGCCGACGCCGACCGGCTGCGGATCGACGACCAGTGGAACGAGGTGATGTCCCGTGGCGCGCCGCCCGCGATCACGGACACCGCGTGGCACGACGTGAGCGTCACCCACTGCGCGGACACCGGCGAGATCTCGGTCCGCGTGGACGGCGAACTGCTGATGACGGCCGTCGACCACACGTTCGGCTCCGGCAGGACCGGGTTCGGCTCGTTCGACAACATCGGGCGGGCGCGGGACTTCCGGGTCACCGGCACGGCGGCGTGACCATGCGCGGACTGCTGATCGGGCTGTCGTGCGTCGCGCTCGCCGCCACACTGTCGGGCACGGTGCCCGCCGCCGCCACCTCGGCGACGGCGGGGCACCGGCCGGGCGTGGTCCCGTCGCTCGCACGGAACCTCGTTGCCTACTACGACTTCGAGCACCCGGCGGCGGGCGGCGCGGTCGAGCGGGACCGTGGCCGGTCGGGCACGGACCTGTGGCTGGTCAACGGCGCGCCGAGGGTGCGGGACGGGCACCGGCACGCGTTGCAGACCGGGCAGAACTCGGCCGTCGCGAGCAACGACGACTGGAAAGCCGGGGTGTACTCGGAGACCGGCGTGCCGTCGCTGCGGGCGTTCAACGCGGCGCGCGAGATCACCGTCATGGGCTGGTTCAAGACGACCGGCGTCAACCCCAGCCCCAACACCGTGACCGAGGACCCTTCCGACCACTACAACGCGATCGGGCTGGCCGGTGTGCTCACCGGTGACTCGGACGGGCACGCGGTGCGTGCGCTGCTCGAGGTCATCAACGTGAACGGTGAGCTGAAGGTGGTCGCGCTGGGCAGGCGCGTCGACGGCGGCGCGTCGCAGACGTTCGCGGCGTCGGCGCCGTGGCAGCAGGTCCTGCCGCCGGGCAGGTGGGTGCACCTGGCGGCGACGTTCGACTTCGACACGGGCGAGATGGCGTTGTACCGCAACGGTCGCGCGCTCGACGGCTTCTACACGGTGACCGGTGACCCGTGGTCGCTGGCCGGCGAGCCGGAACCGGACCTGACGACGGCGTCGGACCCGCGCGGCATCAAGATCGGCGGCAGCTTCCCGCAGAACACCGTCGAACGAAACCCGTGCAACTGCCGGATGGACGAGCTGATCTTCCTGAACCGAGCGGCAACCCCCAAGGAAATCCAAACCCAGTACACCCGCAACTAACCCCGCGAGTCCCCGCTTCAGAACCCGCGAGTCCCCGTTTCGGAACCCGCGAGTCCCCGTTTCGGAACCCCCGAGTTCCCCGTTCGGGACCCGCGAGTCCTCCGCTCAGAACCCCCGAGTTGGTGTTTCGCGTTCGTCGCGAACGGTCGACTCGCCGGTCGCGAACGGGGAACTCGCGGGTCCTGAACGGGGGACTCGCGAGTCCCGAACCGGGGACTCGCGGGTTCCGAACGGGGGACTCGCGGTGTTTCGGGGGTTTGGTGATGGTGGTTGTGCGGGTTTGTCATTCGGGTAGTGTGAGTAGTTCTCGGACGATGTCGTCGGCGCGTCCGGAACTTTGCCACACCGGCGTTTCCTGGTCAGGAGTTTTTCGCTGTCGGGACGCCACCGCCCATTTCTCCCACACCTGGATGTTGTCTTCGAAGTCGCCGTGCGTGCGCAGGCCGAAAAGTGCGTCGACGGTGCCGCGACTGGTCGGCGCGGCGAGCGTCGTCGGCACGAACACCCAGCCGATCGCACGAAGCGGCGCGACCACCGCCATGAGACGGTCGTGCTCAGAACTCACTGACTCCCCAAGGGTTTCCGGAGGCGGACGGCACGCCGGAGCGCAACGGGGGAGAACCGCTCGACGACGTACCGCCCGCCAGACTGCCCGGTCCTAGGAAGTGCGGGAGCGGGACCGGGCGGGTGTGGCGACAGCGTGCCCGGAATGGCTTGCCGTGCGCAAGTTGCAACCCGGGTCAAAGGCGATGACCACCTGATCAGGGGAGCGGTGTAACTTTCGGAAAAATGCGTGTAACCCCGGGCAGAGAAATGCCCTCGCACCTGGGGATCCCGGTGCGAGGACATTCTTTTCTCGGCAGTTGCCCGCTTGTCGGAGCGCCGAACTGCCAGGCCTACCCGGTACCGCACGTGGTGCGTGTGGTCGTACACCCGCTCGGCGACGACCGAGAAGATTGCTTCCGTGAACCATGCGAAGTGAGCCTGACGTGTGGCACGGACTCGAGCAAGGCCATCACGACGCCCGGCGTAGGACGAGTGCCCCCGCCGGACGGCCCAGACGCGTAGCGCCCGAGCTTCGACGCCGTTAGGCCCATTGACGGCATCGCGGCTGCCGTGAACGCGCCTTTCACAGCACCAAAGCCCGGGCGCTGCGCGCCCCGGGCCCGCACCGCCGCAACCCCGACGGTGGTGCAAGCCCCACCCATAGGGGCTCCCTGCCATCCCGTCGACCTGGCGTAGCCCGATCACGCCGTGTCAAGGGGGGCCAAAACGGCCGAAGCACAACATGGCCAAAGCTGGCCCCCCCTCGGCGCGGTGTGATAGCCCCTGGGAGGTCGACGGGATGGCAGGCAGACCCGCCCAAACCGCAGCCCAACGGCCCCTCCGCCACCCCCGAGACCTGCCCGTCCGGCGAGGACAAACCCCACAACGCCCGAGCCCACCCACCAACTTCACGGAAGCTAGTTCAGTGGCTGCGGACGGGTCGTGAACCGCGGGTCCAGGTGGGCGGTGTCGTTGAAGCGGCGGATCACCCAGCGCTCGCCCCACACCACGAGCTGCGTGATCGACGCGTTGTCGGCGTCGATGAACGCGAACGGCCGGGAGCCGGTGGCCATCGAGACCACCTGGCCGATCGTGCCGCCGTGGGTGAACACCGCGACGCGCCGGTCGGTGTGGGCGGCGGCGATGCGGGTCAGCGACTCGCGGACGCGCGCGGCGAAGGCCTCCGTCGACTCCGCGCCGGGGATCACGTCCCACCGTTCCCGCTCGAACATCTGCTGTGCGAGCGGGTGCTGCTGCGCGACCCGGATGCGGAACAGCCCGCCCTCCCACTCGCCCAGGTTGATCTCCCGCATGCCCGGCTCCACGGCGGGGGTGACGCCGAGGCGCTTGGCGAGCGGTTCCGCGGTCTGGTGGGTGCGGCGCAGGGTCGTCACGTACAGGCCGTCGAGCTCCTCGTGTTCGAGGCGCTTCGCGACCAGTTCGGCCTGCTCCTCGCCGACGGCCGCGAGGGGCGGGTCGCCCTGGCCGTCGACCTTCGGGAACGGCCGGTCCTCGCGAGCCGGCTGGGACTCACCGTGCCTGACCAGCAGGATCTCGGTGGCGCCCGGTGGCAGGGTGAAGCGGAACTGGCGGTACTCCTCTGAGTTGGTCACCCACCCATTGAAACCGATGCTCCTCCGCTATGAGCGGTCATAGCCGAAAGCTATGTCGCGGTGCCCGGTTGGTGGCTAGCCACCGGCGGGGCACCGGCCCATCCTTTGTGGTGTGCTTCCCGGACTGGTGCTCGTGGCGGCCGCGACGGTCGTCGGCCGCGTGGCCGGGACGCTCGTGCCCGCCGCCAGCGCGCTGATCGTCGGCATCCTGCTCGGGGTGGCGTGGCGCTCGTTCGCCGGTCCGCGGCCGGCGTTCGCGCCGGGGCTGCTGTTCGCACGGACCTGGCTGCTGCGTGCGGGTGTGATGCTGCTCGGGTTGCAGCTCGCGGTCACCCACGTCATCCACTTCGGACCGGCGGTGCTCGCGGTGGTGCTGGCGTCGGTGGCCGTCACGTTCGCGGTCACGTGGCGCCTCGGCCGCCGCCTCGGCCGGGCCAGGTCGCTGCTGCTGGCGACGGGGGTGTCGATCTGCGGCGCGTCGGCGGTCGCTGCGGTGAACGCGGTGGCCGACGGTGACGAGGAGGACGTCGCCACGGCCGTCACCGCCGTGACCGTCCTCGGCACCGCCGCGATCGGGATCGTGCCGCTGGTCGCGTGGCTGTGCGGACTCTCCGACCAGGACTTCGGGCTGGTCGCCGGCGCGAGCGTGCACGAGGTCGGCCAGGTCGTCGCGATCGGGGGTGCCGCGGGCGGCCTGGTGCTGCAGGTCGCGGTCGTGATCAAGCTGGCCCGGGTGGTGCTGCTGGCACCGCTCGTCATCGGCCTCGGCATCTACCACCGGCAGCTGGCACCGGCCACCGGACCGAGCCCGGTGAGCACCCGCACCCGGCCACCGCTCGTGCCGTGGTTCGTCACCGGGTTCGTCGTGCTCGTGGCGGTGCGGGCGCTCGACGTCGTGCCGGCACCGGTGCTCGACCTGTCCGCCGTGGTCACGAACCTGCTGCTGTGTGCAGGCATGTTCGCTCTCGGCGCGGCGGTCGACCTGCGTGCGGTCGTCCGCAGCGGTGGACCGTCGCTCGCCGTCGCCGGTGCGGGCAGCGCGGTCCTGCTGGCCATGGTGACCGTCGGCGTCCTGCTGGTCTAGCCGGCGCCTGTCAGGACACCAGGGCGTGTCCTTCGGATCTTTGTGCGAGGTCTTGGCCTGATCAGCGGTTACCTCAGGGGAACGTGACGGCACTGGGCCACCAACCGCTGGGTCTGGACGAACACTTCGAATTCCGGGGAGGCGGACTAGATCACCTGGAGCAGCGCGGCCGCCGGGCCGGTGAGGCGTCTGCCCTTCGGCCACACCGCGCGCAGGCGTCGCTCCAGCCTCAGGTCCGCGACCCCGACCGGTACGAGGGTCCCGGCCGTCAGCTCCGCCGCCACCGCGTGCCTGCTCAGCACTGCCGGTGCGATCCCCGCGACCGCGGCGCCCTTCACCGCCGCGTTCGAGCCCAGCGCCAGCTGCGGGGTGACCGGGTCGTGCCGGGCCAGCACCCGGTCCAGCGTCTCCCGCGTCCCCGACCCGGCCTCCCGCACCACCAGCGGTGTCGCCGCCAGCTCCGGCGCGGTCAGCGGGCGGCGGCGCCGCGCCCACGGGTGGGCCGGTGTGACCACCACGATCAGCTCGTCCGTGCCGACCACCCGGCTCGCGAGGCCGTCCAGCACACCGGGGCCCTCCACGAAGCCGACGTCGGTGTCCGTGCCTTTCAGCACGAGCCGGGCAACCTCGGCGGAGTTCGTCACCGTCAGTCCGACATGGACCGATGGTTCCTGCCCGCGCAGGTCGGACAGCCACCTGGGCAGCAGCGCCTCCGCGATCGTCATGCTCGCCGCGATCCGCAGCGTCGCCGCGCGGTCGGTACGCAGCGCGGACACGCTCGTCCGGAACTCGTCCGCCGCGGCCAGCAGGTTCACCGCCCACGCCACCACGAGCTTGCCGTCGTCGGTCAGCACCGACCCCTGCGGGCCGCGTACCAGCAGCGGCAGGCGGGCCCGTCGCTCCAGCGCGGCGAGCCGCTTGGTGGCCGACGGCTGCGCGATCCCCACCGCCCTCGCCGCCTTCCCGACACTGCCCAACTCCGCCACCTGCACCAACAGGCGCAGCGACTCGAGATCCGGTTCGTCGCTCACACCGATGAAGTATGGGGCTTGTGTGTGGTGGCAGCATTCGTCATGACAACTGGAGGACCTCGTTGCCAGCAGAGCTGAACACCCTGCGCAGGGAGCTGTTCGCGCACATCCGCGAGCAGGGCGCCGCCGCCGACCCGCTCGTCGCGGAGGCGCTGCGGACCGTGTCACGCCACCTGTTCCTGCCGGACCTGCCGCCGGACCAGGCGTACCGGGACGAGCCCATCGTGACCAAACGCGACGCCGACGGCCGCCCGGTCAGCTCGTCGTCGCAGCCCACGATCATGGCGATCATGCTGGACCAGCTGGCGCCGAGGCGTGGCCAGCGGGTGCTCGAGATCGGCGCGGGCACCGGGTTCAACGCCGCGCTCCTCGCCTCGATCGTCGGTGAGCGGGGCGCGGTGACGAGCGTCGACCTCGACGCGGACACCGTGGCGCACGCACGGGAGAACCTCGACGCCGCGGGCTGCCCGAACGTGGTCGTGGTGGCCGGCGACGGCGCGCTCGGCCACGCGGACGGGGCGCCGTACCACCGGATCATCGCGACTGTCGGCGTCTGGGACCTCGCCCCGGCCTGGCTGGAGCAACTCGCCCCCGACGGCCGCATCGTCGTGCCGCTCGACCTGAACGGCGTGCAGCGCTCGGTCGCGTTCGAACGCGACGGCGACCGCCTGACCAGCCGGTCCGTGTCGATGTGCGGGTTCATCCGGATGCGTGGTCCGTTCGCCGGACCGGAACGGACCTACCTGCTCGACCCCGTCACCGACCTCACCCTCAGCCTGCCGACGGCCCGCGAGGTCGACGGCGACGCGCTCACCGAGGTGCTCGGTGAGTCACCGGCGGTTCACGCCGTCGGCGACATCGGGCCGATGCCATCGCCGATGCAGTTGTTCGACGGGTTCACGCTGTGGCTGGCCGTCCACGAGCCGCGCTGGTGCGCACTGTCCGAACAGGTGGGTGCCCGCCAGGCCAGGCTCGCGGCGGCGCCGGTGCGGGGGCAGGACGCCGCCGCGACCGCCGGGATCCTGACCGACGACGGGCTCGCGCTGATCGCGGTCGACGACGAGCGGCTCACCGTGCACGCGCACGGCAACACCGCGGTCGCCGACGACCTGCTCGCGCACGTGCGGGCGTGGGCGGCGGCGGGCAGACCGGGCACCGAGGGCCTGCGGATCGACGCGTACCCGGCGGGTGCGCGGGGTGTGCACGGCGACGTGGTGCTGGAGAAGGGCCAATGCAGGCTCGCACTGTCCTGGTAGGGCCGGGGTGGACGACGTCCCGTCGGCTTACGTAGGCTCCGCGCTGAAATGGCGAATACCTCTCACGTTCCAGCCGCGGACCGGCTGACCGTCCGCACGCGGTTCGGCTACGCGCTCGGCTCGCTCGCGACCGGCGCGTTCGGCACCGTGCCCGGTCTGCTGCTGCTCCCGTACCTGACCGACACGCTCGGTGTCGGCGCGTCGGTCGCGGGGCTGCTCGTGCTGCTGCCCAAGGCGTGGGACGTCGTCTTCAACCCGATCGCGGGCCGGATCAGCGACCGGACCACCGGCAGGCTGGGGGCGCGCAGGCCGTACCTGCTCTACGGCGGCATCGGGCTCGCGATCACCTTCGCCGCGCTGTTCGCCGGTCCGGACACCGGCTCCGCGACGGTCGACGCGCTCTACGTCGCGTTCGTGTTCCTGGTGTGCGCCACGGCGTTCGCGTTCTTCCAGGTGCCGTACAACGCGTTGCCCGCCGAGCTGACCACCAGCCCGAAGGAGCGGACGAGCATCACCGCGTGGCGGATCGCGGTGCTCGCCGTCGCGATCCTCATCAGCGGTGCCGGCGCGCCCGCGGTCCGGGACGCGGTCGGTGGGCTCGCCGGGTACCGGGTCATGGGCATCGCGGTCGGCGTGCTCATCCTCGTCGGCGCGATCGGGGTGTTCCTCGGGACCGCGCGCACCAGGGTCGCGCCGCCGCTGCCGTCGGTGGCCGGCTGGCGCGAGACGATCGCCGCCGTGCGGGCCTGCCCGCCGTTTCGCGTGCTGCTGACCGCGTTCGTGATCCAGGCCGTCGGCATCGGCACCCTGCTCGCCGGGGTCGACTACCTCGCGCGCTTCGGCCTCGGCGACAGGTCGTGGCAGCCGCTGCTGTTCGCCGCGTTCGTCGGGCCCGCGCTGCTCGTGATGCCGCTGTGGCAGCGGGTCGCGTCCCGGCGCGGCAAGCGGTCCGGCTACGTGACCGCGACGCTGGTGTTCGCCGTCGGCCTGCTCGGCGTCCTCGGCGCGCGGGTGTTCCCGCCGGTCGTGATCGTGCTGTTCGTCGCCGTGGCCGGGGTCGGGTACGCGGGCCTGCAGGTGTTCCCGCTGTCCCTGCTCGCGGACGTGATCGGTCGTGAGGCGGACCGCACCGGTCAGGCCCGCGCCGGTGTGTTCGCCGGTGTGTGGACCGCGGGGGAGACCCTCGGCCTCGCACTCGGCCCCGCGTTGTACGGCGGAATTCTCGCGCTCGGCGGCTACGTGTCGTCGAGCGGTGAGGCAGTGGCGCAACCGTCGAGCGCGGTCACCGCGGTGATCGTCGGCGTCGCGCTGGTGCCCGCGTTGTTCACCCTGGCCGCGCTGCCGTTGTTGCGGCGCAAGGAGTTGCTTACGTGAGTCTGCCTACCACGGGCCTGCCGGCCGAGCAGGTCATCGACGAGCTGCGCGCACTGCGGACGGGCGACCTGCCCACCCACGGCGGGCGCACCCTCGCCTACGTCTACGACAGCGGCCGCGAAGGTCTCGACGACCTGGCCGCGCGGGCGCACGCGCTGGCCAGCTCGGCGAACGGGCTCGACCCGACCGCGTTCCCCAGCCTGCTGCGCATGGAGAACGAGATCGTCGCCGCCGCTGCCGCGTTGCTCGGCGGCGGCCCGTCGGCGGTGGGCAGCGTGACCTCCGGCGGCACCGAGAGCTGCATGCTCGCCGTGCACGCGGCGCGGGCCGCGCGTCCCGACGTCGAGCGGCCGAAGGTGGTGCTCGCGTCGACCGCGCACGCCGCGTTCCACAAGGCGGCGCACTACTTCGGGATCGAGGCGGTGACCGTGCCGGTCGATCCCGCGTCGTTCCGGGCCGACCCGGCCGCCATGACCGCCGCCATCGACGACCGCACGGTGCTGGTGGTCGTGAGCGCACCGTCGTACGCACACGGCGTGATCGACCCGGTGCCCGAGGTCGCCGCGCAGGCCGCCGCGCGTGGTGTCCGGTGCCATGTGGACGCCTGCATCGGCGGCTGGGTGCTGCCGTACTTCCGTGCGCTCGGCGAGCCGGTGCCGGACTTCGACCTTTCGGTGCCCGGCGTGACGAGCCTTTCGGTCGACCTGCACAAGTACGCGTACTGCCCGAAGGGGACGTCCGTGCTGCTGCACGCCGACGCCTCGCTGCGGCGCTCGCAGTTCTTCGCCAGCGCCGCGTGGCCGGGCTACACGATGCTGAACTCGACCATGCAGTCGACCCGGTCCGGCGGCCCGCTCGCGGCGGCGTGGGCCGTGCTGAACCACCTGGGCGACGAGGGGTACCGGTCGCTCGCGGCGCAGGCGCTGTCCGCGGTGCAGGCGCTGCGGTCGGGCATCGCCGGGATCGACGGGCTGCGGATCCAGGGCGAGCCGCAGTCGACGCTGCTGTCGGTCACCGCCGACGACGACGGGTTCGACGTGTTCACCGTGGCCGACGAGATGACAGAACGCGGCTGGTACCTGCAACCGCAGTTCGGGTTCGAGTCCTCGCCCGCGAACCTGCACCTGACCGTCACCGCCGCCAACCACGGCGGTGAGGCCGGTCTGCTGGCCGATCTCGCTTCCGCGGTCGCCGCGGCTCGTCGTAGTGGGCCGGTGACGTTGCCCGCCGAGTTGACCGCCGCCATCGCCGGGCTCGATCCGGCCGCGCTGACCGCCGAGCAGTTCGCCGGGCTGCTCGCGATGGCGGGGCTGGAGGGCTCGGGTACTCCCAAGCGGATGGCGGAGATCAACGCGATGCTCGGGGTCGCGTCCCCGGTTCTGCGGGAACGACTGCTGGTCGAGTTCCTGGGAGTGCTGTACACGGCTTCGTGACCAGGGTTCCGGTCACCGTGCCGGTTCGTCGGCCAGCGCCAGCCGCACCAGCGCCGCGCCGGCGGCCTGCATCGGCAGGCCCTCGACCGCCTCGGCGGTGAACGGGCGGGTGGTGACCGCGCCCTCGTCGTTGACCGCCACCCTGGCGCCGAAGATCTCGTCGAACACCGGCGCGTCGATGACCACCCGCACCAGCAGGTCGGTCGCGAACGTCAGCGGGTCCACGCCGAGGCCGAGCACGTGGGCGTCGATGCCGGGGTGGTCGGTCATGGCCACCGCGAACGGCCACGCCGGGTAGTCCGGTGCCTCGATCTCCGGCTCGCCGAGCACCTCCTCCGCGTACTCGCGCAGCAGGAACCGCCACAGGTCGAAGTCGCCGGGGCCCGAGGACTGGAACACGCCGACCGGCACCACCTGGTACAGGCCGCCCGCGTGGCCGACCTTCGCCGGGTCGCGCCAGTGCAGCAGGAAGGTGTCCCCCGCCTGGTCGCGGCGGATCGTGAGCGCGCTGATCGCCATGTTCGCCGGGCGTTTCGCCAGGTCGCACGGGTTGCCGACGGCCTCGCGCAGCGGGCGCTCACCGCCTGCCGCGTACTCGTGTGCGGCGGCCTCACCGGTGTCGATGCTGTCGAAGTACGTGCCGTCGCCGAACACCAGGCGCGGGGCTGGGCCCGCCAGGTCCGCGTCGAGCAGCCGCCAGGTCGGGCGGTTCTCGAACACGGTCGGCGCGTCCAGCGCGACCATGGCCGCCGAGTAGCTCGGGAAGTCCGGGTGGCCGGCCGCGGGCGGCAGGTCCACCGGCGGCGCGGCGGCCATCGTGAGGTCCACGCCGGACAACGGGATCGGCGCGGGCGGCACCCACGCGGGGTCGGTGAGCAGGGGAGTCCCGGCGGTCTTCCGCACGTCCGGGAACTCCTCGACGGCCCGCACCGCCAGCTCGTAGCGGTGCGCCCGCAGGTGCGCGCGCACCCGCGCCCAGTCGCTCACCGCACCAGCCGCCAGTACTGCTTCTTCTTCTCGTCCTTCACGATCACCCCCAGCCGCACCAGCTCCGCGCGCAGCTCGTCGGCGTCGTCGGAATCCTTCGCCCGCGCGGCCAGCAACGCGTTCGCACCCGTGGGCAGGTCCTCGATGCCGGGCACCCACCTGCGGTACTCGCCCGCGTGCGGGTCGCCGTCCCGCCACGGGTAGCCGTTCCGGGTGAACGCGGCCGCCAGCGCCGTGACGTCCAGTTCGGACGGTCGGCGGACCAGTTCGCCGGTGTCGGATCCCAGCAGCACCAACTGGTTGCGGTCGACGAACACCGCGGTGACCGCCGCGCGGTCGAAGGTCTCGTCGTACTCGTCGCCGACGAGCCGGACGTGGTCCGCCGACACCGTCACGTCCAGGCGTTCACCGTGTGCGATCAGCGCGAGCACCAGTCCGCCGACGAGCCCGACACCGAGCGCACCGAGCGTCGCCACCGGCTCGGGGATCGAGTCGACCAGCTCCAGCGGCCCGCGGAACGGGGTCCACCGCAGGGTCACGGCCCAGTTCGCCAGCAGCTTCAGCAGCCACCCGGCCAGCGCACCGGCCAGCGGCAGGCCCGCCCACCTGACCAGTCGCGTGCCCGTGCTCTCGGAGACCCGTGCTGCTCCCACGGCTCCATTGTGCCGTTCGCCGCTCTGTGAAGGCGCGGTGGCGTTCTCCGTGCCCGCGTCGGAGTTCGAGCGGGAGCGGCCCGCCTCGCACACCTGCTGGCCGCACGCCCGTCCCTGGTGAGCGGCATCTGATCGCACCGAGCCTGGCCGCCTCGCTCAGGTGGGCCGCCTATTGACAAGAAAAACTGTCAATTGAGAGCATGTGCCCGTGGCCACCTACCTCGACGAGCCCGAGAAGGTCCGGCGTGCGCTCTCGCCCATCCGGCGGCAGCTGCTCGCCCGCCTCCGCGAGCCCGCGTCGGCCACGCAGCTCGCCGCCGCGCTGGGCCTCCCTCGCCAGCGCGTCAACTACCACCTGCGCGCGCTCGAGGACGCCGGCCTGATCGAGCTGGTGGAGGAGCGCCCCCGCCGCGGCTGCACCGAACGCATCCTGCGCACCAGGCCCGGCGCGCTCGTCGTCGACCCGACGGTCATCGACGGCGAGTTCACCCACATCCACGACCAGTACGCCGCCGAGCACCTCGTCAACGCCGCCGCCACCACCGTCCGCGACGTCGCCCGCATGCAGGCGGCCGCCGCGGACCAGGGGAAACGGCTGCTCACCTTCACCGTCGAGGCCGAGGTCCGGTTCGCCGAGCCCGGCGACGTGCACGCCTTCACCGACGAGCTGGCCGCCGCGGTCCGCGACGTCGTCGCTCGCTTCGACACGCCGGGTGGCCGCGCCTACCGCATGATCGCGGGCGGCCACCCGGCCCCGGAACACCGAGGAACGCGATGAACGACGAAACACCCCGCATCGAGGTCACCATCGCCGCGCCCGTCGACGCCGTCTGGCACGCGTTGCGGGACAAGGAGACCATCCGCCACTGGCACGGCTGGGAGTTCGACGGTCTCGACGACGAGATCGACCTGATCTACTTCGACCACATGACCGAGGACCCGGCCGCCCGCACGCTCAGCGTGCAGGAGGGCGACGTCATCCGCCTCGAACCCGACGGCGACGGCACCCGCGTCACGCTCACCCGCGCACCCCGCGGCGTGAACCCCGACTGGGACGCCTACTACGACGACATCACCGAGGGCTGGATCACCTTCCTGCACCAGCTGCGGTTCGCGGTCGAACGGCAGCCCGGCGTACCCCGCCGCACCGTGTTCCTCAGCGGGCACAACAAGGCCGGGCGTGATCTCGCGCGGGACCTCGGCCTCGGTGCCGCGGGCACCGTCGACCTCGTCGGCGAGAAGGTCACGACCGAACCGTGGTACCGCGCGGAGCACCAGTCGGGCGTCACGGTCGACGCGTGGGGCGGCGGGCTGCTGGTCGTCGCGTCCAGCGGGCCGGGCGAGGCCAAGCCGGACGGGGTCGTGATGGCGATCCTCTCGACCTACGGCCTGTCCGACGACGAGCTCGCCGACCTCACGAACCGCTGGCGCGCGTGGTTGACCGAACGGTACGGGCCTCTTCCGGAGTGACGCCGAAGTCCACGCCGTGCAGGACGTGCGCCAGCACCTCCGCGCCGCGCACGAGCCGCGGGCCGGGCCGGTTGAAGTAGGAGGGGCCGTCGAGCACCCACGTGTTCGGCAGCTCCGGCACCAGGTGCAGCTCGGCCAGGGTGCGGGCGGGCGGGAAACCGCACGGCAGCAGCAACACCACGTCCGGCCGGGCGTCCACCACGGACTTCCAGGTGGCCGGCCGGGTGTGCTCGCCAGCCGTGGCGAGCAGCGGCACGCCGCCCGCGATCTCGATCTGCTCGGGCACCCAGTGCCCGGCTGGCCACACCGGGTCCAGCCACTCGATGGCCGCCACCCTCGGCCTCGGCAGCCCGGCCACCGCGCGGCGGACCGCGGCCAGGCGCCCGGCGAGCGCGGCGATGTGGTCGTCGGCCGGGACGCCGAGCGCGTCGCCGACCACGCGCACGCAGTCGAGCACCTCCGCGATCGTCGACGGCTCCAGGCTGAGGACGCGTGGCCCGGCGTCCATGGCACGCACCGCGTCCGAGACCCGCCGGTAGGACACCGCGCACACGTCGCACAGGTCCTGTGTCAGGACCAGGTCCGGCGCGAGATCGGCGAGCAGCGTCGCGTCCAGTCCGTACAACGCGGAACCGTGGTGGCTCGCGGCCGTGGTGATCTCCCGGCTGGACCGGTCGGCGGCGATCGCGCTCGACGTCACCACCGGCACGGCGGCGACCTCGGCGGGCCAGTCGCACTCGTGCGTGCGGCCGACGAGGTCGGCGGCGCGGCCGAGCGACGCGACGATGTCGGTGGCCGCGGGCAGCAGCGAGACGACGCGCATGAGGTCAGCGTACGTCCGGGGCCGGGACAGATTTCGTGACGGAACGTGACTGTGCTCGTGATCACCTGGCTACTCGTTCGTGATGGTTGGGGGTTCACCCGGACGGGTTGCGAGTGGTGACTTCGCAGGTGAACAAGCACTCGACGTATGCATGTGCAGCTGCATCGGCAGCGAATCCGACTGACCGGGTGTAGCCGTCCGCTCACCGATTTGTACGCACCGTTCATCGCTCACGGGGTGGGGTCACGGCCGAATAACAAGATCGATAAGAGAAGATGGGCCGAGCGCCTGGGCTCGGAGGCGGTTGACTCGAACGTGGCTCCCTGCTGGAACAGGGAGCCACGTGGTCCGTTTCGTGCCCCAGGTGTGCCCCAGTCAGATGAGGACGAAGAGGAAAAGCACGAAACGGTGACCAGGATAAGGCCCGAGGCCACGATGACACCAGAAGAAGAAAGATCAGCGGACCTGGAGCGACCGGCCCGCAGAACCGTCCGGCTGGCGGCTGACTTCGAGCCCGAGCCGTCGGCGAACCCCGCTCCGCGCCGCCCGGCGACACACGCGCTCCGGCCTGCCACGCGGGACCGGGTCTTACGCGTCGCCGAACGGGTCGTCGGCGACTGGGCGCCCACCTTGCGCGAGGCGCTGGTGCGGGTGCTGGTGTTCGTGGTGGTGCTGCTGGTACTCGGCCTGGTACTCAGTCCCGGGGTGGCCGCCGCGGGCGCGGTGGTCGGGTTCGTGATGTTCCTGATCGGCCGCCGCCGCACCGATTCCCCGGACTGACTCACGCACGCGCGACATTTCACATCATCCGGTGAGATGAGGATTGACATCGCGCGGCAATGGGTACCTGCATCACCAACAGGGCCTTTCAAGGAGGTGCAGGAAGCATGCTTGTCCTCGGCTTGCTGCTGGTGGTGCTGAGTGGCGCCGTTGGAGTGCTGCTGATCGCCTACAACAACGGTGGTGACGAGCAGACCGTCACCATGTTCGGTCGCGATCTGGCCGATGTGACCATGGCGCAGGCGTTCATCGCAGGGCTTGTGGTCGCGGCGGTGTTCCTGATCGGGCTTTCGATGATCCTGTCCGCGGGGCGCAGGGCCAAGGAGAACCGTTCCCGCTACCGCGCGGCCCGCCGGGAGGCCAAGAGTGCCGCGAAGGAGCGGGACGAGCTCGCCGAGCAACTCCGCCACGAGGAGGACCACCGGCACGAGCCGGTGGCCAGCAACACCGACACGATGGTGACCCCGCCTGCTGGGACTCCGGTGGCCCACGACACGCGCACGGGCACTCCCGCCGCGGGCCAGACGCAGCCGCCGCGCCACGCGGCGCCGCAGCAGCAACCCGTCATCACCAACATCAAGCCCGGTGACTCCCCCACCAGGTGACCGGGCAGCGAAAGCGGCCGGCCGCGGCCTGACTCGACGCGTCATCGGTTCTCTGTCCCCCGGTGAACCGGTGCCGCGGGCCGTGGCCGGCCGCATCTAACACAGGTACATGGGCGGCACGTGGTCGGTCAGCCAGACGACCTCGTTGCCGCGGAGGAACTCCACGCCCGCGGCCAGCGCCGCGGGCGTGTCCACGGTCAGGACCCGCACCGCGTCACCCTTGCGGCTGCCGACCGACTCGGCCATCTCCCTCGTCACCGACAGGTGCACGTACTGGCGCCGCATGGGCCGCAGCCCGTCCCGCAGGATGTGTGCCGCCGAGGCCACCGACGTGCCGTGGTACAGCTCGGCGGGCGGGCTGCCCGGCTCGCGCACGATCCGGCCCGGCACGCTGTGTCCGTAGCGTGCGCGGATGCGGTCCCCCGCCAGTTCGAACCGCTGTTTCCGGCTGTCCCGGGCCACGTGCTCCAGCTGCGCACGGCTCACCCCCAGCGCCGCGAGCAGGTCCGCGACCGGGGTCCAGCCCGCCTCGTCCAGCTCCAGCTCGTAGAGCCACGGCGCGTGCCGCAACGCGTGCGACATCCGTTTGCTGAGCCGGACGTCGTGCATGGCCGCGACTCGAATCGGGCAGACTCGCCGGTATGGACGGGCTCGGGCTGACCTTCGACACCATCGCCGAACGCTACGACCGGGTGCGGCCCGGCTATCCGGCAGCGGTGTTCGACGACGTCGCCACGCTCGCCGGGGCGCGGGCCGGTACGCGGGTGCTCGAGATCGGTCCGGGGCCGGGTACCGCGACGCGGGCCCTGCTCGCGCGGGGCTGGCGGGTGCACGCGGTCGAGCCGGGCGCCGCGCTGGCCGGGCTGGCCGTGGCGAACCTGGCCGGGCAGCCGTTCACCGTGGACGTGACCAGATTCGACGACTGGGTGCCGGACCGCAGCTACGACATGCTGTTCTCCGCCACCGCCTACCACTGGGTGGCGCCGGAGCACCGGTGGCGGCTGGCAGCCGGCGTGCTCGACCCCGGTGGCGCCCTCGCGCTGGTCACCAACCGCACGGTCGCGGGCGGCAACTTCAACGACATCTACCAGGCGTCGGCGGACCTGCACGCCCGTCACGCGCCGGAGGTCGAGTTCGGGTTGTCGCCGTCCGCGGGGGAGATCCTCGCCGGGGTACACGCCGCGGCCGACGACATCGGCGCGGTGTGGGAGGTGGCCGAACCCAAGGCGGGGCACAGCCGGGCCGGCGCGTCGTTCACGCCGCCCGTGATCCGTTCGTACGAGTGGGAAACCACCTACGACACCGACGACGCGGCCGCCCTGCTGTCGACCTACTCGGTCTACCTGGGGGTACCGCCGGAACGGCGCACGCCGTTGTTGACGGGCATCGCCGACATCGTCCGTACGGACTTCGGCGGGGTCGCGACCCGGCGCTACCTCGCGATCCTGGCGGTGGCGCACCGGCGCGAACCGGGGCAGGATCGGCAGGCGTGACACGGATCGAGATACCGCCACGCGTGGATGGTTCCCAGCGGCTGCACGGCTACCTCGCCCGGCCCGGCGGTGCGGGGCCGTGGCCGGGTGTGGTGCTGATCCACGAGGCGTGGGGCCTGGACGACCAGATGCGCAAGCACGCCGACCGGCTCGCCCGCGCCGGCTACCTCACGCTCGCACCCGACCTGTACAGCCAGGGGGGTGCGCGCCGGTGCCTGGTGACGACGATGGTCGCGATGATGTCCGGCAAGGGCGGGGCGTTCGCCGACATCGAGGCCGCGCGGACGTGGCTCATCTCGTCGGAGGACTGCACCGGCCGGGTCGGCGCCATCGGTTTCTGCATGGGTGGCGGGTTCGCGCTGCTCACCGTGCACACGATGGCCGCGGTGTCGGCCAACTACGGCTTCCCGCCGAGGAAACCGGACGAGGTGATGGCGGGGGCGTGCCCCGTGCTCGCCAGTTACGGCGGCCGTGACCGCATGCTGCGCGGTGCGCCCGCGAAACTCTCGGGCGCGCTGGCGCGGGCGGGTGTCGTGCACGACGTCACGGAGTACCCGGACGCCGGGCATGCCTTCCTCAACGAGGGGGAGAGCGGGCCGCGGTGGCTGCGACCGCTGCTCCGTGCCGCGCATTCGGGTCCCGAGCCGGAGACAGCCGCCCGGGAATGGCGCCGGATCGAGGCGTTCTTCGCGGAACACCTCGGTGAACCAGTTGGTGGATCCGCCTGAGCAGGCGTCAGTCCAGCGTTTCCCGGTGGGTGGGAATCGTCGGCTCCTGGAAGAGGTTCTCGTACGCGGGCTGGCCGCTGTTCTGCGTGACCTTGCCGCTGGCGTACTGGGTGGTCGGGTGGCTGAAGAGCGCCGTGGGAACCTGCTGTGCCGGTTCCTCGTTCGTGGTCGTCGTAATGGCCGTACGTCCCTTCTGGACAAGCTGGGGCCCCGTTGCCACACCTGGCGCAATCGGGACGGCTCAACGGGATTTCCCGGTGCCTCCGCAGGTCTCGTCACCCCGGACGATGTGCTTCCCAGCTGCCACCAACCTACACCCGAACGCGTCCGAGGGGGACTGATTTCGCTGACAGTCCTCTCCGCGTGTCCCGGTCGGGCACGACCCGCGAAACCAGCCTGCGCAGGCGGGCCCACGTGTCCACCAAGTGAGACGCGTAAGGCCCGCGGGTCGGCGGGCGGCGCGTTCGGCGCCGGCCGCCGGTGGTCGTGCCCGACCGGGTTTCGAGTCAGCTCTTCTTCGCGCGGGTGCGGCGCTTCGCGGCGGGCTTGGCCGCCTTCTGCTCCGGCTCCGCCTTCGCGGCGCGGTAGGCCTCCACGACGTGGGACGGGATCCGGCCGCGGCCCGAGAGCCCGAATCCGTTCTCGTTCGCCCACTGCCGGACCAGTCCGGCGTCGTTCGAGGCGCCGGAGCCGTTCTGTCCCGGCTTGCCACCACGCTTGATCCGGCCACCGACTCGCCGCGCTGCCTCGACATACTCGGCAAGACCGCCCCGCAACCGTTCCGCGTTCGCCTCCGACAGGTCGATCTCATAGGTGACCCCGTCGAGGCTGAACAAGACCGTGGAAACGTCGGAAGAAGTCGTGCCGTCGAGATCGTCGACGAGTTGGACCAATACCTGCTGTGCCATCTATCCGCTCCTGACGTGCACGATTCGTGCATACCCGCTGGTTTGTTGCCCGCAACTGTGCAAATAATCAGCCGAATCCGTCAAAAGCGCAAGTGATCACGTGGTTTCGAGTGCAGTCCGATGTGGAACAGAGGGTGATGGCATGGAGACACGGTGTCGGAAATGAGAGTCCGGTCTCTTCGCCGTCACCGGATCGCGGCGGCCGGGCACCGCCCCCGGTCGCGCCGGAGGTGTGCTGTGACGGGACGCACCGCTGTTCGCCCGTGTTTGAGGTCCCATTTGGGTACCGGGTGTGGCGTTGTTCAGCCGGACCTGCTTACTTGTGCGCATGGAGATGACGGCTGAGGTCGAGAACACAGGTGCCCGCTCACGGGAGGTGCGCCCGCTGCACGGTCCCCCGCGCGGTACGTGGCCGCAGATAGGAACATACATCTTCATCCTGGGGCCCTTCCTCGCCCTCCTGGCCGCGATACCGCTCACCTGGGGCTGGGGGCTCGGCTGGCTCGACGTCGGGCTCGCCGTCTTCTTCTACGCGGCCACCTGTCTCGGCGTGACCGTCGGATTCCACCGTTATTTCACGCATCGCGCGTTCAAGGCGTCCCGGTCATTGCGCGTCGGTCTCGCGATCGCGGGCAGCATGGCGTTGCAGGGCCCGATCACGCACTGGGTCGCCGACCACCGGCGCCACCACGCGTTCTCCGACCGCGACGGCGACCCGCACTCGCCGTGGGCGTTCGGCACGTCGCCACTGGCGCTCGTGAAAGGTTTCTGGCACGCCCACATGGGCTGGGTGTTCGACCGCAACCTCACCAACGCCGAGCGGTTCGCGCCAGACCTGCTCGCCGACCGCGACATCGTCCGCGTGCACCGGCAGTTCGGCCTCTGGACCACGGTCACGCTCCTCGCGCCCGCCGTGCTCGGCGGCCTGATCAGCTGGTCGCTGTGGGGCGCGGTCACCGCGTTCTTCTGGGCCGGGCTGGTCCGGGTGTCGGTCCTGCACCACGTGACGTGGTCGGTGAACTCGATCTGCCACATGATCGGCTCGCGCCCGTTCGCCGCGCGCGACCGGTCGGCGAACTTCTGGCCGCTCGCGATCGTGTCCATGGGTGAGTCGTGGCACAACCTGCACCACGCCGACCCGACCTGCGCGCGGCACGGCGTGAAGCGCGGGCAGATCGACATCTCCGCCCGCCTCATCTGGTTCTTCGAGAAGTTCGGCTGGGCGACCGACGTGCGCTGGCCGACGCAGAAGCGCCTCGCCACCCTGGAGAACCGCGCACGAGCATGAGGATCGTCCAGCTGGCCAACTTCTACAGTCCCACGTCCGGTGGGCTGCGGACCGTCGTCGACACGCTCGGCAGGGGGTACGTGGCCGCCGGGTACGAACGGGTGCTGGTGGTGCCCGGCATGCGCCGCGAACGCCTGCGCACCGACGCGGGCCTGGTCATCACGCTGCCGGGGGTGCCGGTGAGCGGGGGCTACCGCATGCTGCCGCGCCCGGCCGCGGTGTGCGGGGAACTCGCGGCCCTCGGCGACGACCTCGTGCTGGAGGTGTCGGACAAGACCACCCTGCTCGCGGTCGGCGACTGGGCGCGGGACCGCGGGGTGCCGACCGTGCTGCTGTCCCACGAGCGGCTCGACCGGTGGATCGAGGCCCGCGTGCCCCGGCTGTGGCGGGCCGGGGCGGGCCGGGTGATGGCACCGGCGGTGCGCCGGTGGAACAGGGGGCTGGTGAACCGCTTCGACGCCCTCGTCGTGACCTCGCGGTACGCGGAAGGCGAGTTCGCGGGGCTGCCCGTGCGGGCGCTGCACCGGATCCCGCTGGGTGTCGACCTCGACACGTTCCGTCCACAACGGACCGGCCACCGGCGGGGACCGGCGCGCCTGGTGTACGCCGGGCGCCTCTCGCCGGAGAAGAACCCGCGTGCGGTGGTCGGCGCGGTGCGGGAACTGGTGGCCGCCGGTGTCGCCGTACGGCTCGACGTCTACGGCGACGGCCCGGAGCACACCGCGTTGCGCAAGCTCGCGCGCGGGCTGCCGGTCGACTTCCACGGCCACGTGTCCGACCGGGCGGCGCTCGCGCGGGCGCTGTCGGGCTCGGACGTGGCGTTCGCGCCGAGCGTCGCGGAGACCTTCGGCCTGTCGATCCTCGAGGCCATGGCGTGCGGGACGCCGGTGCTCACCTCGGTCACCGGCGGCGCGCCGGAGCTGCTCGCGCCCGGCGCGGGGGTCGCGGTCGCGGCCACCCCGGCCGGGCTCGCGGGCGGGGTGGCCGAGGTGCTGTCGTGGCCGGTGCCGTGGCGGCGGGCGGCCGCACGCGAGCGGGCCGAGCAGTTCCCGTGGTCGCGGACCGTCGACGCGATGCTCGAACTGCACACCGCTACGCGCGTCTGAGCAGCGCAGCCAGTGCGTAGGGGACGAGGTCGCCGCCCCGGCGGCACAGCCACGGCACGCCCTTGAACACGAGCCAGCCCCACCTGGCGAGCCTGCCTGGCGTGCGGCCACCCGCGCACACCAGCGAGACCTCCTTGTGGACGGTGGTGCCGAACGTGCCGAGCTGGGCGGCGATCGCGCGGGCGAGCAACCGGTGGCCGAGCTCGGACGGGTGCAGCCGGTCCACCGCCCACGCCGCCTGTGTGTAGATGCCGGGCACCTGGCCGAGGTCGACGATCCCGACGCGGTGCTCGCGGGCAACGGTGTCGAGTAGGTCGTTGAGCGCCGCGATGCGGGAGGCAAGCGCTCTCCTTAGTGGTCCCGGCAGCCGGAACACCCGGTGGTGGTCGTGGTACTTCGCGGTGATCACGGTCGTCCCGGCGGCCACGAGCGTGCCGACCACGTGGTCGAGGTCGGCGAGCAGCCGCTCCGGGTCGAAGTCCGACCGCATCGTGTCGTTCATGCCGACCAGCAGCACCGCGACGTCCGGCCGCAACGCCAGCGCGGCGGGCAGCTGCTTCTCCAGCACCCCGCCGATGCGCGAGCCGCTGACCGCCAGGTTGGTGAGGCGCGCGCCGCCGAGCGCCTCAGCCAGCAGTGGTGCGAAACCACGCCATCCCCCGCCGAGCACGGGATCACCGATGCCTACCCCGACCGAGTCGCCGAGCACGGCGAGTACCAGCCCTGTTGTGGGCGCGTCCACCAGCACGGATCGCATCATCCGCGTGCCGGTCGGACAACCGGTGAGAACGCGGTGAGCGGCCGGTGGCGTGTTGGGGAATGTTGGCTCTACCAGTGCGTCGGGCGGGTGAGCCCGGCCGGGAACCGGGTCGCCCCGTCGCCCTGTGCGGCAGCCAGCTGGAACTGGGTGAGGAACAACGCGCCGGTGAGGTCGGCGCCGCGCACGTTCGCGTCGCGCAGGTCCGCGCCGAGCAGGTCCGCTTCGCGGAGGTCGGCGCCGGACAGGTCGGCGCCGATCAGGTACGCGCCACGCAGGTTGGCGCCACGCAGCGCGGCCCTGCGCAGCTTCGCGCCGATCAGGTCGGCGCCGCGGTGGTCCCTCTTGCCCCGGATACCGGCCCGGAGGCTCTCGCTGGTGCGGGCCAGCAGCGGGCGGACGTGGTGGCGCAGCGCGTCGACATCCGTCGCCAGCAAGGATCTCGGGTCGCCGTGGGTGCGGTCCTCGACGTCCCTCAGCGCGGCCGCCACGTCGTCGGCGGGTGCCTTCGCCGACGCTTCCGTGAGGTACCACAGGATCTCGTGCAGCTGGCGCATCACCGCGAACACGTCGAACATCTCGGTCGCGGTGTCCGGTGCGTCCCGCCAGGACACCCCGCCGTAGGTGACCTGTGCCACCTTCTGTCCGGCACCAAGGCAGTCGAACACCGTGCAGCCGGGAAAGCCTTGCTGCCGCAGCGTTTCGTGGGTGCCGCAGCGGAAGTCGGCGAGCAGGTTCGGGCACGGCCTGCCGGCGGGCTTGTCGATCGCGAAGTCGGCGGACCGCGCGAACGCCGGTGCGACGCAACACAAGCCGAAGCAGCTGCCGCAGTCGGCCCGCAAGGTGGACATGGCCCCACGGTAGCGTGTGCGCGTGAAACTGAACCGCAGGTCCGCACTGAGCCTCGGTACCGTCGCGACGGCAACGGCCGTGCTCGGTTCCACGACCACTTCCGCGGCCGCCGAGGAGACCGGTGGCCCCGCTTGGCGCGTCGCCCGCACGTACGCCCGCGCGGTCACGGCCGCGGGTGGCACGTGGTCGTCGCTGGTCACGGTCGGCGGCACGACGGCGGTCGAGGCCGGTGCCGACACGGTCGTCGAGGCCTACAGCGTCAACAAGATCGCGGTCGCCACCGCCGTGCTCGACAAGATCGACCGGGGGCTGCTGACGCTCGACCAGCGCGTCGAGGTCACCGCCGACATCGTGATCCAGGACACCGACGGCATCTTCGCGCTCGACCGCGCCTACCCCAGCTCGATCACCCTCGGCCACGCGATGGCCAACCTGCTCACCGTGTCCGACAACACCGCCGTGCGCCTGTGCGGCCTGGTGTGCCCGGCGCTGGAGCTGAACGAGATCCTGCGCGGCAAGGGTTTCACGCACACGCAGGTGGTGCCGGTGTCCAACCCGAACCGGTTCTTCCTCGGGCAGACCACGCCACGCGAGACGCACACGCTGCTGTCGAGGCTGGTCGCGGGTGAGCTGCTGTCGCCGGCGTCCACCGACTACCTGCTGAACACGCTGCGTTCCACGTCCGCGTTCACCGACGGCATCCGCCTGCGCCTGACCACCCCCGAACGCCTGCGCGTGGCGACGAAGGCAGGCTGGTTCAACGCCGGCCGCAACGAGGCGGGCGTGATGTTCACGGCGGACGGCGCGGCCGCCGCGGTGTACTCGCTGTTCGCGGCGGGCCCGTTCACGGGCGACGCGACGGTCGACGACGTCGACTTCGGCGCCACCCACCCGGCCTGCGGGGCCAGGCAGGCCCTGGGCCGCACGCTGTTCGACGCGGTGGAAGCGACCACCCCGGCGACCGGGCGCGTGCAGCCCACCCCGCGCTACCGCCCGTCGAACGGCGGCTGACTCCTGCCCTGAAAGGCGCGTTCAGGGCGCCCGACGCCCTGAACGCGCCTTTCAGGGCATCGGCGTGACCGGAGCCGGATCGGGCCGCTTCGGGACGAGCCCGTCGCCGGGCTGACGGCCGATGAGCTTGTTGCGGACCGTGCCGTGGACGGCCGGGTAGACGTGGTGACGCAGCCACGTCCAGTGGCGGGAGGCCGTGCGCCACAACGGTTCCGGGCAAGCGGGCGGCAGCGGCGCCAGCCACGCCGGGTCGACGGGCAGCTTCAGTGCCGTCAGCACGTGGGCCGCCACGCGGTGGTGGCCCAGCGGCCCGAGGTGCAGCCGGTCGCCGCCGTAGAGGCGTTCGTCGTCGCAGTACTCGTCGTCGCGGACGTCGATCAGCAGCGTGCCGTACTTCGCGGCGGTCTCGGTGATCAGGTCGTTCAGCGCGCTGACGCGCGGGCGGAGCCGCCGCAGGCCGGGCAGCCGCGCGATGTCCGGCAGCGTGAACAGCACCACCGTGTCCGCGGCCCGCGCCATGGTCGCCGCGATCTCGTCCAGTGACCGCGCCATCGTCTGCCAGCGGCCCTGCAGCACGTCGTTGCCGCCGCCGAACAACGTCACCAGGTCCGGGCGGTGCGCGACCGCCGTCGGCACCTGCTCGGTGAGGATCTGGTCGAGCCGCCTGCCGCGCACCGCGAGGTTCGCGTACTCGAGCGAGGGCGACAGCCGCGCCAGCTCGCCCGCCACGAGGTCGGTCCAGCCGCGGTAGCCGCGCCCGTCCGGGTACGGGTCCTCGAGTCCCTCCGCACAGCTGTCCCCGATGGCCACGTATCTCCGGTAGTGCATCCGTCCAAGGTAACCCCTTCCGGTACACGATCTGTTCACCTCCGGGCAAGCTCACGCACCCCGGCCCGCCCGGACCCGCGGCGAGCATGTGTGCTCATGACTCCCCCTCGCAGGCTCCGGGAAGCCGCTCGCGGTCGCACCGTGTTCGATGATCCGCCCCGCAAGCTCCGCTCATGGAGAAGGCAACTGATCGGCTTGCTCGCCGGTGCCCTCCTGGTGAGCGGCACCGCCGTCGCGACCGCGGATCGCGGGCGCGACAAGGAGTTCGACATCCAGGCCCACCGCGGTGGGCTCGGGCTCCGCACCGAGAACTCGCTCAGCTCGTTCGGCAACGCGCTCCGTCTCGGCGTGACCACACTGGAGCTGGACATCCAGATCACGGAGGACGGGCAGGCCGTCGTCACCCACGACCGCAGGGTCGCGGCGAACAAGTGCCTCGACACCGCAGCCGTCACGCCGGGCGACCCCGAGTTCCCCTACGTCGGCAAGTACGTCCGGAACCTGACCCTCGCCCAGGTCCGCACCCTGGACTGCGGCACTCTGAAACTCGCCGACCGGCCGGAGCAGCAGACCACGCCCGGCTCCCGGATGCCGTTGCTGCGCGAGGTGTTCGACCTCGTCAAGCGCTACCGCGCCGACGACGTGCGGCTGAACGTCGAGACGAAGGTCGAGGCGGGCGCACCGCACGAGACCGCGCCGCGTGAGCAGTTCGTGCGGGTCGTCGCGAAGGAGATCCGCGACGCCGGGTTCCTGCGCCGCGTCACGATCCAGAGCTTCGACTGGGGCGCGCTCATGCGGATGCGCCAGGTCGAGTCCCGGCTGCCGCTCGTCGCGCTCACCAACCACGACTTCCTGCAGACCGGGCAGCCGGGGGCCTCGCCGTGGCTCGGCGGCATCGACATCGACGACTTCGGCGGCGACCCGATCCGTGCCATCAAGACGTTCGGCGCCACCACGTTCTCGCCGGTGCACGGCTTCCCGCAGGGCGGTTCCGTCGCCGACCCCGGATACCGGCCGTACGTGACGGCACAGATGGTGCGGCACGCGCACCGCAACGGGATCAAGGTCGTGCCGTGGACCGTCAACGACCTCCCGACGCTGCGCAAGCTCGTCGCCGACGGCGTGGACGGGATCATCACCGACTACCCGGACCGGCTGCGGCGGGTGGCGGCCGAGAACGGGTTCAGGCTGCCGCGCGGGTACGCGTCGCCGTTCGACATCCAGGCACACCGCGGCGGGCGCGCGGTCCTGCCGGAGAACACGCTCGCCGCGTTCCGCAACGCACTGTCCATGCCGGGCGTGTCCACGCTGGAGCTCGACACGGGCGTCACGCAGGACGGCGTGCTGGTGGTCAGCCACGACCGCACCGTCAACGGCTCGCACTGCGTCGACACCGCGCCGGCCACGCCGGGTGACCCGGAGTTCCCCTACGTCGGCAGGACGATCCGGGAGCTGACGCTCAAGCAGTTGCGCACGATCGACTGCGGGTCGAAGACGCTGCCGGAGCTGCCCGACCAGCAGCCGGTGCCGGGGGAGCGGATCCCGACACTGCAGGAGGTGCTCGACCTCGCCGGGTCCCGCACGGACATCCGGCTGAACATCGAGACCAAGATCAGCCCGCTGGTGGCGGACACCGCGGACCACCGGGAGTTCACGCGCAAGCTGGTGCGTGCGCTGGACCGCTGGACCGGGCGCGCCACGATCCAGTCGTTCGACTGGCGGACGATCCGGTACGCGCGGCAGCTCGACCCGAGGATCGAGACGGTCGCGCTGGTGTGGCAGTACGGCCCGGCCGAGTGCCGGTCGCTCGCCGACGAGTGCTCGCTGCGGGCGGAGTACGGCGACCCGTCGGTGAGGAGCCCGTGGACCGGCGGGCTGGACTGGTGGAAGCACCAGGACCTCGGGAAGCTGGTGCGTGCCTCGGGTGCGTCGACGGTGTCGTCGAACTGGCAGGTCCACGACCCGGCGCAGAGTCCTTTCGCCTCGCCCGACTGGTACCTGCGCACCGACCCGGCGTACTACCACGGCCCGTCGGTCGCCACCCTGCAGCAGCGGTACCGGCTGAAGGTCGTGCCGTACACGGTCAACGACGAGGCGACGATGGACCGCGTCATCGCGCTCGGTGTCGACGGCCTGATCTCCGACGACCCGGGGCTGCTGGTGAAGGTGGCTAGGCGGGCCGGTCTGCGTTAGCAGTCGGCGGAGGCGGAACCCGAGCACGACCAGGGTGAGCCCCCAGACGGTGGCGAAGGTGGCGATCGCGACGACCAGCGCGATCGCCCCTTCTGCGGGCTGCGCGATCAGCAGCAGGCCGAGGACGAGCGCGACGATCCCGGAAATGGCGAGGAACACTCGTTGCGGATGACCTTCCGCAACCGGATGCCGCCGCGAGGGGCCTCAGACCAGGCCGGCGTCGTGGACCAGCAGGGCTATCTGTGTCCGGTTGCCCGCCGACAGCTTGGTCAGCACCCGCGTGATGTGGGACTTCACCGTCGCCACGCTGACGTGCAGCTCCGCTGCTATCTCCGCGTTCGTGCGCCCCTGGCCGACCGCGACCGCGACGTCGTGTTCGCGGGCCGACAGGGTGGCCAGCGCCGTGCGGGCCCTGGTGTACGCGCCCGCTTCCGTCGCCGCACGGTCCATCAGGCGGCGGGTGATCGCGGGCGACAGCATCGGCTCGCCTGCCGCCACCCTGCGGACCGCGGCCGCGATCTCCGCCGGGGGCGCGTCCTTCAGCAGGAAGCCGCTCGCGCCCGCGCGTAGTGCCCGCAGCACGTTCTCGTCCGAGTCGAACGTGGTCAGGACGATCACCTCGGGTGGGCCGGTCCTGGTCCGGACCCTCGCCGTGGCGGCGATGCCGTTCACCTTCGGCATGCGGATGTCCATCAGCACCACGTCGGTCGGGTGGGCGTCCAGCGCCGCCTGGACCTGGTCGCCGTCGCCAGCCTCGCCGACCACCCGCATGCCGTCGGCGCCGTCGAGCATCAACGTGAGGCCCGCGCGGACCAGCGCGTCGTCGTCGACGATCAGGACCCGGATCATGCCGGCCACGGTAGTGACGCCGACACCCGGAACTCCGTCGTGGTGCTGTGGTGGTCGAGCCTGCCGCCCGCCAGCCGCACCCGTTCGGTCAGGCCGACCAGGCCGGTGCCGGTGCCCGGGATCGACGACGTGGCGCCAAGCGGGTTCGACACGTCGATGTGCAGCCGGGCACCCGGCTCGCCGTCCAGCGCGATGCGCACCGGCTGGCCGGGCGCGTGTTTGCGTGCGTTCGTCAGCGCCTCCTGCACCACCCGGTACGCGGTCCGGCCCGTCGTGCCAGGCACCTCCCTCAGGCCGACCTCGCCGCGGAGCTCCACCGGGGTGCCGATCGCTCTCGACTCCGCCACCAGCGAGGGCAGGTCCGCCAGCGCGGGCACCGGGCCGGCCAGGTCGTCCGGCTCGTCGCGCAGCAGCGCGATCACGTCCCGCAGCTCGTTCAGCGCCTGGTGCACGGTCGTCCTGATCACGCCGGCCGCCTGGGACAGCCGCTCCGGTGGCTGGTCCGGCCGGTACTCCAGCGCACCGGCGTAGGTGGCGAGCAGCGACAGCCGGTGCGCGAGCACGTCGTGCATCTCCCGTGCGATCGCCGCGCGTTCCGCCGACCGCGCCTCCGCGACCCGCCTGCCCTGCTCGGCCTCCGCGCGTTCGGCGCGCTCCTGCAGCGACGAGATCACCGCCGCCCGCGCGGCCGCCAGCTGGCCCCATCCGACCAGGCCCGCGTGCAGGACGATCACCAGCGTCAGCCACCAGCCGTAGGACAGCCCGCTCGTCGGCTGCCACAGCCCCCGCACCGCGTGGACGACGACACCCGCCGCCGCCACCACGGCCGCCACCCGCAGCGGCCTGCTCCGCGCGATGTGCAGCGTCGCGATGTTCGCGAACGGCGTGCCGGTCGCGGCGACCAGCGCCAGCGCCAGCACGACCACCGTGACCGTCATCGGCCGCGAGAACAGCAGCGGGAACAACGCCAGCCCGGTCACCGCCGCCGCGATCTCCAGCGCCGTCATGGCGGTCGAGCTCCCGGCCTTGACGTCGCCGTACACGATCGCCACCAGGAACACGGCGATCAGCGTCATCGTCAGCCACAGCTTGCGGCCGCACAGCCGGAACTCCACGCACCGAGGGTACGAGCCGGACGGTGCGGCGACCATCGACCAAAGTCGAATCCGAACCCGCCTGCCGGTCGATGTGCCCACCCGCCCCGGCACGCGACGCTACCGCCATGACCACGACAGTTCCGCGAACCTCGCTCTGGCCCGCACTGGTCGGCGCACTGCGCGGCACCGTGCTCGAACTGGGGCCCGGCGACGGTGTCAACCTGCGGCACTACCAGCCGGACGTGCGGCTGGTCGCCGTCGAGCCCGACGCGGCGGCACGCAGGCGCACCGGTGCCGCCGCGACCCGCCTCGGGTTGTCCGCGCGGGTGCTCGACGGCCGCGCCGAGGAGCTGGCGCTGCCCGACGGGAGCGTCGACGCCGTAGTCTGCTCGTTCGTACTGTGCTCGGTCACCGACCAGGCCGCCACGCTCGCCGAGGTGCACCGCGTACTGCGGCCCGGGGGCCGGTTCCTGTTCGCCGAGCACGCCGCCGCGCCACGGGGCACGTGGACGCGGCGCGGGCAGGACCTCGTCGCCGGGCTCACCGGGCTCTTCGGCGTGCGTTGCAGGCCGAACAGGGAGACCGGTCCTGCCATCACCCGTGCCGGGTTCGACGTCGTCGACCTGCACCGCTTCGACCTGCCCGGGCCGCTCGGCGCCGGGATCCCGCACCTCGCCGGCGCCGCGTGGCGCCGGTGCGACCTGGAAGGACGTATCGCATGACCAGCACCGAGACCGTGGAGGTCCCGACCGCGGGCACGTACCGCATCGACCCCGGCGAGTCGACGATCTCGTTCGCCACCCGGCACATGTTCGGGCTGGGCCCGGTGCGTGGCACGTTCGGGCTCCGCGACGGCACCGTGCACGTCGCATCGCCCGTCGAGACCTCGACGGTGCGGGCCACCATCGACGCGGCCAGCTTCGACACCGGCGCCGCGGCACGCGACAAGACGGTGCGCTCCAAGCAGTACCTCGACGTGGCGGCGCACCCCGACATCACGTTCACGGCCGACGGCGTGGTCCGCGACGGCGGCTGGGTGCTGCGCGGCACGCTGACCGTGCGCGGCCGCGCGGAACCGCTCGACGTGCGGGTCGACGAGGTGCGCGTGCTCGACGACCGCCTGCGGCTGCGGGCGAGCGCCGAGGTGGACCGCTACGCGTGGGGTGTCACCGCGATGAAGGGCATGACCGGCAGGCGGCTGCGCTTCTCGTTGTCGCTGTCCGCGACTCAGGTCTCGATCGCATAGGCCTCGATCTCGACCGTCATGCGCGGGTCGACCAGCGCGCGGACCTCGACGAGGGTGGCCACCGGGCGCACGTCGCCGAACATCTCGGCGTGTGCCCTGGCCACCTCCAGTCGGTCACCGATGTCGGTCACGTACGTCACGGTCCGCACCACGGCCGCCGGGCCGCTGCCCGCCTCCTCCAACGCCGCCTCGATGATCGACAGTGCTTCCTTCGCCTGCGTGTAGGTGTCCGTGCCGTCGAGGGCACGGGCGCAGGTCCCGGCGACGTGGATGTGGTCGCCGACGCGGACAGCACGGCAGTAGCCGTACACGTCCTCGAAGTCACCGCCGGAGGGGTAGTTCTCGCGCATGCCGGAGACGGTAACCGCCACCGCCGACGATCCCCGGCCCGCGCGCTTGACCTGGAGTTCGCTCCAGCTCGTACCGTCCCCCGGACACAGCAGGTCCCGAGGGGAGAGAACGTTGCGCTACCGCGTACTCGGCGGCACCGGCATCGAGGTGAGCGTCCACTGTCTTGGCGCGATGATGTTCGGCTCGGTCGGCAACGCCGACCACGACGACGCCGTCCGGATCATCCACACGGCACTCGACGCGGGCATCAACTTCGTCGACACCGCCGACATGTACTCCAAGGGCGAGTCCGAGGAGATCGTCGGGAAGGCGCTCAAGGGCAGGCGGGACGACGTCGTGCTCGCCACCAAGGTCCACTTCCCGATGGGCGAGGGACCCAACCGCGGCGGCAACTCGCGGCGCTGGATCGTCCACGAGGTCGAGCAGAGCCTGCGCCGGCTCGGTACCGACTGGATCGACCTCTACCAGATCCACCGCCCCGACCACACGACCGACATCGAGGAGACCCTGTCCGTGCTGACCGACCTCGTGCGGGCGGGCAAGGTCCGCGCGTTCGGCAGCTCGACGTTCCCGGCAGGTGACATGGTCGAGGCCCACCACGTCGCGGAACGCCGCGGCCTGCACCGGTTCCGCACCGAGCAGCCGCCGTACTCGTTGCTGGCACGCGGAATCGAGACGACCGTGTTGCCGACGGCGGCCCGGCTGGGCTTGGGCGTGCTGACCTGGAGCCCGCTCGCGTCCGGGTTCCTGTCCGGCAGGATCCGCCGCGGCGAGGACATCGACCTGACGACGGGGCGCGCGGCGATCACCCCGTTCCGGTTCGACCCCGCGCTGCCGGAGAACAAGGCGAAGTTCGACGCGCTGGAGCAGCTCGTCGAGGTCGCCGACGGGCTGGGGTGCACGCTGCCGGAACTCGCGGTCGCGTTCGCCGCCGCGCACCCGGCCGTCACCTCGGTGATCATCGGCCCGCGCACGATGGCCCAGCTGGCGGCCACGGTGCGGGGTGCGTCCGTCGAGCTGGACGACGCGACGCTCGACCGCGTCGACGAGATCGTCCCGCCCGGTACCGACCTCTACCGCGCGGACGGCGCGTGGCTGCCGCCGGTGCTGACGCAGGCCCGGCTGCGCCGCCGCCCGGCAGGGGAGCGCGCGGCGGCCTGACCCCGTCACACTTCCTCGCCGGGGCAGGTCAGGGGTGATGACATGACCCGGCGAGAAGGTGGGGGTGTGATGCAGGAGCAGCTGGCCGCGCGGTTCGAGGCCGACCGGGACCACCTGCGGGCCGTGGCGTACCGGATGCTCGGCTCGGCGAGCGAGGCCGAGGACGCCCTGCAGGAGGCGTGGCTGCGGTTCGCGCGCTCGGACACCGGCGAGGTCGAGAACCTGACCGGCTGGCTCACCACCGTCGTCGCCCGCGTGTGCCTGACCATGCTGCGGGCCAGGTCGCGCCGCGAGGAGCCCGTCGAGTCGCTGCCGGAGCCCGCCGCGGCAGGCGGGCCGGAGGACGAGACCGTACTCGCCGACTCGGTCGGGCTCGCGCTGCTGGTCGTGCTCGACACGCTCGCGCCTGCCGAGCGGCTGGCGTTCGTCCTGCACGACCTGTTCGCCGTGCCCTTCGACGAGATCGCGCCCGTCGTCGGCCGCACCCCGGCCGCCACGCGGCAGCTCGCGAGCCGGGCCAGGCGACGGGTGCGGGGCGCGGACACACCGGGTGGGCCGGTCGCCCGCCGCCGCGAGGTGGTGCGGGCGTTCCTCGCCGCGTCCAGGGGCGGGGACTTCACCGGGCTGGTCGCGCTGCTGGACCCGGACGCCACGCTGCGGTCCGACGACGTGGCCGTCCGCATGGGCGGCAACCGCGAGGTCGTCGGCGCGGACGCGGTCGCCCGCGACTTCTCCGGCCGGGCACGCGACGCGCGGCCCGCCCTGCTAGACGGCCTGCCGGGCGCGGTGTGGGCGCCGCGCGGCAAGGTCCGCGTGGCCGTCCGCTTCACGTTCGACGGCGACACGGTCACCGGGCTGGAGTTGCTCGCCGACCCGGACACCGTCGCGCGGCTGGACATCGGCATCGAGGACTGAGCACGATCGCGGCATGACACATGTTGTGGTGCTCGGCGGCACCGGGCACATCGGCGGCTACCTCGTGCCCCGGCTCGTCGCGGCCGGGCACGAGGTGACGGTCCTGACCAGGGGCAGGGCGACACCGTACCGGCAGGACGGGGCGTGGTCGGCGGTCACGACCGTGGTCGCCGACCGGGCTGCCGAGGAGGCGGCCGGCACGTTCGGCGCACGGGTCCGCGACCTCGAACCCGACGTGGTGATCGACCTGATCTGCTTCACCGCCGACAGCGCGCGGCACCTGGTCGAGGCACTCGCGGGCCGGGTCCAGCACTTCCTGCACTGCGGCACGATCTGGGTGCACGGCCCGAGCGTGGCTGTGCCCACCACCGAGGAGGCGCCGCGCCGCCCGTTCGGCGAGTACGGCGTGCGGAAGGCGGAGATCGAGGCCTACCTGCTCGACCAGGCACGCAGGCACGGCTTCCCGGCGACCCTCCTGCACCCCGGGCACATCAGCGGCCCAGGCTGGGTGCCGGTCAACCCGGCGGGCAACCTCGACCTCGGCGTGTACCGCGCGCTGGCGGCGGGAGACGAGGTCGCGTTGCCGAACCTCGGCATGGAGACGCTGCACCACGTGCACGCCGACGACGTCGCCCAGTCGTTCACCGCGGCGATGGCGAACCGGTCGGTGGCGGTCGGGGAGAGCTTCCACGTCGTCTCACCGGCCGCGCTGACCCTGCGTGGCTTCGCCGAGAGCGTCGCGGGCTGGTACGGAAGGGCGGCGAACCTCGCGTTCCTGCCGTGGGAGCGGTGGCGGGAGACCGTCGAGCCGGACGTCGCCGACCTCACCTGGGACCACATCGCGCACAGCCCGAACAGCAGCATCGCGAAGGCGGAACGGCTGCTGGGCTACCGGCCGAGGTACGGCTCCCTCGACGCGGTCCGGGAGGCACTCGAGTGGCTGGTGGCCCACGACCGCGTGCCACCTCTGTGACCTACGTCACGCAAGTAGCTGTCGTCCGTGGGAGTGGTGGTCTCGACGTCCCGGACGAGACACCGACTTCGATGGGAGAACAGAGCCGTGAAGTACATGATCCTCCACTACGCCTCGCAGGCCGACTACGACGCGATGGCGGGCAAGGACGGCGCGACCGGCCGGGCGTGGACCGCCGACGAGGTCGCCGCGATGGGCGAGTTCATGGGCAGGTGGACCAACGAGCTGGTCGAGTCCGGCGAGTTCGTCGCGGCCCACGGCCTCGCCGCACCCGTGCTGACGCGGCGGGTCGCCGAGAAGGACGGTGAGACCGTGGTGACCGACGGCCCGTACGCGGAGACCGCCGAGGTCGTCGTCGGTCTGACGATCGTCGACTGCGTGAGCTACGACCGGGCCACCGAGATCGCCGCCGGACTGGCGGCCACCCCGGCACCCGCCCACGTCCAGGCCCGCGGCTACGTCGACATCCGGCCGATCATGGACGGCATGGAGGACATCACCTCATGACAGCCGCCGCGACCGAGGGCCTGTTGCGTGAGCTCGCGCCGCAGGTCCTCGGCGCGGTCGTCCGCCGCTACGGCCACTTCGGCACCGCGGAGGACGCGGTGCAGGAGGCGCTGATCGCGGCGGCCACGACCTGGCCGGACACCGGCGTGCCGGACAGGCCGAAGGCGTGGCTCGTCAAGGTCGCGTCCCGGCGGCTCACCGACCTCCTGCGCAACGAGCGGGCCCGGCAGCGCCGCGAGGACACGTGGACGTTGCCTGCCGCCGCACCCGCCGCCGACGCGGAGGACGCCGACGACACGCTGATCCTGCTGTTCATGTGCTGCCACCCCGCGTTGCCGCTGGCGCAGCAGATCGCGCTCACGCTGCGGTCGGTCGCCGGTCTCACCACGACCGAGATCGCGCGGGCGTTCCTGGTGCCCGAGCCCACGATGGCGCAGCGCATCACGCGTGCCAAGCAGCGGGTGAAGGCGAGTGGTGTGCCGTTCCGCATGCCCGCCGACCGCGACGAACGGCTCGCGGCGGTCCTGAGCGTGCTGTACCTGATCTTCACCGAGGGCTACGCGAGCACGGCGGGCCCGTCGGCGTACCGCGCCGAGCTGTCCCGGGAGGCCATCCGGCTGACCCGCGTCGTCCACCGGCTGATGCCACGCGACGGCGAGGTGGCCGGGCTGCTCGCGCTGATGCTGCTCACCGACGCCCGCGCCGACGCGCGCGTCGGCGCGGACGGTGTGCTCGTCCCGCTCGCCGACCAGGACCGTTCCTTGTGGCACAAGGACTTCGTCGAGGAGGGCGTCGAGCTGGTGACGGCCGCGATGTCGGCAGGCCCGTCCGGTCCGTACCAGCTGCAGGCCGCGATCGCGGCACTCCACGACGAGGCGCCGACGGCCGAGGAGACGGACTGGCCGCAGATCGAGGCGCTGTACGGGGTGCTGACGGCGATGACGGGCAGTCCGATGACCGCGCTCAACCACGCGGTGGCGGTCGCCATGGCACGCGGCCCGGCGCCCGCGCTGGCGATGGTCGAGGAACTGGCGAACGACAAGCGGCTCGCCGACCACCACCGGCTCCACTCGGCCAGGGCCCACCTGCTGGAGATGTCGGGGGACATGACGGGCGCGCTGGCCGCGTACCAGGAGGCGGCGCAGCGCACGCATTCCTTGCAGGAACAGCGCTACCTGCGGATGAAGGCAGCCGCAATCGCGCACAACGCGGGTCGGGAATAGTTCGGCGGTCTATCTCGCACCTGTACAGTCCGGGCCGGTTGGGATCGTATTCTGGGAGGAAATCATGCGTGTTGTGGGCTTCGATCACCTGGTGCTGAACGTGACGGATGTGGAGCGATCACTTGACTTCTACACCGGTCCGCTCGGCCTGGCGGCGGAGCGGGTCGACGAGTGGCGAGCGGGCAAGGTGCGGTTCCCGTCGGTCCGGGTGAACGAGAACACGATCCTCGATCTGATGAGCAATCCGCGTGGGGAATCGAACGTGGACCACTTCTGCCTGGTGGTGGAACCGCTCGACTGGCAGAAGGTGATCGACTCCGGCACGTTCACCGTGCTGGAGGGGCCGGTCAGCCGCTCCGGCGCGCGGGGGCAGGCGACGTCGGTGTACGTGGCCGACCCGGACGGCAACACCGTCGAGTTGCGCTGGTACCCGCAGGACATGACGGAGTAGGCACCGGGACGGCCACCGTCCACCAGCGGACGCTGTTCGGCGACGCCCCGCAGGACGCACCCGATCCGGTGAACGTGCTGCTACGGGCGCCGCCGATTTCCGGCGGCGGTGTGGGTCAGCGAGCAGCCGAAGGAGCCGCGGCACCGACCCAGGCCGGGTCGCGGCCGGTCAGGCCGAGAATCCGGTCGAGCACCGGCGCATCCGGTGGCACCGGCACCGCCGGTCCGTAGAGTCCCATCTCGCGGCCCTGATCAGCACCGGCCGCCACCCCGTCGTACACGTACGCGAGCAGGTCCGCGGGCAGGTCGAGCGACTGACCGGTGGCCCGCGCGAGGTCCCACGCGTGCACGACCAACTCGCCGACGACCATCTCGCCCACCACCCTGGCGGGCCCCATGCTCGTCGTGCCTTCCCACGCCGAGGCGGGCGCCCATGCCGCCACCGTGCGGGTCAGCTGCGCGAGCAGGGCGCCGCGCCAGTCCGCGGTCTCCACATCGGACGGTGGCACGTTCTCCTTGCGGGCGGCGCCTTCCAGTGACGGGCCCCAGTACAGCAGGTGGTGGACCAGCTCCCGCACGTCGAACTCCGCGCACGGCGTCGGGTCGGTGAGCTGGCCGGGCTTGATGGCGCGGACGATGTCGGCCAGAGCGTCGGCCGAGGTGGACATGTGTGACATGCGGCGAGGCTAGGACGGCGGCACGCGGGCGGTATTGGAAGAACGCGACATAGACTCGGTCCGTGCAGAGGGACGTCCGCGAGGTCGGGGGCGCGTGGACGCGGTACCAGCGGCACGCGTCCCCGGAGCCTGCCGAGGCGTTGCGCCCGTGGGTCGCGCGGTACTGGGCCGTGGACTGGGACTACGAGGAGCCCTACCGGCAGAAGATCGTGCCGTACCCGAACGTGCACCTGTCGTTCGGCGAGGGCCGCGCGGACGTCAACGGCGTGGTCAGCGGGTACCGGATCAAGGTCCTGGAAGGCCGCGGCAGCGTGTTCGGCGTGGCGTTCCGGCCCGGCTGCTTCCGGCCGTTCCTCGGTGCGCCGGTCTCGACGATCACCGACAGGGTCGTGCCGGCCGCCGACGTGTTCGGGCCGGACGTGCCAAAGCGGCCGGACGCCGCCGAGGTGGAGCGGTTCCTGCTGGCGCGCCTGCCGGCACCCGACCCGCGTGCGGCCGCCGCCGCCGACGCGGTGGCGGCCATCGCGGACCAGCCCGGGGTGACGCGGGTCGAGACGCTGGCCGAGCAGCTGGACACGAGCGTGCGCGGGCTGCAGCGGCTGTTCGCCGAGTACGTCGGCATCGGACCCAAATGGGTGATCCGCCGCTACCGCCTGCACGAGGTGACCGAGCGGATGGCGGCCGGCGGCGAGATCGACTGGGCCGCACTCGCCGCCGACCTCGGCTACGCCGACCAGGGCCACTTCATCCGCGACTTCAAGAGCATGTTCGGCGAACCCCCGACCTGGTACGCCCAGCGCTATTAGCGATCGGTTCGGTGGAGTCGACCCACTCTGCGGGGTGGGTCGCCGTGGAAGGCGGGCGAGGACTAGCTTCGCGTCGATGGTCCGGCCAGTGCGTACGCCGTGAGGCCCACCGCGCCGAGCACGCACGCGGCGACCGTGGCCGCGCCGGTGCCCGACGGCTGCACCGGCCACGTCAGCAGCGGCGCGGGCGGGGTTCGCGTGGCGAGCGCGGCGGTCACCGCGGTGACCGCCCACCCCATCGGCAGGCACCACGCGAGCCCGCCACCCAGCACGGTGACGCCGAGCGCCGCCAGGCCCGCCAGCCCGGTCGCGTTGCGCACGACCACGTCCGATGGCACGTCGGTGACCACCCCCAGCAGGGCCACCGCACTCGCCAGCACCCCGACCGCGACCGCGTGGACGGCCCTGCGCCACCGCCAGTCCAGCGCCGCGGTCCGCTCCAGCGCCGGGTCCGGTCCGGCGAGCGAGGTCGCCGCCACCGACACGACGACTGTCACGGCGAACAACGTGAGCACGGTCCGGGTGAACCCCGCCTCGCCTGCCGCGGCGAGCCCGCCGAGGGCGGCGGCGGCCGCGAGCGCGATCCCCGTGCTCGCCGCCGCCCCTCGGGACCGCACGTACAGCACGAGCCATCTCATGGCGTGACCAGAGTGGACAGACCGCCACGGCAGTCGAGCGCGGCGTCCCGGTAGGCGGCCACCCGCGCCGTCTGCTCGGCGGCGGGCAGCGACCGCAGGCCCTGCCACGCCGCGTGGATGTCGTCCTGCGCGGTGTCCCACACGTACCGCGAGCCGGGCACCGGTGCCAGTTCCCCGGTGAACCACGACGCGGCGACGATGCGTGCGGCTTCCTGGTCCCTCGCCACCTCCCAGTCCGTGGTGTTGTCGCACGGCGGGGTCCCCGCACCGGCGAGGACGGTGAGCCTGACCCATTCCGGGTCGGTCACCGGTCCCGCGAAGAAGAGCACGGGCACCACCTCCGGCGACGGTGACCGGAAGTCGCCGGCGGCGGGGAACTCGGTGACCGACGTCGGCGGCGCGGGGAGCTTTCCCAGCAGCGCCAACGCTTCCCTGGCCGGTCCGGTGAGGGCGGGCAGGTGGTCGGCGTGCACGTTGCGGACGCACACGCGGGGCCCGTCGTCGTCGCAGACCAGCGCCATCGCGTCCGCGTCGGCCACCACCGGACTGTCCACAGCGGACAGGACCGGCACGGTGACGGCGGCGGCCAGCGCGACCGGCAGTAGCGCGGCGAACCGCGCCCGCGCCCGCACCGCGACCGCGAGGAGGAAGCCGGTGGCGCCGATTCCCGTGAACCACAACGCCTGTGTGAGCGACACCGGCACGGCAACCGTCGTGAACGCGGTGATGTCCGGCGCGTCGAACGCGGGCGTCAGCAGCAGCGGCCACCCCTGCTGGAGCACCGCGATCTGTGCCGCGAGCGCGGCGACGGCCAGCACCGGCGGCGTGACGAGCGACGGCAGTAGCCTGCCGATCCCGAAGCCCAGCAACGCGATCCCGGTCAGTGCGAGCACCATCACCCCGGCCACCGGCAACCACCTGAGGTGGAAGTAGCTCGTGTTCGCCGCCACCTGGACGCCGCCGACGACCAGCAGCACGAGGTAGCCCGCGGTGAGCGCGACCGCGACCGCGCCGACGGTGGGCAGCGGCCGCCGCCACGGGGCCATCGGGGTGGCCGCGAACAGCTCGGTCACCCGCGACCGGTGGTCCCGCAACCCCTGCCACGCCCCGATCCCCAGCACCAGCGGCCACAGGAACAGTGTGAGGTAGCGGGTCCACTGGGCGAGCCCGGTCCACTGCTCGTTCCACGGCGCGGTGCCGTGGATCCATGGCCCGGTCAGCGAGTAGACGAGGCCGAGGGAGAAGACCACGAGGCCGATCCCCAGCACGGGCGCGGTGGAGCGCCGCAGTTCGGTGCGCAGGATCATCGGCCGGCCCCCCGCGCCAGCAGTGCCGAGTAGCCACGCTCCATCGGGCTGTCGCCGGGGTCGGCGTCGGTGCCCGCCGCCGCCAGCCCGGCCGCCGCGCCCTGGAACACGACCCGGCCCGCGTCGAGCAGCACCACGTCGGTGCACGCGGCGGCCACGTCCTCGACGAGGTGTGTGGACACCACGACACACGTGTCGTCAGCGAACTCCCGCAGCAGCTGCCGGAACTGCATGCGCTGCGCCGGATCCAGCCCGGCGGTCGGCTCGTCGAGCAACAGGATCGCCGGGTCGTTGACGATCGCCTGCGCGATGCCCGCCCGCCGCACCATGCCGCCGGACAACGTCTTCAGCCGGTGGTCGGCCCGGTCGGTCAGCCCGACCCGGTCGATCGCCCGCTGCACCGCGTCCGGCACGTCGGCCTTCGGCATCTCCTTCAGCCAGGCCAGGTACTCGACGAACTCGCGCACGGTGAACCGGCGGTAGTAGCCGAACTCCTGCGGCAGGTAGCCGATCCTGCGGCGTACGGAACGCAGGTCCGCGCCGCCGAGCAGCGCGAGGTCGCCGCCCGCCGGCCGCAGCACGGTCGCGAGCGCGCGGATCAGCGTGGTCTTGCCCGCGCCGTTGGGGCCCAGCAGCCCGTGGACGCCGGTGGCGAGCGACAGGTCCACCCCGTCGACCGCCATCCGCCGCCCGGCCCGGACCCGCAGCCCCTGCGCGTGGATCTCGAACGGGTAGGTCGTCGGCGCGACCTCGGCCGCACTGACCATGCGAGGCATGTGTACTCCTTCAGTTCTCGAGTCGCGTGTAGACACCTGAGCGCAACCGGACGACGGCGGCACAGATCACCAGGACGGCCGCCCAGACCCCCAGTGCGGCCGGTTCGAGCACGGCGGGCGGCCGGGCCGTGACGAGGCTCGGTCCGATCACCAGCACCCCCCACCCGCCGACCAGCGTGACCGCCGCGCGGCGCACGCCGACGAAGCCGCCGAGCGCGAGCGTGGCCACGGTGAACGCGAGGCAGGGCAGGAGCCACCGAAGCGGCGAGGTCCACGTGGTGACCGCGAGGAGCGGGATCACCACCGCGAGGACCGCGAGCGTGCGGCGCAGCACCAGGTACAGCCCGGCTCTCGGGGTGGCGGCGATCAGCTCGTGGGCCGGGTCGAGCCCGCGTGCCCACGCCGCCGCGACTCCCGCCACCGGCGCGATCGGCGCGAGCAGCAGGGCGAGTGACGGGAACGGCCGCGGGATGAGCAGGTCGGCGAGCAGGGCGAGCAGCGTGACCAGGGCCGTCATGACGAGCCACGGCGCCATCGCGGGCGTGGCCCAGGTGGCGAGCCACCGGCCGCGGCGCGTCGGCGCCGGTGCCGGCGACGGGTGGAGGTTCGCCCACACCTGGTCAAGGAGCGGGGCGACGGCGTCCGCGCCGGCCGCGAGCCGGGCCCGGCAGGCCGCGCAGCTCTCCAGGTGCACCTCGACCGCCCAGACGACGTCGGCGGCGAGGTCGTCCCCGGCCGCGTAGCCGCGCAGCAGTTCGTCGGACGCGTGCCACGTCATGACAGTGCCTCCCGCATCGCAAGGCGCGCTCTGCGTGCCCGTGTCTTGACCGTGCCCTCCGGCACCCCGAGCAACGCCGCCGTCTCGCGGACGGTCAGCCCGTCGACCACCATCGCCTGCAGCACCTGCCGCAGCTCCGGCGCGAGCCGGTCGAGCGCACCGCCCACCCGGTCACCGACCACAGCGGACAGTGCCTCGTCCTCCGCTGCGGGCGCCACCGGCTCGGTGGCCAGCGGCACCGCACTGTCCTTGGCGCGCCTGCGGAACGCGTCGACGAGCCGCCGCGCCGCGATCGTCCACAACCACCCGACCGCCGACCCGTTCACCGCGGCACCGGCGAAGCCGCCTGCCGCCCGCCACACCGCGAGGTAGGTCTCCTGCAGCACCTCGGCGACGATCTGGTCGTCCGCGCAGCGCCGCCGCAGCCGCACCGCGAGCCACGGCGACGTCCGCCGGTACAGCTGCTCGAACGCTGCCCGGTCCCCGGTCGCCACCCGCCGGACGAGCTCCTCCTCGTCACACATATCCGGCTAGACGACCACCCCGCGCCCCAGGTTCTCGAATCGATGTGGCCTGCGTCACGCTGGATACTCGTCGTCATGCGGGTGGAGATCGGTGTCGAGTCGGTGGCGGGCGCACGGGTCGCGGCGGCGGCCGGAGCGGCACGCGTGGAGCTGTGCGCCGGCCTGTCCGACGGCGGGCTCACCCCGAGCGCCGCGTTGATCGAGGCGGCGTCGGCGCTGGTGGAGGTGCACGTGCTGGTCCGGCCGCGGCCGGGCGACTTCCGCTACGACCGCGACGAGCTGGCGGTGATCGTCCGCGACATCGCGGTAGCGCGCGAACACGGGGCGACCGGGGTCGTCGTCGGCGCGCTCACCGACGACGGCCGCGTCGACGACGCCTGTGCCGCGTTCGTGGCCGCCGCGGCGGGCATGCAGACCACGTTCCACCGCGCGATCGACGTCAGCGCCGACTCCCGGCAGGCGCTGGACGACGTGGTGTCACTGGGTTTCACCAGAGTGCTGACGTCCGGCCGCCGCCGCTCCGCGCTCGACGGCGCCCCGGTGATCAAGGACCTGGTCGCGCAGGCGGCGGGCCGGATCGAGGTCATGGCGGGTGGCGGGGTCCGCGCCGCGAACGCCGCCCGGGTCGTCGCCGCGACCGGTGTCGACGACGTGCACGCGGCCCCGCGCCGCCCGGTCGGTCACGCCGCCGGGGGTGAGGTCTCGTACGCGGGTGCCGGGGTACCGGCCGGTCACGACCACTTCGAGACCGACCCGGACGAGGTAACCGCACTATGCAAGACCTGGCCGACTGATTCCGCGAAGAACAGGTGACCTGGGCCTTGGCGAGCGGACCGGTCCGGCGCCGTGAAAGAACGAGTGCCGTGAATGGGCCGTTCAGGGCGCCCAGCGCCCTGAACGCGCCTTTCAGGGCATTGCCACGACGGTGGCGTAAGCGACTTCACGGAATCAATCGTCTAGTCGGGTCGCGACAGGGCGCCGCCCATCAGCGTCTCGTCCTCGTGCACGGACCGCAGCGGCGTGACGGTCGCGTACCCCTGCTCCAGCAGCGCGGCGTCGGTGCCGGGCTCCAGCTCGCCGTCCACCTCGACGCTGCCGACCTCGATCTCGCTCTCGCCGAGCTGCGTGACCTTGTGCTGCACCCGCCCGTAGCTCGCGAGCCGCGCCCACCGCGCCGGTTTCACGTCCGGCACGTCCGGCACGTTGACGTTGAGCACCGCACCCGGCGCCAGGTCCATCGCCACCGGCAGCAGCTCCCGCGCGACCCGCGCCGCGCGGTCCCACGTCGGGTTCAGGTCCGGGTTGAGCGGCAGGTCCAGCGACACCGCGAACGCGCGGGCGCCGTTGACGGCACCGGTCAGCGCGGCGCCGACGGTGCCGGAGTGCAGCACCGCGCGACCGACGTTGCCGCCCCGGTTGATCCCGGACAGCACGATGTCCGGCCGCTCGCCGAACCCGCCGTGGCATGCGGCGAGCACGATCAGCGCGGGGTGCGCGGCCACCGCGTACGCCTCGACGTCGGGCAGGTCCGGCAGCGTTCTGCGTTCCACCGCGACCTGCCGGTGGTCCTTCGCCGCCGTGAGTCCAGCGCTCGTGCCGCTGGACTCCTCGGATGGCGCTGCCACCACCGTTTCCCAGCCGAGGTCGCTCGCACAGCGCGCGAGCGCCACCAGACCGGGGGAGTCGATGCCGTCGTCGTTCGTCACCAGTACGCGCGGGCCCATACCCCTCGGCTACCCCGCTGAGGTGATTTCTACCCGTTCTGTCAGCGCTCGCACGGCGTCGCCGCTGCCACTGCCCAGCCCGTGCCGGGTGACGTTGAGCGCCCCGGCCGCCGCGCCGAGCCGCAGCGCGTCCTCGAAGTCCTTGCCCTGCGCGAACGCGGCCGCGATCCCCGCGGTCATCGAGTCGCCGCCGCCCCTGGTGTCCACCGGCTCCAGCGACGGCCCGGCGACCAGCAGTTCCGCGTCCCCGCGCACGGCGAGTGTGGGCTCCGCGGCCCTGGACACGACCACGAGCTCCACCCCGTCGTCGACGATCGCCCGGGCCGCCTTGGTGAGCGCGCGGACGCTGTCGTCGTCGGCGCGGCCGTCCTCGATGAGCTCCTCGTGGCTGACCTTCACCACGGTCGGCGTTCCGGCGACCGCGGCGGACAGCCTGCCACCGGCCAGATCCACGACCACCCGGCAGCCGTTGCGCACGAGGTCGGTGGTCAGCCGCTCGTAGACCGACACGGGCACGACCTCGTCACAGGACTCGCCGACGGAGCCGCTCAGCACCGCGACACCCGCGTCCATCCCGGAGATCACGGCCAGCTCGTACAGGTCGTCCAGCTCGTGGCGGGTCAGCGGGTCCGGCCGCTGCTCGACGACCTGGGACCGGTCGCCGTCGCGGCGGTCGTGCACGTAGGCGCCGTTGCGCGCGTTGACCTCCCGCGCCCGCACCTCGACGTCCTGCTCGGCGAGCAGGTGCCGCAGCACCCGGCCGGTCTCGCCGCCGAGCGCGCAGCACAGCGTGACGGGCGTGCCGAGCGCGGTGATCATCCGCGCCTGCCAGAAGCCCTGCCCGCCCGCGTGCAGGTGAACGTCCGGCCTGCCGTCGAGATCCTCCACCGTCACCGTCAGCTGAGGGGACGGCGCGAACACACTCACCCGTTGAGTCACGAAGGGGACATACCCACCCCCGCGCGGAACTACTCCGTTGACGCGACCTCGGCGACGAACTGGCGGTGCGCCTGCCCGGATCCCGAGCGCGGTGCAGGGGGTCCTGCGGGAACGGCGCTGGCTGCCGATGCTGGCCGACTAAGTTACTCGCCAGTATTGTGACGGCATGCCAACGCTCAAGCGGGATGACGACGTCTACGTGCTCGATCTGGGAGACGGCGAGAACCGCTTCCACCCGGACTGGCTGGCGGCGGTGAACGTCGCGCTGGACGAGGTCGAGAACGCGCCGGCCCCGCTGGTGACGACGGCCGGCGGCAAGATCTACTCGAACGGGCTCGACCTCGACTGGCTGGGGCAGCACGGCGAGCAGTTGGCGAGCTATGTCAGGGGCGTCCATGCCCTCCTGGCGAGAATGCTGGAGTTCCCGGTTCCCACCGTCGCCGCGATCCCCGGCCACGCGTTCGCCGCGGGTGCCATGCTGGCCCTCGCCCACGACTTCCGCGTGATGCGTGCCGACCGGGGCTTCTTCTGCCTGCCGGAGGTGGACATCAACATCCCGTTCACACCGGGCATGGCGGCATTGATCCAGTCGAAGCTCACCCCCGCGACCGCGCACGAGGCCATGACGACCGGCCGCCGCTACGGCGGCACGGACGCGGCGGCGGCGGGCCTGGTCGACGCGGCGGTCCCGGCGGCGGCGGTGCTGACCACCGCGCTGGACCGGGCCCGGCCGCTGGCGGGCAAGAACCCGCAGACCCTGATGGCGATCAAGGCGCGGATGTACGTCGGTCCGCTGGCCGCCCTGCGCGAGACCGCGTAACGGTCACTTCCGGTCCCGTCGTGCCCTTGCCTCCTTGATCCGCCGCGACCTTGACATCGTCTCGAACATTTGTTCGACTAGGTGCGGGAGTCTGGTGGCGCGGTCTGGAGGGGAGGGCCTGCCGTTCGTGGTGGCGACCTTGGCGTCGCCGAAGGTGGATCACCCGGGCTTCGCCCCCGGACCGGTGCGGATTCCTGGATGGTGATCTTGCGTGTGGACTTTGAAAGGTTTGCCGATTTTCGGTCCGGTCGGCCAGTCTTTCCGCCATGCCTGACGCAATGCCCGCCGAGACGGGTCGTTGGTTCCTTGCCGAAGGCATCGACGGCATTCCCCCTCGGGTGCGCATGGAAGGGGCGTTCCTGCCGCGGCCATTGCCGTCCATGGTGCGGCTGCTGCCCCAGACCTACCGCATTCTCGCGGAGGCCGAACAGGCAATTGGAAGGCTCGACGAGGCCGCGGCGCGGTTGCCCAACCGGGCCGGGCTCGTGCGGTTGGCGCAGCTGCGCGACGTGCAGGGTTCGGGAGAACTCGGCGGCGTGTTCGGAGCATTGCGGGAACTGCTCATCGCGGATTTGCCGGGTGCGGCGGGAACGGCGGCGGTCGACCTCGGTCTGCGGCGATATCTGCGCGCCAACGACGAGGCGGTGGCCTGGGTCCGCGCGGGCGGCTCGATCAACCTGGCGTTGCTCGGTCAGCTCGGCTCGATCCTCGACGGCACGGCAGCGTCGCTGGGGCACATCGAGGGCGACGAGGTGACCGAGGTGTCGTGGCGCACTAGCCCGGGTTGGCTTGGTGGCCCCGATCCAGGCGACGCCTACCTCGTCGCCGCACCGCCGGGCGCCGAACTGCAGACCAGTGGCATGCAGTGGTCGGCGTGGGTGGACTCCGGCTGCGAGGCGCCGCTGCTGGCCAGGGTCGCGCTGGGGCACTACCAGCTGTCCGTGCTCTCGCCGGTCGCGCACGCGGGCCACCTCTCCCGGCTGTACATCACGCTCGCGCTCATTCGGGAAGGCGCGCTCGCCGACCCGCTGCTGCCCGTCTCGGAATGGCTGAGCGGGCACCGGGACGAATACCGGGACCGGATTCTGGACATGGTGCACAAGGGTGACCTCGACGGATTCCTCGTATTCTTCGCCGAGGGCGTCGCGGACCTGTGCCGGAACCAGCTGCGATTCATCGACCGGGTCGAAGGAATCTGCGAGGAACACCTCGGCAGGATCGGCAGGCGCATGGACGGAATCGTGCGGGTCACCCGCGACCTCGCCGCCACCCCGATCACCACGAACCTGCAGATAGCGCAACGCTGCGGAATCACGGTGCAACAGGCCGCCAGCCTGACGAAACAACTCCAGCGGCTCGGCGTGGTGCGCAGCATGAACGGGCGCGGCCACCCGCAGGTTTTCACGGTCCCGGACGTGCTGGACCTTTTCGAGTTGAGCTACCCGACCCCGCCGGAGGGCGACGACGAGGTGTTCGAGAGGTAGGGGAAGTCCGGGTCGTCTTCCGGCTCGGTCGCCAGCAGCGCACGGACCCGGTTCGCCGCGTCCTCGTCGACGTCGACGAGCATGGCCAGTGCCCGGCTCCACCGGCGCCGCGCGGCGGCGTGGTGGCCCTGCTCCCACCGCGTGCGCCCGCACCACACGAGAACGCGGGCGTGGTCCGCGGGCGCCGCGCCTGTCCGGCCCATCAGCTCGTCGGCCTGGTCGAAGTGGTCCATGGCCGAACGCACCCGGCCCGCGGCGTGCATCGTGGTGCCGACCTCGGCCAGCCCGGCCGCCGTCCCGGCCGGATCACCGGCGCCGCGGCGCACGTCCACGAGCCCGAGGTACGCGTCGACGGCCTTCCCCAGCCGACCCCAGTCGCGGTACAGGGAACCCAGCGCGCTCAGCACCCGGTCCTGCCCCGGCAACCCCTCGCGGCGCGTGACCGCGAGCGCGCGCACCCACCGCTCCTCGGCCCGCACGCGGTCGCCGTACTCCGCGAACGTCGCCGCACCCAGGTGCAGCAGGTCGGCCAACGCCACCGGATCCCGGTCGGCGACGGCGAGCGCCTCCCCGGCCTCGGCCAGTTCGGTCCACCACCGCGGCTCCCGCACGAGCCGGGCAGCGGGCCAGACCGCCGCCGCCAGCCGCGTCCCCAGTCCACGCGCTCCTTCGCGATCACACGCGAGGACCGCGGCCACCACATCCGCCCGACGGGCGGCGAGCCACGCCAGGACCCGAGCGGGCTCCTGCCCGTCGAGGTCCACCGCCTGGATCAGGTCGAGGACGCGTTGGTGCTCCGACATGTCACCCACCTGCGTCACCGTACGACCTGCCACCGTCAATGACGGCCTGGCGTACAGGGTGAGTCGCCGAGGACCACTCTTGCGACGAGGTCACGCCCTCGGCGCGGCTCGAACAGCATCCCGCGCGACACGGCAACGAGCACGGAGGCGGGTCTGGGGTCGCTGCCCGGGGAATCGCGGCGAGTGGCCCGGTTCGCGCTGTCCGCGAACGCGGGTCACCCAGAGCGAGTGCCCCCGGCAGGACTCGAACCTGCGACCCAGAGCTTAGAAGGCTCCTGCTCTGTCCGCTGAGCTACGAGGGCATGAGACAACCGGCCGCCGAGGCGGATGGCTGTCCCAGTGTCTGATCGTTCGTGGACGCTCTGGCGTTTCTCCTTCTGGCCAAGTCGGCCCGAGGTCACATCGCCGCCGCGGTCGAGCCGCGCGCCTGGAGGTCCACTCCGATGGTGACAGGTCTGCCCGGTCTGGCGCCGCCGAGCATGCGTAATGCCAGCTCACCGGCCTGCTTGCCCTTGGCGACGAGGTCCTGTCGCACGGTGGTCAGCGGCGGATCGCTCCAGTTGGCGGCCGGGGTGTCATCGAAGCCCACGATGGAGACCTCTCCCGGCACGGACAGCCCGAGCTCGTTCGCGGCGCGGATCGCGCCCAGCGCCAGCTCGTCGGACATGCAGAGCACCGCGGTCGGTCTCGGTTCGAGGCCGAACAGCCACCTGGCGCCCTCCCTGCCCAACTCGCGCGCACTTCCCGGCGCCTCCCAGAACGGCACCGCGTCCGCGACGATACCGTGTTCGGCCAGGGCTTCCAGGTAGCCGGCGATGCGGTCGAGGGTGACCTCGAAGTGCGCCTGCTCGATCCTCTGTGGACCGACCGGCCCGCTGACGCCGTCCGCGCTCAGACCGAGGCCGACGACGCCGACCCGGCGGTGTCCCAGGGCGGCGACGTGCTTCGCGGCGAGGTACGCGCCGCCCCGGTCGTCCACCCGCACCCGTGCCGACCTCGGTACGGCGGGCTGGTCGACCACCACGAGCGGCAGGTCGCGGGCCCGCACCGCCTCGAGTGCCGGTGCGTTGTCCGGCAGCGAGTAGGCCACCACCACGTCGGTCTGCGCCCGCATCACCGCCTGTGCGCGCGGTCCGTCGCCGTTCAGGCCGGGCAGGAGCAGCAGCGACCGCTCTCCGCTGTCCACTGTCGCGGACAGGGCGTCGAGCATGATCGACAGGGCCGGGTCGGAGAACGCGGAGGACAGCCCGTCGCACAGCATGAACGCCACCGAGCCCGCCTGTTTCGTGGCGAGGCTCCGCGCGACCGGGTCCGGGCCCGCGTAGCCCAGCTGCTTCGCGGTCGCGATGATCCGTTCGCGCAGCGCGGTGGAGAGCTGGTCGGGCCGGTTGTACGCGTTCGACACCGTTGCCCGGGAGACGCCGACACGCTGGGCGATCGTGTCCAGCGTCGGTCGCCTTTCCCGGTCGTGGCTCACCGCACAAGCCTACGACCAGGTGCTTCAGCAAACTCGTAGCGCTTGCTGAAGCGCTTCAGTACGATGGCTCGCGAGGGGTACAGGGAGGAGCTGCGGGTGCGTTCGGGGCGGCTGTCGGTGTTCATCGTCTTCGCGCTCAACGGCGTGGTGATCGGCTCGTGGGCGCCACGCATGCCGACGCTGGCCGAGCAGATCGGCGCCGGTGCCGGCGTGCTCGGGCTTGCGCTGCTGGGCGCGAGCGTCGGCATGATCGCCGCCGCGTCACTCACGGGTCGCCTGTGCGCGCGGTTCGGCGCCAGGGTGATGGTCCTCGGGTCGGCGCTCGCGACCGCGGCCGTCCTGCCGGTCCTCGCCATGGTCGGCTCACCGCTGCAGCTCGGGCTCGTCCTCGTGCTGCTCGGCGCTTCGGTCGGCGTGCTCGACGTGGCCATGAACGTGGCCGCCGTGACCGTCATCCGCCGCACGGAACGCCCGCTGATGCCGGTCTTCCACGCCGGGTTCAGCTTCGGTGCGCTCGCCGGCTCGATGGGCGCCGCGTTCGCCGCGGGTCACGACCTCGGCCTTGTCCCGCACTTCTCCCTCGTGGCGGTCGCCACCGTGCTGGTCACGGCCGGGGTGATCAGGTTCGTGCCGCGCGAGGAGGCCGTCGCCGGCACCGCCGGGCACACCACCCGCGACCGCCGCATGCTGCGCCGCCCGGTCCTGTGGCTGCTCGGCCTCATCGCGTTGTTCTCCGCCATCGTCGAGGGGGCCAGCGGCGACTGGTCCGCGCTGTTCGGGGTCCGCGAGCGCGGCATGTCCGAGGCGGCAGGAGCGATCACGTTCTCGGTCTTCTGCGTCGCCATGGGCGTGGTGCGCCTGTTCGGCGAGCAGATCGAGCGCCGCTTCGGTGCCGTGAAGGTCCTGGTCGTCGGCTCGCTGATGGCGGGCGCCGGGCTGATCATGATCGCGATCGTGCCCGTGGCGTGGCTCGCCTACGTCGGGTTCGCGCTGGCGGGCGGCGGTCTCGCGTTCGCGTTCCCGGTGGCGCTCGACCTCGCGGGCGCGGTCGGCAGGCGTGGTGACGGGACCGGTGGCGAACGGGAGATCGGCTTCGTCACGACCATCGCCTACTCGGGCTTCCTGATCGGCCCGCCCATGATCGGCGGCGTCGCGCAGCTGACCAACCTGGAGTTCGCCATCGGCTTCGCCGGGGTGATCGCGCTGCTGATCGCACCGGTGGCGATCGCATCGGCCGCCGCCCGCAGGCGGGAGGCCGGGGCGGCCGAGCAGGCCGGGGAGGCGGTCGCACCGGCGACGCTCTAGGCACCGGTGACTACAGTCAGAGCGTGTCCGTCGACAGCACCGCGAAAACCGTTCACTCGCGGATTCCCAGCGTCGTACCGCTGATCTTCGTAGCGGCGCCGTTCGCGGCACTGGTCGCCGTGGTGCTCCTCAGTTACACGGCCCCGGACGTGACGCTGGACGTGCAGTTCGGCGCGGCGGTCCGGGTGGCCGCCGAGGCCGGTGCCGTGCTGACCGTCGGGTCGCTGCTGTTCGCCGCATTCCTTGTGGCACCCCAGAAATCGGGCGTCATCGGCGCTGGTGGCTACGCGGCGCTGCGGACCGCGGCGTGGTCGGCGCTCGTGTGGTTCGCGGGCGCGGTGGCGTCCGTCCCGTTCCTGGTCGCCGACGCGGTCGGGCGCCCGGTGTCGGTGATACTGGCTGACTCGGCGCTGATGTTCGAGCTCGTCGGAGCGCTCGAGCAGGCGAAGTCGTGGCTGATCACCGCGGGGATCGCCCTGTTCGTCGCGATCGCGGCGTTCGTCGTGCTGTCGTGGGGCTGGGTGACCGCGCTGTTCGGCCTCAGCGTGTTCGGTGTGCTGCCGGTGCCGATGACCGGGCACTCGTCGTCGGGCGGCAACCACGACCTGGCCAGCAACAGCCTGGTGTTCCACCTGGTCGCGGCGTCGCTGTGGGTCGGCGGGTTGGTCGCGCTGATGATGTACGCCCGGCGGTTCCAGCGCGGTCCGGCGATGACCGTCGCCGCCACCCGGTTCTCCGCGGTGGCGCTGGTGTGCTGGATCGCGATGGCGGCCTCCGGCGTCATCAACGCCTGGGTGCGCGTGCCACTGAGCGAGGTGTTCAGCACCCACTACGGCCTGCTGGTGATCGCGAAGATCGTCGCGCTGGTGCTGCTCGGCGTGTTCGGCTACGTCCACCGGGAGCACAGCGTCCGCGCCATCCGGGAAGGCGGCACCAGCAGGCTCCTGGTGCGGCTCGCCGCGGTCGAGGTGCTCGTCATGTTCCTCACCATCGGCATCGCGGTCGCGCTGGCCCGCACCCCGCCGCCGCAGCTCGACTACCTGCCCGGCCAGGTCGAGCTGCAGCTCGGTTACCCGATCGAGGGCCCGCCGACGCTGGTGAACCTGCTGACCGCGTGGCGGTTCGACCTCATCTTCGGCACACTCGCGATCGTCATGGCCGTCCTGTACCTGATGGGCGTGCACAAGCTGCTGGCCAGGGGCGACCAGTGGCCGATGGGCCGGGTGGTGGCCTGGCTCGGGGGCTGCGCGGTGCTCCTCTTCGCCACGTCGTCCGGCATCGGCCGGTACGCGCCCGCCATGTTCAGCGTGCACATGGAAGTGCACATGATGCTGTCCATGCTGGCGCCGGTGCTGCTGGTGCTCGGCGGGCCGGTCACGCTGGCGCTGCGTTCGCTGCCGGTCGCGGGCAGGGACGGGGTGCCGGGACCGCGTGAGTGGCTGCTGGCGCTGGTCAGGTCACCGCTGTCGCGGTTCCTGACGAACCCGGTCGTCGCGCTCGTGCTGTTCGTCGGCTCGTTCTACGTGCTGTACTTCTCCGGCCTTTTCGACTGGGCGCTGGACAAGCACTGGGCGCACCTGCTGATGAACGCCCACTTCCTGCTGGTCGGCTACCTCTTCTACTGGCCGGTGATCGGCATCGACCCGTCGCCACGCAGGCTGCCGCATGTCGCGCGCCTGGGCATGGTGTTCGCGTCCCTGCCGTTCCACGCGTTCTTCGGCGTGATCCTCATGGGCATGAACACGGTCATCGGCGAGAGTTTCTACCAGCGGCTCGCGCTGCGGTGGAACGCCGACCTGCTGTCCGACCAGCGGCTCGGCGGCGGGATCGCGTGGGCGGCCGGTGAGCTGCCGCTGCTGATCGTGCTGGTCGCGCTGCTGGTCCAGTGGGCCCGCGCGGACGACCGGGAGGCCCGGCGGCACGACCGCCGGGCCGACGCCGAGGGCGACGACTCCGACCACGCCGCCTACAACGCGATGCTGAAGAAGCTGTCTGGTCCGCCTCCCCGGAATTAGCAGGGTCGGTCCCGACCCGGCGACACCGGCGGACCGCAGGTGGTTGGTGGCCGGGTGCCGTCACATTCCCTGAGGTAGCTGCTGAGCAGGCGCGGACCTCAGCACAAAGATCCACAGGGCAGGTCGAGCACCAGGTTTGCGGGACGCGTCGACCGCGTAGGTCGCGAACACCAGCGGTTGTCGAACCATGCCGGGCGGCTACCACGGCCCACCGACTATTCCGTCGTGCCGCCCGCTGCCGACCGCCACTTGTCCACAGCCGCACCACTCATCCACAACCCGCCGGTAACCACCGGCAAGCCAGGGCCTTCCGCGGCACGCTGGTCCCATGTTCGAAACACCGATCACCGTGACCGGCCGGGTCGTCACCGACGTGACCACCCGCATGACCTCGACAGGAGCCAAGGTGTCCAGCTTCCGCATCGCGTGCCAGGAACGCCGTTACGACAAGGAACAGCAGACGTGGGTGGACGGCGACCGCCTGTATGTCGGCGTCACCGGCTGGCGCCAGCTGGCGGAGGGAATGGGCGCACTGGAGAAGGGCGACCACGTGGTGGTGAGCGGCCGCCTGAAGGTCAACGAGTACACCGCCGAGGACGGCACCCGCCGTGCGGGCCCAGAGATCGACGCCAGGGCGGTGGGCCCGGACCTGGCCTGGCACACCGTGATCGTCAACCGCCGGTCGTGGGTGAGCGCGGAACAGCTCTCGCTGCTCGGCGCGCCCGGCCAACCCGGCGGACGGGGAGAGGAGGTGGCCGAGGCGGCCTGACGTCGCGCCTCCCGCATCGGCACTCCGCCCGCTCGGGTGAAGCGCCCAGGGCCCGAAAGGAGTTGATCAGGCAGCCCCTGCCGACGGGCTCCCTCCGGCGGGAGGAGACCGCCTGACCCGACATCGTTCGCGGAGGCAAAACAGCCACACCGCGGTCATGCCCGACCAGCGGCCGCTCTACGATCGCGCCCATGGCCGAGTTCATCTACACCATGAAGAAGGTGCGCAAGGCGCACGGGGACAAGGTCATCCTTGATGACGTCTACATCCAGTTCTACCCCGGGGCGAAGATCGGGGTGGTGGGCCCCAACGGCGCGGGCAAGTCCAGCGTGCTCAAGATCATGGCGGGGTTGGACCAGCCGAACAACGGTGAGGCGTTCCTGTCCCCCGGATACACGGTCGGCATCCTGCAGCAGGAGCCGCCGCTGAACGAGGACAAGACCGTCCTCGGCAACGTCCAGGAGGGCGTCGGCGAGATCCACCAGAAGCTCATCCGCTACAACGAGATCGCCGAGCAGATGGCGACGGACTACTCGGACGAGCTGATGGAGGAGATGAGCAAGCTCCAGGAGGACATCGACCACGCGGACGCGTGGGACCTGGACTCGCAGCTCGAGCAGGCCATGGACGCCCTGCGCTGCCCGCCGCCGGACGCGGACGTGACGGTGCTGTCGGGTGGTGAGCGCCGCAGGGTGGCGCTGTGCAAGCTGCTGCTGTCGAAGCCGGACCTGCTGCTGCTGGACGAGCCGACCAACCACCTGGACGCGGAAAGCGTGCTGTGGCTGGAGCAGCACCTTTCGCAGTACGCGGGCGCCGTCCTCGCGGTCACACACGACCGGTACTTCCTGGACAACCTGTCGCAGTGGATCCTCGAGCTCGACCGCGGGCGCGCGCACCCGTACGAGGGCAACTACTCCACCTACCTGGAGAAGAAGGCGGAGCGGCTCGCGGTCCAGGGCAAGAAGGACCAGAAGCTGCAGAAGCGCCTGAAGGACGAGCTGGCGTGGGTGCGGTCGAACGCGAAGGCGCGGCAGACCAAGTCCAGGTCCCGTCTCGACCGGTACGAGGAGATGGCGGCGGAGGCCGAGCGGACACGCAAGCTCGACTTCGAGGAGATCCAGATCCCGCCGGGGCCGCGCCTGGGCAACATCGTGGTCGAGGTCGACAAGCTCAAGAAGGGCTTCGGTGACCGGGTCCTGATCGAGGACCTGTCGTTCGACCTGCCCCGCAACGGCATCATCGGCGTGATCGGCCCGAACGGCGTCGGCAAGTCGACGCTGTTCAAGACGATCGTGGGCCTGGAGAAGCCGGACGCGGGCGAGGTCAAGGTCGGCGAGACGGTGAAGCTGTCGTACGTCGACCAGGAGCGGGGCGGTATCGACCCGAAGAAGAACGTGTGGGAGGTGGTGTCGGAAGGGCTGGACTACATCCACGTCGGCCAGGTCGAGATGCCCTCCCGAGCGTACGTCAGCGCGTTCGGGTTCAAGGGTGCCGACCAGCAGAAGCCCGCCGGCGTGCTCTCCGGTGGCGAGCGCAACCGGCTCAACCTGGCTCTCACCCTCAAGCAGGGCGGCAACCTGATCCTGCTCGACGAGCCGACGAACGACCTCGACGTGGAAACTCTTGGCTCGCTTGAGAACGCGTTGGAGCAGTTCCCGGGCTGTGCCGTGGTGATCTCCCACGACAGGTGGTTCCTCGACCGCGTCGCGACGCATATCCTCGCGTGGGAGGGCACAGACGAGAACCCAGCCAAGTGGTTCTGGTTCGAGGGCAACTTCGAGGGCTACGAGAAGAACAAGATCGAGCGCCTCGGTGAGGAAGCCGCCCGCCCGCATCGGGTCACCTACCGCAAGTTGACCCGCGACTAGGTTGGGGGTGCGGTGGCGGCGGCCTGGAACGACCTACCGGCGACCGGTGGGCTGCACGAGTGCGCCGCGCTCGTGAGCTCGGCGGAGGCGCTCCGCGTGAGCGCGCCGGAGCTCAGTGTCCAGCTCGCAAGGCGCGCGTTGCTGGTCGGCGCCACCGACGCCTCGGCAGGCACCACCAACATCGGTGAGGCCACGGACCTCTCGATGCGGGCGCAGGCGCTGCTCGCATCGGGACTGGTCCGGATCAGCCAGCACGCGAAGGCCGTCGAACCCGGGTTCGCGGCACTCGCGCTGGCCGAGTCCGGCGGTGTTTCGGACGTCGCCGCGCAGGTGCGGATCGACTTGGCGGCGTGCGCTCAGCAGGTCGGCGAGCCGCTGCTGGGCGGGGCGATCCTGCGTCCGGTGCTGGAGGCCCCGCACACGCCGCCGTCGCTCCGGGCGGCCGCGCTCGGCAGGCTCGTCGGTTGCGTCGGACACGTGGCACGGCGCGACGACGTGGAGGACGCGCTCGCCGAGGCCGACCGGCTCCTCGCCGCGGACGACACGATCAGCACGGACGTGCGGCGGATGGAGCGGGCCCGGCTCGCCGTGCGGTCCGCGAGCTACCACCGCTGGTACGGCGACACCGAGGACGCGGTCACCTCGGCCCGTGAGGGGCTGAACCTGCTGACCAGGTTGCGCACCGACCTGCGGTCGGAAAGCGACCGGCTGCGGGCGCGGCTGTCGCTGGAGCTGGTGTGCGGCCTGCTGGACGAAGGTGAGTCGCGGGAGGCGGAACACGCCGCGCACCCGACGGTCGACGAGCCGGTGCGCGCCACGTCGGCCGCGTCGGTCGGCAGGCTGATGCTGGCGCTGGCGTCGCGGGTGTACCTGCCGTCCGGGCAGATCGACCGCGGCAGGCACCTGCTGGACCAGGCCGCGTGGCTGGCGGAACGGCACGCCCTCGACGGCCTGCGTGCGGACGCGCTGACCGAGGTGTCCCGCCTCGACGAGCAGGCGGGCAGGGCCGCTGCCGCACTGGAGGCGATGCGGACGGCACGCGCGGCCGAGCACCGCCGCATGCGTGCGATGTCGCGTGCCGCCCGGCACGTGCTGGTGGAGGTGGGCGCCAACCACGGCGTCCGCGACACCACACAGCAGTCGGTGGCCGCGCTGATGCGTCAGCTCGCGCACCCGGCCGGGCTGCCTGCCGCGGTGGCCCCACCGGCACAGGTAGCGCAGGCCAAACCGGTCAGGGACCCCCAGACCGTGCCGGCCGCTCCGGAACTGGCCGGCACGATCGCCATGGACGACGAAGGCACCCGCCTGCTCGACCGGGAGGCGCTGTTCCGCAGGCTGCGCTCGGGCGAACGGCCGGTCGCGCTGACCCTGGTCCGCTTCGAGCAGAACCACGACGGCGACAAGGCGGCGGACCGCGGCCCGGACACGGGCACCATGGCCGGCCTCGCGGACAAGGTCCGCGACATGGCCCCCGACAACGCGGAGGTGGCCCGGTCCGACGGTGGTGAACTGGCCGTGCTGCTCCCCGCCACCACGAGGGACCAGGCCGAGGAGTTCGCGGCGACGATCCGCGAGTCCGACTGGGTCGGCGCAGGCGGCAAGGACATGAACATCAGCACCGGGGTGGTGCAGACAGACCAGCCGACAACGGACGCGGCGGACATCCTGACCGCGGCCCGCGACGCGCTGACCCCGGCGCAGACCTCGCCCGACGCGCCCCCGCTGACGAACACCCCGGCGGCACCGCGCTCGGCCCTGTCGGAGGAAACCCCGACCACGCCGCTGACCCACCCGAGACCGGGGGACCAGACCACGCAGACAGGCCGCTCGATCCTGAGTTCCCTGAGCATCACCTCCGGCAGCGGTGGCCGCAGAAGAGCAGGCGAAGAGCAACCCCCGGGCGCGACGTCGCGCCGGCCCGCCGAACCGGCGGAAGCCCCCCGCTGGACGAGAGCGGAACGCCGTGCCCACCGCGAGGCGACCCAGCCCATCACCCCGCCCCCGGCCGACCGGCCGGCCCCGCCAGAAGAACCGGGCCAGGGCAAACGAGCGGCCACCCCGACAAGACCCCCGTTCAGCGAAACCCACACCGCCGAGCCCGCCGCCGCCACGAACCGCCCCGGCCTCCCTACTCGCCACGGCCGCCCACCCCACCACGAGACCGCGTCCCAGGCGAACAACGAAAACCAGCACTCGTCCGACGTCCGCGATCCCGCGACCCCCAACGCAGCGGACCCCTCCGCGAGCATGAGCGCGCCGACGAACGCCGAAGACCCAGGCACCCCAGAAGTGTCCACGCGCCCGGCGACACGTCATTCCCCGACGACGGCGGACCCGGCCGGTGAGGCGGGGGCCACGGCCGGGCCGGACGCGTCGAATGCTGCTGAGCCGGCGGCCCTGGGGCGCCGGGCGAAGCGGCACTCCTCGGCTGCCGGTTCTGCCGAGAGTGCGGATTCTGCGGCCGGGTCGAGTGGTTCGGGTGCTGGTGAGCCGGGGGCTTCGGACGTGGCCGGTCGCTCGGCGAGCCGCCATTCGCCCACGACGGACCCGGCTGGGGAGGCCGGATCCGCGGCCGGGGCGGGTGTGCCGCGTGCTGGTGAGCCGGACAGCTTGAGTCGTTGGGCGAAGCGTCATGCTTCGGCCACCGGTGCTGCCGAGGAGGCGGGCAACACGGCCGGGTCGAGTGGTTCAGTCGCTGGTGAGCCGGGGGCTTCGGACGTGGCCGGTCGCTCGGCGAGCCGCCATTCGCCCACGACGGACCCGGCTGGGGTGGGTGTGCCGGGTGCTGGTGAGCCGGACAGCTTGAGTCGTTGGGCGAAGCGTCATGCTTCGGCCACCGGTGCTGCCGGAGACGCGGGTTCCGCTGCCGGGCCGGACGTTTCGGGTGCCGCTGAGCCGGGGGCCCCCGGTGTTGCTGGTCGGTCGGCGGTGCCTGGTTCCGGGGACGCCGCTGAGGGGCGGGACCTGCCCAGGCATTCGGCTGGCGGTGAGTCGGCGAGTGCCGAGAGTGCGTCTGGTACTTCGGGTGGCAGTTCCGCCGACGACGCCACCTCGGGTATGGCGGTGACCTGGGATTCCGGGGACGGTGGGGTCTCGTCCGGGCTTGCCGGGTTGTCCAGTGGGGGGATTCTGCGTGGGTCGGGTGCGGGCGCCGCGTCCTCCTACGAGGAGACCAAGGCCGAACTGGCCAGGATGATGTCCGCCCTCAACGCGAAGTCGCTCGCCGCGCGGGGGAACAACGGCGCGCGCCGCTCGCCTGACCCCGAGCCGCCTGCCCCGCCGGAGCCACCTAGGCCGCCCACGCCCGAGCCGCGGCCCGCAGTCGAGCCGGAGCCGCCGGCCGAGCCGGAACGAGCAACGGCGCCGGAGCCCGAGCCGGGGCGCACGGCCGCGCCGGGGCAGCGGTCCGGGCTCATGGCTGCCTTCGACGCGCTCACCGGGCCCGTTCCCGGACTGCAGGCCGCGTTCGACGACGCGCCCGAGCTGCCCGCTCGCAAGCCCGCGCAGTCGTGGGCCGAGCTGCGGTCCGCGGCGACGGTCGAATCACCAGCCGACGACCTCTTCGGGGCCGAGGCCGACGACACGCCGAAGCCACGGTCCTCGCTGAGGGACGCTTTCGCCGAGTTCGGGGTGGCCGAGAAAAAGGTCACAGAACCGGTCAAGGAAACGGTTCAGGAGACAACGTACGACGAGTCGATCGGGCCGCGACCGCGGCCGGCGGGCCCGCTGCGGCGGGGGGAGAAGTCCTCCGCGACGATCGCGAGTCTGCTGACCGAAGCGCTCGCCGCATACCAGTCCACGGCCGAAGACGTCGAATCCGACGGTGCTCCGGAGCGGTTCGGCTCCTTCGCCGGGGACGACCCCGAGCGAGGTCGGCCGGGGGCCAGCGGGCGGCACCGGTCGACCGAATGACACGCCGGGGCCCGTCGTACCGTTGCCCCGTCGCCCTCGCGTGATCGCTTAGTGTGTGTGCCGCATGTGGCACACCGTCGTGCCGCCAATCGTGGAGTCGTCTGAACATGAGCTCGACCGGAACCCGCACCCGCACCGACAGAACCGGTGGGTTGGACCGGACAGAAACCGAGGAAAGTCCCGAGCAGCGCAGGGACGATCTCATCGAGCAGGCCGCGTCGGCCGCCCCGGACATGGCGGACCTGATCCGGCTGTACTACCGGTACATCCCGCCGGAGGAGGTCAACGACACCGATCCGGTCGATCTGGTCGGGACCGTGCGCACGCACCGTGATCTTGCCGCACGCAGGGTGCCCGGCAGGCCCGCGGTCCGCGTCTTCAACCCGGACGCCGACGCCGACGGCTGGCGCACCGCGGGCACCGTGGTGCAGCTGGTCAACGACGACATGCCGTACCTGGTCGAGTCGGTGAGCGCCGAACTGGTGCGCAGCGGCCTGCAGGTGCACCGGGTCATCCACCCGATCGTGGTCGTCAGCCGGGACGTCACCGGCGGCCTGCGGGACATCCTCACCGACGCCGAGGCCGACGACCCGCCCGCGGACGCGCTCGCGGAGTCGTGGATGTCGATCGAGGTCGACCTCATCACCGACGCCGACCGCAGCCGCGAGATCGAGAACCGGCTCCTTTCGGTCCTCAACGACGTCCGCGAGGTCGTCGAGGACACCGACCGCATGGCGGGCACCGCCCGCGCACTCGCCGACGAGCTGGAGGCCAGTCCGCCGGTCGACGAGGCCCTGTCCCTCGAAGGCGCCGAACTGCTGCGCTGGCTCGCCGACGGCCACTTCACCTTCCTCGGCTACCGCAGCTACGACCTGGTCCGCGACGAGAGCGGTGGACGCGCGCTCAAGGCCGTCCTCGCGAGCGGCCTCGGTGTGCTGCGGCAGGACAGCCTCGCCACCCGCAACCTCACGGCGGGCCCGGACGCCAGCGTCGACGCCGTCTCGCCGGACCTGCTCGTGCTCACCGAGGCGTCCGCGCCGTCGTCGGTGCACCGCTCGACCTACCCGTACTACGTCGGCATCAAGACCTTCGACGAGGACGGCGCCGTCACCGGCGAGCACCGCTTCCTCGGCGTGTTCACGATCAACGCGCTGCACGAGGACGTGCTCGACATCCCGGTCGTGGGCCGCCGCGTCCGCGAGGTCATCCACCGGGCGGGCTTCCCGCTGGAGTCCTACACCGGGCAGAAGATGCTCGAGGTCATCCAGAACTGGCCCCGTTCGGAACTGTTCTCCACCAACACCGACACGCTGTACCAGACGACGACCGGCGTGATCGCGCTCGCCGACCGGCGCCGCCTGCGGCTGTTCCTGCGCCGCGACCCGTACGGCCGGTTCTTCTCCTGCCTGGTGTTCCTGCCGCGCGACCGCTACACCACCACCTCCCGCCTCGCGATGACGGAAGTCCTCATCGACGAGCTCGGCGGGGTGAACCTGGAGTTCTCCACCCGCATCGGCGAGACCCCGCTGGCTCAGGTCCACTTCACGGTGCACACCGACCCGGCGGTGTCGACCGACGTCGACGTCAACCGCATCCAGGAGCGGCTGACCGAGGCCGTCCGCACCTGGGACGACCGTCTGGTCGAGGCCGTGTTCGCCGAGCAGCGCGAGCGGGTCGACAGCGGCGCCCGCCGCCAGGGCGACATGGTCGCCGTCGGCGCCGAGTCCGCCACCGAGCAGGGCCTGCGGTTCGCGAGCGTCTTCCCGGAGGGCTACAAGGAGGACTTCTCCGCCACCGAGGCGCTCACCGACCTGCGCAGGCTGGAGGGGCTGCGTGCCGGGGGCGGCCTCGACATGTCGTTCTACCGGCCCGCCGACGCGAAGCCCGGCGAGCGCCGTTTCAAGCTGTACCTGGCAGGCGAGGGCGTCACGCTGTCGCAGATGCTGCCGGTGCTGCAGAACATGGGTGTCGAGGTCGTCGACGAACGGCCCTACGAGCTGCACCGCGAGGACGGCACCCGCTGGTGGATCTACGACTTCGGCCTGCGGGTCGACGAGGCGGTCGTCGAGGAGAGGACCGCCGAGCAGCAGCAGCGTCAGCGCACCCTGTTCCAGGACGCGTTCGGCGCGATCTGGCGCGGTGACGCCGAGTCCGACCGGTTCAACTCGCTCGTGCTGCGCAGCGGGCTGAGCTGGCGGCAGGCCGCGCTGCTGCGGGCGTACTCCCGTTACCTGCGGCAGGCGGGCGTCCCGTTCGACCAGGGCGATGTCGAGGACGCGGTGCTCGACCACGCCGAGGTCGCGATCGCGCTGGTCCGGCTGTTCGAGACCCGCTTCGACCTGGCGAAGGCCGACGAGGTGCGCGACCGGGCGATGGAGTCGCAGATCGCCGAGATCACCTCGATGATCGACGAGGTCAAGAGCCTCGACGCGGACCGCATCCTGCGCAGCCTGCTCGCGCTCGTCAGGGCCACGCTGCGGACCAACTACAACGTCCGCGGCGAACGCGGCGAGCCGCGGCCCTACCTCGCGGTCAAGCTCGACCCGGCGCAGGTCATCGACCTGCCCGACCCGAGGCCGAAGTTCGAGATCTTCGTGTACTCGCCCCGGGTGGAGGGTGTGCACCTGCGGTTCGGGCCGGTCGCGCGTGGCGGTCTGCGCTGGTCGGACCGCCGCGCTGACTTCCGCACGGAGATCCTCGGCCTGGTCAAGGCGCAGGCGGTGAAGAACGCGGTCATCGTGCCGGTCGGCGCGAAGGGCGGGTTCGTGGTCAAGCGCCCGCCCGCGGGCGACGACCGCGAGGCCTTCATGGCGGAGGGCATCGCCTGCTACCGCATGTTCATCTCGGGCCTGCTCGACCTGACCGACAACCTGGTCGCGGGCGAGGTCGTGCCCGCCCGCGACGTGGTCCGCTACGACGAGGACGACACCTACCTGGTCGTCGCGGCCGACAAGGGCACCGCGAAGTTCTCCGACATCGCGAACGAGGTCGCCGCGAGCTACGGTTTCTGGCTCGGCGACGCGTTCGCCTCCGGCGGCTCGGTCGGCTACGACCACAAGGCCATGGGCATCACCGCCCGCGGCGCGTGGGAGAGCGTGAAGCGGCACTTCCGCGAGCTCGGCAAGGACACGCAGACCGAGGACTTCACGGTCGTCGGCATCGGTGACATGGCCGGCGACGTGTTCGGCAACGGCATGCTGCTCTCCGAGCACATCCGCCTCGTCGCGGCGTTCAACCACATGCACGTGTTCATCGACCCGAACCCGGACGCGGCGACCTCCTACGCCGAGCGGAGGCGCCTGTTCGACCTGCCCCGCTCCAGCTGGGAGGACTACGACCCGTCGCTGATCAGCGAGGGCGGCGGCGTGTGGCCGCGCACGCTGAAGTCGATCCCCGTCAGCGAGCAGGCCCGGGTCGCGCTCGGCCTGCCAGAGGGCGTGACGAAGCTGTCGCCGCCGGAGCTGATGAAGGCGATCCTGCTCGCGCCCGTCGACCTGCTGTGGAACGGCGGCATCGGCACCTACGTGAAGGCCGGGACCGAGTCGCACGCCGACGTCGGCGACAAGGCCAACGACGCGATCCGCGTCGACGGCGCCGACCTGAAGGTGAAGGTCGTCGGCGAGGGCGGCAACCTGGGCCTCACGCAGCGCGGCCGCATCGAGTTCGCGAAGGCGGGCGGCAAGGTCAACACCGACGCGCTCGACAACTCGGCCGGCGTGGACTGCTCCGACCACGAGGTCAACATCAAGATCCTGCTCGACCAGCTGGTCGCGGGCGGCACGCTGGCGAACGAGCAGCGCAACGAGCTGCTCGTGGAGATGACCGACGAGGTCGCCGCCCTCGTGCTGGCCGACAACTACTCGCAGAACGCGGTGCTCGGCGTGAGCCGCGCTCACGCGGCGTCGATGCTGACCGTCCTCGCGCGGCTGGTCAACGACCTGGAGGCGAAGTCCGGCCTGGACCGCGGGCTGGAGGCGCTGCCGACGAAGGCGCAGTTCCGCGACATGGACAAGAAGGGCGAGGGCCTCACCTCGCCCGAGCTGGCCACGTTGCTCGCGCACGTGAAGCTGCGGCTCAAGCAGGAGGTGCTGGCCTCCGAGCTGCCCGACGCGGACGTGTTCGCCCGCAGGCTGCCGGAGTACTTCCCGACGCAGCTGCGGGACCGGTTCGGTGCCGCCATCGGCGACCACCCGCTGCGCCGCCAGATCACGACGACGCTGGTGGTCAACGAGGTGGTCGACGGGGGCGGCGTCTCCTACGCGTACCGGCTGACCGAGGAGATGAACGCGTCCGCGACCGACGCGGTGCGCGCGTTCACCGCCGTCACCAAGATCTTCGACCTGCCCGGCCTGTGGCGGGACATCCGCGCACTGGACAACGTGGTGCCCACGGCGGTCGCCGACGAGATGATGCTGGAGACCAGGCGGCTGCTCGACCGCGCGTCGCGCTGGCTGCTGTCCAACCGGCCGCAGCCGCTCGCGGTGGGTGCCGAGATCAACCGGTTCGGCAAGGTGGTCGCCGAGCTCGCGTCCGAGGTGCCCATGCTGCAGCGTGGCGCGGAACGCGAGGAGGCCGCGCAACGGACCGAGGAGCTGGTGGCCGACGGCGTGCCCGTCCACCTGGCCCGGCGGATCGCCGCGCTGCTCGACGGGTACGGGCTGCTGGACATCACCGAGGTCGCCGAGCTGGCCGACCGCGACGGGCTCGACACCGAACACAGCCCGCGCGAGACCGCCGAGCTGTACTACGCGCTGTCCGAGCACCTCAACATCGACTCGATGCTGACGTCGGTCAGTGCGCTGGAACGGGGCAACCGCTGGCACGCGCTCGCACGGCTCGCGCTGCGGGACGACCTGTACTCGTCGCTGCGCGAGATCACGCTCGACGTGCTGCGCCAGAGCGACCCCGGCACCTCGGCCGACGAGAAGATCGAGAACTGGGAGCGCAGCAACTCCCGGCGCATCTCCCGGTCCCGCGAGTCCCTCGAGGAGATCCGGCGGGTCGGCAAGCCCGACCTCGCGACACTGTCCGTCGCCGCCCGGCAGGTGCGCAGTATGGTTCGGTAGTGGGTCTCTTCATCACCGAGGTGCGGCCGCGCTGGTCGGACATGGACGCGTACGGTCACGTCAACCACGCCAACACGGTGACGCTGCTGGAGGAGGCCCGCGTCGCGCTGTTGTTCACCGAGGCGGCGCGGCAGGGCGCCGACGGCATGGCGCGCGGTGTGGTGGTGGCCAGGCTGGTCGTGGAGTACTTCGTGCCGCTGGTCGCGGACGGCACCCCGGTGCGGGTGGCGATGTCCGTGCGCGAGATGCGGCACGCCGCGTTCATCCTCGACTACCAGGTCTACAGTGGACAGTCGGACGACCAGGTCGCGGTGACCGCCCAGACGCTGCTCGTGCCGTACGACACGGCCAGCGGCAGGCCGCGCAGGCTCACCGAGAACGAGCGCGACTTCCTTGCCGCGTACCGAAGTGGGAGTAACGGTGCCTGAGCTGACCTTCGCCGACCCGTCCGAACGGGACGACCTCGGCGCGTTCGTGGCCCGCGCGGTGCGCCTCGACGGGCAGACCGTGGTGCGGCTGCGCAACCGCGACGGCGGCCGCATGGACGCGTGGGTGGCGACCCCGTTCGACGTGCTCGCCACCAGGACCGTGCTCGGCGCCATGGAACCGGGCGACGTGACGGTGTCGGGCAACGAGCTGCTCGCGGCGCTCGCGGTGTCGCGGGCCGACCGGGTCGACCCTGGCCGTGTGGTGGACATGCAGTGGCGGTCCGCGCTCCCACCGCAGGCGCACTGGCAGGTGGTCGAGGAGCAGTTGCCTGCGAAGGTCGTGTCGGAGCTGACCGAGCGGGGCCTCGAGGTCGCGCGGGAGAACCAGGGGCCGCACGGCACGCCGCCCGCGTCGCTGCTCGACCAGACGGTGCTGACGGTCTCCGGTGACGGCCTCGATGTGAAGATCCCGATGCGGTGCCTGTTCGCCATGTCCGGCATGGGTTTCATCGGTTCCGGCGACGACGAGCACGTCCGCGTCACGGCGACCGACGCGTGGCTGCGCATCGACGCGCGGTTCGGCGCGGTGGTGCGCAGAAGGCACGCGTTGCTGCCGCTGCTCGTCTGAGCGTGGTTCGATAGCGGTATGAGCGAGCCAGAGGACCCGGCACGCCGGTTTCTGGACCAGACCGTGCCGAAACACGACGAATGGGACGGCCGGGAGCCCGACGACGGCCCCGCGCGGCCGCGACACGTCCAGCATCCCGAACCAGTGGAGACGTTCGGCGCCAAGCAGCGCCGTACCAGCACGATCCGCAACCTCGCGTGGGGCGTTGGTCCCAGCGCGGCGTTCGTCGCCGGTGCCGCCCTGTCCGACGACGACGTGGACATCGAGGTGTCCGGCAACTTCGGCGACGCGGGCAGCGGCCTCTAAAAGCCCTCAGAACACAGGAACGCGTTGCGCGGATCCCTGTGCGAAAGCCCGAGCCTGACCAGCAGTGACCTCAGGGGAACGTGACGACACCCAGCCACGTTCCACTCTCGGTAACTGTGCCCGCGCCGGAACGCAACCCACACTTGAAAGCGCGGGGAGGCGGGCGAGCTCAGACCAGCCAGGCGGCGGTGTCGGGGGGCAGCAGGCCGTCGGCGAGCGCGCCGCTGGCCAGCAGCACCTCACCCGCCGGCAGTGGCACCGCGTTCTCGGACGCGTTGAGCACGCACACGAGCCCGCCGCCCTTGCGGCGGTACGCGAAGCAGCCCTCCGGCGCGCCGTACCACTCCAGCTCCGCACCCGCGAACGCCGCGTGTGTCTTGCGCAGCTCGATCGCGTGCCGGTACAGCGACAGCGTCGAGTCCGCGTCCTCCAGCTGCCGCTCCACGGTCAGCTTCGCCCAGTCCTGCGGCATCGGCAGCCACGTCGACGTGCCGGGCGAGAAGCCGAACGGCGGCTCGTCACCCTCCCACGGCAGCGGCACGCGGCAGCCGTCGCGGCCGCGTACCTCGCCGCCGGACCGGAAGTACTTGGGGTCCTGGATGGCCCAGTCCGGCAGTGCCACGTTCGGCAGGCCGAGCTCCTCGCCGTTGTACAGGTACACGACGCCGGGCAGTCCCAGCTCGACGAGCGCCATCGCCCGCGCCCGCTGCCTGCCCTGGTGCCCGTCGCCGTAGCGGGTCACCTCGCGTGCCACGTCGTGGTTGGACAGCGTCCACGTCGGCGGCGCACCGGCGGTGGCCGCGGTCGCCAGCGACGCCTCGATGGCGGTGCGCAGCGCGGCCGCGTCGAACGGCGCCAGCACCAGCCGGAAGTTGAACCCGAGATGCAGCTCGTCCGGCCGCAGGTAGCGGGCGAGCCGCTCGTTGTCGGTCACCCAGATCTCGCCGACCGCCATCGCGCCGGGGTGCTCGTCGAGCACGCGGCGGACCAGCCGGTGGATGTCGTGCACGCCGTCGTCGTCGAACCTGGGGTCGAACAGGTCGTGCTGGCCGATCTTGTTGCCGACGCGCAGGTCCATGTCCGGCAGGTCGGCGGGCTTGGCCATGCCGTGGGCGACGTCGATGCGGAACCCGTCCACGCCGCGGGCGAGCCAGAACCGCAGCGTGTGCTCGAGGTCGTCGCGGACCTCCTGGTGCGCCCAGTTCAGGTCGGGCTGCCGCACGTCGAACAGGTGCAGGTACCACTGGCCGTCGTCGACGCGGGTCCACGCGGGACCCCCGAACACGCTGATCCAGTTGTTCGGCGGCCCGTCGCCCCGGCCGGGCCGGAAGATGTAGCGGTCCCGGGCTGGGCCGTACGGGTCGGCGAGCGCCTCGGTGAACCACACGTGCTCGTCGCTGGTGTGGTTGGGCACCAGGTCGATCGTGATCTTGATGCCGTGGGCGTGCGCGTCCGTGACCAGCCGGTCGAACGCGTCGAGGTCACCGAACAGCGGGTCGACGTCCCGCGGGTCGGCCACGTCGTAGCCGTGGTCGGCCATGGGGGAGCGGAAGAACGGGGTCAGCCACAGCGCGTCGACGCCGAGCAACTCCAGGTAGCCGAGGCGGTCGCGGACGCCGTCCAGGTCACCGACGCCGTCACCGTCCGAGTCGGCGAACGAACGCACATAGACCTGGTAGAAGGTCGCGTCGCGCCACCAGTCGGAGGCGTCCCTTGGGGTGTCCCCGGCTCTACGCACAATGGGTCATCCTGCCAGTCCTCGGGGGGACGCGAACAGGAATTCGGCGTTCCGGCTACGTCCAGCTGTTCATCAGGCTGTTCGCGGCCATCTCCAGGTAGCCCCACAGCTGGCGCCGATGCTCCTCGGACAGACCCGCCTCGTCCACCGCTGTTCGCATGCAGCGCAGCCAGGCGTCCCGTTCGATCGGGCCGATCGCGAACGGTGCGTGGCGCATCCGCAACCGAGGGTGGCCGCGGCGCTCCGAATAGGTGTGCGGGCCGCCCCAGTACTGCATGAGGAACAGCCGCAGCCGCTCCTCTGCCGGCCCCAGGTCCTCTTCTGGGTACAGCGGGCGCAGCACCTCGTCCCTGGCGACCTCCTCGTAGAACCGCGCGACGATACGGTGGAAGACCGCCTCGCCGCCGACGGCGTCGTAGAAGCTCGCTACTTCCTCAGGTGTCGGTGTGGCCACGTTTCCATCCTGCCATCCGGGTTCAGCCCTCCGTGGCCGGGAAGCGGTGCATCACGGGGCCCTGGATTCCGGCGTCCTCGAAGGCGGCCATGATCTGCCCCCGCAGCTGCCGCTGCACCGCCCACTGGCGGCCGGGTCGCACCTTGACGGTCGTCCGCAGCATGATGCCCTCGGTCGCGGACACCCGCTCGACGCCGAGCACCTCGGGTGGTTCGAGCACGTCGCTGGAAAGGGGCTCGACCTCGGCGGCCTCGGAGGCGACCCGGCCGAGGATGTCGGTGGCCTGCCCGACGTCCGCGCCGTAGCCGATCGGCACGTCGACCACCGCGACGGCGAAGCCCTGGCTGGAGTTGCCGACGCGGAGGATCTCGCCGTTGCGGACGTACCAGACGGTGCCGTTGATGTCACGCATGGTGGTGATCCGCAGGCCGACGGCCTCGACGGTGCCGGACGCCTCACCGACGTCGACGACGTCGCCGACGCCGTACTGGTCCTCCAGCATCATGAAGACGCCGGACAGGAAGTCCCGGACGAGGTTCTGTGCGCCGAACCCGACGGCGACGCCGAGGATGCCCGCGGAGGCGAGCACCGGCGCGAGGTTCACGCCGAGCTCGGCCAGGATCATCATGAACGCGATCCCGAACACGAGCACCGACGTGATCGACTTGAACACCGAGCCGATGGTCTTCGCGCGCTGCGCTCGTCGTTCGGACAGCAACGTGCCAAGTGCCTGCGGCGCGCGTTCCCGCAGCGGCCGCAACAGGGTGGGCACCCTGCCGCCGCTCGCGCGGGTGAGCCGGTCGATCAGTTTGCGGGCGAGGGACCGGATGACCATCGCGACGACGAGGATCATGATGATCGTGAGCGGCTTGGCGACGAGCCAGTTCGCGGACGAGGCGAGCCACTGGTCTTTCGTCAGGTTGTAGACGGTGTGGCACCAGTTGTCGCCGAGCTCGCAGGGTGGCGCGTCGAGGTCGAGGGACAACTCCGAAACAGTCACGGGCCCGACGATAACGGCGCGGCAACGACGCCCGTGCAGGGGCCGGTGTGACAGAGATCGCGATCCCTGGCTCCACAAGGGATTCCCGGCCCCACCACGAAAGCGCGTGCGCTTTCCGGGGGCGCCATGCCCTGGAAGACGCTTTCGTAACACTCGACGCCCGGAAAAGCGTCGTCCAGGGCAGCGGCGGGCGTCCGCGCCGGACACGTCGCACAACACACGTGCGTTCCGGGGGTGATCTGTGGTCTGCTATTGATGCCAGATCCGGTGGAGGTGGTCGCGTGCCCGACCGACATCCGACTCCGATCGGCGCCGCCCGTGGGCCGGCGTCGCGGACGCCCATGCGTCCGCATGCCGAACCGTCGGATGCAGGCGCGCCCGAGCCGCCCAGTGGCGTACCGCCCTGGGGCAAGCGCCGTGTGCTGTTGCTGAACACCACCTTCGAGCCCCTCACCGCGCTCCCGCTGCGTCGAGCGGTGGTGCTGGTGGTGTGCGGCAAGGCCGAGGTGGTCCACGGCGACCCGACCGGGATCGTGCTGCACTCCGCGAGCGACAGCGTCGTGGTCCCGTCGGTGATCCGGCTCTCCACCTACGTGCGGGTGCCCTACCGGGCCCGTGTGCCGCTGACGCGGGCGGGCCTCATGCACCGGGACCGGCACCGCTGCGCCTACTGCGGTGGCCGCGCGGAGACCATCGACCACGTGATCCCGCGCAGCCGCGGCGGCGAGCACACGTGGCAGAACTGTGTGGCGTGCTGTGTGAAGTGCAACCACCGCAAGGCCGACAAGCTGCTCTCCGAGCTGGGCTGGCGGCTGCGGGTGGTGCCCAGAGCGCCGCGCGGGACGCACTGGCGGCTGCTCGCGGGCGTCGTGGAAACCGATCCCCAGTGGCTGCCTTACCTGGGAGAGCCGGCCGCGTAGGCCGGCTCTCCTGTGCGATCGGCGAGGACGCGACCTAGGACGCGGTGACCCGCGTGCCCAGCGTCACCCGCGTGCCCCTGGTGACGCGGGTGCCCGCGGTGACGCGGGTGCCCCTGGTGACCCGCGTGCCGCGCGTGACCCGCGTGCCTGCCGTGACCCTCGTGCCTGCCGTGACCCTGGTGCCTCGGGTGACGCGGGTGCCGCGTACAGCGCATTGGTCCGAACGGGTGATGATCGACAGGCTGGTGGTCTGCATGACGGGGACTCCTCGGCGATACAGGCACGGAGAGTGCGCGGGGAAGGGACCGCAAGGGCCGTACAGGTGAAAAGCTATGAGGTTGGAGAGTAATCGACAAGTCGTAAAGCGTGACGATGCGATGTCGTTCTGTGTGTTGACGCCGTTCGCCCGGCGTGCCTGGGCCCGTTGCACGAACTGGGCGGCGCGCGCACGGCCCAACGTCGCTGCCGGGCTCGCAGTAGCGGTCACCCACTGTGATCTCACGCCGGTCCGCCTGCTGCCGAGTGTCGCGGTCCGGGTGGTGCTGGGTAGTGTGTCGCGCGTGAGCGTCGTGCAGACACTTCTGATCTACGCGGTGATTCCGCTGGCCATTTACGGCCTGGTGGCGTTGCTGACCCTGCGGGACAGGTTCGCGAAGGCGCCGAGGTACCGCCCTGGACAGCCATGGGAGTACCCGGCGGTCTGGTGGACCGCGAACCCCGCGGGTGCTGACGCGTCCGCCGTTCCGACCGGTGGCGGCAAACCGCGCCCCACGGCCAAGGGAGGTGCTCGTGGCAGCTGGTGAGCTCGTTCTGCACGGCAAGCCCGGTGACGTCGTCGACGAGGACGTCGAGCACGGACATGCCGCGGTCGTGACCGCGAGCGGCCGCGTTTCGGTCGCGAGGGAGTTCGTGCCGGCCAAGCCGGAGCTGCCGTTCAACTCGGTGCAGCTCGCCCGCCTCGACGAGGCGCTGACGCTGTCCGCCCGCACCACGGGGCTCGGGTTCAGCGTCTACCTCGGCGAGCTGGGCGAGGACACCCGCGCGACGGCCGAGCAGCTGCACGCCGAGTCCGGCGAGACCGCGCCGTCCGTGGTGCTCATCGCCGTGTCACCCGGCCAGCGCAGGGTCGAGATCGTGACGGGCGCGGACTCCAGCCGCCGCCTGCCCGACCGCGCGTGCAACCTGGCGGTCATGAGCATGGTCGCGTCCTTCAAGGAGGGCGACCTGACCGGCGGCCTGGTGAGCGGCCTGCGCATGCTCACCGACCAGGCAGGCACAAAACACTAGAACCAACACAAACGCCGCGCCCTCCACCCCCGGAAGGCGCGGCGTTCCCATACCCACAAAACCCGCGAGTCCCCCGTTGGGAACCCGCGAGTCCCCCGTTCAGGACCGCTGAGTTGACGTTTCGGGGATGTCCTGAACCGTCAACTCGCGGGTCCTGAAACGGGAACTCGCGGGTCTCGAACACGGGACTCGCGGGTTCTGAACAGGGGACTCGCGGGGTTATGGGGTGTCGAAGGTGCGGGCGGTCAGGGCTCGGATGACGCCTGCGCGGCCTTCCGAGACCAGGCGGCGCAGTGCGGGTGGGTGGGACTCGTCGGCCAGCCACTCGTCCGCCGCCGCGACCGTGTCCTCGGACACCGCCCACGACGGGAACAGGCCGAGCGCCACCGACTGCGCACGCTCACTGGACCGCCGCGCCCACACGTCCGCCACGTCCGCGAAGTACCGCGACACGTACGGCGCCAGCAGCTCCTTCTGCGTCGGGTGCGAGAAGCCCGAGATGATCGCCTCGTTGATCGCGTTCGGCAGTTCGTCGTCGTGCACCGCCCGCCGCCACGCCTGCGCCTTCACGTCCTCGGCGGGCCGCAGCGCACGCGTCCGCTCCGCCTGCCGCCGGCCGGTCGCCGTCGGGTCCGCCTCCAGCGTGGTCGCGACCTCCTCGTCGGCCGCCGCGTCGTGCGCCACCAGCGCCTGCAGCAGCCGCCAGCGCAGGTCCGTGTCCACCACGAGCCCGTCGAGCGGCGCGGACCCGTCCAGCCAGCCGCGCAGCACCGCGAGCTGGTCGGCTTCCAGCACCGACCCGGTCAGCGCGTTCACGAACGCCAGCTGCTGGTCGGATCCGGTCGCCGGATCGGCGGCCAGTGCGAACAGCCGGTCGGTGAACATCCGCCAGCCGGTGGGCGCCCACGCCGGGTCCGCGTACGAGTTGATCGCGGTCTGCGTCTGCAGCAGCAGCCGCTGCACCACGCCGACCTCGGACTCCGAGGGCAGTCCGTGGCACACCAGCGTGACGAAGTCACGCGCCTTCAGCTCGGCCTCGCGTGTCATCTCCCACGCCGCCGACCAGCACAGCGTGCGCGGCAGCGGCTCGGTGATGTCGCCGATCCGGTCCACCAGCGTCGCCAGCGAGTCCGGGTCGAGCCGCATCGTGCAGTAGCTCAGGTCGTCGTCGTTGACCAGCACCAGCTTGCCGCGTGCCACGCCCACCAGCTCGGGCACCTCGGTGCGCTCGCCGGTCACGTCCAGCTCGACGCGGTGCGTGCGCTCCAGCCTGCCGTTCCGGTCGTCGTAGACACCCACCGCCACGCGGTGCGTGCGCAGCTCACCGGCGCCCGGCTTCGCGCCACCCTGCGTGATCGCGAACGACGTGAACGTGCCGTCCGAACCGACCTCGAACGAGGGCCGCAGCGAGTTCAGGCCGGTCGTCTCCAGCCACTGCGCGCTCCACCACGACAGGTCACGCCCCGACGCCTCCTCCAGCGCCGAGAGCAGGTCGGACAGCGTCGCGTTGCCCCACGCGTGCTTGGCGAAGTACACCCGCAGCCCGGACAGGAACTGCTCCTGCCCGACGTACGCGACGAGCTGCTTGAGCACGCTCGCGCCTTTGGCGTAGGTGATGCCGTCGAAGTTGACCTCGACCGCCTGCAGGTCCGGGATGTCCGCGGCCACCGGGTGCGTCGAGGGCAGCTGGTCCTGCCGGTAGGCCCACGACTTCTCGATGTTCGCGAAGCTGGTCCACGCGTGCTCGTACTCGGTCGCGCCCGCCTGCGCCAGCACCGAGGCGAACGTCGCGAACGACTCGTTCAGCCACAGGTCGTTCCACCAGCGCATGGTGACGAGGTCGCCGAACCACATGTGCGCCATCTCGTGCAGCACGGTCTCGCAGCGCCGCTCGTAGGCGTAGCGGGTGACCCTGCTGCGGAACACGTAGTCCTCGAGGAAGGTCACGCAGCCCGCGTTCTCCATGGCACCCGCGTTGAACTCCGGCACGAAGCACTGGTCGTACTTGCCGAACGGGTAGGTCACCCCGAAGTTGCGGTGGTAGAAGTCGAAACCCTGCTTGGTCTCGGTGAAGAGGCGCTCGGCGTCCATGTGCTCGGCGAGCGACGCGCGGCAGTAGATGCCCAGCGGGATCGTGGTGTGCTCGTCGGTGTACTCGTCGCGCCACTCCGCGTACGGGCCCGCCACCAGCGCGGTCACGTACGTCGACATCCGCTTGGTGGTCTCGAAGACGTGCCGGACCGCGCCCTCCGGGGTCTCCTCGCTCGACTCGACGGCCGCGTTCGAGATCACCTTCCAGTCCGCCGGTGCGATGACCGTGAACCGGAACGTGGCCTTCAGGTCGGGCTGGTCGAAGCAGGTGAACATGCGCTTCGCGTCGGCGGTCTCGAACTGCGTGTACAGGTACACGCCACCGTCGACGGGGTCGACGAACCGGTGCAGGCCCTCGCCCGTGTTCATGTACCGGCAGGTCGCCTCGACGGTCAGCTCGTTCTCCTCGGCGAGCGAGGGCAGCTCGATGCCCTTGTCCTCGCGGTACTCCGACACGTCGACGGCGGCGCCGTTCAGCGTCGCGTTCTCGACGGACACCGCGACGAGGTCGATCCAGCTGTCGGCGCCCGCGTCCGTGCTCGCGAAACGCACGGTCGTGGTGGACCGGAATGTGGCGTCGCCCGGCTTGCCGCCGCCGTCCGTGAGGTCCAGCTCGACGTCGTAGGACCGCACGTCGAGCAGCGCGGCGCGCCGTTGTGCTTCGTCACGGGTCAGGTTGGGCGGGGCCACTAGGTCACCTCAGGTCGTTGTTCGGCACTGACAATCCTGTTCATCGGCATCCAATCACCCAGCGGTACGGTTTGGCCCGTCAGGAGGGAAGAACTCTTCTGATTTCACTGTTGACCGGGGTATGAGCGAGACGAAGATCGACTTCTACTTCGACCCCCTGTGCCCGTTCGCCTGGGTCACCTCGAGGTGGATCCTCGAGGTCGAGCGGCAGCGGGACGTGGACCTCCGGTTCCGGGTGATGAGCCTCTCCGTGCTCAACGAGGGCCGCGACCTCCCCGACGAGTACCGGGAGATGCTCGACAACGGGTGGGGTCCCGTGCGGGTGGCGATCGCCGCCGCGCAGCACCACGGGGAGGAGGTTCTCCGCGACCTGTACACCGCGATGGGTACCCGGATCCACAACCAGGGCAACAAGGATCTCGACGCGGTGATCGGGGAGGCGCTCGCCGAGGCCGGGCTGCCCGCTTCGCTCGCGGCGGCCGCGCACACCGGCGACTACGACGAGGCGCTGCGCAAGAGCCACCACGAGGGCATGGACCCGGTCGGCATGGACGTCGGCACGCCGACCATCCACGTGAACGGCGTCGCGTTCTTCGGCCCGGTGCTGAACTCGATACCTCGCGGCGAGGACGCGCTCAAGGTGTTCGACGGCACAGTCGCACTGGCGAGTTTCCCCGACTTCTTCGAGCTCAAGCGCACCAGGACCGGCGATCCGGTCTTCGACTGACCCGGTGTGGATGTGACAGGCTGGGACGTAGTCCCGGCGCACGCGTCACATCACGGAGGATCGATGGCCGCCCCCACCGTCAGCACCGCCCACTTCGTCAACGGATCGTTCACCGAAAGCGACGGTGAACGGATCGACGTCATCAACCCGGCGACGGAAGAGGTCATCGCGTCGGTGCCGGCGGGCACGGCGAGTGACGCCGACGCGGCGGTACAGGCCGCCGCGTCGGCCTTCGAGGCGTGGGCGGCGACCCCGCTGTCCGAGCGCGTCGCCGCCGTGCGGCGCATCAACGACGGCCTGAAGGCCCGCGCCGCCGAACTGGCCGCGACGATCACCGCCGAGGTCGGCTCGCCGATCATGTTCGCGACGAAGGTGCAGGTCACGAACCCGGTCGGCATCACGGCCGGGGTCCTGGAGGAGGTCGAGGCCGGTGCGCTCGACCCGGTGACCGTCGGCAACTCGACGATCGTGCGTGACCCGATCGGTGTCGTCGCCGCGATCACCCCGTGGAACTTCCCGCTGCAGCAGATGGTCGCGAAGGTGACACCCGCCCTGGTCGCGGGCAACACGGTGGTGCTCAAGCCCAGCGAGGTCGCGCCGCTGACCGCGGGCCTGCTCGCCGCGATCATCGACGAGGCCGGGCTGCCGGCAGGCGTGTTCAACATGGTCCACGGCACCGGCCCGGTGGTCGGCGAGGCGCTGGCGGCACACCCGCTCGTGGACATGGTGTCGTTCACCGGTTCCACCAGGGCGGGCCGCCGCGTGGCCGCCGTGGGCGCCGAGACGATCAAGAGGGTCGCGCTCGAACTGGGCGGCAAGTCCGCGTCGGTCGTGCTCGACGACGCGGACCTGGTGCGCGCGGTCAAGATCACGGTCGCCAACTGCTTCATGAACAACGGCCAGGCGTGCAGCTCGCTCACCCGCCTGCTGGTGCCCGCGGACCGCCACGACGAGGCGGTCGAGGCCGCCGCGGCGGCGGCCGCCAAGTATGTGCCTGGCGACCCGTCGCTGGAGACGACCCGCATCGGGCCCTCGGTGTCGGCGGCGCAGCGCGACCGCGTGGTCGGCTACATCCGCAAGGGCGTCGAGGAGGGCGCGACGTTGGCGGCAGGCGGTCCCGACCCGGTCGAGGGCCCTGGCTACTACGTGCGCCCGACGGTGTTCGGCAACGTCACGCCGGACATGACGATCGCGCAGGAGGAGATCTTCGGCCCGGTCCTGTCGGTGCTCCCGTACACCGACGAGGCCGACGCCGTGCGCATCGCGAACGGCACCCAGTACGGCCTGGCCGCGGGGGTCTTCGGCGCCGACCAGGACCGCGCCCGCGCGGTGGCCGGGAAGCTGCGGGCCGGGCAGGTCGACGTCAACGGTGCCGCGTTCAACACCAGGGCCCCGTTCGGCGGCTTCAAGCAGTCCGGCAACGGCCGCGAGTTCGGCCGCTTCGGGCTCGAGGAGTTCACCGAGCTGAAGTCGATCCAGAGCTAGGGCGTGTCCCGTGGATCTTGGCGCGAATACCGCGATCAAGGTCCGCGGGACACTAGCGCCTGCGGGCCAGTTCGTTGCGTTGCAGACGTACGAACTCCGCGTCGACCGGGTCCCCGTGACCCGGCACGACCACGGCGGGTCGCAGGTCGAGGATCCGGTCGAGCGCGGCGGGCCAGTCGGACACGTACGAGTCCGGTCCGACGGAGGGCGGCGCGCCCTGCTCGACCAGGTCGCCGGAGAACACCACGTCCACGTCGGGCACGTGCACGAACACGTCGTGGTCGGTGTGTGCCGGGCCGGGGTGGACGAGCGTCACCGTGCGCCCGCCCAGGTCCAGCCGCACCGACGACGTGAGCACCTCGGTCGGCGCGACCAGCTGTGCCGTGGCGAGCCGTTCCGCCTGCTCCGCCTTGCCGTCGGACCGGTACTTCGCCGACCACACCCGCCGCTGCCGCTCGCCCTCGGCGAGGATCACCGAGCGGCACCGCTCGTGCGCGATCACGGAGGCAGGCAGGAACGCGGCCGTGCCGAAGAAGTGGTCGAAGTGCGCGTGCGTGATCACCACGATCCACGGCAGCGGCGTCACGAACCGCACCGCGGCCGCCATCGACGCGCCGTGCACCTCGTCGGTGCCGGTGTCGATCACCAGGCAGTGGGTGTCGCCGACGACGAGCCCGAGCGTCTGGTCCAGCTCGGCGTAACGGCGCGCGTACACCCCGTTCGCGACCTCGACCCATCTGCCGCTCATGACTCCCCCTCGCAGGCGCTCGGGAGCCGCTCGCGGTCGCCCTGTGGTTGCGGATTCCCTCCGCAGGCTCCGGTCATGAGGTGAACACACCGTTGTCGAGCACCGGTACCACCGTGCTGACGTCCACGTCGGTCGCCAGCGCCACGTCCTCCGGCACACCGGCGGCGATCAGCTCCCGCCCGGAGATCGAACCGCCCAGCAGCGCCGGGATCCGGTCCCGGACCGCCCGGTAGGACACCGCCGCGAGCGTCGCCTCCGACGACGGTGCCGACCGCCCGGTCACCGCCGCCGCGATCGCGCCCGCGCCCAGGTAGTCCTCGATCGAGGGCCGCAACGTCCGCTCCGGCCGCCAGCGCTCACCGGCCGCGATCACCCCGACCGGCCGGTCCTCCGCGATCGCCGACGCGGCGGCGGCCACAGCGGAGGCGTTGCGCAGACAGCCCGCCAGCACGGCGGTACCCGTCTCGGCGGCCGCCGCGGCCAGGGTGGCCCCGTTGGGTGAGGCGATGCCCAGCAGGGTGCCGGCTGGCAGGTCGGTCAACGACGACGGCCGCAACGTCCACCCCGGCTGACCATACGATTCGTCGAGGCCAGGTGGCGTGAGCACCGCGCCGAGGGCCTCCGCCATCGCTGCTGCCCGCTCGTCGCGCCACGGCAGCGGAAGCACCCGCGCACCCCGCCCGAGAGCCACGTCGACCGTGGTCGTGAACACCAGCACGTCGACGACGACCAGCACCGCGCAGTGGGGACCGAGAGCGTGAACACCGTCCAGGCCCCACTCGACACGAAGGTCGCAGCCGTCCTGTTCGAAGACCGTCACCGGGCACATGCTTCCAGAACTGGCAGAATGCCGGGCGTGCGTGTCTACCTGGGTTCCGACCACGCGGGCTTCGAACTGAAGGCGCATCTCGTCAAGTACCTGTCCGACGCCGGTCACGAGGTCACCGACGTCGGCCCGGCGGAGTACGACGCCGCCGACGACTATCCACCGTTCTGCGTCGAGACGGCGCGCCGCACGGTCGCCGACCCCGGCAGCCTCGGCGTGGTGATCGGCGGTTCCGGCAACGGCGAGCAGATCGCGGCCAACAAGGTGCCCGGCTGCCGTGCCGTGCTGGCCTACAACACCGGGATCGCCGAGCTGGGCCGTGCGCACAACGACGCGCAGGTCGTCGCCGTCGGCGGCCGGATGCACAGCACCGAGGACGCCACCGCCATCGTCGAGACGTTCCTCGCCACGCCGTTCTCCGGTGAGGAGCGCCACGCCCGGCGCATCGCCATGCTGACCGACTACGAGCGCACCGGCACCCCGCCGCCGCTGCCGTCCTGAGCCGTGCCGGAGGGACACACGCTGCACCGGCTCGCCCGTCTGCACACGAAGCGGTACGGGAGACGTCCGGTCTCTGTGTCGAGTCCACAGGGCCGGTTCTCGGCCGCTGTGGTGGACGGCAGGGTGCTGAGGCGGGCGGAGGCGTTCGGCAAGCACCTGTTCCACGTGTACGGTCCGGACGCGATCGTGCACGTCCACCTCGGGCTGTACGGCACGTTCACCGAGCAGCCGCTGCCCACGACGCTGCCGGTCGGTCAGGTGCGGATGCGCATGGTGGGCGAGACGCACTGGACGGACCTGCGTGGCCCGACCCGGTGCGAGGTGCTGAACGTCGCCGAACAGCGGGAGCTGCTGTCGCGGCTGGGTCCGGACCCGTTGCGCCGCAACGCGGACCCTTCGGTGGCGTACGCCAGGATCACCCGCTCGAAGCTGCCGGTCGCCGCGCTGCTGATGGAGCAGAAGGTCCTCGCGGGTGTCGGCAACGTGTACCGCGCCGAGCTGCTGTTCCGTCACGGCGTCAACCCGATGCTGCCGGGCCGCGACCTCGGTGACGTGCTGTGGAAGGACATGTGGGCGGACCTGGTCGACCTGATGCGCGCCGGTGTCCGCAAGGGCCGCATCGACACGGTCCGCGACGAGCACCTGCCGAGGGTGACGGGTCGCGCACCGAGGGTGGACCGGCACGGCGGTGAGGTGTACGTGTACCGCCGCACGGACCTGCCGTGCCTGGTGTGCGGCACGCCGGTCCGCAAGACCGAGCTGGCGGCCCGCAACCTCTACTGGTGCCCGACCTGCCAAGCGTGAGAGGCGCGCCCGGGAACGGCCCGAACGCGCCTCTCACGGCAGGTCAGAAGCCGCCAAAGTCGAAGCCGCCGCCCATGTCGCCGCCGCCACCGTAGTCGCCGCCGCCATAGTCACCGCCGTAGTCGCCACCACCGTCGCCGTAGTCGCCCCCGGCGTCACCGGCGTCGCCGCCTTCCGCGGCGTCGGCCTGGCCCGCGTCGTAGCCCTGCTCCCATGCCTGCGCGTCCGGGATGCCGTACATGCCGGAGAACATCGCGCTGAACAGCAGCATCGACCCGACGCCCCAGGCGCCCGCGACCAGTGCGGGCTTCCACCACGGCTCGCTGTACCAGCCCTGCGGCACCGGCCGCCCCGCTACCCGGCCGCCCGGGTAGTAGTGCGGCGTCGCGTCGCCCGGCTGCGGGGAGGCCTCGAAGTCGCGGCCCTCCACGTTCACCCTGCGGTCCTCGGTGACCTTGCCCGCACGGTCCCGCTCGGGGTCCGCGGGCAGTTCCGGGCCGGGGTCCATGTCCATGGCGAGCCGTGCCGCACGCACGTAGTACAGGCCTTCCATGGCTGTCCTGGTGACCAGCCGGGCCTGTTCCGCGGTGGTGGCCTGCTCCATCTGCGAACCCGCGGCGTTGTAACGCTCAGAGGCGTCGGCCAGCGCCTGTTTGGCCGGCTCGTTCGTCCCGACCAGGTTCATCACCTGCCCGCCGAGCCGCTCGACCCAGCGCCGGGCATCCGCCTTGGCGTCCTCGAGCCGCTGCTGCTTGGCGTTGGCCTGGTTCTTCATGTAGGTCGCCGCCAGTGCCACGACGACAAGCACCAGCACCACGACGACGATCGTCCCCATCGCGCCCACCTTCCGACCATGCAGCCTCTTGTGGCAGCGGTTATGAACGGACAACGGGGACGCTACGCCCGGAGTTCCGCTCGCGCGTGGCTGGTGACCGTTCGGTAATGCGTGCCACAGGGCAGTGGTCTGACCTATCCTGGGGAGATGGTCTTCCGCCGGGGTCCGGACGAGCCGGTGCTGGTGCGCGAGGCCACCCAGGACGACGCGGAGGCCATCGGCGAGGTGCACGCCGAGGCGTGGCGGGTGGCGCACCGGGACCTCTTCGAGAGCCGCTGGCTGCGCAGGTTCACCGACGAGCGCAGAGGACGCTGGAAGTCGGTGATGGCGTCGCGTGAGTTCGTGCGCAACACCCTGCTGGTGGCGGAGCGCGGTGACCGGGTCGTGGCGTTCGTCCACCTCGGCCCGCTCGAGTACGGCGTGCGGGAGGGCGAGATCTTCGACCTGTACGCCCACCCGTCGGCGTGGGGCAGCGGCGTCGCGTGGACGTTGATGGACAACGCGTGGGAGCTGGCCATCGAGGCGCGGTACCGCCGGATCCACCTGTGGACGATCACCGGCGCGAACCGTGCGCGGCACTTCTACGAGTCGTTCGGTTTCACCAGGACCGGCAGGACACGGGAACAGGACTTCGGCGACGGCAGGCCGGTGCTGGAGGTGGAGTACTTACGCAGCACCAGATAACGCGGCGCGGAGGTCGTCCGGCATCGGCTTCTTGACCAAAGTGGACGGATCGACGAACACGTGGCGCACCTCACCGTCCACGACGAGCCGGTCCCCGATCCGGAACTCCGGCCGGATGACCATGCTGGTGTTCCCCAGGTGCACGACGGGCATGGCGATGTCGAGCAGGTCCTCGAACCGAGCGGGGCTGCGGTACCGCAACGTCGCCTCGGCCACCACGATGTCGAACCCGCGGGTCACCATCTCCTGGTAGGGACCGATCCGCTCGCGCCACAACTCGGTGATCGCGTTGTCGTAGTAGAACAGGTAGTGCCCGTTGAAGACGACACCCTGCTGGTCACACTCGCTGTAGCGAACCCGCAGCCGGTGGACGAACGCCGTCACCGCTCGCCCGCCGCGTCGTCCCCGGCGATCCGGTTGAACCGCGCGGCGGCCTGCGGCGCCAACTGCCCGAACACGACCCCGGCCCGCATGACGGGGTCGGCGACGTCCACCTCGGCCCGGTCGTGGCGGATGGCCCGCACCACCGCCTGAGCAACATCCTCGAACGACTTGGGCCGGAACCCGGCGGGCAGGGCAACGCCGTCGGCCGTCTCGCCCTCCTCGACCGGGCCGACGTTCACACAGGACACCCCGACCCCAAGCGGCTCCCACTCCTGCCGAAGCGCGAGCGCGAACCCCCGGACCCCGAACGCGGTCGCACTGTCGAGCGCACCGCCGGGCCGCTTGGCGACGAGGGAGGTCACGAACACGACGTGCCCACGCCCCTTGCCCACCATGCGCTCCCCGGCGAGCCGCGCAAGCAGTAGGGGCGCCCGCAGGTTCAGGTCGACCGCCCGGTCAAGCTCGTCGACCCCGAGCCCGAGCACCCCCGGACCACCCGGCTCCCCACCCCCGACGAGCACAACGAGAACGTCAACGTCGGAAGCGAGGCCGACGACGCGCCGAACCTCCCCGGAGGAACCAAGATCGGCGACCACCCCGACCCCGTCCACCTCCTGCGCGAACGCCTCGACCCCGCTTCCACACCCAGCGACCAGGAGCGAACACCCTTCACCCCGCAACCGCCGAGCAACAGCCCGCCCAAGCCCCCCGTCGACCCCGACAACAAGAGCGGCCCCACGAATCTCCATGGCGGGATGGTAATCGCCGAGCCGGCCCACCAAACCAACACGACCCCTTGTCCAAAGGGTGACCGACAGCAGCAAAGCGAGCGCCTCCTGATGACCAGGGGAGTGCTTGGCGTCGTGTGTCCACAGGTGCCATCACGGTCACACATGTAGGGGTCATGCCCCCTCCCGCTGGGCGCATCAGACACGGCAGTGATCGCCTTGAACATCACGGAGGTAGCGATGCTGGACCTGCGCCACTCCACGGTCGTCCGCCCGCGACACGTCCACTGCTTCCCGATGCCTGACGGCTTCGCGCTGCCTCGCCGGGCAACGCATTCTCGGGTCACGGAACGGCGTGCTGGCGTGCACGTCAGCGTCACCAGAACAAGATCAGATCGTGCGCACAGCGTGGCAGCAGTGCGGTGTGCGGGCTGGCCGCTCAACAGTGTCCAACCGCTCGGAGTGAGCAGTAGGACAACGCCCAGACGATTGATTCCGCGAAGTCGGTGTTGTCTGTCTGGTGGTCTTTGTCCTCGCCGGACGGGCAGGTCTCGGGGGTGGCGGAGGGGCATGTCGGCGGCGGTTTGGGCGGGTCTGCCTGCCATCCCGTCGACCTCCCAGGGGCTATCACACCGCGTCAAGGGGGGCTTTCCGCGTGTTGTGTTTCGGGCTTTGGCCCCCCTTGACGCGGTGTGATCGGGCTTCGCCAGGTCGACGGGATGGTAGGGAGCCCCTTGGTGGTGGGCTTGCGCCACCGTCGGGGTTGCATGGGGTTGCGGGCCCGCTTCGCGGGCAAGGGCCCCGCTTCGCGGGGCCCGGGCGCGTAGCGCCCTGGTTTTGGTGCTGTGAAAGGCGCGTTGACGGCGCTCAGCGCCGTGAATGGCCCATTGACGGCACTTGTTGTGCCGTGAACGCGCCTTTCACGGCGCTGGGCCGTTCTGTGGAAGTCCTGCCGGGCGCTGCGCGCCGGGCGCTTCACATGATCTTCACGGAATCAATCATCCAGGCAGCGAACCTGCTGAGGGGTTCGGGGCGAAGCCCGCCAGGATGGCCACGAAGGGAAAACGGGGGGAACACGAACTGAAGCAGCGGACCCACCGAGGGGTCCGGGGGCGAAGCCCGCCGGGCGGGGCCCGGGGGTTGCACCCCCGAAGAAATGGCGAGCGACCAGGGTGAGAGCTCTCCGCGAACACGGGGAGCCCAGAGCGAGCGGGTGACGGGAATCGAACCCGCATGACCAGCTTGGAAGGCTGGGGCTCTGCCATTGAGCTACACCCGCGTGCGCCAACCGGTGGTGGCGCGAGGACAGCCTAGCGTGCCGCGTTAAGCTGTGGCGGGTGTCCCTGGTTGGGACCGCCGGGATGTGGCGCAGCTTGGTAGCGCATTCGCTTTGGGAGCGAAGGGTCGCAGGTTCAAATCCTGTCATCCCGACCCTTGGCCGGGCCGGCCTGCAGATGGTCGAGGACCAGCAGGTCGGCCCCCGCTGTCTGGCCTGCCTGTGAGTTCCATACACTCGCGAGAGCCCAAACCGGTCAACCAGCTACCCAGGAGATCACGTTGAAGAGCACCGTCGAGCACCTGAGCCCGACGCGGGTCCGGATCAACGTCGAGGTGCCGTTCGACGAGCTCAAGCCGAACTTCGACCGCGCGTACAAGAAACTCGCTTCGCAGGTCCGTATCCCCGGCTTCCGCCCCGGCAAGGCGCCCGCCAGGGTCATCGAGTCGCGTATCGGCCGTGCGCCGATCCTCGACGAGGTCGTCAACGAGGCCATTCCGGCCAAGTACATGGAGGCGATCACGGAGGGGGAGGTCCGCACGCTGGGCCAGCCCGACATCGAGGTCACGAAGCTGGAGGACGGCGACCACATCGCGTTCACGGCCGAGGTGGACATCCGGCCGGAGATCACGGTCCCGGCGTTCGGTGAGCTGTCGGTCACGGTGGACGACCTGGAGCTGTCCGACGACGAGGTGAACGAGCAGCTGGATGAGCTGCGTGCCCGTTTCGGCACGCTGGCGGGTGTCGAGCGCGCCGCCGAGAACGGTGACTTCGTCTCGATCGACCTGTCCGCGACGGTGGACGGCGAGGAGGTCGAGGAGGCCAGGACCAGCGGCCTGTCGTACGAGGTCGGCTCCGGCGAGATGATCGAGGGCATCGACGAGGCGATCATCGGCGCGTCCGCGGGCGAGTCGAAGGCGTTCACGACGAAGCTGGTGGCGGGCGAGTACGCGGGTCGCGACGCCGAGGTCACCGTGACGGTGAACTCGGTCAAGGTCCGTGAGCTGCCGGAGCCGGACGACGAGTTCGCCCAGCTGGCGTCGGAGTTCGACTCGATCGACGAGCTGAAGGCCGACCTGCGGGAGCGCCTGAGCCGCGTCAAGAAGATGCAGCAGGGTGTCCAGGCACGCGACAAGGTCCTCGAGGCGCTGCTCGAGGTGACCGAGGTGCCGCTGCCGGAGAAGGTCGTGGAGTCCGAGGTCGAGGTCCGCAAGCACGACGCGGTCCACACGTTCGACCACGACGAGGCCAAGTTCGAGGAGTTCCTCACGTCCCAGGGCCAGACCCTGGAGCAGTTCAACACGGACGTGCAGGAGGAGGCCGAGAAGGCCGTCAAGACGCAGCTCGTCCTCGACTCGATCGCCGACGCGGAGAACGTGAGCGTCGACGACAACGAGCTGACCGAGCGGATCATCTACCAGGCGCAGCGGTTCGGCATCAGCCCGGACGAGTACGTGCAGCGGGCGCAGCAGTCGGGGCAGCTCGGCGCGATCTTCGCGGACGTGCGCCGCGGCAAGGCGCTGGCCTCGGTGGTGCGTCTGGCGACGGTGACCGACGCGAGCGGCAACGCGGTGGACCTCGAGGAGCTGTTCGGCCCTCGCGAGGCTGCTCAGGAGGCCGCACCGGTCGAGCAGGCCGCTGACGCGCCGGTCGAGGATGTCGAGAGCAAGTGACGCTCTGAGCGAACTCGGGCGGTGTCGGGCATTCGATACCGCCCGCCTTCGTTAATGTCGGACGTGACACCAGATCAACCTCGCAACCAGAGCGGAGAAGGCAGGCAGACGTGACGCATCCACGGCAGACGCCCACCATGCGGTCGGGCACCGCAGGGCTCACCCTGAACGACTCGGTGTACGAGCGGCTGCTCCGTGAGCGCATCGTGTTCCTCGGTTCCGAGGTCGACGACGAGATCGCGAACCGGATCACGGCGCAGCTGCTGCTGCTCGCCGCGGAAGACCCCGAGAAGGACATCGTCTTCTACATCAACTCGCCGGGCGGTTCCGTCTCCGCGGGCATGGCGATCTACGACACGATGATGCTCATCGAGCCGGACGTCCAGACATGGGCGATGGGCATGGCGGCCTCCATGGGCCAGTTCCTGCTCAGCTCAGGCGAACCTGGCAAGCGGTACGCCCTCCCGCACGCGCGGATCATGATGCACCAGCCCTCGGGTGGTATCGGCGGCACGGCCTCCGACATCGCGATCCGGGCGGAGGTGCTGAACAAGTGGAAGCGTGAGATGGCGGAGCTGACCGCCGAGCAGACCGGGCAGACCGTCGACCGGGTCACCCAGGACGCGGACCGCGACCGCTGGTTCACCGCAGAGGAAGCCCGTGTGTACGGCTTCATCGACCACGTGGTCAACCGCGCGAGCCAGACCCCCAACGGCAGCGGCAGCTGACGCGGGTCACGAGACCTGAGGAGAACGAAACCGTGACCAACCCTTACTCTCCACAGTCCCGGTACGTGCTGCCGTCCTTCGTCGAGCGCACGAGCTACGGGGTCAAGGAGTCCAACCCGTACAACAAGCTGTTCGAAGAGCGGATCATCTTCGTCGGCGTGCAGATCGACGACGCGTCGGCCAACGACGTGATGGCGCAGCTGCTGTACCTGGAGTCGGTCGACCCCGACCGCGACATCACCATGTACATCAACTCGCCAGGTGGTTCGTTCACGTCGCTGATGGCGATCTACGACACCATGCAGTTCGCCCGGCCCGACGTGCAGACCTTCTGCCTCGGCCAGGCCGCCTCCGCGGCCGCGGTGCTGCTGGCGGCGGGCACCCCCGGCAAGCGTTACGCGCTGCCCAACGCCCGTGTGCTGATCCACCAGCCCGCCATGGAGGGCGTGTACGGGCAGGTCTCGGACCTGGAGATCCAGGCCAACGAGATCCAGCGCGTGCGCCGTCTGATGGAGGAGACCCTGGCGCGGCACACCAACCGGGATGCCGAGCAGATCCGCAGGGACATCGAGCGCGACAAGATCCTGACGGCCGACGAGGCCAAGGCGTACGGCATCGTCGACGACGTGCTTCCTTACCGGAAGCTGTCGGCGAACCGGCCCTGATTCCGGCGGGCAGGTGGCTCCGGACCGTGTTTTCCGGGGCCACCTGATCGGCCGAATCCGACAACTCGGCGGTCAGGTTCTCCCATTGAGTGGGGGTTGGCAGGTACCGTCGAAGGCAACAGGCACGACCGGGCCTGGAGTGGAGTGCGGGACACTCCCACTCAAGGCCCGTAACAGGCCAGAAGATCCAGGCGTGCTCCCTGGGCACGCCGGAGGGGACAGAGGTCAGCGGTCATGGCGCGTATCGGCGACGGCGGAGACCTGCTGAAGTGCTCTTTCTGTGGGAAGAGCCAGAAGCAGGTGAAGAAACTCATCGCCGGCCCCGGCGTGTACATCTGTGACGAGTGCATCGACCTCTGCAACGAGATCATCGAGGAAGAGCTGGCCGAGGCCGGCGACGTGAAGCTCGACGAGCTGCCGAAGCCCGCCGAGATCGACGAGTTCCTCGACCAGTACGTGATCGGCCAGGACGAGGCGAAGCGCACGCTGGCCGTGGCCGTCTACAACCACTACAAGCGCATCCAGGCCGGTGACCGTGCCCGGCCGGAGGCCAGGGAGGGCCGTGAGCGCGAGGAGTCCGTCGAGCTCACCAAGTCCAACATCCTGCTGCTCGGGCCAACGGGCTGCGGCAAGACGTACCTGGCGCAGACGCTCGCGAAGCTGCTGAACGTGCCGTTCGCCATCGCGGACGCGACCGCGCTGACCGAGGCGGGTTATGTCGGTGAGGACGTCGAGAACATCCTCCTGAAGCTGATCCAGGCCGCCGACTACGACGTGAAGCGCGCCGAGACCGGCATCATCTACATCGACGAGGTCGACAAGATCGCCCGCAAGTCGGAGAACCCGTCCATCACCAGGGACGTCTCCGGCGAGGGTGTGCAGCAGGCGCTGCTGAAGATCCTGGAGGGCACCACCGCGTCGGTGCCGCCGCAGGGTGGTCGCAAGCACCCGCACCAGGAGTTCATCCAGATCGACACCACCAACGTGCTGTTCATCGTGGCCGGTGCGTTCGCGGGCCTCGACAAGATCATCGAGGACCGGGTCGGCAAGCGCGGCCTCGGCTTCGGCGCCGAGATCCGGTCGAAGGCGGACATCGACAACGCCGACTTCTACGCCGACACCATGCCGGAGGACCTGATCAAGTTCGGTCTGATCCCCGAGTTCATCGGGCGTCTGCCGGTCGTGGCCTCCGTGACCAACCTCGACAAGACGTCGCTGGTCCAGATCCTCACCGCTCCGAGGAACGCGCTGGTCAAGCAGTACCAGAAGCTGTTCGAGATGGACGGTGTCGAGCTGGAGTTCACCGACGCCGCGCTCGAGGCCATCGCCGACCAGGCGATCCTCCGCGGGACCGGTGCTCGTGGGCTCCGGGCCATCATGGAGGAGGTGCTTCAGACCGTCATGTACGACATTCCTTCGCGGTCTGACGTCGCCAAGGTGGTCATCACCGAGCAGACGGTCCGCGAGAACGTGAACCCGACGATCGTGGCCCGCCAGCCTTCGCGTCGGGAGCGTCGCGAGAAGTCTGCCTGACCTTTCCCCGGGGTGGTGCCGGGCCGTCGGCGCCGGTTCCGGGGCGGCCTGGTGGTGGAGGCACGGTCAAGGACGCCTGGACCGGCGGCCACTGGGTGTGACCGGGCTTCGGGTGGGCCTGCTCCGTTCGGTTCATCTGCGAGGATGGCCGCATGCCATATGTTCTGCTGCTCCACGGGCACATGGGTGCCCCGCCTCCGCACTGGCAGAGCTGGCTCGCCCACGAACTGGCCGAGACCGGCTGTGTGGTCGAGGTGCCGCAGCTGTCCGAGCCCGACCGGCCGCGGCTCGACCTGTGGCTCGCCGAGCTGGCGCACCACCTGGAGGCGGTGCCCGCCGACGACGACGAACGGATCGTGCTCGCGCACTCCTGCGGTGCGTTGCTGTGGCTGCACCACGCGGCCCGGCTCGTCGACGGCGAACGCCAACCGTTGCGGTTCGACCGGGCCATGCTGGTGTCGCCGCCGGGGCCGCGGTGGCATCACCCCGACGTGCACGGGTTCACGCCGGCGCCGCTGGACCCGGCGGGGGTGCGGCGCGCGGCCGGGTGGACACAGCTCGTGGCCGGGGACGACGATGCCGCCTGCTCCGTCGACGAGGCCGTCGACATGGCGTCGGCGTTGAAGGTCGACCTTGACATCATTCCCGGCGGGGCGCACCTGGACGGGCACGCCGGCTACGGACCGTGGCCCGCCGTGCGGGACTGGGTCGCCGACCGGCACACCCGGATGGTCACGAACCGGTGATGCGCTCCGCGTGGGTGTAGATGTTCATGCTGGTGCCGCGCAGGAAGCCGATCAGCGTGATGCCCTGCTCGTCGGCGAGTTCGACCGCGAGCGATGACGGCGCCGACACGGCCGCCAGTACCGGGATGCCCGCCATCGCCGCCTTCTGCACCAGCTCGAAGCTCGTCCGGCCCGACACCATCAACACTGTGCCGGCCAGCGGGACGCGGCCGTTCAGCACCGCCCAGCCGGTCGCCTTGTCGACCGCGTTGTGCCTGCCCACGTCCTCGCGCACCACGAGCAGTTCGCCGTCCACCGTGAAGATGCCCGCGGCGTGCAGGCCGCCCGTCGAGTCGAACACCCGCTGCTGTTCCCGCAGTCGGCCAGGAAAGGTTGCCAGCGTCTCGGGGGACACCCGGCTGGCGTCGGCCGCGGGAGAGAAGCGGGTCTTCAGCTTCACCGCGTCGAGCGCCGCCTTGCCGCACACCCCGCACGAGGACGTGGTGTAGAAGTTGCGTTCCAGGCTGCTGTCCGGTGGTTCGACGCCCGGCCTCAGCGCCAGGTCGAGCACGTTGTAGGTGTTGCGGCCCTCGGCGTCGCGGCCGTCGCAGTAGCGGGCGGTGCTGACGTCTTCCGCGGCGCCGATCACACCTTCGGTCAGCAGGAAGCCGTGCGCCAGCTCCACGTCCTGGCCGGGGGTGCGCATCGTCACCGACAACGCCTTGCCGGCCACGCGCAACTCCAGTGGCTCCTCGGCCGCGAGCGCGTCCTGACGGCGCCTGCTGCCCTCCTCGGAGAGCCGCAGAACCGGGCGCCGAACGGTGACTCGTCCCATCCAGCCACCCTACAACCAGTCATAACAAGAAGTCTTTAGAAAGGGTTCTTGCGCAACGATCCTTTAGCAAGCTATCTTGATATGCATGGTCGACGAGAAGCGCGACATCACCGACCCGAAGGCACTTCGGGCGCTCGCGCACCCGCTGCGGTGGCAGCTCCTGGACTTCCTCAGCCGAGAGGGCAGCGCCACCGCGACACAGTGCGCGCAGGAGAGCGGTGAGAGCGTCGCGAGCTGCTCCTACCACCTGAACATGCTGGCCAAGTACGACTACGTGGTGCAGGCGGAAGGTGGCAAGGGCCGGGAGAAGCCGTGGCGGCTCGCCAGGCAGACCACACGGTTCACCGACGTCGGCCTCGACACCGAAGGAGCCGTCGCCGCGAACGCCGCGTCCGGTGCCTTCCTCGAGTACACGCTCAACCAGATCAGGGAACGACACCTCGCCGTGACCGGCGCGCCAGCGGAGTGGCGGAACGCGCTCGGTGTCGACAACACGAACGACTTCCTCACCGTCGAGGAGGTCATCGCGTTCCGGGAAGAGGTCCGCGCGCTGATGGACCGCTACCGGGGGCGGCGCGAGGACCCCGCTGCGCGGCCCGATGGTGCCCGCTCGGTGAACCTCTTCTTCTCCACCACGGTCGCGCCGGACAAGAGCTGAACCACCGCGAACCAGCCGTCGTGCGACGACGGCTCTCTTCGACCTGCCCGGAAACGGAGATCGTCATGGATGTCCACAGCGCTGCCGCACTCGCCGCCGCCCGTCGCGCCGACCTGACCAGGGAGGCCGGGGAGTTCCGCCTTGCCCGGCTGGTCCGCGAGTCCCGCGAGACCCCGAAACCGGTGCCGAAACCCGCGCCGGGGGTGGTTCGGGCCCGCCTGCTGGGAGTTGCCCGGTAGCGTGACCGGGGTGACCGAACGCTACGACGTGGTGGTGGTCGGTGGTGGCCACAACGGACTGGTCGCCGCCGCTTATCTGGCCCGTGCCGGGAAGTCCGTGCTCGTGCTCGAACGGCTCGGTCGCGTCGGCGGTGCCGCCGTCAGCGCCAGCCCGTTCCCCGGTGTGGGCGCCCGCCTGTCCAGGTACTCCTACCTGGTGAGCCTGCTGCCGGCCGCGATCGTTCGCGACCTCGGGCTGCGGATCGCGTTGCGGTCGCGGTCCGTGTCGTCGTACACACCGGTCGAGCGGGACGGCCACCCGACGGGGCTGCTGGTGGAACGCGATCCAGGGGAGGCGACGGCCGCCTCGTTCCGGGAACTCACCGGCTCAGATGACGAGTTCGCCCGATGGATGTCGTGGTACTCATCGCTCTCGGCGATGGCGCGGGCCGTCGCACCCACCCTGCTCGAACCGGTCCCGTCGCGGGCGGCGTTCCGGTCGCTCGTGGCCGAGGCGGCCGGGGAACGGTTGTGGGAGCAGGTTTTCGAGCAGCCGATCGGCGTGGCCGTCGAGGAGACGTTCGCCGACGACGTGGTCCGCGGCGTGGTGGCGACCGACGGGTTGATCGGTACCCACACGTCGCTGCGGTCGCCGTCGCTGCTCGCGAACCGGTGCTTCCTCTATCACCTGATCGGCGACGGCACGGGTGAGTGGCGGGTGCCGGTCGGCGGCATGGGGGCGGTGACGGGGGAACTGGCGAGGGTCGCGCAGGAGGCGGGCGCGGTGCTGCGGACCTCGGCGGTCGTGTCGCGGGTGGACGCGGACGGTGCCGTCGCCGAGGTGTCCTACACGGCGGGTGAGACCGAGCACACCGTGGCCGCCTCGTACGTGCTCTCCGGGGTGGCGCCCGCGGTCCTCGACCGGTTGCGAGGACGCTCCGCCGAACCGTGCGCCGGCTCCCAGCTGAAGATCAACATACTGCTGTCCCGGCTGCCGCGACTGCGGTCCGGCGTCGATCCCCGGCAGGCGTTCGCGGGCACGCTGCACCTCGACGAGTCCTATGTAGAACTCGAAAAAGCTTACGAGGCAAGTGTTTCCGGCGTCGTTCCCGAGCCACTGCCCGGTGAGACGTACTGTCACACGCTGACCGACGAGTCCATCGTGGATGGTCCACTGCACACGCTGACGCTGTTCGGCCTGCACGTCCCGGCGTCGCTCTTCGCCGCGGACAACGCGGGCAGGCGAGCCGACCTGTGCGCCCGGTACCTGGCGGGCCTCAACCGCCACCTGGCCGAGCCGATCGAGGACTGCGTCGCGACCGACGAGGACGGCCGCCCGTGTGTGGAGGCCAAGACCCCGCTCGACCTGGAGGACGAACTGGCCATGCCGGGCGGCCACATCTTCCACGGCGACCTCGCATGGCCGTTCAGCGACGATGGCGGCGGCTGGGGTGTGGAAACCGACGTGCCGAACCTGTTCCTGTGCGGCAGCGGCGCCCGGCGCGCGGGAGGGGTCAGCGGCATCGGCGGCCACAACGCGGCGCAGGCGGTGCTCGCTGAGGGGCGCGCCGCGCCCCTCGGCGAGCACTAGTCAGTTCAGCTCCGCCTTGACCTGGGCGAGTGTGGGGTTCGTCAAAGCCCTGCCGTTGGGGAAGTGGAGCGTCGGGACGGTCTGGTTGCCGCCGTTGACGCTCATCACGAACTCGGCCGCGCCCGGCGTGCGTTCGATGTCGACCTCGGCGTACTCGATCCCGTCGCGGTCCATCAGCGTCTTCAGGCGCCGACAGTAGCCACACCAGGTGGTCGAGTACATCGTCAGCTTGGCGGGGGCCTCGGTCATCACCACTCCTGTCGGGAAGGTCCGTCTCCACGTCACAACGCGCGACGGTCCCGAAACATGCCCGGCTCAGGCGCGGCAGCCGCCCCCGGCGGGCAGTGGAGCGGAGGGGTCGAAGAAAGCACCGGGATCGCGGTCGTCGGCCGGGGCGGTCACGGACGGTTCCGCGGCGACCGGGGCGAGGAACCCCTTCTGGTACGCATCGCACCCGATCGAGTAGCCGAAGCCGGACGCGTCGCCGAACCACAGACCGCGGCTGCCCGGCGTCCACCGGTCACCGCTGCGCAGCACGTAGTCCACGTCCGCCCGCACGACGACGATCACGTTCATCGCGTCCACGAGCTTCGTCGGCCCCGCGGGCCGGAACGCGTACGCGAACACGTAGTTGGTGTGCACCACCAGCTCACCGGCGTCGCCCGTCCGCACCGACATCGACCCGGACACCTTCGGCGCCACCGGCAGCAGCTCGGTCCCGGCCGCCGCCATGCTCACGAGCGACTGCACCTCGGGTTCGCGCCCGCCGCCGAACAGTGGTTCGAGCTGCCGCCTCGCGTCCGGCGCGAGCAGGCCCAGGTAGCCGGCCGGGTCGTGCCTGCTCAGCATCCGCTCGTCGACCCGGCTCGCGACCAGCGCGTCCCGCGCCAGTGCCGTGGCGTCGGCCACCTGCTCGGCGCTGAAGCCGCCGACGGGCTCCGCCTCGGGGAGCGTGATGCCGGCCGCGCCGTCCGCCCAATCCGCGGCGGGGGTCGCGGCGAACGGCCGCGCCAGGTCCAGCTGGGCACCCGAGCCCACCTGCTCGGTGCCCTCGGCCACCGGGTCGCCCACCACCGGCGCGAACAGGCTGCTCCTGACCAGTAGCGTCACCACCGCGCCGACCGCGAGCACGATGAGCCCACCCGCGAACCAGCGCCCACGGCGCCGCCGCCGCACGACGCGCAGCAACCGCCGCACGTCCTTGGTGGCCGCACGTTCGACGGTGACCGCCCAGTCGACCCCGGGGGCCGGCTGTTCCTTGGCGCGCTGCCGAGCCTTCACCTGCCCCCCAACCCTGACCCACAACCAGGCAAAACACGAATCCTCCGGTGCTCAGCTCATCGATCGGACCGACCTGAGCGTTAACAACGTGTGGGCTGAGGAACTCGAATGCAGGCGGCCGGTAGCGGTTCGTAGACTTTTGGCGTGACTGACACCGCATCGCAGCAGCCCACAGACCTCCCCCCGGCCTGGGAGCCGGCCACGGTAGAGGCGGAGCTGTACGAGCGGTGGGTGGACGCGGGCTACTTCTCCCCGAACCCGGACAGTGACGCGCCGTCGTTCTGCATCGTCCTGCCGCCACCGAACGTGACGGGCAGCCTCCACATGGGCCACGCCCTCGACCACACCCTGATGGACGCGCTGACCAGGCGTCGCCGCATGCAGGGGTACGCCACGCTGTGGCAGCCGGGCATGGACCACGCGGGCATCGCCACCCAGAACGTGGTCGAGCGGGAGCTGTCCCGTGAGGGCAGGACCCGCCACGACCTCGGCCGCGAGGCGTTCATCGACCGGGTCTGGGAGTGGAAGGCCGAGTACGGCGGCAGGATCCTCGGCCAGATGCGCCGCCTCGGCGACGGCGTCGACTGGTCACGCGACCGGTTCACCATGGACGAGGGCCTGTCCAAGGCGGTCCAGACGATCTTCAAGCGCCTCTACGAGGACGGCCTGATCTACCGGGCCGAGCGGATCATCAACTGGTGCCCGCGCTGCCTGACCGCGCTGTCCGACATCGAGGTCGAGTACGCCGACGACGAGGGCGAGCTCGTCTCCATCCGCTACGGCTCCGTCGACGGCACCGGCGACAACTCGATCGTCGTGGCCACCACGCGGGCCGAGACGATGCTGGGGGACACCGCGGTCGCGGTCCACCCGGACGACGAGCGGTATGCCCACCTGGTCGGCACCGAGGTGGAGCTGCCGCTGACCGGCCGGCGGATCCCGGTCGTCGCCGACGAGCACGTCGACCCCGGGTTCGGCACGGGCGCGGTCAAGGTCACCCCCGCACACGACCCGAACGACTTCGAGATCGGTCGGCGCCACGACCTGCCCGCCATCACGATCATGGACGAGCGGGCGACCATCACCGCCCACGGTCCGTTCGAGGGGCTCGACCGGTTCGAGGCGCGGCCCGCGATCGTCGCCGCCCTGCGCGAGCAGGGGCGGATCGTCGCGGAGAAGCGCCCGTACCTGCACTCGGTCGGCCACTGCTCGCGGTGCGACACGGTGGTCGAGCCGAGGCTGTCGCTGCAGTGGTTCGTCAAGGTCGAGCCGCTGGCACGCGAGGCGGGGGACGCGGTCCGCGACGGCCGGACCACGATCCACCCGGCCGAGCTGTCCAAGCGCTACTTCGACTGGGTCGACAACATGCACGACTGGTGCATCTCGCGCCAGCTGTGGTGGGGGCACCGGATCCCGGTCTGGTACGGCCCGGACGACAAGGTCGTGTGCGTCGGCCCGGACGAGGAGCCGCCGTCGGGCGACGGGTGGACGCAGGACCCCGACGTGCTCGACACGTGGTTCTCGTCCGCGCTGTGGCCGTTCTCCACGCTCGGCTGGCCGGACAGGACCGCGCACCTGGAGAAGTTCTATCCGAACAGCGTGCTCGTCACCGGCTACGACATCCTGTTCTTCTGGGTCGTGCGGATGATGATGTTCGGCCTGTACGCGATGGACGGCAGGCAGCCGTTCGACAACGTGTACCTGCACGGGCTCATCCGCGACGCGTCCGGCAAGAAGATGTCGAAGTCGCGCGGCAACGTCATCGACCCGCTCGACTGGCTCGACCGCTTCGGCGCCGACGCGGTCCGGTTCACCCTCGCGCGCGGTGCGAACCCGGGCAGCGACATGGCGCTGGCCGAGGAGTGGGCGGCCGGATCCCGCAACTTCGGCAACAAACTGTGGAACGCCACCAGGTTCGCGCTCATGAACGGCGCGACCGTCGCGACCGAGGTGCCGCCGCGCACGGAGCTCACCGACGCCGACCGCTGGATCCTGGACCTCACCGACGCCGTCGTGTCCGAAGTGGACGGCCTGTTCGACGACTACCAGTTCGCGAAGCTCTCCGACGCGCTGTACCACTTCACGTGGGACGAGCTGTGCGACTGGTACCTGGAGATCGCGAAGGTCCAGATCGGCGAGGGCGGTGCGCGGGCCGACTCGACCCGTGCGGTGCTCGGGCACGTCCTCGACGTCGTGCTGCGGCTGCTGCACCCGCTGGTCCCGTACGTCACCGAGCGGCTGTGGACCACGCTGACCGGTGGTGAGTCGCTGGTCGTCGCGCAGTGGCCGCGGCCGACCGGCGCCGCCGCCGACACCGATGCCGCCCGGCGGGTCGCGGGTGTGCAGAAGCTCGTCACCGAGGTCCGCCGGTTCCGGTCCGACCAGGGCGTGAAACCCGGTCAGCGGGTGAAGGCCAAGCTGGTCGGGGTCGCCGAGGCCGGGCTCGGGTCGCTGGCGGCCGCCGTGTCGTCGCTGGCGCGGCTGGAGGAGCCCGGCGAGACGTTCACACCGAGCGCGTCGATCGAGGTGTCGCTGCCGGACGGCAACGTCCACGTCGAGCTGGACCTGTCCGGCACGGTCGACCTCGCGGCGGAGCGCAAGCGGCTCGAGAAGGACCTCGCCGTCGCCGAGAAGGAACTGAAGGGCTGTGACGCGAAGCTGACCAACCCGAACTTCACCGACAAGGCGCCCACCGAGGTGGTCGCGAAGATCAAGGGACGCCGGGAGGTGGCGGTGGCCGACATCGCCAGGATCACGGCGCGGCTGGAGTCCTTCGGTGGCTGACGAGTCCGCGATGGACGATCTCCGGCAGGTCGAGTCGGAGCTCAACACCCGTTGGCCGGAAACGAAGATCGAGCCGACGCTGGCACGGATCCGGTTGCTGGTCGACCTGCTCGGCGACCCGCACAAGTCGTACCCGATCCTGCATGTGGCCGGTACCAACGGGAAGAGCTCGGTCACCCGCATGATCGACTCGCTGCTGACGCGCATCGGTCTGCGGACCGGCCGGTACACCAGCCCGCACCTGCAGCTGGTGACCGAGCGGATCGCGGTCGACAACGCCCCGATCTCGCCGGAGCGCTACGTCGAGGTGTACCGCGACATCGAGCCGTACCTCGGGATGATCGACCGCGGCTCCGACGTGCCGATGAGCAAGTTCGAGGTGCTCACCGGCATGGCGTTCGCCGCGTTCGCCGACGCGCCCGTCGACGCGGCGGTGCTGGAGGTCGGCCTCGGCGGCACCTGGGACGCCACGAACGTCGCGGACGCCAAGGTCGCGGTGGTGACGCCGATCGAGATCGACCACGTCGAGTACCTCGGCGCCGAGATCACCGGTATCGCGGCCGAGAAGGCCGGGATCCTCAAGCAGGGCTCGATCGCGCTGCTCGCCGAGCAGCGGCCCGAGGTGGCGGAGGTGTTGCTGCGCAGGTCCGTCGAGGTGGACGCGACGGTGGCGCGGGCCGGGCTGGAGTTCGGTGTGCTGCGCAGGGACGTGGCCGTCGGCGGGCAGATGCTGAAGCTGCAGGGCCTCGGCGGTGCGTACGACGAGATCTTCCTTCCGCTGCACGGCCCGCACCAGGCGAACAACGCGGCACTCGCACTCGCCGCCGTGGAGGCGTTCTTCGGCGCGGGCGCCCAGCGGATGCTCGACCAGGAGGCGATCCGCGAGGGCTTCGCCTCGGTGGTCGTCCCCGGCAGGCTGGAACGGGTCCGTTCCACGCCGAGCGTTTTCGTCGACGCGGCGCACAACCCCCATGGCGCGCGGGCACTCGCGGACGCGCTCGACACCGACTTCGGCTTCCGCAACCTCGTCGGCGTCGTCGGCGTGATGCAGGACAAGGACGTGCGCGGGATCCTGTCCGCGCTGGAGCCGGTGTTCCACGAGCTGGTGCTGACGACCAACTCGTCCGAGCGCGCGATGCCCGCCGAGGAGCTGGCCGAGGTCGCGTCGGAGATCTTCGGCCCGGACCGCGTCGAGGTGCGGCCCCGGCTGGACGACGCGATCGACACCGCCCTCGCCATGGCGGAGGCCGACACGGAGGAGCTGCTGTCCGGGGTCGGTGTCGTGGTGACGGGCTCGGTGGTCACCGCGGGTGAGGCACGGGCGCTGCTGGGCAGGGAACCGGTATGAGTACCAAACCGGTCGACCCCATGCGGTCGTTCGTCGGCGTCATGTCGGCGACGCTCGTGCTCGAGGTGATCGTCGTCCTGCTGGCGCTGCCGGTGGTGGCGAAGCTGGGCGAGGGCCTCGGCACGTGGCAGGGCGTGCTGGTCGGTGCGCTGGCCCTGGCACTGCTGGTGACCTGCGCGTTCCTGCGCCGCCCGTGGGGCAGGTGGGTCGCGGCAGGTCTGCAGGTCGTGATGATCGCGTGCTGGTTCGCGGTCGACGTCCTCGGCGTGCTGGGCCTGGTGTTCGGGCTGGTGTGGGCCGCGCTGTTGTGGATGCGCCACGACGTGGCCCGCCGCATGGCGGAGGGGCGTCTGCCGAGCCAGCAGCCGACCCAGTCGGAGTAGCGAAACCCGCCAGCTAGGCTTTCGCGCGCAGCAAGTTCCCCCATGAAGGAGTACCCACAGTCGTGAGCGAGCGCACCCTGGTCCTGGTCAAGCCGGACGGCGTCAGCCGTGGCCTGGTCGGTGAGGTCATCTCCCGCATCGAGCGCAAGGGCCTGAAGCTGGCCGCGCTGGAGCTGCGCAACGTCGAGCGGAGCGTCGCGGAGCAGCACTACGCCGAGCACGCCAGCAAGCCGTTCTTCGAGTCGCTGCTGGAGTTCATCACGTCCGGCCCGGTCGCGGCCATGGTCGTCGAGGGCGACAACGCCATCGCCGCGTTCCGCCAGCTGGCGGGCGTCACCAACCCGGTGCAGGCCGCGAACGGAAGCATCCGCGGCGACTTCGCCATCGAGGTCCAGTACAACATCGTCCACGGTTCCGACTCCACGGAGTCCGCGAAGCGCGAGATCGACCTCTGGTTCCCGGGCGTCTGAGCCCATGACGGGGCTCGGCCACGCAGGCCGAGCCCCGCGATTCGCCCCCGGACACCGCAGGTCAGGCGTTAATGTGTGCGCGTCGTCCGGACGTGCGGGAGTACAGGTGCCAGACATCGGTGGGATCGGTCGCGGGCTGGTCAAGGGCGCCCTTTCGGCGACGGAGAAGGCGGCCGAGAAGGTCAAGGACGCGGCGGAGGCCGCCTCCCGCCGCATGGCCGACGACGACCCCGACGCCACACAGGTCGTCGACATCGACGCCCCGGACGTGACCCAGGTGATCCCGGGCGCACAGACCGCGACTCCCCACAGCCCTGTCGCCCTGCGGCCCGTTCCGGCCGCGCCACAGGGCTTTCCAAGCGTTCACGTCCCGGCCATCGGAGCGAGTGGCTTCCCGTCACCGAACGGGCCCGCAGCCGGTCTCGGCACTCCCGGCAGCGCCTTCCCCGCCCAGGGCGCCGGGCCAGCCTTGCGGCACAACGCCCCGGACGCCGGTCCCGTCGTGTCGGGCGGTCCCGCCGACGAGCCCAGCCTCGCCGACGAGCCGGAGGACCACGCTGACGCGTCCGAGGTGCGTGAGCTGGTCGAGATGTTCCAGCAGCTCCTCGCCAGGCGCAGGCCACCGGAGGGCCCCATCCCGGGCAACTGGTCCATCGGCGTCGGGGACCTGCTGGCCGAGCACCCGAAGGTGCCTAAGCGCGTGCGCGGTCTCGTCGTCAGGCTGAACCGCTTCGGCGGTGTCGCCTACTCGCCCCAGGAGATCGCCTTCGACGGGGACGACGTCCCGTGGGGGAAGGTCACCGAGCTGCGGACCAGGCACGTCGTGGACTACCTCGTCGGCGACGCCGTCCAGCAGCAGGTCGAGAACCTGCCCATGCCCTGGTTCCCCGGCCGCAAGCGGCTCCTCGACGCGCTGGGCCAGGCCCTCCTCACCATCACGATCGCGACCGCCAAGAACGAGCTCGAGAAGTTCGAGCTGGACCTGCGCGTCCCCGCCGAGGTCGTCTACAAGGCGTCCTTCGGGCGGAGCAAGGAGCTCAACGCGGGCGTGGTGTCCGCGCTGGTGCTCGTGGACCCGGCGGTCAACCGGTCGGTCATCGCCACCGTGCGGGCCCGTGGCATCACCGTGACCGCGGCCGACGACGAACTGCTGGCGAACGCGGACGAGCGGGCCGACATGATCCGCGAGAAGGTGAAGGCCCTCGAAGCGGAGCTCGACCGCTTCACGAAGCGGTTCGGCCGCTCGGGTTGACCGGCGCGCCCCGGCAACCCGTCAGGCCCCGCACCGCAGTATGCCGGGGCCGGTCGTGATTACGCACAGCCGTCCGACCCGCTGCGACGGGAGTTCCTCGTCCGTGGGATGCGGGTACTGGATCACGGGGATCGGCTTGCCCTTGGGGATGCCGGTGCCGCCGCGGGCAGGCAGCTTGCTGAACCGCAACGTGCCGCTGGCGCCGCGCACCTCATAGCCGGTGTTGATGTTCAGCAGCTGGGTCCGCACGATCTTCGGGGTCAACTGGGACGCCGAGCCTTCGGGTGCGGCGAGGCGGATCGCCCGTGCCGCGGTCAACAGGGCGTCGTGCATCATGATCGCGCCACCGTCTCGCAGGTGCCGTGGGGAGAACCGCTCTTCGTTCACATAGGCGAGGCGGAAGTCCTCGTAGTAGGTGGGTGTGCCCTCCTCCCCGCGGTTCCAGCCGGCGGGGTCGACGGTCGCCGCGTTGAGGATCGTGAGCTTCGCCGCCCGCAGGTCGATGTCCTTCAACACCTCGCCGAGCTCCAGGCCCGCGGTGAGCACCGTCAGCGGGGCGTTCGTACAGGTGCGGTTCTCCAGCGATTCGAGCAGGTCGCCGAGGTCGATCTCCCGTCCCGCGTAGAGGATGGCGACGCCCTCCTCGTCAGCCGCAGCGCAGATGTTGGCCTGCACGTTGTCGAACAGGCTCGGCGGTTCGTCCCCTGAACCGGAGACGCCGGTGAACTGCTGGGTCTCGAACTTGATGTAGTCACCCATCTGGGTCGCGAACTGCTCCTCCAGTGTCCTGGTGTAGAGGTCCGAGCCCAGGTCGGAGTTCGAGTCGCGAACCATGATCGCCGAATCGAGTGCCGTGCTGCCGAGGTAGTCGCGCAGCGCCGCGACGTAGTGCCGGTTGCTCGGCGAGGTCTTGATCAGGCCGGGGATGTGGTCGTACTCGAAGTCGTCGGCGGTGAGCACGGCGGCGACCATGGGAATGCCCAGTCCGGACAGATCCTCGGCCTGCTGCTTGGTGCGGGCGGTGCTCACCCCGAGTCCGATGACCCCGAGAAGCGGGGGCTCGGCCTCGCTCAGTTCCCGCAACCGGGTGAGCACGTGCCGCCACTGGTCGTCGCTGCTGCCCTGGTTGGCGAGCAGCAGCTGGATCTGGGGGTTCGGGTCGCCGGCGACGCGGTACCGATTGATCCGGCGCAGTGCTGTGTACGCGCCCTCGAGCCGGTTGCGGACCGCGGAGGGCGGCAGGGCACTGTGGCCGGTCGGGGTCAGCGGGTCCAGCAGCGCCACCGACACGTAGCCGTTCGGATGCTCGCGGACCCTCGCGTTCTCGGCCGCGATCCGCGCCTGGATGTCAGCCAGATCAGGGTGGAAGGCGTAGGTGCCGTCGGTGACGCCCACGCAATCACCGTCGATTTCCTGCACGCCGGAGCCGAGCGATCCGCAGGTGCGGAACACCGTGACCGCGCCCCACACCCCGGCGGTGACCAGGACGACCGCCACCGTGATCAGCGCCATGCGGGTGCGCCTGCGGCGTTTGCGCACCATCGCCGTCTCCGGCGGGACGATCGCGTCGCTCTCGCTCACCCCGGTGTCCTCCCCCTCAGTCCCACCACTCGGCCTCCCGGCGGTGGTGGCGTGCGGCCTCCAGGAACGTCGCGTGCGGCCCGCCGGGCCGGAGCCGGCCGACGTCGGCCCAGTCGTCGGCGATCTGCAGGTGCACGTCACCCCGGCGGCTGTCGGTGAACGGGTCGGCCGCGACGTGCAACGCCGCGAGCAGCCTGCCGACGGGCACGACCTCCGGCTCCATGCGGGCCGACGTCACCAGCGTGCGCACCTCGTCGACGGGCGCGCCGCCGGTCCGGGGCAGCCGCGGGGCCGCGGCGACCGAGGTGATCAGCTCGTACCACCCGGCGCACGGCAGCTCGGTCAGCCGCCGGTGCAGGTGGGCGGCAACGAAACCGACCTCGCCGTCGGCGAGGGCGTGGTACAGCACGCCCGCCTCGTCGTCCTCGGCCTGGCAGATGTGGCGCAACTGCGCGTGCACCTCCGACCAGCCCGGCTCGTCCGTGCCGGTCCGCTCCGCGAGCCGGCGCGTGAGCAGCCTGCGCAGCACACTCAGCCCGGCCGACTCCTCCGGCGGCCACAGCAGTGGGTCGATGGTCTCCGCGTAGGCGGCCGGGCTGTGGACCAGCAGGTGCTCCCGGCCGGCCAGGGCGAGCGCCTGCCCCCGTCGCCGCGCGGGCGCGCAGGTCACCAGGTCGCACAGCGCCGCATCGGACGTGCCCTCCAGCAGGCGGTCGAGCATCTGTTCTGCCGTCGTCGGCGCCTGCTGGCCGCGGCGGTCGAGGATGGCCGCCGGCTCGAACCACTTGCCCGGCGTGTCCTTCGCGATGGCGTCGAGCACCAGGCTGGTCGACGCGGGGTGCCCGGCGGTGAGGTCGTACACGATCCGGGTCAGCCGCTGGTGCCTGCCCAGAAGCAGGCCCAGGTCGGCGATCGCCCGGCCCACCTCGTCCTCGGTCAGGTCCGGGAGCCGGCAGCCGACCCACCAGTAGCGCGACCAGTCCGGGTGGTGCGCACGGCCGGCTCGCAGGTCCTCCGGTGTGACCCGCACCTGGTCCGCGTCGGGCACCTCGGCCAGCAGGGTGCCGCGGCTCGTGGCCACGACGGTCAGCGGGTCGGCACCGTCGGGCTCACCGACGATCCGCTCGCGGCGGGCGTGGACCAGCTGTGCGAGGAAGCGGCGGCCGAGTTCGGTGTCGGCGTTGTCGAGCAGGACCACGCAGTTGAGTGACCGCTCGCCGGCCCGTCTGCCGAGGTCGAACTCCGAGCGCAGGTCGGCCAGGAACGCCGACCAGAGCAGTTCGTCGACCCGCTCCCGGCTGTATTCCTCGTCGGGGTCGGTCGCCCAGCGGTTGAGGTCCACCAGGACGTCGACGGGGTCGTTGCGCAGTCCGAGATCGCGGTGGCCGTACCAGTCCCGGTAGGCGCCGAGGCTCGACTGCCGGTTCGGCGCCCGCCTGGACAGCCAGGTGACGATATACCGCATCAGGCTGGCGGGTGGATTGATCGGCACCCCCACGCTGCCGCTCATACTGGCGAGAACACTTCCCGCCGTGTCCGCGAGGACCTCGCGAACGGTATCCAGATTTCGGTAGCGCTCCAGTGCGATTTCGACGTTCTGACACGCCAGGGAATGATCGGTCAGATCGAGGTCCAGCCGCATGACGAGCTGACCGATGATGAATCGGGGGAACCGCAGTGTGTACTTCGGGTACTTCCGGCTGAGGTCGAACGCGATCGCGGAAAGCACTTCCGGCGCCGACGCGTGCCGGTTCGTCTCCACATCGAGGCGGGCATGCGGGACCTGGTCCAACATGCGGTCCAGTTTGGACAGAACGGCCGACTTCCCGGTGCCCCGGAATCCCTCGATCACGATGACCGGCAGGTTCTCGCTGTACAGGGACCCGTTCCGCTCGATTCGTGTCATGAAATCGCGGACGAGATCGATTACACCCTTCAACCCATAGACGCGTTCGTCGGCGATCGGCACGCGGATCCCCTCTCCTCCGCTCGCGTCAAACCCTAGACCAGGCCGTCGGACAGCGGGCGGAATATCGCGTCATTAGCCTGATCAGACCATTGCGCGGGACGCCGGAGTCGCTTTCAGTTGATACCGATGGCCGATCACCGAAGTCCCAGCCACCGGTACCGGTGGTGGTGTCGGTCGAAAGTGTCGACCGTGGCGGCTGGTTGGTGTGCGGGGGCGTGGGTGAGGACGTGACACTGGTACGGGCCCGGGGGTTGGTGAAGCGGTTCGGCCGGTTCACGGCGGTCGACGGGATCGACGTCGAGGTCCGGCGCGGGGAGGCGTTCGGGTTCCTGGGGCCGAACGGGGCCGGGAAGTCCTCGACCATGCGGATGGTGGGCTGCGTGTCACCGCGTTCGGGTGGTGAGCTGACGGTGCTGGGCATGGATCCCGAGCGCGACGGCCCGCACATCCGCGCACGGCTCGGTGTCGTCCCGCAGCAGGACAACCTCGACACCGAGCTGACGGTCCGCCAGAACCTGCACGTCTACGGCCGCTACTTCGGTCTCTCGAAGGCCCACGTGCGCGCCAAGGCCGCCGAACTGCTGGCGTTCGCACAGCTCACCGAGCGTGCCGACGACGAGGTCGACGCCCTGTCCGGCGGCATGAAACGGCGGCTCACCATCGCCCGGTCGCTGATCAACGACCCCGAGCTGTTGCTGCTCGACGAGCCGACCACCGGGCTCGACCCGCAGGCACGCCACCTGCTGTGGGACCGCCTGTTCCGGCTCAAGCAGAACGGCGTCACCCTCATCGTCACCACCCACTACATGGACGAGGCCGAGCAGTTGTGCGACCGCCTCGTCGTGATGGACCGCGGCCGGATCGCCGCCGAGGGCAGCCCGGCGGCACTGATCGGCCGCTACTCCACGAAGGAGGTGGTGGAGCTGCGTTTCCCGCCGGGCGAGGATCCCGTCGCCGTGGAGGAGCGGCTCGCGGGCCTCGCCGACCGCGTCGAGGCCCTCCCGGACCGGGTGCTGCTGTACGCAGCGGACGGCGAGGCGGTGCTCAGCGCCGTGCACCAGCGTGGCGTCGACCCGGTGTCCAGCCTGGTGCGGCGCAGCACCGTCGAGGACGTGTTCCTGCGCCTCACCGGCCGCACCCTGGTCGACTAGCGCCGGTCAGATCCGCCGCACCGGCCGGGGCGTCGCCAGCCCGTCGAGGGTGGCCCGGCCGGACTGTCCGGTGAGGTCCCAGTCCACGGCGCCGAGCAGCAACGCGATCACCGCGTCCGCCAGCATGTTCGCGTCCTGCCAGCCGTGGCGCGGATGCTGTTGCGGCCGCACCCGGTGCCGGAGCACGAAACCGTCCACCATGGCCTGCAGCACCGACGACAGCCGCTTGAACGTCCACTCAGGACGCATCACGATGTCGAGCCCGTCCGCGAGCCTGCGGTAGATGTCGGTCCACGCGCGGGTCGCCGCGCGCGAACCAGGTGCGAACGCCGCCGCCAGGTGCGGGTGGCGCGGCAGCAGCGGGGCGAGGTGCAGCACCAGGTAGCTCCTCGGGTGCTGCACCAGGTTCGCCAGCAGGTCGTCGGTGACGTCGGCGATGTACTGGGAGACCGGCACATCGCTGTCGTGCCGGGGTGCGGGGATCGCGGGCTGTTCCCGCATCAGCGCGTAGACCACCGCGTCGGCGAGGAAGTCCCCGCGGGTGGCCCATCGGCTGAAGAAGGCCCGGCGGCGGGCCGCCTCGCCGGACCACGACGGCGCGAGCCGGATCACGTCGTCGGTGCGCAGCCAGTCCAGCGCGGTGGGGAAGGTGATGTGGCCGAGGCGTTGCGACTGGGCGTCGTCGACCGGGTCCGCCTGCAGGTAGGCGTCCATGAGATCCGCTGCCACGGAAAGAAAATGGATCGCCGCCATGTCGTGACGTGAGGGACGTGCGCGCAGGGCCACCGGCGGTCTTCCTCCAAGGCAAGCGAACCACCAGAAAGTGTGGCCTGTGCGGCCGACCGAGAGCAGCCCGCGAACGAGTGAAGCTTTGGGCACGGAATGTGGTTCGTCATCCGGATGGTCCTTCCACCATCGCCCGATTGGCGGCGATGATGGGGCGAGGAGGACGAACATGGGGCAGGCAGGCGGCCGGGTCCTCGGCCCGGCGCACGCGGCGTTCATCGTCGTCGAGGGGATGTGGACCTGGTACCGGCGCAACTGGCGCGCCACCGTGGTGTCCAGCGTCGGTCAGCCCGTGCTCTTCCTGCTCGCACTCGGTTTCGGTCTCGGGTCACAGGTGGAACCGGCCGCGGCCACCGGCGGCCGCGAGTACGTGGTGTACCTGGCGCCGGCGCTGCTCGCCGCGACCGCGGTGCAGATCGCCGCGTTCGAGTCGACCTACCCGATCCTGTCGGCGTTCAAGTGGCAGCAGACCTACCTCGGCATCGCCGCTTCGCCCATCACGCCGGCCCAGATCTTCGCGGGGCACCTGGCGTGGGTTGGCCTGCGGCTCGCGGTCTCGGGTGCCGCCTACCTCGGCGTGGCTGCCGTGCTCGGCGCGCTGACCGGCTTCGGGGTGCTGGGCTCGCTGCTGGTGTCGATCCTCGCCGGCCTGTCCTTCGCCGCCCCGGTCGCCGCGTACTCGGCGACGCTGCGGACCGAAGGGCAGCAGTTCAGCGCGCTGTTCCGGTTCGTCGTGATGCCGATGACCCTGTTCGCGGGCACGTTCTTCCCGGTCGGACAGCTGCCGGAGGTGGTGCGCCCGCTCGCCTGGGTCACGCCGCTGTGGCACGGCACCGAGCTGAGCAGGGGTGCCGCGTTCGGTGACCTGCCGCTGCTCGACGCCGCGGGCCATGTTGCCTACCTGCTGGTGCTGCTGGCGGCAGGTGCCTGGTTCGGCGTCCGCACGTTCACCAGAAGGCTGGCGGCATGACGGCCGCCGGTGGCGGACTGTTGCTGCGGGTGCTGCCGACGGGCATGTACGCCGGCCGCGCCCACGTGCTCGTCGAACGGTCGCTGCTGGTGAACCGCCGGGCCTGGCTCACCGTCGTCTCCGGGTTCTGCGAGCCGCTGTTCTACCTGTTCGCCATGGGGGTCGGGTTCGGCGCGCTGGTCGGCGACGTGACAGGGCCAGGGGGCGAGCCGGTCAGCTACGTCGCGTTCGTCGCGCCCGCCCTGCTCGCCGCGTCCGCCATGAACGGCGCCGTGTACGACGCGACGTTCAACATCTTCTTCAAGTACAAGTACGCCAAGCTCTACGACGCGATGCTGGCGACCCCGCTCGGCCCGCTCGACGTCGCCGTCGGCGAGATCGCGTGGGCGCTGCTGCGCGGTGGCCTCTACGCGGGCGGGTTCCTGAGCGTGATGCTGGCGATGGGGCTGCTCACGTCGGCGTGGGCGCTGCTCGCGCTGCCCGCCGCCCTGCTGGTGGCGTTCTCGTTCGCGGCGGTGGGGATGGCCTGCACGACGTTCATGCGGTCGTGGCAGGACTTCGACCTCATCCAGCTCGCCCTGATGCCGATGTTCCTGTTCTCGGCGACGTTCTTCCCGCTGGAGGTCTACCCGGCGGTCGTGCGCGTCGTGGTGCGGTGCCTGCCGCTCTACCACGCGATCGAGCTGATGCGGAACCTGTGCGCTGGCGTCGTCGAGGTTGGCGTGCTCTGGCACCTCGCGTACTTCGCGGTGATGGCCGCGCTGGGTGTGGTCGTGTCCGCGCGCAGGCTCGGTGCCCTGCTGCTGCGCTGAACGCGCGGGCAGCAGGGCGCGCGGTGGCCGTCAGAACAGGGGATCGGTGATCGTGAGGCCGAGGTCGGCGCCGTGGCCCGCGTACAGCGCGAGGATCAGCAGGGCGGCACCGGCGAGCGAGATGTCCTTCTGGAACGAGACCATCTCGTTCTGCTTGTTCGTCGCGTCGGTCTCCTTCCAGAACGGGTGCATCAGGACCGCCGTCGGCACCAGGAAGAGCACGAGCAGGAGGGCGCCGAGGTCGAGCCAGATCCCGAGCAGCACCATGAGCGCACCGACGAGCATGAGCACGCCGCTGCCGATGACGGCCAGCCTGGGCTGCGGCAGCCCGCGGGACGCGGCGTACCCGGCCATGGCCGCGGACTGCGTGAAATGGCCGAAGGCCGATCCGAGGAACAGGAGCACGAAGAGGATCCGACCGATGAGAGCGACGACGTCCATACCGACCTCCGTCGAAGGGGATGGTTCAGGGCTCAACTGTCCACCCGTGAGATCACGATGGCAACACGTACCGCCACGGCGTGTGGTGATCGGTGACCGGAGCGGGGGAGAGCCGCCACCGCGCGGCGCCGCGGGCTGGGGTTACCCTTGGGCCACTATGAGTGTTGAGTCGGTCTTTCCCCGTCTGGAGCCGTTGCTGCCCAGGGTGTCCAAGCCGGTCCAGTACGTCGGTGGGGAGCTGAACTCCACCGTCAAGGACTGGGACGCCACCGCCGTCCGGTGGGCGCTGATGTACCCGGACGCGTACGAGGTCGGCCTGCCCAACCAGGGCGTCATGATCCTGTACGAGGTGCTCAACGAGCTGTCCGACGTGCTGGCCGAGCGCACCTACGCGGTGTGGCCGGACCTCGAGGCGCTCATGCGTGAGCACGGCGTCCCGCAGTTCACCGTGGACGCCCACCGCCCGCTCGGTGCCTTCGACCTGGTCGGAGTCAGCTTCTCGACCGAGCTGGGCTACACCAACCTGCTGACCGCGCTCGACCTCGCGGGCATCCCGCTGCACGCCAGGGACCGCACCGGCGAGCACCCGGTCGTCGTCGCGGGCGGCCACGCCGCGTTCAACCCGGAGCCGATCGCCGACTTCGTCGACGCCGCCGTACTCGGCGACGGCGAGGAGGCGGTCCTCGAGATCACCGGCATCGTCCGGGCCTGGAAGCAGGAGGGCTGCCCCGGCGGCCGTGACGAGCTGCTGACCCGGCTCGCCGAGACCGGCGGCGTGTACGTCCCCAAGTTCTACGACGTCACGTTCGACGACTCCGGTGCGCTGAACCCGATCACGCCCAACCGCGAGCGCGTGCCAGCGACGGTGGCCAAACGCACAACCATGGACCTCGACGCGTGGCCGTACCCGAAGCAGCCGCTGGTCCCGCTCGCCGAGAGCGTGCACGAGCGGATGAGTGTCGAGATCTTCCGCGGCTGCACCCGAGGCTGCCGGTTCTGCCAGGCCGGCATGATCACCCGGCCGGTGCGCGAGCGGTCCATCCAGGGCATCGGCGACATGGTCCACAAGGGACTGGAGAAGAGCGGGTTCGAGGAGGTCGGTCTCCTCTCACTGTCCAGTGCGGACCACTCGGAGATCGCCGAGATCACCAAGGGCCTCGCGGACCGGTACGAGGGCACGAACACCGGCCTTTCGCTGCCGTCGACCCGGGTCGACGCGTTCAACATCGACCTCGCGAACGAGCTGTCCCGCAACGGCCGCCGCTCCGGACTGACCTTCGCGCCGGAGGGTGGCAGCGAGCGGATCCGCCGCGTCATCAACAAGACCGTGTCCGAGGCCGACCTCATCCGCACGGTCAGCGCCGCGTACGCAGGAGGCTGGCGGCAGGTGAAGCTGTACTTCATGTGCGGCCTGCCGACCGAGACCGACGACGACGTGCTGCAGATCGCCGCGATGGCCCAGGAGGTCATCCGTGCGGGCCGGAAGGCCAGTGGCCGCAAGGACATCCGCTGCACCATCTCCATCGGCGGGTTCGTCCCCAAGCCGCACACGCCGTTCCAGTGGGCCGCGCAGTGCGACCCGGACACAGTGGACTCCCGGCTGCGCAAACTGCGCGAGGCCGTGAACTCCGACCGCAGCCTGGGTCGCAACATCGGCATGCGGTACCACGACGGCAAGCCGAGCCTCGTCGAAGGACTGCTCTCCCGTGGGGACCGTCGCGTCGGCCGCGTCATCGAGCGCGTGTGGCGCGAGGGCGGCCGGTTCGACGGCTGGAGCGAGCACTTCTCCTACGAGCGCTGGACCTCCGCCGCCGCGGCCGAGCTGGAGCCACTCGGGGTGGGCATCGGCTGGTTCACCACGCGTGAGCGCGCCGGGGACGAGGTCCTGCCGTGGGACCACCTCGACTCGGGCCTCGACAAGGGCTGGCTGTGGGACGACTGGCAGGACGCCCTGTCCGAGCAGGAGCTCGACGACTGCCGCTGGACCCCGTGCTTCGACTGCGGCGTCTGCCCGGCGATGGGCACCGACATCGAGATCGGCCCCACCGGGAGGAAGCTGCTGCCGGTCACTCCCGTGTAGTCAGTTCCCGGTGACGGCGGCCGTGGCGTCGACGAGGCCGTGTCCGTAGAACCCGTTGTACGGCTTGTAACCCGTGCAGTAGGCGTCCTGTGCCCCGGTGTCGTCCAGGTCGTAGTCGGCTGGGCACGGCAGTGACTCCGCGTCCTCGGTCAGCATCTTCGTGATCGCCTGCGGGGTCGCGTCCGGGTGTTCCGATGCGATGAGCGCGGCGACACCGGCGACGTGCGGGGTGGCCATCGACGTGCCGCAGAACCGGTCGTACCCGCCCGGCACCGTGGACAGCACGCAGCCGTTGTCGTCCTGCTTGGCGCCGGACGGTTCGTACGCCTTCGGCTTCGTCTCGCCGCCGGGCGCGGTCACGTCGACCACACCGAGGCCGTAGGAGCTGTAGCTGGCCTTCAGTTCGTTGTGGCCCACCGCGGACACCGCGACCACGCCACGCAACCCGGCGGGCAGCACCTTGCAGCTGCCGTCCAGCGTGCGCCGTTTCGCCTGGCCCTTCGCCATGCCGGAGGCGACCGGGTTCTCGGCGGTCCGTCCACTCGGGTCGGCCAGGTCGGCGCCCTCGTTCGTGGCCGCCGCGACGGTCAGCACGCCTTGCTGCGTCGCGTAGTCCACCGCGCGCCGGACCGACTCGTACACGACGTGCTCACTGTCCCGGTCGCACGTCATCAGCCACGGGTCGACGAAGTAGCTGTTGTTGGTCACCTTCATCTTGTTGGCGGTGGCCCACATCAACCCGCACACGGCGTACTCGGGGAGGATGTAGCCCTGGTCGTCGACCACCTTCACCGACGCGATCCGCACGCCGGGCGCCACGCCGGCGGTGCCGTGCCCGTCGTCGGCCGCCGCGATCGTGCCTGCCACGTGCGTCCCGTGCGGCGAGGCCGTCGGCTCCCACGCGGCGGGTGCCGGGTCGGGTTTGCCGGACAGGCACCCGGCCGAGGTCGTGCGGTCCAGCGCCGCGGTCAGGTCGGGGTGGTTCGGGTCGACCCCGGAGTCGAGGACGCCCACCACGACGTCCTTGCTGCCCGGGTTGATCCGGCGAGCCCGGTCCGCCCCGATCATCGCCATGTCCCACTGCTCGCCGGTCCGGTCCGTCCCGTCCACTTCGACCGGATCGGTGGCGGCGGTCGCCTCCGCGGAGGTCTCGTCCTTGCGGGGGCCCTGCTGCGCCGCCAGCGCCCCTTCCGCGCTGAACGCCCGGTCGGTGCCGATGCGCTCGGCGAAGCCGCTGTCGGCCGAGCTGGCCACCGCGACGGCGATCTGGGGGTAGTAGGCGGTGAGCGCGCCGCACGACGCCGCGATCTCGTCGGCGGCGTCCGGCTGGGTGGTGCCGGGGGCGAGCAGGATCAGGTACCGAAGCTCGGCGCTGTCGGTCGTGCACGTGTCGCGCGGTGGGTCCGCGGCCTGGGCACTCGCGGTCATGCCGGTCGTCACCAGGGATGTCGCGAACACCGCGGCACCGACCGCTGCCGCCGGTAGACGGCGCAGCAGAGGCACGGGCGACCTCCATGTTGTTGGGGCGGCCGGTTGGGGAGCGCCGGCACTCCACTGTCCGGACGGTAGCCAGACTGCCGCTCCACAGACAAGCTCACAGCCGGAATTGGACCTGGGGGTACGGTGCCAGCATCCGCAATTGAACACCACCGGACCAGCTGGATACCACCAGAAGGAGTAGCGCTGACCCGCGACGACCGCCCGAACCCCTCCGCCTCGGCGGTGCAGAAGCTGCGGCTTCGGTACGCCAAGCGCGGTCCGCTGAGGTTCACCTCACACCGGGACGTGGCCCGCGCGTTCGAGCGCGCGTTGCGCCGGGCACGGGTGCCGATGGCGTACTCACAGGGCTTCAACCCGCACCCGAAGATCTCCTGGATCGGCGCGTCGCCGACCGGGGTGGCGAGTGAGGCCGAGTACGTCGAGATACAGCTGGTCGAGGTGCTCGAGCCGGACGAGCTGGTCCGCATGCTGGACGCGGCCATGCCGCCGGGACTCGACCTGCTGGAGGCGGTCGGCGTGCCGGTCGGCGCGGGCGGTGAGTCACTCGCGGACCGCATGGAGGCGAGCCGGTGGCGGATCGAGTTGCCCGGCGTGGCGTCCGACACGCTCAAAGCGGCGTGGGAGCGGCTGCTCGCGGCGGAGGTTGTCGAGGTCGAACGCCTGACCAAGCACGGAATGCGCACCATCGACGCGCGCTCCGCGATCGTCACCGGACGGGTCGAAGATGACCCGGTCGTGTCTCCTTCAACCACTCCACCCGACCCGTGTGGGATACTCGACGTGGTTGTCCGGCAGCTGACACCTGCCGTTCGACCGGACGACGTGCTGAGCGCGCTCCGCGTCGTCGCCGCCTTGGAACCGCCGGTGCCCGCGAAGGCGACCCGGATGGCCCAGGGACGGCTCGACGACAGCGGAGGTCTGTCCGACCCGTTGGCCCTGGACCGGGCCGTGCGGGTTTCGACATTCGGGTGACGCCCGGCGCTGCGTTGTGACTGACCTGCCATGGTCACCGGCCTGCCCGGTGTGCATGGCGAGAGGCGAGGATTCCCGCCGCCCAGCGGCGGAAAGACAACACGCTTCACCGGAGGAGCACGGTGAGGCGAGGACAACGAGGCCCCTGTGTGGCCGCGTCCGAGAGTGCTGATGCCCACGGCATCGGTGCTGATGGACGCGCCCGGGGGTGAAGGAGCTACATGTCGGATATGTCGACGCCTGCCGGAAACACCGGCGGGCACCCCACCACACCCATTGCCGCCGCACTCGCGGACCTGCCGGCCAGGATCCGTGTGCACGCGCTTGCCAAGCTGCTGGGCCACAGCAGCCGCGAGGTGCTCGCCGCCGTCACCGCACTCGGTGTCGGCGGTCGCAGCGTGCAGTCCAGCATCGACCGCGAGGTGGCGCTGCGGGTGGCCGAGGCGCTGGGCGTGACCGCCGCCGACCCGGCTGACGCGGAGGCGGCCACGACCGAGCAGGCCGGCGCCGGGGCCCCGGCGCCGGCCGAGGTCGCGTCGGAGGCCGCCGCGCAGGCCGGTCCTGTCGCCGGCACCCAGCAGGGCGGGTCGAGGATCGCGGACACGCCGGGCTTCAGCGCGCCCCCCGCCAAGGCCGCCCGGGCGGCCGAGCCACCGCAGCCGTCCAGGGCCACGCCGCCCACGCCGGTGTTCGCGTCGGCGTCACCGCTGTTCCTCCCGCCGGAGCCCCCCGTGGCACCGGCTCGTCCGGCCGCCCGTCCCAAGGACGACGAGCCGGCGCCGGTCGAGGACGAGGTGGACGAGACCGAGGACACGACCGGCGAGGACGGCGAGGAAGGCAGGCCGCGTCGCCGCCGTGGCCGCCGTGGCCGTGGCCGCGGCAAGGGTGGCCAGGACGACGCCGGCGACGAGATCGCCGACGAGGAGCAGAAGCCGGCCGCCAAGCAGGACAAGACCGACAAGCCGGACAAGACCGACAAGCCCGTCAGGCGCAAGGCCAAGGAGGAGCCCGAGGCCGAGGACACCGACGACCAGGAGCAGGCCGATGGCGAGGACGCGGCGACCCGCCGCCGTCGCCGCAGGCGCCGTCGTCGCGGCGGTGCCGACGACGAGAGCGGCAACCCGACCGAGGACGACCCGCCGAACACGGTCGTCCACGTCCGCGAGGCTCGCGAGGACAAGGACAAGGTCGAGTCCGACGGTCGTGACGAGGTGCGCAGCGTCCGCGGCTCCACCCGCCTGGAGGCCAAGCGCCAGCGCCGCCGCGACGGCCGCGAGGCAGGCCGCCGCCGCGCCCCGATCCTGTCCGAGGCCGAGTTCCTCGCCCGCCGTGAGGCCGTCGACCGGGCGATGGTCATCCGCGAGCGCGGCGACCGGATCCAGATCGGCGTACTCGAGGACGGCGTGCTCGTCGAGCACTTCGTGACCTCGGCCGGCACTGGTTCCCTGGTCGGCAACGTCTACCTGGGCCGCGTCCAGAACGTGCTGCCGTCGATGGAGGCCGCGTTCGTCGACATCGGCCGCGGCCGCAACGCCGTGCTGTACGCAGGCGAGGTCGACTGGGACGCCGCGGGTCTCGAAGGCAAGGCCCGCAAGATCGAGCAGGCCCTGTCGACGGGCGACAGCGTGCTCGTCCAGGTCACCAAGGACCCGGTCGGCCACAAGGGCGCCCGCCTGACCACCCAGATCAGCCTCCCCGGCCGTTTCCTCGTGTACGTGCCGGGTGGAGGTGCCACCGGCATCTCCCGCAAGCTGCCGGAGAACGAGCGCCGTCGCCTCAAGGACGTGCTCAAGCGCGTCGTCCCCGAGGACGCCGGGGTGATCATCCGCACCGCGTCCGAGGGCATCAGCGAGGAGGAGCTGGCGCGTGACGTCAGCAGGCTCCAGGCCCAGTGGCAGGTCATCAAGGACAAGACCGAGGGCACCAACGGGGTCCGCAAGGTCGGTGCGCCGTCCCTCGTCTACGAGGAGCCGGACCTGCTGGTGAAGGTCGTCCGCGACCTGTTCACCGAGGACTTCTCCGCGCTCGTGGTCCAGGGCGGCACCGCGTGGGAGACCGTCGACGCGTACGTCCGCCACGTCGCGCCCGAACTCGTCGACCGCGTTCGCAAGCACGTCGGCAACGCCGACGTCTTCGCCGAGTACCGCATCGAGGAGCAGTTGCTCAAGGCCCTGGATCGCAAGGTGTGGCTGCCCTCCGGCGGCTACCTGGTCATCGACCGCACCGAGGCGATGACCGTCATCGACGTCAACACCGGGAAGTTCACCGGCTCCGGCGGCAACCTCGAGGAGACGGTGACCAGGAACAACCTGGAGTCCGCCGAGGAGATCGTCCGGCAGCTCCGGCTGCGCGACATCGGCGGCATCATCGTCATCGACTTCATCGACATGGTCCTGGAGTCCAACCGCGACCTGGTCCTCCGCAGGTTGACGGAGTGCCTCGGCCGTGACCGCACCCGACACCAGGTGGCCGAGGTCACATCGCTTGGCCTGGTGCAGATGACCCGCAAGCGGGTCGGCACGGGCCTGCTCGAAGCGTTCGGCACCACCTGCGAGCACTGCAAGGGCCGCGGCGTCCTGGTCACGACCGAGCCGGTCACCAAGCCGGGCGGCGCGAACGGCCACACGCACACCGAGCCGTCCCGTGGGGGAACCCGCCGCTCACGCGGCCGGGGTGACGAGGGCAAGGACAAGACCCAGAACAAGGACGCGGCCAAGGAGGCCGCAGCCCAGGCGGCGAAGGAAGCCGTTCGCGACATCGCCAAGGCCACCACGAAGACCCCCGGCGAGTCCGGCGAGGACGACACCGTCGAGCCGGACCCGCAGCCAGAGCCCCAGCCCGCGGCTCAGTCCGAGGTCCGTGCGGACGAGCCCACCCGCGAACGCGGTCGGCACCGCAGCCGCTCGCGCCGCGCGGAGGCACGCGCCGCGAGCCACGCCAACGACACCGAGGCCGCGAGCCGGGCCGAGACCAACGGTGGTCACCGGGGCCAGGCGGCCGGCAGCGAGCGGACCGCCGAGGAGCCCGCGCCCGTCACCGCGGACGAGGTGCCGGCCGTGGCCGGCGAGCACACCGCCAACGGTCCGGTGCCGGACGAACTCGTCACCGGCGAACCTGCCGATGCCGAGCCCGCCGCCGTCGTGGCCCCGGCCGCCCAGGCAGCCGGGGATCGCGTCGAGCAGGCAGCTGACGGACCCACTGCCGAACGGACGGCCGCGGCGTCGCCCGAACCCGGTGAAGGTGAGTACGAGCAGACCAACGGCAACGCCGAGCAGGAGGAGCCGTCGGTGCCCGCGCCAACGACGCCGCCGCGCAGGCAGCCACGCCGTGCGGCGTCGCGTCCGGCAGGTCCGCCGGTCTCGGTGCGGCACGATGGCTGACCCCGGTTTGGTCGTCGTTCCGGCAGGCACGTATCCTGTAGGTCGGCCCGCCGCGAAGGTGGGCCGACTCGTGCGCGAGCTCGGTGTCATCTCGCCCGGTCGCCGCGTAGCCCCAAGGTTTTCCGAAGCAGTCGAGTAGCAGGAGAGTTGCGTCCGATGTACGCGATCGTCAAGACCGGCGGCAAGCAGTACAAGGTCGCCGTCGGCGACATCGTCGAGGTCGAGAAGCTCGACGGTGAACCGGGCGCCGAGCTCACGTTCCCCGCGCTGCTCGTCGTCGACGGGGACCAGGTCACCGCGGACGCCGACGCCCTGGCGAAGGTTTCCGTGAACGGCGTCGTCGTGGCTCAGACCAAGGGCCCGAAGATCCGCATCCACAAGTTCAAGAACAAGACCGGCTACCACAAGCGGCAGGGGCATCGGCAGAAGCTGACCCGTGTCGAGGTCACCGGCATCAAGACCAAGTAGGAGCTGAACAGCCATGGCACACAAGAAGGGTGCGTCCAGCTCCCGCAACGGACGCGACTCGAACGCCCAGCGCCTCGGCGTCAAGCGCTACGGCGGCCAGCAGGTCAACGCCGGCGAGATCCTGGTCCGCCAGCGCGGCACCCGGTTCCACCCGGGCGTCAACGTCGGCCGCGGCGGCGACGACACGCTGTTCGCCCTGGCCGCGGGCGCGGTCCAGTTCGGCGAGAAGCGCGGTCGCAAGACCGTGAACATCGTCCCGGTCGAGGGCTGAGCCCGCGATCGAAGCAAGACCCCACGAGGGGCGGGCCGGCGAGTGTGCGGCCCGTCCCTCTTTTGCGTTCTAGGAAGGTTTCGCAGTGTCCCGATTCGTTGATCGCGTGGTCATCCACGCCGCCGCGGGCGACGGCGGCAACGGCTGCGCCTCGGTGCACCGCGAGAAGTTCAAGCCTCTCGGCGGTCCGGACGGCGGCAACGGCGGCAACGGCGGCGACATCGTGCTCGTCGTCGACTCCGGGGTGCACACGCTCCTGGACTTCCACTTCCGCCCGCACGCTCGCGCCGCCAACGGCAAGCAGGGGCAGGGCAGCAACCGCGACGGTGCGGCGGGTGAGTCCCTCGAGCTGAAGGTGCCCGACGGCACTGTCGTGCTCACCGAGGACGGTGAGGTGCTCGCCGACCTCATCGGCAACGGCACCCGGTTCGTCGCCGCCCGTGGCGGCCGTGGTGGTCTCGGCAACGCGGCTCTCGCGTCCAAAGCCCGCAAGGCCCCCGGCTTCGCCCTCCTCGGCGAGCCCGGCGAGGCCGCGGACCTCGTGCTCGAGCTGCGTTCGGTCGCCGACGTCGGCCTCGTCGGTTTCCCGTCGGCAGGCAAGTCGTCGCTGATCTCCGTGCTGTCCTCGGCCCGCCCGAAGATCGCCGACTACCCGTTCACGACGCTGGTGCCCAACCTCGGCGTCGTCACGGCCGGCGACGCCACCTTCACCGTCGCCGACGTGCCTGGCCTCATCCCCGGCGCCAGCCAGGGCAAGGGACTCGGTCTCGACTTCCTCCGCCACATCGAGCGCTGCTCCGTGCTCGTGCACGTCATCGACTGCGCGACCTACGAGCCCGGCCGCGACCCGGTGTCCGACTTGGACGCCCTCGAAGACGAGCTGGCCCGCTACACGCCCGGCCTCGGTGGCAGCCTCGCAGAGCGCCCTCGCGTGGTGGTGCTCAACAAGATCGACGTGCCGGACGCCCGTGACCTGGCCGAAATGGTCCGCCCCGACTTCGAGGCCCGCGGGTTCCCCGTCTTCGCGGTGTCCACCGCCAGCCACGAAGGCCTCCGCGAGCTGTCCTACGCGCTCGCCAAGATCGTCGATGAGGACCGCGCGAGCCGCCCGTCGCTCGAGGCGAGCCGTATCGTCCTGCGTCCAACCGCGGTCGACGACGCGGGTTTCACGGTGGTCGACGACCCCGAGCAGGAGGGTGGCTTCATCGTCCTCGGCGAACGCCCGGAGCGGTGGGTCCGCCAGACCGCCTTCGACAACGACGAGGCCGTCGGGTACCTGGCCGACCGTCTCGCCCGCCTCGGCGTCGAGAAGGTGCTGGCGGAGCGGGGTGCCACACCGGGCTGCCCGGTCACCATCGGCGGCGTGACCTTCGACTGGGAGCCCTCGATGCAGGCCGGTATCGACATGACCATGCACGAGCGGGGCACCGACCCCCGGCTCGAACGCACCGGCCGGGTCGGCGCGGCCGAGCGCAAGGCGGCCAAGATGGCCCGCCGCACCCCGTCGAGCCAGGAACCGGCCGACGACCAGACCGACGATCAGGAAGACGACGAGTTGTCGTGACCGGAGTGCTGTCCGCGACCAGGTCGCAGGTGGCGGCCGCGCGACGGATCGTGGTGAAGGTCGGTTCGTCCTCCCTCACCACCGCGGAGGGCGGCCTGGACCCGGCCCGCCTTGACGCTCTGGTCGACGCCCTGGCCGCCCGCCGCACCGCGGGAAGCCAGGTGGTGCTGGTGTCTTCCGGCGCCATCGCTTCCGGTCTCGCACCACTGGGCATCAGCCGCCGTCCCCGCGACCTCGCCACCCAGCAGGCGTCGGCGAGCGTCGGCCAGCTGGTCCTCGGCCACGCCTACGTGTCGTCCTTCTCCCGCTACGGCCTCCGCGTCGGCCAGGTGCTGCTCACGTCGGACGACGTTGTCCGACGTGCCCACTACCGCAACGCCCAGCGCACCCTGTCCCGCCTGTTGGCGCTGGGGGTGGTCCCGGTCGTCAACGAGAACGACACGGTCGCCACCGAGGAGATCCGCTTCGGGGACAACGACCGGCTCGCCGCGCTCGTCGCCTACCTCGTCGGTGCCGACGCACTGGTCCTCCTCTCCGACGTCGACGCCCTCTACGACGGCAACCCCCGCCGCCCGGGGGCGCAGCGCATCGCGGAGGTGCTGGACCACGCGGATGTGGCACATGTGCAGGCCGACGATGCCGGTTCGGCCGTTGGCACCGGCGGCATGACCACCAAGCTCGCCTCGGCCCGGCTGGCCTCGGCGGCGGGTGTCCCGGTGCTGCTCGCCGCCGCCGCCGACGCCGGCAGCGCACTCGGCCCTGCTGACGTCGGCACCGCCTTCGCGGCCGGTGGTCGCCGCCTCACCCCACGCCGCTTCTGGCTGGCCTACGCCGCCGACCCCCGCGGGAAACTCCAGCTGGACGACGGCGCCGTCAAGGCGGTCGTGAACCGGCGCCGCTCGCTGCTGGCCGCGGGCATCACGTTGGTGACCGGGGACTTCGAGGCCGGTGACGTGGTGGAACTGACCGACCCGCATGGCGACGTCGTGGCTAGGGGAGTCGTCGCCTTCGACGCCACCGAGCTGCCCTCCCTGATCGGCCATTCCAGCCACGACCTCGCCCCCGAACACCGACGCGAGGTCGTCCACGCCGACGACCTGGTCCCGCTCCGCCGCTGACGCCCGCCACCGACCGGACAGAAACCGGAAGGTCTTCCGTGACGGCGCCGAGTGTTCGGTCCAAGACGGTGGCCATCCGTGGGCGGAGTGGATGCCGTTGGTTGATTGTCCACGTGGAGTTTTCAATGAACGAGCCGCGTGACGGCGGTTGCGTGCTCGGTGCTGGCCGCGACGCATGGGCCTGCGGTCGCGAGCACCAGGTCGGCACCCGAGTCGGCCGGTCATGCTGCCGGCTCGGGTGCCGCCGCCTCCGTCGCGCCTTGGCGCGGGACGGCACGTCCGTGATGTCGCGTATGGAGGTGGGTCAGGTGGTGGTCGCCAGTACGAACGGCAGTACGGCCGGTGCGCCTGCCTCCCGCAGCAGCCTGGTCGCGACCGTCATCGTCCAGCCCGTGTCGAGACGGTCGTCGACCAGCAACACCGGTCCGTTCACCGTGAACAGCCGCTCTGCCAGGTGCGCGTCGACGGTCAGCTTCCGCCACACCTGAGCCAGGCGCAACGCACTGTTGGCCCGGTGCTCGCCCGATGGTTCGGAGCCGATCTCGCCCAGCAGTGTCAACCTTCCGATCGTCGCCAGCCGTTCTCCGAGGCTGGACACCAGTTTCGGCCTGCTCTGCGAACCGATCGTCACCACACCCACCGGACGTTCCGCCCAGTCCCAGGACGCCAGTACCTGAACGCATGCGTTGATCATGTCGTCCGGCACCGGGACGTCCTCGGCGGTCGGCGAGAAAAGCTCGCGCAAACGGTTGCCCCACCCGATGTCCGTCAGCCGGCCCAGCGCTCTACCAGGTGCGGCGACCACCTCTGCGCCGATTCGACCGGACAGCGGCACGTCCAGCTTGGCCATACCGCTCGGCCATTGCCGACGCGGGTCGACCTCGACGCCGGGGCGGCGTAACCGTTCGCCGGCCTCCTGGACCCGGTCCAACGACACCTCGGTGCTCCACCGCGGTCCAGAACAGTTGTCGCACCGGCCGCACGGTGCGGCGTGCGGATCATCCAGCTGCCGCAACAGGAATTCCATCCGGCACTTGTCCGTCGACTGGTAGTCGAGCATCGTCTGCTGCTCGGCCCGCCTCGCCTCGGCGATGCCCTGGTAGCGCTCGCTGTCGTATCGCCACTCGTCACCGGTGGCGATCCAGCCGCCTTTGACCCGCTGCACCGCACCGTCGACGTCCAGGACCTTCAGGACCATCTCGAGCCGCGACCGCGAAAGGTCGCACTGGGGTTCGAGAGCCACTGTGGACAGTGGTCGGCCGGCCGCGGTCAACGCGTCGACCACCTGGCGCACAGCGGGTTCCGGCGGGAACGCCAAGGATGCGAAGTACTTCCAGATCGCTTTGTCCTCCACGCCGGGGAGCAGAAGCACCTCCGCGCGCTCCACACCACGTCCCGCTCGGCCGATCTGCTGGTAGTACGCGATCGGCGACGCAGGCGAACCGAGGTGGATGACGAAGCCCAGGTCTGGTTTGTCGAAACCCATGCCAAGGGCCGACGTCGCCACGACGGCCCTGACCCTGTTGGCCAGCAGGTCCTGTTCGATCCGCTCCCGTTCGGCGGGATCGGTCCGCCCGGTGTAGGCGGCGACCTCGAACCCGTTGTCGCGCAGGAACGACGCCACCTCGTGGGCCGACGCGACGGTCAGCGCGTAGATGATGCCCGACCCCGGCAGCTCGCCGAGGTGCTCGGCCAGCCACGCCATCCGCGCCTGCGGCGTCGGCAGAGCCAGCACGCCGAGGTGCAGGCTGTCGCGGTCCAGTTCACCACGCAGCACCAGCGTGTCCTGCCTGCCGAGGTCGAGCTGGTCGGCGACGTCGCGGACGACGCGGTCGTTGGCGGTCGCCGTCGTCGCCAGCACCGGAACGCCCTCGGGCAGCTCGGTCAGCAGCGTGCGCAGCCTGCGGTAGTCCGGCCGGAAGTCGTGGCCCCAGTCGGAGATGCAGTGCGCCTCGTCGACCACCAGCATGCCCGCCGACGAAGTCAGCTCCGGCAACACGGTTTCGCGGAAGTCGGGGTTGTTCAACCGCTCCGGGCTGACCAGCAGCACATCCGTGCGGCCTGCGAGGACGTCGGCCTGGGCGTCCTGCCACTGGTCGAGGTTCGCGGAGTTGATGGTCGCCGCGTGCACACCGGCCCGCGCCGCCGCGTCGATCTGGTTGCGCATCAGGGCGAGCAGTGGCGAGACGATCACCGTCGGTCCGCTGCCCAGCTCTCTTAACAGTGCGGTGGCGAGGAAGTACACGGCCGACTTGCCCCACCCGGTGCGTTGCACGACGAGCGCGCGCCTGCGGTCGACGACCAGCGCCTTGATGGCTGTCCACTGGTCCTCCCGCAGCGTCGCGCCGTCGCCCGCGAGGGCTCGGAGCCGGTTCTCTGCTGAATTGCGAAGTGCTTGCTCGTCCACGAGACCCACGATGGCGCATCGGGCCGAGGGAGGCCAGGAGAAGGCAGAACGAAAGGGACATTCGCTCGGACAAGTGGTGGGCGACACATCCCGGCCGAACCGTGTGCACGTACGCTGACCAGCTATGACGGGTCGTCGGATCGGGATCATGGGCGGAACCTTCGATCCCGTGCACCACGGGCACCTGGTCGCCGCGAGCGAGGTCCAGTCCAGCTTCGACCTGGACGAGGTGATCTTCGTGCCGACGGGGCAGCCGTGGCAGAAGAGCAACCGCAAGGTCAGCGCCGCGGAGGACCGCTACCTCATGACGGTGATCGCCACCGCGTCCAACCCGCGATTCTCGGTGAGCAGGGTGGACATCGAGCGCGGCGGCACCACGTACACGATCGACACGCTCCGCGACCTGCGCGGGATTCACCCGGACGCGGAGCTGTTCTTCATCACCGGCGCGGACGCGCTCGAGCAGATCCTGTCCTGGCGGCAGGCGGAAGAGCTGTTCTCCCTTGCCCATTTCGTCGGTGTGACCAGGCCCGGTTACCCGCTCGACAGCCGGCATCTGCCTGCCGGTTCGGTGAGTCTCATCGACGTGCCGGCGATGGCGATATCCTCGACAGCGTGCCGTGAACGGGTCGCTTCAGGGCTCCCGGTCTGGTATTTGGTTCCTGACGGCGTTGTCCAATACATCACCAAGAGGGACCTGTATCGGGAGGCTTAACCCGAACGGCCTCCGCACGGGTACTCTCTCAGGGTTGAACAGCCCGCTGCGAGCAGCACCTACGAACGAGGAGTGACGTGGCCGCAACGCACGACGCACGAGAGTTGGCGCTGGTCGCCGCCACCGCGGCAGCCGACAAGAAGGCCAGCGACGTGATCGTGCTCGACGTCTCGGACCAGCTGGTCATCACGGACTGCTTCGTGATCGCCTCCGCACCGAACGAGCGGCTGGTCGGCGCCATCGTCGACAACGTCGAGGAGAAGATGCGCAACGCGGGCACCAAGCCGGTGCGCCGCGAGGGCGCCCGCGAGGGTCGGTGGGTGCTGCTCGACTTCGTCGACGTGGTGGTGCACGTGCAGCACGCCGAGGAACGCGCCTTCTACGGTCTGGAGCGGCTGTGGAAGGACTGCCCGCGCATCGAGTTCGACCCGGACGGCCTGCCCGCCGAGCCGAACGGAGAGGGCGGGACGACGTGACCCTCCAACGGCTCGTCCTGTGGCGACATGGCGAGACCGACTACAACGCCTCCAGCCGCATGCAGGGTCAGCTGGACTCCGTGCTCACGGACGTGGGGCGCAACCAGGCCAGGTTCGCGGTGCCCGCGCTGGCCAGGTTCTCGCCGGACGTCGTCGTGGCGTCGGACCTGAAGCGGGCCACCGACACCGCGACGATCTTCACCGAGGCCACCGGGGTGCCGCTGCGGTTCGACAAGCGGTTGCGTGAGACGCACCTCGGGCTGTGGCAGGGCATGACCGGCCTTGAGGTGGACGAGCAGTGGCCCGGTGCGCGGCAGCTCTGGCAGACCGACCCGACCTGGACACCGCCCGGCGGGGAAGCGCGGGTCGAGGTCGCCGCGCGTGCCTCCGAGGTGGTGACCGACCTCGACGATTCCACTGAGGACACCGCGGTGCTGTGTGCGCACGGCGGCCTGATCACCGCGCTGACCGGCTACCTCCTTGAGCTGCCCGTCACCACGTGGGCGAAGCTCGGCGGTATCAAGAACTGCCACTGGGTGGTGCTCGCGCGGCGGGCGACCAGTGGCCTGTCCTGGCGCCTGATCGTGTACAACGCCGGCATCACCGGCTGAGTCCGCGTTGACGACCCTGTTGGTGTTCGGGGACTCGCTGAGCTTCCACGGACCGGACGGCCCCCACCCCGCGGATGACGAGCGGTTGTGGCCCAACCGCGCCGCCGCCGCACTGGGTGGGCGTGCCGAGTTGTTCGCAGGGGCCGGGTGGACGGCGCGTGACGCGTTCTGGTCCCTCGCGGGTGACCCGAGGGTGTGGGCACAACTGCCGAAGGCCGACGTGCTCGTGCTGGCCGTCGGCAGCATGGACACCCTGCCATCGCCGCTGCCGACCTTCCTGCGGGAAGGGCTGCGCTACCTGCGGCCCGACCCGCTGCGCCGTTGGGCGCGGGAGCGGTATCTCGCCGCGCAGCCGTGGCTGGCCAGGGCGCTGCGAGGTCATCCGGTGGCGTTGCCGCCCGCGCTGACCGTCCGCTACCTGGACCGGGTGCTCGGGTCGATCCGCGCGTTGCGGCCGGACCTGCCCGCGGTGGCGGTGCTGCCGCCGGTGCACCGGGCCAGCTCGTACGGCTTCGTCCACTCTGGGCGGTTGAACGGGACCGCCGCGATCCGGGCCTGGGGTGACGGGGCCGGCGTGCCGCTGCTGGACCTGGCGTCGCTGGTCGGGGACCACGTGCTGGGCGGTAGGGGCAATCCGGACGGCATCCACTGGGGCTGGGAGGCACACAAGCTGGTGGGCAAGGCCCTGGCCGACGAAGCCGGTGCGCTGCTCGACCCGGCCGCGATGACGCTCGTTTCGCCACCGACCACGTAGGCTCTCCGACCGTGCCGGTCGCAGTGGTCACCGATTCGAGTGCGTACCTGCCGGATGGCTTCGCCAACCGGCATGCGGTGCACGTCGTGCCGCTGCACGTGCTGATCGACGAACAGTCCGGGTTGGACGGAGTGGACTTCGGCCCGGTCGAGGTGGCGACCGCGCTGACCGGCAAGAGGACGGTGACGACCTCCCGGCCCAACCCGGACGAGTTCATCCGCACCTTCCAGCGGCTGCTCGACGAGGGCGCGGAGGGCATCGTGTCGGTGCACCTCTCCCGGGAGCTGTCCGGGACCTGGGAATCGGCGCGGTTGGCGGCGCAGGAGGTCGGTGTCGACCGGGTGCGGGTGGTCGACTCGCGGACGACGGTCATGGGCCTCGGTTTCGCCGTGCTGCGCGCTGCGACGGTGGCGGCGGCGGGAGGCACGGCGGAGTCCGTCGAGGAGGCCGCGGTGGCGGCGGCCGCACGGACCACCACGTTCTTCATGGTCGAGACCCTCGAGTACCTGCGCAGAGGCGGCCGGATCGGGTCCGCTGCCGCGTTCTTCGGCACGGCCCTGGCGGTCAAGCCGGTCCTGCACGTCAAGGACGGCCACATCGTGCCGCTGGAGAAGGTGCGCACCACGCACCGGGCGCTCGGGCGCCTCGTCGACCTCGCGGAGCAGGCCAGCGCCGCCAGCGGGGTGCACGGCGTCGAGTTGGCGGTGCACCACCTCGCCGCCCATGAGCGGGCGGCGGAGCTGGCGACCCGGCTGGACGAGCGGGTCGCGCCGTCGTCCGGGTGTCTCGTGTCGGAGCTGGGTGCGGCGATAGGGGCGCACACCGGTCCGGGCATGCTCGCTGTCGTGGTGTGCCCGGTCGAAGGGTAAACCCGCCAGCCTCTCACACCACACCGACAGTTCGGCGTTCTCGAACCGCCCGCCACCGGCAGTTGTCCACAGCCCGCCGACTTGTCCACAGCGAGCGCTCACCGGCCCGGCCAGCCACCCGTTCCCGCATATCGTCGAACCCGTGATCGAAACGACCGCACGGCGTGAACGGAGAATCGACTCGACCAGGGACCGGCTCGCCGGCCTGATGGGCCAGGCCCTGGCGGAACCGAGGGTGGAGACCGCCGAGCTGCCACCCGACCAGGAATGGGACGACGTCTCGGTGGATCCACCCGACCCGCCGTCGCGTGAGCCGTGGTGGCGTGGCCCGGCGGGCAGGCTGATGGCGCAGTGGGCACCGGAGACGGCCGGTGCAGGCCGGCGGAAGCTGGCCGTCGCGGTGGTCGGCGGGTTGGTGCTCGCTGCCATGGTCGCCGTGGGCGTCGCCGTGTCCTCCGGTGGCACCGAGCACGAGGCGCCGCCCGTGCTGCCGGTGGCGGCCGCGAGCGAGTCGAGGGGGCCCGCCGAGACACCCATCGTGGTGAGCGTGGTCGGCCGGGTCGCCCGACCGGGGCTGATCACGCTGCCGGAGGGCGCCCGCGTCGCCGACGCCTTGCGGGAGACGGGCGGACCGGTGCCGGGAGCCGACCTCGGTGCGCTCAACCTGGCGCGCAAGCTCGGCGACGGTGAGCAGATCTACGTCGGTGTGCCACCGCCGCCGGGTGCCGAGCCGGTGACCGGCGCGACGGCCTCCGGCGAGCCAGAGAAGGTCGACCTGAACACGGCGACGCTGACGGATCTCGACGCGTTGCCGGGGGTGGGCCCGGTGACCGCACAGAGCATCGTCGACTGGCGCACCGAGCACGGCCGGTTCGACAGCGTCGACCAGCTACGGGAGATCCACGGCATCGGGCCGAGCCGGTTCGCGAAGCTGCAGGACCTGGTCGTGGCGCGATGATCGGCGGGCTGGGGCTCGAGGTCGGCGGCAGACAGGACTGGCGGCTGGTGCCCGCGGCACTCGTGGTGTGGCTCGCCACGATGGCCGGTCTGCTGCTCGGCTGGTGGTGGTCCGCGGCGACCGCGTTCGCGGGGGTCGTGGTTGGCCTCGCCGTGGCGGTCAGGTTCCGTGGCCGGTCGGCGGTCGCCCGGTGGTGGCGTGCGGGGCTGGCGTGGTCGTTGCTCGTGTGCAGCCTGCTGGTGGGGCTGGTCGGCACGCTCCGGCTGCGCGCCGCCGAGGAGGACCCGCTTCGGCGGCCCGCGGCGGCCGGTTCTTCGGCGGTCGTCCGGGTCGAGGTCACCGAGCGGCCCAAGCCGGTGGTCTCCGCCGGGTTCGGTGGGCAGCAGGGCGGCGTGTGGACCGTGGTGGTGCCTGCCAGGGTCGTGAGCGCGGTGGCGGCCGGTCGTCCGGTGCGATCCACGGGCGCGGTCGTCGTGATCGCGCCCGCCGAGCGGTGGCGTGCGTTGCTGCCGGGACAGCAGGTGACCGCGGTCGCGGTGATGGCGCCCGCCCAGCCCGGCGAGTTGACCGTGGCCGTGCTGCGGGTCCGGGGACCGCCGGAGGCAGTGAGTGCGGCCGCGGTGTGGCAGCGGGTCGCACAGACCCTGCGTGCGGGCCTCCGGGACGCGGCCGGTGTGCTGGACGCGGAGCCGCGTGGGCTGTTGCCCGCGTTGGTCGTCGGCGACACCGATGACCTGCCGCCGCAGGTGGTGGACGAGTTCCAGGCGGCGGGTCTCGCGCACCTGCTCGCTGTCAGTGGCAGCAACCTGGCGATCGTCTGCGTGGCGGTGCTGTTGCTTCTGCGGACGTTGCGCTGCGGACCGAGGACGGCGGCCGCCGGGGCGATGCTCGCCCTGATCGGGTTCGTCGTGCTGGCCGGGCCCGAGCCGAGCGTGCTGCGGGCGGGCGTGATGGGCGCGGTCGGGTTGCTGGCCCTGGCGGTGGGCCGACAGCGGGCGGCGTTGCCCGCGCTCGCAGTCGCCGTGATCGGGCTGGTGCTGTGGGACCCGGCCATGGCGGTGAGCATCGGCTTCGCGTTGTCGGTGCTCGCGACCGGTGGGCTCGTGCTGATCGCGCCGAGGTGGGCGGACAGGCTCGCGGTGCGGGGAGTGCCGCGAGGGCTGGCCGAGGCGTTGGCGGTGCCCGCGGCGGCGCACCTTGTCACGGCGCCGGTGGTCGCGGGGTTCGCGGGTGAGGTGAGCCTCGTCGCGGTCGTCGCGAACCTGCTGGCGGCTCCGGTGGTCGCGCCCGCGACCGTGCTGGGCGTGCTGGCGGCGGTGGTGGCGCCGGTGTCCCGGTGGCTCGCCGAGGTGCTGGTCCGGGTGGCGGGCCCGGAGGCGGACTGGCTGATCCTGGTCGCCCGGCACGCGGCCGACGTCCCGGGAGCGGTGATCGCGTGGCCTGCGGGCTGGCTCGGCGGGATGCTGCTCGCCGGGTGCGTGATGTTGCTGGCGGCGGCGTCGCGCAGGCGACGGCTGCGGGTGCTCATCGGGCTGCTGCTGACCGGTCTGCTGATCGTCGTCGTGCCGCTGCGGGTGATCGCGCCCGGATGGCCGCCGGACAGGTGGGCTGTCGTGGCGTGCGACGTCGGCCAGGGCGACGCGTTGGTGCTCGCGACGGGTGAGGCCGGGCGTGCCGTCGTGGTCGACACCGGACCGGACGCGGCGCCGCTGGCCGGGTGCCTGGACCGGCTGGACGTGGCGCGTGTGCCGCTGGTGGTGCTGAGCCACCTGCACGCGGACCACGTCGGCGGGCTGGACGGGGTGCTGTCGGAACGGGCGGTGGGCGCGGTGGGCGTCAGCAGGGCGCGGCAGCCGCGGTGGGCATGGGAGGACGTGCGGCGGAAGGCGCAGGACGCCGGGGTGCCGGTGTTGCAGCTGAGTGCCGGGCAGCGGCTGAGCTGGCCGGGGTTGGTGATCGAGGTGTTGGCGCCCGACGAGAAGGAGGTGATGCCGGCGGCGGAGTCGGACGGCACGGAGATCAACAACGCGTCGTTGGTGTTGCGGGCGACCACGCCCGCGGGGCGGGTGTTGCTGAGCGGGGACGTGGAGCTGTCGGCGCAGGCGCGGTTGCTGGACGCGGGGGTGGACCTGTCCGCCGACGTGTTCAAGGTGCCGCACCACGGTTCGCGGTACACGTCGCCGGAGTTGTTCTCGGCGACGCGGGCACGGATCGCGCTGGTGAGTGTCGGGGCGGGAAACCGCTACGGGCATCCCAGCCCGTTCACGATGCGACTGCTCGCGCGCACCGGTGCGCTGGTGTTGCGGACCGACACGAGCGGGGACACCGCGATCGTCGCGACGGACAACGGGCCGCGGGCGGTCACCCGTGGCGCGTCGCGGGCACCGCCGGGACGGGCTGGCGACTCTTCATAGGGCTTCTCGTGTCCTGCCGGTGGTGAGGTTCGGAGTCGGCTAGCTTTGCCGGGTGTTCGACAAGCTGCGGAAAGCCGTTGTGGGTGCGGATCTGCCCACCGAGCCGGTGGTGGTCCGGATCCAGGACGCCGCGTTCGGCACGTTCACCGTGACGGGTGCGTGGGATCCGCGCGTGGTGACGGTGACCGGGCCGTGGCAGGCGAGGGTGACGCTCAGCGCGCCGCTGCACATGCCCGACGCGTTGAAGCGACGGCTCGTGTGGCTGGTTCGGCCGCCGCGCATCCTGCCCAACGACCGGCACGCGATCACGTTGACGGTCGACGGGCAGCCCGTGCCGCTGGACTGCGGGCGGCGCGCGATGCGGCGGGCGACGTTCGACGTGCGGGCCACGGTGGCGGGCCGGCAGTACCTGATGCACCACGAAGGCCGATGGCGGGCTCGGTTGGAGCGCAACGGGCGACAGGTGTCTCGGCTGTCCACACCAGACGGTGGGGAGACGGTGCGTGCCGGGTACGAACACGGTGCGGACGTCGTGGACGCCACGGTCGGGGTGGCGCTCGGTCTGGTGCTCGGTGTTGGTGCGCCCGGGTTTCTGCGGAACCTGCTCGCCGCGCTCTGACCCGCAGCGGGTCAGAGCACGGCGAGGTGGCTGTCAGTCGGCCAGGGCTTCGCGGACCGCGGCCGCGGACGGCGGCACCGTCGCACGCGGGCCCACCTTGTCCTGCACGGCATCGAGGGTCTTGAGGCCGTCGCCGGTGATGAGGAGGACCGTCTCGGCCTCGGGGTCGAGCTGGCCGGTCTCGATGAGCTTCTTGGCCGTGGCCACGGTGACACCACCCGCGGTTTCGGCGAAGATGCCTTCGGTCCTGGCCAGCAGGCGGATGCCCGCGACGACCTCGTCGTCGGAGACGTTCTCGACCGCGCCACCCGTGCGCCGGACGACGTCCAGCACGTACGGGCCGTCCGCGGGCGCGCCGATCGCGAGGGACCGGGCGATGGTGTCCGGCTTCACCGGAGTCACGACGTCGTGGCCCGCCTTGTAGGCGGCGGCGACCGGGGAACAGCCGGTGGCCTGCGCACCGAACACGCGGTACGGCCTGCCGTCGACGAGGCCGAGGTCGATCAGCTCGCGGAAACCCTTGTCCACCTTGGTGAGCTGCGAACCGGACGCGATCGGCACGACCACCTGGTCGGGCAGGCGCCAGCCCAGCTGCTCGGCGACCTCGTAGCCGAGGGTCTTCGAACCCTCCGCGTAGTACGGCCGGACGTTGACGTTCACGAACGCCCAGTCCTCGTGCTCCGCGGCCAGTTCGGTGGCGAGCCGGTTCACGTCGTCGTAGTTGCCGTCGACGGCGATCAGCGCGCCGTCGTACACGGCCGTGGTCAGGATTTTCGCCCGTTCGAGGGACGACGGGATGAGCACCACCGACTCCCAGCCCGCGCGGGCCGCGGCGGCCGCGACCGCGTTCGCGAGGTTGCCGGTGGACGGGCACGCGAGCACCCGGAAACCGAGCTGCCGTGCGGCGGCGAGTGCCACGCCGACCACACGGTCCTTGAAGGAGTGTGTCGGGTTGCCGGTGTCATCCTTGACCCACAAGGACTTCATGCCCAGGGCCGCGCCCAGGCGGTCGGCCTTCACGAGCCGCGTGAGGCCGGGCTCGGTGTTGGGGTGCCTGTCCACATCGGACGGGACGGGCAACAGCCCGCGGTACCGCCAGATCGACCTGGGGCCCGCTTCGATCTCGGCTCGGGTGACATCACCGAACTCGTAGGAGACCTCCAGCGGGCCGAAACACTCGCTACACGCGAACTCGGGGGCGAGTGGAATCTGGTTGCCGCATTCCCGGCAGGTCAGGGCGCGTGCGGGCCCGAGGTCGAGCGTGGTGGTGCCGGCGTCGGCGGTGATCGTCATCGCGAGGTGTCTCCTCATCTGTCCCGCGTGCGGGTCGGAATTGGCACCGTGGTCGTCGCCGTCCTCGCGTACGCGAATGATGCGGCTGACGCCGGTTGCCGGGGCTTCTTCGGGCCGATCCCTCTGCCCCTCTGGATGAGCGGTATTCAGTTGTCTGCCGGACACGTTACGGCACGACCCCGTGACTCGGCCAATGTGAGGTCCATCATCCGAGAGCGGGTTCAGCGGGCCTCGAGGGCGGCGGCCTGCCCGTCGGCCCGGCCGTGGGCGGGTGATGCGAGGATGGCGGGGTGAAGGCGCCCGCCGTGACCCCGCCCGCACTGCAGCTCGTGCTGGGCGAAGAGGAACTGCTGGTCGAACGGGCCGTCCAGGCCGCGGTGGAGGCGTCGCGTCTCGCCGACCCGACGGCCGAGACGACCCGAGTGAAGGTGACCGACCTGACCGCACCGGAGCTCGCGGAACTCGTCAGCCCTTCGCTGTTCGCCGAGCGGCGCGTGATCGTCCTGGAGGGTGCGCAGGAGGCGGGCAAGGACATCGCCGTGTCGATCGCCGCCTACGTCAAGGAACCCGCCGACAGCGTGCAGCTTGTCGTGCTGCACAACGGTGGTGGCCGCAAGCCTGGCAAGGACCTGGTGACCGCGATGCGGTCGGCGGACGCGCAGGTCGTCGAATGCCCGAAAATCACCAAACCGGGTGACCGCGAATCGTTCGTCCGGAACGAGATCCGCCGGGCGGGTGGGAAAACGGACCTGGAGGCGGTACGAGAGCTGATCGAGTCCGTCGGATCCGACCTCAGGGAACTCGCCGCCGCGGCGGCACAACTGGTCGCGGACACCAACGGTCAGGTCACGGTCGAGGCGATCCGCCGCTACCACCGGGGCCGAGCGGACGTGACGGGGTTCGCGGTCGCGGAGAAGGCCGTCACCGGCGACGTGACGGGTGCGCTGGAGATGCTGCGCTGGGCGATGCAGCTGGGTGTGCCGCACGTGCTCGTGGCCGACGCGCTGGCCGACGCCGTGCGCACGGTCGCGAAGGTGGCCGGCGCGGGCCGGGCCGACCCGTTCCGGCTGTCGAGTGAGCTGGGGATGCCCGCGTGGAAGGTCCGCAAGGCGCTGGCGCAGTCGCGTGGGTGGCACCCGGCGGGCCTGGTGATGGCGATGCGGGTGGTGGCCGACGTCAACGCGGACGTGAAGGGTGTCGCGGCGGACGCGGGCTACGCGCTGGAGCGGGCCGTGCTGAAGCTGGCGGAAGCCCGCCGCCGGACCTGACCGTCACCGGGTGTGCTTGACCCTGATGGACGCTCGCTGACCAGCGGATTCATCGAAAACGGCCGGTGGGCAACCCCCACCCGAACCCGGGGGCATCCCGCCTTGCCAGTCTACCGGATGGGGGTGTCAGTGGGTGGGGTGTCGATCTTGGTTGTGGATAACCGGAGCGGTTGTGGACAAGTCCGGACATGACGAGGGCGCGCCGGCTGTGCCGGCGCGCCCTCGGGGTGTTCTGGGCAGATCTGGGTCAGATCTGGTTCGCGCGCTTCGCCATGGCGGACTTCTTGTTCGCCGCCTGGTTCGCGTGGATCACGCCCTTGCCCGCCGCCTTGTCGAGCTTGCGGCTGGCTTCCTGCAGCAGCTCCACGGCCTTCGCCTTGTCGCCGGCGTCGGCTGCTTCTCGGAACTTGCGGATCGCGGTCTTCACCGAGGACTTGACGGACTTGTTGCGCTGGCGCGCCTTCTCGTTCGTCTTGATCCGCTTGATCTGGGACTTGATGTTGGCCATGGGGGACTACTCCTCGATGTCGATCACGGTTGTCGTGACCGCATTTAGGGTGGCCCCTCCGGAACGGACGGGTTTCCTCCTGGGCGGAATGCCACACGGGCACGACCCGGTGAGACTACCAGGGCGGTTCAGCGGCCTGCCTGGAAGCTCCTGGTCTTGCCGGTGCCCGCGCCGCGCGGCAGGTGGGCGGCGGTCACAGCTCCACCTCGCTTCCCGGGCCGTCACCGTCGTCGTCCACGGGCTCCGCCTTCGGCGGCCGTCCTCGCCTCGGCAGCTTCCCCGCGTGGTCCGGCAGTCGTCCTGCCTGCGACAACGCCCGGCGGAGCAGGAACTCGATCTGCGCGTTGGTGCTGCGCAGCTCGTCACCAGCCCAGCGGGCCACCGCGTCGTGGATCGCGGGATCCAGACGGAGGAGGACCTTCTTGCGCTCCGGCACGAAATCAGTGGTAGAGCGAGCCGGTGTTGACCACGGGCTGGGTTTCGCGGTCCGAGCACAGCACCACGAGCAGGTTGCTGACCATCGTCGCCTTCCGTTCCTCGTCCAGCTCGACCACCTCCTGCTCGGCGAGCTCCCGCAGCGCCAGCTGGACCATGCCGACCGCGCCCTCGACGATGCGCTGCCTTGCCGCGACCACCGCGCCCGCCTGCTGGCGGCGCAGCATCGCACCGGCGATCTCCGACGCGTACGCCAGGTGCGTGATGCGGGACTCGATCACCTCGACACCGGCCGCCTCGACGCGTGCCGCGATCTCCCTGGACAGCTTCTCGGTGATCTCCGACGCGTTCTCCCGCAGCGAGAGCTGGTCGATGCCGTGCGCGTCGTACGGGTAGCTCGTCGCGATGTGGCGGACCGCGGTCTCGGCCTGGATGGTCACGAACTCGTCGTAGTCGTCGACCTCGAACACCGCGCGGGCCGTGTCCGTGATCCGCCACACCACCACGGCGGCGATCTCGATCGGGTTGCCGTCGGCGTCGTTGACCTTGGTCACCGCGGTCTCGTGGTTGCGGATCCTGGTCGAGATGCGCCGCCGGACGGTGAACGGGTTGACGAACCGCAGCCCGTCCGTGCGCACCGTGCCGACGTAGCGGCCAAGGAACTGCAGGACGCGGGCCTCGCCGGGAGCCACCATGATCAGGCCGACGTTGAGGACGAGGGCGCCGACGAACAGCACGGCCGACAGCGCGATCAGGACGATGCCCGAGGTCCTCGGGTCGCTCTCCCCGCCTGCCGCCCGGACGACGCCGATGAGCAGGAGCGCGAGCCCGCCGAGGTAGGCGAGCGCCACCAGGCCGAGCACCGGCAGCCCTGAGCTGCCGAACGCCACGCGCTCACGCACGTGTGGCGCGGGCATGGCCGGTGTGTCGACGACGAGATCGGTCGCGTTCATGGCGTTCCCCTCGGGCGGTGTTGCGTCTAGCAAAGTGATATCACATTAGCGTAGTGTCCAGTCCATGAGCGAGGCACTTCGCCTGACACGGCTGTACAAGACTTTCGGCACGACCATCGCGGTCGACCACATCGACCTGGCGGTGCCAGCGGGCTCGTTCTTCGGGCTGGTGGGACCCAACGGAGCGGGCAAGACGACGTCGCTGTCGATGGCCGTCGGACTGCTGCGGCCGGACGCGGGCACGGCGACGATCTTCGACGTCGACGTGTGGGCGGACCCCCTGCGTGCCAAGAGCCTGATCGGGGTGCTGCCCGACGGCATGTCGATGCCGGAGCGGCTGACCGGCCGCGAGCTGCTCACCTACATGGGCCTGCTGCGCGGGCTGCCCTCGGCCACGGTCGCGGAACGGGCCGACGAGCTGCTCACCGTGCTGGAGCTGGCCGACGCGCAGCACCGGCTGGTCATCGACTACTCCGCCGGCATGCGGAAGAAGATCGGCCTCGCCGTCGCGCTCCTGCACGCGCCCCGCCTGCTGGTGCTCGACGAGCCGTTCGAGGCGGTCGACCCGGTGTCGGCGTCGACGATCCGCACGATCCTGCAGCGGTTCGTCGCCTCCGGCGGCGCGGTCGTGCTGTCCAGCCACGTGATGGCTCTGGTCGAGCAGCTGTGCAGCCACGTCGCGGTGATCACGCGGGGCCGGGTCGTCGCCGCCGGGCCGGTGGACCTGGTGCGGGGCGCGACGAGCCTCGAGGAGGCGTTCGTGCACATCGTCGGCGGGCGCACCGGCGGCACGGAGGGGTTGTCGTGGTTGGCGTCCTGATCCGGATGCGGTGGCGGGTGCTGCGGCACTCGCTGCACGGCAAACAGGCCGTGCTGACCGTGCTGGGGTTCGTCGCCGGTCTGCTCGCGGCCGGCGCGACGCTCGTGGTGGCCGCCGCGCCGATCGACGATCCCGCGGTGGCGGCGGACGTGCTCGCCGCCGTCTATCTCCTGTGGACGATCGGCTGGCTGTTCGCGCCCGTGCTGTCCGGCGGCGGCGACGAGACGTTGCGGCCGGAGCACTTCGCGTTGGTGCCGCTGACCTCCCGGCAACTGGCCGCGGGGCTGCTGGGGGCGGCCTTCGCCGGGGTGCCCGCCATCGTGACCGCGGTGGCGTTCTGCGGCCTGTTCCTGCACGCGTCCGGTGCGCACGTGCTGGTCGCGGTGGTGGCCATGCCACTGCAACTGGTGTTCGTGATCCTGCTGTCGCGGGTGACGATGGCGGCCCTTGGCGCGGTGCTGCGGTCCCGACGCGGCCGTGACCTGGGGATCCTGCTGACCGCGGTGGTCGGCATGTCCGGGTTCCTGGTGCAGGCGCTGGTGCGGACGCTGGGCCCGGGCCTCGTGAACGGTGAGTCGCCCGTGCTGTCGGCGGTGCTGCGGTGGTCGCCGTCCGGGTGGGGGACGGTCGCGGTGACGTCGTCGTGGCCGGTCGCGCTCGCGTGCGTGGCCGGGCTGGCCGTCGTGAACGCCGCACTGCTCGCGGTGTGGGGCGTGCTGCTGGTGCGGCGCACGACACGGGTCGCTGCGACGGCGGGTGCGGTGCGGGGGCGGGCCTTCGGCGGGCTGCTGCCCGCGACACCGGTCGGCGCGGTGGTCGGCAAGGAGTTGCGGACATGGGCGCGGGACGCGCGGCGGCGGGTGACGATCCTGTCGATCGTGCTGGTCGGGGTGGTGATCTCGCTGGGACCGCTGCTGTCCGGGGAAGGCAGCGGACCGTCGCCGTTCGGCGGGCTCGCGCTGGTGGCGTTCGGCTGTCTCATGGCCGGGAACCTGTACGGGATGGACGGCAGCGCGCTGTGGCACACCCTGGTCGCGCCGGGCGCGGAGCGGGTGGACGTGCGGGGGCGGCAGGTGGCGTGGCTGCTGGTGGTCGGGCCGGTGGCGCTCCTCCTCGCGCTGGTGCTGCCCGCGGTGTCGGATCCGGGGACCTACCCGTGGGTGCTGGGGCTGGTGCCCGCGTTGCTCGGCGGTGGCGCCGGACTGGTCGTGCTGCTGTCGGTGTTCGCCGGGTACCCGATGCCGGACCAGCGGGCGAGCCCGTTCGCGTCCGGCGGGAGTCCCGGGTTGCTGCGGGCGTTGCTGCAGATCGGGATCAGCCTGCTGCTGGCCTTGGTGGCACTGCCGGTGGTGGCACTCGTGGTGGCCGGTGAGGTCACCGGCGTGCCCGCGGTGTCGTGGCTCGGGGTGCCGGTCGGCGTCGGCATCGGGGTGCTGACGTTCTGGTGGTGGGGCGCGGTCGCCGCGCGGCGGCTCGCGGCCCGCGGGCCGGAGCTGCTTGGGCAGGTCGCGAAGCGGGTGTGAGTCATCGGTGACGCGGGGGTGCAGACTTGCCCGCGCTGCGGAGACTTCCCGACCAGTCCCCACCGAAGGAGCGACTTTCCATGTCCTACGTCAACCCGGCCGAACTGGTCGCCAAGATGGTCGACGCCGGTGCCGCCAAGGCCTTCATGTCCACCCGCGACACCATCATCCGCGCGTTCATGGCCGGGGCGATCCTCGCGCTCGCCGCCGCGTTCGCGGTCACGGTGACGTGCAGACCGGACAGCCGCTCGTCGGCGCACTGCTCTTCCCGGTCGGGTTCTGCCTGCTGTATCTGCTGGGGTTCGACCTGCTGACCGGGGTCTTCACGCTGGTTCCGCTGGCGCTGATCGACAAGCGGCCCGGGGTGCGGCCGCGCACGGTGCTGCGCAACTGGAGCCTGGTGTTCGTCGGCAACTTCGCGGGCGCGCTGGTCGTCGCGCTCATGATCGCGGTGATCGTCACCTTTTCGTTCACCGAGGCCCCGGACGCGGTCGGCAGGCAGCTCGGCGTGATCGGCGAGAGCAGGACAGTCGGGTACGCCGAGCACGGCGCTGCCGGGATGCTGACCCTGTTCATCCGCGGTGTGCTGTGCAACTGGATGGTCTCCACCGGTGTGGTCGCCGCGATGATCTCGACCTCCGTGTCCGGCAAGGTGATCGCGATGTGGATGCCGATCCTGGTCTTCTTCTACATGGGGTTCGAGCACTCGGTCGTCAACATGTTCCTGTTCCCGTCCGGCCTGATGCTCGGCGGCGACTTCTCGGTCGGCGACTACCTGCTGTGGAACGAGATCCCCACCGTGGTCGGGAACCTCGTCGGCGGCCTCACCTTCGTGGGGCTGACGATGTACGCGACCCACGGGCGCACCGCCCCGGCCCGCGACGGTGTGGTCGAGGCGCCGGCGAAGACAACGGTCGGGTAGTGACAGGGTGGGGTGGTGCACCCGGTAGCGATCGTGCTCGTCCTCAGCGCGGCGGTCGCGCACGCCGGGTGGAACATCTTCGCCAAGCGGGTGCCCGACGGCGGCGCGCTGTTCGTGTGGCTCGGCGCGGCCTGGAGCGGGATCTTCCTGCTGCCGGTCACCGTCGTGATCGTGTGGCGGGACGGCATGGCGGCCTCATGGTGGCTCGCCTTCGCCGTCAGCGGTGTCGTCCACCTCGGGTACTTCGTGTTGCTGCAGCGGGGTTACCGGGTCGGTGACCTGTCCGTGGTGTACCCGCTCGCGCGGGGGACCGGGCCGCTCCTGTCCGTCGTGGCCGCCGTCTGGCTGCTCGGTGAGCGGCCCGGGCTCGTGGCGCTCGCCGGGGCCGCGGCCGTGGTCGCCGGGGTCTTCATCATCGGAGGGCTCGGGACCGGCCCCGGCGTGGGGTACGGGCTCGCCACGGGCACGCTGATCGCCACGTACACGCTCTGGGACGCGCACGCCGTCACCGCGCTCGCCGTGCCGCCGGTGCTCCTCATGTGTGGTTCCGCGCTCGTGGAGACCGTGCTCCTCGCCCCCTACGCGCTGGCGCGGCGCGACGCCGTGGGACGGATCTGGCGCGAGCACCGCGCGGCCGTGCTCGCCGTCGCCGTGCTCTCGCCGCTCGCCTACGTGCTGGTGCTCTTCGCGATGCGGCTGGCGCCGGTCAGCATGGTGGCGCCGGCCAGGGAGCTGTCCATCGTGGCCGGGAGCCTCGGGGCCTGGTTGCTGCTGGGCGAGCCGAACCCCGTCCGCCGCCTGTCCGGGGCGGTGATCGTCCTCGCGGGGGTGGCGGCGATCGCGGTCGCCTGAGTGGTTCGTGCCGGCGGAGAGAGCAACCTCGGGCGTGCGTCACCCGCGCAGGTCCCGGTAGGCCGTCGCCGCGCCGGGGTGCATCGGCAGTGGCGCGGTCGCGATGAGTGAGCGCTGGTCGAGGTACTGGGTGCCGAGCGCCTGCGGCGGCACCAGCCGGGACGCGCGCGTGACGAGCACACCGGCCACCGCGGCGGCGACGTCGTCGGGCAGGTCGCGGTGGGTGACCAGCAGGTTCGGCACGCCGATGGTGTCGACCGGGTGGCCGTAGCCGCCGTCGGGGACCGCGACCCGTTCGTACACCGGGCCGTGCGCGGACTGCAGCGCGGCGAGCTGGTCGGTGAGGTCGATCAGCCGGATCGGGCGGCGGCGGTGCAGCTCCGCGATCGCCGGGGTGGGCACGCCGCCCGACCACAGGATGGCGTCGACACCGCCCTCCGCCAGCTCCGCGACAGCCTCGGCGAGGGGGTTGTGGTCGACGGTCGCGGTGACGCCGCTCCGCGCCAGCAACCGGTCGCCGAACAGCGCCGCGCCGGAACCTTCCGCCCCCAACGAGAGCCGACGGCCCGCGAGATCGGCGACCGACCGGGCCGGACTGTCGGCGGGGACGACCAACTGCATGTAGTTCTCGTAGACGCGGCCGATCGCGCGCAGTGGCACGGGGGTGGTGAAGGGGGCGCGGCCCGCGTAGGCGGCGGCCGCCGCGTCGGCGAGGGTGAGCGCGAGGTCGGCCCCGCCGTCGCGGACGAGGCCGAGGTTGGCGACGGAGCCGGTGGTGGACAGGACGGTCGCGGGCAGCTCACCCGCCAGCAGGTCGGCGAACTCCTTGTAGAAGCCGCCTGGTTCGCCCGCCGCGACCCGGAGTGTCTGTTGTGGACCGCTGGTGCACGCGGTGGCGAGGAATGCGGTGGCGAGGGTGAGGAACGTGCGGCGGGTCGGCCTCCGGCCCCCGGGTTCGACGTTACCGGAAGGGGGCGACATCTTCGGTGGCGTGGGGCCGGGTTGTCCACAGGTCATGGTGCCGTCCGCAGGGTGATGTCCACGGCCAGGCCACCGCGGTCGCCGGTCCGGACCGTGAGCCCGCCGCCGTGGGCGGTGGTCAGGCGTTCCGCGATCGCCAGGCCGAGCCCGGAGCCGGGGGCGGCGGTCGGCGCGCGCCAGAAACGTTCCGTGAGCCGCTGTAGGTGCTCCTCCGGTACCCCGGGGCCGTCGTCGTCGATGGTCAGCGTCGTCGCCGCGCCGGTGCGGCGGCACGTCCAGCGGACCGTCGCGCCCGTGCCCGCGTACTTGATGGCGTTGTCCAGCACGACGTCCAGCACCTGCGCCAGCTCCGGTTCCGCGCAGCGCACGGGAAGCGCCGCCGGGATCTCGCCCGCCAGGCGCACGCCCGCCGTGTCCGCTGCCCGCTGCCACGCCTCGACCCGGTCGGCCAGCACGGTCGCCGCGTCGCAGCGGGGGTCCGTGGCCGACGCGGCCAGGTCCGTCGCCTTGCTGTCCGCCGACGCGAGCGTCAACATGCCGTCCAGCAACGCTTCCAGCCGGTCAAGTTCGCGGACCACCGGGTCGTGGGCGGGGTCGGCGGCGGCGAGCGTGTCGATGCGCAACCGCAGCGCCGCCAAGGGGTTGCGGAGCTGGTGTGACGCGTCCGCGACCAGCTGCCGTTGCCTGCCAGCCGACTCGGCGAGCGCGTCGGACATCTGGTTGAACTGTTCCGCCAGCCCACGCAGCTCCGGCGGGCCGGTACCGACGTCGACATGGGTGCGTTCGCGGCCGGCCGCCACCGCGTGCACCCCGTCCGCCAGCTGCGCCACCGGCCGCAGCAGCCAGCGCGCGATCCGCAGCACCAGCAGCACACACGCGACCGCGGCGACCAGCGCCGCGAACAGCACCACCGCCCAGCGGAACCGGATGTCGGCCACGGCCCGCGCCACCGGCGACCGCAGCACCACGGCACCCGACACGCTCGTCCCCGTGCCGACCGGCTGCGTGAACAGCACGCTGCCATCCGACCACGGGCGCAGCTCGCCGGGCGCCTGCCTCGGCTGGTTGCGCAACGCCGCGTCGATCGCCGCCGCCACGTCGGGGTCCGTGGCCAGCATCCCCGCCTCCACCACGACCCGGCGGCGGGCGTCCACGACCACCACGTCGTCGCCGTACAGGGTCGTGTGCGCACGGACCTCGGTGACCAGGTGGGCGCGGTTCTCCTGTGCCAGCGCGGCGAACCGGGCCGTGTCGGCCGTGCGGGACAGCACGAACTGCTGGGTCCGGTTGGCCGCGGTCGTCAGCAGCAACGGCACCGCGAACCCGGCGACCGCGACCACCGCGAACGCCAGCAGCACCAGCAACAACCGCCGCCGCAAGGACCTACTCCTCCAGCCGGAAGCCGAAGCCGCGGATCGTCGCCACCAGCCCCGGGCGGCCGAGCTTGGCACGCAGGCCGGTCAGGTGCACGTCCAGCGACCGGGACACCGCCAGGTACGCGTCGCCCCACACCTCGTCCAGCAGCCGCTGCCTGCTCACCGCGACACCGTGGTTGCGCGCCAGCACCGCGAGGATGTCGAACTCCTTGGCCGTCAGCTCGATCTCGCCGTGTTCCGTGCCGACCCGCCGCGCGTCCAGGTCGATCACCAGGTCCCGCACCCGCACCACGGCGGGCTCCCCGGCGGGTGCCGCGCGGCGGGTGACCGCGTGGATGCGGGCCAGCAGCTCCGCGAGCCGGACCGGCTTGACCAGGTAGTCGTCCGCGCCCAGGTGCAGGCCGCGGACCACGGAACGCTCGTCGCCCCGCGCGGTCAGCACGATCACCGGGGTGGTCGCCACCCGCCGCAGCTTGCGCAGCACCTCAAGACCGTCCACGTCGGGCAGGCCGAGGTCGAGCAGCACCAGGTCGGCGTCGTGGTGGCTCCTCAGTGCGTCCTCGCCTCGGGTGAGCCGCTCGGTCAGGTGCCCGTGCGCGCCGAGGGCACCGACGACCGCGTTCGCGACGCCGTCGTCGTCCTCGACGACCAGGACCTTCACTGCCGCCCCCTTTTCCTAAGCGAGCGTTAAGTCTCGCGGGTCCGGTTGTGCACCGAGGTTACGGTCCCGGCATGTCGAGTGAAGTGGACCACAACGTGGTGGCCGCGCCAGCGGACTGGCGGGCCCGGCTCAAGCAGATCGGTCCCGGCGTCATGGCCGCCGCCACCGGCGTCGGCGCTGGGGACCTGGTGGCGACGATGGTCGCCGGATCCAAGTACGGGTACACACTCCTGTGGGCGGTGGTGATCGGCACCGCGTTCAAGCTCGCGCTCGGTGAGGCCGTCGGGCGCTGGCACCTCACGTCCGGGCAGACCATCCTGTCCGGCTGGCGCACGCTCGGCAAGTGGGCGCTGTGGTACTTCGGCGCGTACGCCGCGGTGTGGGGCTTTGTGTACGGCGCCACCGCGATGTCGGCGTCCGGGCTGCCGCTGAACGCGCTGTTCCCGGTCCTGTCGGTGCGCTACTGGGCGATGCTGTGCGGCCTCGCCGGGTTCGCCCTCGTCTGGTTCGGCCGGTACGCGGTGCTCGAGAAGGTCATGACCGTGCTCGTCGGGGTCATGTTCGTGACCGTGGTCGGCACCGCGGTCCTCGTGACCCCGAGCATCGGTGACGTCGCGTGGGGGCTCGTGCCGCGGCTGCCCGACGGTTCGCTCGTGTACGTCCTCGGTCTCGTCGGCGGGGTCGGCGGCACGATCACGATGGCCGCGTACGGCTACTGGACGATCGCGAAGGGCTGGCGCGGCCCGACGTGGCTGCCGATGATGCGCACCGACAACGCGATCGGCTATGTCACGACCGGCGTGTTCGTGGTCGCGATGCTGATCGTCGGCGCGGAGCTGCTGGCCGGCCACGAGGTCGTCACCGGTGACAAGGGACTCCTGAACCTCGGCGACACCCTGGCAGCCGACTACGGCGAGTGGGCCAGGATCCCGTTCCTCGTCGGTTTCTTCGCGGTGTCGTTCACGTCGTTGATCGGCGTGTGGAACGGCGTGAGCCTGCTGTTCGCCGACTGGTGGCGCACGCTGCGCGCGCCGGAGGGCGCGGCGGACGAGAAGGTGGAGTACCGCCGGCTGGAGGGCAGCCGCGCGTACCGGGGGTACGTGCTGTGGCTGACGTTCCCGCCGATGTTCCTGCTGTTCCTCGACCAGCCCTTCCAGCTCACGGTCGTGTACGGCGCGCTCGGCGCGTTGTTCATGCCGTTCCTCGCGGGCACGCTGCTGGTGCTGCTCAACTCGCGCAGGGTGGGCGCGGCCGGCCGGTCGGGCTGGGTCTCGAACACGGTCCTGGTGGCGTGTGTCGCGTTGTTCGCCTACCTCGCGTACGACCAGGTCGTGGGCCTGTTCGAGTGAGGAGGGGCCCGGCGGGGCCATGACGGCCGGGCCGAGGGGTGTCCGGCGGCGTGGCCCACCTCGCGGCGACCCGCTCCGCGCGGGCCGCCGCGAGGGTGCTCAGGTCCTGACTCGCCTGCGCAGCAACACAAGCGTGGCACCGGTGAGCACCATCGTCAGGCTGATGGCGACCAGCATGCTCACGTTCACGCCCGTGTCGGCCAGGTTCTGCGCGACCGGGGTGGTCGGCGTGTGCACCGGACCACCGCCGCCACCGCCACTTCCGGCGGGCGGCAGCGTCGCGCCGTCGAGTGCGATCGTGACGGTCACCGGGTCCAGCTCGGTGCCCGCCGGGTAGAAGCCCGCGAAGCCCGACGCGCCCTGCTCGGTCAGCACCGCGGGCATCGCCGGGTAGGTGATGAGTCCGTTCTGGACGGTCGGGGTGCCGGGCGTGAGCGTGGCGAACACGGCGTCGTCCAGCTCCACGTACTCGCCCGGGTTCTCCAGGCCCTTGCTGCGCACGTCGAGCAGAAGTTCGGCGGCACCGTTCGCGAACCGCACCCGCGGCTGCGAGATCGTCAGGTCGAGCAGGCCGTCATGGCCGGTGAAGTGCACGCTGCCCGCGAAGTCGACGTGCTCCTCGGTGCCCGTGGTCAGGTCCTCCCACACGAACGGGCCGTTGCCGGTCACGCCCTGCAGCGTCCACGACCCGTGGGCGATGGGCCCGCTGATGTAGTTGCGGAACGACTCCTTCAGACCCCACTCCAGCCGGGCCCCGGTGACCCCGGTGCCGGGGTCGACCGGCGTCGACGGCTCGGACGGGTCGGTCGGCTCGGTGGGTTCGGTCGGCGTCGTCGCGAACGTCAGTGCCGTGAACAGCTCGTGCGCGGCGTTGACGGCACCACCGGCGGCATAGGTGAGCACACCGCACGTTTCCGGGGTGCAGTCCTCGTCGGTCACGTCGAGTGTGCCGGTGAACGTGCCGTCGGGCCTCAGCTCGACGTAGTCCGGGTTCGTGCCGGACGGGTCGAGGATCGCCATGGACGCCGAGGGCAGCACCCACTTCTGGTCGAGCACGGTCCGCGCGGACGACGGCGCGCCCTCCGACGGCCGCCACGGGTCGGCGACCTTCGCGAACACCAGGTACACGCCGGTGGGCTGCCCGGCCAGCGGCGGGCGGGTGCCGGCGTTCGCGGCCGGGTCGAAACCGCTGCCCGTCACCGTGATCGTCTCGCCGTCGGGGTCGAGACCGGTGGTCCTGCTCACCGAGACGGCGGGTGTCCACACCGGACTCGGTGCGGTGGTCACCGAGAACGACAGCGGGTCCAGCGCGGTGCCCGGTGCGTAGAAGTCGGCGAACGCGGGCGCGCCCGCCTCGGTCAGGGTGGCGGCGACGCCGGTCGCGGTGACCGTGTCGCTCCCGGCCGCCAGGTCGGTGGCGGCCAGCGTCGCGAACTCGACGTCGTCGTAGGTCGCCAGCTCACCGGAGGCCAGCGACTTGCTGACCACGTCGGCGACGAGGGTGCCGCCGCTGCCGGTGAACGTGACGCGCACGTCCTCGATCGTCAGGTACAGCAGCGGACCGGAACCGCTGTCGTGGCCGGTGAACTCGACCTTGCCGGTGAACGCCAGGCCCGCGGTGTCTCCGTCCGCGTCGACGTCGCCGGCGGCCGGGGAGAAGCGGAACGTGCCGTCCGCGTTCTTCGTGGCGCCGTCGCTCGCGGTGATGGTGCCGTGGGCGATCGGTCCGCTGATGTAGTTGCGGAACGACTGCTTCAGGCCCCAGTCGAGGTGTCCGCCGGACACGCTCGCCGCTTCGGCCTGTGCCGTTCCGGCGAGGATGCCCAGCGCGCCGAGCGCTGTGACGAGCGCGCCGGCGATCGGTCTGGATCGCATGGTCATGGGGGCTGCCTGCTCCTTGTGGGGAATCGGGAAGGACAGCTCCGTGGTGGGGTGGGTCAGTCGGTTCGGCGGTTCCTGCGCACGCGGAGCGCGAGCACGGCGGCGGCCGCGAGGAGCGCGGCGGCTCCCGCGCCCAGCCACCAGCCGGTCCGGTCCGGTTCCTCCGCCGCGGTGTTGGCGACGGCGGCTTCCGTGGTCGTGGTCGGCGCGACCGTGGTCGTCGTGGTTGTCGTTGTGGTCGTCGTTGTGGTCGTCGTCGTCGTCGACGTCGTGGTCGGGGGCGGAGGTGGTGGCGCCGCGGTCGTGGTGGTCGTCGGCGCCGGTGGTGGTGCGGGCTGCCCGAACGTCAGGCGCACACGCGCGTCCTGCGAACGGTCGCCAGTGCGCGTGTGGTCGGCGCGTGTCACGACCGAGCACACGACCCGCGTGCAGTCCGTGCCGGTCACCGGGTCCCGCGCCGACACCGACAGCGTCACCGTGAAGCTGCCGCCCGGCCCGTAGGGCGTGGCGAGGCCCTGGCCGTAGCTCGGCGGGTTCGACGAGATCCACGCCGAGCCACCGCCGCTGCCGCTCGTGTCCACCCCGCCCAGACACGGTGTCGGCACCTGCCCGGGCCCGTTGTCGACGCAGACCGCGACGTAGATGCCCTTGGTCACGTCGAAGCCGGAACCGCTCACGGTGATCGAGTCACCGGCCGGGTCGAGGCCGTTCGGCTCGGAGACGGTGATGCCCGGCGCGGCCGCCGCGGGCTGCGCGCACGCGAGCATGGCCGCCGCGGTGACGGCCAGCACGCCGATGGTTCGTCCACTTGGCACTGGAGGACTCACTTGTCCTTAGGTTAGGCTCGCTTTACTGAGGGCAGCCTAACTTCCGGGAGAACGGGTGACAATGACCGATCTTGAGGTGGAACGCCTCTCAGTCCGGTTACGGGACGCGACCCGCGACGAGCACGAACGGACCGAGTCGTCGCCGTTCGTGACCGCGTTGATGGACGGTCGGCTGGACCGGCAGGCCTACGCGGCACTGCTCCAGCAGAGCTACCTCTTCTACTCAGTCCTCGAAGAAGCAGGTGAGCGGTGGCGCGGCGACCCCGTCGTCGGCCCGTTCGTCTCGGACGCGCTCGTGCGGGGTCCCGCGCTGGAGGCGGACCTCGCGTGGCTGTGCGGGCCGCGGTGGCGGTCCGCGCTCGCGCCGCTGCCCGCGACCCAGCGGTACGTCGACCGCCTGCGGGCGGTGTGTTTCTCGTCTCGCAGCGCGTTCGTCGCCCACCACTACACCCGTTACCTCGGCGACCTGTCCGGCGGGCAGATCATCCGGTCGAAGCTGCGCACGATCTACGGCCTCACCGGGGACGGCGTGCGGTTCTACCTCTTCGACGACATCGCGAAACCCAAGGTGTTCAAGGACGACTACCGCGCGCTGATCGACACCGCGCCGTGGGACACCGGGGAGCGCACCAACCTCGTCGCCGAGGCCAACGAGGCGTTCCGGCTCAACCGCGGCGTTTTCGACGACCTCGGCAAGGCGCTCGGTGTCGGGTGGACCGGCTCGTGCGACCGCTGATCCTGCTCGCGGCGCTGCTGCTCGTCGCGGGCTGCGGCGGGGCGAGTGCCGGTGGCACGGGTGGTGAGCCGGGCGCACTCGCGTTGTCCGGCCCGGCGACCGCGAAGATCGCCGACGACGACGTGCACCCGGTCGTCGAGGACCCGGTACCGGACCTGCCGGTGACCGTCCGCTCGCAGGACGGCGTCGACGTCACGGTGTCCGATGTGGACCGGATCGTGGCCGTCGACCTGTACGGCACGCTCGGCGAGATCGTGTTCAGCCTCGGCCTCGGCGACCGGGTCGTCGGGCGCGACTCGTCGACCGGGTTCGCGAGTGCGGCGCACGTGCCGGTGGTGACCTCCGGCGGGCACGACCTGAACGCGGAGGCCATCCTCGACCTCGACCCGACGGTCGTGCTCACCGACACCAGCATCGGCCCGCCCGAGGTGCAGCAGCAGTTGCGCACCGCAGGGATCCCCGTGGTGTTCTTCGATCCACAACGGACGCTCGACGGCGTCCCGGACCACATCCGCGCGGTGGCGCGGGCGCTGGGCGTGCCGCCGGCGGGCGACGCGCTCGTCGCGTCCGTCGACAGGGAGATCGCCGCCGCCCGCGACCTCGCGCCGGACGGCGCGGTCCCACCGAGGGTGACCTTCCTCTACGTGCGTGGCTCGGCGGGCGTGTACCTGATGGCCGGGCCCGGTTCCGGCGCGGACGCGATGATCGCGGCGGTCGGCGGGGTCGACGTCGGCACCGACATCGGGCTGGACAAACCGTTCGTGCCGATCACCAGCGAGGGGCTGATGAACGCGGCGCCGGACGTGATCCTGGTGCTGTCCAAGGGGCTGGCGTCCGTCGGCGGGGTCGACGGCCTGCTGCGGATCCCCGGTGTCGGGCAGACCCCGGCCGGGCAGGCGAAGCGGATCGTCGACGTCGACGACACCGACCTGCTGAGCTTCGGACCGCGCGTGGGCAGGACCATCACGGCGCTGGCGACGGTGCTGTATGGCGGTCGTTGAGACCAGGCGGCGGGTCGCCGGGTGGTCGCTGCTCGTCGTGCTCGCGGCGGCGTTGCTGGTGATGGTGCTCGTCGCGGCGGGCAGCGGCCAGGTCGCGATCCCGCCGCTTGAGGTGCTGGGGTCGTTCCTGCACGGCGTCGGGCTCGACCTCGGGCCGCTGCCGACGCACCCGCAGGGCGACAACGCGTTGTGGGCAGTGCGGTTCCCGAGGGTCGCGCTGGCGGTGGTCGTCGGCGCGTGCCTCGCGGTCGCGGGCGCGTTGCTGCAGGGCGTGTTCGGCAACCCGCTCGCCGAACCCGCGGTCGTGGGGGTGTCGTCGGGGGCCGCGGTCGGCGCGTGCACGGTGATCGTGCTCGGTGTGAGCGTGTTCGGGAACCTGACGATCGCGGTCGCCGCGTTCACCGGCGGGCTCGTGACCACGCTGCTCGTGTACGCGCTCGCCAGGTCCGGCGGGCGGACCGAGGTGGTCACGCTGGTGCTGACCGGGATCGCGGTCAACGCGTTCGCGTTCGGCGTCATCGCGTTCCTCACCTACGTCGCCGACCCGCAGGCACGTGAGCAGATCGTGTTCTGGCAGCTCGGCAGTCTCAACGGCGCCACCGGGTCCGCGGTCGCCGCGGTGACACCGCTCGCGGTGGGCGGTCTGGTGATCGCGGCTGTCGTGGCTGGCAGGCTCGACCTGCTCGCGCTGGGGGAGGGACCGGCACGGCACCTCGGCGTGCACGTCGAACGGCTGCGGCTCGTGGTGGTCGTCGCGGTCGCGCTGCTCGTGGGCGCCGGAACCGCGTTCGCGGGCATCGTGGGGTTCGTCGGGCTGGTGGTGCCGCACGTGATCCGGATGGTCGCCGGGCCCGCGCACCGGCTGCTGGTGGCGGCCAGCGCGGTGGGTGGCGCGCTGGTGCTGGTGAGCGCGGACCTGCTGGCGCGCACGGCGGTCGAGAACGCCGAGCTGCCGCTGGGGATGCTCACGTCGCTCGTCGGCGGGCCGTTCTTCTTCTGGCTGCTGCGCAGGACCAGGAGCAGGCAGGGCGGGTGGGCGTGATGCTGGCGGAACTGGCTGGGGTGTCGGCGGCCCGTGGCGGGCGGACCGTGCTGGACGACGTGTCGCTCACGCTGTCGGCCGGGGAGGTCGTCGCGGTCGTCGGGCCCAACGGGGCGGGCAAGTCGACGCTCGTGAGCGTGCTCGCGGGGGACCTGCCGCCGGTGTCGGGGTCGGTCGTGGTCGACGGGCGGCCCGCCGGGCGGTGGCGGCCGGGAGAGCTGGCGCTGCGGCGGTCCGTGCTGCCCCAGCACACGGCGGTCGCGTTCCCGTTCACCGTCGCGCAGGTGGTGGCGATGGGCCGGGCGCCGTGGGCCCGCACGTCGTCGGCGGGGCAGGACGAGCGGGCCGTCGCCGAGGCCATGGCCGTGACCGAGGTGACCGAGTTCGCCTCCCGCACGTTCGGGACGCTGTCCGGTGGCGAGCGGGCACGGGTCGCGCTCGCGCGCGTGCTGGCGCAGCGCACCCCCGTGCTGCTGCTCGACGAACCGACCGCGGCGCTGGACCTGCGGCACCAGGACCTCGTGCTGTCCGTGGCCGCCGCCCGCGCCGCCGACGGGTGCGGGGTGCTGGCCGTGCTGCACGACCTGAACCTCGCCGCGGCCCACGCCGACCGGGTCGCCGTTGTCGCCGACGGGCGGCTGCGTGCGTGCGGCCCGCCGGGCGAGGTGCTCACGGGCGAGCTGCTGACCGAGGTCTACCACCGCGAGGTCGAGGTGATCGCCCACCCGCGCTCCGGTGCCCCGCTGGTGCTGCCGGTGCGCTGAACCAGCCGGTCGCCGCGGGCAGCTCCCGGTCGCCGGGCACGGCGTTGACCTACGATGGCACTACAGTTCGACCTGGTTCGCCGAACGAGGACGCAGGCGGTTCCGGGGCACATGGGACGATGTGTCGTATCCGTAGACACCGCGAGGAACCTGAGTGACCACTTTCGCCGACACGACGTTCACGAACCCCGAGCAGATCAGAAACTTCTGCATCATCGCGCACATCGACCACGGCAAGTCGACCCTTGCCGACCGGATGCTGCAGTTCACCGGCGTGGTCGAGGAGCGCGCGATGCGGGCCCAGTACCTGGACCGCATGGACATCGAGCGCGAACGCGGCATCACGATCAAGGCGCAGAACGTGCGCCTGCCGTGGGAGGTCGGTGGTCAGGACCACGTGCTGCACATGATCGACACACCGGGCCACGTCGACTTCACCTACGAGGTGTCGCGTGCGCTAGAGGCGTGCGAGGGCGCGGTCCTGCTGGTCGACGCCGCGCAGGGGATCGAGGCGCAGACCCTCGCGAACCTCTACCTCGCGATGGAGAACGACCTCACGATCATCCCCGTCCTCAACAAGATCGACCTGCCCGCCGCGGACCCGGAGAAGTACTCCGAGGAGCTGGCGCACATCGTCGGCTGCGAGCCATCGGACGTGATGCGCGTCTCGGCGAAGACCGGTCTCGGGGTGCGGGAGCTGCTGAACGAGATCGTCCGGCTGGTGCCCGCGCCGCAGGGCGTCGACGAGGCGCCGCCCCGCGCGATGATCTTCGACTCGGTGTACGACACCTACCGCGGCGTCGTCACCTACATCAGGGTGGTGGACGGCAAGATCACCCCCCGCCAGCGCATCAAGATGATGTCGACCGGCGCGACGCACGAACTGCTCGAGGTCGGCATCATCTCCCCGGAGCCCAAGCCCAGCGCCGGGCTCGGCGTCGGTGAGGTCGGCTACCTGATCACGGGCGTGAAGGACGTGCGCCAGTCCAAGGTCGGCGACACCGTGACGAGCGAGCGGCGCGGCGCGGCGCAGCCACTCGCCGGCTACCGCGAGCCGAGGCCGATGGTCTACTCGGGGCTGTACCCGGTCGACGGCTCCGACTACGCGGACCTGCGTGAGTCGCTGGACAAGCTGCGGCTCAACGACGCGGCGCTGACCTACGAGCCGGAGACGTCCGCCGCGCTCGGGTTCGGCTTCCGCTGCGGCTTCCTCGGACTGCTGCACCTGGAGATCGTGCGGGAGCGCCTCGAACGCGAGGCGGGCATCGACCTGATCTCGACCGCACCCAACGTGGTGTACCGGGTGGTCCTGGACGACGGCACCGACGGGACGGTGACCAACCCGTCGGACTGGCCGGAGGGCAAGATCGCCGAGGTGTACGAGCCGGTGGTGAAGACCTCGATCATCGCCCCGAGCGACTACATCGGCGCGATCATGGAGCTGTGCCAGTCGAGGCGCGGCCAGCTCGGCGGCATGGACTATCTGTCGAGCGACCGCGTCGAGCTGCGCTACACCATGCCGCTCGGCGAGATCATCTTCGACTTCTTCGACACGCTGAAGTCCCGCACCCGCGGCTACGCGTCGCTGGACTACGAGCCGGCGGGCGAGCAGCGGGCCGACCTGGTGAAGGTCGACATCCTCCTGCAAGGCGAGCCGGTGGACGCGTTCTCGGCGATCTGCCACCGCGAGGCCGCGTACGGCTACGGCACGAAGATGGCCTCGAAGCTGCGGGAACTCATTCCGCGGCAACAGTTCGAGGTCCCGATCCAGGCGGCCATCGGGGCGCGGGTCATCGCACGGGAGACCGTGCGCGCGATGCGCAAGGACGTGCTGGCCAAGTGCTACGGCGGTGACATCACCCGTAAGCGCAAGCTGCTGGAGAAGCAGAAGGAAGGCAAGAAGCGCATGAAGATGGTGGGCCGCGTCGAGGTCCCCCAGGAAGCCTTCGTCGCCGCCCTCTCCACCGACGAGCCCACGGACAAGAAGAAGAAGTAGTAGCTCCCGGCCGATGCGCGGGTGCGTGCCCTGAAAGACGCTTTTGGGACAGCGAGTGTCCCGAAAGCGTCTTTCAGGGCCATGGGCGGTGGTCGCTACACCGGGCTCTCCGGTATCAGCCATGCCACGTCCAGTTGCCACGTCGTCAGGCGGGGTTCGCGGTTGCTGGTCAGGTGCAGGCCCGCCGCCACCGCGTCGGCCATGACCTCCGGCGGCACCGGGTCCACCCGCCGCAGCAACGACGCCAGTGCGGCCAGCAGGCGCAGATCGGTACGGCTGTACTTCATTCGGGGCCTCCGCCCATGATCGTCAGCCTGCGGCGCAGCACGTCCAGGCAGCGGCCCCTCGTCTGGCCGATGCTGTTGACCTTGATCCCCAGCGCCCGGCTGAGCTGCACGTACGTCATCTCCGGTGCGTGCGCCAGCAGCCCGAGCAGCTGCCTGCACCGTGCGGGGAGCGTCGCGAACGCCTCCCACAACAGCTTGTCCCGCACCGTGCGGAACACCGCCGGTTCCTCCCACGTCTCGACCTCGATCTCGTCGAGTGGGATCTCGCGCCGTCCCTGCAGCAGGATGCGCAGGCACTCGCGCCGGGCCGTGGTCGCGAGCCAGCCTGCGAGGCGGTCGGGGTCGCGCAGCCTCGGCAGGTGTTCGGCCAGCGCCGCCCACGTGTTCTGTGACGCGTCGGCGGCGTCGGCGCCCCGTAGCCGATGGGCCCGTGTCACCGACCAGATGACGGCCGCGTGCCGGTTCACGAGTTCGTGCCAGGCTTGCTCGTCGCCGCGGGTGGCCCGGTGGATCAGCTCCTGCATGGCTCCTCGGACGTCGCTCGTCCGCGTTCGGATTCGGCGGCCACCCGAAATGAGTAGGACTACCCGCTGTGTGCGACTCCGTGCTCCAGGTACCCGGTCCGCCCGGTCTCCTGTGCGCGCACGGCCGCCCGCATGCGCCGCTCCAGCCGGGGAATCAGCCGGTCGAAGGCCTCGTCCGGCGGGAGGAACGCGTACGACCGCAGTTCCTCGGCCTGGAGGTGGATCGCCGCGATCTCACTCTCGGTGAGCGTGCCGCCGTCGAACACGAACAGCACCCGGTCGCCCAGCTTTGGGTGCGGGGCCCAGTCGACGACCAGCAGCGGGCCGGGTTCGCGGACCAGGCCCAGTTCTTCGGTGAGCTCGCGCGCACAGCCCTGCGACGGGGTTTCGCCGAGCTCGATGATGCCGCCGGGGATCTCCCAGTGGTCCTTGTACGTCGGCTCGAGCAGCAGGATCCGGCCCTGTTCGTCACGGATCAGTGCGCCCGCCGCGCTGAGGATGGTGTTGTGCACACGGGCAGTGCACCATGAGCGGCATGGGGCGGCCGTTCACGGTGGACGATCTCGAGTTCATGCCGGACGACGGCAACACCTACGAGCTGATCGACGGTGTGCTGTTCGTCAGCCCACCGCCCGGCCGACGGCACCAGCGGGCACTGCTGCGCCTCGGCGAGTTGCTCGACGACACCTGCCCGGACGAGTTCGCCGTGCTGTGGCCGCCGTACGTGGTCCGCCCGGCGCCCGACACCGAGCTGCGCCCGGACGTGCAGGTCGCGTGGGACTCCGACATCGACGGCGAGGTCGTGCTCGACGCGCCGGAGCTGGTCGTCGAGGTCGCCGACGCGAGCAGCGCCATCAACGACCTCAACAACAAGAAGGCCGCCTACGAGCGCATGGGCGTGCCGCACTACTGGGTTCTCGACCCGGCCCGTCCCTCGCTGCTGGTGTACGAGCTGGTGGCCGAGTGCTACGAGCTGGCCGCCGAGGTCGTCGCGGAGGAACCCTACGAGACCGAGGACCCGTTCCCGGTCCGCATCGTGCTGACGGACCTGCTCGGTCGTCACCCTTCGTGATTCTTTCGGTGCTCTGTGCTCTACTTGGCGCCGACGAGAAAGGGGGGGGCACCATGAGTGTCATGACCGCGACGCGCTCAGCTGGCATTCCGCAGGGTCGCCCATTCACCGTGGACGACCTGGAGGCCATGCCCGATGACGGGAACCGCTACGAGCTCATCGACGGGATGCTGGTCGTGAGCCCGGCACCTGGTACACGCCATCAGAAGATCTTGTTTCAGCTCGCTGTCGCGCTCAACGCCGTTTGCCCGAATGGGCTGCATGTGTTTCCGGCGCCGTTTGCCGTTCGGATGACTTCGACGACTGAGCTGCAGCCGGATGTGTTGGTGGCTCGTGAGGAGGACCTCACCGAGAAGCTGCTGTCGGCAGCGCCGGTACTGGCGGTCGAGGTGTTGTTGCCGAGCAGTGTGATCAACGACCTGAACAACAAGAAGGCGGCCTACGAGCGGATGGGCGTGCCGTCTTACTGGGTGGTGGATCCGCAGGCGCCGAGCATTGTCGTGTTCGAGCTGGTCGACGGCCGCTACGAGCAGGCCGCCGAGGTGAAGGACAGTGACGTTCTGTCGGTGGAGCGGCCGTTCCCGGTGCGGATCGTGCCGAGGGAGTTGCTCGGCACGCTCGCCTCGTAGGTCACTTTCGTCCAAGACGGGCGGGTTACCGTCGGGGGCATGGATGATGTGATCGCGCGGGTGCGGGCGTTGTGCACGGCGTTGCCGGAGGTGACCGAGAAGGTCAGCCACGGTGAGCCTGCCTGGTTCGTGCGCAGGCGGATGTTCGTGATGTTCTCCGACCGGCACCATGACGACCGGGTCGGGTTCTGGTGCGCCGCGCCGCCAGGGGCACAGGAGGAGCTGGTCGACGACACGCGGTACTTCCGGCCACCGTACGTCGGGCACCGGGGGTGGCTCGGGGTGTACCTCGACGTGCCGGTCGACTGGGACGAGGTCGGTGAGGTCGTCGAGGACGCCTACCGCACCATCGCCCCGAAGTCGTTAGGCGCCCAGCTGGCGCAGCGCTGAGGTGTACTTGGCGAGCAGCCGTTCCTGCGTCGCCTTGTCGAGGCGGGACATGCGGTCCGGGGACATGTTGTCCGCGATGTCGGCCCGCTTCACCGCCAGCGCGATCGGGTTGGCCGCGACCCGCGCCAGGTACGTCTGCTGGTCCTCGTCCTGGCGCTTGCTGATCGCGTCGAGCGCCTCCAGCACCGGCTTCGGGCAGCCCGCCGCGTGCAGGTCGTCGAGGGACACCGTGGTGTCCTCGACGACGTCGTGCAGCACCGCCGCCATCCGCTCCTGCTCGTCGCGCAGCGCCCCCATCACCCGCAGCGGGTGCGCGATGTAGGGCCTGCCCGACTTGTCGAGCTGGCCTTCGTGCGCACGGCGTGCGACCTGGATGGCGTCGTCGAGGGTGAATGTGCGCTTCATCGGGTGAAGACGATCTTGCCCGCGGTTTCTCCGGCCAGCATCTGCTCGAACCCGTCCTTCGCGTCGGTCATGGGCAGTTCGGTGCCGATCGCCGGCCGCAGCCCCTTCAGGTCGCAGAACGCCAGCAGGTCGGCGAGTTCTTCCTTGTTACCCATGGTCGAGCCAACCACGCGGATCTGCATGAAGAACAGCCGCTGAAGGTCGGCACTCGGGTCGGGCCCGCTGGTGGAGCCGGATACGACGACCGCGCCACCGGGCTTCACCGACTTCATCGTGTGCGCCCAGGTGGCCTTGCCGACCGTTTCGAACACGGCGTCCGCCCGCTCGGGCAGCCGCGCGCCGGACTCGAACGCCGCGTCGGCGCCGAGCGACATCGCGAGCGCGCGCTTCTCCTCGGTCCGGCCGGTCACCCACACCCGCATGCCCGCGGCCTTGCCCAGCGTGACCAGCGCGGTCGACACGCCGCCGGACGCGCCCTGCACGAGCATGGTCTGGCCGGGTCGCATGCCGGACCGGGTGAAGATCATCCGGTACGCGGTCAGCCACGCCGTGCCCATGCACGCGGCCTCGGCGAACGACAGCGACGCGGGCTTGGGCAGGACGTTGCGTGCCGGCACGACGACCTTGTCCGCGAACGTGCCCTGGTACCGCTCGGTGAGCAGGCTGCGCTTCGGGTCGAACGTCTCGTCCCCGTGGGATGTGTCGCCGATCACGCTGTGGATGACGACCTCGGTCCCGTCGTCGAGGACGCCGGCGCCGTCGCAGCCGAGGATCATCGGGAACCGGTCGGGCTTGATGCCAACGCCCCGCAACGTCCACAGGTCGTGCATGTTGAGGCTGCCCGCGCGCACCGAGACGGTCACCCAGCCGTCGGGGACCTCGGGTTCCGGTCGCTCGCCGACCCGCAACGCGTCGAGCGGGTTCTCCGGGTTCGGTTCTGCTGCGTATACGGCGAACATGGTCGCCAACGTTAACCGGTCGGGGCATCCGGCGGCCCGGTGAAGTGGTGCAGGTCTACTCTCGTGGTCATGGTGGCGGAGTGGTGGAACGGTGTGGAGCTGTGGGTGTCCGGCCTCGCGTTCCCGTTCCAGTTCGCTCTCGTGATGGTGCTGCTCGGTCCGTTCTGCGTGGTCGTGGCCTGGGCGATCGACCGCGTCGTGGACCACGCGTCCACCTGGTTCGGCCCCGCGCCCGGGGACGAGGAGCCGATCGGCACCGAGCCCGACGGCGAGCACAGCACGGATCTGGTCGACTCGTCCTCGCGGTGACTCCATAGGGTGAGACCCGTGGGGTCATCAAGACGCATCACGATCGCGCTGGTCGGGCTGGTCGTACTGGTGCTCGCGGGCTGGTTCACGCAGTCCCAGCTGACCGGCGAGCAGCAGCCGCCGCCCGTGTCCGGTGTGCCGGAACGCGCGCTGACCGAGCTGCCGCCGGAGGCCGGGGACACGTGGCGGCTGATCGAGGAGGGCGGCCCGTTCCCGTACCCCGAGGACGACGGCAAGGTCTTCGGCAACCGCGAGGGCCTGTTGCCGGACCAGGACCGCGGCTACTACCACGAGTACACGGTCGAGACCCCCGGCAGCGACGACCGGGGGGCGCGCCGACTGGTGACCGGCGACGCGGACGAGGTCTACTACACGGCCGATCACTACGAGTCGTTCGTGCGGGTCGACATCACCCGTTAGGGACCCACTTCGCGGGCCGCTTCTCGGCGAACGCCCGGATGCCCTCCTGCCCCTCCGCACCCGCGAAGAACCCGGCGGACAGCGTCAGCATCTCGGCGAAGTCGTCGGCCATGTCGGCGGCACGGGCACGCCGCAGCATCGTCTTGGTCGCGGCGAGCGCGGTGGGCCCACCGAGGGCGAGCATGCCGGTGTACCGGTCGACCTCGGCGTCCAGCGCGTCGGCGGGCACCGAGGAGTTGAGCAACCCGATCTCGACGGCCCGCGCCGCGTCGAACTTCTCCCCGGTGAGGAACAGCTCGTGCGCGGCCCGCGGCACCAGCCGGGGCAGCACGGTCACGGAGATGACCGCGGGCACCAGACCCAGCCTGACCTCGGTGAACGCGAACGTGGCGGAGTCGAGCGCCACCGCGATGTCGGCCGCGGCCACGATCCCGACGCCCCCGGCCCGCGCGGGCCCGGCCAGCTTCGCGACGACGGGCTTCGCACTGGTCCAGATCTGTGTGAGGATCTCGGGGAACTCGTTCACCCCTGCGGTGCTGGAGCTCGGGTCCCCGGCCTCCTTGAGGTCCATCCCCGCGCAGAACACCGGCCCGGTGTGGTCGAGCAGAACCACCCGGACGGCGTCGTCGCCCGCCGCCGCGGCCAGGTGGTCCCGCAACTCGCGCCGCAACTGCGCGGACAGGGCGTTCCGGTTGTGCGGCGAGTCCAGGGTGATCCTGGCAACGCCCTTGTCGACCGCGTAGTGCACCAGCTCGTCAGCCATGGCCAGAGACTAACCAATCACGGCTGACTGTTCCTGGCTCGTTCCAGCACCTCCTCGATGCGCAGCGGGCTCGCCGGGTGGTGGGTCAGGCACAGCGGTGACCGCATGCGGCGGAACGCGAACGTGTCGCCGGTGACGTAGAACTGGCCGCGGTTCAGCCCCGAGATGTCGTCGAGCGTGGTGCCCTTCGCCCTGGCCATCTCGTTCGCGGCGGCGATCTGCGCCGGGCTGTTCAGGCGGCCGAAGAACTGCGTTGTCGCGTTGCCGGTGATCTGGTTGTGCAGGCCCTTCGGCGCCTGCGTGGCGAACAGGAGCCCGAGCCCGTACTTGCGTGCCTGCGACGCGAGGACGATCGTGCTGCGCGTGCTGGCGGTGACCCCGCCGGACGGGGCCAGCGTCTGGGCCTCGTCCATCACGAGCAGCCCGCCGAGCGGCCGGTCACCCGCCGGGTTTCGTTTGATCCACGCGAAGATCTCCATCTGCAGCTGGTTGACAAACGCCTGCTTCTGCTCGTCGGCGGGCAGCCCGATGAAGCTGATCACCGAAACGCGGGCGCGCTTGCCGGGTGCCGGGGTGAACAGCACGGCCGGGTCCGCGGGCTCACCGGCACCCGCGAAGAGCGGGTCGTTGACCATCGCGGCCTTGAGGTTCTCGGCGAGGTCGGCGGCGATCGGGTGCCCGCTGCCGAGACGGCTCACCCCGTCTGGCAGGTCGGTGAGCAGGTCGATGAAACCGAGCATGCCGCGCGAGCCCTTGCGGGCGTAGTGGGTGAGTGCTTCGCGCAGCACCGCCTTGCCGCGGACCGCCTTGTTGGCTGCGCCGGTGACCTTCGCGTGCGGCGCCAGCGCGGCGACGGCCACCTCGACCGCGGCGGTGAACTCGTCCTCGTCGTCGAGCACACCGGCGAAGTCGGGCAGCGGGTGGAAGCTGAGCGGCCGCCCGCTCGCCCTGCCGGGCGTCCAGACCACGACGTCGGTGTTGTCGAGGTAGTCGCCTGCCGCCTCGGCGTCCCCGGCCGCCCAGTCCGCCGGTGGCGACGGCCACGGGTCCCCGAGCCGGGCGAGGTCGTTGTTGGGGTCGAGCACGATCGCGGAGACGCCACGCAGTGCGCACTCCTCGACGATGCGCCGGATGAGCACGGTCTTGCCGGACCCCGACCCGGCGAACACCACGGCGTGCTTGCGCAACGACTCCAGCTCGATCGAGACGGACTGGTCCACGCCGAGCGTGATCGTGGTGGCGGAGGGTGGGAGCGCCTGGGATGTGGGTGTGGCGGGGCGCTGGGTGCCGGTATGGAGTGTGGTGGCCGCCTGGACCGTGAGGGGCGGCGATTCGGGCGGCTGTGGCAGCGTCTGGACGGCGTGGCGTCCGTTGGTGTGACTGCTGCCGTTGGTCCCGGTCGAACTCGTGGGCTGTGCCGGTTGGACATGCGGGTCGTGCGGGTTGGACTCGCGGGTGTCGGGGTCGGCGGCCGGCCACGGGAAGCGGCGTTCGGGTGGGGTGGTCGGGAGGAGGTCGGCCAGGAGGGTCGAACTGCTCGCCGGTTTGCGGGACACCAGCCATTCGCGCAGGTCGTAGCTCTGGGTGGTGAGCATCTCGGTCAGCGCGCCGAATGTGCGGAGGTCGTCCTCGCTGATCCGGACGTCCTTGCCGCCCTTCGCTTGGAACTCGGCCAGCTCCTGCTGTGTCTTGGTACCTGGCGACCATGGCTTGTTGCGGATCAGGACGAGGTGGCGGTTGTCGGCCGTCGCGCGCACCCCGGCCGCCGAACGTGCGTTGCGGATCCGGTGCAGCGCGGAGAGATGGTGCCTCGCGGCGATGGCGCGGAAGGCCCAGTGCTCCTCGATGTCGTACTCCTCGTCGAGGGTGCGGCGGATCGCCGCGTGCACCACAGACTTCCCCTCCGGTGGCGGTTCGGCCTTCCACACCATGTCGTCGTTGCCGACCTCGGTGATCCACGACCGCAGCGCCGCCGACAGGTACGCGGGCATCACCCGGTCCTCGGTGTGCTCGTCGAGCGGCGTCGACACGTCGACCTCGGCCCGCAGCTGGGCGAACCTCTTGTCCAGCTCGGCGAAGTACGCCGGTTCCGGACCGGTCGGCTGCGTGGGCAACACCTCGACCTCGGCGTCGAACGACTTCAGCTCGTGGATTTCGCCACGCAGGCAGGACTCGACGTGCGCGTCGATGCGCTTGAGCAGCTCCCGCGCCCGGTAGGTGTCCCACGTCTCGAACGCGGTGGGCGACACTGGCCACGTCGGGTGCGGGGGCGTGAACCCGATCTTCGCGTACGGCACGCCCAGCCACTTCCGCACGAACTCACGGCCACGCTCGGGGTCGATGATCCGGTCGAGGTGCTTGGTGGTGCGGAACCGGTCGGACACCGAGTCGACGGCCTTCTCGCTGAGCAGGTGCCACGAGTACGGTAGGCAGGCCACGAGCGAGAGCGTGCGCCGGGTGCGTTCCCGCAGCTGCATCAAACCGTCCGCGATCAGCGACAGCTCGCCCGCGAGCTTCGGGTCGTCGTCTGACTGGAGCGGTTTGTCGGTCGCCCGGGCCACGAGGGTGTCGAGCTGGTCGACGGCGATAACGCTCGCCCCGGTGAGTGCCAGTAGCTGGAAGATCTCTTGTGCGATCTCGTGCACGGGCTTGAGCGTGGGGCGGATGCCCCACTTGTCCCGCGCCTCTCGCTCCGGCTCGTCGAACCCGTCGAAGTAGTCCTCACCGATCTCGGACTTCTTCATGTCCGACGACGCGTACAGCACCAGCGCCCGCGCGGTGTCCGCGCACTTCTTGCCGACCGCGCGGTCCAGGCGGAACAGATCGGTGACGAAGGCGTCGAGGTCGTCGGCGGAAACGCTGGTGTCGCCGACGATCGCGTTCGCCACGGAGTCCGGCGTGCCGGTCAATGAGCAGAGGCTGCGCAGGAATCGCGTCAGCTGGCGTTCGCCGTCGTCGTCCGTCTTCATGAGACCGGACAGGACGTGCTGCACGACGTCGGACCAGAACACTGTGCCCGTGCTGAGTGCCACCAGGAAGAAGTACCCGCCCTGGCCCTGCACCTCGCGACGGACCCAGCCGAGGAGGTGGGTCTTGCCGACGCCCTTCTGGCCCCGCAGCACGATCCCGATGGGACTGGGGCCGTTGCTGCCGACCGCGTCCTTGATGCCTGCGCGGACCGCCTGTTCTGCCTCCTGGTGGATGCCGTCGACGTGGTAGGGGGAGGTACTCCAGACGTCGTCGGGGGTTTCCGCCCAGTTGAACCTGAGTGATGCGAGAGCCTCTCTCGCGTCCTGGGTCATGACTCCTCGATCGCGATCATGTGGTTCTCGTCACCGCCGATCCGCACCGCCGCGTCCCGGTCCTCGGCTGTGACGTCCTTGCCATTGGGGTTGGGCGTGAGCGTCACGACCTGCTGGCGGCCCAGCGTCTTCAGCACAGCGTCCACGTCGTCCTTCGCCGCACCGTTCAGCAACGGGCGCAGTCTGGCCAGGTGTACTGGTTCGCCTGGCCGGGGCGCGAGCTTGCGGTAGGCGAGCCGGATCTGCGTCTCGAGGCCTTCCGCGTCGTCGCCGGCCTCCGGCTGGAACACGTCGGCGAGTTCCCGGCGCTCCCGGCCCAGGTACCGGTCGAGACCGTTGAGCACCGCGAAGAACGCGTAGCCGTAGTAGCCCGGCCGCGACGGGCGTTGTGCCTTGAGTTCGTAGCGGCAGCGGACCCAGCCCTTGTCGGTGAGATCGTGGACGTACGGCTTGTTGCCCGTGCGGGTGCTGTCGACGAGACCGAGACCGTTGAGGCGCTTGCGGACGTCGCCGGTGATGCGGATGCCGGTGACCTTCTCCAGTTCCGTGTTGTCGATCTCGCGGGCCACCGCCATGAGGGTGAACAACGCGGAAATGTCCTGACTGGTGAGCCGATCGTTCATCTGGTACTCATTTCCTTATTCGCCAACCGAGTCTGCTGAGCACGGTTGTGGCCAGGTCCGCGACGTTGCCGGGGATCGCGACGCGGCCGTTGTCGGAGCGGCGGGCGATGGCGATCTCCAGTTCGGCGATCAGGTCGCGCATCCGGTCGGCGTTGCCGTCGCGGGTGGCGTTCTCCATGGCGCGCACGATGCGTTCGACCGCGTGCCAGCCCGTGTAGGGGAGCAGCGTCGTTCTGGTCTGTTCGAGGGTTGCCGCGGCGTCCGCGTACACCTGGCTGGTGCTCACCGGCGCAACCGCGTCGCTTCCTGCCAGTTCCGAGTGCAGCTTCGCCGCCACCGCCCGGGTGCCGTGGCGGGGGCTCAGTTCCAGGTGCCGCAGATTGCGCAGGAAACCCGGCAGCAGCACGGGGTTCGTGGCCGACGTCAGCACCGGGAACAGGCGGCGGTCGGCGTCGGCGGCGAGGGTCCTGCGCAGGAACCACTCGGCCTCCGCGGTCTGCCATCGGCTCACCTGCCCGTCGATGACCAGGCACAGGTGGCGCGCGGAATCCTGTGCGTGGGCCAGGAAGTCCACGTCACCGGACAACGAGCTCTCCGCCTTCACCCCCATCGCGCGCAACTCGTGGACGAGTGCCGCCGCCTGCTCGTGCGTCGAGCGCGGCGTGCTCACCAGGAGGTCGACGGGGAAGTCGCGGGTCTGGCCCTGCGCGGCGGCCACGAACGCGTCCCGGTTGTCCGCCAGCAGGTCGCTGCGGTCCAGCCGATGCGCCACCACCGCCGCGATCGTCTCCAGTGCGTACGCGATCTGACTCGCCGACGGCACCCGCTCGGCGAGCACCGGGAGCTGCTCGCCGAAGCTCCAGTACGACACATACGGCAGAGTGAGGTGTCGCAACATGAGCGACGGCTGCACGTTCCGCACCAGCCAGTTCTGGAACAAGGGCGTGGTCAGCTCGGCGCACTTCTTGTGCCAGGAGTCCGCCCGCTCGTACTCGACGCGGTCGTCGAACCTGGACAGCACCGGCAGTGCGGTCAGTTGCGGTCGGTCGTAGGGCATTCGGTCGCGGGCGCGGTCGGCGCGGCGCACCACGTCGACCGCGCCGGTGACGCTCTGGTCGTTCGCGGTGAACAGCACCACCAGGTGGTCGGGCAGGTGCGCGGTGCAGATGCTCGCGATGTCGGCGAAACCCGTTCTGCTGTCGATCAGTACGAAGTCGTAGGTCTCGGTCCAGTCCGCCCGGCACAGCTCGAGTGCGTCGGCGAAACCCTGGTTGTACAGGGCGGCCCAGTCGATGCTCTGCACGCGCCGCGCGTAGTCCTCGTCCTGCTGACCGCCCGCGGCGAGCAGGTGCACCACGCCCGGCTCGTCGAGCACCAGTTCGGTGATGTAGGCGGCCGACGGTTTCTGCGCGCCCGTGGCGAAGTCGTCGACGAGGTCGATGATGCCGGTGGTGGGCGGGGACGCCAGCAGTGGCTTGAAGTACGCGGGCAGGCCCGGCGCCTCCAGGTCCCAGTCGACGGTGAGGACGCGGTAACCCCATCGCGCCAGCAGGATCGCGACGTTGCTCAGCGCGAAGCTGCGCCCGACACCGCCCTTGAACGAGTAGAAGGTGACGACCGTGCCCGCCATGTCAGAACCTCGGCACCGGCGTCATGCCGGGCATCGGTGGGTCCGGTCGTTGCACGGGCCAGCCCGGTTCCCACGGGGGCACCTTCTCAAGCCGCTGAGCCAGTTCGATGGCGACGTCCTCGATCTCCTGCAGGAAATCGATCCACCGCACGGTCTGCTGGAACACCGGATCGGGGTGGTTCCACTTCTTCAGGTCCCGCCACGATCTTTCCTGGGCGAAGCTGGGGAAGTTGTCGGAGTCGGAGAACAACACCGGGTAGATCAGTCCGGACCGGCCGAGCATCTTCTCCCGCTCGGCCATGCTGTGCCATTCCGCGAGGCACCACCGCGACCGGAAGTACTGCGGGGAGAACACCGGCACGAGAATCCTGGTGCGGTTCAGTGCTTCCTCGAGCCGGTCCGGCCAGACGCTGCCGATCTCCATGCCCTCGTCGAGGAACACCCTCGGTTCGTCGCGGAGATGGTCGGCCAGGTGGTCCGTCAAACGCGGGTGGAAGTGGTTACGTACCCATTTGTAGGGATTGCCCTCGCGGCGATAACTGATGAAGACATCGAATTCGTAGTCGGACACCGCGTGCCGCCGCCCCTTCGACCCGGATGTTGGTGCGGTCCGAGCATAGGTGAAAGGTGTCCGGAAATAGTTGACAAAAAAAGGACAACGTAAGTTGATCTCCCCGGAAGATCAGCCGGGATCCGGTGTGGGCGATGCTTGGGCGACGATCCAGAAGGGCATGGCTGATGTCGTGCCGGGACGTTCAACCTGGATTCGCCGATGATCTTGCGCGTTGTTCCGGCATGCGGTGCGTGGTGCCTTTCAGGACACGACCCAGGCACCAGGCGCCCAAATCCACCGGAAACCGAGCCCTGGTTTATCGGTGGAACCGGCTGAACGTCCTCATGGTGCCGTTCGGGACAGTGGCGGAAACCCTGTCCCTCAACGGTCCGCTGTGTACCTGATCTGGATGTACTCGTACTCGCCCGGGGTGCCCGCCCGGCTCACCTGCGAAGTCTGCGACGAGAACGGTCCCCTGCGCCGTTGCAGGGGACCGTCTTTCTCATCCGCGCCCGGTCAGCCGATGGTGGTAGACGTGAGTACCGGGTTGGGGTTGGGGAAGCACGACGTCGGCGCCGAGATGTTGCCGATGAACGTGCCGACGACCGCGGTGAACGTCAGGCCGGGGTTGTCGTAGCCGGTGCCGTACAGGGTCGACTCGATGGCACCTGAAGCCCCCGCCGTCAGGTGCGCTGTGATGGTCGGCAACTCGAACGTGGCGCCGCCCGCGATCGGGCCCGTGAAGGTCACGGTGACCACACCGCCGGACTCCGTCCACGTCGGGTCGCTGCCGAGGCCGGAGCCACCCGTCAGGTCCACGCCGGTCAGCGTCGCGTTGGCCGGGACCGGGACCTTCAGTGTGAACGTGTGGACGTTCTTGACCGTGTAGCCCGCCGCCTCGGACGGGACCTGGTTCGGTGCCGGGTCGACCACGATGTCGAGGGCGCCGCCGGGGGCGACCGACGCGGGGGCTGTGGCGTCGACCGTCTGGTTCAGTGTCAAGTTCTCCGCGCCGAGCGGGGTGTCTGCCTCGCAGTCGAAGACGATGTCGGTGGCCGCCGACGCGGTCGGTGCGAGCACCACGGACGCCGCGACCGCCGCCGCGACGGCCACGCCGGTCCTGAGCAGGGTGAACCTCATTGTCCTCACCTCGGGAAACGTTGCAGGGTAAGTGTTTCCGGTACCGGTGATGCCCTGGGCACTTCCTTGTCTACTGCCGGGTAGCGATCACGTCAACCCTTCACGGTTACCGAATGTGCACACGCGACTGCGGATCGCGCGCCACCCAATGGTCGAACCGGGTCGGACTGGGCGGAGTAACCCCAGGTCAAGCAGCGGTGACCGCCGCGACGTCGAAGTAGCGGTCCACGATCAGCGACGCGAGCTCCGGCGCGTCACCCAGCGGCTCGGCCACCGCCGCGTCCCCGGCCAGCGCCGCGACCCGGTCGGGCAGCCTGCCGGGGGCCAGGAACCACGACGCGACCGCGATCCGCCGCGCACCCGACGCGCGCAGCGCCGCCACCGCGGCCGGCACGTCCGGGTCGGCCGTCGACGCGAACGCCGCCCGCACCCCCGCGACCGGGAACCGCCGCGCCCACGACGCCGCCACCGCGGCCACCGCGTCGTTGGCTGGGGCGTGCGAGGAACCGGCGCCCGCCAGCACGATCCCGAGCGACGGGTCGTCCAACCGCGCACCGGCGGCCACCACCCGGCGCAGCGCCACCTCGGCGAGCCGCTCGTCCGGGCCGAGCACGTCCGACACCGAGACGGACAGGCGCGGGAACCGGGCGTGCGCCTGTCCGACCAGCGTGGGCAGGTCGACTCGCGCGTGGAACGCCGACCCGAGCAGCAGCGGCACGACCACCGCCTCCCGGTGCCCCTGCGCCGCGATGCCCGACAGGACGTCGGGCAGCCGGGGCGCGGACAGGTCGAGGAACGCGGCGCGGACGTCCAGCCCCGGCTCGGCGGCACGCAGGACGTCCAGCAGCGCCGCGATCGACGCGGCGGAACGCGGGTCGCGGCTGCCGTGCGCGACGGCGACGAGCGGTGCGTGAGCAGCGGCGATCGAGCGGGCGCCGTCTGGAGTGACCAGTGCGGTCCGCGCGCGCAGGAGGGACGACGGCGGCTGAGCGGAGGAGCGGAGCGAACAGTCCGACACGGCCATCTACAGCGATCCGTTCAGTCCGCGGGCACGCAACACGGCCCGCTCCAGCGGACGGAACACCAGCAGTTCGATGCCGATGCCCACGAAGAGAATGAGGATGATCGCGGCCATCACCATCGACATGTCCGACAGCGACATCCCGTTGTGCAGGAACTGCCCGAGCCCGACCCCGAGCTGCGGGGACGTCGCGATCAGCTCCGCGGCCATCAGCGACCGCCACGAGAACGCCCACCCCTGCTTGAGACCACCGAGGAAACCCGGCAGCGCCGCGGGCAGCAGGATGTGCCGCGCGGACGCCAGCCTGCCCGCGCCCAGCACCTTGCCGACGCGGGGGAGGATCGGCGGGATCTGGTCCATGCCGGACACGAGCCCGTTCGCGATCGACGGGACCGCGCCGAGCAGCACCACGAAGTAGATCGACGCGTCGGTCAGCCCGAACCACAGCACCGCGGCGGGCACCCACGCCACCGACGGGAGGCTCTGCAGACCCGACACGATCGGCCCGATCCCGCGCCGTACCAGCGTGAAGTTCGCGATCAGCAGCCCGAGCGGGACGGCGGCGACGACCGCGACCAGGAAGCCGAGCACGGCGCGGTGCACCGAGATCCACAGGAACCCGAGGATGTCGCCGCTGGCGACGCTGTCCCAGATCCGCGTCCACACGGCCGCGGGCGCGGGCAGTTGGTACTCGGGCCAGAAGGCGGCTGCCCACAGCGCCTGCCAGATCGCGAGGATCGCCACCAGCGCGACGACCGGTGGCAGCACCTGGCCCAGGATCCCGCGGGTCCGGCCGCGGGTGTTACCCGCACTCGGGGTGTCGAGCGCGTCGAGACCGGCGCCGACGGACGCGGTGTCGTCGTCGACGGTCTCGACGGGACCCTCACGCATGGGTGCTGATCACCTCGTGCAGACGGGTGTTGATCTCGTCAACGGCGGTCGCCTGCGCGGCAGGGGACAGGTCGCCGACGTGCCACTCCTGCACGACCCGGCCGGGCCGCGACGACAGCAGCACCACGCGCTGCCCGAGCCGCACGGCCTCGCGCACGTCGTGCGTGACGAACAGGACCGCGGTGCCGGTGGCGCGCCAGATCCGCACCAGCTCCGACTGCAGCACGTCGCGGGTGATGGCGTCGAGCGCGGAGAACGGTTCGTCCATGAGCAGCAACGAGTTCGCGCCACCGTCCACTGCGGACGCCAGCGCCCGCGCGAGTGCCACGCGCTGGCGCATGCCGCCGGACAGCTCGTGCGGGCGCTTGTCGCCGACGCCGGACAGGCGGACCAGCTCCAGCAGCTCACCGGCGCGGGCACGGCGTTCGGCACGCCCGACGCCGTTGAGCCGCAGCGGCAGCTCGACGTTGCGGGCCGCGGTGAGCCACGGCATCAGCGCGGCCTCCTGGAACATGACCGCGGGCCGCGACGCGTTCAGCTCGATCGCACCCGTCGATGGCGCGTCCAGCCCCGCCACCAGGTTCAGCACGGTCGTCTTGCCGCACCCGGACGCGCCGAGCAGGCACACGAACTCGCCGGGCGCGACCTCCAGGTCGACCCCGTCGAGGGCGGTGACCGCACGCCTGCCCTGCCCGAACGTCTTGCCCACGCCGGAAAGACGCACAGCGTGGCCGGTCTGCACACCGATGTCGAGCGTCGCGGTCATTGGTTGCCTTCCCTACTTCTCGGCCAGGCCGCCCGCGTCGACCGCGGGCCTGCCTGCTTGCTTGAGCACGGCGTTCAGTTCGGTCAGGTCAGCGAAACCGGCCACCTCGGGTGCCCGCTCGACGATGCCCGCGGTCACCTGGTCCCGGGCGAGCCGGGAGAACTCACCCGCGATCGGGTCGAACGTGAGCGTGCTGTTCGACCAGGCCCGCTCGATCACCTCGGGCGCCAGCGCCTTGCCGGTCAGCGCCGCGAGCCGCGCGTTGACCGCGGTCCGCGCGTCGGCCTCGTTCTCGCCTGCGTAGTCGATCGACGCGACCAGGCCGCGCAGGAACGCGCGCACGGTGGCCGGGTGCTCGTACAGGAACTGGGTCCGCACGATCACGACGGTGGTGGGGAACCGGCCGCCCGGCCACAGCTCCTTCTCGTCGAGCAGCACCGTCGCGCCCGCGTCGAGCACGAGCTGCGAGGACCACGGTTCGGGCAGCCAGGCCGCCTGCACGTCGTCGTTCCGGAACGCGCTCAGCGTCCGCGCGTTCTCCATGTTGGCGACGTCGACCCGGTCGGTGAGGTCGTTGTCCGCCAGCCACTTCTTCAGCGCGACGTCCTGCGTGTTGCCCAGTTGCGGGGCGACGACGGTCTTCCCGGCGAGGTCCGCCGGCTTCGTGATGTCCGGCCGCACCACGAGCTGCGCACCGCCGGAGGTGACACCCGAGATCAGCCGCACCGCCTCGCCGTGGGACTTGGCGTAGGCGTTGATGGCCGGGCCCGTCCCGACGAAGCCGATGTCGAGCGAGCCGCCGAGCAGCGCGGCCACCTCGGTGGGACCCGCGTTGAACTCCTGCTGGACGAGCCTGGTGTCGCCGAGCTCCTTCTCGAACAGCCCTTTCGCCAGGCCGACCAGCGCGGGCGCGTGGGTGAGGTTCGGGAGGTAGCCGAGCCGCAGTTCCGCCGCGGGGCCCTGGTCCTGTGCGCTCTCCGCCTCGTCGCCGCGGTCGGCACGCGTGCACGCCGCGAGCAGCGACAGCGCGGCGACCGTGGCGACGAGAAGACGAGTGCGCACCGGGTTCCTTCCTAGTTCCTGTCCAGCAGGGGAAGCGGAGCCCCGACCAGCCCAGCGGCGAGCGTCGTGCCGTCGGCCGGGTCGATCACCAGGAAGGCGCCGGTCCGGCCCCGGCTCGTGTAGCCGTCGACCGGGAGTGGCTCCGCCGTGCGCAGCGACACCTGGCCGATCTCGTTGAGCGACAGCGTTTCCGGATCGTCGTGGGTGGCGAGCTTCTGTTCGTCGAAGCGTGTGCGCAACTCGGTGACCACGGCCCGGACGGTCTTCGCGCCGGACTTGACCAGCACCTTCTGGTTGTGCCGCAACGGTTTGTCGGCCAGCCACGCGAGCGTCGCGGACAGCTCGTCGGTCAGCTCCGGCGGTTCGGTCGCGGCCGCGATCACGTCACCGCGCGAGATGTCGACGTCGTCGGCGAGCAGCAGCGTCACCGAGCGGCCCGCGACCGCCTCGGGCAGCTCGCCGTCCGGGGTGTCGACGCGTTCGACGGTGGTCCGCACCCCGGCGGGCAGCACGACGACCTCGTCGCCCGGGCGGACCGTGCCCGCCGCGACCTGGCCCGCGTAGCCGCGGTAGTCCGGGTGCTCCGGCGTGCGCGGCCGGATCACGTACTGCACGGGGAAACGGAACGGCGCGGTGTGCGGGTCCTGCTCGACCGGCACCGTCTCCAGGTGGTCGAGCAGCGTCGGGCCCGTGTACCACGGCGTGTGCGCCGAGTGCTCGACCACGTTGTCGCCACCCAGCGCGGAGACCGGGATCGCGAGCACCGCGCCCGCCGGGTAGCCGAGTGATGTCGCGTGTGCCGTGAACTCCTTGGCGATCACCTGGAACGTGCCCTCGTCGTAGTCGACGAGGTCGATCTTGTTGACCGCCAGCACCAGCCGCGGCACGCCCAGCAGCGCGAGGACCGCGGCGTGGCGGCGGGTCTGCTCGATCACCCCTTTGCGGGCGTCCACCAGCAGGATCGCCAGCTCGGCGGTGGACGCGCCGGTGACGGTGTTGCGGGTGTACTGCACGTGGCCGGGGGTGTCGGCGAGCACGAACGTCCGCTTGTCGGTGGCGAAGTAGCGGTACGCCACGTCGATCGTGATGCCCTGCTCCCGCTCCGAGCGCAGGCCGTCGACCAGCAACGACAGGTCCGGGGTGGACAGTCCCCTGTCGACGCTCGCGCGCTGCACGGCGTCGAGCTGGTCGGCCAGCACGGACTTCGTGTCGTACAGCAGCCGCCCGACGAGCGTGGACTTGCCGTCGTCGACGCTGCCCGCCGTTGCCAGGCGCAGGAGATCACTCATGACGGCCGCTCCTCGCACGCTCCGAGCAGCCTCGGTACCGATGGTTCGCTCGCGAGCTCGCTCATCAGAAGTAGCCTTCCCTCTTGCGATCTTCCATGGCGGCTTCGGAAAGCCGGTCGTCCGCGCGGGTCGCGCCGCGCTCGGTGAGCCGCGACGCGGCGACCTCCGCGATCACCTCGTCGAGGGTCGTCGCGACGGACTCGACGGCACCGGTGCACGAGCCGTCGCCGACCGTGCGGTACCGGACCGTCCTGCGCACCTTCGTCTCCCCGGCACGTGGTCCGCCCCACGGGCCTTCCGCGAGCCACATGCCGTCGCGCTGGTAGACCTCGCGCTCGTGCGCGTAGTAGATGTCCGGCAGCTCGATGTTCTCCCGCTGGATGTAGCGCCACACGTCCAGCTCGGTCCAGTTCGACAGCGGGAACACCCGCACGTGCTCGCCCGGCCGGTGCCGCCCGTTGTAGAGGTTCCACAGCTCTGGGCGCTGCCTGCGCGGCTCCCACTGGCCGAAGCTGTTGCGGAGGCTGAAGATCCGCTCCTTCGCCCGCGCCCGCTCCTCGTCGCGGCGCCCGCCGCCGAACACCGCGTCGAACCTGTTCTCCGTGATGGTGTCCAGCAGGGGAACGGTCTGCAGCGGGTTGCGGGTGCCGTCGGGTCGTTCGGTGAGGCGGCCGTCGTCGATCCAGTCCTGGACCTTCGCGACGACCAGCCGCAGCCCGTACCGCTCGACGACCCGGTCGCGGAAGTCGATGACCTCGTCGAAGTTGTGCCCGGTGTCCACGTGCAGCAACGGGAACGGCACGGGCGCCGGCCAGAACGCCTTCACCGCGAGGTGCAGCAGCAGCGTGGAGTCCTTGCCGCCGGAGAACAGGATCACCGGCCGGTCGAACTCGCCCGCGACCTCACGCATGATGTGGACGGCCTCGGATTCCAGGCGCCCCAGGGCGTCCAGGGTGGGCGGCGGTTCGATGGTGGCGGTCGGCAGCGACGTTTCGCTCGCAAGCTCGCTCATCCGTGCAACCCGCATTCGGTCTTGGCGAGGCCGGCCCAGCGGCCGCTGCGGGCGTCCTGGCCCGGCAGTGGTTTCGCGGTGCACGGCGCACAGCCGATCGACAGGTAACCCTCGGACACGAGGGGGTTCTCGAGGATGCCGTGCTCGGCGATGTAGCCGGTGAACTCGTCGTCGGTCCACGGCGCGATCGGGTTGACCTTCACGAGGCCGTTGCGGTCGTCCCACTGCACGATGGGCGTGTCCGCGCGGGTCGGCGCGTCGACCCGGCGCACGCCGGTCACCCACGCGTCGTAGCGCGCGAGGGTGTCCCGCAGCGGCACCACCTTGCGCAAAAAGCAGCACTTCGTCGGGTCGGTCTTGTTCAGCAGGCCGAACTCGGCCTCCTGGTCGGCGACCGACTGCGCGGCGGCCGCGTCGACGATCCGCACCGACGGGTAGGTCAGCTCGACCGCGTCGCGGGTGCCGATGGTCTCGGCGAAGTGGTAGCCGGTTTCCAGGAACAGGACATCGACATCCGGCTTCGCCTTGACCGCCAGGTCGATCAGCACCGCGTCCTGCATGTTGGACGCGACGATGAAGTTGTCGCCGAACGTCGCCGCGGTCCACGCGAGGGCTTCCGCCGCGGTCGCGCCGGCGAGCTCCTCCTGTGCCTGCTCCGCGACCTTCTGGAGGTCGGTGGTGGTGGTCACCGGGTCACCTCTTCCCGCTGCGCTGTCGGTCCAGCAAGGTTCAGGCCCACGAACTTGACGGTGAACACGCGGCGGCAGCCGCCGCACAGCCATGCCGCGTGGGGTTCCTCCTGCGGGCGCAGGTCCTCGTCGCCGCAGTAGGGGCAGTGGAAGGGGGTCGCTCGCTCGGTCACTTGAGGTCCGCCTCCTCGGCACGCGCGACCCACTGCGCGAAGCGCTCGTCCGGTTTGCGGTCGGCCACGTAGTTGCGTACGACGCGCTCCACGTAGTCGGACAGCTCCTGCGCGGTCACCTTGTGGCCGCGCAGCTTGCGGCCGAACCCGGCGTCGAGGCCGAGCCCCCCGCCGAGGTGCACCTGGAAGCCCTCGACCTGGTTGCCGTCGTCGTCGGTGACGATCTGGCCCTTCAGCCCGATGTCCGCGGTCTGGATGCGGGCGCAGGAGTTGGGGCAGCCGTTGATGTGCACGCTGATCGGTGTGGTCACGTCACCGGTGATGTCCTTGAGCCGGTCCTCGAGCCTGCCCACCAGGTCCACGGCCCTGGCCTTGGTCTCGACGATCGCGAGCTTGCAGAACTCGATGCCGGTGCACGCCATCACCCCGCGCCGCCACGGCGACGGGTCCGTCTGCAGCCCCAGCCCCGCGAGCGTGGTCCGCAACCCGTCCACTTCGGACTCGGCGACGTCGAGCACGATCAGCTTCTGCTGCGGGGTGAACCGCACCCGGTACGAGCCCGCCTTCTCCGCGGCGTCGGCGACCGCGAGGAGCGTGGTGCCGGACACGCGGCCCGCGATGGGCGCGGCGCCGAGGTAGAAGTTGCCGTCCTTCTGCTGGTGCACGCCGATGTGGTCGCGCGGCACGTCCGGCACGTCGGGTGCGGGTCCGTCGGAGAGCGGCCGCTTCAGGTACTCGGTTTCGAGGATCTCGCGGAACTTCGCGGCACCCCAGTCCTTGACGAGGAACTTGATGCGCGCGCGGTGGCGCAGCCGCCGGTAGCCGTAGTCGCGGAAGATGCCGATCACCCCCGCCCACACTTCCGGCACGTCGTCCAAGGGGATCCACGTGCCGAGGCGCTGGCCGATCATCGGGTTCGTGGACAGCCCGCCGCCGACCCACACGTCGAAACCGGGTCCGTGCTCGGGGTGGTCGACGCCGACGAACGCGACGTCGTGCACCTCGTGTGCCACGTCCGGCAGCCCGGAGATCGCGGTCTTGAACTTGCGCGGCAGGTTGGCGAACTGGGGATCGCCGACGTACCGGCGTTTGATCTCGTCGATCGCGGGGGTGCCGTCGAGCACCTCGTCCTTGGCGATGCCCGCCACGGGTGAGCCGAGGATCACCCGTGGGCTGTCGCCGCACGCCTCCATGGTGGTGAGGCCCGCGTCCTCCAGCTTGCGCCAGATCGCCGGCATGTCCTCGACGCGGATCCAGTGGTACTGGATGTTCTGCCGGTCGGTGATGTCGGCGGTGTCGCGGGCGTAATCGCGGGAGACCTCGCCGATGACCCGCAGCTGCTCGGTCGTGACCGCGCCGCCGTCGATCCGGACGCGGAGCATGAAGAACTCGTCGTCCAGCTCCTCCGGTTCGAGCGTGGCGGTGCGCCCGCCGTCGATGCCGGGCTTGCGCTGGGTGTAGAGGCCGTACCAGCGGAACCGTCCGCGCAGGTCACCGGGGTCGATCCCGGCGAAGCCCGTGTGGGCGTAGATGTTCTCGATGCGGGCACGGACGTTGAGCGGGTTGTCGTCCTTCTTGCTGCGCTCGTTGGGGTTCAGCGGCTCGCGGTATCCGAGCGCCCACTGCCCCTCACCGCGCTTCTGGCGTTTCGTGGTGGGAGATGACGACACCCGACCGACCTCCGGGGGTCTGGGCGCTCGCGCGCGCCGACCCCACCCGAAGGCTGTGCCGGCGCACCCGGGCGCCGGCGTACGAACAGAAAACGGCGGCGGCGGGTTACCGCCGGCAGATCGCGCTGGAAACCCGAACGAAGTCCACGTGGCGACGTGCCACGAGGAGGAGTTCGGTAACAGCGGACATGGCTTCAGCGTGCCACGCGTCCACGTGGTGGTCCACCGTCATCCGCATGGTGGGACGCCTAGGAAGGCGCCAGGCGGGTGTGCTAGCTGTCGACGACCGCGAGCAGCGCCCGTCGGGGGAGCACCAGGTGCCCGGCGTCGGGCCGCTTGCTGTCCCGGACGGCGACGAGGTCGGCACGCAGGTCGGCCACCTCGACACAGGCTCCGTTGTCGGTGCTGCGGCTGCTCTTGCGCCACGCGAAATCGGCTGGCAGGTTCGCGATCTCGACACACATTCCGTTGTCCGAGCTGAAGCTGCTCTTGCGCCAGGCGAGACCGGTCGGGAGTGGGCTGGCCATGGCGCGCCTCCGTGGCTACTCGCTCATCGATCGCAGCAGCGCGACGGATCTTTCTGGGCCGAGCGCGACTTGCTGCAAGTTCTCCGAGGACAGCTTATAAGAACGAACCTGCTCCTGGTCCTGCAAGTAGACCGCACCGTCATGCAGTTCGGAGCAGACGATCGGCCGTGCCTGCTCGAAGTCGAGCATGGCGAACCGGCCGCTCATCGCGGTGTGGAAGCCGTCCTCGGGACGGATGATCTGGATGGTCACGTTCGGCAGCTTGGCCATCGCGACCAGGTGCTCGAACTGGGCGCGGCGCATCTCGGGAGTACCGACCGCCAACCGCAACGCTGCTTCGCCTATCACCGCGTGCAGGCGCAGTGGCCGCTCCTTGTCGGCGAGCCGGTTGGCGCGGGCGAGTCGGAAGCTGACCACCCGCTCGCCGTGGTCCGGCCGGACACGCGGTGTCTCGGCGGTGATCGCAGTGGCGTACTCGGCGGTCTGCAGGAGCCCGGGCACGATCATCGGCTCGAAGATGAACTCGGCCTCGGCGAGCCCCTCCAGGCCGACGAAGGTCTTGAGCCAGTCGGGCAGGACGTGCGCCCACGGCGCCCACCAGGTCGTCCGGTCGGCACAGGTGGTCAACGCCGTGAGCCGTTCGACGCCGTGGGGCTCCACCTCGTACAGCGCGAGCAGGGTGGCGATGTCCTCGGGGTCCTGCTGCTGGAACCCGGTCTCCAGGTGCCCGACCTTGGCCCGCGACATCCCGGTCCGCTCGGCGACATCGGACAGCGACAACCCGGTCGCCTCCCGATATCGGCCCAGCTCGACACCGATCAGCCAGCGCAAGGGGGAGGGATCACGTCGGGGAGCCATGACGTCATCTTGGTGCACATGGCGTGTACACGACATCGCACAATCGGGTGACGTGAATTGTGAGACGTCTAGTCACACGGTTTCCTCAACGAGAACGAGGAGGTTGCCGATGAGCACGGACCTGCCGCCGATGTGCGGCCCGGAGGAGTTCGAGACCCTGCTGGCGGAGCTGGTGGCCGACACGGCGCCCCGGCTGTTCGCGGTGGTCGAGGAGTACGGGGAGCGGGTGGACGCGCGGGTGGTGGGCTGGGGCCTGGCGTACGCCGACCACGTGGACGTGATCGGCCTGGACGGCGGCGTGCACCTGGGCACCAAGCCGGAGCACGTGCTGCGCCGCTTCGGCCGCCATGACCGGGTCTCCGCCCGCGTCATCTGGCACGGCACCGAGCCCGCCTAGCCTCGGTTGTCCTCGCCGCGGCGCCCGGGCAATCCACCCCGCTAGGCGATTGATTCCGTGAAGATCATGTGAAGTGGCTTTGGCGTACGGACCCGTCATCAGGCACAACACCCACACCCCCTGCGGGCGCCCGACGGGGCTGGGCCGATGCCGTGAAAGGCGCGTTCACGGCACAACCGGTGCCGTCAAAGGCACATTGACGGCGTTGAGCGCCGTGAATGGCCCGTTGACGGCATCCCGAATGCCGTCAACGCGCCTTTCACAGCACCAAAGCCGGGGCGCTCCGCGCCCGACCCGTGAAGCGGGGCTTCACCCCGACGCAGCCCCGATGTGGCGCAAGCCCACCACAAGGGGCTCCCTGCCATCCCGTCGACCTGGCAGCGCCCGATCGCACCGTGTCAAGGGGGGCCAGAAGCCCGAATCACCACAGGCAAGAATCGGCCCCCCTTGGCGCGGTGTGATAGCCCGTAGGGAGGTCGACGGGATGGCAGGCAGACCCGAACCCAACCGCAGCCGACATGCCCCTCCGCCACCCCCGAGACCTGCCCGTCCGGCGAGGACAAACCCACAACGCCAACCGCAGCCGACCCACCCCGGAGTCCGGGCGCGGACGAACCACAAGAAGCCAGCACCAGCCCCGCTCAGAGGGCTGGTCAGCGGTTGACGTCGCGGACGGCGCCCTGCGAGGCGTCCGTCGCCAGGCGCGCGTAGGCGCGCAGTGCCGCCGTGACCGGGCGCTGCCGGTCCACCGGCTGCCACGGCCGCTCGCTCGACTCCATCTTCGCCCGGCGGTCGGCGAGGACCTCCGGCGAGACCAGCAGCTCGAGGCGCCGCTCGTGCACGTCGATCAGGATCCGGTCGCCGTTCTCCACCAGACCGATCGTGCCGCCGCCCGCGGCCTCCGGGGAGATGTGGCCCACCGACAGGCCCGACGACCCGCCGGAGAACCGGCCGTCGGTGATCAGCGCGCACTTCTTGCCGAGGCCCGCGCCCTTCAGGAACGCGGTCGGGTGCAGCATCTCCTGCATGCCCGGCCCGCCCGCGGGCCCCTCGTACCGCACGACCAGCACCTCACCGGGCTGGATCTGCTTGCCCAGGATCGCCGACACCGCCTGCTCCTGGCTCTCCACGACCCGCGCGGGTCCCTCGAAGCGGAACAGCTCCTCGTCGATCCCGGCCGCCTTGATGATCGCGCCGTCCTCGGCCAGGTTGCCGCGCAGCACCGCGAGACCGCCCTCGGCCGTGTACGCGTGCCCGACGTCGCGGATGCAGCCACCGGCGGCGTCGGTGTCCAGCGACGTCCACCGGTTCGCCGTCGAGAACGCCTTCGTCGTGCGCACCCCGCCCGGCGCAGCGTGGAACAGCTCCACCGCCTCCTGTGACGGCGACTCCGCGCGGATGTCCCACTCGCCGAGCCACTGTGCCATCGACGGCGAGTGGATCGTGTGCACGTCCTCGTGCAGCTTCCCGCCGCGCCACAGCTCGCCGAGGATCGCCGGGATGCCGCCCGCCCGGTGCACGTCCTCCATGTGGTAGTCCGAGTTCGGCGACACCTTCGACAGGCACGGCACGCGCCGGGAGATCGCGTCGATGTCGGCGAGGGTGAAGTCGACCTCGCCCTCGCGGGCGGCGGCGAGGATGTGCAGCACCGTGTTGGTGGACCCGCCCATCGCCATGTCCAGCGCCATCGCGTTCTCGAACGCCGCGCGGGTCGCGATCGAGCGCGGCAGCACCGAGTGGTCGTCGTCGCGGTAGTACCGGGTCGCCAGCTCCATGACCGTCGTCCCGGCCCGCTCGAACAGCGCGCGGCGGAACTCGTGGGTGGCCAGCGTCGACCCGTTGCCCGGCAGCGCGAGACCAAGCGCCTCGGTCAGGCAGTTCATCGAGTTGGCGGTGAACATGCCGGAGCACGACCCGCAGGTCGGGCACGCCGACTGCTCCACAGCCGACAGCCCGAGCTCGTCGACCTTGTCGTTCGCCGACGCCGAGATCGCGGTGATGAGGTCGGACGAGGGGTGCGCGACGCCGTCGACGACGACCGCCTTGCCCGCCTCCATCGGCCCACCCGACACGAACACGGTCGGGATGTTGAGCCGCATGGCGGCGTTCAGCATGCCCGGGGTGATCTTGTCGCAGTTCGAGATGCACACGAGCGCGTCCGCGGCGTGGCCGTTGACCATGTACTCGACCGCGTCCGCGATGACCTCCCGCGACGGCAGCGAGTACAGCATCCCGCCGTGACCCATGGCGATGCCGTCGTCGACCGCGATCGTGTGGAACTCCCGCGCGGTGCCGCCGGCCGCGCTGATCGCCTCGGCCACGATGTCGCCGAGGTCACGCAGGTGCACGTGGCCGGGCACGAACTGCGTGTAGGAGTTCGCGATGGCCACGATCGGCTTGCCGAAGTCGCTGTCGGTCATGCCGGTGGCACGCCACAGCGCCCTGGCGCCGGCGGCGTTGCGGCCGTGGGTGGTGACGCGGGAACGGAGCTCAGGCACGGCTCCTCCAACTTCTATTCAGCTTTGGCTTCTTCCCGGGGCTCCCCGGACTCCTCCTCGGGAGTCTGCTCGGGCGCCTCGGTGGGATCGTCCAGCCGCCCGCCGCTGATCAGCGACAGGGCGGGGAGGTGGCGGGTGCGGACGTTGGGCAGCGGGAGTTCCTTCCCGGCCTCGTCGACGGCACGTACCCAGGACCGTTCCGACAGCTTCAGCGCGCGCACGTCGGTCCACGGCAGCACGTGCCTGCCGAACAGGGTCCGCGCCACGAGCTTCTCGCCGTCGGCGGTGGTGCGGACCCGCAGGACCCACACGATGGCGACGACAGGAACCACGTAGACGAGGTACAGCCCCGGCGCGGCCCACGCGAACGGCGTGGCGGTGACGGCGAACAGCAGCGCACCCAGCACGGCCGTGGACGGAATCCTGAACACGAGCCGTGACGGCAGCTGCGGAACGGTCACGTCGTACATGGTGCCACGGCCCGGCACCTGCGAGGCGACCCGCCGACCGTTTCAGCATCCGAGATCACAATCCCGCAGAGTTGACGCCCTAGACCGATCGCACTAACGTCTGCAAGCGTGCCCCAGCAGACCGGTCTCGTACTTCCCCAGCGCGTTCGACGCTGAGGAAGTCAGCTGCGTCGAACGCGCGACCCTCGTACGGCCCATGTGGTCGACGGGGGTTTTTTCGTGTGTAGAGACCACCTGAGAGCCTGGTAGAGACCCCGACAAGAGGCTGAAGCCGATGACCAGTGCGACACAGCGGCCGACCCCGGCCGCCGCGACCCCCGGGGCCCGCCCCGCGGGCCCCCGACCCAAACCAGCCCCACCGACCGGCACCCCGGTCCGCGTGACCGGCGCCCAGTCGCTCGTCCGGTCGCTCGAGGCGGTAGGCGTCGAGGTGGTGTTCGGCATTCCGGGCGGCACCATCCTGCCCGCCTACGACCCGCTCCTGGACTCGACGAAGGTCCGGCACGTCCTCGTCCGTCACGAGCAGGGCGCGGGCCACGCGGCCACCGGGTACGCGCAGGCCACCGGCAAGGTCGGGGTCTGCATGGCGACCTCAGGGCCGGGCGCCACGAACCTCGTCACGCCGCTCGCCGACGCCAACATGGACTCCGTCCCGGTCGTCGCGATCACCGGTCAGCAGTCCAGGGCGCTCATCGGCACCGACGCGTTCCAGGAAGCGGACATCTGCGGCATCACGCTGCCCGTCACCAAGCACAACTTCCTCGTGACCGACCCCGCGGACATCCCGAGGACGATCGCGGAGGCGTTCCACATCGCGAGCACCGGCCGCCCCGGTCCGGTGCTCGTGGACATCCCCAAGGACGTGCTGCAGGAGGCCACCTCCTTCTCGTGGCCGCCCGAGATGCGGCTGCCCGGCTACAAGCCGACGACCCGGCCGCACGGCAAGCAGGTGCGGGAGGCGGCGAAGCTGATCACCGCCGCGAAGCGGCCGGTGTTCTACGTCGGCGGCGGCGTGCTGAAGGCGCAGGCCTCGGCCGAGCTGAAGGAACTGGCCGAGCTGACCGGCATCCCGGTGGTCACCACGCTGATGGCCAAGGGCGCCTTCCCCGACTCCCACCGCCAGCACCTCGGCATGCCGGGCATGCACGGCTCGGTCGCCGCGGTGGCCGCCATGCAGCGCTCCGACCTGCTGATCGCGCTCGGCGCCCGGTTCGACGACCGGGTCACCGGCCAGCTCTCCACGTTCGCGCCGGACGCGCAGGTGGTGCACGCCGACATCGACCCGGCGGAGATCTCGAAGAACCGCCGCGCCGACGTGCCGATCGTGGGTGACTGCAAGGAGATCATCGCGGAGCTGATCGCCGCGGTGCGCACCGAGCAGGCCGACGGCGCCAAGCGGGCCGACCTGGCCAGGTGGTGGCAGCAGCTCGACTCGTGGCGCGACACGTTCCCGCTCGGCTACGAGTGGCCGGACGACGGCGCGCTGTCGCCGCAGTACGTCATCGAGCGGATCGGCAGGATCGCGGGCCCCGACGCCGTCTACACGGCGGGCGTCGGCCAGCACCAGATGTGGGCGGCGCAGTTCATCAAGTACGAGAACCCGGCGACCTGGCTCAACTCGGGTGGTCTTGGCACCATGGGGTACGCGGTGCCCGCCGCCATGGGCGCCAAGTTCGGCATGCCGGACAAGGTGGTCTGGGCGATCGACGGCGACGGCTGCTTCCAGATGACCAACCAGGAGCTGGCCACGTGCGCCATCGAGGGCGCGCCGATCAAGGTCGCCGTGATCAACAACGGCAACCTGGGCATGGTGCGGCAGTGGCAGAACCTCTTCTACTCGGAGCGCTACTCGCAGACCGACCTCGGCACGCACAAGCACCGCATCCCGGACTTCACACTGCTCGCGGAGGCGCTGGGCTGCGCGGGGCTACGCTGTGAGTCCAAAGAGGACGTGGACACGGTGATCCAGCGCGCGATGGAGATCAACGACCGCCCGGTGGTGATCGACTTCGTGGTCGGCAAGGACGCACAGGTGTGGCCGATGGTCGCCGCGGGCACCGGCAACGACGAGATCATGGCGGCACGCGGCATCCGCCCCCTGTTCGACGAGGACTGATACACGATGAGCACACACACTCTTTCGGTTCTCGTCGAGAACAAGCCGGGTGTCCTCGCACGCGTCGCGGGCCTGTTCTCCCGGCGTGGCTTCAACATCGAGTCGCTCGCGGTGGGCCCCACCGAGCACGCCGACGTCTCCCGCATGACCATCGTCGTCGCGGTGGACGAGCTGCCACTCGAACAGGTGACCAAACAGCTCAACAAGCTCGTGAACGTCATCAAGATCGTCGAACTCGACCCCCAGGTGTCGGTGCAGCGTGAGCTGCTGCTCGTGAAGGTCCGCGCGGACGCCACGGTGCGCACGCAGGTGCTGGAGACCGTGCAGTTGTTCCGCGCCAAGGTGGTCGACGTGTCCCCGGAGGCGCTGACGGTCGAGGCGACCGGCACCGAGGACAAGCTCGAGGCGCTGCTGCGGATGCTGGAGCCCTACGGGGTGCGGGAGATGGTGCAGTCCGGCCGGGTCGCGATCGGCCGTGGCCCGCGCTCCATCACCGCCACCGGCGTCCGCTAGTTTTCCCGAGATTCTTTGAGGAAGGAAGTACACACCAGCATGGCAGTCGAGATCTTCTACGACGACGACGCGGACCTCTCGATCATCCAGAACCGGCGGGTCGCCGTCGTCGGTTACGGCAGCCAGGGCCACGCGCACGCGCTGTCCCTGCGCGACTCCGGCGTCGAGGTCCGGATCGGACTGCCGGAGTCCTCGAAGTCACGGGCGAAGGCCGAGGAGGAGGGCCTGACCGTCCAGACGGTCGCGGAGGCCAGCGCCTGGGCCGACGTGATCATGATCCTCGCGCCGGACACCAAGCAGGCGGCCATCTACGCGGAGGAGATCGCCCCGAACCTCAAGGACGGCGACGCGCTGTTCTTTGGGCACGGCTTCAACATCCGCTACGGCCTGATCACCCCGCCGTCGAACGTGGACGTGGCGATGGTCGCGCCGAAGGGCCCCGGCCACCTCGTGCGCCGCCAGTTCGTGGACGGCAAGGGCGTGCCGTGCCTCATCGCGGTGGAGCAGGACGCGTCCGGCTCGGCACAGGCGCTGGCGCTGGCGTACGCCAAGGGCATCGGCGGTTCGCGGGCGGGCGTCATCAAGACGACGTTCAAGGAGGAGACCGAGACCGACCTGTTCGGCGAGCAGGTGGTGCTGTGCGGTGGCACCACGGCGCTGGTGCAGGCCGGCTTCGAGACGCTGGTGAACGCGGGCTACGCACCCGAGGTGGCGTACTTCGAGTGCCTGCACGAGCTGAAGCTGATCGTCGACCTCATGTACGAGGGCGGCATCGCCCGCATGCGGTACTCGATCTCCGACACCGCGGAGTTCGGCGACGTGACGAGGGGCCCCCGCGTCATCACGGACGCCACCCGCGAGGAGATGCGCAAGATCCTGGGCGAGATCCAGGACGGCACCTTCGCGAAGGAATGGGTCGGCGAGGACCAGGCGGGCCGCCCCAACTTCCAGAAGCTGGTGGAGCAGGGCGAGCAGCACCCGATCGAGGAGGTCGGCAAGAAGCTGCGCGGCCTCATGTCGTGGGTCGACCGCCCGATCACGGAAACCGCCTGATCGTCGAGCGCCCGGTGGCCACCGCACAGGTGGCCACCGGGTACTTTGGTCGCCATGAGTGACGAACCGACCACCCGCGAGTCGGCCCCCATCTTTGACGACAAGGCGCACGTACGGGGCAAACTCGACCTGACGAAGGCCGAGTGGCAACGCGCCGCGGAACCGGACGCCGATCCGAACGGCGAGTACGTGGAGATCGCGTTCGTCCCCCACACCGACGGCAAGACCTACATCGCCATGCGCAACTCGAAGTTCACCGGCCCGAACGACACGGTCCTGGTGTTCACCGAGTCGGAGTGGGACGCCTTCGTGGAAGGCGCCAAAGCAGGCGAGTTCGACGAACCCTGGTAACGCCGCCCGCCCCAGGACGCCCTGAAAGGCGCGTTCAGGACGCTGAGCGCCCTGAACGGCCCATTCAGGGCATTGGCCGATGTCGCAACGCGTCGTTGATCGGCACGCGGGCGCGCGAAGCGGACACGCCGCGAAAGGCGCGTTGACGGCATACGAACGTGCCGTCAATGGCACATTCACGGCGCCCAGCGCCCTGAATGGCCCATTCACGACACCGCCGGTGTCCCAAATGTTCCGTTGATCAAGGACCGGCGCCGCTACGCGGGCCGCGCCGCCCGCGGGGCGAAAGCCCCGCAGCCCGCGTAGCGGGCGAAGCCCCCGCGCAGCGGGGCGCCCTGAAAGGGCAAACCACCCCGCACCCAACGCACCGCAAGCGAACGGAACCACCCAGAAGGTTCGGTGGTGGCGGCGGGCAATCCAGTGGCAGGGCGCCAGCCCTGCCCGCAAGGGCCCCTGCGGGGCGGCGGAGGCTCGCGTGTCAAGGGTGGCGAAGCCATCCGGCGAAGCCGGACGCCGAAGGCGCCCTTGACACGTGAGGGGCCGCCCGTAAAATCCGCCGCCACCACCGAACACCAACACTCGGGAAACACCCCGAAGCCCAGGTGGGACAACAGCACCAAGAACCCCGCGGCAACCACCCAGAACCAACGGACAGCCCAACGAGAAAGCACCGACAACCCCGGTCAGGCAGCCATCGCTCGTCCCACGACGTGGACGCACCCTCGCGCGCCGAGCAGCGACAAGCCCACATCCTGGGACAAGACCCGGACACACCCCCCGAATCGACCCGAACGAGTGATTGACGCTGTCGGCTGGCTCACCAGGTGGAGAAACGATTCAGCGAACCTCCTAGACTGCGCTCGGTTGGTTACAGCGCTGTAACCGCGCCCCCAGCAACCGCGCAATCCTGGAGCCCGTGTCGTGACCCAGCAGCCTCGCCCCGTTGTCCTCATCGCCGAGAAGCTGGCGCCCTCGGTACTCGACGTGTTCGGAGACGAGGTCGAAGTCCGACACGTCGACGGCACCGACCGTCCGGCCCTCCTCGAAGCCGTCGCGCAGGCGGACGCGCTTCTGGTCCGGTCCGCCACCAAGGTGGACGCCGAGGTGTTCGCCGCCACCACCAGGCTGAAGGTCGTCGCCCGCGCCGGTGTCGGTCTCGACAACGTCGAGGTCCCGGCCGCGACCACCCGCGGTGTCCTCGTCGTCAACGCGCCGACCTCGAACATCGTCTCCGCCGCGGAGCACGCGGTCGCGCTCCTTTTGGCCACGGCCCGCCAGATCCCGGCCGCGCACGCCACCTTGCAGGACCACGAGTGGAAGCGCAGCAAGTTCTCCGGTGTCGAGGTCAACGGCAAGACCGTCGGGGTCGTCGGCCTCGGCAAGATCGGGCAGTTGTTCGCGCAGCGGATCGCCGCGTTCGGCACCGAGCTGATCGCCTACGACCCGTACGCGTCCGCCGCCCGTGCCGCGCAGCTGGGGGTCGAGCTGGTCACGCTCGACGAGCTGCTCGCCCGCGCCGACTTCATCTCCATCCACCTGCCGAAGACCCCCGAGACCAAGGGCCTGATCGGCGCCGACCAGCTCGCGAAGGTCAAGCCGGGCGTGATCATCGTCAACGCCGCCCGCGGTGGGCTGATCGACGAGCAGGCGCTCGCCGACGCCGCACGCGAAGGCCGCATCGGCGGTGCCGGTGTCGACGTGTTCTCCACCGAGCCCACCACCGAGAGCCCGCTGTTCGGTCTGCCGAACGTCGTGGTCACGCCGCACCTGGGCGCGTCGACCGGGGAGGCGCAGGACCGCGCGGGCACGGACGTCGCCCGTTCCGTCCTGCTCGCGCTGCGCGGCGACTTCGTGCCCGACGCGGTGAACGTCGCGTCCGGTGGCGCGGTCGGCGAGGAGGTGCGGCCGTACCTGCCCCTCACCCAGAAGCTCGGGCTCGTGCTGTCGGCGTTCTCGTCCACCCCGCCGTCGTCGGTGGCGATCGAGGTCCGCGGCGAGCTGTCGAACGAGGACGTCTCGGTGCTGTCGCTCGCCGCGCTGCGCGGGGTGTTCTCCGGTGTCGTCGAGGACCAGGTCACGTTCGTCAACGCGACCCGGATCGCGGAGGAGCTGGGTGTCGCCGTCACGCTGGACAAGGTGGCGGAGAGCCCCAACCACCGCAGCCTGGTCACGCTGCGCGCCGTCTACCCGGACGGCGACACGCTCACCGTCAGCGGCACCGTCAGCGGCATCGCGCAGATCGAGAAGGTCGTCGAGGTGCACGGCCGCTCGTTCGACCTGCGTGCCGAGGGCGTGAACCTGCTGCTGGAGTACGAGGACCGGCCCGGTGTCATGGGTGTCGTCGGCACGCTGCTCGGCAAGGTCGGGATCAACATCGAGGCCGCACAGATCAGCCAGACGAGTGGTGGCGAGGACGCGGTCATGATCCTGCGTGTCGACCGCCCCGTCGACCCCTCTGTGCTGGAGTCCATCGGTGCGACGGCACGCGCCACGATCATCCGCATGGTGGATTTCGGCTGATGTCCACCGGCGCGACACCACCCGGTCGGGTGGCCAGCACCGGTGATCCGACGTCTTCCCGGTAACCTTCACGAATCTGTCAGAAGCCCGATACTCCGGGAGGTGTGCATGCGGCTCGCGGTGATCCCAGGCGACGGGATCGGGCCGGAAGTGATCGCCGAGGCGCTCAAGGTGCTCAACGAGGTGGTGCCGGACGTCGAGGTCACCAAGTACGACCTTGGTGCGACCCGGTGGCACTCGACCGGCGAGCTGCTTCCGGAGTCGGTGCTGGGCGAGCTGCGCCAGCACGACGCGATCCTTCTCGGCGCGGTAGGTGACCCGTCGGTGCCGAGCGGCATCCTCGAGCGGGGACTGCTGCTGCGCCTGCGGTTCGAGCTCGACCACCACGTGAACCTGCGTCCGGCGCGGCTTTACCCGGGTGTGCAGAGCCCGCTCGCCAATCCGGGTGAGATCGACATGATCGTGATCCGGGAGGGCACGGAGGGTCTGTACGCGGGCAACGGTGGCCTGCTGCGCAAGGACACCCCGCACGAGATCGCCACCGAGGTCAGCGTCAACACCTCGTACGGCGTCGAGCGGGTGGTGCGGGACGCGTTCGCGCGTGCCGTCGCCCGGCCACGCAAGCACCTCACGCTGGTGCACAAGACGAACGTGCTGACCCACGCCGGTTCGCTGTGGTCGCGGGTGGTCGAGGAGGTGTCGCTCCAGCACCCCGACGTGACGGTGAACTACCAGCACGTCGACGCGGCGACCATCCACATGGTGACCGACCCCGGCCGCTTCGACGTGATCGTCACCGACAACCTGTTCGGCGACATCCTCACCGACCTGGTGGCGGCGGTGACCGGCGGCATCGGCCTCGCCGCGAGCGGCAACATCGACATCACCAGGCGCAACCCGTCGATGTTCGAGCCGGTGCACGGCAGCGCCCCGGACATCGCGGGCCAGGGCATCGCCGACCCGACGGCCGCCGTGCTGTCGGTGGCGTTGCTGCTCGACCACCTCGGCGAACACGAGGCGGCACGGCGGATCGAGGCGTCGGTGGCGTTCGACCTCGCGACCCGCGACCACCCGTCCCCTGGCAACACGTTCGCGATCGGCGACCGCCTCGCGGCCCTGGTCTCGTCGAACAACCCGACGACGAACGTCGAACTGTAGATCTCACACGCGAAACGGGCGCCCCGGCTTCGGCCGGGGCGCCCGTTTCGCGTGGGCCTCCGGCCCCCGGTCACCAGCCTCTCATGGCTCACCGACAGTTCCGGCGGCCCGAACCGGCCTCCGGCGGCGGTTGTCCACAGCCGTTCCGGCTGTCCACAACCACCCGCCGACGACGCCGTCGCTTCGGTGGCGATCACGGCCGGTTCGAAATGCCTGCTGGGATCCCGCGTCCGGGGCACAGTCACGACGAAGCGGCCGCCGGTGGCGGAGTGCGTGCCGTGATCCCGGGATGTGGGAGAACGTGCTCATAAGTTGGTAGCCGCGCGGGGCATGTGATTACATGCCAGCATGACCACTCACGCCGTGATCATTATCGCCGAGCGCGCCGGGTAGCCGATCCACGCACCCGACGCGCTGACCTCTCGCATCCTGCGGGAGGTTTTTTTGTTGCCACACAACGAAAGGCACCCGTCGTGAACCGCACGACCCCGGCCGGGACCCCGCTCGGCGACTCGTTCCACGTGTTCGACACGACTCTGCGGGACGGTGCCCAGCGCGAGGGCGTCACCTACTCCGTCGCCGACAAGCTCGCGGTGGCCCGGTTGCTGGACGAGGTAGGGGTCGGGTTCATCGAGGGTGGCTGGCCGGGCGCGATGCCGAAGGACACCGAGTTCTTCGCGCGGGCCCGTGCGGAGAACTTCAAGCACGCCGCGCTGGTCGCGTTCGGGGCCACCCGCCGCGCCGGCACCACCGCCGACCAGGACCCGCAGGTGCGGGCGTTGCTCGACTCGGGGGCACCGGTCGTCACGCTGGTCGCCAAGTCGGACCGGCGGCACATCGAGCGGGCCCTGCGCACCGACGTCACCGAGGCGTGCGCGATGGTGCGGGACACCGTGGCGTTCCTCAGGCAGGAAGGGCGGCGGGTCTTCCTCGACGCCGAGCACTTCTTCGACGGTTACGCCTTCGACCCCGACACCGCCCTCCGCGTGCTCACCGCCGCGGTCGAGGCCGGGGCGGACGTCGCCGTCCTCTGCGACACCAACGGCGGCCAGCTCCCGCTGAAACTCGCCGACACGGTCGGTGAGGTCATCGCCCGCACCGGTTTCCGGGTCGGCATCCACTGCCAGGACGACACGGGCTGCGCGGTCGCCAACAGTGTGGCCGCGGTACAGGCGGGCGCGACGCACGTCCAGTGCACCGCCAACGGTTACGGCGAGCGGGCGGGCAACGCCGACCTGTTCGCCGTGGTCGGCAACCTCGTCACGAAGCTCGGTATGCCGGTGATCCCGGCTGCCTCAGTGCCCGAGCTGTCGCGGGTCTCGCACGCGCTTGCCGAGATCGCGAACATCGCACCCGACACCCACCAGGCCTACGTCGGGTCGTCGGCCTTCGCTCACAAGGCGGGGCTGCACGCGAGCGCGATCAAGGTGGATCCGTTGTTGTACAACCACATCGATCCAGCTGTCGTCGGCAACGACATGCGGGTGCTGGTGACCGAGATGGCCGGCCGGGCCAGCCTCGAGTTGAAAGGCAGAGAACTCGGGGTCGACCTGGCCGGCCAGCCGGCCGCGCTCACCTCCTCGGTGCGCAAGGTGAAGGAGCTCGAGGCGCGCGGCTGGTCGTTCGAGGCGGCCGACGCGTCACTGGAACTGTTGCTGCGCAACGAAGTGGCGGCCGCCGAGGACGCCACTGTCGACGCGCCGCCGTTCCGGCTGGAGTCCTACCGGGTGATCCTCGACCACGGCATGGACGGCGAGATCGTGTCCGAGGCAACGGTCAAGGTGCACGTCGCGGACCAGCGCGTCATCGCGACCGCGGAAGGGAACGGGCCGGTGCACGCGCTGGACGCCGCGCTGCGCGAGGCGTTGCTGCCGCACCTGCCGTGGCTGTCGGAGGTCCGGTTGTCGGACTACAAGGTCCGCATCCTGCCCGGCACCGCGGGCACCGACGCGGTCACCCGCGTCCTGGTCGAGTCGAGCGACCACGAACGCGAGTGGACCACGGTCGGGGTGCACGGCAACATCGTCGAGGCGAGCTGGCTCGCGCTCTGCGACGCCTTGGTGCACAAGGCGATGCGGGTCGGTCAGCCGGTGAGCAGCCTCAGCCCGTAGGCGGCCAGGATCCGGTTGACGGGGAAGAAGTAGCTGCTGCCCCCCGTCGTGCAGATGCCGGAGCCCCCGAACGGCACGCCCTGGGCCTGGTCGCCGGTCACGAAGGCGATGCTGCGCGGCTGCGGGCAGATGTTGGTCCTGGTCAGACCGGTGATCGTGCCTCCTGGGTAGTTGATCGTCACGTTCTTGGCGGTCACCGTGCCGCAGGTGATGCCCGCGGTGTTGCTCAGCAGGCACACGCGCCCGCCGATCGGCGTCTCCCTCGACCCGGCGATCGGGTGCCTGCCGCCTGCGTTGATCCAGCCGACCACGTCCCACGCCGCGGTGTTGGTGACCGCAACGACCACGTACCCGCCGTTGGCGTTGCCGACGACCGGGCCGACGAGCACGTTGTTGCCGCTGTACAACTGCGTCGAGAACCCGGTGCCGCAGCCAGGGCCCGCGATGAGGTACTCGCGGCTGCTGTCGGCAGCGGCGAACGCGACCGTGCACCGCGTCCCGGCGCTGCCGAACGGGTTGAACAGGACGCTGCCGCCGCCGATCGGGACCGGCACGGCGGATGCCGTGCCGGGCAGACCTAACAGGCACGCGAACAGCACGGTGAGGATGGCGATGAGTCGCCGCATGGGGTACTCCTTCGTACGCAGGGTGCCTTCGACACAACCAGGCGTCCTGGGCCGATGCCTATCCGGCAACCGGGCGACATGTCGCGTTTCGTAGGCTGGCGGCGTGCGTATTGCTCGAATTGCTCATCCGGGCGGGGTCGCGTTCGTCACCGTCGACGGGTCCGGGGACGACCTCGTCGCGCGGGAGGTGGCCGACCACCCGTTCGGCACGCCCACCTACACCGGCAAGTCGTGGCCGATGGCCGACGTGCGGGTGCTGGCGCCGATCCTGCCGTCGAAGGTCGTCTGCATCGGGAAGAACTACGCGGACCACGCCCGCGAGATGGGGGGCGAGCCGCCCGCCGACCCGGTGATGTTCCTCAAGCCGTCGACGTCGGTGATCGGTCCCGGCGCGGCGATCAAGCTGCCCGCCGACTCGTCCAGAGTGGACTTCGAGGGTGAGCTGGTCGCGGTGATCGGGCGGCCGTGCCGGGACGTGACCGCCGCGCAGGCCAAGTCGGTGATCCTCGGCTACACGATCGGCAACGACGTCACCGCCCGCGACCACCAGAAGGCCGACGTGCAGTGGACGCGCGGCAAGGGCCACGACACGTTCTGCCCGCTCGGCCCGTGGATCGAGACCGAGGTGGACCCGTCCGACCTGGCCATCAGCACCTCGCTGGACGGTGAGGTCAAGCAGGACGCACGGACCTCGCTGCTGTTGCACGGCGTGCCGGAGCTGGTCGAGTGGGTGTCCCGCGTGATGACCCTGCTGCCCGGCGACGTGATCATGACCGGCACGCCGGCCGGCGTCGGCCCGATGACCGCGGGCCAGCAGGTGTCGATCACGATCGACAGCCTCGGCACGCTGACCAACCCGGTCGAGGCCCGCTGACCGGCACGGCATCAGTCCTGGCACGAGGTGGCCAGCAGTGCGTGCATGGCGCGTTCCGCCTCCACCGGGTCGTGGGCGGCCACCGCGGCCAGTACGACGACCTCGGCCGGACGAACGTGCCGCGTTTCTGCCGCGCGTCGACCATGCCCTTCGCGGTCAGCACCTTCAGCGCCTCGCGGAGCGCGGTCAGGCTGAGGTCCAGCTCGGTACGCAGGGTGGGCAGGTCGAGGACCGTGCCCTCCGGGTACTCGCCCGACAGGATCCGCCCGGCCAGCGTCTCGACGGTCTGGCCGTGGACGCCGCGGGGACGGTGCTGGGACCGCGGCACGCCACTACCTGACGAGCACGCAGGTCGGGGTGCCCGTCGCGTAGCGCACCTGCTCGCCGCCGCCCACCGGGAACGCCACGATCGCGTCGTCGTGCTGCGCGGCCACGTACGCGGTGCCGTCCGCGACCGCGAAGTGCCGCGGCCACGCGCCGCTCGGGTGGTCGGCGACCGCGACCGGGGTCTCGGCGGTGATGTCGAACTCCGTGATCACGTCCGGGTTCCGGCTCGACAGGTACAGCCGCTCGCCCGCGATCTCCAGGTGCGCCACCCAGTTCGGGGTGTCGCCGGTCCACGGTTCCTTCGTGGCGGGCACGACCGTGACCGGTGTGAACGAACCGGGCTGGTCCTCACGCACCACGACCAGCGTGCCGGCGACCTCGCCAACCACGTACGCGAGGTCGCCGCCCGGCCTGCGGTGCAGCTCACGCGGGCCGGTGCCGGGCGGCAGCGCCGACACCGCCAGCGGGTCGAGCTTGCCGTTGTCCATCAGTTCGTAGGAGCGGATCTCGTCGGTGCCGAGGTCGACGACGCTCACGATCCGGTCGCGCACGACCGCCTGGTGGACGTGCGCGGCCTCCTGGCGCTCGGGGTGCGGGCCACTGCCCTCGTGTCGCACCAGATCGGTCTGCGCGGTGATCCGGCCGTCCTCGGCCAGCGCGAACACCGACAGGCTGCCGCTGGAGTAGTTGCTGCACAACAGGTACCGCGCGTCGGCGGACACCGCGAGGTGGCACGGGTCGGCGCCACCGGAGGAGACCGCGCCGAGCGCTTCCAGCTCGGCCGAGACGGTGGTGATCACGCCGTCACCCGACTCGTTCGCCGCGTACACGACGGGCGCGCTCGGGTGGGCGGTCAGCCACGACGGCGAGAGCATCGGCAGGCCGCGGTCCGGGGTGAGCGTGCCGTCCGGTGAGCGGCGGAACGTGCTGATCCCGGCCCCGTTGCCACCGGTCGCCGACGTGTAGCAGCCAACCCAGACGTCCATGCCGATCACCGTAGCCCATCAAATCGTAATCAATCGTTTGTTCCTGCCGTCCCGCGTACGCACCCAGCATGCTGGATCGCCGCCGACGATCAGTCGGCCAGGCCGTGGTCAGGAAGTCGGCCGGAAGCTGCCATCCCCACCGTGGTCGCGGGCCCGTGCCAGGACCCCGGCGGGGTGCGCACGTCGGTGAGCCAGGCACGCACCTCGGGTTGGTACAGCATGAGAAGCACGGCGAACCCGAGCGCGAGGTTGGTGATCCCGGCGGTCGAACCGGTCAGCAGCGACAGCAGCCCACCGGCCATCGACAGCCCTTCGACGACGATGACCGGGTACCGCGCCCACGGGTTGCGCAGCACCAGGAACAGCGCACTCACCGCGAGCACGACGGACGCGAGCAGCGCGAAGCACACCACGACGTACAGCGCCCCGGCATCGGGCCGTCCGCCGAGCGAGTACAGCAGCACCGTGCCGCCGAACACGTTGAGGATGATCTGCGCGAACAGGATCGCGAGGACCAGCCACAGGTAGTTCGGCAGGGCGCGTCTCACCATGGTCGGCACGCTGCCAAACCCGGCGGCGCGTCCACAAGTGCGCGGGGTGGCGCTCAGGAGGTCCGCGACGGCAGTGGCACCGGCAGCGCGGGCAGCCCGTCGATGCTCGCCACGTTGTGCGGTTTGCCCGCACAGTAGGCGGCGAACTCGTCGTCGGTCTTGCGCCCGAAGTGCTGCGCGTGCTGGGTCCGTTCCTCGCGGTAGTCCATGAACGGCACCGCGAACCCGCAGCTGTCACTCACCAGCACGGCCTCGACGAGGATGATCGCCCGCGCCCCTGGCCCGTCCGCCCCGGCGAAGTGGGTGATCAGCCCGGCCCAGCGCGGGTCGTCCCGGAAGACCGGTGTTCCGCGCCCGTGCACCCGCAACACCTTGGGCGGACCGGAGAAGGCGCACCACATCAACGTGACGCGCCCGTTCTCCCGCAGGTGGGCGATCGTCTCGGCATGACTGCCCCCGAAGTCCAGGTACGCGAGCGTGTGCTCACCCAGCACGACAAGCGTTCCGTCCCGCCCCTTCGGTGACAGGTTGACGTGCCCGTCCCCCGACAGCGGCGCGGACGCGACGAAGAAGACCTTCTGCTCTTCGATGAACGCCCGCAGCCGCGCCGTGATCCCCTCGTAGACCTTCCCCATACCGGCCAACCTACCCCGCGAGGAACCAGTGAACCCCGGATCAGCCAGGCCGGTACCCAGCCCGCCGCAGGGCCTCCGCCATCGCGCCGTCGCTGCCCGAGGACTGGCCGCCACGGCGTTGCTGACCACCGCCACGCGACTGACCACCCCGTGACTGCCCACCACGGGCCTGACCGCCGCGCGGCTGGCCACCCCGAGGCTGATCCCCGCGCTCCCGCGGCGGCCGCGGTGCCGACGTCTCCTCGTCCAGCCGCAACGTCAGCGAGATCCGCTTCCGGGGGAGGTCCACCTCGAGCACCTTGGCCCGCACGATGTCGCCCGACTTGACCACCTCGCGGGGGTCCTTCACGAAGTTCCTGGACAGCTGCGACACGTGGGCGAGCCCGTCGCAGTGCACGCCGATGTCGATGAACGCGCCGAAGGCCGCCACGTTCGTCACCACGCCCTCCAGCACCATGCCGACCTTCAGGTCGTTCAGTGTGTGCACCGCGTCGTTGAACGTGGCCGTCTTGAACGCGGGGCGCGGGTCGCGGCCGGGCTTGTCCAGTTCCGCCAGGATGTCGGTGACGGTGGGCAGGCCGAACTTGTCGTCGACGAAGTCGGCGGGGCGCAGCGACTTCAGTGTCTTGGTGTTGCCGATCAGCGAAGCCAGCTCCACGCCGGTCGACGACACGATCCTGCGCACCACCGGGTACGCCTCGGGGTGCACGCTCGACGAGTCGAGCGGGTCCTCGCCGTCGCGGATGCGGAGGAAGCCCGCGCACTGTTCGAACGCCTTCGGGCCCAGCTTCGGGACCGTCTTCAACGACGTCCTGGAGCGGAACGGGCCGTTGGCGTCCCGGTGCGCGACGATGTTCGCCGCCAGTGAGCCGCCGATGCCCGACACCCGCGTGAGCAGCGGCACGGACGCCGTGTTCAGGTCGACGCCGACGCCGTTCACACAGTCCTCGACCACCGCGTCCAGCGACCTGGACAGCTTCGTCTCCGAGATGTCGTGCTGGTACTGGCCGACACCGATGGACTTCGGGTCGATCTTCACCAGCTCCGCGAGCGGGTCCTGGAGCCTGCGGGCGATCGACACGGCGCCGCGCAGGGAGACGTCCATCGACGGCAGCTCCTGCGACGCGTACGCCGACGCCGAGTACACCGAAGCGCCCGCCTCGGACACCATCACCTTGGTGAGCTTCAGCTCCGGGCTCTTGGCGAGCAGCTCGGCCGCCAGCTTGTCGGTCTCCCGCGACGCGGTGCCGTTGCCGATCGCGATCAGCTCCACGTCGTGCGCCTTCGCCAGCGCGTGCAGCTTCACCAGCGACTCGTCCCACCGCTTGGCCGGGGCGTGCGGGAAGATCGTGTCCGTCGCGACGACCTTGCCCGTCGCGTCGACCACCGCGACCTTCACGCCCGTGCGCAGGCCGGGGTCCAGCCCCATCGTCGCGCGGGTGCCGGCGGGCGCGGCGAGCAGCAGGTCACGCAGGTTGGCGGCGAACACGCGCACCGCCTCGTCCTCGGCGATCTGGCGCAGCCGGGCCCGCAGGTCGACGCCGAGGTGCACGATGATGCGAGTGCGCCACGCCCAGCGCACCGTGTCGGCCAGCCACTTGTCGGCGGGACGGCCCTTGTCGTCGATGCCGAACCTGGCGGCGATCCGCGCCTCGTAGTCCGTCGGGCCGGGGGGCTGCTCGTCGTCGCTGTGCGGGTTGAGCGTCAGCTCGAGCATCTCCTCCTTCTCGCCGCGGAACATCGCGAGGATGCGGTGCGACGGGAGCCTGGTGAACGGCTCGGAGAAGTCGAAGTAGTCGGCGAACTTGGCGCCGTCGGTCTCCTTGCCGGAGCGGACCTTGGCGACCAGGCGGCCCTGCTCCCACATGCGCTCGCGCAGCCCGCCGATCAGGTCGGCGTCCTCGCTGAACCGCTCGACGAGGATGTCGCGCGCACCCGTCAGCGCCGCCTGCACGTCCGCGACGCCCTTGTCGGCGTCGACGAACACGGCCGCGGCGGCAGGCGGGTCGGTCTCGGGGTTGTCGAGCAGGCCGTCGGCGAGCGGCTCCAGTCCGGCCTCACGCGCGATCTGCGCCTTGGTGCGGCGCTTGGGCTTGTACGGCAGGTAGATGTCCTCGAGGCGCGCCTTGGAGTCGGCGGCCAAGATCTGCCCGGCGAGCTCGTCGGTCAGCTTGCCCTGCGACTTGACCGAGTCGAGGATGGCGGCGCGGCGCTCCTCCAGCTCACGCAGGTAGCGCAACCGTTCTTCGAGAGTGCGGAGCTGCGTGTCGTCCAGGGCGCCGGTGACCTCCTTGCGGTACCGGGCGATGAACGGGACGGTCGAGCCGCCGTCGAGCAGCTCCACGGCGGAGCGCACCTGGCGCTCGGCGACGTCGAGTTCCTCGGCTATGCGCAGGTAGACGGAAGGGGGAGTGGCCGTGGCTGTCACGGGTGAGCATTCTGCCCCGCACCCCCGACAAAGCCGATGCACGGGGGTTGCATCGGTGGGTACACGAGTAATTGCTCGTTGCTATGAGTAGCTGCCTTGCGTCCAGACGTACGCCGAAAGTGGACTGAGACGCCGCGCACAGTCACTTGCAGTTAGTTGCGTCGGTGCGACGATTGTACCGTGCAAGTACCGTCGCTCTCCTCCGTCGAGTCTGTCACCGATCAGGTGATGGACTGTCTTGCGCGGCTGAAGAAGAGCGGCGAGGCGCACATATTAGGTGTCGCAAAAGGACTCGATCTGTCATTCTCGCAGATGCGTGCGTTGTTCGTGCTCTCCGACAGCCAGGGGGAACTGGCTGTCCACGAGCTGGCCGGACTGCTCGGGCTGTCGATGGCGACCGCCGGACGAGCCGTCCAGGGGCTGGTGCGGGCCGAGATGGTGACGCGCAGGGAGGACGACCACGACCGCAGGGTCAAACGGGTGCGCCTGTCCGAGCACGGCCGGCAGTTCGTCGGCGGTCTCCTGCAGGCACACCGGGCGGCCGTACGCGAGTGCCTCGAGTCGCTCAGCGACCACGAGCGGGAGCGGCTTTCGCTGGCACTGACGCCTTTTCTTGCTCGGGGGGACCTCCCCACCACCACATCTGGCTGCTAGAGGGGATTTCTTGTGACTGAGGTGCTTCCGCCGACACCGTCGGCGGCAGGGGGTACGGGCTCGGAGAAGCTCGACCGCAGAATCCTCACCATCGGCTCGGTCGTCGTCCTCGGCGCGGTCATGGCGATGCTCGACATCACCGTGGTCAACGTCGCGCTCGACCATCTGATCGGTGAGTTCAACACGACGCTGAACACCATCCAGTGGGTGGCCACCGGCTACACGCTGGCGCTCGCGACCGTCATCCCGCTGAGCGGGTGGGCCGCCGACCGGTTCGGCACCAAACGGATCTACCTGACCGCTGTCTTCCTGTTCATGGTGGGCTCCGCGCTCGCGGGCATGGCGTGGTCGGTCGAGTCGCTGATCCTGTTCCGCGTGCTGCAGGGCCTCGGTGGCGGCATGCTCATGCCACTGGGCATGACGATCCTGACCAAGGCGGCGGGCCCGGAGCGGGTCGGCCGCGTGATGTCGGTGATCGGCGTGCCGATGCTGCTCGGCCCGATCATCGGCCCGATCCTGGGTGGCTGGCTCGTCGACGACGTGTCGTGGCGCTGGATCTTCTTCATCAACGTGCCGGTCGGCATCCTGACGCTGCTGCTCGGCATCAGGATCCTGGACAAGGACGAGCCGAGGCCGACGGAGAAGCTCGACGTGCTGGGCCTGCTCCTGCTGTCGCCGGGTCTCGCCGCGCTGATCTACGGCCTCGCACAGGTCCCCGCGCACGAGGGCGTCGGCCACCCCGAGGTGTACCTGCCGGCGGGCATCGGCGCGGTGCTCGTGGCGACGTTCATCTGGCACGCGTCCCGCACCGAGGGCGCGCTGATCGACCTGAAGCTGTTCCGCGACCGGGGGTTCGGGGTCGCCGCGATCACGATGGTCCTGTTCACGGTCGCGTTCTTCGGCGCGATGCTGCTGTTCCCGCTGTACTTCCAGCAGGTGCGGGGTGAGGGCGCGCTCTCGGCCGGTCTGCTGCTGGCACCGCAGGGCATCGGCGCGATGCTGATGATGCCGATCGCGGGTCTGGTCGTCGACCGGATCGGCTCGGCACGCATCGCGCAGCTCGGCATCATCGTGATCGTCGGCGGCATGGTGCTGTTCACCCAGCTCGAGGGTGACACCTCGTACTGGGCGATCGGGACGGCGCTGTTCGTGCTCGGCCTCGGCATGGGCATGACGATGATGCCGATCATGTCGGCGGCGCTGAAGACGTTGCGGCAGAAGGACGTCGCCCGTGCCTCGACGAGCCTGAACATCATCCAGCAGGTGGCCGCGTCGATCGGCACCGCGCTGCTGTCGGTGCTCCTGTTCAACGAGGTCAAGGACCGGCTCGCACCGCTGGCGGCGGGCGCCCCGGCCGGTGCGGCGCCCGACGCCACCACGTCGATCAGCGACCTGCCGGAGCCGGTCCGCACACAGCTCGCGGACCTGATGTCGGAGGCGTACTCGTCCACGTTCGTGTGGGCGCTGGTGCTCCTGGCCGTCGCGTTCATCCCGGCGCTGTTCCTGCCGCGTGGCAAGACCGCACCGGCCGCGCGGGAGGAGCCGGAGGACGTGCTCCCGGAGGACGCGGAGGCACCGCCGGTCATCGACGAGCCCGCGGGCGACCGTCGATAACACGTGAGACCTCCGCCGGGCGCTGACGCGCTCGGCGGAGGTCCTCGTACCTGTTTGCCCGTCCGGTGCGCCAGGGCGGGTGCCTTGTCCCGAAAGGCGCCTTCGGGACGCTCAACGTCTCGAAAGCGTCTTTCAGGGCATTCCGGCCCCGCGGCGGGTGGTTCGGGCCTACCCTCCCCGCATGAGCGAGAAGACCGCGGAGGACCAGGTCAGGGAGTTGCGGCGCCAGGTGCAGGTGCTGGGTGACCGGGTCGGCAGACTGGAGATCGGTCTGTTCCGCGCGGTGGTGACCGTCGGCTCGGTGGCGCTGGTGCTGGGCTTCTTCCTGCCGTTCCTCTCGGCGACCGAGAAGGCGCGCGGGGACGACGACGAGTCGGTCGCGCTGCTCCCGACGGTGTTCGGCATCAGCGAAGCCGGTGGCGGACCGTTCGAGGAGGAGGCGGTGATGGCCGCCGTGGTCGTCGGCGTGTTCGCCCTCGCCATCCTGGTCGCGTTGATCGCGCTGCTGCGGTTGTTCGCGGACGCGGTCGGCACCGGGCCGGTGCGGTTCGCCAGGGTCTGCGGCATCGTCCTGCTGGTGGCGTGCGCGCTCGGCTGGCTGCTGGTGTTCGCCCTCGCCGGGCACTTTGACGGGCGGGTCAGCGCGTTCTCCCCGGCGACCCTCTGCTTCACCGTCGGCGGCGGCGCCATGCTGGCCGCCGCCGCCCTCCACCCCACCGACTGGCGCGACTGACTCAGCCCAGCGTCAGCGCACCCACGGCGCCACGCGCACCCGACGCCCAGCAGGCGCCGTCGCGGGTGCAGTCGACCGAGTCGAAGCTGCCGTCGTGGAACTGGCGCCAGTTGCGGCCGCCGTCGAGCGACACGTCGCTGCCGGTCGGGCCGACCGCGAACAGGACCGTCGGCAGGAACGGGTGGTACGCGACCGCCGACCGGTAACCCGCCGGTGCGGTCACCGGCTCCCGCCACGTGGCGCCGCCGTCGTGGCTCAGTGCCAGCGCGTCCGCGCCGTTCGCGGGGGTCGCGAAGTCGCCGCCGATCGCGATGCCGGTGCGCGGGCTGCGGAACGCCACGGCGAACACCCCGGCGCTCTCGCTGCTCGCGAGCGGGGTCTGCGCGGCGGTCCACGTGCGGCCGCGGTCACCGGTGTGCAGCACCCGCGCGACCGTCGAGCCACCGGTCGCGATCCAGGCGTCCTTGCGCCCGGCCACGGTCACGCACTGGCCGCTCGCCGAGAACTGGTACTCGCCGGCCAGCGCGGGCGGCAGCCCGGTCACCCGCTCCCACGTGCGGCCACCGTCCGAAGTGGCCAGCACGCGGAACTCGCCCGCCACCGGGTCGCCGACCGCCAGCCCGTTGCGGGAGTCCCAGAACGCCAGGCAGTTGTAGAACGCGGTGGGCTCGGTGTTGCGGAACGTCTCCGTCCACGTGCGACCGGCGTCGGTCGTGCGGTAGATCCGCGACGACTCGCCCTCGCCGATCGACAGCGCCACCGCGGTGTTCGCGTCGAACGCCTCGATGTCGCGGAAGTCGAGTGCCGCGGTGTCCGGTGGCCCCACCTGCTGCCAGGTGCGGCCGGCGTCGACCGTTCTGAGCACGGTGCCCCTGGTGCCGGACACCCACGCGACGTGCCGGCTCACCGCGGACAGCCCCCGGAACTGGGCGTCCGTGCCGGTCGGCAGCGACCGCCACGTCAGCGCGGTCGCGCCGGCGGTGGCCGGGACGGTGAGGAGTGTGGCCAGGACCAGCAGGGAGATCATCAGCGCACGCTTCATGCCCGGGAACCTAGCGGCGAATGTCCACCGAGGGAATGACACGGCACGGGTCTTCGGGTCGACGTGGGCGCATCGTCGGGGTCAGTACCGTGACGTCCCATGGAGGAACAGGTGCGGTTGCGTCCGCCTGCGAACAGGGTCGACCCGCGGGCAGTGCGGTACTGGATGACGGGGGAGGCGATCACCAACGGGGTGGTCGCGCTGGTGCTGGGTGTGCTGGCCTTCCTCATCCCGCCCGCCCGACCGTGGTTGCTCCTCGCGCTGGGGATCGTGCTGGTCATCGGCATCCCGTACATGATCGTCATGCCGATCTGGCGGTACCGGGTGCACCGCTGGGAGATCACCGAGGACGCCGTCTACACCCGCAGCGGCTGGCTGTGGCAGGAGTGGCGGGTCGCGCCGATGTCCCGCATCCAGACCGTCGACACCAAAAGGGGGCCGCTCGAACAGGCGTTCCGGCTCTCGAGCGTGACCGTGACGACCGCGTCGGCCGCGGGCCCGATCACCATCAAGGGCCTGGACCACGAGGTGGCGGCCGAGCTCGCCGACACGCTCACCGAGGTCACGCAGGCCAACAGGGGGGACGCGACGTGATCGCGCCCGAGGACGGCTGGCAGCGGCTGCACCCCCGCACGGTCCAGGTCACCGCGGTGTGGGTGGCCCTGGTCGCGGCGGGCATCGCGGTGCCGTTCGTGCTCGGCTTCGCGGATGCGGCCGGGCTCGGCCTGATGCTGCTGATCGCGGTGGGCGGGGTCGTGCTGGCGTCGGCCGTCGCCGCGGTCATCGACCTGATGCGCTGGCGGCACACCACCTACCGGGTGACCGACGAACGGGTGGAGGTGCGGTACTCCTGGGTGCTGCACACGCACCGGTCGGTGCCGAGGGACCGGGTGCGGACCGTCGACCTGGTCAGCGATCCGGTGCAGCGCGTCTTCGGCGTCGCCAAGCTGAAGATCGGCACCGGCCAGCAGACCTCGGAGACCAGCCACGTGACGCTCGACCCGGTCGGGCGGGCGACGGCCGAGCAACTGCGCAGGGAACTGCTGCGCAGGTCGGACGTGGTGGCCGGGGAGGAAGAGCAGCAGGGCCCCGAGATCGCGAAGCTGGACTGGCGCTGGCTCCGGTACGCGCCGGTGTCGGTGTCCACCCCGATCCTCGGCGCGGCCGCGTTCGGCGCGGTCATGCAGGTCTCGGAGTGGTTCCAGTTGCAGGGCGCGGTGTTCCGGTTCGTCCGCGACCTGTTCGGCGGGCTGTCGGTCATCGGGCTGATCGTGGTGCTGCTGGCCGCCGCGCTCGTGGTCGGGGTGATCGGCTCGCTCCTGTTGTTCGTCGAGATGTGGTACCGCTACTCGCTGCGCAACGAGGGCGACAACCTCCTGATGTCGCGTGGCCTGCTCAGCACCAGGTCGCTCACGCTGGAACGGCGCAGGCTGCGTGGTGTCGAGGTGATCGAGCCGCTCGGGGTGCGCATGCTGGGTGCCGCGCGGGTGGACGTGATCGCGACCGGTATGCGGCAGCAGACCCAGAACGAGAGCGGCGACCCGAAGACGCTGCTGCCTGCCGCGCCGTTCGACGTCGCGCGCCGGGTGGCGGCCGACGTGATCGGCTCGGAGGCCGCGACCGCGACGGCGGTCACCGGCCACCCGCGTGCCGCGCTGTGGCGGCGGCTGCGCTGGGGCCTGTACTGCGTGCTGGCGTTCGTAGCCGTGCTCGCCGGGCTGGGTTTCCTGCTGACCGACGTGCTGCTGCACCTGGCGTGGATCTCGGCCGTCGTGCTCACGCCGGCCGCCGTGTTCCTGGCGCACGAGTCGTACCGCAACCTCGGGCACGGTCTCGCCGAGGAGCACCTCGTGGCCAGGTACGGCATGGGTTCCCGGCGGACCGCGGCGCTGCTGCGGTCCGGGGTGATCGGGTGGACGATCTCCGCCTCGCCGTTCCAGCGCAGGGTTGGCCTCGTCACCGTCAAGGCGACGACCGCGGCGAACAGCGGCGCCTACCCGGTGTACGACGTGGGCATCGACGACGGGCTGCGGTTCGCCGAGGAGGCGGTGCCCGGCCTGCTCACGCCGTTCCTGGAACCACGGCGGTGACGTCGGCCTCGGGGAGCGCGCCCGGCCGGAACAGCCGCGAGACCTCGACGGTCGTGCTGGTCGGGAGCGCGCCGTCGAGGTAGGCCGCGCGCACCTCGCCGTACTCGCGCAGGCGGGACATGTCGGTGAGGTAGGTGCGGATGTCGACCACGGCGGCGAACGTGGCGCCCCGGCCGGTGCCAAGGCGATGGTGGCGTTCCGGCGCGACTTCCCCGGCGTCCAACTGTCCCTTTCGGACGGTCTGACGCGGCGCTGGCCGCGCGGCTGAGAATGGGCGAGCTGGACGTCGCGGTCGTGAACGACGGGCCCGCACTCGACGGCCCGGCCGGGCGGTCGCGCACCGGTTCCTGCCGTACCTGGCGGACAGCGCGGTCACGGCATGCCGCCGGGCGGGATGACGTTCCGGTCCGCCGCAAGCGTTTTCGCCAGCGTCAGCCACGTGTCCGGGGTGATCGCCGCCGCCGGGCGGTCGCCGAGCAGCCGGTGCGTGAGCCGTGGTGCCACGCGCCGCAGCGACCTCCGCGCAGGCGCGGCGGGCCGGTCGTAGACGGTGGACAGCAGCGCCCACAGGATCGCCGACACCCGGCGGTCCACACCGGGCCGGCGGCGCACAGCGAGGTGCGCGGCGTCCACCCTGGGCGCCGGGGTGAAACACCCGGCGGCCACCCGCCGCCGCAGCGTGAACGCGAACCGGCACGACCACCACGCCGCCTCGGCGTCCCGGGGGCACGCGGCGGTCAGCCGTTTCGCCAGCCCCCACTCCACCACCAGCTCCGCCCGCGAGAACCCACTCGACGACGGCGTGAGCAACCGGCGCAGCAGCGGTGTCGTCACCGCGAACGGAATGTTCGCCACCACGGCGAAAGCCCGCCGGGGCAGCCGGACCGTGCGCAGATCGTCATGCACCACCCGCACCTGCGGCCGGTCGCCGAACCGGCGCCGCAGGTCGGCGACGAACCGCGCGTCGCGTTCCACCGCGAGCACCCGCGAACCGGTGCGGGCCAGCGGTTCGGTGATCGCGCCCGGACCGGCGCCGAAGTCGATGACGAGGTCACCCGCGCCCAGCCGGGCGGCGGACACCAGCGCGGTGATCACACGCGGGTCCGACAACAGGTGCACACCGGAAGAAGGCGCGGCGGTACGCCGCGATCGGGAGGACATGAGTGCCTGGCTCCAAGCCGGAGAAAGCGAACAGGGCTGCTTGGAGACAGCGGCGGGCGAACGCCGTCAGGGCAAGGAAAGGGCAACCGCCGCTGTCAGCGACGGCGCAAACGTATCGACGCACTCATACCGCCGACGCTAACGAGCGCGGCAACCGAATTAAGCTCCACGCCATGGTGGACGTCCTGGTCATCGGCGGCGGCATCGCGGGCGTCTCGATCGCCTGCGAGCTGGCGGCAGACGCGCACGTGGTACTCGTGGAGGCAGAACCCGAACTGGCAAGGCACACCACCGGCCGATCCGCTGCCATCTACGTGCCCACCTACGGCGGCCCGGTCGTCCGCGAGTTCACCGCGGCGAGCGAACACCTCTTCGGCGACGGCATCCTCACCCCGCACCCGGCGCTGTGGATCGCGGTCGACGACGACGGTGTCGACCACCTCAAGGAGATCAGCGACGACGGGGGAGCCGAACCGGTCACCGCGCAACAGGCCGTCGAACTGTGCCGTGTCCTGCGCCCACCGCTCGCCGCGGCCGTCGACCGCACCGCGCAGGCCATCGACGTGATGGCGCTCCACGCCAGGTACGTCCGCGTCCTGCGGGAACGCGGCGGCCAGATCCGCACCGCCAGCCCGGTCACCGGACTGCGCCGCGACGGCAGCGGCTGGGTCGCGGGCGACCTGAAGGCCGACGTCGTGGTCGACGCGGCCGGCGCGTGGGCCGACCGGGTCGCCGCCATGGCCGGGGTGCCGCCGATCGGGCTGGTGCCCATGCGGCGCACGATCGCGTTCGTGCCGGCCGAGGCCGACCCGGCGTGGCCCGCGGTCGCCGACGCCGCGGGCAGCTTCTACTTCCGCCAGGAAAGCGGCGGCCTGCTGGTCTCACCCGCCGACGAGACCCCAAGCGAACCCTGCGACGCCAAGCCGGAGGACGTCGACGTCGCGCTGGCACTCGAACGGGTCAACGCCGCCACCACGCTTCGCCTGCGGACCGTGCGCACCGCGTGGGCCGGGCTGCGTTCGTTCGTCGCCGACCGCGAGCCGGTCGTCGGCGCCTGGCCGGACCACCCCGGGTTCGTGTTCTTCGCCGGGCAGGGTGGTTACGGCATTCAGATGGCACCCGCGCTCGCCCGTACGGGTGCCGACATCGTGCTCGGGCGCACCCCACCCTCCGCGATCATGTCGCCGAGGTGACAAGAGAACTAGTGTTGCCCTCACCAAGGCAGGAGGAGTCCAATGGCGGACCTTGCGGCACGGCTCGAGGAGATCGTCGGGCCCGCGCACGTACTCACCGGCGACGCGATCGGCGACGACTACGCGCACGACGAGACGCTGACCGCGACGGCGACCAGGCCGGCGCACGTCGTGCGGCCCGGCAACGCCGAGGAGGTGGCCGCGATCCTCACGCTCGCGGCCGAGACCGGTGTCCCGGTCACCGCCCGCGGCAGCGGCAGCGGCCTGTCCGGCGGCGCGGTCCCGCGCGAGGACGGTCTGCTCGTGTCGTTCGAGCGGATGAACAGGATCCTCGAGATCGACACGGTCAACCACGTCGCGGTGGTGCAGCCGGGGGTGACGCTGACCGAGCTGGAGGCCGCGACCGCCGAGGCCGGCATGGTCTACCCGGTGTACCCGGGCGAGCTGTCGGCGAGCCTGGGCGGCAACGTGTCCACCAACGCGGGCGGCATGCGCGCGGTCAAGTACGGCGTCACCCGCCACCACGTGCTCGGCCTGCAGGCGGTGCTGCCGACCGGCGAGACCATCCGCACCGGCGGCAAGTACGTGAAGGCGTCCACCGGCTACGACCTCACCCAGCTGATCGTCGGTTCCGAGGGCACGCTCGCGCTGGTCACCGAGGCCACGCTGAAGCTGCAGCCCAGGATGACCGAGCAGGCCACGATCCTCGCGCCGTTCCCCGACCTCGCGTCGGTCGCGACCGCGGTGCCGAACGTCGTCGGGTCCGGCATCGGTGCGCTGATCCTCGAGTACATCGACGCGCTGACCATGGGCGCCATCACCTACACCGCCGACCTGCAGCTCGGCATCCCCGAGGAGATCAAGGAGAAGTCGCAGGCCTACCTGGTGGTGATGCTGGAGAACAACTCCGCACAGCGCCTGGAGGAGGACGTCGAGGCGGTCGGCACGCTGCTGTCCGGGCTGGGCGCGCTCGACGTGTACTCGCTGCCGGGCGGCGCCGCCCGCAAGCTCGTCGAGGCCCGCGAGAAGGCGTTCTTCACCGCCAAGGGCGCGGGCGCCGACGACATCATCGACACCGTGCTGCCGCGTGCCGCGCTGCCGGACTTCTTCGCGAAGGTCATGGAGATCGCGCAGGGCAACCAGACGCTGGTGGTCGGCTGCGGGCACGCCGGTGACGGCAACGTGCACCTCGCGGTGTTCCAGAAGGACGCCGAGGTCCGGCACCGGGTGCTGCACGAGCTGTTCGCGGCCGGTATGGGGCTCGGCGGCGCGATCTCGGGTGAGCACGGCATCGGCAGGGAGAAGAAGCGGCACTTCCTCGAGCTCGAGGACCCCGCCAAGATCGAGTTGATGAAGCGGATCAAGCAGGCTTTCGATCCTCGGGGCATCCTGAACCCCGGTGTCCTCTTCGACTAGGAGATACGAATGAACGGCGCCCAGGCGCTCCTGCGGTCCCTCGTCGACGGCGGCGTCGACGTCTGCTTCGCGAACCCCGGCACCTCCGAGATGCATTTCGTCGCCGCGCTCGACGACGTGCCGGAGATGCGGGCGGTGCTGTCGTTGTTCGAGGGCACGGTGACCGGCGCCGCCGACGGGTACGGCCGGATGGCCGACCGGCCTGCCGCGACGCTGCTGCACCTGGGCCCCGGCATGGCGAACGGCCTCGCGAACCTGCACAACGCGCGCCGCGCCCACACCCCGGTCGTCAACGTCATCGGCGACCACGCCCGCTACCACAAGGGATTCGACGCGCCGCTGGAGTCGGACATCGACGCGCTGACCGGCTGGCTGCACGGCTGGTCCCGCACCTCGAAGGCGAGCGCGGAGGTCGGGGCGGACGCGGCCGCCGCGATCGCCGCCGCCATGCAGCCGCCGGGACAGCTCGCGAACCTGGTGCTGCCCGCGGACGTGTCGTGGGCCGACGGCGGCGTGGTCGGTGAGCAGGTGGAGCCGGTCGCCGCGCAGCCGGTGGAGGACGGCCGGGTCGCGGAGATCGCGAAGATCGTGCGGTCGGGGGAGCCGGTCGTGCTGCTGCTCGGCCACGGCACCACCCGCGAGCAGGGCCTCGTCGCCGCGAGCCGGATCGCGGCCGCGACCGGTGTGAAGCTGTTCGCCGAGACGTTCCCGGCCCGCATCGAGCGTGGCGCGGGGCTGCCCGCCATCGAGCGGCTCGGCTACCTGGCCGAGCAGGTGCAGTGGCAGCTGTCGGACGCCAAGCACCTGGTGCTGGTCGGCGCGAAGTCGCCGGTCTCGTTCTTCGCCTACCCCGGCAAGGCCTCCGAGCTGGTGCCCGACGGGTGCCAGGTGCACGTGCTGTCGGTGCTCGGCGAGGACGGCACCGGTGCGCTGGAGAACCTGGCCGACCTGGTCGCGGGCGACGCGCGGCCGGTGCTGCAGGAGGCGTCCCGGCCGGGCCTGCCATCGGGTGCGCTGACGCCGCAGAACTGGACCGAGGTGATCGGCGCGCTGCTGCCGGAGGGCGCGATCGTGTCCGACGAGGCCAACACGTCCGGGCTGATGATCCCCATGACCACGGTGGGCGCGCCCCGCCACGACGTGCTGACGCTGACCGGCGGCGCGATCGGGCAGGGGCTCCCGGTCGCGGTGGGCGCCGCGGTCGCCGCGCCGGACCGGCCGGTCGTGTGCCTGCAGGCCGACGGCAGCGCCATGTACACGGCGTCGGCGCTGTGGACGATGGCCCGCGAGGGTCTCGACGTGACCACGGTCCTGCTGAACAACCACGCGTACGCGATCCTGCGGATGGAGCTGTCCCGCGTCGGCGCGGAGGCGGCGGGCCCGAAGGCACAGCAGCTGCTGGACCTGTCCGGCCCGGATCTCGACTTCGTGTCCATGTCGAACGGCATGGGCGTGCCCGCGACCAGGGCCACCACGGCCGAGGAGCTGGCCGACCAGTTCGCGAAGGCCCTCGCCGAGCCGGGCCCGCACCTGATCGAGGCGATGGTGCCGCCGCTGCTCTGAGGGTGAAACCGGTGTCCTACAAAGGGGTGGGCCAATGCTGGTGCAGAACCTGGCGATCCTGGTGCTGGCGGGGTTCGTCGGCTTCGCGGTGATCTCCAAGGTGCCGAACACGTTGCACACACCGCTGATGTCCGGCACGAACGCGATCCACGGCATCGTCGTGCTCGGCGGTTTCATCGTGCTGGGCCTCGGTGCCGAGGGGGTGCTGAACAAGATCCTGCTGGTGGTGGCGATCGCGTTCGGCACCATCAACGTGGTGGGCGGTTTCCTCGTCACCGACCGCATGCTCGGCATGTTCAAGGGCAGGAACACGGACACGGACCGGGCGCGGAAATGAACGAGACGGTCATCCAGAGCCTCTACATCGTCGCGTTCGCGTTGTTCATCTACGGGCTCATGGGCCTCACCGGGCCGAGGACCGCGGTGCGCGGCAACAAGATCGCCGCGGCGGGCATGGTCGTCGCGGTCGTGGCGACGCTGCTGACCCCCGGGCTGGGCAACTGGTGGCTGATCCTGCTCGGCGTCGCGATCGGCGCCGTGATCGGCGTGCCCGCCGCGCGGCGGGTGAAGATGACCGCGATGCCGCAGATGGTGGCCCTGTTCAACGGTGTCGGCGGCGGCGCGATCGCGTTGATCGCGTGGGTGGAGTTCCGCAGCAGCGGCGGGTTCGCGCACGAGGCCGCGTACGTCACGGTGGCGTCGCTGTTCGCGGCGATCGTCGGGTCGGCGTCGTTCTGGGGTTCGAACGTGGCGTTCGGGAAGCTGCAGGAGATCCTGCCGGGCAGGCCGGTGTCGGTCGGACGGCTGCAGCAGCCGCTGAACCTGCTGGTGCTGCTGCTGTCCGTCGGGTGCGCGGTGGCCGTCGTGGTCGGCGGCACGACCGAGTGGCTGATGGGCGGCCTGCTGGTCTTCTCGTCCGTGCTCGGTCTGCTGGTGGTGCTGCCGATCGGCGGTGCGGACATGCCGGTGGTGATCTCACTGCTGAACGCGGCCACGGGACTTTCCGCGGCCGCCATGGGCCTCGCGCTGGACAACACGGCACTGATCGTCGCGGGCATGATCGTCGGCGCGTCCGGCTCGATCCTCACCAACCTCATGGCGAAGGCGATGAACCGGTCCATCCCGGCGATCGTGGCCGGCGGGTTCGGCGGCGGCACCGCGGTGGCGGCGGCGGGCGACGGCGACCGTTCCGTGCGGCAGACATCGGCGGCGGACGCGGCGATCCAGCTCGCGTTCGCCCGCCAGGTGATCGTCGTGCCGGGGTACGGGCTCGCGGTCGCACAGGCACAGCACGCGGTGCGGCAGCTCGCCGGCACGCTGGAGGACAAGGGCGTGGCCGTGTACTACGCGATCCACCCGGTCGCGGGCCGCATGCCGGGGCACATGAACGTGCTGCTCGCCGAGGCGGACGTGCCCTACGACCGGCTCCGCGAGATGGACCAGATCAACGGCGAGTTCGAACGCACCGACGTGACGCTCGTGATCGGCGCCAACGACGTGACCAACCCGGCCGCGCGCACCGACCCGTCGTCCCCGATCCACGGCATGCCGATCCTCAACGTCGACGAGAGCAAGTCGGTGATCGTGCTGAAGCGGTCGATGAGCCCCGGCTTCGCGGGCATCGACAACGCCCTGTACTACGACCGGAGAACCGCGATGCTGTTCGGCGACGCGAAGTCGTCGGTCACCGACATCACCGAGGAGCTGAAGGCGCTCTAGCTGATTTGGTTCCGTGAAGATCATGTGAAGTACGGCGGACCGGTGCCGTGAATGGGCCGTTCAGGGCGCCCAGCGCCCTGAACGCGCCTTTCAGGGCCGTACCGGAGCCCTGCTTGACTAGCCGGTGGGTAGCCGGGCGAGCAGTTCGTCGGTCGTGACGACCGCACCCAGCTTCGGGAAGACGTACTCGACCGGCGCGGATCGAGGTTCAATGGGCTCATGTCCGCGCAGCCTGACGACGCCGGCCTGTTCGGCCCGGACTCGGTGAGCTGGCAACTGCACGCGGAACCCGCGATGTGGCTCGCCGGGATCCGCAGCCTCTACCTGCAGGCACTGCACCCCCGCGCGGTCGCAGGCATCGTGCAGAACTCCGACTTCCGAGGCGACCCCCTCGGGCGGCTCGTGCGCACCGCCAACTTCGTCGGCGCCACCACCTACTGCCCTCGGGACGAGGTCGAGCGGCAGGCGGCCAAGGTGCGTGCGGTGCACCGGTCGCTGCGCGGCACCCACGATGGCCGCACGTTCCGGATCGACGAGCCGGAGCTGCTGCTGTGGGTGCACTGCGCGGAGGTGTCGTCGTTCCTGACGGTCGTGCGCCGCGCCGGGTTCCCGCTCACCGCCGCACACGCCGACCGTTACCTCGACGAACAACGCCGGTCGGCCGCACTGGTCGGGCTCGACCCCGGCGAGGTGCCCGGCTCGGTGGCCGCGATGCGTGACTACCTGCGGGCCATGCGACCGGTGCTGCGCCGCACCGACGACACGGACGCGATCTACGACTTCCTGCACCGCCCGCCGGTCGGCGGCAGGCTCGCGCTCGGCCTGCCGGCCTACGAGACGCTGGTCGGGCACCTGGCGTACTCACTGCTGCCGGGCTGGGCGGTGACCGTGTACGGCCGCCGCGCCTACCCGCACACGATCAGCACGGCGATGATGAGGACGCTGTCCGAGACGTTGCGCGCGTTGCAGAAAACCGTGCGGACCGTGGTGCGCGAACCACGGCTCGGCCCACTGGTGCCACATCCGGTACTGGCCGCCCGCCGCCTCGGCGACTGGGCCTTCCCATCGGCACGAAAACTGCCCGCTGCTGCCTGATGGTGACCTGGTCAACGACGACGTTCAGCCGCAGACCATCGACGGCTCCCGCCCCGGGACGCCCTAGATGTTTGGTTCCGTGAAGTCGGTGTGAGTGGGCGGTCGGTCGTCGTGTGCTGGTCGGGTCGGTTTCGGTCGGGTGTGCTGGCTGCGATTGGTGCTGTGAAAGGCGCGTTGACGGCGCGGAAATGCCCTGAAAGGCGCGTTCAGGGCGCTGGGCGCCCTGAATGGCCCATTGACGGCACTCGTTGCTGTGAACACGCCCTTCACGGCATCGGCCCTGATGACGGGTCCGTACGCCAAGTCACTTCACATGATCTTCACGAATCAATCGTCTAGTTCTGGTGGGCTTCCTGGAAGCGGATCACCAGGGCCTGGGGTACGCGGCCGCGTTCGGCCACCTGCTCGCCCTGGCTGCGGGCCCACTCGCGCACGGCCTGCGTGTCCGGCTTGCCGTTGCCGTTGCCATTGCTGTTGCTGTTGCCGTTGGTCTTCGGTGCGCCCGCGCTCCGCTGCTTGCGGCCGCCGATGCGGCGGGCGTGGCCGACGAACTCCGCGAGCGTGTTCCGCAGCGCTGCTGCGTGGTCGGCGGACAGGTCGATCTCGAACTCGACCCCGTCGAGCGCGAAGGTCACGGTCTCGTCGGCCTTCCCACCGTCAAGGTCGTCGACCAGTTCGAGAATCGTTCGCTGCGCCACAGGGTCCTCCGAGTCGGTTCTGAATCGAACACCTAGAAGCTTAGCGCGATGTGGCGGCGCGACCCGCGCGGCGGCAGACTCGTCGCGTGGATCTGTCGAGGTTTCCCCGCGTCCCCCTCGGTTCCTGGCCGACTCCGCTCGACCCCTGTCCCCGCCTGAGCGCGGAGCTCGGCGCGACCGTGCTGGTGAAACGGGACGACGTCGGCGGCGTCGGGCTCGGTGGCAACAAGCTGCGGAAGCTGGAGTTCACGCTGGCCGCCGCGCTCGCAGACGGTGCGGAGAAGATCGTCACCTTCGGCGGTGTGCAGACCAACCACGGCAGGCTCACCGCGGCCGCGTGCGCACGCCTCGGGCTGCGGTGCGAACTGGTGCTGACCCGTTCCGTGCCGCGCTCCGGGTTCGCCTACGACCGGTCCGGCAACGTCGCGCTCGACGAGCTGTTCGGCGCGACCGTGCACATGTGCGACACCGACGAGGAGGCGGCACAGGTCGCGGCGGCGCTGGCCGACGACCGGACCGTGACGCTGCCCGTCGGCGGGTCCAGCGGCCTTGGCGTGCTGGGTTACGTGGCCGCCGCGGCCGAGCTGGCCGAGCAATTGGGGGACCGGCGGGCCGACCGGATCGTCTGCGCGCTTGGCAGCGGCGGCACCGTCGCGGGCCTCGCGCTCGGCGGCGGCACACCGATCACCGGGGTCACCGTGTCGCGGAAGGCGGACGCGGCGATGGCGGTGGTCGAGCAGGTCGCGGGCCTCGCCACCGACGTGCTCGGGGAGAAGCGGGCGAAGCTGGACCACGTGACCGCGGACGACAGCGCGCTCGGCGATGGCTACGGCGTGCCGACCGACGAGGTGTGGGCCGCGCTGCGGCTGTTCGCCCGCACCGAGGGCATCGTGCTCGACCCGGTGTACACCGGGAAGGCGGCCGCCGCGCTGGTCGCCGGCGTCCGTCCGGGTGAGACGGTCGTTTTCGTGCACACCGGCGGCGCACCCGGCCTGTACGGGTACGCGCCTGAGCTGGTCGCGGAAGCCAGCGCTAGGCGTTGACCTGGATCTCCAGTGCGCTGGTGGCGATCCTGGTCAGGTCCTCGTCGTCCGTTGTGGACGGCTCGCCGATCCACACGGCCTGCACGAGCTTGAGGCTGTTGCCCTCCCGGCCGCTGGCGAACGCCGCCGACTCGAAGAACGGTTTCGCCTTGCCCGGCCACGGCTCGCCCTCGGTCGACGCGTCGGCGATCGCGCCGCTGCCCGGCTTGTCGGCGACCGCGTTCAGCTCACCGGCCAGCACGGTCTGCGGGAACCGCAGCACGGACACGAGCACCGCGGCCCGCTTGCCGTCCGACGTGGACTCGTAGCGGGCCCGCACCAGCTCCGAGCAGCGGTTGCGTTCCAGCCACACCTGCACGTCGCCGTACGCGTGCGCCGCGCAGTCGGTGTCGGTGATCGTGCCCTTCGGCTCGAACGTGCGGCCGTCGACGGTCACCCCGTTCGTCGCGGTGCGCGTCGACGTGGTGCCGCGCCCCGACTCGTCCGCCGACCCGGACGACGCGACCGCGTACACGATGCCCGTGAGCAGCAGCAACGCCACCAGTACCGCGGCCCCTGCAGGCAGCCAGCGGAGCGGTTTCTGCTTCGCCTTCTGCCGTGGCTCGCCCGCCGGGTGCTGCTGCTGCGCGAGCTGCGCGCGGGGGATCAGAGTGGTGCTGGCGGCGCCGAGTTCCGGGGTCGCGGCACCGGCGAACCCCTCGCCGGCCAGGTCGACCTCCGGCAGGTCCGGCGCGAGGGCCGCGATGATCGCGCGGGCCTGCGCGACCGTGCACGGGCGCTGGTGGACCGCGAGTTCGCGGGCCGCGTTCAGCAGGGTCTTCGGCTCGGGGTGCAGGATCCGCACGCCGCGCAGCAGGTCGGAGGTCGGCTGGTGGACCTGCGACACGTACGGCCCGACCGCGACGACCGTGCCGACCGGCAACGGTTCGGTCCTGGCCGCCTCCAGGACGCGGCTGACGACGCCGACCACGGCCACCGCCTCGGCTGCCGGGTTCACCGCGCCGTCCGGCCTGGTGAGTGGCCAGCCGTCGGTCTTCCACTGCCCGGACAGCGGTGCGTCGAGCCGCACGGCCGGGTCCGGCAGGTCGACACCCACGACGACCAGCACGCCACGCGGCAGCACCACGACCGCGTCGATCACCCGGTCGCTGTCCTTCGGCCGCAGCCCGACCAGGGCGACGCCGCCGACGACCGACTCACCCCGGCCCCAGGACGTGAGTGCCGCGCGCACGTCGGCACCGACGGTCGACGTCTCGTCCCCGATCCGCACCACCCGCATCGCGCACCCCCTGACAGAACGCATTGCGAACCGACCGGCCCGACCGCACAACGGTAGCCAAGGCCCGATAGTGTGGCGTAACTGCCCGTGGTCAGGGCACAATGGACCAGCGTGTGTCATTGAAGGTCGAGCTGTCACGAGGACGTAGGGGAAGACGAATCCTCGTCGAGCAGCGGAGGTCAGCAGTGAGCACTCGTGGCGTTGTGTACGTCCACTCGTCGCCGTCTGCGGTATGTCCGCACGTCGAGTGGGCTATTTCGGGCACCCTTGGTGTGCGCGCGAACCTCCAGTGGACCGCGCAGCCCGAGGCAGCCGGCCAGCTGCGCGCTGAGTGCGGGTGGACCGGCGACCCCGGCACGGGCGCGAAACTCGTCGCCGCCCTCAAGGCCTGGCCCATGCTGCGCTTCGAGGTCACCGAGGAGCCGAGTCCCGGCGTCGACGGTGAACGCTTCTGTTTCGCCCCCACCCTCGGTCTGTGGCGCGCCCGCACCAGCGCCAACGGCGACATCGTCGTCGGCGAGGACCAGTTGCGCGCCATCGCGGGCACCGCCCGTGCGGGTGAGGCGTTCGCCCACCGCGTCGACGAACTGCTCGGCGCGTCGTGGGACGCCGCGCTGGAGCCGTTCCGGCGGGCGGGTGACGGCGCGCCGGTGACCTGGCTGCACCGGGTCGGGTGAACCTGGCAGTCTTGCCGTCGTGTCCACGGGGTCCCCTCGGCAGCTGTGGTTGCTGCCGGTGCTGCTGATCACGGTGATCGCGACCGCCATCGGCGGTCTGCTCGCACGTGACCTCTACAAGGAGCCGCCCGCCGCGCCACCCCCGACCGTCGTGGCGACCGAGCCGGCCCCTGGCCCGCAGGAGGAACAGCCGGGTCCGCCGACGGTGAAGGGGACCGCCGACGCGGTGGCACACCCCCTGTACGGGCAGCTGCAGCGGCTGCTCCAGACGTACTTCGACGCGGTCAACGCCAAGGACTACGCGCAGTGGGCGTCGGTGGTGACCGGCGAGCGGCAGGCCAACCAGCCGGAGCAGAAGTGGCTCGACGAGTACCGGAGCACCACGGACGGCAGCATCGTGATGCACCGGATCGAGGCCCGGGGCGACGGGGCCGCGCGGGTGCTGCTGACGTTCACGAGCACGCAGGACGAAGAGGACGCGCCGCGGGAGCTGCCCCGGCCGTGCATCCACTGGAACGTCGTGTGGGCGTTCGCCGTCGAGGACGGGGAGTGGAAGCTCGCGGCAGGGCCGTCCGCCGCCACCCCCCAGCACGAGGCGTGCGGGTGAGCGCCCGCGGCTACGCGGAGGTGCAGCCCGTCGTCGGCAGGCTCGGCAGGCTCGGCGGCGTCGTCCCGTCGTAGATCGCCAGCAGGAGCGGCTGCGGGCACCGGGCGACGCCGTCCGAGGTCCGGATCTCGATGTGCAGGTGTGGTGCGCCGGAGTTGCCGGTGTTCCCGGTCGTGGCGACCCTGGTGCCCGCGCTCACCGACGCGCCGTCGGCCACCGAACGGGCCGAGAGGTGGCAGTAGACGATCCGGGAGCCGTCCGGCCGCAGCAGGCGCAGGCCGGTCCCGCAGGACGTGCTCTGGTAGTGGTCGGCGACGGCGGGCATGATCGCGTAGGCGGGCACGTAGGACACCATCAGGTCGACCGCGGGGGTGCTGTTCCAGTGCGGGCCCGCGTAGTCCGAGCGCCCGGCCGCCGACCGGTCCAGTGGCAGCGCGTGGCCGCCGGGGGTGCCGCCGCCCCCGCCGGTCAGTGTCTGCCAGGTCCGCGCGCCGACCACGCCGTCCACCGCGAGCCCGTGCGAGCCCTGGAAGGACCGCACCGCGCGGTCGGTGGCCGAACCGAACTGCCCGTCGACGGCGAGACCGGCGCCGTACCGGTTGAGCTGGGTCTGCGCCGCGCGCACCGCATCACCCGAGCTGCCCTGGCGGACCTGGACGACCAGCTTCGGCCAGGTCCGCGGGCCGACCGAGCCGTCCGCGGTGAGGTCGTGTGCGCTCTGGAACGACACCACCGCGGCCTTGGTGGCCGGCCCGAACGCGCCGTCCGCCGCGATGCCGTGGCCGTGGTGGCGGAGCAGGTACTGCACGGTCGTCACGTTCGGACCGCCGTCGCCCTGCCCCACAGTTGGCCAGGCGGGCAGGGCGCTCGCCTGCGGGGCGAGCAGGAGCGTCGTGGCCAGCACGGCCACCAGCATCGTCAGGAACCGGGACACCCGCATCGGCATGGCCTTTCGAGCAGGGACGAACGGTCGGAAAACACTAACCAGTCGTCGGCCGCGGGCGTACCGGCAAAGGCAGGAATGTCACAAAGGGGCCCTTCCGGACGCGGACCGTCCGGAAGGGCCCCTTCGGAGCACGTGTCAGGCGGCCGTGAAGACCAGTGCCACGTTGTGGCCGCCGAAGCCGAACGAGTCGTTCATCGCGGCGGTCAGTTCCAGTTTGCGGGCCTCGCCCGCGACCACGTCCAGCTCGACCTTCGGGTCCTGGTTCTCCAGGTTCCTGGTGGCCGGGATGATCCCGTGGTAGATCGACAGCAGGGTCACGATGCTCTCGACCGCGCCCGCGCCGCCGACCAGGTGGCCGAACGAGCTCTTCGGGGCCGTGAGCACCGCGTGGTCGCCGACTGCCTTCCTGATCGCGACCGCCTCGCCGATGTCGCCGACGACCGTCGACGTGGCGTGGGCGTTGACGTGGCCGATGTCGGCCGGCGTGAGGCCCGCCTGCCGGATCGCCTGCGTCATCGCGTTGATCTGGCCGATGCCCTCCGGGTGGTTACCCGTGATGTGGTAGGCGTCGGACGTGATGCCGGTGCCCGCGAGCTTGCCGTACACCCGCGCGCCCCGGGCCCTGGCGTGCTCGGCCGACTCCAGCACCAGCACCCCGGCGCCCTCACCGAGGATGAAGCCGTCGCGGTCGACATCGAACGGACGGGACGCGCGCTCCGGCTCGTCGTTGCGCAGCGAGAGGGTGCGGGACTGCGCGAAGCCGGCCACCGTGATCGGGTGGATGCACGCCTCCGCGCCGCCCGCGACCACCACGTCCGCGCGACCTGTCTGGATCATCTGGTACGCCTGGGCAAGGCCCTCGGCACCGGAGGCGCAGGCCGACGCCGGGGAGTGCACCCCGGCCCGTGCCCGCAACTCGATGCTGACCAGTGCCGCCGGGCCGTTGGGCATGAGCATCGGCACGGTCAGCGGTGACACCTTGCGCAGGCCGTGCTGTTCGAGCAGGTCGTCCTGGTCGAGCAGCGTGACCGGACCGCCGATGCCCGTGCCGATCGCGACCCCGAGCCGGTCGGGGTCGACCGGCTCGTGCTCGTCGGAGGGCAGGTCGTAGCCCGCGTCGGCCCACGCCTGCCTGGCCGCGATCACCGCGATCTGCTCGCAGCGGTCCATCCTGCGCAGTTGCACCCTTGGCAGGACCTCGGACGGCTCGACGGCCAGGGGGGCCATGAGCCGGGACGGCAGGTCGTACTTCTCCGCCCACTCGGTGTCGTTGGTCCTGATTCCGTTGCGGCCGGCGATCAGCCCGTCCCAAGTGGACGCGACGTCACCGCCGAGCGGAGTGGTCGCTCCGATGCCGGTGACGACGACTTCGACCGTGCTCATGGCGTCTCCGTGATCCTTGTCAGGGTGTGCTCGGTGGAACCGTCAGGCGTTCTTCGAGACGTACGCCACCGCGTCGCCGACGGTCTTCAGGTTCGCGAGCTCCGCGTCCGGGATCTTGACCTCGAACCGGTCCTCGGCCTGCACGGCGATCTCCACCATCGACAGCGAGTCGATGTCCAGGTCGTCCACGAAGGACTTCTCGGCGGTGACCTCGTCGGCCTCCACGCCGGCGACCTCTTCGACGATCTCGGCGAGGCCGGCCAGGATCTCCTCGTCGGTGGGCTTCTCTGCCATGCTTCTTCTCTCCTTTGTTGACCCGGACCGGTCGGCCCGGAAGTGTGTGCCCGTTCGGGTCGCGTCGCTTCCCCGAAGCGCGGTGGTCACGGGCAGACGACGACCTGGCCCGCGTAGGACAGGCCCGCGCCGAACCCGATGAGCAGCGCCACGTCACCGGAGTTGATCCGGCCTGCGGCCCGCATGTGGTCCATCGCCATCGGGATGGAGGCCGAGGAGGTGTTGCCGGAGGTCACGATGTCGTCGGCGACGACCATGTCCTCCCGCGCGCCCTCCTTCCGCAGCTTCTTCGCGATCGCCTCGACGATCCGCAGGTTGGCCTGGTGGGGGATCAGCACGTCCACGTCCGATGGCTTCAGCCCGGCCAGCTCCAGCGCCCGCATCGCGATCGGCGCGATCTTCGTGGTGGCCCAGCGGAACACCGCCTGGCCCTCCTGGTAGATGAACTGCCGCTCGGTCATGCCGATCATCTCGACGAGGTCGCCCGCGGTGCCCCAGGCCACCGGGCCGATGCCCGGCTCGTCGGCGGGACCGATCACGGCGGCGCCCGCGCCGTCGGCGAAGATGATCGCGGTGGACCGGTCGACCGGGTCGACCACGTCGGTCAGCTTCTCCGAGCCGATCACCAGCGTCCGCTTCGACGAACCGGAACGGACCAGGTCGGAGCCGATACCGAGGGCGTAGCAGAAGCCCGCGCACGCGGCGTTGAGGTCGAACCCGCCTGCCGCCTTGACGCCGATGAGGTCGGCGACCTGCGCCGCGGCGTTGGGGATCGGTGCGGTGGCCGTGCAGTTCGCGACGATCACCGTGTCGATGTCGGACGGTGAGAGCCCGGCACCGGCGATGGCCTTGGCGCCTGCCTCGACGGCCATGCTGACGACGGTGTCCTTCTCCCCGCCGAAGCGCCGCTCGGTGATGCCGACGCGCTCACGGATCCAGCCGTCGTCGGTGTCCATGATCTTCGACAGGTCGTCGTTGGTGACGACGTTCTCCGGCTGGGCGCTGCCGAGGCCGAGGATGCGGGTACCGGGGACGCCGGTGGCGATCCGCAGTGCGGTCATGGTGGAGGTCACTCCTCGTCGGCGGTGGTGATGGCGGCGGCCACCTTCGCCAGGTCGTCCGGGGTCTTGAGCGCGGCGGTGGTGGTACCGGCGAGCTCGCGCCTGGCGAGCCCGGTCAGCGCCCCGGCGGGTGGCAGCTCGGCGGTGGCGTGCACACCCAGCTCCTTCATGGTGGCCATACAGAGGTCCCATCGGACCGGAAGCGTGACCTGGTTCACGAGCCGTTCGAGCACGTCGGCGCCGTGGGTGACGCGTGCGCCGTCGGCGTTGGACAGCAGCGTGCGCGACGGGTCGCTGACCGTCACGGTCTTGGCCATGGCCAGGAGCGCTTGCTGCGCGGGCGCCATGTAGCCGGTGTGGAAGGCGCCTGCCACCTTGAGCTTGATGACCTTCCGGACGAAGTCGGGCTTCTCGGCGGCGATCGCGTCGATCCCCTCGACGGGCCCGGCCGCGACGATCTGCCCGGCCCCGTTCATGTTGGCCGCGGTGAGGTCGTGCCCGGCCAGCCAGGCGACGACGTCGTCGGGCTCCCCGCCCATGACCGCCGCCATCCCGGTCGGCGCGAAGTCACACGCGGCGGCCATCTCCCGCCCGCGCACCGCGGCGAGCGCGACGGCGTCGTCCGGGGTCAGGACCCCGGCCACGGCCGCGGCGGCCAGCTCACCGACGGAGTGCCCGGCGACCACCACGTCGTCGGGCAGTGTGAGCCGGTTGCCGAGCACCTCGAACGCGAGCAGTGACGCGGCCACGACCAGCGGCTGCGTGACGGCCGTGTCCTTGATGGCGTCGGCGTCCGCGACGGTGCCGAGCTCGACGAGGTCCAGTTCGGCGAGCTCGGACCACGCGGTGAGCCGCTCACGGGTGCCGTCCACCTCGAGCCAGGGAGAAAGCATGCCGGGTGACTGGGACCCCTGACCGGGGGCGAGTATCGCGAGCACATACTCAAGGGAACACGCTGAACGTGGCAGGAGGGCATGTCGACACTGACCAAGTCGAGGCAGCCGCGTTGTAGGAACCCTACAAAAGTTACTCCCGGATGAACGGTAAAGCGGGTTCTGCGTAGTAGGTCACTACCACAGGCCGCGAGACCGGGACAATCTTCCGACGGCAAGTGCGATGCGAAGCACGAGCGCGTCCCGTGGCAGGTTCGCGTTGTGTCCGGTGATTTCGGTCGCCTTCCGCAGCCGGTACCGGACCGTGTTCGGGTGGACGAACAGCAACCTGGCACAGGATTCGAGGACCCCGCCGACCTCCAGGTAGGTCTCGACGGTCTCGAGCAGGGCCCCGCCCGCCACCTCCAGCGGCCGGGCGATCTGGTCGATCAGCTGCCACTCGGCGTCCGGGTCCCCGGCGAGCGCCCGTTCGGGCAGCAGGTCCATGGACCGGACGGGCCGAGGTGCCGTCGGCCACGCGACCACGGCACGCAACCCGGAAAGCGCCTCGACGGAGGACCGGTGCGCGTCGGCGATGTTCCCCACGGTCGGCCCCGCGACGACGGGTCCGTCTCCGAAGGCGGTCGTCATCTTCTCCAGCACCCGGGGTTCGTCGGTGTCCCCGGCGAGGACCACGATGAGCCGGGACCCCTGCACCCCGAGCAGAACCGGCCGGTTGGCCCGCGCGGCCCGGCTGCGCACCTCGTACAGGACGGTGGGCGGGTCGTCGGACGGCGAGTTGCCGACCAGGACGGTCGCGGGCTCGTCGAGGTCCCACCCGAGCGCCGCGGCCCGGGAGAGCAGGGACTCCTCGGCGTCCCCCCGCACGATGGCGTCGACGACGGAGGCTTCGAGCCTGGCGTCCCAGGCTCCCCGGGTCTCCGCGGCGGAGGCGTAGGACATGGCGGAGGTGAAGGCCACCTCACGCCCGTACCGCAGCACGGCTTCGGTGAGCACCTGCCGCTCGGCCACGTCGGCGGCGAGATCGGGGATCTCCTGTTCGATCACGTGCACGGCGACCCGGACCAGCTCGACGGTCTGCCGGAGCGAGATCCACCGCGAGAGGTCCCGGGGAGCCTGCCGGAACGCGTCGGTGGTGAGCCGGATGGCTTCGCCCTGGTCACGAAGGTAGGCAACGAACCCGGCAGCCCCGGTCTGCGCGATGAGCTGCACGGACGCCCGCTGGTCGGCGGGCATCCGTCCGAACCAGGCGAACTGCAGGTCCATGGAGGCGAGCGCGGCGGAGGCCAGCTTCCCGGAAGCACGATCAAGCGCCGCAAGCGTCTCCTGCGACACCTTCACCATGGCAAGAGCCTAGCGATCCTTGTCGCGTCAGCTTTCGGCTCTTGCGGCTGGGTCTGCTGTTCGGCTTGCCTGTCCGATGGGTTGTCCTCGCCGGACGGGTCTTCGGTTGGTGGGTTTGTCCTCGCCGGACGGGCAGGTCTCGGGGGTGGCGGAGGGGTATGTTGGCGGCGGTTGGGTTCGGGTCTGCCTGCCATCCCGTCGACCTCCCAGGGGCTATCACACCGCGTCAAGGGGGCGGTTTTGCTTGGTGCTGGGTCGGGCTTGGGGTGCCCCCTTGACGCGGTGTGATCGGGCTTCGCCAGGTCGACGGGATGGCAGGGAGCCCCTTTGGGGTGGGCTTGCGCCACCGTTGGGATTGCTTGGGGTTGCGGGCCCGCTTCGCGGGCAAGGGCCCCGCTTCGCGGGGGCCGGGCGCGTAGCGCCCGGCTTGGTGCTGTGAAAGGCGCGTTGACGGCGTTGGCAGTGCCGTGAAAGGCGCATTGACGGCACTCGTTAAGCCGTGAATGGGCCGTTCACGGCGTCGGCTCACCCTGTGGGGCCCGTCCGGCGCTGGGCGCCCGACTTCCGCAGTGGTGAGTTAGCCCTCGCTGCGTGGGCGTGCGGCGCCACGCCCTGAAGACGCAGGGGACGGTGGCGATGTCGTGAGAGTGCGAATAGGGACACGGGGCGTCCCTATTCGCACTCTCACGACATCGGTCATGTCCGAAAGCGCCGTTCGGGACATCGGATCCTGCCGTGGACGCGCCTTTGGGGCATGCGCGGCGCAGGACGGCGCGGAACATGGGGGAGCCTGCGGCGGGCGGGCGGGTCCGCCAAAGGCAACCAGGCTGGGTCGGCAACGAACCGCACCGTGGGGGGTGCGGGGGGGCTCGGCCCCCCGGCGGGCACTGAGGCGAAGCCACAGGGAAGGTGGCCAAAGACACCGAACAGCCCCGCCCGGCTTCGCCGGGCGGGGCCTCTCCCCGGTCCCCACCGGTAACTCCACTATGGAGGGTCCGGGGAGTGGGCGCCACCGCTGTCCCCCGATCGTGCGAATGATTCATCACCGCAGGTCAGGGGGTGACCGATAGTCAGGCGACACCTGGGTCGGATGTCTGCGGTCCCGCGGCTGTGATGTCGTCGATCCGGTAGCGCCGTGCTGCCTCCACGACCTTGTTCTGGTCGATCTCACCCGCCTTGGCCAGCGCCGCGAGCACGCCGACGACGATGGACTCGGTGTCGACCAGGAAGTGGCGGCGGGCCGCCGGCCTGGTGTCGGAGAAGCCGAACCCGTCGGTGCCGAGGGTCAGCATCTCGCTGGGGACCCACGGCCGGATGAGGTCGGGCACGGCACGCATCCAGTCGGACACCGCCACCACCGGGCCGTCCGCGTCTTCCAGCACGGAGGTCACGTACGGCTTGCGTGGCTCGGCCTCCGGGTGCAGGAAGTTGTGCCGGTCGATCTCGACGGCGTCGCGGCGCAGTTCCGCCCAGGACGTCGCGGACCACACGTCGGCGTAGACGCCCCATTCCTCGTCGAGTTTTTGCTGTGCGGCCAGTGCCCACGGCATGGCGACGCCCGACACGAGGATGTTGGCCTTCGGGCCGTCGCCCTCCTCGGCCTTCTTGTACCGGTACAGGCCGCGCAGCAGGCCCTCGACGTCGAGATCGTCTGGCTCCGGCGCCTGGACGTACGGCTCGTTGTAGACGGTGAGGTAGTAGTAGACGTCCTCCGCCTGGTCGCCGTACATCCGGCGCAGGCCGTCCTTGACGATGTGCGCCAGCTCGAAGGACCACGCCGCGTCGTACGCGACGACGGCCGGGTTCGTCGCGGCCAGCAGCAGCGAGTGGCCGTCGGCGTGCTGCAGGCCCTCGCCGGTGAGCGTGGTGCGGCCCGCGGTGGCGCCGAGCACGAAGCCGCGTGCCATCTGGTCCGCGGCCGCCCACAGGCCGTCGCCGGTGCGCTGGAAGCCGAACATCGAGTAGAAGATGTAGATCGGGATCATCGGTTCGCCGTGCGTGGCGTAGGACGTGCCAGCCGCGGTGAACGACGCGGTCGACCCGGCCTCGTTGATGCCCTCGTGCAGGATCTGGCCCTGCTCGCTCTCCTTGTAGGAGAGCATGAGCGAGGCGTCCACGGACGTGTACAGCTGTCCCTGGGGGTTGTAGATCTTCTGCGTCGGGAACATCGAGTCCATGCCGAACGTGCGTGCCTCGTCCGGGATGATCGGCACGATGCGGTGCCCGATCTCGGAGTCCTTCGCGAGGTCGCGGACCAGCCGGACGAACGCCATCGTGGTGGCGACCTCCTGCTTGCCCGACCCCCTGCGGACCACGTCGTAGACCTTGTCGCCGGGCAGCACCAGCGTCTTGGCCTTCTTGCGGCGCTCTGGCACGAACCCGCCGAGCTGGCGGCGCCGCTCCAGCAGGTACTGGATCTCCGGCGCGTCCGGGCCGGGGTGGTAGTACGGCGGCAGGTACGGGTCCTTCTCCAGCGCCTCGTCGGAGATCGGGATGTGGATGGAGTCCCGGAACTGCTTCAGGTCGTCCAGGGTCATCTTCTTCATCTGGTGCGTGGCGTTGCGCCCGGCGAAGTGTGACCCGAGGCCGTAGCCCTTGATCGTCTTGGCGAGGATGACCGTCGGCTGGCCGTGGTGCTCGGTGGCCGCCTGGTAGGCCGCGTAGACCTTGCGGTAGTCGTGGCCGCCGCGCTTGAGGTTCCAGATCTCCTGGTCGCTCATCGGCGTGACGAGCTCCTTGGTGCGGGGGTCCCGCCCGAAGAAGTGCTCGCGCACGAACGCGCCGTCGTTGGCCTTGTACGTCTGGTAGTCACCATCCGGGGTGGTGTTCATCAGGTTGATGAGGGCGCCGTCACGGTCCGCGTGCAGCAGCGAGTCCCACTCGCGGCCCCAGATGACCTTGATGACGTTCCAGCCCGCGCCGCGGAAGAACGACTCCAGCTCCTGGATGATCTTGCCGTTGCCGCGGACCGGGCCGTCGAGGCGCTGCAGGTTGCAGTTGATGACGAACGTGAGGTTGTCGAGGCCCTCGTTCGCCGCGACGTGCACGAGGCCGCGGGACTCCGGCTCGTCCATCTCGCCGTCGCCGAGGAAAGCCCACACGTGCTGGTCGGAGGTGTCCTTGATGCCGCGCGCGGTCAGGTAGCGGTTGAACCGCGCCTGGTAGATCGCGTTCATCGGGCCGAGGCCCATCGACACGGTCGGGTACTCCCAGAAGTCCGGCATCAGCCGGGGGTGGGGGTAGGACGGCAGGCCCGCGCCGGGGCCGCCGTGCGAGTACTCCTGCCGGAAGCCGTCGAGCTGGTCGGCGGACAGGCGGCCCTCGAGGAAGGCGCGCGCGTACATGCCGGGCGACGCGTGGCCCTGGAAGAAGACCTGGTCACCGCCACCGGGGTGGTCCTTGCCGCGGAAGAACCAGTTGAAGCCGACCTCGTAGAGCGTCGCGGACGACGCGTAGGTCGAGATGTGGCCGCCGACGCCGACACCGGGCCGCTGCGCACGGTGCACGGTCATCGCCGCGTTCCAGCGGATCCACGCACGGTAACGGCGTTCTGTCTCCTCGTCACCGGGGAACCACGGTTCCTTGTCGGTGGGGATCGAGTTCACGTAGTCGGTGCTGGTCAGCGACGGTACGCCGACCCGGCTCTCGCGGGCACGCTCGAGCAGCCGCAACATCAGGTAGCGCGCACGCTGCTGGCCACCCGACGACAACATCGCGTCGAACGACTCGAGCCACTCGGCGGTCTCGTCCGGATCGATGTCCGGGAGGTGTGCCGCGAGGCCGTCGCGGATGACCCGGACCCGCTCGGGTTGTTTCCTGCTGTTTTCGCTGCTCTGCGTAGCCAAGGGGTCTCCAGTGCCTGCGCTCATGGTGCTAACTCTGCCATCGTCGTCCCATCGGCCGCTCAGGTCATCCTTACCGGCGAGTAGGGGCCCGTTTCGGGATGGTCCGTCCAGGGCAAACCCGGCGTGGGTGGTTGCGCTGTATGGCAAGGTCAGTGTTCGCTGTCCCAATACCAATTCGCGGTAGGTCGCAAGATCGCCGCGGTGGCGTTCGAGGAGGAGTGAGAAGCCGTGGTCGCCGCGGGAGACGCCGGCAAGGCCGGTGTCGCCGAGAGGCTCGGGATCGAGCCGGGCATGGTCGTCCAGGAACTCGGCTGGGACGAGGACGTCGACGACGGCGTCCGCGCCGCCGTCGAGGAACAGATCGGTAGCGATCTGGTGGACGAGGATGCCGATGAGGTCGTGGACGTCGTGCTGCTGTGGTGGCGGGAGGACGACGGTGACCTCGTGGACGCACTCATGGACGCCATGGGTCCCCTCGCCGACAACGGTGTGATCTGGGTCCTCACCCCCAAAACCGGTCGGGACGGGCACGTCGAGCCGAGCGAGATCGCCGAGGCGGTGCCGACGGCGGGACTGGCGCAGACGTCCAGCGTCAGCGTCGGCAGCGACTGGTCGGCGACCAGACTCGTGTCACCCAAGTCGGCGAAGACCAAACGCTGAGCTTCGTTACGCTGTCCTGCGGCACTCACGTATCGGAGGAGGCAGCTCGGTGGTCGACGTCGGTTCCAAGGCGCCGGAGTTCACGCTCAAGGACTACAACAAGCAGGACGTGTCGCTGTCGTCGTACGTCGGGCAGAAGCCGGTGCTGCTGGTCTTCTACCCGTTCGCGTTCAGCGGCATCTGCACCGGAGAGCTGTGCCAGCTGCGCGACGACTTCGCGTCGTTCGAGGGCGTCGAGGTGCTCGGTGTGTCCGTCGACACGCCGTTCAGCCTGAAGGTGTGGGCCGAACAGGAGGGCTACCAGTTCCCGCTGCTGTCCGACTTCTGGCCGCACGGAGCCGTCGCGCAGCAGTACGGCGTCTTCAACGAGAAGGCGGGCATGGCGAACCGGGGCACGTTCCTCATCGACAAGGACGGCGTCGTCCGGTTCGCCGAGGTCAACCAGCCCGGCGAGGCGCGGGACCAGCAAGCGTGGAAGAAGGCGGTCACGAGTCTGTGACCACCGTGGCCGGGCGCCGACCCGGCCACGCAGGGGCGTATAGCTCAGCGGAAGAGCACTCGGTTTACACCCGAGCGGTCGTAGGTTCGATCCCTACTGCGCCCACCCGACCTGTGGCCGACCCTGCTCGGCCTCCCACGGTGTTGCCGAAGTGCGATCCCACGAACTCGGCAATGGCATGTGGAGGCTGCGGAAAGGAGGCGGCCGCGGCGTCGAACTGGATCCTGACCGTTACTGGGCACGGTCTGTGCGGGATGTGTAGGGATCCACGATGCCCGAGAGCCGCGGGTCCGCTGTTGCCCCTTCGTGGTGGAGATCGGCTCGTTGTGACGGTGTGTTACGGCTGTCTCGGCTTATCACCCGTGAGGGTGAGGAGGTAGCTTGGTGGCATGTACCGCCAGCCGGTGGAGTCGTCCGCTGTGGTCTCTGTCGGTTACGACAAGAAGCGGCGCATGCTCGAAGTGGAGGTCGATGGCGGTGCGGTGTACCAGTACCTCGACGTGCCGCCGAGGGAGTATTTCGCGCTCGTGAGCGCCGACAGCGTCGGCCGGTACTACAACCAGCAGATCAAGGTCAACTACGAGTTCCTCAAGGTCTGACCGAAGACGAACTCGCGCTCAGTTCGCCGGTTCCAGCTCCGGGTCAGCGTCGCCCTTCGTGACCGTCACCTCGGGGCGGGCCTTCTTGCGGCGCTTGCGGACCATGACCGTCACGGCGAGGGCGACCGCCAGGACGCCCACGATGACCATGCCGCCGGTGCTGAGGATGCCCTCGATCCGCTTCGCGGCCTCGCCGAGCGCCGCACCGATCGCGATGTGCAGGGCCGACCAGCAGATCGCGCCCGCGACGACGGCGGGCAGGAACTTGCGGTACGGCAACCCGGACGTGCCAGCCGCCGCCGGGGTCAGTGTGCGGACCACCGGCAGGAACCTGGCGAAGAACACCGCCCACGCACCCCTGCGCCGCAGGATGTCCGTCGCCTTGTCCCAGCCATCCGCGCCGTACTTCTGGACCAGCTTCGTCTCCCGCAGCGCGGGGCCGAAACGGCGGCCGATGGCATAACCGATCGAGTCACCGATACCGGCCGCGACCGTCACCACCATCCACAGCACGAGGAACCGGGACACCGAGTCGACCGTGGTGGCCGCGATCAGCAGGCCACCCTCGCCCGGCGCGATGAAACCGAGGCCGATCGTGCACTCCGCGAAGACCAGTGCCCCGGTCGCCCCCACCAGCGCCGGCTGCGGCAACGCCTGCAACCACTCCAGGACATCGGTCACCAAAGCCACGGTCCGCTCCCCTCAGATGCTTCAACCCCCGGCGGCGCGCCAAGTCTGGCACTAGGACCGAGGAAAACACATCCGGGTTCCCCCTGACATCAGCCCAGGAGCCGACTACGCCTGCCTGCTCAGGACCGACGTGATCTCCTGCGAAGCCGGGCCGGCCTCCGAGAGGTGGCGCAGCGCTTCCGGCACCTCGTCGCCGCGGTGGGCGATGGCCTGCGCGTACAGGCGGCCCGCGCGGTAGGACGAGCGGACCAGCGGTCCGGCCATCACACCGGCGAAGCCGATCGCCTCGGCCGCCTCCTTGTGCTCGAGGAACTCCTCGGGCTTGACCCACCGGTCGACCGGGTGGTGGCGCAGCGACGGGCGCAGGTACTGGGTGATCGTGATGATGTCGCAGCCCGCGTCGTGCAGGTCCCGCAGTGCCGAGGTGACCTCGTCCGGCGTCTCGCCCATGCCAAGGATCAGGTTCGACTTGGTGACCAGGCCGACCTCGCGTGCCTCGGTGATGACCCGCAGCGACCGGTCGTACCGGAACGCGGGGCGGATCCGCTTGAAGATCCTCGGCACCGTCTCCAGGTTGTGCGCGAGCACCTCGGGGCGCGCCCCGAACACCTCGGCCAACTGGTCGGCGTCCGCGTTGAAGTCGGGGATCAGCAGTTCGACGCCGGTGCCGGGGTTGAGTGCGTGGATCTGCCGGACGGTCTCCGCGTACAGCCACGCGCCGCCGTCGGCCAGGTCGTCGCGGGCCACGCCGGTGACCGTCGCGTACCGCAGGCCCATCGCCTGGACCGACTCGGCGACCTTGCGCGGCTCGGTGCGGTCCAGCTCCGCGGGGCGGCCGGTGTCGATCTGGCAGAAGTCGCACCGCCTCGTGCACTGCTCGCCCCCGATGAGGAACGTGGCCTCGCGGTCCTCCCAGCACTCGTAGATGTTGGGACAACCGGCCTCCTCGCACACCGTGTGCAGGCCCTCACGCCGCACCAGGCCCTTGAGCTCGGTGTACTCGGGGCCCATCTTGGCGCGCGTCTTGATCCACGACGGCTTCTTCTCGATCGGTGTCTGGCTGTTGCGGACCTCGAGACGCAGCAGTTTCCGACCTTCGGGGGCGATCGTCACGCCGTTCAGGTTACGCCCCTTGACTGGCTTCGACCGTGGCCGTTAGACACGGCCGACCCTGCTACTCCTGGAGGCAGTCCGTGCATGTCAAACGAAGATTTCTCCTCGCGCTGACCACGGCGGCGCTGGCAGTGACATCGCTCACGGCGGCCCCTGCGGTCGCGGACCCGGCGGCGACCGGGGAACGGGACTTCGGCAACGGCTCCGAGCGCAACGAGGTGGCCGCGACCGACACCGTGGCCACCCGACGCGCCGGTCCGGCAGGTGTGAACACGGCGGGCATCCGGCAGGGCTACCCGCGCAAGACGCGGCTGCGGGTCCACCCGGAGGACGCCACCGACAAGTCGATCAAGCTGGGTCTCACGCCCTACCACGCGATCGCGCCGAGGCTGAACGCGTTGCAGGCCCGCAGCGACCGGGTCTCCGTCGAGGTCGTCGGCGAGTCCGGGCTCGGCCGCGACCTGTACCTGGTCACGCTCACCGCGCCGGAGACGGCCCACGAGACCCGCAGGCAGGACGCCTGGCGCGCGCTGATCGAGGACGACCCCCGTCGCGCCGCCCGCGACAAGGGGCTCGACCGCGGCTACAAGGCGCCGGTGTGGATCAACAACAACATCCACGGCAACGAGTGGGAGGGCACCGACGCCGCGCTGCGCCAGATCGAGTACCTGGCGACCACGAACGACCCGGCTGCGAGGCGGCTGCTCACCACCAGCCGGGTGTACTTCAACGTCACCGCGAACCCCGACGGCCGGGTGGCGGGCACCCGCGCGAACGCGAGCGGGTTCGACATGAACCGCGACTTCGTGACCAACACGCAGGCGGAGAACCGCGCCATGCGGGACATGATCATCGACACGCAGCCGGTGATCACGCTGGACGAGCACGGGTACGTCGGCGGCACGCTGATCGAGCCGACCGGCCCGCCGCACGGGCAGAACTACGACTTCGACCTCTACATCGAGCACGGCTACGCGAACGGCCTCGCGATGGAGAAGGCCGTCCAGGCGCTCGGCCACCCCGAGGCGCAGGAGGTCGTGGTGCCCTTCCGCGACCTGCCGCCCGGCGAGTGGGACGGCTGGCCACCGATCTTCACCGCGCAGTACGCGATGTACCACGGCGCCGTGTCCTACACCGTCGAGATCCCGCTGCGGGTCAACAACGCCGCCTACGACCAGCTGCCGGTCGAGGAGCTGCGGCGGCGGTCGGCGATCAACACCGACGTGGCCGAGGCGACCATGCGGACCACGCTGTCGTACCTGTCGCGGCACCGTGACGAGCTGGTCGACAACCAGATCGAGATCTTCCGGCGCGGTGCGGCAGGGGAGGCGCAGCGGTACCTGCCGGACGGGTTCGTGCCCGGTTTCGGGCCAGAGGACCGGTTCACCACCGAGTTCCCCCGCGCGTACGTGATCCCGGCGGGCGCCACACAGCGTTCGGCGACGGCCGCCGCCCGGCTGGTCGACCAGCTCGTCGCGCACGACGTGCGGGTGCGGCAGGCCACGCGCCCGTTCTCGCTCGGCGGGCGGGCGTACCCGGCCGGGTCGTACCTCGTCGACATGCACCAGCCGAAGCGGGCGCTGGCCAACGCCATGCCGGAGGCGGGCAAGGACCTGTCAGCGGACGCCCCGCGAATGTACGACATCGCGGGCTGGAGCCACCGCCTGCTGTGGGGCGCCTCGGTGGACATCGTGCGGCACGGGCACGTGCGGGTGCCGTCGCGGGACGTGGTGGCCGCGTCGCCGACCGGTGGCGTGGCCGCCGCGCCGGGCCGGGACCTCGCGCTGCGCCTGCTCGACGGCAAGGACGCGAGCGCGGTGAACGACCTGCTCGGCCGCGGCATCGAGCTGCGGCGGCTGGCCGACGGGACGGTCGTCGTGCCTGGGGCGGCACGCGCGCAGGCGCGTGCGGTCGCCGACCGGTACGGCGTGCGGTTCGGGACCGCGCCCCCAGGGGCGGAAGGGAGTGTGCTGCGGCGTGTGACGGTCGCGGCGGCGGTGGCGTCCGACGAGCTGTTCTCCCTGCGGGAGATGGGCTTCGACGTGCGGCCGGTGTCGACGGCGACGCTCAACGCGGGGTACGACCTTTCGGCCGCCGACGTGCTCGTGGTGTCCTCCGGGCTGCGCTACGACCAGCTCGTGCCGACTGCGAAGGCGCAGGTGGACGCCTTGTTCGCACGTGGCGGCGTGGTGACGCGCGGTGTGACCGGTTCGCGGTTCAACGCCGACGCCGGGCTGCTTCCGGTGACGGCGGTGCCGGGGCGCGGGGACGCGAACGGGATCGTGGACGTCGACTCGTCCGGCGCTTCGGTGCTGACCGGGGCGATGCCGCAGTCGTTCGTGTACTCGCCGCAGTGGTTCACCGGGCTCGGCGCCGGGGTGCGGGTCGAGCAGCGGTACGCGCCGGGCAACCCGGTGGTCGCGGGCCACTGGCTGCCGAACGAGAACGGCTCGGGCGGCCCGACACAGGCCGGTGGTCAACCGGCAGTGGTGTCCGGCGAGGCAAGGGGCGCGCGAGTACTGATGTTCGGCACCGAACCAATGTTCCGCGCCCACCCGAAGGGCATGTTCGCCCAGGTAGCAACAGCCATCTACTGGACCACCACCCGCTAACCCCGCGAGTCCCCCGTTCAGACCCCGCGAGTCCCCCGTTCAGAACTCGCGAGTCCCCGGTTCAGAACCGGTGAGTTGGCGGTTCGTGCACAACGTGGACCCAGGCACGAACCGCCAACTCGCGAGCACGAACCGGGGACTCGCGGGTCGTGAACGGGGGACTCGCGGGTTCTGAACGGGGGACTCGCGGGTCGTGAACGGGGGACTCGCGGGTCAGGCTGAGGGGGCCAGGCGGCGGAGTAGGCGTTCCACTGGGTTGCGGCGGGGGGTACTGGTGGGGGTGGAGCGTTGTAGTGCCACGAAGGCGGCGCCGATGGACGTCTCCTCTGCCGGGGAGTCGCCTGCTTCTGCCAGGCCCGCGGCGCGGGCCAGGGTGCGGTGCTCCGCTTCGATGAGCGGGCGCAGTGCCTCGTCGTCTGCGTGGGCGTCCAGCAGCGCGCGGAGGTTCGGGTTGTCCTCCGCTGTGCGGCGCCACGCCGCGCCGACCGCGTCCACCGGGTCGCCGTCGGAGAGCTCTGCCAGTTCAAGCCGGGCCGTGAGCCGCTGGGTCCAGCGGTACTGGAGCGCCAGCAGCAGCTCGCGCTCGTCACCGAAGACGGCGCTCCGGCGCAGTTCCCCCTGCTCGACGGCGGCGTTCAGCGCGTCTCTGCGGGCGTAGAAATCCTGCCAGCCCATGGTGGCCCCCTGCGTGATCGTGGTCATACCGTCGGTTTACGACATACCGCCGGTATGGTCGAACAACATCAACGTACCACCGGTATGTGGCCCTTATGTGTCGTACGGTTGTGAGCGTGGTGACAACGCGGTCCAGGCGCGTCGACTACACCGAGTCCACCAGGCAGGCGCTGGTCGACTCGGCGCTTCACCTGTTCACGAAGCGCGGTTACGCGGCCACCTCGCTCGACGCGATCGTCAAGAGCGCACGTGTCACCAAGGGCGCCCTCTACCACCACTTCAGCGGCAAGCAGGCCCTGTTCGAGGCGGCCTTCGACCAGGTGGAGACCAAAGCCATCGCCAAGCTCGCGAACGTGGTCGACGGCGACGGGTCGGCGTGGGACCGCGCCATGGCGGGCATCCACGCCTACGTCGGGGTCTGCCTGGAACCCGCCTACCAGCGGATCGTCATCCACGAGGCACCCGTGGTCATGGGCTGGGAGCGCTGGCGCGAGGCCGAGGAGCATTTCAGCTACGGGCTGGTGCGCGCCACCGTCGAGTCGCTGATCGCCTCGGGTGAGATCGAGCAGCTGCCGGTCGAGGTGACCGCCCGCATCCTGTTCGGCGCGTTGTCGGCGGGCGCGGAGACCATCGCGAGCGCGCCCGACCCGAAGAAGGCGGCCTCCGACGTGACGAAGACCATCACCGCCGTGATGGCAGGCATGCGGCGGGCCACACTGCCTTCGTGATCGAGCTCCACTGGCCCGCGGGCGCACCGGAGGACCTGCGCGCCGCCGTGCACCGCGTACTGCGCGACGTGGTCGCCGACGGCGGCGCGGTCGGCTACGTCGAACCGCCCACCCGCGCGCAGACCGACGCGTGGCTCGCCGACGTGCTGGCCGACGTCCGGCGTGGCGACGGCGCGCTCGTGCTCGCCACGGTCGACGGGACCGTTCAGGCCATGGGCACGTGGCGGCGGGAGCGGCCGCCGGTGTTCCGCACGTCCGCGGAGGTCGCCAAGGTCATGGCACACCCGGCCGCGCGTGGGCTAGGACTGGGCAGGCGGGTGGTGTCCGCGCTCGTCGACCACGCCCGCCGCGCCGGGCTGGAGCTGCTGACCCTCGGCGTTCGCGGCAACAACCACGGCACCATCCAGCTGTACGAGGAGCTGGGGTTTCGCGAGTGGGGCAGGCTGCCGAACCGGATCGTGGTCGGCGCCGACCGCTTCGACGACGTGAAGATGATGCTGCCGCTCGGCCACCCACCGGGCGTGCGGCTGCGCGGCGCCGAACCAGGCGGACCAGGATCGACGCCGCGGCGCGCTAGCGCTGGGCCAGCTCGAAGCTGACGCCGGGGCTGCTCGGGGTCCACCTCGGCAGCCAGCGGTCCTCGATCGGGAGCGCGCCCTCCAGTGCCGCCAGCACGTACTTCTGCGCGAGCGGCGCCACCTCGTCGACGGTGACCGTGCGGCCAAGCTCCGCAGACAGGGACGTCACCCCGGCGTCGCGGATGCCGCACGGGACGATGCGGTCGAACGCGGACAGGTCCGCGTCGCAGTTGATCTCGAAGCCGTGCATGGTCACCCCGCGCTGCACGCGGATGCCGATCGCGGCGATCTTGCGTTCCCGCTGGGTGTCGCTGCCCGGCAGCCACACGCCGCTCCGGCCCTCGACGCGGCCGGTGTGCACGCCGAACTCGTCGCACACGGCGATCAGCGCCTGCTCGACACGGCGCACGTACTGCACGACGTCCACCGGGTCGGACAGCTTCACGATCGGGTAGCCGACGAGCTGCCCGGGGCCGTGCCAGGTGATCTTGCCGCCCCGGTCGACGTCGACGACCGGGGTGCCGTCGTCCGGGCGCTCGTCCGGCTCGGTGCGCTTGCCCGCCGTGTACACCGACGGGTGCTCCAGCAGCAGCAGCGTGTCGGGGCCGGTCTCGTCGGCACGGGCCGTGGCCACCTCGCGTTGGAGCTGCCACGCCTCGAGGTAGTCGATCGTGCCGAGCTCACGGATGTCCACGGGAGCGCCAGACGCGCGACAGGAAGTCACAGATCCGACCCTACGCCGTCCACTCGCGACAGCCCACAGGACTACTGGAGCAGGTCTTTCAGCGTTTCTTCGAGGTCGACGTGGCGGTGGGTGAAGCCGTCGTCGGCCAGCGCGGCAGGCACCATCCGCTGGCTGTACAGGATCTCGCCGTCGGAGTCGCCCAGCGCGAGCCGGATCGCGGGTGCCGGCACGAACCACGGCGCAGGCCGCCCCACCGCACGGCCGAACGCGGCGGTGAACTCGGCGTTGGTGACCGGGTTGGGGGAGCACACGTTCACCGCGCCGGCGACGGTGTCGTGCTCGACGAGGTGCCGGATCGCCGCGGTCTGGTCCGCGACGTGGATCCACGGCATGAACTGGCGGCCGTTGCCCAGCCTGCCGCCGAGCGCGAGCTTGAACAGCGGCTTGAGCATGCCGGCGAGCCCGCCGCGCCTGGCGAGCACGTGCCCGGTCCGCAGCCGCACCACGCGGGCACCGGCGTCGGCCGCGCGTTCGGTCGCGGCCTCCCACCGCCAGCACAGGTCGGCGAGGAACCCGGTGCCGCGTGGCGCGGACTCCTCGACGACCCGGTCGCCCTTGTCGCCGTAGTAGCCGGCCGCGGACGCGTTCACCAGCAGCGGGACGCCCCGCTCCGCGACGGCCGCGGCCAGCACCTCGGTCGGCTCGACCCTGCTGTTGACCAGCAGCTGCCTGCGCGCGTGGCTCCACCGGCCGCCCGCGATGGGCGCACCGCACAGGTTCACCACGGCACCGGCGCCGGCCAGCGCGTCGTCGTCGATGCGCCCAGCGGGCGGGTCCCACGAGCGTTCGTCTGCGCCGCGCACGGTGCGCCGGACGAGCCGGAGCACGTCGTGGCCAGCCGAACGCAGCTCGCTCACGAGCGCGGACCCGATCAGGCCGGACGCACCGGCGACGACGACTCTCACGGGTCTCCCAGCTTCATCGGTTCGCTCAGCAAGCTCGGCTCACAGGCCGAGTTCGCCCTCGAAGTTGCCTTCCTGCAGGCGGTTCTTGATGGTCGACAGGAACCGGCCCGCGTCGGCGCCGTCCACCAGGCGGTGGTCGTAGGTCAGCGCGAGGTAGATCATCGAGCGGATCGAGATGGTGTCGTTGCCGTCCTCGTCGGTGACCACGACCGGCCGCTTCACGACCAGGCCGACCCCCAGGATCGCGACCTGCGGCAGCTGGATGATCGGCGTGTCCCACAGCGCGCCCTGGCTGCCGAGGTTGGTCAGGTTGAACGTGGCGCCGAACAGCTCGTCCGGCGTGACCTTGTTCGCCCTGGTGCGTTCGGCGAGGTCGGCGATCTTGTGTGCGAGACCGGCGACGGAGAGGTCACCCGCGTTGTGGATGGCCGGGGTGAGCAGACCGCGCTCGGTGTCCACCGCGATGCCGAGGTGCTCGGCGCCGTGGTAGGTCACCTCCTTGGCCTCTTCGTTGATCGACGCGTTCAGCTTCGGGTGCTGCTTGAGCGCCTCGACGGTGGCCTTCGCGAAGAACGGCAGGAACGTGAGCTTCACGCCCTCGCGCTGCTCGAACGCCGTCTTGGCCCGCGACCGCAGCTTGGCGATCTTGGTCACGTCGACTTCGACCACCTGGGTCAGCTGCGCGGCGGTCTGCAGCGACTCGACCATGCGCCGCGACACCGTCTGGCGAAGGCGGCTCATCTTCTCGGTCTTGCCACGCAGGTCCGCCGACGCCGCGGGCGCCGGGGCGGACTTGGCCGCGGCCGGTGCCTGCGCGGGTGCCGGCTTCTTCGCGGCCTCGGCCGCGGCCAGCACGTCCTGCTTGCGGATGCGGCCGCCGACGCCGCTGCCCTTGACCGAGGACAGGTCGACGTCGTGCTCGGCGGCGAGCTTGCGCACCAGCGGCGTGACGTACGGGCCGTCACCCCGGGCACCGTTGGTGGACTGGGTCTGCGCGGGCTTGGGGGCCTCCGCCTTCGGCTCGGGCTTCGGCTCGGGCTTCGGCGCTGCCTTGGGCTCCGGCTTCGGCTCAGGCTTGGGAGCCTCCGCCTTCGGCTCGGGCTTCGGCTCGGGCTTGGCTTCCGGCTCGGGCTTCGGCTTGGCTTCCGCCTTGGGCGCCTCCTGCTTGGCCGCCGCGCTGCCGGACCCCACGACCGCGAGCTGGCCGCCGACCTCGACGGTCTCGTCCTCGGCCGCGGTGATCTCCAGCACGGTACCCGCCACCGGCGACGGGATCTCGGTGTCGACCTTGTCGGTGGACACCTCCAGCAGTGGCTCGTCGACCTCGACCGTGTCACCCACCTGCTTGAGCCAGCGGGTGACGGTGCCCTCGGTGACGCTCTCACCGAGCGCGGGCATGGTCACCGGCGTGCCGTCGGCGGACCCGCCCTCGTCCCCGGACGGCGCGGGCTGCTCGGGCTCCTCCGCCTGCGCGGGCGCCTCCTCCTGCTGCTCCGGCTCCGGCTCGGGTTCGGGTTCGGCGGCAGCGGCGGCCGAGTCGCCGGAGTCCCCCGAGTCCTCTGCCGAGTCACCGATGACCGCCAGTTCGGCGCCGACCTCGACGGTCTCGTCCTCGTCGGCGACGATCTTCTGCAGCACACCGGCCGCGGGGGACGGGATCTCGGTGTCGACCTTGTCGGTGGACACCTCGAGCAACGGCTCGTCGACCGCTACGGTGTCGCCCACCTGCTTGAGCCACCGGGTGACAGTGCCCTCGGTGACACTCTCGCCGAGCGCCGGCATCTGGACGGAGAACGCCATGGTTTCGCTGACTCCTTGAACGTGAAGATGTGCTGGCCCTGAATTGCTGATCGCTCCGCGAGCTCCGCTCAGGAGTGCACGTGCAGTGGCTTGCCTGCCAGGGCGAGGAACGCCTCGCCGAGTGCCTCGGTCTGGGTGGGGTGGGCGTGGATGAGCGGTGCGACGTCCTCGGGGTACGCCTCCCAGTTGTAGATCAACTGTGCCTCGCCGACCAGCTCGCCGACCCGCTCGCCGACCATCGTGATGCCGACCACCGGACCGTCGGGTGCCTTCACGAGCTTGACGCCACCGGCGGTCTTCAGGATCTGGGACTTGCCGTTGCCGCTCAGCGCGTAGGTGTAGGTCTGCGCACCGCCGAACTTCTCCTTGGCCTGCGCCTCGGTCAGGCCGACGGAGGCGACCTCGGGCTTGCAGTAGGTGACCCTCGGGATGCCTGCCTCGTCGACGGGCCGCGGGGCGAGGCCCGCGATCTCCTCGGCCACGAAGATGCCGTGCGCGAAGCCGCGGTGCGCGAGCTGCAGGCCCGGCACCAGGTCGCCGACGGCGTAGACGTTGTCGAGGTTGGTGCGCAGGCGGTCGTTCGTGATGACGAAGCCGCGCTCCATCGTCACGCCCGCCTCCTCGTACCCGTGGCCCGCGCTGTTGGGGCCGCGGCCGACGGCGACCAGCAGCGTCTCCGCGTCGATGGTCTCGCCGGACTCGAGCGACACGGTCACGGTGGTGTCCGTCTGCTCCGCACCGGTGAACTTCACACCCGTCTTGTACTTGATGCCGCGCTTGCGGAACGCCCGTTCCAGTTGCTTGGACGCCCACTCGTCCTCGAGCGGCACGAGCCGGGGCAGCGCCTCCACGATCGTCACGTCCGCGCCGAAGGACGCCCACACGCTCGCGAACTCGACGCCGATCACGCCGCCGCCGAGCACGACCACGCTACGGGGCACGTAGTCCAGGTTCAGCGCCTGGTCGCTGGTGAGGATCCGGCCGCCGATCTCCAGCCCGGGGAGCGTCTTCGCGTACGACCCGGTGGCCAGCACGACGTTGGTGGCGGTGTGGCGCTGCCCGTCGACGTCGACCGCGTTCGGCGCGACGAAGGTGCCGGAGCCCTCGACGATCCGGACCTTGTTCGCCTTGGCGAGACCCTGCAGGCCCTTGTACAGGCCGTTGACGATCCCGTCCTTGTAGGAGTTGACGCCCGCGATGTCGATGCCCTCCAGCGAGGACTTCACCCCGAACTGGTCGCCTTCGCGCGCGAGGTCCGCGACCTCGGCGGCGTGCAGCAGCGCCTTGGTGGGGATGCAGCCCCGGTGCAGGCACGTGCCGCCCAGCTTGTCCTTCTCGACCAGGATCACGGACATGCCCAGTTCCGCCGCGCGGAACGCACAGGCATAGCCGCCCGACCCGCCACCCAGGATCACGAGGTCAGCGGAAGTATCAGTCACGGGTTCTCCTCGGGGTGCGCAGGTCAGCCTTCTGGGCAACCACACATCATCTTGTCACTAGGTGCGGCAGGCTTGCGAGGTGGCCGGACAGGCACAATGAAGGGGACGAAGTTCTCGTAACGGAGGTAGCCGTCGTGGGGTTGTTCCGCCGGAAGAAGAGTGCTGGGCAGGTTCGGAGTGCCAGTAAGGCGGACACCTCGCACCTGGACGAGTGGGCGTCGTCGCGAACAGGTGTCGAGGCGTACGTGGAACCCCGTACCCATGTGACCGAAACCACTGTGTTGCTCATCGCGCACGACGGTGAGTGGACCCGGCGCAGGATCGCCGACTTCGACGCCGCACGCGAGTTCGCGCGCAAGCGGTCGATGCCGCTGTACGAGGTGGAGCGAGTCGGCTACCCGAAGCGGATGCGGGAGTACCAGGAGCGCCAGAAGCGCCGCAACGGCTGACCGCCTCCTTTTGCGGGCTCCCCAAGAACGGGGACTTCTGACAGGCTGACGCGCAGTTCCCGTCAGTGTTGGTGAGGTCCCCGCGTGAGCGTCACTGCTGTTGTCGACTTCGGCAGTTCGCACACAGTCACCGTGGTGCACGTGCCGGGCTCCGCGCCCCGCGTGGTCTCCGTGGACGGTGAGCCGTGGCTGTCCTCGGCGGTGTTCCTGAGCCGTGACGACGCGCTCGTCGTCGGTGCGGACGCGCTGCGGATGGGGGTCGCGGACCCGTCGCGGCTGGCGAGCAGGCCGAAGGCGCGGCTCGCGGAACGCGAGATCCTTCTCGGCGACACGGTGGTGCCGGTCGCGACGATGGTGCGGGCCGTGCTGGCGAAGGCCGTGCGCGCGGCGGCCGCGGTCGCGGGCGCGCCGGTGGACCACCTCGTGCTCACCCACCCCGCCGACTGGAGCGCGGAACGGCTCGGCGGGCTGCTCACCGCCGCGACCGGGTTGGCGGCGGGCGTCAGCACGATCGCCGAACCCGTCGGAGCCGGGGTGTGGTTCGCGACGCGTGGCGAGGTCGGCGTCGACGGCGCCGACCGGCTGCCGCTCGGTGCCGTGCTCGGCGTGCTGGACGTCGGCGGCGGGACCGTCGACGTGGCCGTGGTGCGCCGCGAGCGGACCGGGATCGTCGTGGTCGGCCACGCGTCCATCCCCGACCTCGGCGGCGACGACCTCGACCAGCGGCTCGCCGACCACCTGCGCGCGACCGTGCCGGGCCTCGCGGAGCGGCTCGCGGACCCGCCGGAGTCCGACCTCGTGCGGCTGCGGGAGGCGGTGGCGTTCCGCCGGGAGGTGCGGCGTGCCAAGGAGTTGCTGTCCCGGCACGACCGCGTCGAGCCGCGGCTGCCCGGCGGGCTGCCCCCTGCGGTGCTGACCAGAGCCGACCTCGACCGCGTGCTGCACCGCGACCTCGACCGCATCACGGCGTTCACGCTGCTGGCGATCCTGCGTGCCGGTGTCGAGGCGCACGAGCTGACCGCGCTGCAGCTGGCGGGCGGGTCGACCAGGATCCCGCTGCTGCGGCGGCTGCTGGCGGAGGTCGTGCCGGCGCCGGTGCGGCTGGACGACCAGCCGGAGTCGGTGGTGGCACTGGGTGCGTGCGCGGTCGCCGTGTCGCACAGCGCGCCACCGGCCGTCGCGTCGGCATCCGCGCCGGTCGCGCCCCGGTCGTCGAGGCTGGTCGGCCTCGTGCTCGTGGTCCTGCTGGCGGTCGCCGCGATCGGGTACTCGCTGCTGCGTCCCGCCGATGCGGTGGCGGGCGGCGGGCTCGCGACGAACGAGCGGTTCACGCTGCCCGCACCCGCGGCGGGGGCGCCGCTCGTCAGGGTCGGCACGGCCACCGACGGCCTGGTCACCGGCCGGGTCGGGGTGCCGGTGCGGATGTTCGACGGGGTCACCGACGTGGACTGGACCGTGCGCGGCTTCCGCGACCCGGCCGCCGACGAACTGGTGGCTCTGACGCCCTCCGGCGTGCGGTGGGTGATCGTCGACGCGTCGATCCGCGCGCGGGCCGCCGTGTCCGCGCCCTACTACCTCGGCGACACCTACCTCCTCGACGACCGTGGCCTGCTGATCCGGCCGGAGCGTGGTGTGCCGATGCCCTCGTCGTGCCCCACCGAGACGCCGAGGGCGCTGGCCGAGGGCCAGGACGCGCGGCAGTGCCTCGCGTTCTCGGTCTCGGCGCGGACCCCCGTGCGCGCGGTGGTGATCAGCAAGGTGTCCGATGGCGCACAGGTGGGCGTGGTCGTGCCGGTGCGCGGCGCGGAACCCGCCGCGGGGAGCACGCAGGCGCGGCCGCTGCCGCCCGGTGTGGTGCGTCCGCTGCTGGTCGGCGGGGTGCCGGTGCGCGCGGCGGTCATCGACGTCGTGACGTCGCCGGGCGCCTACGCCGGGCCCGGGATCGTGGACCGGCCGGGGTCGCGGGCCGTGGTGGTGCGCGCGGTGGCCGACGCGCCACGGGCGGTGCCCGTGATGGCCCTCGCGGCACGGCTCGTGCTGCGGGACGACCGGTCGCAGCCGGTGCCGGTGCGGTTCGTGTCGCCGGGGGAGGGCTGCGCGGCGGGGACGGCGAAGGGGCGGGTCACCGTGTGCGCGGTGTTCGTGGTGCCCGCCCGCATGCCGCTCGGTTCCGTGACCTGGTCGGGTGATGACGCGCGTTCGTTCGTCTGGCGGCTGCGATGACACTCGTGATCGACTTCGGGGCCGTCAACACGGTGGCCATGCTCGACGGGCGGCTCGTGACGGTGGACGGCGTGCCGTGGCTGCCGTCTGTGGTGCACGAGGGCGTCGTCGGCGCGGACGCGGCGGCGCTGGCCCGTGGACAGGCCGCGCGGGACCTCAAGGAACGCCTCGACCCGGCGCAGGTGCGGGCGGTGTTCGCGCGGGTGCTGTCGGCGGCGCGGGACCAGGGCGGCGTGGTCGGCGACGTGGTGGTGACCCACCCCGCCGGGTGGCCGCCGGAGCGGGTGGCCGTGCTCATGTCGGCGGCAGGCCCGATGGCGCGGGCGATGCCGGAGCCGGTCGCGGTCGCCGCCGGGTACGGGATCGCCGAGGGGGAGACCGTCCTCGTCGTGGACGCGGGCGGCGGCACCTGGGACGTCGCGGCCGTGCGCGGGCAGGAGGTGCTGGCCTGCGCGGCGCTGCCCTTCGGCGGCAACGACGTCGACCGGCTGGTCGTCGAGCGGGTGCGGCCCTCGCTGCGGTCGGTCGTCGAGCACGGCGCGCTGCTGGAGTCGGCGAAGGCGGGCAAGGAACAGCTGTCCCGGCACGACTCGACGGAGATCGTCCTGCCGGACCACCGGGCCGTGCGGCTGGACCGGGCGGAGTTCGAGCGGCTGGTGTCGGCGGCCGTGGACCGGCTGGCGGCGCTGGCCGCCGAGGTCGGCGGGCCGGTCGCGGCCGGGCGGGTGCTGCTGGTCGGCGGGTCGAGCCGGATGCCGCTGCTCGCCGGCCGCGTCGGCCAGGTGACCGGGCTGCCGGTGACCACGGACCCGGAACCGGAGACGGCCGTGGTCCGGGGCGCGCGGCTGCTGACCCGGCCGGTGCCGATCGAGGACCCGCTGGCCCCACCCGCCGCGCTCACGCCGGAACCGGAACCCGCTCCCGCCGCGGTGGTGGAGCAGACCGTGCGCTCCCGCCGGGGACCACTCGCGCTCGTGGTCCTGCTGCTGCTCGTCGCGGGCGTCGCCGTCGTGTTCGGCGGTGCACGCCCGGTCGATGGCAACCCGGTCGCCGCCGCCGTGCCGCCACCGCTGCCCGAGGCGGCCATGCCGTCGGCCGTCAGCGGGGACGAGGTGGTCAACGCGGAGGTCGCGCCGTTCACCCCGGGTGCGCTCGGCGAGACCGTCGAGTACCGCCACCCGTCGGGCAACACGTTCGCGGTCACGGTCACCGGGGTCGAGTCCACCCTGGCCGCGCCGCAGCCCTACCTCGCGGCCCCGGACGGCTTCCGCTGGCTGGTACTGCGCCTCCACGTGGCGAACACCGCCGGTCCCGACTACCCCCGCGACCCCATGGAGGACGTCGCGGTCGTCGACGACCGGGGGCAGTGGCTGCGGCAGCCCTACGGGTACGGCCAGGTCGCGTGCGTCGACGGCGTCCCGCCCGCGACCCGGATCCCGGCCGGCGCCGACGCCGACATCTGCGGTGTCGTGTCCGTGCCCGCGGCCACGCCGGTCGCCGCGGTGGTGTTCGGGGCGCGGTCACCGGAGGCCCAGGCGCCGCTCCGCTTCCCGGTGGACGTGCCGGCCACGAGGGACCGGGCCGCACGGACCCGCGTCGTCGGTGAGCTCGGCGGACCACCCGTGTCCGTCGACGGGCTGCTGGCGCGGGTCGACCTCGTCCTCGCCCCGTCCGGCTACCTCACCGGGCAGGTCCCCGCGCCGGGGCACCGGTTCGTGGTCGTCCGCACGGCGATCACCGCGACCGGGCAGCGCACCGTCACCGTCCTGCTGCGCGACGACCGCGGCGCGTTCCTCTCCGGCCGGGTCGACGTACTGCGGGACTGCCCGCCGCTGCCGGGCACGCTGGTGCCGGAGATCCCGGCCTACGGCTGCCACCTGTTCGAGGTGGCCGCGGACACGCCGGTCACCGCGGTCACGTTCCGCGGCCGCGGGCCCGACCTGACCCGCTGGCCGACCTGGCGCCCCTAGATGTGATTCCGTGAAGTGTGGCCCCGCCCCTGGCTTCGGTGCCGTCAACGCGCGCTGACGGCGCAGCAATGCCCTGAAAGGCGCGTTTAGGGCGCTCAGCGCCCCAAACGCGCCTTTCAGGGCACTGGTTGTGCCGTCTTCCGCAACGAGCCGCGGGACACGCCCGATCTCTAGCCGTTCTCGGCGATGTCCGCCAGTACGGCGGCCAGCGTGCGCACCGGCACACCTGTGCCGCCCTTGGCCGTGTAGCCCCACGGGCCGCCGACGTTGTAGGCCGGGCCCGCCACGTCGATGTGCACCCACGGCACGTTCTCGGCGATGAACTCGCGCAGGAACAGGCCCGCGGCGAGCATGCCGCCCCACCGGTGCCCGGTGACGTTCGCGATGTCGGCGAGCCGGGAGTCCAGGTCGCCGCGCAGCTCCTCGGGCAGCGGCATCGCCCAGCCGCCCTCACCGGTGGCCCGCGCGATGGCGGCCACCCGGTCCCGGAACTCGTCCGAGCCCATGATGCCGGGGGTGCGGCGGCCGAGCGAGACGATCTGCGCGCCGGTCAGCGTGGCCGCCTCCACCAGGTAGTCCGGGCCGTCCTCGCACGCCCGCACGATCGCGTCGGCGAGGATCAGCCTGCCCTCGGCGTCGGTGTTGAGCACCTCGACGGTCTTGCCGCCGTACATCGTGAGCACGTCACCCGGCCGGTACGCGGCACCCGAGGGCATGTTCTCCGCCATCGGCACGGTCGCGACGACCTCGAGCGGGTACTTGAGCCTGGCGGCGAGCAGCACGGTCGCGACGACCGCGGCCGCGCCCGACATGTCGGAGGTCATCTCCTCCATGTTCGAGGCAGGCTTGATCGAGATGCCGCCGGTGTCGAACGTGATGCCCTTGCCGACCAGCGCCACCTTCTTGCGTGCCTTCGGGCCCTTGTAGGACAGCCGCACCACGCGCGGCGGGCGCGTGGAACCCATGCCGACGCCGAGCACGCCGCCGAAACCGCCCTTGCGCAGCGCCTTCTCGTCGAGGATCTCGACATCCACCCCGGCCGCCTTCGCGAGCGCGGCGGCCCGGTCGGCGAACGACGCGGGGAACAGGTCGTTGGGCGGGGTGTTCACGAAGTCGCGGGCAGTGCACACGGCCTCACCGATCGCGGTCGCGGCCTTGAGCGTGGCGCGGTGGTCCTTCGCGGTGCCCTCGGCGGGCGGCACGACGTCCACCCGCTCCACGGGCGCGTCGCCCTTCTCCGAGCGGTACTCGGTGAACCGGTAGGCGCCGAGCACGGTGCCCTCGACCGCCGCGTGCAGGTCCACACTGGACAGGGTGGTGACCACGCGCCTGGTGCCGGCGAGCGCGCGGGCGGCGGCACCGGACGCGCGGCGCACCTGCTCCGCGCTCGGTCCGTCGGCAGTGGACTTGCCGAGTCCGACGGCGACCACGAGCCCGGCCGGGATCTTGCCCATGCTCGGGATCTTCACGACCTCGTCCTGCCCGCCGGTGGCGCCGACGGTGCGCAGGATCTCGGCGAGGGTGCCGCCGAACGCGGAGTCGACCCGCTCGCTCCCCGGCGCCAGGGCGACGCCCGTTCCATTGGTGCTGTCGTCCTGCACGGTGCCGATGACCACCGCGTCTGCGGTGGCCTCGTCTGCCGTGGTGGTGGTCAGCGACAGCTTGGGCGCGGTCAACGAAGGCTCCTGTCGGTCGGGTGCTGACGCATGCTAACGACTTGTTTCACACCTGCCCACCGTCAGGTGGTGGCAGGGGGTCTGACACGGTGGGCAGGTGACCGATCGGGTACTCACGGTGGACGGGCTCGCGCGCGGGGTGGCGCCCGCGTTCGGTGCCGGGCTTTTCCTAGGCCTGGCACCGGCTTCCGCGTTCGCCGGGTGGTGGCTGGTGGCCGGGCTGGTGCTTGCCGCGGCCCTCGCGGTCCTCTTCGTACTGTCCACATCGGACCGAACGCCCGGCCGGGCTGCGCTTTCACTGGGAATACTGGGAAGGATTGCCGCCGCCGCGGCGGTCGCGGCCACGTTCGGCGTGTACGTGGTGCCAGAGCAACCCGAGGTCGGCGCGGTCGTACTGCTGGTCGCGGTGACCGCGGTCGTCCTGCTCGCGCCCCCGCTACCGCCCGTGGTCGACCGGATCGCCGCTGTTGTCGTGGTCGGCGTGCTGCTCGTCGTGGCCGTGGCCTGCTTCACGATCACGCCCGTCACACCCCCGGTCCCCCCGGTCCCGGACATCGCGGGCACCGACGAGCCGCTCGGCCTGCTGCCCTCGGCTGTGCTGCTCTTCCTGTGCTTCGTCGGCGGGCGGGCCGACCGGCGGGCGCGACCCGCCGTGATCGGGGTCGTGCTCCTGGTGAGCGTCGCGGTCGCGATCGGGGCGCTGCGCCAGCTCGGCGGGGAGCGGCTCGCGCTGTCACCCGCGCCGCTGCGGGACGTGCTCACGGCCGCGGACGCCACGTCCATCGACGGGCTGCTCGCCGTCGGCGTCACCGTCGCGTGCGTGTTCGCGCTCCGCGGGTGCCTGACCGACCTCCGTGACCTCGTGCCCGGCAGCCGGTCACCGGTGGTCGCGGCGGGTCTCGCGGCGGCGGTCGCCGCCCTCGGCGCGATGGTGCTGCACCCCAGACATGCCCTGGTCGGGGCGGCTGTACTGCTACTGGGTGAAGCTGTGATCCGCGTACTGGCGGGGCGGCGGCGTCGGGCATAGTAGGACGTCAAATAGTCCGTCCGCCGATTCTCTGAGCGGCCCGTCGAGAGTTACGGTGCTTTCCATGGCACAGCAGTCATTCACCAGGACTCCCCATCCGGCGCCGGCGACCCCGGAGCGGATCGCGGAGGTATTGGCCAACCCGGGTTTCGGGGCGTACTTCACCGACCACATGGTGACCGCGCGCTGGAACCGCACCGAGGGCTGGCACGGGGCGACGGTCGAACCGTACCGCCCGATCGAACTGGACCCGGCGGCCATGGTGCTGCACTACGGCCAGGCGATCTTCGAGGGCCTCAAGGCGTACCGGCACGCCGACGGGTCCATCCAGTCGTTCCGCCCGGAGGCCAACGCGGACCGGTTCCGCCGCTCCTCCCGCCGCCTCGCCATGCCCGAGCTGCCCGACGAGTTGTTCCTCGGCTCGCTGCGCGAGCTGGTCGCGGTCGACGGGCACTGGGTGCCGGAGCAGGACGAGGAGTCCCTCTACCTGCGGCCGTTCATGATCTCCACCGAGGTGGGGCTTGGCGTGCGGCCAGCTGCCGAGTACCTGTACGTGCTCATCGCGTCGCCTGCCGGCTCGTACTTCGCGAGCGGGGTCAGGCCGGTGAGCGTCTGGCTCTCGACCGAGTACGTGCGTGCCGCGCCGGGTGGCACGGGCGCCGCCAAGTTCGCAGGCAACTACGCCGCGTCGCTGGTCGCGCAGGCGCAGGCCGCCGAGCAGGGCTGTGACCAGGTGGTGTGGCTGGACGCGGTCGAACGCCGGTGGGTCGAGGAGATGGGCGGGATGAACCTGTTCTTCGTCCTCGGCTCCGGGGCGGACGCCCGCGTGGTCACGCCGGAGCTGTCCGGCTCGCTGCTGGCGGGTATCACCCGCGACTCGCTGCTGACCCTGGCCGCCGAGCTGGGCTACCAGGTCGAGGAGCGGCGCGTCTCCACCGAGGAGTGGGAGAAGAAGGTCGAGTCCGGCGAGCTGTCCGAGGTCTTCGCGTGCGGCACGGCCGCGGTGATCACACCGGTCGGCTCGGTGAAGCACGCCGAGGGGTCCTTCACCATCAACGGCGGCAACCCGGGCACGGTCTCCATGCGCATGCGTGACGCGCTGACCGCGATCCAGCGCGGCACCGCGCCGGACACGCACGGCTGGATGACCAGGCTCTCCTGAGCGACCAGGTCAGCGCAGGACGACCAGCACGACGGTCGTGGCGAGTTCGCAGGCGGCACCGAGCACGTCCCCGGTGACGCCGCCGAACCGCTTCCCGGCGTGGTGGACGAGCAGCACGACGAGCCCGGTGGCGACGACGATCGCCACCGGGCCGCGCCATCCCTGGACCAGCGCGACCGCGGCGAGGGCGACGACCCACGCGACGGGCACGACGGTGGGCTGTGTCCCCGCGACGAGCGCCCCCAGCCCTTCTGGCCTGGCCGAGGGCACGGCCCGGTGGCAGCAGATCGTGAACGCCACCCGCCCGGTGACGACCGCGAGCACGAGTGCTTCCCAGTCGCGGATCGCGGCGGCCTGTGCCCCGAGCACGAGCACGATGGCGACGACCCCGAACGGCCCGACCGGCCCGTCCCGCATGATGGCGAGCGCCTTCTCGGGGCCCTGGTAGGAGCCGAGCCCGTCAGCGGTGTCGGCGAGCCCGTCGAGGTGCATGCCCCGGGTGGCGAGCGCGAGGAAGGCGACCACGAGCACGCCGCCGAGCAGCCCCCTGTCGAGCAGCACGAGCAACCCGGCCGCCACACCACCGACCACGAGCCCGACGACCGGCGCGCAGGTGATGGCCCGGCGAGCCACCTCCCGGTCGACGTGCCGGACGTGCACCGGCAGCACCGTCAACCAGGAGAACGCCAGCGCAAGCCCGCCGAGCATCAGCTACCGGGCGGCGGAGTGGCTCCGGGCTCCGCGCCCCCGGGTTCGGTGGGCAGTCCGTCGCTGCCGGCGGCTCCGGCCCTGGAGCCGGTCGGGTCGTCGGCGGGTGCGCTGCCCTCGGCGGCCTCCGCCCTGCGCTCGGCTTCCCGTGCCCTGCGTTCCGCGGCCTCCGCCCTGCGCTCGGCCTCCTCCGCCCTGCGTTCGGCGGCCTCCGCTCCGCTCTCGGCGTCTCGCGGTGCCCCGGGCTCCGCGTCTCCGGTGCCTGGGCCGCTCACACCCGCGTCCGCGAACGTCGCCATGTCCGTCAGCACCTGGACGGCCATCGTGAGCAGCGGGATCGCGGCCGTGGCGCCGGAGCCCTCACCGAGGCGCATCTCCATCTCCAGCAGCGGCGTCATGTCCAGCTGCTCCAGTACCAGCGTGTGCGCGGGCTCCGTCGACCGGTGCCCGGCCACCCACCACGCACGCGCACCCGGCGCCAGCTCCTCCGCCAGCAACGCGGCCGCCCCCGCCACGATCCCGTCCAGCACGACCGGGGTCCGCCGCACCGCGGCCTGTGCCAGGAACGCGGCCATCGCGGTGATGTCCGCGCCCGCGACCGTGCGCAGCAACGCCACTGGGTCGGCGGTGACCGGCTTCGCGCGGCGCAGGGCGTCGCGGATCGCGGCGGTCTTGCGCATCCACGTGTTGTCGTCGATGCCGGTGCCCCTGCCGACCACCGCGACCGGCTCCGTCCCCGTCAGCGCCGCCACCAGCACCGCGGCCGGGGTGGTGTTCCCGATGCCCATGTCGCCCGCGACCAGCAGGTCCGCGCCCGAGTCGACCTCCTCGTCGGCGATCGACCTGCCCGCCGCCAGCGCGGCCTCGACCTCGTCCTGCGTCAGCGCGTCCTCGGTGTCGATGGCGCCGGAGGAGCGGCGCACCTTGCGGTCCCCGGCCGTCGTGTCGACCGCGACCGACATGTCCACCACCCGCACGGTCGCGCCCGCGACCCCGGCCAGCACGTTGATCGCGGCGCCGCCCGCCTGGAAGTTCGCCACCATCTGCGCGGTGACCTCGCTCGGGTAGGCGGACACGCCCTTGGCGGCCACGCCGTGGTCACCGGCGAACACCACCACCCTGGGTCGCCGCAGCGGTCGCGGCGGGCACTGGCCCTGGCACGCCGCGAGCCACGTGCCCAGCTCCTCCAGCCGCCCCAGTGCGCCGAGCGGCTTCGTGAGCTGGGAGTGCCGCTCCTGCGCCGCCTGCCGCACGGACTCGTCGGGTGGGCTGACGACGTCGAACTCCATCGAGCATTCCTCCAGTCAGCGCAGGCGCAGCGGGAGACCCGCCACGAGCAGCAGTACCGATGCGCACACCTCAGCAAGGCTCGCGTTCAGCGTGCCGAGCTGGTCGCGGAAGAGCCTGCCAGAACGCGTCCCGGGCACCACGCCGAGGCCGACCTCCGCCGACACCAGCACCAGCTCCGCCGGGCACTGCGCGACCGCCGCGACTAGCCTGCCGCACTCGTGGCGCACCTGGTCGAGGTCGCCGTCCCACGCGTCGTGGTCGTCCATCACACCGGTCAGCCACGTCGCGACGTCGTCGACCAGCACCGGGCCGCGTGCGGTGGTGAGGAAGGCCGGCAGGTCCGGTGGCTCGACGGTGCGCCAGCCGGGCGGGCGGCGGGCGACGTGTGCGGCGATGCGGGCCTGCCACTCGGCGTCGGCAGGGTCGACGCGGGCCGTGGCCACGTAGGTTGCCTCGTCGGCGGGCAGGAGTCCCTCGGCGTGCGCGGACTTGCCGGACCGGGCGCCGCCGAGCACCAGGGTGGTCACGGCCGCACGCTATCTTGTGCGGCCGTGACCCACCGCTGGAGCCATGAGGGCTCACCGACCTTCGACGACCGGACCGCCGCCGAGGAGTGGCTGTCGGCGAACTGGCAGGACCTGGTCGACGCCGGCGTCGACCAGGTGACCCTCCTGGACGGCGACGAGGTCGTGTACGGGCCGATGAGCCTGCACCCGGCGGACTGAGGTCAGCCGGTCCGCGAGGGGTCCCGCTCGACGACGCCGTCGAGCACCTCGTCGATCTTCTTCAGCACGTCGGCGTCGAGCTTCACCCCGGCCGCCTTGACGTTCTCCCGCACCTGCTCGGGCCGGGTGGCGCCGATGATCGCCGAGGCGACGTTCTGGTTCTGCAGCACCCACGCGATCGCGAGCTGCGCCATCGACAGGCCGACCTCGTCGGCGATCGGTTTGAGGTCCTGGACCTTCGCCAGCAGCTCGTCGTTCTGCAGGAACCGGGAGATGAAGTTCGCGCCGCTCTTCTCGTCGGTCGCGCGCGAGCCGGCCGGTGGTGGCTGACCCGGCTGGTACTTGCCGGTGAGCACGCCCTGCGCGATCGGCGACCAGACGATCTGGCTCAGCCCGGCCTTCTCACTCGCCGGGACGACCTCGGCCTCGATGACCCGCCACAGCATCGAGTACTGCGGCTGGTTGGAGATGAACGGCACCTTCAGTTCACGCGCCAGCTCCGCGCCGGCCGCGATCTGCTCGGCGTTCCACTCGGACACCCCGACGTAGAGCACCTTGCCCGCCCGCACGAGGTCGGCGAACGCGAGCATCGTCTCCTCCAGCGGGACGGTTTTGTCGAACCGGTGGGCCTGGTAGAGGTCGACGTAGGCGGTCTGGAGGCGCTTGAGCGACGCGTCCGCGGACTCGAGGATGTGCTTGCGGCCGAGTCCCTTGTCGTTGGGACCGCCCGGCCCGGTCGGCCAGTAGACCTTCGTGAAGATCTCCAGGCTCTCCCGCCGCTGCCCGGCCAGCGCCCGCCCGAGCACGGACTCGGCACGCGTGTTGGCGTACACGTCAGCGGTGTCGAAGGTGGTGATCCCCGCGTCGAGCGCGGCCTTCACACAGGCGAGCGCCTGCTCCTCCTCGACCTGGGACCCGTGCGTGATCCAGTTCCCGTACGAGATCTCACTGACACTGAGGCCACTACGGCCAAGACGACGAAACTCCATACCCCCAACCTATCGCTGAACCAACTCCAGCCCCCGCCCCCAAACCCCACCAACCCCCGCGAGTCCCCGGTTCAGAACCCGCGAGTCCCCGGTTCGGGACCCGCGAGTCCCCGGTTCGGGACCCGCGAGTCCCCGGTTCGGGACCCGCGAGTTCCCCGTTCGCGACCGGCGAGTCCACGCTTCGCGTCCGACACCGCTGGTTCCGAACGGCAAACTCAGCGGTCCTGAACGGGGGACTCGCGAGTCCGGAACGGGGGACTCGCGGGTTCTGGACGGGGGACTCGCGGGTTTGGGTGGGGGACTTGCGGGTTTGGGTGGGGGACTTGCGGGGTGGTGGGTTTGGGGTGGGTCAGGTGATTTTTTCGCCGGGGCGTACTCGTGGCTTCGGGACCCGTAGTTTGCGGATCTGGGAGGCGCGGATGAACGCGTACCAGCCGATCGACAGCCCGCGCGTCGTCTCCTTCGGGAACTTCTGCCGGACCTGCTTGGTGAGGCGGCTGCCCATCAGGACGCCCTCGATGATCATCGCGACCAGCATCAGCAGGCACAGCAGCGTCGTGAAGCTCTGCACGCGCGGATCCGGCACCAGCAGCGCGATGAAGATCAGGATCGCGAGCGGCATGAACATGCCGAGCAGGTTGCGGCGCGAGTCGACCGCGTCCCGCAGGAACGCCTTGACCGGCCCGCGGTCGCGCGGCATCAGGTACTTCTCGTCGCCTGCCATCATGCGTTCGCGCTGGTTGGCGCGGATCTCCCGGCGCTTGGCCGCGAGCTCCTTGCGCTCCTCCTTGTTGCCGCGCGCCCGCTTCATCGCCTCGCGGGTCGTGCGCGGCGGTGGGGCGACCGGGCCGCGCCTGCGCTGCTCGGCCTCGCGGCGCTTCGGGGTGGGACGGCCCTTCCCCGGCGTGTGGGCCTTGTTCCTGGCGGCCTCCTCCTCCGCTGTCTCGACGATGTCACCGCCGCCGTTGTCGGCGTCGGTGATGTCTGCATCTTTGCGGCGAAGGAACCTCACACGCCAAAGGGTAAAGGAGGTGCAACTACTCTTTGACCATGCGGGTCCTGATCGCTCCTGACTGCTTCGGTGGGACGTTGACCGCGCCGGAGGCCGCCGAGGCCATCGCCGCCGGGTGGCGCGGTGGTGCGCCGGACGACGAGCTCACTCTCTGTCCACTGGCCGACGGCGGCCCCGGCTTCGTCGACGTGCTGCACGCCGCGCTCGGCGGCCACCTCCGGCACCACTCGGTGGCCGGTCCGCTCGGGTCCTCCACCGACGCCGTCTGGCTCGAGCACGACGGCACCGCCTACATCGAGTGCGCGCAGGCCTGCGGCCTGACGCTGGTCCCCAGGGAGGAGCGGGACGCGCTCGCCGCGAACACGGTCGGTGTCGGCGAGCTGATCCGGCACGCGCTCGACTCCGGTGTGCACACGATCGTCGTCGGGCTCGGCGGGTCCGGCAGCACCGACGGCGGCGCGGGCATGTTCCGCGAGCTCGGCGCGATCGCGGTCGGCGAGGACGGCGAGCCGCTGCCCCCCGGCGGTGGCCCGCTGATCGACGCCGCCCGCCTCGTCGGCGCGGTCGACCTGGGCGGCGTGCGGCTCGTCGCCGCCTCCGACGTGGAGAACCCGCTGCTCGGCAAGGACGGCGCCGCACGGGTGTTCGGTCCGCAGAAAGGCGCCGACGACCTGGCCGTGCGCAGGTTGGAGCGGTCGCTGACCCGGTGGGCGGACCTGCTCGCCGAGGTCGCGGGCCGCGACGTCCGCGACGTCCCCGGTGCGGGCGCCGCTGGTGGACTCGGCGCCGCGCTCATCGCACTGGGCGCCACCGTCGAGTCCGGCGCCGGGGTGGTCCGGCGGCTCACGGGCCTCGACGCGGCACTCGACCAGGCACAGCTCGTGGTCACCGGCGAGGGCAGCTTCGACTTCCAGTCGCTGCGCGGCAAACTGGTGACGAGGGTCTCCGGCGCGGCGGCCGAGCGCGGCGTGCCGTGCGTGGTGCTCGCCGGGCAGGTCAGCGTCGGGCGCCGCCGGGCCGCGTCCGCCGGGGTGGAGCAGGCCTACTCGGTCGCGGAGCACGTCGGCTCGGCCGAGGCGTCGCTCGCCGACCCGGCAGGCACACTCACGCAGCTGGCGAAGCACGTGTCCGGGCAGTGGCGGTTGTAACAGCGGGCCGCGACCGACATGTGTCACCATGGAGGAAGAGGACGGGGAATAAACCACGGTTGCGCCGCGATTGACCCCGGGTAGAAGGAGTCCACAGGTCGAGGGAGAACCATGACGACCGCCCAGGAGAACACCACCGAGACGGAGACGCACGGCGTGCTCCTGTCGGACGCGGCCGCCAGCAAGGCCAAGGCCCTGCTGGACCAGGAGGGTCGTGACGACATGCACCTGCGTATCGCCGTCCAGCCTGGTGGCTGCGCCGGCCTGCGCTACCAGCTCTTCTTCGACGAGCGCACGCTCGACGGGGACCTGTTCCGGGACTTCAACGGCCTGAAGGTGGCCGTGGACCGGATGAGCGCCCCGTACGTCCAGGGCGCGACGATCGACTTCGTCGACACCATCGAGAAGCAGGGCTTCACCATCGACAACCCCAACGCCGGTGGTTCCTGCGCCTGCGGCGACTCGTTCCACTGAGCCGCTGAGTTCGACGACAACGGGCCGCGACGTGACACGTCGCGGCCCGTTCGTCGTTCACACGTATTCTTCCAGCCCGTTGACCTGGGCGAAGGTCGTCTCGTTCACTTCCCACGGCGCGGGTTCCCGCTGGCCGGGGAGGACAGGCCCGCCGTCCCGGAGCGGCCGCGGGATGTCGGCGCAGTCCGCGATGAGCTCGGCGAACGACTCTGCTTCGGTTGTGGTCACGGCTCGAACCTAGGCCCAAGGACCCCGGTCCACGACCCTTACCAACCGGTAGTGTCCAGCGGAGTCCCTAGTGGGTTTCCAGCGTGATGGCCCACTATCGTTGGTGACTTCCGTTCACTCCACCTGACGACCACCAGACAGGGGAAGCCCTCGTGCCCGTAGCCGTCTCCGGAAGCATTGCGACCGACCACCTCATGCACTTCCCGGGGAGGTTTGCCGAGCAGCTCGTCGCGGAGCAGCTGCACCGGATCTCCCTGAGCTTCCTCGTCGACGACCTGGTCGTCCGGCGCGGCGGGATCGGCGCGAACATCGCGTTCGGCATGGCCGTGCTCGGCAGCTCGCCCGTCCTGGTCGGTTCCGTCGGCGAGGACTTCGGTGACTACCGGTCCTGGCTCGAGCGGCACGGCGTCGACTGCTCCGGCGTGCGGGTGTCCGAGACCGCCCACACCGCGCGGTTCGTCTGCACCACCGACGACGACATGTGCCAGATCGCGTCGTTCTACGCCGGCGCGATGGCCGAGGCCCGTCTGATCGAGCTGCTGCCGGTCGCGGAGCGCGTCGGTGGCCTTGACCTGGTGCTGATCAGCCCGGACGACCCGGACGCGATGCTGCGGCACGCCGAGGAGTGCCGTCAGCGCGGCTACTCGTTCGCCGCCGACCCGTCACAGCAGCTCGCCCGCATGTCCGGCGACCAGATCCGCGCGTTCGTGACCGGCGCGAAGTACCTGTTCTCCAACGACTACGAGTGGGAGCTCCTGCGCCAGAAGACCGGCTGGTCGGAGCAGGACGTCATGTCGCGGGTCGGCATGCGGATCACGACGCTTGGCGAGAAGGGCGTCGAGATGGTCGACTCGTCCGGCACGTCGATCCACGTCAGCGCGGTGCCCGAGACCGTCAAGGCCGACCCGACCGGCGTCGGCGACGCGTTCCGTGCCGGGCTGCTCGCGGGCCTGGAGAAGGGCCTCGAGCTGGAGCGCGCCGCCCAGCTGGGGTCCTACATCGCGGTGCTGGTGCTCGAGACCGTCGGCCCGCAGGAGTGGACGCTGGACAAGGCGGTCGCGGTGTCGCGGATCGGGTCCGCGTACGGCCCGGTAGCGGCTGAGCAGATCGGCGCCATCCTCCCGTAGGTACCGCTTTTGCCGCGCGCCTGGTAAATCTGACTACCATGCGTGTTCTCGCGGTCACCGCGGCGTGTCTGTTGTTGTTCGCCGGATTCGCGTCGGCCGACGTGGGGCCGTGGCGGACCGTGGGTTGGGACGTGGCACGGCCCCTGGACGAGAGCCAGGGGCTGGCCGTCGTCGAACGCCCGTCCGGCACCGTCGTGAAGTACACCGGCATCGGCACCATCCCGCCGTCGCTGGCGACGCGCGGGTGGAACCACGTCGGCGACCCCGGCGCCGGGCACGGCTACTACGTCGAGCCCTACCAGCGGGACGACCGGGGGGCGAAGCTGTTCCGCGTCCAGGCCCCGGACGGGACGTGGGCGGAGTACCAGCACGCCCTGGAGCCCTGGGAGGCCAGCAACAACTCGTTCGCCGCCGTGTCGCCCGACGGCCGGTGGCTGGTGGCGGGCGAGTGGGGCACCATGGACCGGCTCCTGGTGCACCCGATGCCGGGGATCGCGCACACCGACCCCGCCGCGAACCTGCCGTACTCGTCGGCCGTCCGGCTCGACCGGCCGGTGCGTGACATCCAGGGGTGCGACTTCGTGTCGGCCACCCGGTTGCTGTGCTCGTCCGACGACCCGGCGGGGTCGCTGTTCGGGGTCACCAAGCCACTGCTGCAGGTCGACCTGGCAGGCCAGGTCGGCTCGTCGGACGTCGCGGGCACCGTGACGCTGCTGGGGCAGCTGCCGCTGGAAAGCGGCTGCTCCGGCGAGTTCGAGGCCGAGGGCATCGACTACGACGAACGCGACGGGACGCTGCGGGTCGTGGTCCTGTCACCGGGCATCTGCGTCGTGTTCGACAGCAAGACCTGGCGCTTCCGGCGCTAGGCGGCCGCTACAGCTTGACCGGGTAGTGCGGCTCCGGGATGCGCGGGCGGATGTTCTGCTCGACGAAGATCCCGTGCCACAGCATGTACACCAGCAGTGCCCAGATCCGCCTGCTGTGGTCGAGGGTGCCCGCACGGTGCTCCTCCAGCAGCTTCAGCACCGCGTTCTTGTCGATCTCCTCCTCCGTCTGCGACTTGAGGATGATCTGGCGTGCCCAGTCGTACATCTCGTCCTTGAGCCACAGCCGGATCGGGACCGGGAAACCCAGCTTGCGGCGGTTCAGCACGTGCTCGGGCACGATCCGCCGCAGCGCCTGCCGCAGCGCGTACTTCGTGGTCTCCCTGGTGATCTTCTCCTCCGGCGGGATCTTCGCCGCCACCTTGAACACCTCCGCGTCCAGGAACGGGACCCGCAGTTCGAGCGAGTTGGCCATGGTGACCTTGTCGGCCTTCACCAGGATGTCGCCGCGCAGCCACGTGAACAGGTCCACGTGCTGCATGCGGGTCACCGGGTCCCACGCCTGCGACTCGCCGTACGGGCCGGCCGTGATGTCCCGGTGGCCGATCGACGGGTCGAACGTCTTCAGCACCGCCCGCAGCTGGTCGTCGCGGAAGATGCGGGCGTTGCCGTAGTAGCGGTCCTCCAGGGACAGGGCACCCCTGCGCAGCAGGTCCTTGCCGCGCGTGCCGTCCGGGATCTTCGTCGACAGGTTGCCCATGGCCTTGCGGAGCGCGCCGGGCACCTTCTCGAACGCGGCGAGCGAGATCGGTTCCCGGTAGATGGTGTAGCCGCCGAACAGCTCGTCCGCGCCCTCACCGGACAGGACCACCTTCACATGACGGCGGGCCTCCCGCGCGATGAACCACAGCGGCACCAGCGCCGGGTCCGCCACCGGGTCGTCCAGGTACCAGACGATCAGCGGCAGCGCCTCCATCATCTCCTCGGCGCCGACCGTTCTGACCACGTGTTTCACGCCGATCGCCGCCGCGGACTCGGCCGCCACGTCGACCTCCGAGTAGCCCTCCCGCTCGAAACCCGTCGTGAAGGTGATGAGGTTCGGGTTGTGCTCACGGGCCAGCGCCGCGATGGCCGTCGAGTCGATGCCACCCGACAGGAACGACCCGACGGTGACGTCGGCACGCATGTGCTTGGCCACCGAGTCGCGCATGACCTCGGCGATCTCGTCGTACAGCTGCTCGGAGTCCTTGACCGGGGTCGGGCGGAACGTGTGGAAGAAGTACCGGTCGGTCCGCAGCTCGCCGCCGGGCGCCACGGTGAACGAGTGACCCGACTCGATCCGCCTGACCTCGGTGTGCAGCGTCTCCGGCTCCGGGACGTACTGCAGCGTCAGGTAGTGCTGCAGCGCGGTGCGGTCCAGCGTGGGTTTCACGTTCAGGCGCGGGGCCAGTTCGAGCAGGGCCTTCTTCTCGCTGGAGAACGCCACCCCGCCGGGGCCCGTCGCGTAGAACAGCGGCTTGATGCCGAACGGGTCCCGGGCGCCGAACACCTCGCGGCGGCGCCAGTCCCAGATGACGAACGCGAACATGCCGCGCAGCTTCTGGACCGCGGCGGGACCCAGGTAGTGGTAGAGGGCGACGATGACCTCGCTGTCACCGTGCGTGCGCATGGTCGCGCCGTGCTTCTCGATCAGCTCCTGCCGCAGCTCGACGTAGTTGTAGATCTCACCGTTGAACAGCAGCGTGTAGCGCTCCTGGACGCCTTCCGGGCTCCAGTGCAGCGGCTGGTGGGAGTGGTCGACGTCGATGATGGACAGCCGGTTGAACCCGAAGACGACCTCGTCGCCGGTCCAGGTGCCGGTCTCGTCCGGGCCGCGGTGGCGCTGGCACCGCATGGCCGAGGCCACCGCGTCCCTGGCGGCAGCGGCATCCTGTTCCGTCGGGCACACCACACCAAGCAGACCGCACACGGTTCGGCACAACCTTCCCTGTCGAGTGCTTGTAAGGGGCAAGTATGGCCGCTTCGGCCACGGCAGCCCCTAAGCGGTGTGGCCTGCGCCTCTGGGCTACGCTCCAACGCTGTGATCACCGGTCTTCCTAGGAGGGATCGCGCAGTGAGCGGAACGGGGCGTTCGCGGACATCGCGACTGACCACCATCGGTGGACTCGTCGGGCTGGTAGCGTTCACCGTGACCGGCTGCTCCGGCGGCGAGGTACTGCGGTTCGGCTGGCCCGAGGGGGTCACCCCGCAGTCCGAGCGCATGGTGGAATTCTGGACCTGGACGGTCGTCGTGTCCCTGGTCGTCGGCGTCATCGTGTGGGCGCTGATCCTGTGGCCGGTCATCGCGCACCGCAAGAAGGGCGACCAGCTCCCCAAGCAGTTCCAGTACAACCACTTCCTCGAGTTCATCTACACGGGCATCCCGTCGATCATCGTGGTGGTGCTGTTCTACTTCACGGTGACCACGCAGAACTTCGTGCTCGCCGAGGAACCGGAGGACAACGTCGGCGTGAACGTCGACGTGCTGGCCTTCCAGTGGAACTGGCAGTTCACGTACAACGAGTACGTCACCGCCGACGGCCGCACGATGGTGCCGAGGACCTCGGACGGTGAGCTGGTGTCCACCACCGGCAGCACCACCGAGATCGCGCTGCTGGTGCTCCCCGCGCAGACGACCGTCCACTACGAGCTGCGCTCCCGCCCCGGTGACGTCATCCACTCGTTCTTCGTGCCGGAGTTCCACTTCAAGCGGGACGTCTTCCCGTACCCGGAGAAGAACAACCAGGACAACACGTTCCAGAACTCGATCGACCGCGAAGGCTCGTTCGTCGGGCGGTGCGCCGAACTGTGCGGCACCTACCACTCGGGTATGAACTTCGAGGTCCGCGCACTGAGCCCGGAACGGTTCGACGACTACATGGAGCTACGGGTCACCAGCAACGAGGTGACCGGCCGGCCGTACACAGCGGCCGAGGCCCTGGCCCGCATGGGTGAGGAAGACCCGTCGTGCGGTGAGCTGTGCAGCCCGACCGCGGTGACCACCTCCCCGTTCAACCCCGACCGCACCGCGCGGACCTCGTCGAACTGACCGGCCAGGAGGACTGACTCATGAAGGTCGAAGCCAGGCTCTTCGACGTGACGACGGCGTTCTTCTTCCTCGCCGCCATCGTGTACGGCTTCTGGGCGAAGGAGCCGGTGGGGATCGTCGCCCTCATCCTGACCGGTGGGCTCTCGCTGATCATCGGGTCGTACTTCCACTTCGTCGCCCGCCGGGTCGAGCGGCGACCGGAGGACAACCCGGACGCCGAGATCAGTGACGGCGCCGGCGAGGTGGGCTTCTTCTCCGCGGGCAGCTACTGGCCGGTGGCGATCGCCGCTTCCGGCGGTGTCGCGGCCGTTTCGCTCGCGTTCTGGCAGATCTGGTTGCTGGTGATCGGGCTGGTGCTGGTGCTGGCGTCCGTTGGCGGGCTCGTGTTCGAGTACCACACGCGGCCTGACGCCACCGACTGAGTTCGCTTCGACTGGCGCGTTCCGGGTTCCCGGGACGCGCCAGTCGTGTTTCCGAGATCGATCATGCCCTGAAAGGGCCGTTCAGGGCGCTCAACGCCCTGAACGCGCCTTTCACGGCCTCAGGAGGTGGCCAGTTCCCGGCTGCGGGTGATCCAGCGGTCCAGTAGCTTCGCGGCCCTGCCCGAGTCGATGGCGTCCGCGGCGGTTTCCAGGCCCGCCCGCAGGTCGGCCGTCAGGTCCGTCGTGAGGCCCCTGAACGCCGCGATCGTGCCGGCCGCGTTGACCAGGACCGTGTCGCGGACCGCGCCCGCGTCGCCGGCCACCAGAGCGCGCAGGACCTTCGCGTTGTCCGCCGCGTCGCCGCCTGCCAGTGCGTCCGGGGCGGCCGGGGTCACGCCGAGGTCCGCCGGGTCGATCGTGTCCTCGCGGACCGTGCCACCCGTCGCCACCCACGCCCTGGTCGTGGTCGTGGTGGTGATCTCGTCGAGGCCGTCGTCGCCGCGGACCACCAGCACGGAGTAGCCGCGGGACGCCAGTACCTCGGCCACGACCGGGGCCAGTCGTTCGTGTGCGCAGCCGACCAGTGCCGACGTCGGCTGCGCCGGGTTCGTCAGCGGGCCCAGGATGTTGAAGACCGTCGGGATACCGAGCTCCTTGCGGGTCGGGCCCGCGTGGCGCAGTGCCGGATGGAACGCGGGGGCGTAGCAGAAGCCGATGCCCAGCTCACGGACACAGGTGGCGACCGCCTCCGGCGAGAGTTCGATCACCACCCCGAGCGACTCGAGCACGTCGGCCGCTCCGCAGCGGGACGACTGTGCCCGGTTCCCGTGCTTCACGACCGGCACGCCCGCCGCCGCCGTCACCAGTGCGCTCATCGTGGAGATGTTCACGCTGCCGGACTGGTCACCCCCGGTGCCGACGACGTCGGCGGCGGCCACGTCCAGCGGCACCCGGCGGGCGTGGGACAGCATCACCGTCGCCAGGCCGTCGACTTCCTCAGGCGTCTCGCCCTTCGATCGCAGTGCCGCGGCGAACGCGCCGATCTGGCCGCCGGTCGCCCGGCCGGTCATGATCTCCTCCATCGCCCACGACGTGTCGTCGGCGGTCAGGTCCGCACGCGCGACCAGCCGGCCCAGCAGGCCGGGCCAGTTCTGTGTCATCCGGGCTCACCCCTGTACGACGGGAAGCTGCTTGTTGCGCAGCACCTCGGCGACCGTCTCCGCGGCGGCCAGCGGGTCGAGCGGGTGCACCAGCACCGCGTCGGCCTGCGACCAGGTGGCCAGCCACCGGTCGTCCCTGCGGCGGATCGCGATCACGATCGGGGGACAGTCGTCGATCTCGTTCTTGAGCTGCCTGCACAGCCCGATGCCGCCGGTCGGCTGCGCCTCGCCGTCGAGGATGGCCAGGTCGACGTTGCCGGCGTCCATCTCCATCAGCACGTCGGAGATGGTCGCGGACTCGTGGTAGGTCACCCGGCCCAGGTCGGCGGCGGGACGGCGCCCGACGGCTGTGAGAATCCTCTCCCGGACCTCGGGCCGGTGGCTGAACACGAGGATCTTCAGCGGGGAGCTCATGGCGGTGCCTCCGGCATCACGGTGTTGGACAAGAAACGGGCAGGTCCGGCCACCCAGATGTTATCCGGCACGCCGTCCCGGCCCGCAGGTGCCCGACCCGGGCCGTGACGATCTCCCGAACCCCCGACTCGCCGCAACCCCGATCAGCTGACCGGGGCATGGACAGGCAATAATGCCCGCGTGACGACAGCAGCGCCCTCAATCAGCCAGCGTGTGCACTCGCTGAACCGGCCGAACATGGTCAGCGTCGGCACCATCGTGTGGCTGGCCAGCGAGCTGATGTTCTTCGCCGGCCTTTTCGCCATGTTCTTCACGGTCAAGGCGCAGAACGACACCGGCCACTGGCCTCCGCCGCCGTACCACCTCGACGTGCCCTACGCGCTCGTTGTCACGATCGTGCTGGTCGCCTCGTCCCTCACCTGTCAGATGGGTGTGTTCGCGGCGGAGCGGGGCGACGTGTTCGGGTTGCGGCGTTGGTACACGATCACGCTGGTCATGGGCATCATCTTCGTGCTCGGCCAGGCGAACGAGTACCGCGTGCTGATCCAGGAGGGGCTCACCATCCCGTCCTCGGCCTACGGCACGGTCTTCTACCTGACCACCGGGTTCCACGGCCTGCACGTGGCCGGCGGTCTCATCGCGTTCGTGTACCTGCTCATGCGTACCAAGATGAGCAAGTTCACGCCGGCACAGGCCACGTCGGCCATCGTCGTGTCGTACTACTGGCACTTCGTGGACATCGTCTGGATCGGCCTGTTCACCGTCATCTACTTCATTCCGTGATGCGCCCGAGCCGCCGACTCGCCAGGTCCGAACTGACATCAGAGGTTGCCGCACAATGACGACACAGCCCAGGAAACTCAGGGCACGCACCAAGCTACGGCGTCGCATCGCCGGTGTGCTGGCGCTGGGCATCGCGCTGATGGGCGTCGGCGCGTTGTACAGCGTGCTGGTGCCGGAGCCGCAGACCGCGCAGGCCCAGCAGGACCCGGTCATGGTGCGCGAGGGCGAGAAGATCTACAGCAACACGTGCATCAGCTGCCACGGCGCCAACCTCGAGGGTGTGCAGGACCGCGGCCCGAGCCTCATCGGCGTCGGCGAGGCCAGCGTGTACTTCCAGACCTCGACGGGCCGGATGCCCGCGGCCGGCCAGAGCGCGCAGATCCCGGAGAAGCCGCCGGTGCTGTCGCCGCAGGAGATCGACGCGATCTCGGCCTACATCCAGGCCAACGGTGGCGGCGTCGAGATGCCGGAGGAGAAGGGCGCGGCGCTGCGCGGCGAGGACCCGGCTCGCGGTGGCGAGCTGTTCCGGTTCAACTGCGCGTCCTGCCACAACTTCACCGGCCGCGGCGGCGCGCTGTCCTCCGGTAAGGAAGCACCCGCCCTGGACGGCGTCTCCGAGGAGCAGATCTACGCGGCCATGCTGTCCGGCCCGCAGAACATGCCTCGTTTCTCCGAGCGGCAGCTGTCGCCGGAGGAGAAGAAGGACATCATCGCTTACGTCAAGTCGGTGACCGACGGCAACAACAACCCCGGTGGTAACCCGATCGGCGGCCTCGGCCCGCAGTCGGAAGGGTTCATCGCGTTCGTGGTGGGGATCGTCGCCCTGCTTGGCATCACGTTGTGGATCGGGGCTAAAGCATGAGCACGGACAAGCCTGAGGAGCTGCCGAGCGAGGAGGAGCTCGCGCAGATGTCCCGGGACGAGCTGGTCAAGCTCGGAAGCAAGCTCGACGGCGTCGAGCTGGTGGAGTACCCGGACCCGTGGCCGGTCAAGGGCACCCGCGCGGAGAAGCGGGCCGAGCGCCAGGTCGCGTTCTGGTTCGCGCTGTCGGGCCTCGCCGGTCTCGCGTTCGTCGCCGCGTTCATCTGGTGGCCCGCCAAGTACGTGGCGCCCAGTGAGGACGGGCACCTGATGTACTCGCTGTACACGCCGGCCATCGGGATCACCCTGGGCGTCGCGATCCTGGCCCTCGGCGTCGGCGTGCTGAACTACACGCGGAAGTTCGTCCCGCACGAGGTCGCGGTCCAGCAGCGGCACGACGGCGGGTCAAACGAACTGGACAAGGCCACGATCCTCGCCGGCCTGGCCGACGCGGGCAACCGCAGTACCATCGCCCGCCGCTCGATGATCAAGCGGTCGCTGGCGTTCGGTGGCGGTGTGCTGGGTCTCGCGCTCACGGTTCTGCCGCTGGGCGGCCTCCTGCGCAACCCGCACGCCCAGTCCGAGAACAAGGACGGCCTGCTGCACACGCCGTGGCAGCACACCGAGGAGGGCGAGAAGGTCTTCCTGCGCCGCGCCACCGGTGACAACCACGAGGTGTCCCTGGTGCGCCCGGAGGACATGGACGCCGGTTCCATGGAGACGGTGTTCCCGTACCGCGAGGGCGACACCCACGAGGACTGGATCAAGATGCTCAAGCGTGGCGACAGCCCCGTGATGCTGATCCGCCTGCGGCCGGCCGACGCGGCCCAGGTGATCGAGCACGAGGGCCAGGAGGACTTCAACTACGGCGACTACTACGCGTACACGAAGATCTGCAGCCACGTCGGGTGCCCGACCTCCCTGTACGAGTCGCGCACCAACCGGATCCTGTGCCCGTGCCACCAGTCCCAGTTCGATGCGCTGCAGTACGCCAAGCCGGTGTTCGGCCCGGCCACCAGGAAGCTGGCGCAGCTGCCCATCACGGTGGACGAGGAGACCGGCTACTTCATCTCGACCGGTGACTTCATCGAGCCGATCGGGCCCGCATACTGGGAGCGGAAGTCATGAGCGGAATCACCACCCCGACGAAGCCCGACAACCCGGTCATGCGGGCTGCGGGCGGCGCGGCCAAGTGGGCCGACGACCGGTACCACCTGTCCGGCGGCATGCGCAGGCAGCTGAACAAGGTCTTCCCAACGCACTGGTCGTTCCTGCTCGGCGAGATCGCGCTGTACAGCTTCATCGTGTTGCTGCTGTCCGGCGTCTACCTGTCGCTGTTCTTCGACCCGTCGATGGCCGAGGTCACCTACAACGGCTCGTTCGACAACCTGCGCGGCCTCGCGATGTCCCGCGCGTACGAGTCGACGCTCTACATCTCGTTCGACGTGCGTGGCGGCCTGTTCGTGCGTCAGGTGCACCACTGGTCGGCGCTGCTGTTCATGCTGTCGCTGACGATCCACATGTTCCGCACGTTCTTCACCGGCGCGTTCCGTCGCCCGCGTGAGGTCAACTGGGTCATCGGTGTCCTGATCTTCCTGCTCGGCTGCTTCGAGGGCCTTGCGGGCTACTCCCTGCCGGACGACCTGCTCTCCGGCGCGGGCCTGCGCATCACCTCGGGTCTGACCATGTCGATCCCGGTGATCGGCACGTGGGCGAACTGGCTGCTGTTCGGCAGCGAGTTCCCCGGCACGGAGATCATCCCCAGGCTGTACGGGCTGCACATCGTGCTGATCCCGGGCATCCTGCTCGCGCTGATCGGTGTGCACGTCGGTCTGGTCTGGTATCAGAAGCACACGCAGTTCCCCGGTGTGCGGCGCAAGGAGACCAACGTCGTCGGCGTCCGCATCATGCCGACGTTCGCGCTGAAGGCCGGTGGCTTCACCGCCGTCGTCATCGGTGTGACCGCGCTGCTGGGTGGCCTGTTCCAGATCAACCCGGTGTGGAACTTCGGACCGTTCTCCGCCGCCCAGGTGTCCGCGGGCACCGTGCCCGACTGGTACATGGGCTGGACGGACGGCCTGGTCCGGCTGTGGCCGGCGTGGGAGGTCTACCTCGGGAACTACACGATCCCGGCGCCGTTCTTCCCGTTCATGATGGGTCTGCCACTACTGGGTGGCGTGGCGATGGTCTATCCATGGATCGAGAAGAAGTTCACCAAGGACTACGCGCACCACAACCTGCTGCAGCGGCCCCGTGACGTGCCGGTGCGGACCAGCCTCGGCGTCATGGCGATCACGTTCTTCATGGTGTCGCTGCTGTCGGCCGCGAACGACGTGCTCGCCGAGAAGTTCGACATCTCGCTGAACGCGACGACGTGGATGGGCCGGATCGGGTTGCTGGTGCTGCCGCCACTGGCGTACGCGATCACGTACCGCCTGTGCCTGGGCCTGCAGCGGTCCGACCGGATGGTGCTGGAGCACGGTGTCGAGACCGGCATCATCAAGCGCCTGCCGCACGGCGAGTTCATCGAGGTCCACCAGCCGCTCGGCCCGGTGGACGAGCACGGCCACCCGATCGCGTTCGAGTACCAGGGCGCGCCGGTGCCGAAGAAGATGAACAAGCTCGGTTCCGCCGGTGAGCCGGTCGCCGGTTCGCTGCTGCGGCCGGACCCGCCGGAGGAGACCGCGGCGCTCGCCAAGGCCCGTGCGGCCCAGCACGGCCACGGCGCAGAACTGGAGTCCGGCTCCGGCGAGACGGAGACGGGCACCGAGGTGGCGAAGACGCAGAACGACCCCTCCAAGAAGATTTGAGGCTGGTCACACGGTCGATGGCGGTCGCCGCACTCCTCGCGGCGGCCGCCGTCACCGTTGCCGGGTGTGGCGCCACTCCGACGGCTGTGGCCCACATGTCCGGCCACACCCCGGGAAGCGCGGAGTGCCCGTTACCGGACGCTGGTTTCGACTGCGACTTCCAGCGCCGGATAGTGGCGGTCCAGGAGTACCTGGCGGACCGCCCCGGCACGACCGGCGTCGTGCTCCACGACCAGCAGACCGGCGCCGTGTGGCACAACGACCACGCGACCGACCCGACGTGGACCGCCTCCACGATCAAGCTGGCGATGGTGGTCGACCTGTTCACCCGCGACCGCGCGGGCGAGATCACCCTCACCGCCGACGACCGCGCTCTGATCGAGGCGATGCTGAACTCGTCGGACAACGACGCGGCGGACGCTCTCTGGTACCGCTACGCGGGCGCGGACCACATGTCGTTCAACGAGAACTTTCCCGCGTACGGGATGACGTCGCTGGTGCCGCAGAAGGGGTACACGGAGTTCTACCCGTACTGGGGCTTCCAGAAATGCACGCCGGAGGACCTGGACCGGTTGATCCACCACGTGCTGACGGACCTTCCAGAGCCGGACCGTTCGTACATCCTCGGGGAGATGCGCTCGGTGGCGCCCAACCAGCAGTGGGGTGTGTGGGGCGCCGGGGCGGACGCCGCGCCGGGCAACAAGAACGGCTGGTCGGAGGAGGATGGCGGCTGGGTGATGAACTCGGTCGGCTTCGTGGGGCCGGGGGAGCGCTACACACTGGCGGAGATGAACAACCTTGGCGGTGAGGGCGGCTACGACGTCGGCCGGGAGACCGTCACACACGTGGCGGAACTGCTGTTCGCCGGCCGGTTCTGACGTGTTCGGACGAGTGGTCCGTTCGCACTGATCGGCGCGCCGGTTTCGTCGGTGCCCGCGGCTAGGCTGGATTCCGGGGGCCGGAGGCTGGCCCCCGCGGCGGTCGGCGCCGCTGCCCGTCCGCTGATGTCCCGAAAGACGCTTTCAGGACGTCGACTGCCCCGAAACCCCCTTTAGGGCGGACTGGTGCTGCGAAAGGCCCCATTCACGCAGGACGAGTGCCGTGAATGGGCCGTTCAGGGCGCTGAGCGCCCTGAACGCGCCTTTCAGGGCATTGCCGCGCCTACGCACAGGCAGTCTTGGGGCTAGTCGTAGAAGGGCAGGCGGGGGTCCAGTTCCTGCTGTTGCCATGTTTCGCGGATCCAGCCGTGTGCCGGGTCGTCGGTGATCAGCCACTTTCGGGTGAGGCCGGGGCCTGCCATGACGTTCAGGTAGTAGAGGTCATAGCCCGGGGTGGCCATTGACGGGCCGTGCCAGCCGTGGGGGATCAGTACGACGTCGTCCGTGCGGACCTCTTCCAGAATGTCCATCGGGCGGTCGGGGGTGCCGTACACGCGTTGGTAGGCCATGCCGCCGTTGGCCACCTCGAAGTAGTAGATCTCCTCCAGTTCGCATTCGCCTGGATGTGATTCGTCGTGTTTGTGCGGGGGGTAGGACGACCAGTTGCCACCTGGGGTCAGGACTTCGCACGCGATCAGTTTGTCCGCCTCGAAGGCTTCCGGGGTGCAGAAGTTGTTGACCTGCCTGCTGCAGTTGCCTGCGCCGCGCAGTTCCACCGGGGTGTTCTCCGCCGGTACGTACCGCACCGGTAGTGCGTTTTCGCAGACCGCCGAGGGGAAGGCGATCTTTGCCGGGGTTCTGGTTGTTATCGTCGCTTCGCAGTCGCGTGGTAGGTAGACGAAGTCGGTCTTTCCTGCGAAGACCGATTCGCGGCCGGTCAGTTCGTACTGTTCGTCCGCGACGGTTACCGTGCAACCGCCCGACAGGGGGAGTACCAGTGTTTCCGACTCGCCCGTCGTCAGGTCCACGGGACCGTCGACCGTCGTCACCGTCAGGCCGCTGTAGGTCCAGCCCGCCGAACTCGGGGTGATCTCCACAGTGGTCACAGCAGGCCCGCCGCGGTGTCCACTGCTCGTGCCACGTCGCCGTCCGGTGGGTACAGCAGGGACCTGCCCACCACCAGGCCGTGCATCGTGGGCAGTCTCAGCGCTCGTGACCACCGTTCGTAGGTCTTGTCCTGGTTCGCCGACACCTCGCCGCCCAGGAGCAGGGTGGGCATTGTCGTCGCCGCCAGTACCTGTGCCATCTCGTCACCCCCGTCGCCGATCACCGGGACCTTCAACCACGTGTACGCGGACGTCGTGCCCAGGCCAGAGGCCACCGTCACCGCCGTTGTCGCCGCCTCCACCGACAGATCGTTGCTCACCCGGCCGTCGTGCCTGCCCGAGATGAACGGTTCCACCATGGCGATCAGGCGTTCGTCCGCCAGTGTGCCCACCGCGTTCGCGCACGCTGCCAGTGTCGGGGCCGTGCGGTCGTCGGTGTAGTCGACGCGCAGCAGCATCTTGCCGCCGTCGAACCCGGCGCGGGCTATCGCACGGGCGTCGTAGCCCGTGAAGCGGTCGTCGATCTCGAACGTCGCGCCTGCCAGGCCGCCCCTGTTCATCGACCCGAACACACTGCGGTCGTGCAGTGCGCCCAGCAACAGCAGGTCTTCCAGGATGTCCGCGGTGCCCAGCACTCCGGTCACGCCGGGGCGGGCCAGTGCCACGCACAGGCGGGTCAGCAGGTCTGCCCTGTCGGCCATCGCCATCGGGTCGGTGCCTGCCCGCAGCGAGCCGCGGGCCGGGTGGTCCGCGGCGATGACCAGCGCTTTTCCCTTGTCGCCCAGCACGGACTCGCGGCGGGTGCGGGTCTGGGCCAGTTCCGCGATCCGCTCCGGGTGGCGGGCGCGGATCCGCGTGATCTCCCGCAGGTCATCCCGCATCCAGGATCGCCTCCACCTCGTCGATCGTGGGCATCGCCGACGAACAGGACAGGCGGGACGCCACGATGGCGCCCGCCGCGTTCGCGAACCGCATCGTGTGTTCGGTGTCCCAGCCGGACAGCAGGCCGTGGCACACCGCGCCGCCGAACGCGTCGCCGGCACCGAGGCCGTTCACCACCTCGACCGGGTGTGGTGGCACCTCGACCGCGCCCGTGTCGTCCACCGCGAGCACACCCTTCGGACCCTGCTTGACCACCGCGAGCCGGACCCCCTTGTCGCGCAATGCCGACGCCGCAGTCGCCGGGTCGCGGGTGGCCACCGCAGTTTCGCACTCGTCGAGGTTGCCGACCGTCACCGTCACGTGCTCCAGCGCCTCCTGCACCCAGCGGCGGGCCGACTCGCGGGACCGCCAGAACGCCGGGCGGTAGTCCAGGTCCAGCACCGTGAGCGCCCCGGGGTCGCGGGCACGCAGCGCGGCCAGCGTCGCCGAGCGGCTCGGCTCCTCGCACAGACCCGTCACGGTCACCCACAGGATCCGCGCCGCGCGGATCGCGTCGGTGTCCAGTTCGTGCTCGTGGATCACCAGGTCGGGGGCCTTGGGCAGGCGGTAGAAGTAGATGGGGAAGTCGTCGGGCGGGAAGATCTCGCAGAACGTGACCGGCGTCGGCAGCTCCGGCACGTCGGTGACGTACCGGTCGTCGACGCCGAAGTCCCGCAGCGCGCGGTGCAGGTACCCGCCGAACGGGTCCGCGCCCGTCCTGCTCACCAGCGCGACCCGGTGCCCGTACCGCGCGACGGCGACCGTCACGTTGGCCGCGGTGCCGCCGAGGTACTTCGCGAACGTCTCGACGTCCGCGAGGCCGACCCCGGTCTGCTGCGGGTAGATGTCCACCCCGAGCCTGCCCATGGCGATCACGTCGAAGGGCTCACCCACTCGCCACCTCCATGCTGCGTGCCGCGTCCGCCCTGGTCAGCCACCCGCGCCAGCTGGCGGCTGACATGGCGGGCTCGGTCCAGGGCTGTGAGCATCGAACCATCCGGGTGCCCGGCCGATCCAGCCAGCGCAGCACGAGCGCCACCTCCTCCGCCGGCGCGCCGTACAACGGACCCCCTCCTGGCAGCACGGTTTCCGCGGCCGCGGCGAGCATGTCCACCACCGGCATCGGCGGCACACCGCGCCGCGCCACACCGGCCGAAGCGAGCCTGCCGTGGCGCACGACCGCGAACTCCCAGCCGTGGTTGCCGTCCGGTCTGGCCGCGATCAGCTCCGGCACCTCGGCGAGCGCCGCCAGCCGCTGCCCCCGGTCCAGCGCGCGGACCAGCACGCTCAGCCGGTCCCGGTCGACACCTGCCTGCTCGAACCGTTCGGACGCCGAGTGCGCGCGCAGCCGGCGTTCCAGCATGTGCAGCGGGTCCTGCAGCCTGCCCGCCACCAACGACACGAATGACGACACCGACGGGGCGTACTCGTCGGTGGTCTGCCTGCCTGCGCAGGGCGCCTGGCAGCGGTGCAGGTCCGCCAGCGCACAGGGCGTGCCGCCGGGCCGCTGTGCCGGGATCCGCACCGTGCACGGCCGGATGCCGGTCGCGTCCTGCAGCGCCACCATCGCGTCCTCGGCCAGCCCCCGCGACCGGAACGGGCCGAGCGCGCCTGCCCGCGGTGTCCGCACCAGCGACAGCCGGGGGAACGGCTCGTCGGTGAGTGTCAGCCACCACGCCTGCTTCGGGTTCTTCGACCGCCGGTTGTACGCGGGCTTGTGCGCCGACAGCAGCCGCAGCTCCCGAACCTGCGCCTCCAGCGCGTGTGCGCACTCGACGTGGTCCACCCGCACCGCGAGCGCCACCATCTCCCGCAGCCTGCGGCGGGTCTCGCTCGCGGTGAAGTACTGCCGCACCCGCCTGCGCAGGTCACTCGCCGTGCCGACGTACAGCACCTCCTCGCCCGGCCCCCGGAACAGGTAGACGCCCGGTGTCGACGGCAGGTGCGCCGCCATGGTCCGCTTGCGCCGCTGCTCCGGCGTGACGTCCGGAAGGTAGTCGCGCAGCTCCTCCAGGGTCTGCACGCCGACCGACCCGACCCGCTCCAGCAAGGAGTGGAAGACGTCGACGGTGGCGCGGGCGTCCGAGAGCGCGCGGTGGTTGGGTGTGGTCGAGGAGCGGAAGAGCGCTGCCAGGGCGGACAGCCGGCAGCTCGGGGCCTCCTCCCTGGTCAGGACCCTCCTGGCGAGCTGGACGGTGCACAGGACTGCCGGTTTCGGCCAGCGGTAGCCGTGCCGCTGGCACGCCTTGCGGACGAAGTTGGTATCGAACCCGGCGTTGTGCGCCACCAGCACCGCGCCGTTGATGAACTCCAGGAACGCCGGTAACACCGCGTCCAGCCGGGGTGCGGCGTACACCATCGTGTCGGTGATCCCGGTCAGCGCGACCACCTCGGGGGGAATGCCGCGACCGGGGTCCACGAGCGTGGCGAACTCGCCGAGCACCTCGCCGCCGCGGACCTTCACCGCACCGAACTCGGTGATGGTGTCCTCGTCGCTGACCCCGGTGGTCTCGAGGTCGAACACGACGAAGGTGGTTGCCCGCAGCGGCGTGCCCAGCTCGTCGAACGCGAGCTGGCCGCCCGCACCCGGTTTCGTCATGCCCGGCAAGTTAGACCCGACCACCGACAAAGCCGGTCGGTGCGCGCCCGACCTGGGGACTAACCTGTAGAGATGGTGCCGTCGATCCAGCCGGTCGAACCAGTCGACCCGGGGGACGAGCCGTCCGGCGCGGAGGACGGTGAGTCCACTGTGGACTGGACGGTGCTGCCGGACGCCGTGCGCACCAGGATCGCCGAGATGGGCGCCGACGCGCTCGGCGCGCTGCCCAAGGTGGACGTGCCGCAGCAGCTGCGCGCGGTCGCCAGGTTCACGCCGGCCAAGCGGGCCAGGCTGGGTGCCGGTGCCATCCTCGCGAGCCTGCGGGACTCGGTCGCGTTCCGCACCGCGGTGGTCGAATGGTGCCGCGAGCACCGGCCCGCGGTGCTGGACATGGCGGGTGACGACCCGGCCGCCGTCGCCGCAGCAGCGGTCCTCCTCGGGGCCGACAACGCACCCCACTACCTGGAACTGGTGTCGCGCCGCGCGTCCGACGCCGGGCTGCGGGCGCAGCGCGACGCCGCGCTGGTCCGCGCGGAGAAGGCGGAGACCGAGCTCGCGAAGGTGCGTGCCGAGCTGGCGGACGTGCAGGGCGCGGTGGACCGGGTCCGCGCCGAGGGCGAGGCCGAGCTGGAACGGCTCCGCAAACGCCTGCGCGAACAGGGCGTGCGGGTGCGCAACGCCAAGGACGAGGCCGAGAACGCGGCGGGCGAGATCGAGCGGATCCGTGCCGAGGCGCGGGACCAGGTCGCGGCGCTCACCGAGCAGCGGGACCGCGAACGGGAGCGGGCCGAGACCGAGCGGGCCCGTGCGGACCGGGCGGTGGCGGACGCCGAGATGGCCAGGCAGTCCGCGCGGGAGGCGAGGCAGGCCGACGAGGTCCGGCTCGCGTTGCTCGTCGACACGCTCGACGGCGCGGTCACGGGCCTGCGCAGGGAACTCGCCCTCGGTGGTTCCGGGCCGCGGCCCGCCGACCTCGTGCGGGGCGCGACGGAGGCGCACGGCTCGGTCGGCCGCGTCGAGGACCCGGCCGCGCTGGAACGGTTGCTCGCGTTGCCGTCCGTGCACCTGGTCGTGGACGGGTACAACGTCACCAAGACCGGCTACCCCGAGCTGTCGCTCTCCGACCAGCGGGAACGCCTGACCCGCCAGCTCGCGGCGCTCGCGGCCCGCACGTCGGCCGAGGTGACGCTCGTGTTCGACGGCGCCGGGGTGGTCGCGGTGCCGACGACCGCGCCGAGGGGGGTGCGGGTCCTGTTCTCCGACCCCGGTGTGCTCGCCGACGACGTGATCCGCGCGCTGGTCACCGCAGAACCCGAGGGGCGTCCGGTGGTCGTGGTGACCTCCGACCGGGCGGTCGCCGACTCGGTGCGCCGCCGCGGCGCGCACCCCGTGCCGTCCGCGGTGCTGCTGGCCCGTCTCGGCCGGAGCTGAACCTGTCGGTGGCCGGGGTTACGGTCGCCGCATGACAACACTGGAGAACCGGCCTGGCACGGCGTTGCTCGTCATCGACGTGCAGAACGGCGTGGTCGCCGGCGCGCACCAGCGCGACGCGGTGGTCGCGAACATCGCGGTCCTGGTCGGCAGGGCGAGACAGGAGAAGGTGCCCGTCGTCTGGGTGCAGCACTCCGGTGCGGAGCTGCCGAAGGGGAGCGACAACTGGCGGTACGTGCCGGAACTGCCGCGCGGTGCCGGGGAGCCGCTGGTGGAGAAGGAGTACGGCGACTCGTTCGAGGACACGAACCTCGAGTCCGTGCTCGCAGACCTGAAGGTGGGGCGGCTGGTCGTCGCGGGCGCGCAGACCGACGGATGCGTCCGCGCGACGTTACACGGCGCGTTCACCAGGGGTTACGACGCGATCCTGGTCGCCGACGCGCACACCACCGAGGACCTGACCGAGTGGGGCGCGCCGCCGCCCGCGCAGGTCATCTCGCACACGAACCTGTACTGGAACTTCCAGACGGCGCCGGGCCGCGAGGCCGGGACAGTCACGACGGAGGAGGTCAACTTCGCCTAGATGATCGATTCCGTGAAGTTGATGTGAGTCGGTCGTCGTGTGCTGGTCGGATTGGCGTGGTGGGTTTGTCCTCGCCGGACGGGCAGGTCTCGGGGGTGGCGGAGGGGTGGGTTGGTTGCGGTTTGGGCGGGTCTGCCTGCCATCCCGTCGACCTCCCCACGGGCTATCACACCGCGCCAAGGGGGCCGATTCGTGCTGTGAAAGGCGCGTGGACGGCGTAGCGATGCCCTGAAAGGCGCGTTCAGGGCGCTGGGTGCCCTGAACGGCCCATTCACGGCACTCGTTGTGCCGTGAACGCGCCTTCACGGCATCGGCCCGCCCCGTCGGGCGCCCGCTAGGGCCAGCGCCAGTCCTGATGCCACGCGCACGCGGTACCTCCCGTTCGACGGTGTTCTCACCGCGTACAACGCGCCTTCGGTAGACGGGGATGCGGTGTTTCCGGTTCACCGTTTCCTCGGGTGTGCCGCGGACGGTATCCGGCCGTCGCCGAGCTACGAAAGGTGGCGCTGAGCTGGGCAGATCCCGAAATTGTCGGTGGTGTCGCATAACGTCGCCGGCATGAGGAACGACAAGGGATCGGAGCGGGTAATGGTCATCGACTGCGACAGTTGCGTCGTACGCGGCCTGGCCTGCGGCGACTGTGTCGTCAGCGTGCTCCTCGGTGTGCCGCCGAACGTGGAGATCGACGCGCTCGAGCAACGTGCGATAGACACTCTCGGCCGCGCGGGCATCGTGCCGAGGCTGCGGCTGGCGCCGGTCGACCGCTCGGCCTGACCGATTCGCCCGGCACGTGGGGCCGATCGGGTCGGTCGACGAGCGGTCGGAGCACGTCGCCGAACGGCATGACCGGGTTACCACAAGCCGGTGAACAGTGGTGTTGCCGCCGTCACACGATGGAGTTAGGACTGCTCCATTGGTGTTCGGGGCGCTCCGAACCGCTTTTTCCGGCGGGCCAGGTAGACGCAACGACTCACGTTTCGTAACCTGTCCGAGATCTCGCGGCCGACAGCGGCACACCCCGGGGCCGCTACGCGGGATCGCCGCCGAAATCGGCCTTGTCGAGAGGCCGGACCGGATCCCCCCACGGTGGGTGGGGCACCGACGATGGACCGTCGCTGTTGCGGTGGTTCCTTGTCACGAGCGCCACCCGGTCGGCGGTTTTGGATGTAAGGGAGACACGCGCGACGTGGCGTCGCAAAGAACCAAGCGCGCAATTCGTGCCGGGTTGAGTGTCACCGCCGCCACTGCGGCGCTGTTCACCTCAGTTCCGGGACCAGCCCTTGCGCTTCCCCTGACCTATCAGCAGCCGCCGCCCCCCGAGACCGCGTCGGAAGCACTCGCCCAGTACGAGAAGCTGACGTCCCAGGCCGAGCAGGTGAACGAGGACCTGCTGGCCGCGAAGACCGACCTCGACAAGAAGAAGGCCGCGTTGGCGAAGGCCAACCAGGACCTCGCGGCGGCCAAGGCCGCGCAGGGCCAGGCGGCTGCCGACGAGGAGGCCTTCCGCGGCCAGGTCGACAACCTGACCAACGCGTCCTTCCAGGGCGCGCGGTTCAACAAGCTGTCGGCACTGCTCACCGGCTCCTCGGCGGAGGACTTCCTCGAGCGCGCGTCCGCGCTCGGTGTGCTCGCCGCCGACAACGAGGAGGCGCTCGCCAAGCTCACCTCCGCGGTGAACCTGGCCGAGGACGCGAAGAAGAAGGCCGCCGACGCCCAGAAGCGCGCGACCGACGCCACCGCGGCGGCGCAGGCGCTGACGGACAAGGTCGCCAAGGCCCGCGACGATCTGAACGCGCAGATCGAGCAGGTCGAGGACGCGTACGAAGAGCTGTCGGGCGCCGACCAGGACGCCCTGATGGGCGAGACCGACAACAGCATCTACCTGGGCGGACCCGGTGTCGGCGGCGAGGCCGCGCGCCATGCCATGACCCAGCGCGGGAAGATGTACCTGTGGGCCGCGGAGGGCCCGGACCGCTACGACTGCTCGGGTCTGACCCTGTGGGCCTACCGGCAGGTCGGCATCACGCTCCCGCACTCCAGCCGCGCGCAGTACGGCTACGGCAAGTCCGTTGCCCAGGGCCAGTGGCAGCCGGGTGACCTGCTGTTCTACGGCAGCAGCGCGGGTTCGATCCACCACGTCGCGATGTACATCGGCGACGGCATGCTGGTGCACGCCTCGCAGTCCGGCACACCGGTGCAGACCGCCGAGGCTCCCTACGGCGGTGGTAAGGACTACCTGGGCGCCAAGCGGATCGCGGGCTGACCGCCATCACGATCGAACATCTCGGGACCGGCGCGTTCGCGTCGGTCCCGAGGCGTGTCCGCACCTAAAATGCTTCCTGTGCGGCGGACGGCGACAGTGCGGACCTGGCTCGGTGCGGCGGTGGCCGCCGCCGTGCTCGCGGGCCTCGCGCTCCTGTCGTTCCCCGCCGTCGAACAGGGGACGGCGCCCTCCGGCGGTCCCGGCAGGCCGATGGGCGCGGTCAGCCCGGCGCCGCCGCCGGACCAGGCCGACGACACCCGCGCCGACGCCGTCACCGACCTGCTGAACCGCCGCGCGAAGGCTCTCCTCGACCACGACGAGCAGGCGTTCCTCGCCACGCTCGACCCGCGCGCGGACGAGGCGTTCCTCAGCACGCAGCGCAGGCTGTTCACCAACCTCGCCGGCGTGCCGTTCGACGAGTGGAGCTACCGGCTGCGCGCGGACGACGCGCTCGACGTCTCCAAGGTGCCGGACCGGTTCACGTCCTCGGCGTCGGACGAGCTGTGGGCACCCGCCGTCGACCTGCGGTACGCGCTGCGTGGCGGCGACGTGGTCCCGACCGAGCGGCCGATGGGCTACCTGTTCGCCCGGCACGCCGACGAGTGGTACCTGCGGTCCGACACCGCGCTCGACAGCCTCGGCAGGCGCACGTGGCGCGGCCCGTGGGACTTCGCGCCGTGCGTGGTCACCACCACCGAGCACGGCATCGTGCTGAGCCACCCGGGCAGCCAGCCGATGGTCGATCGCCTGGTCCGCGAGCTGGACCCGTCGGTGCGGGCGGTCAGCGAGCTGTGGCCGACGCGGTGGTCGCAGCGGGTCACGGTGATGCTGCCGGACACGTCGGGGGAGATGCGCGCGCTGGTCGGGCCGGACTTCCCGGTCGAGTCGGTGGTCGCGGTCGCGGTCGCCGACCGGGTGAACAACAGGACCCGCGCGGTCGCGGGGCAGCGGGTGGTGCTGAGCCCGGACGGGGTGCGCGGCCTGTCGATCGCGTCGCTGCGGGTCGTGCTGCGCCACGAGATCACCCACCTCGCGGCGCGGGCGGACACCGTCGACGGTTCGCCGACCTGGCTGCTGGAGGGCTTCGCGGACTACGTCGGCTACCGCGACAGCGGCGTCACCCTCGCCGAAGGCGCTCCTGACCTGGCGAAACAGGTGCGGGAGGACGGCCCGCCCGCCGCGCTGCCCGAGGACAGGGCGTTCCGTTCGCGTGACTCCGACCTCGACCTCGCCTACCAGCAGAGCTGGTCGATCGCCCGCTACGTCGCCGACACCCACGGCGAGAAGGCGCTGATCGCCGTGTACCGGGAGCTCGCGGCCGCGGGTGCGGTGTCGGCCACCGAGACCGACCGGATGCTGCGTGACGTGCTCGGGGTGGACCGCGCCGCGCTCGTGCGGGGCTGGCAGTCATATCTTCGTGAGGCGCTCAAGTAGGGTTCTCAGGTGCCTCGGACCCTGGTGGTGACCAACGACTTCCCGCCGCGCAACGGCGGGATCCAGTCCTATCTGCACGCGCTCGCGACGCGGCTGGCGGAGGACGACCTCGTGGTCTACGCGCCCGCGTGGGAGGGTGCGGTCGAGTTCGACGCGGCGCAGCCGTTCCCGGTCGTGCGGCACCCGTCGAGCCTCATGCTGCCGGTGCCGGACGTGGCGCGGCGCGCGAAGGAGATCCTGCTGGCCGAGGGCTGCGACACCGTGTGGTTCGGCGCGGCCGCCCCGCTGGCGCTGCTCGCGCCGACGATGCGGAAGGCGGGCGCCGAGCGGGTCATCGCGAGCACACACGGGCACGAGGTGGGCTGGTCGATGCTGCCGGGCGCGCGGCAGGCGCTGCGCCGCATCGGGACGGCCACCGACGTCGTGACCTACGTCAGCAAGTACACGCGGTCCCGGTTCGCGGCGGCGTTCGGGCGGCTGGCGGCGCTCGAGCACCTGCCCTCCGGTGTGGACACCGAGCAGTTCCGGCCGGACTTCGCGGCCCGCAAGGAGATCCGCACCCGCTACGGCCTCGGTGACCGGCCGACGGCGGTGTGCGTGTCGCGGCTGTGGCCGCGCAAGGGGCAGGACATGCTGATCCGCGCGCTGCCCGCGATCCGGCACCGGGTGCCGGAGGCGGCGCTGATGCTGGTCGGCGGCGGCCCGTACGAGGACCGGCTGCGCGTACTCGCCACCCAGCTGGACGTGGCGGAGCACGTGATCTTCACCGGCCGGGTGCCGTCGGAGGAGCTGCCCGCGCACTACGTGGCCGGTGACGTGTTCGCGATGCCGTGCCGCACGCACGGGCGCGGGCTGGACGTCGAGGGTCTCGGGATCGTGTACCTGGAGGCGTCCGCGTCCGGTCTGCCGGTGGTGGCGGGCAACTCGGGCGGCGCGCCGGAGACCGTGCTGGACGGCGTGACCGGCAACGTGGTCGACGGCCGCGACCTGGCGACGATCGCGACGAGGGTCGGCGACCTGCTGGCCGACCCGACGTGGGCGGCGGAGATGGGCGAGGCCGGCCGCAGGTGGGTGTCCCGGCACTGGCGCTGGGAGGACATCGCCCGCAGGCTGACCCGCCTGCTCGACGGCTCGGCGTTCTGAGGGGCGGCCTCCGGCCCCGGTTCCCAGTCTACGGGCGGGCACCGACAGAAACTGCTCTGCGCGGTCGCCTGTGGACAGCTGGTCGGCTTGGCCTCCGGCCCCCGGTTTCCGGCCTACCGGTGGGCACCGACACGGAAGCGTGCTTCGCCGCTCGCCTGTGGACAGCTGTGTCCGTTGTGGACAACTCCTTGTCCGGCAACGTTTCTGTCGGTGACGGCTGGTAGCGTGGTTCGAGGGGGCCGGAGGCCGCCGTCAGTGCGGGACCGTCCAGCTTTCGACTGTCGAGAAGTCGTCCGCCGCCGGTCTCGCTTTCGTGGGTTCGGGCAGCGTCAGCGCACGCAGCTCCGCCGCCAGTTCCTCGCCCGCGACCGGAGCCAGTACCTCGATGCCCGTGTTCAGCGCCGCCGCGGACGCCTCCTGCACGAGGCGGTAGATCGTCGCCGCCAGCGGGCCGGGGCCCGCCGCCAGTGCGTGCGGTGCCAGCGTCAGCGCGACCAGGCGGCCCTCCAGGTTCACGGTCGCGGCGATGCCCTCGTCGGTCGCGGTCGCCGTGATCGCACTCAGGGTCGCGAAGACCTCCGGTGCGGACCGGGTGCCCATTTCGACCAGCTCGTCGACGGAGAGGTGGTTCACCGCACCCGCCAGGTGTCCGGGACCGTCGATTCGGCCTGCTCGGTGAGCGACGCCGACTGGGTCAGCCCCAGCGCGGACACGTCCACGCCCGCCAGCGCCGCGCGCAGCACGTGCCTGGCGCGCTGGTTCGCCTGTGCGGTCGCCAGCGCGATCGCCTCCACGACCGTGCTCGCCAGCACCGCGGCCCCCTGGTCCACGGCCTGTTGCGACAGCGTGAGGCCCGCCAGCGCCCCGCCTGGGCAGACCTCTGCCGTCACACCGCGCAGCGTCGCCGCGCCCTTGATCTCACTCACCTGGGGTGCACCCCTCCGTAGAAGGTCGAGCTGGACAGGGTGTGCGTCACGCGCCGCACCTGGTCAGCTGAGTTGCCCTCGATCAGGGTGACCTGGTTGCCGTGCACGCGCTCCACGATCCCGATGTGCGTGCTCGTCCGCGGGCTCCGCGGCCCGGTGCCGAACAGCAGCACGTCACCCGGCCGCGCCTGGTCGAGGTTGTTCTTGCCGTATGCGAGGCCACGTTCCCGGCCCCACTCGTAGACGTCGCCGGTGAACGGAAGGATCCCGATGTCGACCCCGGATTTCTGCCAGGTCCACGTCGCGAAGTTGGCGCACCAGGGACCCGTCGGGCCGTACTTGTTCGTGTTGCCGGGCCCCTCGCGGTAGCCGAGCTGGCCGCGGGCGCGGTCGATGACCTTCTTCCCGAGCGCACCGCCCCGGGCCACGGGGTGTTTCTTCTTCCGTTCCCCGGGGTCGGCGAACCCGTCGTGCTCGACGCGGCGTTCCAGCCCGCGCAGGTCCTCCGCCGCGTCCTTCATCTCGCGCCGCACCGCACGCAGGTGCCTGACCGACTCGTTCGTGTACGTCCGCACCAGGTCGACGACCTGCCCGACCGCACGCAGCAGCGCCGCCCGCTGGCCCGCGCCCTGAACGGCACGCGCGCCGTCGAGGATCGCGGTGGCCTTCGCCGTGTACTCGTCGACGAGGTGTGCGACCGCGCGGTGGTTGGTGGCGAGCGAGGCCGCCGTTGCCGCGACGATCGACGCGCCCTTCGCGGCGGCGGCCGCGGTCACGTCGAGCGCCTTGCCCATCGTGCGGGCCCTGCGGTCGAACCCCGCCGCGGCCTTGCCCTCCCAGTGGCTGGTGGCGGTCGCCGCTGTCGACCGGTGGTCGGCGTGGTGGCGCTCGACCGCACGCGCGGTCGCCTCGAGCGCTGCCTGTGCCCGGTGCGCGTCCGCGGCCTTGCCCGCCAGCTTGTCGCGGTGCGCGACGAGCTGCCCGGCCACCTTGCGCGCGATCACGTGCGAGTCCATGCGCCCACGATCGGGCGGCCCGCGCACGGGCGGAAGCGCCGGTGCACGGACAGGCACACGCACTACACGGCCAGTGCTGTTCCCAGCTCGCGGACGTCCATGCCGATGCCGCGGTAGAAGTCGACCCGCTGCCGGTCGAGCGGTTCGCCGGAGGTGAGCGCCGCGACGCAGCGGCCACCGAACGCGGCACGTAGCTTCGGGTACACGACCTTGCCCGCCACCGCGTGCTTGAGCCGCAGCGCGAGCGAGACCGGGCCGCCGTGCGCACCGTAGGAGATGGCGACCGACTCGGCCGTGTCGAACACGAACATGTTGCCCTCCGCGTACGCCTTCGCGCGGGCCGCGTCGTGGAAGCGGCCGAGCAGCTCCGCGTCGGCGACGATCACCCGGGGACGGAACACGCCGAGGTCGGTGAACAGGTCGTCGGAGTCGTGGGCGTGACCGAGCGTGGTGCGCGTGTACACGCAGGCCAGCGTGATCAGCCTGGTCGGCAGGTCCGCGAGCTGCGGCAGCACCAGCAGCGAGTTTCCCGACCGCAGCAGCGCCGGGTGGGTCGCGATGGTCGCGCGCACCTCCGCCAGCAGTTCGCCGTGGGTCAGCTCGATCCGCTTCGGGTGGTCGCCGGCGGGGTACACGAGGGTCGCGATGTCGTCGGCACGCACGGCCAGCCTGCGCTCGTGGGCGCGGTCGTCGAAGATCTGCGTGCCGAGCGCGGTCAGTTCGCCGAGCGCGGCGGGCACCTCCTCGTCACCGTCCAGCACGCCGCCGTCGAGCTGCCACACCCACACGACCTCGGGCAGCCGGTCCACGACCTTCCTGACCGTCTCGCGGTGCTCCGCGGTCTCCACGACCACCGCGCACGCGCCGGAGTCGGACAGGATCCACTCGACCTCGGCCGCCGTCGCCGTCGGCTCGACCGGCACGGTCTGGCAGCCGACCGACCAGCACGCGAAGTCGAACAGCGTCCACTCGTACCGGGTCGCGGACAGGAGCGCGACCCGGTCGCCCTGCCGCAGTCCGACGGCGATCAGGCCCTTCGCCAGCTCCAGCACCTGCGTGGCGAACTCGCGGGTGGTCACGTCCGCCCACGAGCCCGCGGCGCGGCGGCGGAACCCGATGGTGGCGCCGAACCGCTCCGCGTTGGCCCAGACCATGTCGGTCAGGCTCTCGGTCTCGGTCACACCAGGCAAACTAGCGTGCCGGGTCGACAAGTGCGCCCGCAGGCCGTGACATGCTGCACACGTGCCCGCTGTTGACGTGATCGACGAGACCTTCCTCGCCGTGCCACCGGACACCGTGGCGGCCGCGTTCGCCGATCCGCGTGCCTGGCGCCGGTTCTGGCCCGACCTCGACCTCGAGGTGTACGCCGACCGCGGTGCGCAGGGACTGCGGTGGACGGTGCGCGGTGCGCTGGTCGGCACGATGGAGGTGTGGCTGGAGCCCGTGCTGGACGGCACGGTCCTGCACTACTTCCTGCGCGCCGACTTCCCCGAGCACACCCAGGGGCACCCGCTCAGGGAGGTCGCCCGTCGCCAGCGCGCAGCCAAGGCGGTCGCGCTGGACCTCAAGTTCGTACTCGAGGACGGCAGGCCCCCCGGAGTGCCGCCGACTGCATAGTCTCGTCGTCATGCGGGTTCACGTGGTTTCGGACGTGCACGGCAACGCCGAGGCGCTCGCGCGTGCTGGCGACGGCGCGGACGCGCTCATCGTGCTCGGCGACCTGATCGACTTCGTCGACTACCACGACCACGGGAGCGGCATCCTCGGCACCGTGTTCGGCGCGGAGAAGGTCGCCGAGTTCGCGCGGCTGCGGCGGGAGCGCCCCGCCGAGCTGCCCGCGTACTCCCGTGCGCTGTGGGCGGGCCTCGGCGACCCGCAGGAGGTCGTGGCCGACGCGGTGCGCGGCCAGTACGCCCGGCTGTTCGCCGCGATGACCGCGCCGACCTACGCCACGCCGGGCAACGTCGACGTGCCCGGCCTGTGGCCCGAGTTCGCCGGTGAGCACGTGCACGTCCTCGACGGCGAGGTCGCCGAGCTCGGCGGGCTGCGGTTCGGGTTCGTCGGCGGCGCGCTGCTCCCGCCGGGTGTGACCGCGCGCAGGCCAGGGGTGTTCCGGCCGTACCTGCGCACCGAGGCGGACTTCGCGGACGGGATCGCGCGGCTGTCGGACGTCGACGTGGTGTGCACGCACATCCCGCCGGACGTGCCGGAACTCACCTACGACGTGGTCGCGCGCCGGTTCGAGTTCGGCTCGCCGTCGCTGCTGGACCTGATCGTGAAGCAACAGCCGAGGTGGGCCGTGTTCGGCCACGTGCACCAGCCGCTCGCGCCCCGCATGCGCGTCGCGTACACGGAGTGCGCGAACGTCGGGCACTTCCAGCGCACCGAGCGGCCCTACGTGCTGCGCTGGTGAGACCTACGCTCGGGTAGCCTCCCCGGCATGGCCGACGAGTCCACCCAGTCCATCGTGGTCGACGCACCACCGCAGGACATCATGGCGGTGATCGCCGACTTCCCGGCGTACCCGGAATGGGCCAACGCCATGAAGAAGACCGAGGTCCTCGACGAGTTCCCGGACGGGAGGGCACGTGAGGTGCGCTTCACGCTCGACGCGGGACCGTTCAAGGACGTGTACACCCTCGCCTACGAGTGGGCGGCCGACGGCCTGAGCGTCGAATGGGACCTGGTGAAGGGCCAGATGCAGAAGGCGCAGAAGGGCCGGTACCTGCTCACGCCGGAAGGCGACAAGACGAAGGTCACCTACACGCTGTCGGTGCAGCTGGCCGTGCCGATGATCGGCCTCTTCCGGCGCAAGGCCGAGAAGATGATCATGGACATCGCGCTGAAGGAGCTCAAGCGCCGGGTAGAGGGCGCATAGCCGGACGCGATGGACGAGCGACCGGTGCGGCTCATCCTGTTCACCGGCAAGGGAGGCGTCGGGAAGACCACCCTTGCCGCGGCGACGGCCGCCCGTCTCGCGGTCGGCGGCCACAAGGTGCTGGTCGCCTCGTCGGACCCCGCGCACTCGCTCGGTGACGTGTTCGGCGTCCCGGTCGGCCCCGAACCATCCGAAGTGGACACCTGCCTGTACGCGGCGCACGTCGACGCGCGTGGGCTCGTCGACCGGTCGTGGCAGTCGATCCGCACGCAGCTGCGCGGCGCACTGTCCGGTCTCGGACTGTCCGACCTGGACGCCGCCGAGCTGACCGTGGTGCCCGGCGTCGACGAACTCCTCGCCCTGACCGAGGTCGCGCGGCGCGCGTCGGAGGGGCCGTGGGAGGTCGTGGTCGTGGACTGCGGGCCGACCGCGGAGACGCTGCGGCTGCTCGCGCTGCCGGAGGCGGTCGGCGGCTACCTGGAGCGGCTGTCGCTCGGCAGCCACATCGCGCACCTCGCCACGCACCTGGACCGCCTGCGGGACCTGCTTGTCGACCCGGCGCGGACGTCCGTGCGGCTGGTGCTGACCCCGGAGCGGCTGGTCGTCGCCGAGACCCGCAGGACGCTCGTCGCGTTGGCACTGCGCGGAATCCGGGTCGACGCGCTGATCGCGAACCGGGTCGTGCCGCAGGCGAAACGGTGGCAGGGCCCGGCCGCGAGCTGGCTGCGCACCCGCAGGGCCGAACAGGACGCCGTGCTGTCCGAACTGGACGCGTCGACAACGCTGCCGGTGCGACGGGTGGTGCACCGCGCGACGGAACCCGTTGGGGTGGCCGCGTTGTCGGCGCTCGCGGAGGACCTGTACGGCGCCGGGGACCCGCTTGCGACCAGCGGCCCGTACACCGCTCCGCTGCTGTCGATCGCGACCGTCGACGGCGGCTACGAGCTGACCGTCGCGCTGCCGCTCACGGACGGCTCCGCTGTGGACCTCGCGCGGGTGGGGGACGACCTGGCGATCACCGTCGACGGGGTGCGGCGGCTGGTCGCGCTGCCGGTGCTGCTGCGCAGGCACACCGTGACCGACGCGGCGACCGGGCCGACCGGGCTGGTGCTGCGTTTCGAGGCAGGAGGGCCCGCGTGAGTGCTGATCCGGGAAGTCGGCTGGTCGAGGAGCTGCGGCTCCTCGCCGACGCGGTCGCCGACCGGGCGGGACCGTGGCTGGACCGGGTCGCGGCCGACGGGGACGAGGCCACGTGCGCGTGGTGTCCGCTGTGCGCGGCGGTCGCGGTGGTGCGGGGAGATCCGAACGAACTCGCCGTCCGCGGCCTCGACGCGGCGGCCGACCTCGTGGCGCTGCTGCGCGCGGTGCTCGCGGACCGGTGGGAGCCGGGGGTGTCGCACATGCCGGGGTTCACGCCGTCGTCCGGGTCGGCCCCGGACCCTGGTTCGGCGAAGGTGCAGCACATCCCGGTCCGGCGGGAGCCTCGTTGAAGGCCAGGACGACCATCGGGGTGGACATCGGGGGGACGAGCGTGCGGGCCGGGGTGGTGGACCGGCACGGCAACGTCCTCGACACCGCGCGTGCGCCGACACCCGCCGGTGAGGCCGCGCTGGAGGACTCGATCGTGTCGGCGGTGTCCGGGCTGCTCGGCGGCAGGCACCGGGTGACCGGCGTCGGTCTGGCCGTGGCCGGGTTCGTGACCACGGACCGCAGGTCGGTGCTGTTCGCGCCGCACCTGGCGTGGCGCGACGCGCCGGTCGGCGACCGCATCTCGAAGCGCCTCGGGCTGCCGGTGGTGCTGGAGCACGACGCGAACGCGGCCCTGTTCGGCGAACACCGGTTCGGCGCCGCCCGCGGTGCCGGTGTGGTGCTGCTGGTCGCGATCGGCACCGGCATCGGCGGTGGGCTGCTGTTGAACGGTGAGCTGTTCCGCGGCGCGCACGGCGTCGCGCCGGAGCTGGGTCACCTGCGGCTCGTGCCGGGCGGGCGCGCGTGCCCGTGCGGCAAGCAGGGGTGCTGGGAGCGCTACTGCAGCGGCACCGCGCTGTCGACGACGGCGATCGAGCTGCTGGCCCGGCACCGCGGCCGGTCGACCGTGCTGCTGCGGGACTCGGCGGACGCGCGGGCGATCACGGGCAGGAAGGTCGCGGCTGCGGCGCGTGAAGGTGATCCGCTCGCGCAGCACGCGATGTCCGAGCTGGCCAGGTGGCTCGGCGAGGGCCTGGCGATGGCCGCCGACATCTACGACCCGGAGGTCGTCGTGATCGGGGGCGGCGTCTCCGAGTCGGCCCCGCTGTTCCTTGACGACGCCCGCGACCACTACAAGAAGATGATCACCGGCGCGGGCTACCGCCCACTGGCCCGCATCCGCACCGCCCAACTGGGCGACGACGCGGCCCTGGTAGGCGCAGCAACCCTGGCAGCCGACACCTGCTAACCCCCAACCCCGCGAGTCCCCGTTTCAAAACCCGCGAGTCCCCGTTCCGGGACCCGCGAGTCCCCCGTTCAGGACTTGCGAGTTCCCCGTTCAGGACCGCCGAGCCGACGGTTGGCGGTGGCAGTCCCAGGTCCCGAACCGGCAACTCACCGGTTCCGAACCGGGGACTCGCGGGTCCCGGAACGGGGACTCGCGGGTTCTGAAACGGGGACTCGCGGGGTTTGGTGGGGGGTGTGTGTTGGGTGGTCAGATTTGGGCGCCGTTGTCGTGGGGGCCGGGGTTTTTCGGGGTTCGGCGGGCTCGCATCAGGAGCATGAGGCCGCCGCCCGTGATCGACAGCAGGGCGATCGGGGTGGCGACCTGGGCGTTCAGGCCGATCAGGGTCGGGATGATCAGCAGGACCACCCCGATCAGGATCAGCACCAGCGCCACGATCGTCAGCGGGCGCAGCTTCGGCAGGGGCGGGGGCTCGGGCGGGACGTAGTGCTCCTCGTCGGTACCCCACGACCAGTCCCAGTCGGCTTCGTGGCCGCGCCACGCCTGCGCGGGCTCCACCGGATGGGTCACCGCCGGGGTCGGCGCCGTCGGGGTGTCCGGCTCGTCCGAGGGCTCGTCCAGGTCCGGTATCGCCTGGCCGACGCCTTCGCGTTCCAGGTCCGCCACGATCTCCGCGAACGCGGCGTCTACGTCGTCAGGCCGGTCGGACACCCAGGCCTCCTCGGTGGGCGTGCAGGCGAGCAGAGGTGCTTACAGGCCATGGTCGCACGAACTCGGCCGACCATGGCCGGATCTCTCGTCCATGTTTACTCGTTGGGTACCGTGGGCGTCCGGGTGAGTTAGTCCTGTTACATGTTCCGACATTCGGGTGGCGAAGCATTGTGCGCGTCCGCCACCCTTCGTACGCTCGACAAACGGCGGGAGCCGCGGCGAAAGGGAGGCACGGGACCGGTGCTGTACTTCTGGATGAAGTGGGTGTTCCTGGGGCCCGTGCTCAGACTCTTCTTCCGCCCCGAGGTCGAGGGTGGCGAGAACATCCCGGCCGATGGCGGCGCGCTGCTGGCCAGCAACCACCTCGCCGTCGCGGACTCGTTCTTCCTCCCGCTGATGCTCTCCCGCCGCGTCACGTTCCCCGCCAAGCTCGAGTACTTCACCCAGCCCGGCGTGAAGGGCAAGCTCAAGAAGTGGTTCTTCACCGGCATGGGCCAGATCCCGATCGACCGGTCCGGCGGCGCCGCCGCACAGGCCGCGCTGGACACCGGCATCCGGCTGCTGCGTGAGGGCCACCTGCTCGGCATCTACCCGGAGGGCACCCGTTCCCCGGACGGCCGCCTCTACAAGGGCAAGACCGGCCTCGCCCGCATGGTGCTGGAGTCCCGCGTCCCGGTCGTCCCGGTCGCGATGTTCGGCACCGACAAGGCCAACCCCATCGGCTCGAAGATGTGGCGCCCGCACAAGATCCGCATCAAGATCGGCAAGCCGCTGGACTTCTCCCGGTACGAGGGCCTGGCGGGCGACCGGTTCGTCGAGCGCTCCATCACCGACGAGATCATGTACGCGCTGATGGAGCTGTCCGGCCAGGAGTACGTGGACATCTACGCGGCGAAGGCCAAGGAACTGATGGCCGAGGAGCAGAACGGCAGGCCGGCGACGCTGCCGACGCAGGAGCGCCGCACCGCCGGCCGTGACGCCGACCGGATCCCCGAGACCGAGGCCGGCTGACCCACCACTAACCTCGCCGGGTGCGGTTCTTCTACGACACGGAATTCATCGAGGACGGAACGACCATCGACCTGGTGTCGATCGGTGTCGTGGACGAGCGGGGGCGGGAGTTCTACGCTGTCTCGACGGAGTTCAACCCGGACAAGGCGGGGCAGTGGGTGCGGGACAACGTGCTCGACAAGTTGCCCTCGCCCGCCGACCAGGCCTGGTGCGACCGTGCCACGATCCGCGACCGCCTGCTGAAGTTCCTGAGCCAGGACCGGGAACGGGTCGAGCTGTGGGCGTGGTTCGCCGCGTACGACCACGTCGCGCTCGCGCAGCTGTGGGGTGACATGCCCGCGTTGCCGAGGGAACTGCCGCGCTTCACCCGCGAACTGCGCCAGCGGTGGGAGGACGTGGGCAAACCGTCGCTGCCGCCACCGCCGACCGACGCGCACGACGCGCTCGCCGACGCCCGCCACAACCTCGCGCGCTGGCGGGTGATCGAAGCGGAACGCCTCAGGCGAGGGTTCCCGGCCAGTTAGCCCGCCCTCCTTGCTGCACCGATACAGAGGATGGCACGCTACGGGCTGACAAGACCCGTACAGGACCCGTGCTCCAAGGGCCGGATGGAGGATCGAGCACATGCGCGTCGGTTTGCTCACAGGTGGCGGTGACTGCCCAGGACTCAACGCGGTCATCCGCGCCGTGGTCCGCAAGGGCATCGAGGCCCACGGTTGGGAGACGGTCGGGTTCCGCAACGGCTGGCAGGGGCCGATCGAGGGCCTGGTCAGGCCGATCGGGCTCGACGACGTCGAGGACATCCTGACCAGGGGTGGCACGATCCTCGGTTCGTCGCGGACCAACCCGTACAAGGTCGACGGCGGCGTCGAGCGGATCAGGGCGACCCTCGCCGAGCACGGCGTCGACGCGCTGGTCGCGATCGGCGGCGAGGACACCCTCGGTGTCGCGAAGCGCCTGACCGACGACGGCATCGGCGTGGTCGGCGTGCCGAAGACCATCGACAACGACCTCGGCGCCACCGACTACACGTTCGGCTTCGACACCGCGGTGCACATCGCGACCGAGGCCATCGACCGGCTGCGCACGACCGCCGAGTCGCACCACCGTGCGCTGGTCGTCGAGGTCATGGGCCGCCACGCCGGCTGGATCGCGCTGCACTCCGGTCTCGCGGGCGGTGCGAACGTCATCCTGGTGCCCGAGCGCCAGTTCTCGGTCGACCAGGTCGTCGCCTGGGTCGAGCGCCGGTTCGAGCGCGAGTTCGCGCCGATCATCGTCGTGGCCGAGGGCGCGCTGCCCGAGGGCGGCCAGGAGAAGCTGCTGACCGGGGAGAAGGACGCGTTCGGCCACGTCCGGCTCGGTGGCATCGGCACCTGGCTCGCGGAGGAGATCGCGGAGCGGACCGGCAAGGAGTCGCGTGCGGTCGTGCTGGGCCACACGCAGCGCGGCGGCACCCCGACCGCGTACGACCGCGTGCTCGCCACCCGGTTCGGCCTGCACGCCGTCGACGCGGTGCAGGACGCCGACTTCGGTGTGATGGTCGCGCTGCGCGGCACCGACATCGTGCGCGTGAAGCTGTCGGAGGCGACCGCGGAGCTGAAGACGGTGCCGCTGGAGCGGTACAAGGAGGCGGAAGTCTTCTTCGGCTAGTCCGCCTCCCCGCGTTCAAAAGCGTGGGTCCCGACCCAGCGACACCTGCGGACCGCAGGCGGTTGGTGGCTGGGTGCCGTCACGTTCCCCTGAGGTAGCTGCTGACCAGACGCGAGTCTCAGCGCAAGTATTCACGGGACAGGTCCTAGTCTTTCCACATGGACCTTGACGAGCTGCTCTGGTCGGGCGCGGACGCGCAGGCCGCCGCACTGCGCGACGGCACGGTGTCCGCGCCCGACCTGCTCGAGGCGGTGCTCGCCCGCCTCGAACAGGTCAACCCGGCGCTGAACGCGTTTCGCGTGGTCTACACCGAACAGGCGCGGGAGCAGGCCGCCGACGCACAGCGGCGGCTCGACGCCGGGGAGCGCACGCCGCTGCTCGGCGTCCCGGTCGCTGTGAAGGACGACCTGGACGTCGCCGGGGACGTGACCGCCATGGGCGGACGCCCGCAGTTCCCGCCCGCGGCGGCGGACGCGCCATCGGTGGCGCGGCTGCGCGCGGCCGGCGCGGTGCTGGTGGGGCACACGAACACGCCGGACCGGTGTCTGTGGCCGTTCACCGAGACGCTCACGAACGGCGCCACCCGCAACCCGTGGCACCTCGACCACACGCCGGGCGGCTCGTCCGGCGGCTCGGCGGCGGCGGTGGCGGCCGGTGTCGTCGGCGCCGCGACCGGCTCGGACGGCGGCGGCTCGGTCCGCGTCCCCGCGAACTTCTGCGGCCTGTTCGGGCTCAAGACCACCCGCGACCTGATCGACATGGGCGAAGAGGAGCACTGGCACGGCCTCGCCGGTGTCGGCCCGCTCGGCCGCCGGGTCGCCGACGCGGCCGCGATGCTGGACGTGCTCGCCGACGAGCCGGGCGGCTACCGCGAGGCCGTCGACGTCGACCCGGGGCCGCTGCGGATCGCGCTGTCGTGGCGCACCCCGCTTGGTCCGACGATCATCGAGCGGCAGCGGAAACAGGCCGTGCTCGACACCGCGGACCGGCTGCGCGCGCTCGGCCACACCGTCACGGTGGCGGAGCCGCCGCTCGGTGCCCGGCCGACCCCGCAGTTCCTCGTGCGCTACCTGCGCGGGGTGGCCGACGACGTCGCGCTGCTGCCGCACCCGGAGTGGCTGGAGCCGCGCACGCGCCGCATCGCCGCGGCGGGCCGCCGGGTGCCGGACTCGGTGCTGGCACGCGCCCGCGCCGCCGAGGCCGGGCTCCACCAGCTGATGGCCGGGTTCTTCGGCGACCACGACGTGATCCTGCAGCCGGGGTGGACGGGGCGGCAGCCGAGGGTCGGCCGGTTCCACGGCAGCGGCGCATCGCACACGCTCGCCGCGGTGTCGCAGGGCATCGCGTTCTTCCCGACGTGGAACGTGCTCGGCTACCCCGTGGCGGCGCTGCCGGTCGGCTTCGACGAGATCGGGCTGCCGATCGGGGTGCAGCTGATCGGTCCCGCCGGCGCGGAGGCGACGCTGTTGTCGCTGTCCGGCCAGTACGAGCGGGCCCACTCGTGGACGGGGCGCCGACCGGAGCTGTAGCGACGGGCTCGTCCCAGATACTGGTCGCCATCGTGGCCAGCACCGCACGGGAAGCTGCGGCAAGCGGATGTTCTCCCGGATCGTGGGAATCCGGCGCACGATCGGGGGGTGGCCGCTGTCGGCGTGAACCGGGCTGACCGGCCCGGCTACGCTGGAGTGGTGAACTGGACCGTTGACGTGCCGGTGGACACGCTTCCCGAGCTCCCGCCGCTGCCGCCGGCACTGCGTGCCCGTCTCGACGACGCGCTGTCCCGGCCTGCCGCGCAGCAACCCGAATGGCCGGACCGCGAGCAGGTGCACCAGGTGCGCACGCTGCTGGAGAGCGTGCCGCCCATCACCGTCCCCAACGAGATCGACCGCCTCCGCGACCGGCTCGCCGAGGTCGCCCGCGGTGAGGCGTTCCTGCTGCAGGGCGGCGACTGCGCCGAGACGTTCGTCGACAACACCGAGCCGCACATCCGCGGCAACATCCGCACCCTGCTGCAGATGGCCGTCGTCCTCACCTACGGCGCGAGCATGCCGGTCGTGAAGGTCGGCCGGATCGCGGGGCAGTACGCCAAGCCGCGCTCCAACACCACCGACGCGCTCGGCCTCCCGGTCTACCGCGGCGACATCATCAACTCGCTCGTGCCCAAGCCAGAGGCCCGTGTGCCCGACCCGGGCCGCATGATCCGCGCGTACGCCAACGCGGGTGCGGCCATGAACCTCGTGCGCGCCCTCACCGCGGCGGGCATGGCGGACCTGTCGAAGGTCCACGAGTGGAACAAGGACTTCGTCAGCAACTCGGCCGCCGGTGAGCGGTACGAGGCGCTGGCCACCGAGATCGACCGCGGCCTGCGGTTCATGCAGGCGTGCGGGGTCGAGGACTCCTCGCTGCACAGCACGGAGATCTTCGCGAGCCACGAGGCGCTGCTGCTCGACTACGAGCGCGCGCTGCTGCGCATGGACACCAGGGGCCCCGACCCCAAGCTGTACAACCTGTCGGCGCACTTCCTGTGGATCGGCGACCGGACCCGCCAGCTCGACGGCGCGCACATCGCGTTCGCGGAGCTGCTGTCCAACCCGATCGGTCTCAAGATCGGCCCGACCACCACACCGGAGCTGGCGGTCGAGTACGTCGAGCGCCTCGACCCGCACAACACACCCGGCCGCCTCACGCTGATCTCCCGCATGGGCAACGGCAAGGTGCGCGACGCGCTGCCGCCGATCATCGAGAAGGTGCAGGCGTCCGGGCACCAGGTGATCTGGCAGTGCGACCCGATGCACGGCAACACCCACGAGTCGTCCACCGGCTACAAGACCCGCCACTTCGACCGGATCGTCGACGAGGTCCAGGGCTTCTTCGAGGTGCACCGCCGACTCGGCACCCACCCCGGCGGCATCCACGTCGAGCTGACCGGCGAGGACGTCACCGAGTGCCTCGGCGGCGCGCAGGACATCTCCGACGCCGACCTGGCGGGCCGCTACGAGACCGCGTGCGACCCGCGCCTGAACACCCAGCAGTCGCTGGAGCTGGCGTTCCTGGTCGCGGAGATGCTCCGCAGCTGACCCCGTGCCCCTGAAGCGCGTCTTCGGGACGGGAGACCGTCCCGAAGACGCGCTTCAGGGTGAACGACGCTTTCGGGACGTGGCTGGTGTCCCCTTTCCGCGCAGGTCAGGGGATCGCCCAGATGGTGACCTTCGAGTTCGGCTCGACCTTGCTGCCGGGGGCCGGGCGCTGGCCGATGACCCGGCCGTTCCCGCCGCTGAAGGCATGGATCTCCGCCTGCAGCTCGAGTTGCGCCAGCATCGCCGTGGCCTCGTCGGCGGAGCGGCCGCCGACGTCGGGCACGGTGACCGCGGTGGACACGTAAACGGTGACGGTCTTGTCGTCGCCCTCGAGCTTCGAGCCGATCTCCGGGTCGGTGCGGACGACGCGGCCGCCCTCGACGTCCGGGGAGAACTCCGGCGGGCCCTCGACCGGGCTGTAGCCCAGGGCGGTCAGCTCCTGGAACGCCTCGTCCTTCGTCTTGTTGCGCACGTCGGGGATCGGCTTGGGCTCCGGACCCTTGCTGAGCACGATGACCACGCGCGCACCGAGCTCGAGCTCGGTGCCCGGCTGTGGCGTGACCGAGACGACCTTGCCCTTCTCGACCGCTTCGTCGTACCGGTTCTGCCCGTCGTCGCGGTCCGGGCGCAGGCCCTGTGCGCGGATCAGGTCGGCGACGTCCTCCGGGTCGGCGCCCGCGCGCACCTCCGGCACCTTCGGCTTGCCGAGCGAGACGTACATGGTGACCGCGTCGCCGCGCAGGATCTCCGTGCCGTCGGCGGGGTCGGTCCTGATCACCGTGCCCGCCTGCACGTCGTCGTGCCGTTCGGTCTGCACCTGCGGGTCCAGGTCGTTCGCCAGCAGGGTCCGCTCGGCGTCGTCGCGTGCCATGCCGGCCACGTCCGGCACCGCGCGGTACCGGCCGGAGGTGAACCACCAGGTCGACGTGCCCACCAGCGCGAGCACCAGCACCCCGACGACGCTCCACAGCGCGATCATCCCGCCGCGGCCCGTGGGCTCGGGTGCCCGCCGCGGCGGGCGGTTGCGTGGCGGGGGTGGTGGCGGGGCCACCTGCGGCTGCTGTGCCGGGAAGCGGCCGGAGGCGGGCGGCACGTACTCGGTCGCGGCGGCGCTCGCGCGGTCCAGGTCGGTGCGCAGCATCGCCCGCGTGCCCTGCGGGCCGACCGGCCGGAACCCGCCGGGCGGCGCCTGCCGCACGATCGTGGCTCCCGACGGGGCCGCCTGGGACATGGCGGGCGACACGACCGGGGCGTTGCGGACGGTCTGTTCGGCCTCGCCGATGTCCAGCACCCCGGAGCTGTTGCCGATCATGGCCGGGGACACCGGCATCGTGCGGTCCGCGATCGTCGGCGCGGGCACCGGCACCACGACGCGGGGCGCGCCGGTCAGCACGCGCAGCTTCTCGATCTCGGCGAGGAACGCGGCACCGTCCACCGGCCGCAGCGCGGCGTCGCGCCGGGTGGCGCGCACGACCAGGTCGTCCAGCTCGGGCGGGATGCCCTTGGCCAGCGTCGACGGGGCGGGCACGTCGTCGTTCACGTGGCGGTAGGCGACGGAGATGGCGTTGTCGCCGGTGTACGGCGCGGTGCCGGTCAGCGCCTCGAACAGGACGATGCCCGCCGAGTACACGTCGCCGGTCGAGGTCGCGTTGCCGGTCGTGACCTGCTCGGGGGACAGGTAGGCCACCGTGCCGAGGATGACGCTCGCACTGGTGGTCCCCGCGCTGTGGATGGCTCTGACCAGGCCGAAGTCGGCGACCTTGACCGTGCTGCCGCCCTCGCCGCCGTGCCCGATGAGCACGTTCTCCGGCTTGACGTCCCGGTGCACGAGACCGGCGCGGTGCGCGGCGGCCAGCGCGGAGAGCACCGGCTCCATGATCGCGAGTGCGGTCGGCACGTCGAGCGCGCCCCGCTCGTTGATCAGGTCGCGCAGCGTGCCGCCGTCGACGAGTTCCATCACCAGGTAGACGAGGTCACCGTTCGGTGACGTGTCAACGCCCTGGTCGTGTACCGCGACCACGTTCGGGTGATGAATCTTGGCCGCCGACCGCGCCTCCCGCTCGAAGCGGTCGACGAAGGCGCGGTCGTCCGCGAACCGCGCGTCCATCACCTTGATCGCCACGCGACGGTCGAGACGCGTGTCCAGCCCGCGGTACACCGAGGACATGCCACCGCGGGCGAGCAGCGCGTCGACCCGGTACCGCTGCTCCAGCAGCGCCCCGATCAAGCCGACTCCCCTTTCGTCCACGACCGTGATGGTACGGAGCCCGGCGTGACGGCGGGGCGAAGCGGTCGATTTGTGGGTCACGAGCGGATCACACGAGTGGAAAACAGTCTGCGCGGGAAGGCGGCACCTGTGGCATCGTTTGCGGTGTGAGTGCGATCCCCTCCGCCAACGACGTGCTGGGCCCCGAGATCGAGGTGCTGCCGCTGCCGGACGTGGCAGACCGGCTGGGCCTACCTGTGACCAAGGTGCGGCAGGCGCTGCGGGACGGTCAGCTGCTCGCGGTCCGCAGGGCCGGGGTGCTGAGCGTGCCGACACCGTTCCTCACCACCGACGGCCAGATCGTCAAGGGCCTGCCTGGCACGATCACCGTGCTCGCCGACGCCGGTTTCACCCCGGACGACATGCTGCGCTGGCTCTTCGAGCCGGACGACACGTTGCCGGGGGGCACCCCGATCGCCGCGCTGCGCGCGACGGGTGGCCGCGAGGTGAAGCGCCGGGCTCAGGCGCTGGCCTTCTGAGCCACCCCGTGCCGCGCCGCGTCGAGCGCGCGGTGCAGCCGAGCCTGCTCGGCGTCCGTGCCCACGTGGACGAACCCGGCCAGGAACACCACCCGCGCGAGCACCCGGCCACGGCGGGTCGGTGCGGCACGCCGCGCGAGCCTGCGCGCGACGCCCGCCGGCCGCACGGGCGCCACCCTGCCGCCCGCCGCCGCGGCCAGCGCCATCGCGACGAGCAGCACGGCCGCCCAGCCCAGCGCGGCCACGCTGAGGCCACGCGGCCAGCCCGCCACGGCCACGGACACCGCGGCGGCCGCCAGCACGCCGGTGCGTGCCAGCTCGGCGCCACCGGCGGGCCCCTCGGTCAGTGACGCCCAGCAGCCGCACGACGAACCGCGCCGCACGGCAGCGGCCACGAAACCGAGGAACCCGGCGAACGTGACCGCCAGCGCCACCCCGGTGACCGGGCCGCCGACGAACACGACAGCCGCCGCGAGCAGCAGCTCCCACGCGCCGAGCAGCCGCCCGTAGCGCAGCAGCGCGTGCGTGCTCCCGCGCGGCCCGAAGACGCGCCGCAGCGCCCCGGCGACATGACCGGGGCGCCACAGTTTGGGTGCGCCGGCGCTGACCAGCAGACCGGCCAGCGCGAGCGCGACCCCCTGCGTCACGGCGCTCATCACAGGTGGTCGTAGCAGTCCATGATCACGGCCATGATCACGCCGAGCCCGGCGCCCGCGGCCACCGCCGCGATGGCCTCGGCGGCCGCGATGCCGACCGCGGCCAGCGCCGCCTCCAGGTACACGCCGCCCCAGCGGGCGGCCGCGACCAGCATCGCCTTGACGTCCGGCGGCAACATCTTCCACAGGCCGGCGATCTCCTTGACGCCGTCCTCGCCGATCTGGGCGAGGATCTCGCCGTCCCGGCCCGCGCACGCGGTGAAGTCATCCCACGACATTGGTTCGCAACCTCTCCGTCACGCGGTCTGTTCGAGTGCCTGGTTGGTCGCCTGCAGCGACTCCTGCAGGGTCATGCTGTTCGCCGAGAACGCGCTGATCAGCGGGTCGCCCTCGGTCACCACGCCGACCTCCGGGTCGCCGAGCAGCGCGTCGCCGCCCAGCTTGGACAGGGCGTCCACGATCGCCCTGCTGTTCTCGTCGAGGCCCTCGTACCAGCTGTTCACGTGCATCGCGATCTGCTGGATGTAGGTGGCGTCCGCGGCTTCCGGCGCGATGGCGATGCCCTGCTGTGTGAGCGCGTCGACGAGCCCGGCACCACCTTCCGCGTTCCCGGTCGGCTGCCAATCGCTGCCGTCCCACCAGTAGTTGCCGTCATCGGAGAGCTGGGCTCCCTCTGGCACCGTCATGAAGTTCCTCCCACGGCGGCCGGCCACGACGTTCGTGGCCGTTGTGCAGGGAGGATGACTCGTCACGGGCCTGGCCGGGCAGTACTGCGCGACCGGCTCACCGGGAACCGCGTGCCACCCGAAAGGGCAGCGCACGGGTCAGTGCGGTCGCGGCGATCCGCAGGCGCCGGTGTGTCGGCACCACGACCCGCCTGCCCAGCACGTCGTAGTCGGCGTCGGCGATCTCGTCGAGGATGTGCCGGTACATGGCGCTCGCCGCGGCGATGCAGGGCCGCGACCGTGGTGCCAGCAGCGCGATGCCCGGCTCGGCGCGCCGGTAGACGGCGTGGGTGTGGGACACGAGGTGGGCGAGCGCGCGCCGGATCGGTCGTCCGGTGCGGCCCGTGCGGTGCGCGTGTTCCAGCATGGCGCGGTCGACGCCGAACGCCGCCAGCTCGTCGGCGGGCAGGTACAGGCGGCCGCGGTCGAGGTCCTCGCCGACGTCACGCAGGAAGTTGGTCAGCTGGAACGCCTCACCGAGTGCGGCCGCGTACGGCGCCGCCTCCTCCCTGGGGCCCTCGGTGCCGAGCACCGGCAGCAGCTGAAGGCCGATCACCCCGGCCGAGCCGTGCGTGTACTCGGCGAGGTCGGCGAAGGTGGCGTAGCCGGTGATCGTGAGGTCCATCCGCATGGACGCGAGGAACTCGGCGAACAGTGCCTCGTCGATGTCGTGGCGCCGCACGGTGTCGGTGAGCGCCAGCAGCACCGGGTGTGCGGGCGGCGCGCCCGTGAACGCCTCCGCGAGTGCCTTCTCGAGCGTGGTCAGCGCCTGCGCCGGGTCGACCGGGGCGACCGCGCTGTCGACGATCTCGTCCGCGAGCCGCGCGAACCCGTACAGGGCGTGCACCGACGGCCTGCTCGCGGCGGGCAGGAACCGGGTGGCGAGGAAGTACGTGCGCCCGTAGTGCGCGTTGATCCGGCGGCAGACCCGGTAGGCCTCCTCGAGCGTCACTTCGTGCAGCTCACCCACTGGCCTGCCGGGCAGGCGCCCTTCTCCTGCTTGTACTTGGTCACCAGCTGCGTCGCGAGCGCGTACGCCGACACCGGGTTCTCCGCGGTGGTGACGAGCGAGTACGTGCACACCGACTTGGTGGTGCCGAGGCAGCCGCGCAGTTGTTCCTTCGCCTGGTCGCGCCAGTAGCGGGCGGACACCACGCCGTACTTCCACACCCCGTCGGCGTAGCTGATCTCGTAGACCGCGTGCCCGCTCTCGCCCTCCTCACCGTTCGTGGCCTCGGCGGGTTTGGCCGCGCCGCGTTCCGCCAGCGGCTTGGCGTCCGGCGGGTCGGCGAGCGCGAGCGCGGTCCACACCGCGCCGTACGGGTGGCTGCCGGGCACCGAGTTGGCGCGCTGGTAGAAGCTCACCCATTCGGGGCTTTTGATCGCGCAGCTCATGGTGGCCGCCGCGCCGGGCTGGACGGGGCCGACGGTCTGCTCGCAGCTGCCGAGCGGCGCGTTGTCGCCGGTCCAGTCGGCCTTCAGGTGGACCTTCACGGCCTTCTTGGACGGGTTGGTGATGTCGACGATCAGCGTGCAGCTCGGTGCGCCGCACGCGTCGAACCGGTTGCCGCCCTGGGTGATGGTGGTGAGCGCGTCGACCGCGGTGCCGAGCTCGGTCTTCGCCTTGTTCGCGAGGTCGGTGTAGATCTTGTTGATGTTCGCGGACACGTCGGTGACGGCGACCGTGAGGTCGCGTGCCTTGGTGTTCTCGGCGCTGCCGATCTCGTCGAGCGCGAGTGCGACCACCCCGTGCGGCGCGTCCTTCGCGAGGTAGACCTTGCCGCCGTCGACGGGGATCTCGATGCCCTCGACGGTGGCGGCCGAGGTGGTCTCGGCCGGCAGCCCGCCGTCGGCGCCCTTGCCCGCCCTGCCCGCGGTCTGGCCGACCAGGTCCGGGGTGAAGATGTCGGCGAACTCGATGCCGAGCAGCACGGTCGGCAGCTTCACCCAGCGGTTGCCGAGCGCGGTGCCGTCACCGGAGCTGACGCCGAACCGGGCGGCCATCGCGGCCCAGAACTCGGGCGCGCCCTTGAGGTACAGGGTCTTGTCGAGCACCACGATCGTCGCGCCGAGCCCGTCGACGGTGATGGTGCCGAACACCTCGCTGGTGCTGGTCGCGGTCACGTCGACGGTGAAGTCGGAGCCGTCGGATGCCGTCAGCGTGCCCTGGTAGCGGGTCGCGGCGGACTCGGCGAAGCTCGTCAGCGCGGCCGCGGTCGCCTCGGCCGTGGTGAGCGGGCCGATCTCGACCCCGGACGGCGCGCCGCTGACCGCGTTCGTGCAGGCGGTCAGCGCGAGCGCGGCCGCCACGAGCATGGGCACCAGGCGGCGCGGCTTCCGAGTCATCGTTTCCATCCCCATCCCGGGCGCACGCTGTGGTCTGTTCGGCGCGGTCCCGGGAGGAGTATCGCAAGTCATCGCGCGGCGACGCGGGAGGATGACCTGACGGATCGATGACGTTGTGCGCCCGTTACCCGCTGCGCGGCCAGCCTGCCGGAGATGACGACCGGCGGGACGCCGACGCCGGGGGTGGTGCCGCAGCCCGCGAGAACCGCGTTCGCGACGCCGCGGACCAGGTTGCGCGGCCGGAACGGGCCGGTCTGGCCGAAGGTGTGCGCCAGTGAGAACGGGGTGCCGGCGGCGAGCCCGGCTCCGGCCCAGTCGGCGGGCGTGACCAGCCGCTCCACCTCGACCGCGTCGTCGAATCCGGTCAGGCCGCGCGCTGCCAGCACCTGGCCCAGCTCCGCCCGGTAGGCGGGCCCGACCCGGGCCCAGTCGATGCTGCCGGTCGCCAGGTTCGGGCACGGCGCGAGCACCGACAGCACCTCGCGGCCCGCGGGCGCGAGGGTCGTCTCGGTCGCGGTCGGGCGGGTGACCAGCAGCGACGGGTCGCTCATGAGCGTGCCCGCGCGCAGGATCTCGTCGAACGTGCGGTCCCAGTGCGCGCCGAAGAACACCGTGTGGTGCGCGAGCGCGGGCCACGTGCGGGTCACGCCGGCGTGCAGCACCACGGCGGACGGCGACCAGCGCGGCCGCAGCGGCCTGCATGGCGTCACGCCCAGCAGCCGGTAGCTGACCGGCAGGTCGGGGGTGAGCACCACCGCGTCGCACGGGATCCGCTCGCCGTGCGTGGTGCGCACGGCCGTGACCCGGTCGCCGGTGCGTTCCAGCCACGCCGCCCCGGTCCCGGTCCGCACGGACCCGCCCGCGTCGGTGGCCGCGGCGGCCATGGCCTCGGCCACCGCACCGACCCCGCCGCGCGGGAACCACACGCCGGCCACCGTGTCCATGTAGGCGATCACGGCGTACGCGGCGAGCGCCTCGGCGGGCGCGAGGCCCGCGTACAGCGACTGGAACGAGAACAGCCGCCGCAGCCGCTCGTCGGAGAGGAACCGGCCGATCCGGGGGCCCAGCCTGCCGAACCCGCCCATCGCGGTCAGGTGCGCGAGCCTGGGGCCGAGCAGGTCGAGCGGGGTGTCGAAGTTGGCGCCGATGAACGTGTCGCGCTGCACCCGGTACAGGCGCGTCAGCCACCGGCGCAGCCGCAGGTACCCGGCCGCCTCCCGGGGGCCGGCCACCCGGCGGATCTCCTCGGCCATCGCGTCGCCGTCGGTGTGCACGGCGATCGTGGAACCGTCGGCGAAGTGGGCGAGGTACGCCGGATCGAGCCGGGTCAGCCCGACCCGCTCCGCCAGCGACGAGCCGACCGCGGCGAACGCCTCGTCGATCAGGTCCGGCATGGTGAGCACGGACGCGCCGGTGTCGATGCGGTAGTCACCGAGCCGGTCGGCGCCCGCGCGGCCGCCGACGTGCGGCGCCGACTCCAGCACGGTCACCTCACGGCCCGCGCCGATCAGGTGCAGCGCCGCCGACAGCCCGGCGAGACCGGCGCCGACCACGACCACCCGGTCGGTGCGCCCGGGGAGCGAGCGCATTCAGCGGTCCCGCCGGGTGGCGGCGACCGCGAGGTCCGCGAGCCGGGTGCGGCCCGGCTCGGCGAGACCGGACGTGTCGAGCGCGGCCATCGCCGACACCGTGAGCTTCTCGATCCGCCGCTCCAGCTCGTCGACCGCGCCGACCTCGACCAGCAGGTCACGCACCCGCTCGATGGTCTCCTGCGTGAGGTCCTGGTCGCCGAGCGCGCGGCGCAGCAGGTCCGCGTCGGCGTGCCTGCCCGCCTGGTCGGCGTAGCCGAGCCCCAGCGAGACGAGCAGCGTCCGCTTGCCCTCACGCAGGTCGTCGCCGGCCGGCTTGCCGGTCACCTCGGTGTCGCCGTACACGCCGAGCAGGTCGTCCCGCAGCTGGAACGCGACCCCGATGTCGGTGCCGAACGAGCGGACCGCCGCGGTCGTGTCCGCGTCGGCGCCCGCGAGCGCCACCCCGAGGTGCAGCGGCCGCTCCACGGTGTACGCGGCGGTCTTCAGCCGGGCGACGCCAAGCGCGCGCTCCTCGGACTCGTCGCCCTCGGCCTGCGCCAGCACGTCCAGGTACTGGCCCGCGAACATCTCCGCCCGCATCGCGAGCCACGGCTCCCGGGCGGCACCGCGCATCCCGTCGGACAGCGGCGCGCCGGTGAACATGTCGTCGGCCCACGCGAGCGCCAGGTCGCCGAGCAGGATCGCGGCGGCCATGCCGAACCGTTCCGGTTCGCCCAGCCAGCCACCCGCGCGGTGCGCGTCGGTGAACCGGACGTGCACGGTCGGGCGGCCCCTGCGCAGCTCGGAGGCGTCCATGAGGTCGTCGTGGACCAGCGCGCACGTCTGGATCAGCTCCAGCGCGCTGACCGCGGTGAGCACGGCGTCCGCGCGTCGCCCGGTGCCCGCACCGCCGGCGGCGCGCCAGCCCCACCACGCGAACGTCGGCCGGATCCGCTTGCCGCCGCGCAGCGCGAAGTCGGAGAGGGTGTCGACGGCGGTCGCGAACGTCTGCGCCTGCTCCGGCAGATCGGCGCGGCGCTCGGCGAGGTAGGCGCGGAGGATCGTCTCGACGTGCAGGTGCACGGCGCTGTCGATGTCCTCTTCCAGGCGCTCGGGGGTCACGCTGACCATGGTGCGTGTTCTGGCCGCGGAACGCACCGGCGGGGGTGGGTGTCGAGGGTATCTGTAGGCAGAGTCACTACCCTGAGTGCATGACTTCGGTGATGGCCCGCATTCCCGGTGACCGGCCGGTGTTCTCCGTCGAGTTCATGCCGCCGCGCGACGACGCGGACGAGCTCCGCCTGTGGAACGCGATCCGTTCGCTCGAAGGCCTTGACCCGGCGTTCGTGTCGGTGACCTACGGCGCGGGCGGCTCCAGCCGCGACCGCACCATCAGGACCACGGGTCGCGTGGTGACGGAGACCACGCTGGTGTCGATGGCGCACCTGACCGCGGTGGACCACTCGGTGGCCGAGCTGCGCAACGTCATCGGCTGGTACGCCTCACTCGGCATCCGCAACGTGCTGGCGCTGCGCGGCGACCCGCCCGGCGACCCCAACGGCGAGTGGGTCAGGCACCCCGACGGGCTCTCCTACGCCGAGGAACTGGTGCGCCTCGTCCGTTCGCTCGGTGACTTCTGCGTCGGGGTGTCGGCGTTCCCGTACGGCCACCCCCGCTCAGCCGACCTCGACGAGGACACCCGCTACCTGGTCCGCAAGCTCCGGGCGGGCGCCGACTTCGCCATCGCGCAGCTGTTCTTCGAGGCCGACGACTTCCTGCGCATGCGGGACCGGGTCGCCGCCGCCGGCTGCGAGACGCTGCTCCTGCCCGGCGTGATGCCGCTGACCACGCCGAAGATCCTGAGCAAGACGGTCGAGCTGTCCGGCGCCGACGTGCCCGCGTCCGTGGCGGCCCGCCTCGACCCGCTGGCCGGGGACGCGAAGGCCTTCCGCGAGGAGGGCATGAACGTCACGACCGAGCTGTGCGAGCGGCTGCTGGCCGAAGGCGTGCCGAGCCTGCACTTCTACACGTTCAACCGGTCCAAGGCGACGAAGGAGATCGTGGTCGACCGCCTCGGCCTGGCACCGGGCCGGTCCCAGCTGCGCCCGGCGGGCGGCGACCTCCCCGCCGTGGCAATGCCCTGAAAGGCGCGTTCAGGGCGCTGGGCGCCCTGAATGGCCCATTGAGGGCACTCGTTGTGCTGTGAACACACGCCTTTCACGGCATCGGCCCTGATGACGGGTCCGTACGCCAAGCCACTTCACATGATCTTCACGGAATCAATCGTCTAGCTGCCGGCCGCTGCCTGCGCGCGGTCCGCGTTCACGCTGCGCCGGTGCGCGATCAGCGCGAGCAACGCGGCGATCACCGCCGCCAGCAGCGCACCGCCGCCGACGATCATCACCCACTTCGTCAGCGACTCGCCGCCCTCGTCGGAGTACCGCGCGATCGCGTTGAACTCGGTGACCGAGCCCGGCTTCGGGGACCAGCTGACCGTGCCGTCGTCCTCGTCGCCGTCGGTCCTGGTGACCGTGCCGGGGAAGGCGATCTTGATCTGGATGTCGGCGCGGTCCTTCGGCACCTGCGTCAGGTCGACCGACCCGGCGAGCGTGACCAGTCCACCTGCCCTGCGGAACGACAGCCGGTACTTGTTGACCTCGGAGATCGACTCCACGAGCGTCGCCACGTCGGTGAACCGCAGCTCGGAGAAGGTCACCTTCTGGCCCACGTAGCCGTCCTGTGTGTACTTCTCCGCCCGCACGCGGTCGTTCAGCTCGGGCGGGATCGTGAGCGGCGGCCCGTTGTCCTGCTCGCTCACCGGCAGCGAGGCGACGATCAGCTCACCCGACAACAAGTCGTCCGGCGACACGGCCAGCGCGGCGTGGACGCGCAGGCAGCCGGTCAGCGAGAGCATCAGCATGCCGAACAGCGCGAGAAGCCCTGTGACCCTGGAAACCCTGCGCACCGGGCCATCCTGCCAGTAGCCGTCCACCGGCGCGAAACCCCGTGTGCGTGACAGGCCGGAATGGGTAGCGTGCCCGCCATGACCGTGCACCGCATCAGCGACGACTACGTGGACTCCTATGTCCGCCTCGCGCCCACCATGGCGACCGAGCTGGGCATCCCCGGGTTCGACGACAAGTGGCCGGACCTGTCACCGGAGGGCAACGCGGCGGTCGTCGACCTGGCCAGGCGCGCACTCGCCGACGTGGCCGAGGTCGAACCGGCCGACGACGCGGAACGCGTCGCCAAGGCCGTGTTCACCGAGCGGCTCGGTGTCGAGGTCGAGCTGTACGACGCCGGTCTGGTCGACTCGGACCTCAACGTGCTCGCGAGCCCGGCGCAGAACCTGCGGTCCACGTTCGACCTGATGCCCGCGGACACCGCCGACGACTGGGCCACGATCGCGACCCGCCTGTCCCGCCTGCCTGCGGCGCTCGCCGGGTACCGCACGTCCCTGCTGCACGCGGCCGCCAACGGGCACGTGTCCGCCGTCCGCCAGGTCACCAAGGTCGCCGACCAGTGCCAGAAGTGGAGCGGCGGTTTCTTCACCGACTTCGTGGCCGGCGCGAAGGTCGTCCCGGACAGCGTCCGCGCCGACCTGGACGCGGGTGCCGCGGCCGCGTCGAGGGCGTACGGCGAGCTGGCGGAGTTCCTCCGCGCCGACCTGCTGCCGAAGGCACCCGAGAAGGACGCGGTCGGCGAGGACGCCTACGAGCTGCTGTCCCGCCGCTACCTGGGCGCCGCCCTTGACCTGCGCGAGGCCTACGAGTGGGGCTGGACGGAGTTCCTGCGCCTCGAGGCGGAGATGAAGGAGGTGGCGCACCGCATCAGGCCCGGCGCGGGCCTGGCCGAGGCAGCCGACACACTCGACAACGACCCGCGCTACCGGGTCGAGGGCGTCGAGGCCTTCCGCGAGTGGATGCAGAAGCTGTCCGACCAGGCCCTGTCCGACCTGCGCGGGGTGCACTTCGACATCCCGGACGAGATCATGCGGCTGGACTGCAGGATCGCCCCGCCGGGCGGCAGCGCGGGCGCGTACTACACCAACCCCACCGACGACTTCGGCCGTCCGGGCGCGATGTGGTGGGCCCTGCCGCCGGACAAGGAGTCGTTCACCACGTGGCGCGAGGCCAGCATCGTCTACCACGAGGGCGTGCCCGGCCACCACATGCAGATCGCGACCGCGATGTACCACGCGGACCGCCTGAACAAGTTCCAGCGGATGCTGTCGTGGGTGCCCGCGTACTCGGAGGGCTGGGCGCTCTACGCCGAACGCCTGATGCGCGAGTTCGGCTACCTGTCCGACGACGGCTACCTGTTCGGGATGCTCAACGAGAACATCTTCCGCGCCGCCAGGGTGATCATCGACATCGGCATGCACCTGGAGCTGAGGATCCCGTCCGGCACCGGCTTCCACGAGGGCGAGACCTGGACCCCGGACCTGGGCCTGGAGTTCATGCTGACCCGCACCATCACCGAACGCGAGCTGGTCGTGGACGAGGTGGACCGCTACCTGGGCTGGGCGGGTCAGGCCCCGGCCTACAAGCTGGGCGAACGCCTGTGGCTGTCGGCCCGCGACGACGCGCGGGCACGCGCGGGCAAGGACTTCGACCTGAAGCACTTCCACATGGAAGCCCTCTACCTGGGCCAGATGGGCATGGACACCATGCGCGAGTGCCTGGCAAGGATCTGAAGCCCGGCCCTGCACGACAGAGGTGAAGCGGGATGCCTCGACGACCAGACAGTGGCACACGACCCGCGCGGGTTCCTTCCCGTCAGCGGTGATGGGTGACGTTCATCCGTGTGCTCCAAGTTCGGCCGTTCGGTTGGTCTTTGCTGCAAGAAATGTGGAAACAGCGAAAATCACTCTGCTTGTCCACCGATTGGGGCAATCCGGTCGTGTGCTAGCCCTGCCGTCGCAGCCGCTGACCCCCGTTCGGAGGAAGCAACGTCGTCAGTTTGCGGGCACGGCGACAGAATATGGTGACCGGTCTACCTAATTCAATAGACCGGTCACCATAGAACGTGGGAAACCGCGTGCCCGGTGCTTGCGCGACACGAGATAGTGGAGGCAAGTGACACCCCAGTGGAGGTCGGCCATGGCAACCGACGCGGAAGTCATCGGTGTCCGCGGCGTCTTCCTCAAGCTGAGGACCCATGCCGGTCTGACCGCCAGACGTCTGCGCGACACCGAGGTGGACACGCGTGTCCTCGCGGATCTGCCCGCGGTGCAGCGCGCCATCCGTGAGTCCGGCGCGCCTGTCGAGCAGGCGATCGTCGACGCGGTGGCCGCGATGGTCGCCGAGCTCGACCCCACCGACCGGCTCATCGCCGACGTGGTGCTCGCGCTCGGCATGCTCGCGGACGAGCTGACGGACCAGCCGGCGCTCGCCAACCGCCTCTACCGCGCGGACCTCGGCGTGCGGCGGATCGCGCTGTCGGAGGGCTGGGCGACGCTGCACGAGCTGATGGGTGTCGAGCACCCACCGCAGGCGCCGACCGTGCGCAGCCTGCGTGGCTCGGTGGAGGAGAGGACGCTCGGCGTCCTGGCGGAGCGCTGCGTGCGTGCCGCGGGCCTGGTCCGCCGCGAGACGACCGAGGAGCCGGGCAACGGGGTCGTGGTGGTGGGCGGCGCGGTGATGGACCACATCACGGTCGTCGAGACGCTGCCCGTGGCGGGCACGTCGGTGCAGGCGACCTCGTTCCACATGAACCCCGGCGGCAAGGGCCTCAACCTCGCCGTGGCGGGCAGGCGGATGGGGTTCGACGTCCGTTTCGCCGCCGCGGTCGGCGACGACGCGGCCGCGGCCAGCCTCCTCGAGTACATGCGTGAGCAGGGCCTGGCCACCGACTTGATCGTTGAAGCACCGGGCGAAGCGACCCCCGTGGCACAGGTTATTGTGCTGCCCAACGGAGACGCCGCCACGATCGGCTGGAAGAACGAGCTCCGGGTCGCACTCTCCACAAGAGACATGCGAAGCCAGGCGATGAGCCGTGCGCTGGCCGAGGCCGACGCCGTGCTCGTGACCCTGGAAGCGCCGGTCGATGTCGTGAAGTGGACATTGGACACCGCACGGAATCTGCCGAGGAAGCCGCTGGTACTGCTGCAGGCGTCGCCACCACTGGACCGTCCACAGCAGATCTACCGGCAGCTGACCGGGGTGGACTACGTCGTGGGTTCCGAATGGGCACTGAGCAAGCTGCTGCCCCCCTTCAGCGACGACAAGAGCATTGACGAGATCGCGCGTCAGCTGCGCACCATGGGCGTGGCGACAGTCTGTGTCGTGGAGAATTTTCGCTGCCGGATCAGGTCTCGTGAGTTGGAAGCGGACATCGACGCACCGTCGGTACCGCTCACCGATTCCCCGGGGGCTAGAGAAGCCTTCTCAGCCGCCCTGGTACATCATTTGCTCAGGATCGGGCGCCGAGGCCTCACCCGCGAGACGCTCCAGTGGGCGAGCGCGGCGATGGCCACGAACCTTTCCATAGACATCATCACAGACGCCATGCCCAAGCCCGGCGACGTCGGACGGATCATGGAGTCGGACCAGAGTGTGGGGTAGCCCGCGTGGGCGATGTAAACCTGACGGAACACGAGCTGAGGCACGCTGACGGGGACTTCCGCGTCGTCGTGCTCAGCGGGGGTTCCGACATACACGGCAACCAGCCGTGCGCCGCGGTGTTCGGCGAGCCCGAGGACGGGTGTCTCGTTCGGATCCACTCGCGATGTGTGTACGGCGAGATCTTCGAGTCCGTCGACTGCGACTGCCGAGACCAGTTGCGACAGTCGATGGCCATGATGCGCAAGGCGGGCTCCGGTGTGCTCATCTACCTCGATCAGGAGGGCAGAGGCGCCGGGCTGCTCGCGAAGGCTCTCGGGTACCAGTTGACCCAGCGTGAGGGCCTGGACACGTTTTCCAGCTACCGGGTGCTCGGGTTGCCGGAGGACTCGCGGTCCTATGGGGACGCGGTGGCGATCCTCCGCAGCCTGAAGCTGCGCAGGGTCCGGCTGCTCACCAACAACCCGGCGAAGGTCGCGGCACTGTCCACGGCGGACGTCCAGGTCGAACAGCAGCCGTTCCTGGTCCGCGGGCAGAGCGTCGAGGCCCGCCGGTACCTGGCGGCCAAGGCCCGGTTCGGCCACACCATCTCGCTCGCCGAGCTGGAGGCCGACGCCGCGCGCGACCGCTGGCGGTGGCTGCACCGGCTGCTGCGGCGGACGTGGCGGCGACCGGCGCCCTCGGCACCCGAGCGGGCGACCGCGACGGTCGTCGAGCTGCCGGTGCCGACGGTGAACCCGGTGGAGCAACAGGACCGACCGACCGATCTCGTCAGCTGAGCCGTGGCCGGGGTGGAACGCCATCCCGGCCCGCAAGTCCGCCACCCAGGATCAGAGCGGCAGAACGCGACCCAGCACGCCGAAGGGCCTCGGGTCACCCGTGAACCGGTAGTGGCGCAGCACGTCGGTGAAACCGAGCCGGTAGTACAGCCGCCACGCGCGTGTCGGGCCTTCCGGGGTCGACAGGAGCACCCGCGACGCGCGCACTCCGGCCAGCAGCCCGCGCAGCAGCTCCTCGCCGATGCCCCGGCCCTGGCTCGCGGGCGCGACGTGCACCTCGGTCAGCTCGAAGTAGTCGTTCAGCCAGCGGTCGGCGGGCTCGGTGCCGGACTGCTCGATGATGCCGCGGCGCACCTGCTCGTGCCACCACTGGCCCGCAGCACCCCGGTAGCCGTACGCGACACCCACCATGCGGTCGTCGGGGTCGAAGGCGCCGACGCAACGCCACTCCGCGCGGAGCATGTGCGCGAGCCACATGGGCGCGCGCTGCTCGGCGGTGCCCGCGGGGTAACGCATCGCGGTGACGTACAGCGACAACGCTTCTGGCAGGCGCGTGCGCAGCTCGTCGGCGGAGAGGTCGACGAACCGTTCTACACGTGGCGGGACCGCGGTCACGACTACCGATTCTCCTCCCCGTCCGCGACGGCCGCAGCCGTGCCCCCCGTGAGGGTGAGCAGATCCGCGTAGGTCGTCGGGAACACCGACTTCGGGTGGCCTGCGGCCGCCCACACCACCGCATAGCGTGCCAGGTCTTCGTCAACGATCGTGTGAACCCGGTGCGGGTGTCCCACTGGCGCGACCCCGCCGATCGCCTGACCGGTGTGTTCCCGCACGAACGCCGGATCGGCCCTGCCCACCTTGTCCGCGCCCGCCAGCGCCGCGAGCGTCGCGGTGTCCGCGCGGTGGGCGCCGGAGGTCAGCGCCAGCAGCGGCCGCACCTCGTCACCGTACGTAGCTCGGAAGACGAGGCTGTTGGCGATCGCCCCGACCTCGACGCCGAGGGCCTGCGCGGCCGCCGCCGCGGTGCGCACCTCGTCGTCGAGGATGCGGATGCCGTCCGCGGCGGCGGCCATCCCGGCCTCCCGCAGTGCGGCGGCCAGCTTGCTGATCGAAGGGTGGTCGAGAGAGGTCATGGCCCTATCTGACCACGGGTGTGGCCTGTCTCGCCGCTGAAATTCCCAGGTCGAGGTTGAGTCTCCCGGCAGCCGGAGTTAAGCTCGAACTGTTCGAACACGCGTTCGAACAATTGGCTCGGTGGCAGGGCGGGGGAAGCGCCTTGCCACCGAGCCCCGCCGGCTTCCCCACGGCACATCGTCACAGCCAGTGATGATTTTCCGATCCGCGAGGAGATCCGGTGACCGCGACTCTCGACTTTCCCAACCACCATTCGGCGCCGGAGTCGGCGCACGGCCTGCTCGCCCACGCCGAGGCCGGGCTCGCCGCCGCGGAACTGGAGGAGGACGCGGCGCGGCGGTTCGCGGACGCCTACCTCGCGGCGTTGCGGGGCGCGGCCGCGCTGCTCGCCATGCGCGGGCGGCCCCACCGCGCCCGGTCGCGCCCGATGAGCGTGTGGACGCTGCTGTCGTCGGTGGCGCCGGAGCTGCGGGAGTGGGCGGCGTTCTTCGCGTCCTGCTCGGCGACCCGCGCCTCCGTGCAGGCAGGCATCACGCGTGCGGTCGGCACCCGGTCCGCGGACGACCTCGTCCGCCAGGCCGGGCAGTTCCTCGAGCTGGTGTCGCGGTCGATCCGCGGCGCGGACCGGTGACCGTCACACCACTGGTCGACTACGCCCGTCTGCTCGACGTGCTGGACACCGAGGGGGAGCGGCTGGCCACGTCGGCGACGGGAACTGACCCGGACCTGGAGGTGGCGCACCTGCCTGGCATGCGGCTCGGCGAGGTGGTGCGGCACGTCGGGTCCGTCTACCGGATGGTGGTGTCATGGCTGCGCGACGGCGAGCGGCCCACCCGCTGGCAGCGCGAGCCCGCGCACGGCCAGGGCGTCGTGGACTACCTGCGGGCAGGCCTGCTGGAGGTAGTCGACGAACTGGACCGGCACGACCCGCTCGACGGTGCCCCGACGTGGTGGTCCGAGCACCAGAACTTCGGGTTCTGGTGCCGCAGGCTGGCGCACGAGACGACCGTTCACCGCGTCGACGTCCAGTTGACCGGTGCCCGGTTCATCGTCGGCAACATCGCGCCGGAGGTGGCACTGGACGGCATCGACGAGCTCATGTCGCTGTGGTTCACCCACCGTCTCGGCGTGCTGGGCGTCTCCGACGTGGTTCCCGGCCGCGTCGCGGTCAGCGCCGGTGGCAGGCGCTGGATCGCGAGGGTCTCCACCACCGGCACCTCGGCGTGGCGCACCGACGAGGACGAGCAGGCGGACGCCACGGTCTCCAGCGACGCGACGGGAATGTACCTGTGGTTGTGGGGCAGGCGCCCCGGCGCGTACGTGCAGGAGTCGGGTGACCCGGCCCTGGTCGCGCAGCTGAGATCCCTGCTCGGGGTCGCGACCCGCTGAACTGTCGGTGCCGTCCGCTAGTTTCCTGCGCATGTCCACGCGACTGTGCAACGTGGTGGTAGACGCGGCCGACCCCTCGGCCCTGGCGGAGTTCTGGGTGGACCTGCTGGGCTGGCGGGTGTCCGACGCGGACGACGACGAGGTGGACGTGGTGGCGCCGCCCGACGACGGCTGGGAGTTCACCCTGGTCTTCGTCCCGGTGTCCGGGCCCAAGACGGGCAAGAACCGCGTCCACCTGGACCTGGCGAGCGCCTCCCCGGACCACCAGGCTGCCATCGTCGCTCACGCGGAGTCACTGGGGGCGGTCCGCGCCGACGTCGGCCAGCGCAACGTCCCGTGGATCGTGCTGGCCGACCCGGAGGGCAACGAGTTCTGCGTACTGGAACAACGCCCGGAGTACGCGGCGACGGGCGCCGTGGCCGCGATGGTGGTGGACGCGGTGGAACCCTTGCCCCTGGCCGGGTTCTGGTCCGCGGCAACCGGCTGGCCGGTGGTGGCGACCACGCCCTGCAGCGCGTCGTTGCGGTCACCGGGTGGGCGTGGTCCGTGGCTGGAGTTCGTCCGGACCGGTGAGCCGCATCGGGTGAAGAACCGTGTGCACCTGGATGTGGCGCCGCCCGCGGGGGAGGACCAGTGGGCCGAGGTGACCCGTCTGGTGGAGCTCGGGGCGCGGAAGGTCGACGTCGGGCAGGGGAGGGTGCCGTGGCAGGTGCTGGCTGATGTGGAGGGGAACGAGTTCTGTGTGTTGACGCCTCGGTGATACCGCTGGCCGCGCGCGGACCGGGTCGGTCACCGCCGCATGAGGCCGGCGAGTGGTCCGGCAGGTTCGTACCCCGGTCCGGCTTCCTGTCGTCTCGTGGTGGGTCAGCGCTCGCGGCGGCGGAGGCGGTCGTGCAGGACTCGGCGGACCAGTAGCGCCGCCTTGTCGCGCGGTGTGGTGTCCGGGGGTGGGTCGTCGCGCAGCGTCTGCAGAAGGGAGAGCAGTAGCTGGTTCGTCTTGGTCCACAGGGGAACGAACTTTCCCGTCACCGGGCCGGTCGCGGTCAGTGGGCCCGCCACCAGGGTGGTGACGGCCTTCGCGAGGTCGAGGGTTCCCGCGTCGCGGAAGATCAGGTGTACCTCGTCGTCCTCGACGCGTAGCTCCATCTTTCTCGCGGCCAGTTCTTCCGGGGTCGCGTCCGTGGTGTCCTCCGCGTCGAACTCGTCGACCTTCGACGCGATCGTGGCCGGGTCGATGCCCAGGTCCGCCAGCACCTTCGCGGCCATGCTGCCCTCCGCGCGGATCAGGGCCTCCAGCAGGTGGTGGCTGCCCATGGGGGCGTCGCCTGCCAGGGCGTGTGCCGCGCTGACGACCTCCTCCGCCGCGTTGGTGCGCGGGGCAGGCTCACTGCCGGGGTGGTCGCCCGCGCCCTCGTGAAGCAGATTGGCGACCGTGGTGCGGATGGTGCCCATCTCGTGGACCTGGCTCGCCAGGATCTGTGCCGCCAGGCCGTCGCCCTCGCGTTGCAGTGCCAGCAGGATGTGTTCCGTGCCGATGTAGTTGTGCTTGAGCTGCAACGCCTCCCGCAGCGACAGTTCCAGCACCTTCTTCGCGCGTTTGGTGAACGGGATGTGCCCCGGTGGCGCTTCCTTCTCGCCCTTGCCGACGATCTCCTCGATCCCGATGCGGACCGTCGCCGCCGTGACGCCCAGGTTGCGCAGCGCTGTCGCCGCGACGCTCGTCGGCATGGCGAACAGGCCGAGCAGGATGTGCTCGGTGCCGATGTGGTTGTGCCGCAGCTCGCGGGCCTCTTCCTGTGCGCGGACCACGACAGAGCGGGCTTCCGCGGTAAAACGCTCGAACATGCACATGATGGTCGACCCTGCTTCTGACCCTGTCAATACGGTGTTATTGATAGGCTCTCCCTATGACCGACTGGGATGAGCGGCTGTCTCGCTGGCGGGATGAGCTGGACCTGTTCGCGCAGCTCGAGAACACGCCGTGGGTCACGCTGGCCCAGGCGGAACAGGACACGGGGGTGTCCCGCTCCGCGCTGCGGGCCTGGTACCGCAACGGCGAGATCGAGTCACGGCTCGTCGACGGGCCCAACGGACCGCAGCGGCTGGTGCCGCTCGACGCGGTCGTCGCCAGGGCGGCGCAGTCGCCGCGGATCCAGCGGCGGGCCGAGCGTGAGGTGAGCCTCGAAGCGCAGGTGACGTTGCTCCGCCACCGCGTGGACCAGCTGGAGCTGCGGCTGGCCGCGCTGGAGAAGGACAGGTAGGCGGCGGAGCCCCCAGGTCTCCGCCGTCCACCACCTCCCCAACGCGTGTGGCGAGCGTAACGAGCACGATCACCGGTGAACACGAAGTCCCGCACGCACTTTCGCCCACGCGACCTCACCTGCCGCAAGCCGCGGGCCCCCTGCGGTGCCGTCACGCGCGCAGGCGCAAACCCTTCGGTGTGGCACGGAAACCCGCGTCCCGCAGGACGTCGGCCAGGTTCGAGGTCAGTGCCACCTCGCCGTCCGCGCGCTGCACCGCCAGCTGGCCGAGCCAGCCTTCGCGCACCGCGCGGGACAGGGCTTCCGCCGCGGCCCGCAACGCCGTGTCGTCCTCGGTGAACGACAGCAGCGAACGGCCGCCGCGTTCGACGTACAGCGCGGGCACGCCGTCGACCAGCACCGCGAGAGCGCCTGCTTTCCGCCCTGGCCGGTGCTTTCCGGTGCCCACCAGGTCCGGCCACGGCAGGGCGGCCCCGTACGGCTGCGCCGGGTCCGTCGCCGCCAGCACCGTCGCCGCAGCGTCCGAGGAGGCGACGGGGTCCGGTTTGGACAGTGCGCGCAATCGGTCCACCGCGCCACGGGCCGCGAACTGGGACGCGCCGAGCCCCTCCACGACGTAGCCGCGCACGATCTGGCCCGACTCCTCCATCGCGCGCAACACCTTGTACACACCGGAAAAGCCGCCGGTCACGCGTTCGGTGTCGAGCGCGCCGCGCGTCAGCACACCGTGCCGTTCCAGGAAAGCCTCCGCGCGGGCATGCGCCCTCCGTGTCGGGTCCTGCTCCCGTGGCACGACCAGCGACCAGCGGCCGCCGGCCGTCGGCGGGCCAGACCTGCTCGGCATCACCGGTCTGGCGGCACGCATCCGCGCGTACCGGCCACGCGGCGGCGTGCGCTTCGGCTTGTAGGTCGCGCCGCGACCCGACACCACCGCACGCAGCGGCGCGATCGTGTCGTTGGTGACGAGCCCGGCCCACACCAGGTCCCACACCGCGGCGACGACGTCCGCGTCCGAGGGCACCTCGGCGCCACCGTCGACGAGCATCGCGGCGGTCCGGTCGGCCAGCTGCCGGAAGAACAGCGCGCCACCGTCCATGGCGGACAGGACCGCGCCGTGCAGCGGCGTGTCCGGGACCGTCTCCTCCACGTCCGGCAGCAGCAGGTCCGCCACATCCGCCGGTGCGACGGCGATCCAGCCGTCCCCGCCCGCCAGCGCGCCGGTGCCGCACCACGTCACCTCACCGGCCGTGGTCAGCTCGTCCAGCAGCGCCGGGGTGTACCCGGGCAACCGCGATGGCAGGATCAGCGACTCGAACCCGCTCGCGGGCAGCGGCGCACCGGCCAACTGCTCCACCACCGACAGCACGTCGTCCGCGGTCGGCGCCGACCGCAAACGTTTGCCGACCCCGTGCCACACCGGGAGGAACCGGCCGAGCGCCGCCGGTTCGACCGGTTCCACCTCGGCCCGCAGCTTCGCGAGCGACGCCCGCCGCACCCGCCGCATGACGTCGGCGTCGCAGTACTCCACGTGGGTGCCACCGGGCCGCAGCTCCCCGCGCACGAGCCTGCCCGTGCCGACCATGCGGTCCAGCACCCCGGTCACCACCGCGACGCCCAACCCGAAACGGGTCGCCACCTCCTCGGCACTGAACGGGCCATGGGTCCGCGCGTACCGGGACAGCAGGTCGCCGAGCGGGTCGTCGACCGGTTCGGTGAACGCCTCCGGCACACCGACGGGCAGTGCGACCCCCAGCGCGTCCCGCATCCGGCCCGCGTCCTCGATGATCACGAACCGTTCGTCGCCGGCGATCCGCACCCGGATGACCCGCCGCTGCCGCTCCAGCTCGTCGAGCCAGCCAGGCTCCACCCCGCGCAGCGCCGCCTCGGCCGGCGAGAGGTCACCGAGGAACCGCAACAGGTCGGCGGCGTCCTCCTCGTGCCGGGCGTGCCGCGACGGGTCCAGCCGCTGCAGCGACTGCTCAACCTCGGCCAGCACCCCGGGGTCGAGCAGCTCCCGGATCGCCTCCGATCCCAGCAGCTCCGCCAGCAGCGACGAGTCCAGCGACAGCGCCGCCGCCTGCCGCTCCGCCAGCGGTGTGTCGGCGTCGTAGAGGAACAGGCCCGCGTACCCGAACAGCAGGCTGCGCGCGAACGGTGACGGCGACCGCGTCTCCACCTCGACGACCCGCACCTTCCGCGACCGCACCTCCGCCATCAGCGACCGCAGCCCCGCGAGGTCGTACACGTCCTGCAGGCACTCCCGCATGGCTTCGAGCACCACCGGGAACTGTTCGTACTTCGCCGCCACCGACAGCAGTTGCGACGCCCGTTGCCGCTGCCGCCACAGGGGGGTCCGCTTGCGCGGGTCGCGGCGTGGCAGCAGCAGCGACCGGGCCGCGCACTCCCGGAACCGGGACGCGAACATCGACGACCCGCCGACCTCGGCCACCACCACCTGCTCGACCTCGTCCGGGTCGAGCAGCACGTCCTCCGCGCCCGCGAGCACGTCCTTGCCCTCGGCGTCGACGGTGTCCGGCAGCTGGATCACGATGCCGTCGTCGGAGTGCGCCACCCTGGCATCGAGGCCGCGCCGCTCCCGCAGCAGCGCCCCGATCGCGAGCGCCCACGGCGCGTTGACCTGCGCGCCGAACGGTGAGTGCAGCACCACCCGCCAGTCGCCCAGCTCGTCGCGGTACCGCTCGATGAGCATCGTGCGGTCGTCCGGGACGTGCCGCGTGGCCTCCTTCTGCTCGGTGAGGTACGCGATGAGGTTGCCCGCCGCGAACTCGTCGAGCCCGGCGCCCCTGGCCCGTTCCCGCGCCTGGGACTCCGGCAGGCCCGACATCTCGCGCAGGAACTTCCCCAGCGCGCGGCCGAGCTCGAGTGGTCTGCCGGGGGCGTCGCCCTTCCAGAACGGCATCCTGGCCGGTTCGCCGGGTGCGGGCACCGCGATCACGCGGTCGGCCGTGATGTCCGCGATCCGCCACGACGAGGTGCCGAGCAGGAACGTGTCGCCCACCCGCGACTCGTACACCATCTCCTCGTCCAGCTCCCCGACGCGGGACCCGGACCCGCCCTCGGCCGCCGGTGTCATGACGGTGAACTGGCCGCGGTCGGGGATCGTGCCGCCGGAGGTCACCGCGAGCCGCTGCGCACCGGGACGCCCGCGCAGCTCGCCGTTCACCCGGTCCCACGTCACCCTCGGCCGCAGCTCGCCGAACTCCTCCGACGGGTAGCGGCCCGCCAGCATGTCCAGCACCGAGTGCAGTGCCGACTCCGGCAGCGCGGCGAACGGCGCCGCCCGCCGCACCAGCGCCGCGAGGTCGGCCACGGTCCACGGTTCGAGCGACACCATCGCCACGATGTGCTGCGCCAGCACGTCGAGCGGGTTGCGCGGGTAGCGCATGGACTCGATCGCGCCCTCTGCCATCCGCTCCGCCACCACCGCGCACGCCACCAGGTCGCCGCGGAACTTGGGGAACATCACCCCGCGCGACACCGCGCCGACCTGGTGACCGGCGCGGCCGATGCGCTGCATGCCGGACGCGACCGAGGGCGGCGCCTCGATCTGGATGACGAGGTCCACCGCGCCCATGTCGATGCCCAGCTCCAGCGACGAGGTCGCCACCACGCACGGCAGCTGCCCCGACTTCAGCGCCTCCTCCACCGAGCTCCGCTGCTCGCGCGACATCGACCCGTGGTGCGCGCGGGCCACGGTCGGCGTCTCGACCCCGGCCGCCCAGCCGGACTCGGCGATGGCTTCCGCGGGGAACCGGCCGACGTCGGCCGGGTAGACGGGCCGTTCCGCCGCCAGTTCGTTGAGCCGCGAGGTCAGCCGCTCGGCCAGCCGCCGCGAGTTGGTGAACACGATCGTGGAGCGGTGCCGCCGGACCAGCTCGAGCACCCGTTCCTCGACCGCGGGCCAGATCGACGGTCTCCTGGGGCCGTCGGCCGGCTCCGTCAGCGTGCCGATGCCACCCGGCAGGTCGAGGTCCGGATCCGGGGTGACCGGGCCGGAAACCGGCGGCGGCCCGGCCAGCTCCGTCATGTCCTCCACCGGCACGACCAGCGTCATCTCGATGGTCTTGCCGATCTTGGGCGCCACCACCGTGACCGGCCGCCCGCCCGCGAGGAACGAGCCGACCTCGTCGATCGGCCGGACCGTGGCCGACAGCCCGATCCGCTGCGCGGGCCGGGGCAGCAGCGCGTCGAGCCGTTCGAGCGACACGGCGAGGTGCGCGCCGCGCTTGGTGCCGGTCACCGCGTGCACCTCGTCCACGATCACCGTCTCCACCCCGCGCAGCGACTCGCGGGCGGCGGAGGTCAGGAGCAGGAACAGCGACTCCGGCGTGGTGACCAGGATGTCGGGCGGGGTGCGCTGGAACGACCTGCGCTCGTCGGCCGGGGTGTCGCCGGTGCGCATACCGACCGTGATGCCGGGGTCCTCCTCGCCCAGCCTGCGCGCGGCCTGGCTGATGCCCGCCAGCGGCGCGCGCAGGTTGCGCTGCACGTCGACGGCCAGCGCCTTGAGCGGCGACACGTAGAGCACCCGGCAGCGTGCTGTGCGTTCCGCCGGTTTCGGCCGCGTCGCCAGCCGGTCCAGTGCCCACAGGAACGCCGCGAGGGTCTTGCCGGACCCGGTCGGCGCCACCACCAGCGCGTGCTCGCCGTTCGCCGCGGCACGCCACGCGCCCGTCTGGGCTTCGGTCGGCATGGCGAACGCGCCGGTGAACCACTGCCTGGTCGCCGGCGAGAACACGTCGAGCACGTCGGAACTCACGACAACCATCATGAACCCGACCACCGACATTTTCTCCAAGCCCAGGTCAGCGATGGATATGTGGGACCTGTCCCACCGTGCCGGACCGTTCTGGCAGCATCTGTCCTGCGCAAGGCGACGAGGGGAGAGTCGTGAACGTCCTGTCTGTGGATCTCGGCACATCGAACACGGTTGCCGTGCTGTCCGCACACGGCAGGCCGCCGCGGGTCGTCGACGTGGACGGGTCGTCCATGATGCCCTCCGCGGTGTTCGCGGCCGAGGACGGCAACCTCGTGGTCGGCCGCGACGCCGAGCGGCGTGCCCGGCTAGACCCCGCCCGGTTCGAGCCGAACCCGAAGCGCCGGGTCGACGAGGGCACACTGCTGCTCGGGGACCAGGTCGTGCCGGTGACCGACGCGCTCGCCGGGGTGCTGCGCCGCGTGATCGACGAGACCTCCCGCCAGCTCGGCGGCAAGAAGCCCGACGAGGTCCGGCTCACCCACCCCGCGCAGTGGGGGCCGGTGCGGCGCAACGTGCTGCTGTCGGCCGCCCGCCAGGCAGGCATGGGTTCGAACCTCGTCCTGGTGCCGGAACCGGTCGCCGCGGCGGCCCACTTCGCGTCCTTCCCCGGCCAGACGCTCGTGCCAGGGCAGGCACTGGCCGTGTACGACCTCGGTGCCGGCACGTTCGACGTGGCCATCGTCGGCGCCACCCAGAACGGTTTCGTGGTGCTCGCCGAGGCCGGCCTGCCCGACCTCGGCGGCCTGGACGTGGACCAGGCACTGCTCGAACACGTCGGCCGACAGGTCTCCGTGCGCGACCCCGGCCGCTGGCAGAGCCTGCTGCGCCCGACGTCCACCGCCGACCGGCGCGCGCAGCGCGCGCTCCGCGAGGACGTGAAGGCGGGCAAGGAGTCGCTGTCCCGGCACCCGCAGACGGAGGTGCCGCTGCCGGAGCCGTTCGAGGACGTGCTGGTCACGCGGGTCGAGCTGGAGGCGCTGATCCGCCCGGGCCTGCTGCGCAGCGTCGAGCTGCTGGCGGGCACCATCCGGTCCACCGGCATGACGCCGGAGCGGCTCGTCGGCATCTACCTCGTCGGTGGCTCCAGCCGCATCCCGCTGATCGCGACGCTGATCGCCGAGCAGCTGCGGGTCGTGCCGACGAGCCTCGACCAGCCGGAGACGGCCGTCGCCCTCGGTGCGCACCACGTGCCGCACGAGGGCATCACGCTGCGGACCGGCGACATCAGCAGCACGATCGAGGACGTCCAGCGCACGAGACAGGTCGTGGCGCCGCGCACCGGCGGGTTCAACCCCGGCCCGCGGAAGCCGCCGCCACCGCCGCCGCCGCCGACCCAGTCCACGCCCGCGCAGAACCCGTTCCCCAACAGCGGTCCGCAGCGCGTGCAGGGCCCGCCGAGCACGCCGACGCCGGTGCCCGCGATGTCGGTGGGGCCCGCGCAGTACCCGGTGCAGCAGCCGCAGCAGCACCGGCCGGGCAGCGGTTCGTCGAACAAGCCGTGGTACATCGCGACGGCCGTGGTCGCGGTCGTGGTGATCGCGGTGGTCAGCATCATCATCGCCACGTCCGGTGACTCCGGCGAGGGCACCGTCGCGGGCGCCGACTGCTCGAACCGCCAGGCCGACGGCGAGGGCATGTCCGAGTGCATGCGCAAGGTCGCGGGCGCGGTCGTGGAGAACAACGAGTGCAACGAAGGCGCGGCCGCGGGGGGTGCCGCACCGATCGAGACCCCGGGCGCGACCGCGGCCACCTGCGTCCTCGACGACACGCACACCGTCATGTACATGCACTTCGGCGCGAGCGACAAGGCCGACGGCAGCCAGCAGTCCGGTGTGGAGTCCGCGAAGCAGTACATCGACACCGTGGTCGAACAGCTCGACAGCTACGGCGCGGGCGGCGAATCGGAGCAGGGCGACTGGGAGGGCGGCGACCTCTCCGGCACCTACGCGGCCATCGACATCGGCGGCGGCAGCGGCATGATCCTGTTCGCGGTACACGACTCCCCGGTCGCCGGTGCGCTCATGAACATCGACATCGGTGGCGACGGCGACATCAGCGACCTGCTCGACTACTTCGACCAGCACGTCAAGCCGGGCGGCGACGGGGGTGGCTCGTAGCCACCGGCCGGCGATCGTGCCGGACAACCCGGCCGGCGCGTGAGTATCGCGGGTCCGGCCACATCGGACGGGCGGGCATGGCAGCATTCTGCTGACCAGCCAGCGCGAGGGGAGAGTCGTGGCCGTCCTGTCGGTTGACCTCGGTACGTCGAACACGGTTGCCGTGCTGTCCGCGCACGGCAGGCCGCCGAGGGTGATCGAGGTGGACGGGTCCGCCACGATGCCGTCGGCGCTCTTCGCCGACGACGACGGGCACCTCGTCGTCGGGCGGGACGCCGAGCGTCGTGCCCGGCTGGACCCGGCCCGGTTCGAGCCGAACCCGAAGCGCAGGGTCGACGAGGGCACGCTGCTGCTCGGCGACGTGGTCGTGCCGGTCACCGAGGCCCTCGGGGCCGTGCTGCGCCGCGTCGCGGACGAGACCGCCCGGCAGCTCGGCGGTGCGAAGCCCGACGAGGTCCGCCTCACGCACCCCGCGCAGTGGGGGCCGGTGCGCCGCAACGTCCTGCTCGCCGCCGCCCGGCTCGCCGGGATGGGCACCAACCTCGTCCTCGTGCCGGAGCCGGTCGCCGCGGCCGCGCACTTCGCGTCGTTCCCCGGCCAGCAGCTGGCGCCGGGGCACGCGCTCGCCGTGTACGACCTCGGTGCTGGCACGTTCGACGTCGCGATCGTCGCGGCGACGCAGACCGGCTACGCGGTCCTCGCCGAGGCGGGGCTGCCCGACCTCGGTGGCCTGGACGTGGACCAGGCGCTGCTGGAACACGTCGGCCGCCAGGTGTCGACCCGCGACCCACGGCGCTGGCAGAGCATCCTGCGCCCGGAGTCCACCGGTGACCGGCGCGCGCAGCGTGCGCTCCGCGAGGACGTGAAGGCCGCCAAGGAGGCCCTGTCCCGCCACCCGCAGACGGAGGTGCCGCTGCCGGAGCCGTTCGAGGACGTGCTGGTCACGCGGGTCGAGCTGGAGGCGCTGATCCGGCCCAGCCTGCTGCGCAGCGTCGAGCTGCTCGCCTCGACCATCCGCTCGACCGGCCTCACCCCGGACCGGCTCGTCGGCATCTACCTGGTCGGTGGCTCCAGCCGGATCCCGCTGGTCGCGACGCTGATCGCCGAGCAGCTGCGCGTGGTCCCGTCCAGCCTCGACCAGCCCGAGACGGCCGTCGCGCTCGGCGCGCACCACATCACGCCGGAGGGCGTCAGCCTCAGGACCGGCACCATCGGTCCGCAGACACCGCCGACCGGTGGTTTCCGCCAGCCGGTCATGCCGCCGCCGATGCCGCAGCAGGCACCGCACGCCCCGGCACCGATCGCGGGCCCGCCCAGCGTGCCGACGCCGGTCGCCACGCCCATGTCACCCGCGCACGGCAACCCCGTGCTGGGGCCGCCGAGCACGGCGTTCCCTGCGCAGAACCCGGTGCCCTCGGCGGGAACCGGCAAGCGCAAGCTCGTGCTCGGGGTGGCCGCGGTCGTGGTGCTCGCGATCGCCGCCGTCGGCGCCGTGTTCGTCCTGCAGCCGAGCAGTGACCTGCCGACCGCGGAGAGCTGCGGTCAGAAGGGCGAGCCGGACGGCGACGGCTTCACGGACTGCCTGCGGCAGCTCGCGGGCGGGGTGGCCGACAGCGGCGACTGCGAACCGGCCGAGCGGGACACCAACGCGGACGTCATGTGCTCGCTGTCCGACGGCTACCAGGTCAGCTACGCCCACGTCGCGTCGGAGCCGGACGCGCAGAAGATCGCCAACACCGAGCTCGGCGACATGACCGACGGCGACCACGTCGAGGCGCAGTGGAAGGGCAACGGCCTGGACGGGCGCTGGCGGGCCGGCGTGACCGGCGGCACCGGCGTGCTCGTGTTCACCGTCAAGGACCGCCCGCTCGTCGGCTGGCTGTCCAGGACCGAACTGCGCGCGTCGGACGACTTCACGCCCGACACGCTCGGCGACTACTTCACCGAGCACGTCCAGCCAGGAACTTAGACGATCGATCCCGTGAAGATCATGTGAAGTGACTCTGGGCGCACACCCACAGGCCCTCCAGAGCCGTGAATGGCGCGTCGACGGCACAACGAGTGCCGTGAATGGGCCGTTCAGGGCGCTCAGCGCCCTGAACGCGCCTTTCAGGGCACCCGGCTCGCCCCGCGGGGGGCCGCCGGGCGTTGCGCGTTCGGTGCCCGCTGCGTGGGTGTGGGTCATGTCCTGTAGGGCGTGGCTAGCGCCGCCGGTTCCGCAGCGCCATCACGCCCACCACGATCGCCGCCACCAGTGCGCCGATGACGGCGACGTCGATCAGTATCGACTCGAGGCCGGTCGGTTCCAGGTCCACCATGACCGGATTCTCCCAGATCCCGGCGGGTCGTAGGCTGCCACCGATGCGTATCACGGTGTTCCGCAAGCTCATGGCCCAGGAATTCGGCGAGGTGCGGGCCGACATGCTCGCCCGCGACCACGTGTTCAGCTCGCTCGGCGGGCGCACGGTGGACCAGGCCCTCGACGCCGGGCTGGAGCCGAAACAGATCTGGCGCGCCGTGTGCGAGGCGTTCGAGGTGCCGTCCGAGCGGCGGTGACCACGAGCGGCGTGTCGCTGCCGGCTCGAACAGGCGTTCGGCTAGCCTGTTGTCCACAACCGGGTGAGTTGTCCACAGGTCGGCCCCCTCAGCCCGAAATTGTCGGTGCTTGCCGTTAGCGTCGCCGGCGTGAGTGCAAAGCGGTCTAAAAACAACCAAGGTGGATCTCAGATGGCAGCAGCAGCCCCCGATCGCGCGAAGGCGTTGGACCTGGCCCTCGCCCAGATCGACAAGAACTTCGGCAAGGGGTCGGTCATGCGTCTCGGCGACGAGACCCGTGCGCCGATCGAGGTCATCCCGACCGGATCCATTGCTCTGGACGTCGCGCTTGGCATCGGCGGCCTGCCCCGCGGCCGGGTCGTGGAGATCTACGGCCCTGAGTCGTCCGGTAAGACGTCGCTGGCGCTGCACGCGGTCGCCAACGCGCAGAAGACCGGCGGCATCGCGGCGTTCATCGACGCGGAGCACGCGCTGGACCCCGAGTACGCGAAGAACCTGGGCGTCGACACCGACGCGCTGCTGGTGTCGCAGCCCGACACCGGTGAGCAGGCGCTGGAGATCGCGGACATGTTGATCCGCTCCGGCGCGCTCGACATCCTGGTCATCGACTCGGTGGCCGCGCTCGTGCCGCGCGCCGAGATCGAGGGCGAGATGGGTGACAACCACGTCGGTCTGCAGGCGCGCCTCATGAGCCAGGCGCTCCGCAAGATCGCCGGTGCGCTCAGCAACTCCGGCACGACCGCGATCTTCATCAACCAGCTGCGCGAGAAGATCGGCGTCATGTTCGGCTCGCCGGAGACCACGACGGGTGGCAAGGCGCTGAAGTTCTACGCGTCGGTGCGCCTGGACGTCCGCCGCATCGAGACGCTGAAGGACGGCGGCGAGGCGGTCGGCAACCGGACCCGCGTCAAGGTCGTGAAGAACAAGGTCGCGCCGCCGTTCAAGCAGGCCGAGTTCGACATCCTGTACGGCAAGGGCGTCTCCCGCGAGGGCTCGCTCATCGACATGGGCGTCGAGCACGGCATCGTGCGCAAGTCCGGCGCCTGGTACACGTACGAGGGCGACCAGCTGGGCCAGGGCAAGGAGAACGCGCGGAAGTTCCTGCTCGAGAACCCGGACATCGCCAACGAGATCGAGAAGCGGATCAAGGACAAGCTCGGCGTCGGCGCCAAGCTCGACGCCGACGTCACCGAGCCCGCGCCCGCCCCGGTGGACTTCTAGCCGGTGGCTGGCCGTCGAGGAAGCCGGAGGCCGAACGACGACTCGTCCTCCGGCGCGGACCAGCGCACCCCCAAGCCGCCGGAAGACCCGGTACAGCAGGCGAAGGACATCTGCCTGCGCCTGCTGACCGCGCGTCCCCGGACGCGGGTGGAGCTGGCGCAGGCGCTCGCCCGCAAGGGCGTCGAGGAGGACGTGGCGTCGAAGGTGCTCGACCGGCTGGACGAGGTCGGACTGATCGACGACGCCGCGTTCGCCGAGGTGTGGGTCCGCTCCCGGCACAACTTCCAGGGCCTGAGCCGCCGCGCGCTGGCCATGGAGCTGCGCAAGAAGGGCGTCGCGGACGAGTCCGCCGAGGAAGCACTGGCGACGGTCGACCAGGACGCCGAGGAGGAACGGGCCCGGCAGCTCGTCCGCAAGCGCATGCGCGCGCTGTCCACCGCCGACGAGCCGACGAAGGTCCGCAAGCTGGTGGGGATGCTGGCTCGCAAGGGGTACGGGGAGGGGCTCGCGTACCGGGTGGTGAAGGACGAGTTGCGTACCTCGTTGCTTGATGACGCTTTGTGAGCGGTTGCGGGGTCGGGGAGCGGTTGGCAGCAGGGGCTCGTCCGGTTGACCGTTGACGGTGGTTGAGCCACGTCGATCTTCGGGGAAGCCGCTTCCTTGGCTGGGGCTGGGTTGTGGTCCTGCTCGGTGTGTGGCTTGTGCCTTCGCGGGACTTGGATTCGTGTTCGGATGCTTGTCTTCCGCTTTTGTTACTCGCCAGTCGGGCTTTGCTTTCGCCGTGCTGGCCCCGGCGGACGTTTTGCCTGATGGGGGCGCTGCCCACGCTGTCCTGCTGGGACGGTCCGGGTTCCTCTGTGGAAGGTTCACCGAATCGCAACCTTGGGATCGGGGCCCACTTCCGCTTCGTTCCTGGGTTCTCGTCCGGTCTTCTTGATCGATCGCGTGATTTGGGCCATGTCATTAGGACTACCTAACTTTGCGTTGCATTCTGTATACAACGCGTTCTCCTAATGCGGCCTGGCTGGCGAATTCGGTGTGGTGAAGCCGAATTCCCTGTTTCGGGGCGGGCGGTCCCCGGCGGTCGGCCGGGCGGAGTACGGTCTCTGCGTGTCCTGGTCACGTATCCGCTTCCCGCGTGCCCCAGGACACCTTGTGCACAGGCCGCCAACCGGCGCTTTCCCAGCGTGTGGTACTTCTCCTCTTGCCACCGACGGCACAGTTGGCGGCTCGGCGGTCGTCTTCCGCGGCGGCCCGTCGGAGGTGAGCAGACCGCAGGAAGGTGCCGACGATGCCGACCCATCGCGCACCGGGGTGTGACACGCGGAACGCCGTCACTGGCACAGATCGCGGTTAGTCTCTGACAAACAAATCGTTCCGAAGTCGAGGACAAACAATGAAGGCTGGCGTCGGTGCCCCCGACCGGGCGCAAATAACCGAGCGCACGTATCGGACCGACCGTTGGTGGGCCTACCCGCTGAGCACTGGCGGGATCCTGCTGTTCTTCACCGCTTATGCGCTGGTCCGCTACTTCATGAACGACCACTACTGGGCGGCCGAGGAGCACTATCTCACGCCCATGTACTCGCCGTGCGTCAACGCGGCGTGTGTGCCGGGCTCCAGCCACTTCGGTGAGTTCATCCCGACCTACGCCTCGTGGATCCCCATCGGGATCATCACGTTCCTGGTGCTGCTCGGCTTCCGCGCGACCTGCTACTACTACCGCAAGGCCGCCTACCGGTCGCTGATGTTCTCCCCCGCCGCGTGCGCGGTGCCCGAGCCGGCCAAGAAGTACTCCGGCGAGCGCAAGTTCCCGTACGTCCTGACCAACGGGCACCGGTACTTCTTCTACGCGGCGCTGATCTTCGCCTGCATCAACATCTACGACGCGGTGCTTGCCTTCCACGGCAAGAACGGCGGCATCGGCATGGGGCTCGGCACGATCATCATCCTGATCAACGTCGTGGCGCTCGTCGCCTACACGCTGTCGTGTCACGCGTGCAGGCACATCATCGGCGGCAAGCTGAAGAGCTTCTCCAAGCACCCACTCCGGTACCGCTACTGGCAGTTCGTGTCCAAGCTCAACCCCCGGCACGGCCAGTTCGCCATGATCTCGCTCTTCACGGTGATCATCACGGACGCGTACATCATGGCGGTGTCCGCGGACTGGATCACCGACCTGCGGATCTTCAACTGAGACTGAGAAGGAACCATGGTTCAGGTTCAGGTCGAGCGATTCGACTACGACGTCATCGTCATCGGTGCCGGTGGCGCCGGTCTCCGCGCTGCCATCGAGGCGCGCCAGCAGGGCAAGAAGACCGCGATCATCTCGAAGTCGCTGTTCGGCAAGGCCCACACGGTCATGGCCGAGGGTGGCTGTGCCGCCTCGATGGGCAACGTCAACGAGAAGGACAACTGGCAGGTCCACTTCCGCGACACCATGCGTGGCGGCAAGTTCCTCAACAACTGGCGGATGGCCGAGCTCCACGCCAAGGAGGCCCCCGAGCGGGTCTGGGAGCTGGAGACCTACGGTGCGCTGTTCGACCGCACCAAGGACGGCAAGATCAGCCAGCGGAACTTCGGTGGCCACACCTATCCGCGGCTCGCGCACGTCGGTGACCGCACCGGCCTCGAGATGATCCGCACCATGCAGCAGAAGATCGTCTCGCTGCAGCAGGAGGACCACGCGGAGTTCGGCGACTACGAGGCCAAGCTCAAGGTCTTCTCCGAGTGCACCGTCACCGAGCTGATCAAGGACGGCGACCGGATCGCCGGCGCGTTCGCCTACTGGCGCGACTCCGGCAAGTTCGTGCTGTTCTCCGCGCCCGCCATCGTGCTGGCGACCGGCGGCATCGGCAAGTCGTTCAAGGTCACCTCGAACTCCTGGGAGTACACCGGCGACGGGCACGCGCTGGCGATGCGCGCGGGCGCCTCGCTGATCAACATGGAGTTCGTGCAGTTCCACCCGACCGGCATGGTCTGGCCGCCGTCGGTGAAGGGCATCCTGGTCACCGAGGGCGTGCGCGGTGACGGCGGTGTGCTGAAGAACTCCGACGGCAAGCGCTTCATGTTCGAGTACATCCCGGACGTGTTCAAGGGCCAGTACGCGGAGACCGAGCAGGAGGCCGACGGCTGGTACGCCGACCAGGACAACAACCGGCGCACCCCGGACCTGCTGCCCCGCGACGAGGTCGCGCGCGCGATCAACTCCGAGGTCAAGGCCGGCCGCGGCTCACCGCACGGCGGCGTGTTCCTGGACATCGCGAGCCGTCTGCCCGCCGAGGAGATCCGCCGCCGGCTGCCGTCGATGTACCACCAGTTCAAGGAACTGGCCGACGTCGACATCACCGCGCAGCCCATGGAGGTCGGGCCGACCTGTCACTACGTCATGGGTGGCATCGAGGTCGACCCCGACACCGCGTCGTCGATCGTGCCCGGCCTGTTCGCGGCCGGTGAGGTCGCGGGCGGCATGCACGGCTCCAACCGCCTCGGCGGCAACTCGCTGTCCGACCTGATCGTGTTCGGCCGCCGTGCCGGGCTCGGGGCCGCCGAGTACGTCGACTCGCTCGATCAGCGCCCGAAGATCTCCGAGTCCGATGTGGACAGCGCCGCCGTGTGGGCGACGAGCCCGTTCGACTACCCCAGCTCGGGGCAGGCGGAGAACCCGTACACGATCCACGCCGAACTCCAGCAGTCGATGAACGAACTGGTCGGCATCATCCGCAAGGAAGACGAGGTCCAGCAGGCGCTGGACAAGCTCGCTGAGCTGAAGGAGCGGGCGAAGCTCGTCGCCGTCGAGGGCCGCCGCGAGTTCAACCCCGGCTGGCACCTCGCGCTGGACCTGCGCAACATGCTGCTCGTCAGCGAGTGCGTCGCGAAGGCCGCTCTCCTGCGCACGGAGAGCCGTGGCGGGCACACCCGCGACGACTTCCCCGGCATGGACGCCAAGTGGCGCAACACCTTGCTGGTGTGCGAAGCCTACGACGACGGTGCGCGGGTCACGCCGAAGGAGCAGGTGCCGATGCGCGATGACCTGTTCGAGCTGTTCGAGCTGTCCGAGCTGGAGAAGTACTTCACGGACGAGGAACTGGCCGCCCACCCGCAGAGGAGCGCCTCGTGAGCGGAGCTTGCGTAGCGAACAGTCAAACACAGGGCGACCGCGAGGGGGCGTCATGAGTTACAAGGCCAACTTCAAGGTCTGGCGCGGCGACGCCGACGGCGGCGACCTCCAGGACTACACCGTCGAGGTCAACGAGGGTGAGGTCGTACTCGACATCATCCATCGCCTGCAGGCCACGCAGGCACCGGACCTCGCGGTGCGCTGGAACTGCAAGGCGGGCAAGTGCGGCTCGTGCTCCGCGGAGATCAACGGCATGCCGCGCCTGCTGTGCATGACGCGCATGTCGGTGTTCACCGAGTCGGAGACGATCACCGTCACGCCGCTGCGCACGTTCCCGGTGATCCGCGACCTGGTCACCGACGTGTCGTACAACTACCAGAAGGCGCGGGAGATCCCGGCCTTCGCGCCGCCGAAGCACCTCGGTCTCGGCGAGTACCGGATGAAGCAGCAGGACGTCGAGCGCTCGCAGGAGTTCCGCAAGTGCATCGAGTGCTTCCTGTGCCAGAACACCTGCCACGTCATCCGTGACCACGAGGAGAACAAGGAGCACTTCGCCGGTCCGCGCTACCTCATGCGGATCGCTGAGCTCGAGATGCACCCCCTCGACGAGGCCGACCGCGAGCGCGCCGCGCAGGAGGAGCACGGTCTCGGGTTCTGCAACATCACCAAGTGCTGCACCGAGGTGTGCCCCGAGCACATCAAGATCACCGACAACGCGCTGATCCCGATGAAGGAGCGCGTGGTCGACCGCAAGTACGACCCGGTGGTGTGGCTGGGCAACAAGCTGTTCCGCCGCAGCGGCAGCCGCCACTGAGGACAGTTCACAGGAGGAGCCGCACCCACGGGTGCGGCTCCTCCTGTGTTCTCACTGGGGCACCCGTTCCACGGGCTTGCCCGCCAGCTCACGCGGTCGCCCGACGCCGTGAAAGGCGCGGTTCACAGCACAACGAGTGCCGTGAATGGGCCGTTCAGGGCGCTCAGCGCCCTGAACGCGCCTTTCAGGGCATTGCCACGCCACCCTCGGTCGTAGGAGGACCGGGTGCCCGTCAGGAAGTCACTTCCCGCCCGTCTGACCGGCCAGGGTCGCCTCGAGGTCCCTGACCCGGCCGTCCTCCAGGTCGATGTGCTTCTTGCTGCGCCGCTCCCGCTTCTGCAGGTAGTTGGCGAACCAGGTCAGCAGCAGGCAGAGGCCGATGTAGATCGCGGCCACGACCATCGCCGTCGGCACGAACGGCCTGCTGAACAGGCCGTCGCCGCCGATGCGCTGCGCGAACCGCAGCAGCTCCTCGTAGGTGATGAGGAAGCCGAGCGCGGTGTCCTTGAGCAGCACGACCAGCTGGCTGATGATCGTCGGCATCATCGACCGCAGCGCCTGCGGCAGCAGGATCAGGACCATGACCTGGGTCTTGCGCATGCCCAGCGCGTACGCGGCCTCGGCCTGCCCGCGCGGCAGCGCCTGGATGCCCGCGCGGAACACCTCCGCGAGCACCGAGCCGTTGTAGAGCATGAGACCCAGCACCACGGCCATGTACGGCGACATGCTGACGCCGACCGTCGGCAGGCCGTAGTAGAACAGGAACATCAGGATCAGCAGCGGGATGGCCCGGAACAGCTCCACGACGAAGCCGGACACCATCCGCACCGGCTTGTGTTCCGACAGCCTGCCCGCGGCGAAGATCGCACCGAACACGAGCGCCAGCAAGGCGCCAAGGGCGAACGCCTGCAGTGTCGCCAGGACCGCCTCGATCAGATCCTCCTGGATCTGCGTGTACTGGATCCACTCCCACTTGCGGGCGGTGAACTGGCCACTGTCGTAGAAGCGCCAGCCGATGTAGACGATGATCCCGGCAAGCGCGATACCGCCGAGCACCGCCAGGATGCGGTGCCGGAAGCGTGCACGGGGGCCCGGCGCGTCGAACAGGATGTTGCTCATGACCGCTCCTCGCAGGCTCCGAGCGTCCGCTCGCGGGTCGCCCAGCTTCGTTGGTCCACTCCGCAGGCTCCGTTCACCGGGCCACGCTCCAACGCTTCTCGAGGCTCCGCTGCACCAGCGTCAGCACCATGACCAGGATGACGAAGCCCAGCGACACCCACAGCAGGCCGAGCAGCTGGTTCTCGCCGTCGTCGGAGAGCACGGACCGGATCCGGCCCGCCTCCGCGACGGAGAACCCGGCGGCGATGGTGGTGTTCTTCAGCAGGGCGATCAGCGTGCTCACCATCGGCGGCACCACCGACCGCATCGCCTGCGGAAGGATGATCTCGGCGAGCGACTGACCGAACGTCAGGCCGAGCGCTCGGGCGGCTTCCGCCTGGCCGAGCGGCACCGTGTTGATGCCGGACCGCACGACCTCGCAGATGAACGCCGAGGTGTAGAACGACAGCGCGACCACCGCGGCGGTGAAGAAGGACATCTCGATGATGTCGAGGTACGGGTAGGCGAAGACGAAGAACAGGAACACCAGCGTCAGCGGGGTGTTCCGCACGACGGTCACGTAGAGCGTGCCGGCCGCCCGGAACACCGGCACGGGGCTGACCCGCAGCATTGCCAGGAACACGCCGAAGACCAACGACGCGACACCGGCGAACAGGAACAACTCGATCGTGGTGAGGAAGCCGTCCCGGAACAACGGCCAATAGTCGATCAGTATGTTCATCGGGCCTTCCCCGCTGATGAAGTGTGGTTATGACGGTGGGTGGTCACCTTGCCGGTGACCACCCACGATCAGGGTTGGATCAGTAGCGCTCGATGGTCGGCTTCTCGGCCGTCGAACCCGACTTGCCGAGCGTGCTGTCGTAGATCTCCTGCCAGGTGCCGTCCTCGAGGGCGGTCTCCAGGATGTCGTTCACCGCGTCGCGCAGCGCCTTGTCGTCCCGGGGCAGGCCGATGCCGTAGGGCTCCTCGGAGAACGTCTCACCGATGACCTTCAGGTTGTCGGGGTCCTGCGCGGCGAAGCCCTTCAGGATGGCGTCGTCGGTCGTGACCGCGTCGACCTCCTTGGTGAGCAGCTTGTCGACGCACTGCGAGTAGCCCTGGAACTCGACGATGTTGCCGGGCTCGGTCAGGCCCTCGTCGCGGATCTTCTGGATCGGCGTGGAGCCGGTCACCGAGCAGACCTTCTTGCCCTTCAGGGTGTCCTTGCCGGTGATCGAGTCGTCGTCCTTGCGCACCAGCAGGTCCTGGCCGGCCACGAAGTACGGGCCCGCGAAGGAGATCTGCTGCTTGCGCTTGTCGTTGATCGTGTAGGTGCCGACGTAGTAGTCGACGGTGCCGTTGGTGACGGCGGCCTCACGACCGGCGGACTGCACGGTCTTGTACTCGATCTTGTCCTCGCCGAAGCCGAGCTTGGCGGCGACCAGGCGGGCGATCTCGATGTCGAAGCCGGAGTACTCGCCGGTGGTCGGGTCCTTGTAACCCAGACCAGGCTGGTCCTCCTTGACACCGATGACGACCTTGCCGTTCTGGGTCATCCGGTCGAACGTGGGGGAGCCTTCGATGTTGACGTCGGTGGCGACCTCCGCCGTCGTCGACGGGCCGCCACCGGTCACGTCGTCTGTCGGCGCGCCTTCCTTACCGCACGCGGTGAGCGAAAGGCCGCCGACCAGCAACCCGATTGCAAGGGTACGAACCCTCATTGCCACTTCTCCTGCTCTTGTCGGTCATGCGGCGAGCACGCCGCTGGAGGGTCCTCAGTGTGTGAGGATCTTTCCGAGGAAATCCTTCGCCCTGTTCGACTTCGGCGCCGAGAAGAACTCCTTCGGCGTCGAGTCCTCGACGATCTCACCATCGGCCATGAAGACCACCCGGTGCGCGGCGTTGCGCGCGAAACCCATCTCGTGGGTGACGACCAGCATCGTCATGCCCTCCTCGGCGAGGGTGGTCATGACGTCGAGGACCTCGTTGATCATCTCGGGGTCCAGCGCCGAGGTCGGCTCGTCGAAGAGCATGACCTTGGGCTTCATCGCGAGCGCCCGGGCGATGGCGGCGCGCTGTTGCTGGCCACCGGAGAGCTGAGCGGGGTACTTCTGGGCCTGGTTGGCGATGCCGACGCGTTCCAGCAGCTCCATCGCGGTCCGCTTCGCCTCCGGCTGCGCGAGCTTGCGCACCTTGACGGGCGCCAGCATCACGTTGTCGAGGATGGTCTTGTGGGCGAAGAGGTTGAACGACTGGAAGACCATCCCGACGTCGGCCCGCAGTGTCGCGAGCTCCTTGCCCTCCGCCGGAAGCGGCTTCCCGTCGATCTCGATGAGCCCGGAGTTGATCGGTTCGAGGCGGTTGATCGCACGGCACAGTGTCGACTTGCCGGAACCGGACGGCCCCAGCACCACCACGACCTGTCCGCGCGGCACCTCGATGTTGATGTTCTTGAGCACGTGGAGCTGCCCGAAGTACTTGTCCACCTCCACCATGCGGATCATGGGGGTGTCGGAAGCGGCTTCGGTCATCAATCTCCTCCAACGTGCGTACACCAGGGCAAGCTGAGGGTAGCGGCCCGGTAATGCGCGAAAACCTACCCCTACTGCATATAGAAGTTCATACAGTTGGACCACGCACAAGGTCTCAATGCGGTCACGCGTACCCTCGGTAGCTGAGATGAGCACTCGCACCTACCAGGTACGCACGTTCGGTTGCCAGATGAACGTGCATGACTCCGAGCGGCTGGCCGGCCTGCTCGAAGACGCTGGTTACGCGCCGGCCGCGGACGGCGGCGTGCCCGACATCGTCGTGCTGAACACGTGCGCGGTCCGGGAGAACGCCGACAACAAACTGTACGGAAACCTTGGCCATCTGCGGCCGACCAAGATCGCCAACCCCGGCATGCAGATCGCCGTCGGCGGCTGCCTCGCGCAGAAGGACCGCGGCGAGATCGTCAGGAAGGCGCCGTGGGTGGACGTCGTGTTCGGCACCCACAACATCGGCGCGCTGCCGGTGCTGCTGGAGCGGGCCAGGCACAACTCCGAGGCCCAGGTGGAGATCCTGGAGTCGCTCGAGACGTTCCCTTCGACGCTGCCCGCACGCCGCGACTCCGCGCACTCCGGGTGGGTGTCGGTGTCGGTCGGCTGTAACAACACGTGCACGTTCTGCATCGTTCCGTCGCTGCGCGGCAAGGAGAAGGACCGCCGCCCCGGTGACGTGCTGGCCGAGGTGGAGGCACTGGTCGCCGAGGGCGTACTCGAAGTCACCCTGCTCGGACAGAACGTGAACTCCTACGGTGTCGAGTTCGGCGACCGGTTCGCGTTCGGCAAGCTGCTGCGCGCGTGCGGTGGGATCGACGGCCTCGAGCGCGTGCGGTTCACCTCGCCGCACCCCAAGGACTTCACCGAGGACGTCATCGCCGCGATGGCCGAGACGCCGAACGTGTGCCACCAGCTCCACATGCCGCTGCAGTCCGGCTCGGACCGGGTGCTGAAGGCGATGCGCCGCTCCTACCGGCAGGCGAGGTACCTGTCGATCATCGACGACGTGCGTGCCGCGATGCCCGACGCCGCCATCACCACCGACATCATCGTCGGCTTCCCCGGCGAGACCGAGGAGGACTTCGAGGAGACGCTGAACGTGGTGCGCGCGGCGCGGTTCTCGTCGGCTTTCACGTTCCAGTACTCGAAGCGCCCCGGCACGCCGGCCGCGACGCTGCCGGACCAGCTGCCCAAGGCGGTGGTCCAGGAACGCTTCGAACGGCTGATCGCCGTGCAGGAGGAGGTGTCCTGGGCCGCGAACAAGGCGCTGGTCGGCAAGCAGGTCGAGGTGCTGGTGTCGACGGGCGAGGGCCGCAAGGACGCCGACACCCTGCGCATGTCCGGCCGGGCGCGCGACGGCCGCCTCGTGCACTTCGCGCCGGGCACCGCGGCGATCCGGCCGGGCGACGTGGTCGAGACCGTGATCACCTACGGCGCGCCGCACCACCTGGTGGCCGACGGCGGGCTGGTGTCGCACCGGCGCACGCGGGCAGGCGACAACCACGAGGAGGGCGTGCGGCCCCGCACGTCCGGGGTCGGGCTGGGACTGCCGTCCTTCGGCCCGCCCGCGGCAACGAGTCAGCCGACGAACGAACCGGTGGGTGGATGCGCAGTCCGATGACCGACTCCGAGGACCATCTGCGCGAGGAGATCGACGAGGTCGGTCGCCGCGCGTCACGGACAGTCGAACTCGGCGGCCGCGCGGTCGTGATCGCGGTGGCCGTGTTCGTGTTGCTGGTGGGCCTGGTCCTGCCGTGGATGAACGGCGCGACCGGCCTCGAGGTGCTGATCGGCCAGGAGACCGGCAAGGCGGTGATGGTGCCGCGCCTGTTCGCGGCCACGGCCGTGCTGTTCGGCGTGCTCGCCTCGGCTCTGACGCTGATCACTCGCCGCTGGTTCTTCGCGTGGGTCGGCGCGGCAGGCGGCTGGTTCGCCTCCGTCGACGGCGTGCTGGCGATCTGGTCCCGCCAGTCCTCCGGCTCCGACCTGGGCATCGGCATGGTCATCGCCGTGGCGGCGATGGTCGTGCTCGCGTTCCAGTGGTTCCGCACGGCGGCATCCCGCAGCTAGACTGGCCCGTTGGGGTGGGCTTGCGCCACCGCCGGGGTTGCGCGGACAAGGCCCCGCTTCGCGGGGCGGGCGCGTAGCGCCCGGGCTTTAGCGCCGTTCGGGCGCCCGACGGCGCGTTCACGGCACAACGAGTGCCGTGAATGGGCCGTTCAGGGCGCCCAGCGCCCTGAACGCGCCTTTCAGGGCATTGCCACGCCGTCAACGCGCCTTTCACGGCACCAAACCGGGTGCTACGCGTTCCGGGCCCGCGAAGCGGGCTCCAGCCCACGCCGACGGGATGGCAGGCAGACCCGAACCCAACCGCCGCCGAACAACCCCTCCGCCACCCGCGAGACCTGCCCGTCCGGCGAGGACAACCCACAACGCAACCGCAGCCAACTCACCCGACCCGAACCGGACCGATCCGACCAGCACACGACGACCGACTCACGGAATCGATCAGCTAGTTCGGGCGGACGTTGTCCGTCCACTTGGTGCCGTTCCACCACCGGACCTGCCCGGGCTGCTCCTCGTCCGGGTACCACCCCGGCGAGCGCACCACCTGCCGCGCACCCGCGTGCCGTTCGAGCACCTCACGCTGGTGCGCCACCATCTTCTCGTGCTGCGCGGCGAGTTCGTCGACCCGCTTCCTGCGCCACCGGAGTCCCACTCGCGCTCCCTGCCAGAACACCGACCTGTTGTCTGTCCAATCGCGACAGAAGGCTGGCCCGTTTCATCTTGTCACCCGAACGTGGGACGGGGCCGGACCCGCGAGTCCGGCCCCGTCCACAGGAAACGCTAGCGAGAGGCCACCGCGTTCTCCGCCGCGGCCAGCCATTCGCGCCACTGCGCGGCCTGTGCCTCGGCCTGCTCCGCGCGACGCTTGTCGCCTGCCGCGCGGGCCTTGGCGGCCTGGGCCTCGAACTGCTCGACGCGCTCACGGAACTGCGCGGCGCGGGCCTCGGCCTCCGGGTCGGTCCGCCGCCACTGGGCGTCCGCGGCCTGCCGGACCCGCTCCTCGACCGACCGCAGCTTGCCCTCCAGCTCCCGGATCCGGTCGCGGGGAACCTTGCCGATCTGCTCCCACCGCTCCTGGATCCGGTGCAGCTGCGTGCGTGCGGCGTCGAGGTCGGCGGCCGGGTTGATCTTCTCCGCCTCGGCCAGCAACGCCTCCTTGAGCTTGCCGTTCTCCACCAGCTCGGCGTCACGCTCGTCGAACACCGCGGACCGGCGGCTGAAGAACTTGTCCTGCGCCGCGCGGAACTGCTGCCACAGCGTGTCGTCGGCCTCCTTGGGCGCGCGGCCTGCGGCCTTCCACTCGGTCATCAGCTCGCGGTAGGCCGCCGCGGTGCCGGCCCAGTCGTCGGACTCGGACAGCTCCTCGGCCTGCTTGACCAGCTCCTGCTTGCGTTCCTTCGCCGTCGCGCGCTGCCGGTCCAGCTCGGCGAAGTGCGACCCGCGCCTGCGGTTGAACGTGTCGCGGGCCTTCGAGAACCGCTTCCACAGCGCGTCGTCGGTCTTGCGGTCGACGCCCTTGATCGTCTTCCACTCGTCGAGGATCGCGCGCAGCCGGTCGCCCGCCACCTTCCACTGCGTGGACGCCTCGGCGATCGTCTCGACCTCCTCGACCAGTGCCTGCTTGCGGGCTACCGCGGCCTGCCTGGCCTCGTCGCGCGCGTGCTTCACCGACTCGACGGCCTCCTGCGCGCGGGCGAGCACGTGGTCGACCCGCGCGTTCAGCGCGGTCAGGTCACCGACGAGCGCCGCGTCCTTCAGGCTGTCCTTGATGTGCTTGGCGCTGGTCAGGCTGTGCTTCGGGTCGCCGGAACCCGCCTTCAGCCGCGCCTCGAGCAGCTCCACCTCGGTGCGCACATCGTCGAACCGGCGCGCGTAGTGCGCGAGCCCCTCCGCGGGCTCACCCGCCTGCCACGACCCGATCGCGCGTTCCCCGTCCTCGGTCTTCACGTAGACCGTGCCGTCGGCGTCGACCCGGCCCCACTTCTCCGGGTGTGCCGACGCCGAGGCGACCAGCGGCGCCGAGAGAGCGGGTGCGGCGGGCGCTGGTGCGGCGGGCGCCGCGGCCGGCTCCTCGGTGCTCGTGGTGACGCTCGTGTCCTTCTCCGTCATGGCCCGTTCCTCCCGCTCGCGTGCCCGCTGGCGTTCGTCCCGCCGCGGACGCCCCACTCTCGCGGGGCCTGGCAGTGTTCGGTGCCGACGCGTCGAATCGCACAGCACCCGCGCGCATTCAAACAGGTCACGCCCCGCCTCGGTACTCCACGGCCGAGACGGGCGGCCACGAACAGCACAGGGTGACGTCATGAGCCCGGAGAGTTCACGTTCGGTGGCCCATGGGTAGCCTCGGATCTCGTGATCGTCCGCGCCGCCGTCGTGCCGACCCCGCCACTCCTCGTGCCGGAGCTGGTCGCGGGGACCGATGCCGACGTGACCGCCGTGCGGGCCGCCTGCCTGGCCGTCACGACCCGGCTGACCAGCGCGGCACCGCACTGGATCGCGGTCGGCGCCGGTCCCGCCGGGGTCCTCGGCCCGGACGCGGCAGGCACGTTCGCCGGCTTCGGCGTCGACGTCGTGGTGCGCATGAGCGACGCCGCGACGAGTGCACCCGATCCGGCGATGCCACTGTCCGCGCTGGTCACGGCCTGGTTGCGGGCGCAGGTGGCCGCGGCGGCGGTCACCGTGCACCTGGTGCCCGGGGACCTGTCCCCCGACGAGTGCTTCGCGCTGGGCGAACGGCTCGCGGGCATCCCGGAACCCGTCGGTCTGCTGGTCGCCGCCGACGGCTCCCACCGCCACGGCGACCGCGCACCCGGCAGGCCCGACGACCGCGCGGGCCCGTTCGACGACTCCGTCCACTACGCGCTCGCGAGCGCCGACCCGAAGGCACTGATGGCACTCGACCCCGCACTCGCAGCCGAGCTCGGCGCGGCAGGCCGCGCCCCGTGGCAGGTTCTCGCCGGTGTCCTCGGACAGGGCGAGTGGACCGCCGACGCGCGGCTGATGGTCCCGTTCGGGGTGGCCTACCACCTCGCGGTCCTGGACCCGGTCCACACGGGGCGGCCGGACCGAGCCCGCGAGGCGCGGTCGTGAGGCCCGTCGCGATCGTCGGCCCGACGGCCACCGGCAAGTCCGCGCTCGCCATCGCGCTGGCGCGGGAGCTGGGCGGCGAGGTGGTCAACGCCGACGCCATGCAGCTCTACCGGGGCATGGACATCGGCACCGCGAAGGTCACCGAGGAGGAGCGCAAGGGCGTCCCGCACCACCTGCTGGACGTCCTCGACGTCACCGAGACCGCGTCCGTCGCGGCCTACCAGCGCGACGCCCGCGCGGTGGTCGAACGGCTCCTCGACGAGAACCGCGTCCCGATCATCACCGGCGGCTCCGGCCTGTACGTGCGCGCGGTCCTCGACGAGCTGGACTTCCCCGGCACGGACCCGGACATCCGCGCCCGCCTCGAACAGGAGCTGGCCGACCTCGGCCCGCAGCGGCTCCACGACCGGCTGGCGAAGCTCGACCCGGTCGCCGCGACCGCGATTCTGCCGAGCAACGGCCGCCGCGTGGTCCGCGCGCTGGAGGTCATCGAGCTGACCGGCCGCCCGTTCTCCGCGACCATGCCGCGCCCCGGCCCCGCCCGCTACGGCACCGTGCAGCTCGGTCTTGACCTCGACAGCGAGGAACTGGACCGCCGCGTCGACCAGCGGGTCATCGCCATGTTCGAGAACGGGCTGGTCGAGGAGGTCCGCGAGCTGGAGAGACAGGGTTTGCGGGTCGGCCGTACCGCGTCCAGGGCCCTTGGCTACCAGCAGGTGCTCGACCAGTTCGATGCCGACCACGACATGCTCGCGGCCGCCGCGGCGACCGCGTTGTCCACGCGCAGGTTCGTCCGCCGCCAGCGCTCGTGGTTCCGCCGCGACCAGCGCATCGAGTGGCTGGACGCGACCAAGGAGAACCTCGTGGGCACGGCACTCGCCCGATGTCTGGCCTGACGAAACGCGGTGTGCCGCTGATCAACCGAACCGCGGGGGAACGTGACGGCACTCAGCCACCAACCACCTTGCTCACCGTATGGTTCGCTGGGACGCAACCAGCACTTCGAGATCGCGGGGAGGCGGACTGGTGCGTATCCAGTTCCTGAAGGGCCATGGCACCGAGAACGACTTCGTGCTGCTCCCGGACCCCGGCGCCACGCTCGACCTGACCGCGGCGCGGGTCCGCGTGCTCTGCGACCGCCGCGCGGGCCTCGGCGCCGACGGCGTGCTGCGGGTGGTGCCCGCCAAGGCGGTCGAAGACCGGCCCTCCGACGTGCCGGAAGACCAGTGGTTCATGGACTACCGCAACGGCGACGGCTCGATCGCCGAGATGTGCGGCAACGGTGTGCGCGTGTTCGCCCGCTACCTCGTCGACGCCGGCCTGGTCGGGGAGCGCGAGTTCGCCATCGGCACCCGCGCCGGTGTCCGCACGGTCACGGTCGGCGACCAGGTCACCGTCGGCATGGGCCGGGCCCGGGTGACCGGGTCGTCGCTGGCCACGGTGGGTGGTGCGTCGGTCGCGGGGGTCGCGGTGCACGTGGGCAACCCGCACCTCGTGTGCGTGCTGGAGGACGCGGACAAGCTCGCGTCGCTCGACCTGACCACGCCGCCCGCCTACGACCCGGACGTGTTCCCGGACGGGGTGAACGTCGAGTTCGTGGTGGTCGAGGCCCCGGACCGGCTCCGCATGCGAGTCCACGAACGTGGGGTCGGCGAGACCCGGTCGTGTGGCACCGGCACGGTCGCCGCGGTCACCGGCGTGCTTTACGGACGTGGTGAGCACAGCGGCGCGGCCACCGTCGATATTCCGGGCGGGCAGGTGCGGGTGACCGTCGAACCCGAGGCGTCGACCCTGTCCGGGCCCGCGGTTTTCGTGGCGCGCGGCGAGCTGGATCAGGCCTGGTGGGAGGGCATCGGGGAATAACCCGGTCGATTCGGGCGCTGAAACGTGGGACTATTCATGGGACAGCGAAAACCGGAAAGACGGAGGGTTTCACCACGTGACAGAGAATCTCAATCATCAGCAAGCCGACGACGACGGGTTGACTGACCTGGCTGAGCTCTCTGCGGGTGAACTCGAGCTCTCCGACCGCGCCGCGCTGCGGCGGGTCGCCGGACTGTCGACCGAACTCTCGGACATCACCGAGGTCGAGTACCGGCAGCTGCGGCTGGAACGGGTCATCCTCGTCGGCGTCTGGACCGAGGGCAGTGCCGCCGCGTCCGAGGCGTCGCTCGCGGAGCTCGCCCGGCTCGCGGAGACCGCCGGTTCCGAGGTCCTCGAAGGTCTCGTGCAGCGGCGCGACCGGCCGGACCCGGCCACCTACATCGGCTCGGGCAAGGTCACCGAGCTGTCCGGGGTGGTCGCCGCGACCGGCGCCGACACGGTGATCTGCGACGGTGAGCTCTCGCCGTCCCAGCTGCGTCAGCTGGAGGCGAAGCTCAAGGTCAAGGTCATCGACCGCACCGCGCTGATCCTGGACATCTTCGCGCAGCACGCGCGGTCCCGGCCGGGCAAGGCCCAGGTCGAGCTGGCGCAGCTGCAGTACTTCCTGCCGCGCCTGCGTGGCTGGGGTGAGGCGCTGTCCCGGCAGGCCGGTGGCCGTGCGGGTGGCGGCAACGGCGGTGTGGGTCTGCGTGGCCCTGGTGAGACCAAGCTCGAGACCGACCGGCGCCGCATCCGGCACAAGATCTCCAAGCTGCGCAAGGAGATCGCCGCGATGGGCACCGTGCGGAACACCATGCGGAGCCAGCGCAGGGCCAACCTCGTGCCGAGCGTCGCGATCGCCGGCTACACCAACGCGGGCAAGTCGAGCCTGCTCAACGCGCTGACCGGCGCGGGCGTGCTGGTGGAGGACGCGCTGTTCGCCACCCTGGACGCCACGACGCGCCGGACCACCACGCCGGAGGGGAACGTCTACACGCTGACCGACACCGTCGGGTTCGTGCGGCACCTGCCGCACCAGCTGGTCGAGGCGTTCCGCTCCACGCTGGACGAGGTCGCCGACGCCGACCTCATCCTGCACGTGGTGGACGGCTCCGATCCGAACCCGGAGTGGCAGGTCGAGGCCGTGCGCGAGGTGCTCGGCGAGATCGCGGACCAGCGGGAAGCGGCTCTGCCGACCGAGCTGGTCGTTGTCAACAAGACCGACGCGATGGACGAGCTGTCGCTCACCCGGCTGCGGCACCTGCTGCCGGGTGCGGTCTTCGTGTCCGCGCACTCGGGTGTCGGGATCCCCGAGCTGCGGGAGCGGCTGGCCGAGCTGCTGCCGCGCCCGGAGGTCGAGATCGAGGTGCTCGTGCCGTACACGCGGGGCGAGCTCGTGGCCCGCGTGCACCGCGATGGCGAGGTGCTCTCCGAGCGCCACACCGAGCAGGGCACCGAGCTGTCCGCCAAGGTCAAGCCGGACCTCGCGGGTGTGCTGGAGAGCTTCATCGTCAACGGCACCTCTGCCTGACAGGTGGCCCCCCGGGGCCGCTACCGTGGGTTTCGGGCCACGGGCTTCGGGGAGGTTTGCCAGTGCGGTCGGTGACGCTTGCGTTCTTGGTGCCGCTGGGGTTGCTTCTGGCGACCCCAGCGGCCCACGCACAGGTGCCGGCGCCCGTCCCGGCGTGCACGGTCACCGATCCCGAGCTGGGTGAGCTGTCCGGCCTGGTCGCCGACGACGAGCACTGGTACGCGGTCAACGACGGCGGCACCGCCGCGACCGTGTACGTGCTGGACAGGGACTGCCAGGTCCAGGACGTGCTCACCGCGCCGCTCGACCCCTACGACGTCGAGGACCTGGCCCTTGGCCAGGACGGCACGTTCTGGCTGTCCGACACCGGCGACAACGACGGCGACCGCGACACGGTCGCGCTGATCGCGCTGACCCCGGCGGGCGAGACGACGCTGTACCGGCTCACCTACCCCGACGGCAGGCACGACGCGGAAGCGCTGCTGCTCGACCCGGCGGGGACCCCGTACATCATCACGAAGAGCCCGCTGGGCACCGCGGCGGTCTACCGTCCGGCCGCACCGCTCACCTCGCCGGGGCCGACACCGCTCCAGCACGTCATGACGGTGCGGCTGTCCAGCACGGACACCCCTGGCGGCCCGGTGCCCGGCGTCGTCGGCTCGGTCACGGTGACCGGCGCCGCGGCCAGCCGGGACGGCACGGCCATCGCGCTGCGGACCTACACCGACGCGTACCTGTTCCCGATGAAGGACGGCGACGTGGTCGGCGCGTTCTCCTCGGAGCCGGTGCGGGTGCCGCTGCCGAACGAGGTGCAGGGCGAGGCGATCGCGTTCCAGCCGGACGGTTCGCTGGTGTCGGCGTCGGAGGGCGTCGGCCAGCCGGTCACGGTGGTCGCGGGGGCGGCGCGGCTGGTGGCGCCGAAACCGCCGCCGGAAACGGCGAAACCGGAGGGTGCCGCGAACATCTCGGAATCGCCACCGGACGAGGAAGGGCTGCCGGTAATACCCGCCGCCGCTGTGACGATAGGCGTGATCGTCGTCGTTTATTTGCTGTTCCGCTTGCTGCGGGGGCGTAAGTCGTATTGACGAAAAACCCGCGGCGATCGTGGGGGAGGCTGCTGCTGCCACGATCGCCGCGGGTTGTGCCTTCTTCGTTCGTCGGCGTGCGGCGCGCCGACGACTCCGTTGTTCCTAGAGCCTGCGCAACACGGCGACGACCTTGCCGAGAATGGTGGCCTCGTCACCGGGGATCGGTTCGTAGGCCTCGTTGTGCGGCATCAGCCAGACGTGGTCGTCCTTGCGCTTGAACGTCTTGACCGTCGCCTCGCCCTCGATCATCGCGGCGACGATCTCCCCGTTGTCGGCGGTGGGCTGCTGGCGCACCACCACCCAGTCCCCGTCGGTGATCGCCGCGTCGACCATCGAGTCACCCGCGACCCGGAGCAGGAACAGCGACCCCTCGCCCACGATCTCCTTGGGCAGCGGGAACACGTCCTCGACGGCCTCCTCCGCGAGGATCGGCCCACCAGCGGCGATGCGCCCCAGCACGGGCACGTACGCGGCGGCGGGCGTGGCGACCGCGACCTCGGCGGGCGCGTCGTCCTCGGTGGCCGCGGCCGGGGCCGGCACGGTGGCCGGGTCCACGTCCGGTGGCAGCACCCCGATCGCCCGCGGCCGGTTCGGGTCGCGCCGCAGGTAGCCCTTCTGCTCAAGCGCCCGCAGCTGGTAGGCGACCGAGGAGGTCGAGGTCAGACCAACCGCCTCGCCGATCTCGCGGACACTGGGCGGGTACCCGAACCGCTCGACCCACGTGCGGATGACGTCGAGGACCTCACGCTGCCGGATGGGCAGCTCTTCCGCGTCCGCCTGCGCGATGCCGGGGAAACTGCGCAGGTTGCCCCGCAACGGCTTCCTCTTCGGGACGCCCTTCGGTATTCCTCCTGGTTTGCGTGGCACTGCATGCCTCCCTGCGCGCCGGTGCGCCCACGTGGCGCCCGGAATGTTCGTGTGCGTGTTCGACGTTATCCGTAGGCCACCTGGAGATCAAACACCTGTTCGACGACACGCCGCGCGGGTCTCGTTTTTTGTCGGTGCCCCGTGGTAGAAAATCGCACGAAGGTTCGATCGAACTGCTGTTCGAGCTTCGAGCACGTGTTCGAGAGCGGTCAGGAGGCCATGATGAGCGTGACGACGCACAGGTCGGATGACAAAACGCAGGTCCCGGCCCCGCGCACGCCCGCACGGGTGGTCCGTCGCGCACCGGCGCATCGCCCTCCGACCCGGCATCGGGCCGTGCGCCTCGGCGCACCGCGAGTGGTCGCCTCGTGCGCGCCGAGACGGCCCCGGCTGCAGGTCGTGTGGGTACTGGTGGTGGCGTCCGCCGCGTGTGCCGCGGTGCTCGGCCTCGGTGCGCTGGCGGGTGCCGTGGCGCCGTCGGTGCCTTCCGAGACCACGGTCGTCCGGGTCAAGCCGGGGGAGAGCCTGTGGGAGTTGGCGGGGCGGGTCGCTCCCGCGTCGGACGCGTCGGTGGTCGTCGAGCGGATCCGCGAGTTGAACGGGGTGGAGGGGCTGGTGCGGCCCGGGCAGCCACTGACCGTGCCGTTCGAGCCCTAGTCTGGTCGCTTGTCGTCGATCCCAGCGCCTTCCCGATATCCGCGCCACGCCGCGCGCCGACGAACTGATTTCCTTTGCTGCCTTGCGTTCCGCCCCTTTCCCCGAGCTCGCTCCAGGCCGGCTCGGCTCCCGCTGGTGCCCGCTTCTCCTGCCGTGCGCACCTGCTGACCCACCCCGCCTCGGCTACTAGCGCACGCGCCACCACCCCCGTGCCGCCACCCCTCGCACTCCCGGACCGGCCCCTGTGGCAATCTCCCTGGCCACGTGCCTGTCGACACGCATCGTCCCGTCCGAGACTCCTCGTAGCGTCACCGTCCAGGTGGCTCTTCCGAGCTGTGCCGCCACCAGTGGTGGCGCTCGTCACGCCTCGTCCTCGTCCGCGTGTCGCTTCGTGTCGACTTGCATCATGTGGCGTCTAGGCATACCGTCGACCCCAACATCTAGTAGTTACACACCTGTAGTTAGTCCACAGGTTGGGGTGGACTTACCCACAGGTTTTCCACATGTCGATCACCAGTTGGGGGTGACCCATGCGTTGTCCGTTCTGTCGGCACTCGGACTCCCGGGTCGTCGACTCGCGTGAGGTGGACGACGGGCAGGTCATCCGGCGCAGGCGGTCCTGCGCCAAGTGCAGCCGGCGGTTCACCACCGTCGAAGAGGCCGTCCTTGCCGTGGTGAAGCGCTCGGGAGTGACCGAGCCGTTCAGCCGCGAGAAGGTGGTCACCGGGGTGCGGCGTGCCTGCCAGGGCCGCCCCGTCGACGAGGACGCCCTGCAGCAGCTGGCGCAGAAGGTCGAGGAGACGATCCGCTCGACCGGTGCCGCCGAGGTGCCAAGCCACGAGGTGGGCCTGGCGATCCTCGGCCCGCTCCGGGAGCTCGACGAGGTCGCCTACCTGCGCTTCGCCAGCGTCTACCGCAGCTTTTCGTCCATTGAGGACTTCGAGAAGGAGATCGCCGGCCTGCGACGGGTGGTCGAGCCGGGCGAAGAAGCGAATGAGTAGAAGCCGTACACGACGGCGTTACGGGATAGGCAAGAGGTCACGTCGGACGGTGGGTCCGTACACGGGAGCGAACGTGCCCGCACCGAAACGTGCGAGTAACGAGGGAGAGGTCATGACGGAGACGGTGGGGACCGACAAGGAGGCCGCGACATCGCAGCGGCTGACCGTGCGGCGCGTGCACACGACCGAGGGAGTGCACCCGTACGACGAGGTCACCTGGGAACACCGCGACGTGGTGATGACCAACTGGCGCGACGGCACGGTGAACTTCGAGCAGCGTGGCGTCGAGTTCCCCGAGTTCTGGTCCGTCAACGCCACGAACATCGTGACCAGCAAGTACTTCCGCGGTGCTGTCGGCACCCCGGTGCGTGAGCACTCCCTCCGGCAGCTCATCGACCGCGTCGTCAGGACCTATGTGGACGCCGGCATCCAGCACGGCTACTTCGCCACCCAGGACGACGCCACGGTCTTCGAGCACGAGCTGATCTGGATGCTGCTGCACCAGGTGTTCAGCTTCAACTCGCCGGTGTGGTTCAACGTGGGCACGTCGTCGCCGCAACAGGTGTCCGCCTGCTTCATCCTCGCGGTCGACGACACCATGGACTCGATCCTGAACTGGTACCGCGAGGAGGGCCTGATCTTCAAGGGCGGCTCCGGCGCGGGCCTGAACCTCTCGCGCATCCGCTCGTCCAAGGAGCTGCTGTCCTCCGGCGGCACCGCCTCCGGCCCGGTCTCGTTCATGCGGGGCGCCGACGCGTCCGCGGGCACCATCAAGTCCGGTGGCGCCACCCGCCGCGCCGCGAAGATGGTCGTGCTCGACGTCGACCACCCGGACGTCGGGGAGTTCATCGAGACCAAGGCCAAGGAAGAGGCGAAGATCCGCGTCCTGCGCGACGCCGGCTTCGACATGGACCTCGGCGGCTCCGACATCACCTCGGTGCAGTACCAGAACGCCAACAACTCGATCCGCGTGTCCGACGAGTTCATGCACGCCGTCGAGCAGGACGGCCCGTTCGGCCTGCGGTCCCGCACCACCGGCGAGGTCATCGAGGAGGTCGACGGCAAGAAGCTGTTCCGCAAGCTGGCGCAGGCCGCGTGGGAGTGCGCCGACCCCGGCATCCAGTACGACAGCACCATCAACGACTGGCACACCTGCCCCGAGTCGGGCCGCATCACCGCATCCAACCCGTGCAGCGAGTACATGCACCTGGACAACTCCAGCTGCAACCTCGCGTCGCTGAACCTGATGAAGTTCCTGCGCGAGGACAGCACGTTCGACGCGGAGCTGTTCGCGCGGTCCGTCGAGCTGATCATCACCGCGATGGACATCTCGATCTGCTTCGCGGACTTCCCGACCGAGCCGATCGCCGACACGACGCGCAAGTACCGCCAGCTGGGCATCGGCTACGCCAACCTGGGCGCGCTGCTGATGGCAACCGGGCACGCGTACGACTCGGACGGCGGCCGTGCGCTCGCCGCCGCCATCACCTCGCTGATGACCGGCACCGCCTACCGCCGCTCGGCCGAGCTGGCCGGGGTCGTCGGCGCGTACGAGGGCTACGCCCGCAACGCCGATGCGCACCAGAAGGTCATGCGCAAGCACGCCGCCGCGAACGACCTGATCCGCACCTACCACCACAACGACGCGACCGTGCAGCGGCTCGCGACGCAGGAGTGGCAGCGCGGCCTGATGGTCGGCGCGGCCAACGGGTGGCGCAACGCGCAGGCGTCGGTGCTGGCGCCCACGGGCACGATCGGCCTGATGATGGACTGCGACACCACCGGCATCGAGCCGGACCTGGCGCTGGTCAAGTTCAAGAAGCTGGTCGGCGGCGGCTCAATGCAGATCGTCAACCAGACCGTGCCGCGTGCGCTGAAGGCACTGGGCTACCAGGACGAGCAGGTCGAGGCGATCGTCGAGTACATCGCCGAGCACGGTCACGTCATCGACGCGCCGGGCCTGCGCCGCGAGCACTACGAGGTGTTCGACTGCGCCATGGGCGAGCGGTCCATCGCGCCGATGGGTCACGTGCGGATGATGGCCGCGGTCCAGCCGTTCATCTCGGGCGCCATCTCGAAGACGGTGAACATGCCGGAGGCGGCCACCGTCTCCGACGTCGAGGAGATCTATTTCCAGGGCTGGAAGCTGGGTCTCAAGGCACTCGCGATCTACCGCGACAACTGCAAGGTCGGCCAGCCGCTGTCCGCGGGCAAGGGCAAGAACGACGGCAAGGACGAGCCGGAGAAGGTCATCGAGTACCGCCCGGTCCGCAAGCGCCTCCCGAAGAAGCGCCCGTCCCAGACGGTGTCCTTCACGGTCGGCGGCGCCGAGGGCTACCTGCACGCGGGCTCGTACCCCGACGACGGGCTCGGCGAGATCTTCGTCAAGCTGGGCAAGCAGGGTTCGACGCTGGCGGGCGTGATGGACGCCTTCAGCATGTCGATCTCCGTCGGCCTCCAGTACGGCATCCCGCTGGAGTTCTACGTCTCGAAGTTCCAGAACCTCCGCTTCGAGCCCGCCGGCATGACCGACGACCCGGACGTGCGGATCGCCACGAGCGTGCTGGACTACCTGTTCCGCAGGCTCGCGCTGGACTACCTGCCGTACGAGAAGCGTGTCCAGCTGGGCATCTTCACCGCGGACGAGCGCTCGGCCCAGCTGAACAACGACTACGGTCCCTCAGGTGACGTGGACCTGGAAGGCCTGGCCACCTCGGTCGACGCCACCCCGGCCGCCCCGAAGCAGGTGGAAGCGTCCGGCAAGCCGGACGTCCATGAAGCCCACAGCTCCACCGAACTGCTGGAACTGCACCTCGGCAAGGCCGCCGACGCCCCGCTCTGCATGACGTGCGGCACGAAGATGCGCCCCGCGGGCTCGTGCTACGTCTGCGAAGGCTGCGGCTCGACCTCCGGCTGCAGCTGATCGCCGGTTGCTCGCTGGGCGGGAACTACCTGGTCAGGCCGGGAGTCGACAGGAGTCGGCTCCCGGCCTGTGCCGTACTCGGGCACCTGCGCGCCACGTTCCCGTGGGTGCCGGTGCTGCTGCTCACCCCGGCTCAACCCGGTCCTTGAGCGCCGCGTTCATCGTCCGGAAGTCCCGTTCCTTCTGGTCGATCATCGCGCGCAGCAACGGCACCAGGGCGCCGCGGAACACCTCGCTGTGGACCAGCCGGGTCCCACCGCCCACTTCGGACAGCGTGAACCGGTGCTCCGCGCTGAACAGCCACGACCACCGCAGCGCGCCGAGCCACACCAGTTCCGTGTTCTCCCGCACCGCACGCACCTCCGGCGTGAAGGTCTGTGCCTTCCCCTCGCCGGGCACCATGTGCAGCGTGAGGGTCTCGCCGACGGCGAGCGTGCCCGACGCCTCCGTGATGAACGGGTTCCACTCCGGGTACGCGGCGAAGTCGGTCAGCACCGCCCACACCGCGGCAGGCGACGTCTCGATCTCGGTCTCCGTGCGGATCACGCGCATGCCGCCAACCTAACCGCACCGCACGGCCCGCCGCTGACGCGCACCGGTCGTCGAGCGCGGCGTGCTCGCCACCGGCATCAAGGGCAGCCGCGTCACCTCGCCACTAGTGATCAGAACCTTGTTCTAGAACAATGTTCTGGTTAGGCTGCGTGGTCATGCGAACTGCGGTGGTGACGGGCGGCAACCGGGGGATCGGCTACGCGGTGTGCGAGTCGTTGGCGGGCAACGGTTTCCGGACGGTTGCGGTGGTCAGGAACCCGGCGGCGACCGTGCCCCCGGGCGTCGAGGTCGTACCCGGTGACCTGGCGGACAAGCGCACCGTCGCCGCGCTCGCGACCGCGTTGCGCGACACCTGCGAGACGATCGACGTCCTCGTCCACAACGCCGGTGTCTGGCCGACGCGCCTGCGCCACAACGAGGACGGCATCGAGGAGTCGTTCGCCGTCAACCACCTCGCGCCGTTCCAGCTGAACCTGGCACTCGAGGACCGGCTGCGCCGAGTGGTGCAGGTCAGCGCGGGCCTGTACGTGAAGGGCCGCGTCGACCTCGACCGCACCCCGTACGGCAGGGACTTCCACCGCATGCGCACCTACTGCGACACGAAACGCGCGAACCTGCTGCTCGTGCCCCTGTTCGCGCGGCGGTGGCAGGATGCGGGCGTGACCATCGACGCGGTGCACCCGGGCGTGATCCGCACCGACCTCGGCGACCCGGGTGGGGTGCTGGGTGGTGTGCTGCGCCTGGTGAAACGCCGCTGGGCGGCTCCCGTCGACGGTGCCGCTCCGGTCGTGCGCCTGGCCGACGACACGGGCACCGGCCGCTACTTCGACATCGATGAAGAGGGAGCGCTGCCGGACGGGCCCGCGCAGGTGTTGTGGGACCAGGCACGGGAACTGACCGGTGCCGGTTAAGCAGCGGCGCGGCGAGGAAACCCGGCGGCGGCTGCTGGACGCCGCGCTGGCCGTGCACGCGGCGGGCGGCGCCGAGGGGTTCACCGTCCACGCGGTCGTCGCCGAGAGCGGGGTGAGCCTTGGCAGCCTGTACCACCACTTCGGCAGCTTCGACGGACTCGCGGCCGCGCTCTACACCCGCTGCATGGCGCAGTTGCTCGACGAGATCGTCGCCGCGCTCGACCGGGCGAGGACACCGCGATCGGGTGTCCGTGCGGTCGTGAGGGCCTACCTTGGCTACGTGGCCGAGCGGTCGGCGAGCGCCCGGTTCATCCACGCGTCGGCGTACGCGGCCTACCTCCCGGCGCACGCGGCGGCGATCGCCGCGATGAAGGAGCCGAGGATGGCACGCATGGCGGCGTGGCTGGCCCCGCACATCGCCGCGGGCGCCGTGGTGGACCTGCCGGACCCGCTGACGGAGATGCTGCTCATCGGCCCCGTCGCGGAACTGTCCCGCCGGTGGCTGAACGGCGCCGACGTCGACCTGTCCCGCGCGGCGAAGCTGCTCCCGGACCGGATCTGGGCCGCCCTTCAGGCGTAGAGCCCGGCCTGTGCCGCGTGTGCCACCGCGGCGGCCGACTGGTCGGCCACCTCCTCCGACGGTGTCTCGCCCGCGATCAGCACCCGGTAGTAGAACGGTGCGACGGCGGCCTTCACGACCGCGCCCGCGTCCGTCCCGGCCGGGACTTCGCCCCGCGTCACCGCACGCGTCACCACGACCTCGGCCCGCCGGTGCCGCTGCGCGTAGAAGCCGTGCAACGCGGCCGCCGCCCGCGCCGACTGGAACGCCGCCGCGACGAACGCCGCCGACGCGGGCGAGTCGGCGAAGGTGGTCATCACCTCCCGCGCCAGCGCTCGCAGGTCGGCCGCGAACGATCCGGTGTCCGGCGGCGCCCATTCGTCCTCGTCCGCGAGTGCCAGCGCGTCGACGACCAGCCCGTCGACGCCGCCCCACCGCCGGTACACGGTCGTCTTGTGCACTCCCGACCGCGTCGCCACCGCTTCGACGGTCAGTCCGGCGTAGCCGTGAGCGGCGAGTTCGGCGAGGGTCGCGTCCCGGACCGCGACGCGGTTTCGCGCGGTCCGGCCACCCGGCCGGGAAGTCGGTTGCACTGCTGTCGCGTCCATGGCAGCATGCTAATGCAACTGAAGTCGCATTAAGGGAGCGGTTGTCATGGACTTCTGAGGTTCTGTCCTCACCCGGCACCCAACCTCAGGAGACCTGTATGTCTACTCAGCTGACCCTGCGCGACGTCCGGAAGTCCTTCGGCGAGCGCCTTCTCCTCGACTCCGTCAGCCTCACGATCCGGCCGGGCGAACGCGTCGGCATCGTCGGCGAGAACGGTGCGGGCAAGTCCACGCTGCTGCGCGTGCTCGCCGGGCGGGAACCCGCCGACGACGGCGAGGTGATCGTCACCGCCGACAGCGTCGGGTACGTCGGCCAGACCCCCGAGCTGCCGCCGGACCACACGGTCGGTGACGTCATCGACGCCGCGCTGGCCGACCTGCGCGACATGGAACGTCGTCTCCGTGCGCTGGAGTCCGGGCTGGACGAGTCCACGATGCGCGAGTACGGCGACCTGCTGACCAGGTACGAGCTGCGGGACGGCTACCAGGCCGACGCCCGCGTCGACAAGGCCCGGCACGCGCTCGGCCTCGCGGACATCGACAGGGACCGCCGTCTCGGCACCCTGTCCGGCGGAGAACAGGCCCGGCTCGGCCTCGCCTGTCTCGTCGCCGCGGCACCCGAGGTGATGCTCCTCGACGAGCCCACCAACCACCTCGACGCCGCCGCGCTCACGTGGCTCGAGGACCACCTGCGCACACACCGAGGCACCGTCGTCGCCGTGTCGCACGACCGGGTGTTCCTCGAACGGGTCGTGACGGCGATCGTGGAGGTCGACGGCGACCGCCGTGCCGTGGCCCGCTACGGCGACGGCTACGCCGGTTACCTCGCGGCCAAGCAGAACGCGCGCCGCAGGTGGGAGCTGGCGTACGAGCGGTGGACCACGGAGGTCGCGGACCTGACCGAGTTCGCGGCCACCACCGCGCACCAGGTCGCACCCGGCCGGGTGATGAGGGACAACAACAAGATGAGCTACGACCGGCACGGCGGCCGGGTGCAGGCGTCGGAGTCCAGCCGCGTGCGCAACGCACGCGAACGGCTCCGCCGCCTGCGCGACCACCCGGTGCCACGTCCGCCGGACCCGTTGCGGTTCACCGGCCGCCTCACCGCGGGCGACCAGCCGGAAACGGTCGCCACGCTGCGGGACGTCCGGGTCGCGGACCGGCTCCGCGTGCCGGACCTGACGATCACGGGCGGGCAGCGGCTCCTGGTCCACGGCCCCAACGGGGCCGGCAAGACCACGCTGTTGCGCGTTCTTGCCGGCGCCGTCGACCCGGACGAGGGCAGCGTCACCCGCAACGGCCGCGTCGGCTACCTGGCACAGGAGATCCCGGCCGACCACCCACGCCGCGGCCTGCTCGCGGCGTACGCCAACGGCAGGCCGGGCCTGCCGGAGGAACACGCCCGGCAACTGCTGTCGCTCGGCCTGTTCCACCCGGCCGACCTGCGCGTGCCGGTCGGCGCGCTGTCCGCGGGGCAGCGCCGCAGGCTCGCGCTCGCCAGGCTGCTCACCGGCGAGCTCGACCTGCTGCTGGTCGACGAACCGTCCAACCACCTGTCGCTCACCCTGGTGGAGGAGCTGGAGGAGGCCATGTCAGCGTTCGCGGGCGCCCTGGTCGTGGTGTCCCACGACCGGGCGCTGCGCCGCCGGTTCACCGGCGACCAGGTGGCACTGGCCGACGGGCTTCTCGTCGCCTAGATGATTGATTCCGTGAAGTCGGTGTGAGTGGGCGGCCGGTTGTCGTGTGCTGGTCGCGTCGGATCGGCCCGGTTTCGGTCGGGGTGTTGCCTGGTTCCGGTTCGGGTTGTGGGTTGTCCTCGCCGGACGGACAGGTCTCGGGGATGGCAGGGAGCCCCTTTGGGGTGGGCTTGCGCCACCGTCAGGGTTGCGTCGGGTTGAAGCGCCTTTCACAGCGCTCAGCCGGGATCCACCGGCCTTCTCCTGGTCCGCCTTGTAAGTGGGTCGCGTCGGGTCTGGCCATGCCTTGTTTCGTGGGCGTCGGCGCGCGACGCCGGGCGGGCGTCCGCAGGGTGAGTGTTCAGGTCGTTGGGTGCTGTGAAAGCGCCTTTCACAGCAGTGCGGATGCGCTCAACGCGCCTTTTTCACGGCACCGCGGGCGCGGCGCGCCCAGAGCGGCGCCCCGGAAGGTGGCGGGTGGGTGATCAACGGCGCGTATGGGACATCGCTCATGTCTCGAAAGGCGCTTTCGGGACGCTCAACGCCCCGAAAGCGCCTTTCGGGGCATCGGCTGGTGCCTTTATCGCGCCGTTGATCATGCGTGCCCTGCGGGTGCGACCCGGCGCACCGCGCCCGCAGCTCGCGAAGCGGGTCTGACCAGGGTCGCACCACCGCGCGACCACAACACCCGGCGGATCACCGGTGGATCCAGGCTCAGCGCCGTGAATCGGCCCTGATGACGGGTCCGTACGCCAAACCACTCCACATGATCTTTACGGAATCAATCGTCTAGGAGGGCATCAGCTGCCGCCACAGGAACTCGTACACCAGGCTCCACTTGAAGGCCAGTTGCTCGTTGTCCGCGGCCGCGCCGTGCCCGCCCTCGATGTTCTCGTAGTACCGCACGTCGTAACCCAGCTCCGTCAACCGCGCCATCGTCTTGCGTGCGTGACCCGGGTGCACCCGGTCGTCCCGGGTCGACGTGAGGATGATCGTCGGCGGGTACGGGCGGCCGGGCGCGATGTTCTGGTACGGCGAGTACTCCTTGAGGTAGGCCCATTCCCCGGGATCGTCGGGGTCGCCGTACTCGGCCACCCAGGACGCGCCAGCGAGCAGCTTGTGGTAGCGCCGCATGTCCAGCAGCGGCACCTGGCACACGATCGCGCCGAACAACTCCGGGTAGCGGGTCAGCATGACGCCCATCAGCAGCCCGCCATTGGAGCCGCCCTGGATGCCGAGCCGTTCCGGCGTGGTGATCCCGCGTGTGACCAGGTCCTTCGCGACCGCCGCGAAGTCCTCGTACACCCGCATCCGGTTCTCCTTGACCACCGACTGGTGCCAGTCCGGGCCGTACTCGCCGCCGCCGCGGATGTTCGCGACGACGTAGATGCCGCCGCGCGCGAGCCAGCCGCGGCCGAGCATGCCGCTGTACCCCGGGGTGAGCGGCACCTCGAACCCGCCGTAGCCGGTCATCAGCGTCGGCCCGTCGTTCTCCTGCCCCACCACGAAGTACGGGATGCGGGTGCCGTCGTCGGAGGTCGCGAAGTACTGCCGCGTCGACAGGCCGTCGGCGTCGAAGAAGGCGGGTGCCTGCTTGAGCACCTCGGCCTCGGCGCCGACCTCGCCGCGGTAGAGCGTGGATGGCTGCGTGTAGCCGCTCGTGTTGAGGAAGTACTCGTCGTCGCGGTCGTCGCTGGTGTCGAGGATGTCGGCGGCCCCGGCCTCCGGTGCGCCCGCGAGCGGTGCCCGCGCCCAGTTCTCGGCCGGGGTGAGCACGTCGAAACGGCTCTTCACGTCCTGCAGTGACGCCACGATCAGGTGGTTGCGGGTCCACATCCAGTACTGCAGGGAGGTGTGCTCGTCCGGCTCGAACAGGACGGTCAGGTCCCGGCCGCCCGCGAGGTAGTCGTCGAACCGCGCGACCAGCAGGGCGCCTGCCGGGTGGGTCGTGCCGGCGACGGTCCACGGGGTCCGCGTGTTGATCAGCAGCCATTCGCGGTGCGCCGAGGTGTCCGCGTCGAGGGGCACGTCGACCTTCACCAGCTCACCGTCGGCCAGCCGCAGGTGCTTCTCGGTGCGGTAGAAGTCCGGGCTGCGGTAGACGAAGTCGCGTTCGAAGCCCTCGGTCGGGTCGTGGAACGCGCCCGCCGACACGTCGTCCGGCTTGCCCTCGTACACGGTGACCGCCTCGGACAGCGGCGTGCCGCGCCGCCACTCCTTCGCGATCCTGGGGTAGCCGGACGCGGTCAGTGACCCCTCGCCGAAGTCGGTGCCGACGTAGATCCGGTCCTCGTCGATCCACCCGACGCTGCTCTTCGCCTCCGGCAGCGTGAACCCGTCGGTCACGAACGCCTTCGTCTCCAGGTCGAACTCCCGCACGACGGTCGCGTCGGCGCCGCCTCGGGACAGCTCGACCAGCGCGCGCCGGTAGCTGGGCCGCAGCACGGCAGCGCCCTGCCACACCCAGCTCTCGTCCTCGGCCTTCGCGAGCGCGTCGACGTCGAGCACCAGCTCCCACTCGGGGTCGGCGCTCCGGTAGCTCTCGAGCGTGGTGCGCCGCCACAGGCCGCGCGGGTTGGCCGCGTCCTGCCAGAAGTTGTAGAGGTGGTCGCCGCGTCTGCGCACGTACGGGATCCGGTCGTCGGCGTCGAGGACCTCGCGGATCCCGTCCCGCAGCCCGGTGAACCGCTCGGTCCCGGTCAGTTCCGTGATGGTCTCGGCGTTGCGTTCCCGCACCCAGTCCAGGGCGGTCTCGCCGGTGACCTCTTCCAGCCAGAGGTACGGGTCGTCTGTCATGACACGAGTCTGCCCGTCAACCCGCCGATCGTGCGCACGGCCTCCCCACGTCTTTCACAGGACCACGTCGTCGGCGTGCGCGGCGTACTCGGCCGACCGGACCTGCGCCACCTCCCGGTAGCGGGTGACCCGGTCGGTCCACGCGGTGCGCACGCCGAACGCGGCGTCGGCGAACCCGACGCCCGCGATGGCCTCGGCCAGTTCCTGCGCCCGGTCCGGCCCGAACACCTCGGCCGGGTCGCCGACCGCGGTGGTGTGCGGGGGCAGGAAGAACTCGTCCGGCAGTACCGTCCGCGCGTGCACGAGCGCCCCGACCGCGACACACGCCCCGGTGCCGATGCTCGCCGCCTGCAGGACCGTCGCCTGCGCGGCCAGGTACGCGGCCGCGGCCACCCGCGCGCCGAGCACCGTCGCGTGTGGACCGACGAACACGTGGTCGGCCAGCACGACGGGCGCGTCGGTCACCCCGGTCGCCCGGAGCACGGCGTGCTCGGACACGATGGTGTGCGCGCCGACCGCCACCCGTGACGCCTCGGCGTCCAGGACCGCGCCGTACATGACGCGTGCGTGCGGGCCCACCCGGACGTCGCCGACGAGCGTCGCGTTCGGCGCCACGTACGCCGACGGATCGACCCTCGGCTCCATGCCCCGATGTCGGATCCGCATGCCTGCCATGGTCGTCCGAAAGCCGCGAGACCGCTGGCGACTATCGGACCTGGCGCTACACTCGGGGTACCTCGTCTCTCCTTCGATGGCTCCGGCGTGCCGCGAAACGTCGCTCCCATGGCCGAAAGGACCTTCCCCGGCGCCCGATGAGCGCCCGTCCGATGTGGGTGAGCACCAGGGCGGAACTGCGCGGCAAGCGGCACCGGCGCGCCCACTCCTGCTGGGACCACCTGATCGTCGCGCCGCTCTGGCCCAAGTACGGCGTCAACCTCGGCACCCTCCTGCGCACCTGCGACGCGGTCGGTGCCTGTCTCGCCGTGCCGCACCGCCCGTGGATCCGCGAGGCACTCGCCAAGGGCAACACCCTGCGAACACCGTCGTGCATCCACTGGGTGAACGACCCGCTGACCTGGCTCACCACGCAACGCAAGGACAGCGACGTCGTCGGCGTGGAGCTGACCGACGAGTCGATCCGCCTCGTGGAACTGCGTCCCGCGCGCCGCCGCACCGTCGTGGTGCTCGGCCACGAGTCCGACGGCATCCCGCCCGACGCGACCGCGTTGCTGGACACCGCCGTCGAGATCCCCATGCTCGGCACGGGGCTGTCGCTCAACGTGGCGGTGGCGGGTTCGCTGGTCGCCTACCGGCTCGCCGGGCTCATCTAGACGATCGATTCCGTGACGTGTTGGTGGGTGGGTCGTGCGCTGATCACGTCTGGTCCGATGTTGTGGTGGGTGGTCCTCGCCGGGCGCCAGACCCACACGCGCATCTTCACGGTATCGATCACTGGCCGCGTTCGGTGGCGTCGATCTCGGCCAGCAGCGTGGCCTTGCGGTCCTCACCGCAGAACGCGGCCCGGACACCGGCCCTGGCCAGGTCGGCCAGGTCGCCCCGGCTCAACCCGAAGTGCTCGTGCACGAGCAGGTACTCGCGGTTGAGGTCGGTGTGGAACATGCCGGGGTCGTCGGTGGCCAGCGTGACCGGCACACCGGCGTCGAGCAGCCGGGGGAACGGGTGCTCGGCGATGGCCGCGACGGCGCGGGTGCGGAGGTTGGAGGTGGGGCAGACCTCGACGGGGATGCCCTCGCCGGCCAGGTGTGCCAGCAGGCCGGGGTCGCGGACCGCGCTGGTGCCGTGCCCGATGCGTTCCGCGCGCAGGTGCTTGAGCGCGGACCAGATCGTCTCGGGCCCGGTCGTCTCCCCGGCGTGCGGCACCAGGTGCAGTCCGCCCTCGCGTGCCATGTCGAACGGCACGCGGTACAGCTCACGGGGCACACCGGCCTCCCTGCCGCCGAGCCCGAACCCGATCGTGCCTTCCGGGCGGAACCGCAGCGCCCACTCGGCGGTCGCGACACCGGCGTCGAAGCCGAGCGAGCCCGCGATGTCGAAGACCCAGGCCAACGCCACGCCGTGCTGCCGCAGCGCGCGTCTGCGGCCCTTCGTGAGCGCCTCGGCCAGCTCGTCCGGCTCGATGCCCGTCACGAGGTGCGGCACCGGCGTGACCGTGACCTCGGCGTAGCGCACCTGGTTGGCCGCGAGGTCACGCGCGAGCCCGACCACGAGCGCTGTGACGTCGGTGCCGGTGACCACCAGCTGGTTGACCTTCACGTACACGTCGATGAAGTGCGCGAAGTCGGTGAACTCGTAGAAGGCGCGCAGCTGCTCCAGTTCGGTGGGCACCGCCTTGGCTGGGTGGCGGCGAGCCAGTTCGAGGACGGTGTCCAGCGACGCGGAACCGACCAGGTGGACGTGCAGTTCCGCCTTGGGGAGGCGTTGGATGAAGTCACGCACACCGACATGGTGCCCGCCGCGCCATACCACCGACCACCGACATTTCCTTTCCCCCGACCCCCGTTTCCGGACCACCTGTCCACAGCCCACCCACTTGTCCACAATCCCGCCGCCACTCACCCCGCCCCGTCGTCCCCGCACGCACAGTGGACGCATGACGACTTCGCCCTCACACACCCACATCGCACGCCACGACCTGTCGGCCATGACCGCCGGCATCCCGGCCATGATCGGGTTCCCGCCGACGGACTCGCTGGTGCTGTTCACGTTCCGACCCGGTCTGGCACCGACCGTCGGCACGACGATGCGAGTGGACCTGCCCGCACCGGAACACGTCGAGGCGGTCACCGCGCAGCTCGTGGCGGCGACCAGGCTGAACGAGGCGGTGGCGGCACTGGCCGTGGTGACCGGCGGCACGGCCGACGAACACCGCCCACTGGTGGACGCACTGCGAAAGGCCTACGCGGACAACGACATCCAGCTGATCCACGCCAGCTGGGTACGCACGCTCAGCCATGGCGAACGCTGGCAGTGCTACCTGGATCCACAGTGCACGGACACCATCCCGGACCCACAGGCGTCGACGTGGGCGACAGCGACGGCGATCGCGGGCGACGTGACATACCGCAACCGCGAGGACATGGCGGCACAACTCGCGCCGGACCCACCGGAAACCCTTGCGAGAAGGGAGGAACTGCTGGACGCACACCTGAGAAACCCGAGCACCCCGTACACGGGAGCCGACCTGGAAGCAGACGTCACGCTGGTGACGAACATGCTGACCGACGCGGAGAGGACCCCGGAACTCCCGACCTTGACCGACCGCCAGGTGGTGCGCCTGGCCCGCGCACTGTCCCACCCGGAGGTGAAGGACGAGTGCATGGCAGCCGCACTGACGGAAACCCCGCACTCCGCGGAACGCCTGTGGACCGTCCTGGTCCGGGCACTGCCGGCCCCGGAACGAGCGGAACCGGCGGTGCTGCTGGCCCTGTCGGCATACCTGCGAGGCGCGGGCGTACTGGCGGCCCTGGCGGTACGAACGGCCTTGGACGCCAACCCGGGCCAGGCGCTGGCGGTACTGCTGCACATGGCCCTGACCCGCGGCCTCCCCCCACACCACCTGCGAAGCCTGCTGGTCGAGAGCATCCTGAGAAACGAAGGCATACCCGACGCCACGGACGACCCAGGATGGGAGACAACCGCACCCATTCCCGATCAAGCAGCCCCGCCCCAGCGACCCGAACCACCGTCCGGGCCACCCGAACCACCGACCCGAGCCGAGTGGCTCACCCAACCGGAACGATGGCAACGAGGCGAGCACCGCGAACGACACGACCACTTCGGACGAGCGGCGCCCCCGGCTCAGGCCGACGCACTGGAGCACCCCACCGCCCACGAGCAACGCGAGGAAACCAGGCCCACCGCACCGCCCAAGCCACCCGAACGAACGAAGCCACCCAGCGAGGCCGAACCACGGGACCGAGCCGAGCGTCCCGACCGAGCTGAGCATCCGGTTCACGCCGAGCGGTTCGCGCAAGCCGAGTCGGCAGGACGAGTCGAGTCGCCGGGGAAAACCGGAGGTCCGGAGGACTCCGAGCCAGTAGAGCGAGCCGACTCACTTCACGAAACCGAGCGGTCCGGTGAAGGCAGGGAAGCCGAGCCACGCCGCCGAACCGTGTCCGGGCACGCCCCGGCGCCAGCGCCACCCGGCTCGACACCGACACCGGCACGTGCCGCGTTCGACGAACGCGACGCGGGCAGCGCCGGGACTGCTCACCCCGGCAACGTCCGCGACGCTCAACCGCTGACAGCGTTCCTGCCGCCGCGGCCGAGCCGGATCAGCGAGCTGAACGTGCCCGGGTGAACTCCCACGCGTCGCCGACGATGGCGTCCATGGCCACGTGTTCGGGCTTCCAGCCGAGTTCGTCGCGGGCGCGGTCGCTCGACGCGATCAGGGTGGGCGGGTCGCCGGGCCTGCGGTCCTTGATCTCGGCGGGGATCGGGTGGCCGGTGACCTCGCGGCAGGTCTCGATGACCTCGCGGACGGAGAAACCGGTGCCGCTGCCCAGGTTGTAGATGTCGTGACTGCCCGGCTTGGCGTGTTCGAGGGCGAGCAGGTGTGCTTCGGCGAGGTCGGCGACGTGGATGTAGTCGCGAACACAGGTGCCGTCGGCGGTGGGGTAGTCCTCGCCGTACACGTGGATCGCCGCGCGTTGGCCGAGAGCCACCTGCAGCACGAGCGGGATGAGATGGGTTTCGGTGGTGTGGCGCTCGCCGTAGCCGCCCCACGCGCCCGCCACGTTGAAGTACCGCAGGCTCACGGCACCGAGCCCGTGCGCCTGCGCGTAGGAGGTGATGGCGTGGTCGATGGCGAGCTTGGTGGCGCCGTAGGTGTTGGTCGGCCGCGTCGGTGCGGTCTCGACGATCGGGACCACCTCGGCCTGCCCGTACACGGCGGCCGTGGACGAGAACACCAGCCGGGGCGTCCCCGAGACGCGCACGGCCTCGAGCAGACGAAGAGAGGTGAGCACATTGCCGTCCCAGTACTTCCTGGGGTCCTGCATGGACTCGGCGACCAGTGACTTGGCCGCGAAGTGGAGCACGCCGTCGAAACCCTCGGCAAGCAGGTCGCCCGCGGCTTCGGCCAGGTCCGCCCTGACGAACCGGCAGCCGTCGGGCACCGCGTCGGCGTGGCCGGTCGACAGGTCGTCCAGCACGACGACCTCGTGGCCCGCCTTCAGCAACCGGGCGGCGCACACACTGCCGACATATCCCGCCCCGCCCGTCACGAGCAGCTTCACCACAGTCTCCGTTTCGTCTGCGAGAAATCCGAGAAAGCTCAGTTGTCCCGGCCCGCGCCGGGGGAGGGCGCCGCCGTGAACAGGCCCGGCGCGGTCAGGCCGCGCTCGGCGAACGCCGCCAGCACCTTCCTGCCGACCGCTTCGACCTCGGCGGCGGCGACCAGTGCGATCGCGGACCCGCCGAAGCCGCCGCCGGTCATCCTGGCACCCAGCGCGCCCGCGGCGAGTGCCGTGTCCACCGCGACGTCCAGTTCCGGGCACGAGATGCGGTAGTCGTCGCGCATGCTGGCGTGGGACGCGGTCAGCAGGTCGCCGATGTCGGCGATCCGGCCCGCGCGCAGGTGCTCGACCGTGCGCTCCACGCGGGCGTTCTCGGTGACCACGTGGCGAACCAGCGGGCGAAGCTCCTCCGGCAGCCGGGCGAGTGCGTCGTCGAGCCCGGACTCGGTGACGTCCCGCAGGGCGCGCAGCCCGAGCAGCGCCGCGGCGCGTTCGCAGCCCGCGCGGCGCTCGCGGTAACCGGAGTCGCTGTGCGAGTGCTTCGCCTTCGTGTCGATGACGAGCACGGCAAGACCAGCAGAGGAGGCGTCGAACGGAACCTGCTCCATCTCACCGGAGCGCACATCGAGGAAAAGCACGTGGTCGGCAACGCACGAGAGTGACGCGGTCTGGTCGAGCAGGCCGGTCGGGACGCCGACGTAGTCGTTCTCCGACCGCTGCACCCACCTCGCGACCGTCGCGCGGCTCGGCGCGTCCGGCTCGTCCAGTTCCACCCCGGCCAGCCCGAGCAACGCCAGCGCCGTCGCGCACTGCAAGGCATGAGAGGAGGACAGACCGGCACCCGCGGGCACGTCGCCCGCGATGACGAGGTCGGCACCGCCGCCGAAGCCCTCGTCGCGCAGCACCCACGTGACACCGGACGGGTACGCGGCCCAGCCCTCGACCGACCCTGGCGCCAGGTCGGCGATGGTCACGGGCCCGGCCTGCTGGGGCCTGCCGTCGTCGCCGACGGTGGTGACGGCCAGCGTGCCGTCGGCGCGGGGCGCCGCGGCCACCGCGATGCGGTAGGGCAACGCGAACGGCAGCACGAAGCCGTCGTTGTAGTCGGTGTGCTCGCCGATCAGGTTGACGCGGCCCGGTGCCGACCACACCCCGGCGGGCGGGCGGCCGTGGAGGCGTTCGAACTCGGCGGCCGCGCGGGCAGGCACGTTGTGCGTGGCCGTGCCGAGCACGGACGTGCCGCCGCCCACCGCGGGCTCACCGTCGGTGTGTGCGCTGTTGGTGGGGACACTGTCGGGGGGCGTGTTGCTGCGCGCGTCGGCGGCGCCACGCTCGTTGGTGGTGGTCACGGTGGCCGGGGCCGCCTACTTCGCGCGGGCGAGCACGGCGTGCAGCACGGTCGGGGCGACCAGCGCCGAGCTGTGTTCGCCGCTGACCTCGATCGTGTGACCGTCGCCTTTGGACGGACCGACCTGCACGGTCTGACCGGGGATGACGCCGACCTGCTTGAGCTCGGCCATGAGGTCGGGGTCGAGCTGCACGTGCTCGGCGATGCGGCGGACCTCGACCTTGCCGCCACCGCGGCGGGCGACGTCGTCCATGCGGACCAGACCGGCCTCGACCGGCGGGGCCGGCTCGCCCTCGCCCAGCTTGTCCAGGCCCGGGATCGGGTTGCCGTACGGCGAGGTGGTCGGGTGGCCGAGCAGCTTCACCAGCTTGCGCTCGACCGCCTCGCTCATCACGTGCTCCCAGCGGCACGCCTCACTGTGGACGTGCTCCCACTCCAGGCCGATGACGTCGACGAGGAGACGTTCGGCGAGCCGGTGCTTGCGCATCACCGTGACGGCCAGCGCGCGGCCGTGATCGGTGAGTTCGAGGTGCCGGTCGCCCGCGACGACGACCAGGCCGTCCCGTTCCATCCGGCCGACGGTCTGACTCACGGTCGGACCGCTCTGGCCGAGGCGCTCGGCGAGCCTGGCGCGCAGCGGGACGACGCCCTCCTCCTCGAGCTCGTAGATCGTCTTGAGGTACATCTCGGTGGTGTCGATGAGCTCGTTCACGCCGTTCCCCTTCGTCGTAAACCATGCTAGTCGCTCGTCCGGGTGGAGCAGTCTGGCGGTCACGGGCAGTGAGCAGTTGCCCGCTGCGGGACACGGCATGGCAGGTCGGGTGTGTGGAGAATAGCCGGGTGACTTCTCCACTGGTGTCGTGCACCGACCTCGCCGCGTCGCTGTCGGCGGCCGCGCCGCCGACGCTCCTGGACGTGCGCTGGCGGCTCGGCGGCCCACCCGGCCGCGAGGACTACGACAGGGGGCACCTGCCCGGTGCCGTGTTCCTCGACCTGGACACCGAGCTCGCGGCACCGCCGGGGCCCGGCGGCAGGCACCCGCTGCCGTCGCGGGCGGAACTGCAGCGGGCGCTGCGGACGGCCGGGGTGCGGGACGGCCACCCGGTCGTCGGCTACGACGCGGACAACGGCTCGATCGCCGCCCGCCTGTGGTGGCTGCTGCGCTGGGCGGGCCACGACCGGGTCCGCGTGCTCGACGGCGGGTTCGCCGCATGGCAGGCGGAGGGCCGTCCGGTCACCACCGACGTGCCGGTGCACCCCGAGGGCGATGTCACCGTCCGGCCCGGACAGCTGCCGGTCCTCGACGCCGACGGTGCGGCCGAGCTGGCGCGCACCGGTCTGCTGCTGGACGCTCGCGCGCCGGAGCGGTACCGGGGCGACGTGGAGCCGGTCGACCGGAAGGCCGGGCACGTGCCGGGTGCGGTGAACGCGCCGTTCGCGGCCCACACGGGGGAGGACGGCCGCTGGCGCACGCCAGGGGAGCTGGCCGCCCGCTTCGCCGAACTCGGTGTTCGCGGTGACCGGCCCGTCGGCGCCTACTGCGGGTCCGGCGTGACCGCCACGTCGGTGCTGCTCGCACTCGAAGTGGCCGGGCTGGGGGACGACGCCGCGCTGTACGCCGGGTCGTGGTCCGAATGGAGCGGGGACCCGGACCGGCCCGTGGACACGGGTGACGCACCGGGCTGACAAGCCTGTATACAGAATACAGTGCGCTCCGGCGACGGGCTGGGGCCACCTCGTCTCGATAGGGTTGTGGCATGGGCTTGCCTGGTTCGGTCGTGTGGGACTCCGCCTTGCTCGGTTACGACCTCGGCGGTGAGCATCCGCTGCATCCGATCAGGCTCGATCTGACCATGCGGCTCGCCGCCACGCTCGGGGTGCTCGACGGGGTCGAGCTGCTCGTCCCGCAGGAGGCCACCGACGCCGAGATCGAGCGGATCCACGACGCCGGCTACCTCGCCGCCGTGCGGGAGGCGCCGATGGCCGGCTGGGACGTCGGGCACGGTCTGGGCACCTCGGACAACCCCGTGTTCGACAACATGCACGAGGCATCGGCCCGCGTGGTCGGCTCCTCGCTGCTCGCGGCGCGGCAGATCGCGAGCGGGGCAACCAAGCGGGCGGTCGGCATCGCGGGCGGGCTGCACCACGCGATGCGTGACCACGCCCACGGCTTCTGCGTCTACAACGACCTCGCCGTCGCCATCTCGTGGTTGCTGGACAACGGGTACGAGCGCATCGCGTACCTCGACACCGACGTCCACCACGGCGACGGGGTGCAGGCCGCCTTCTACGACGACCCCCGCGTGCTCACGATCTCCCTGCACCAGAACCCGCTGACGCTCTTCCCCGGCACCGGGTTCGCCGACGAGACCGGTGGGCCGAACGCGCCGGGCAGCGCGGTGAACGTGCCCCTGCCGCCCAACACCGGCGACGGCGCCTGGCTGCGGGCCTTCCACGCGGTCGTCCCGTCGCTGCTGGCGGAGTTCCGGCCGCAGCTGCTGGTCAGCCAGTGCGGTGTGGACACCCACCACGAGGACCCGCTCGCCTCGCTGTCGCTGTCCGTCGACGGGCACCGCGCGATCTACCGGACCGTGCGCACACTCGCGGAGCAGTACGCGGGCGGCAACTGGCTCGCCGCGGGCGGGGGCGGCTACGCGCTCCTGCGGGTGGTGCCGAGGTCGTGGACCCACCTGATCGCGACCGTGCTCGACCGGGACGTCGCCGCGGGCACCACCCTGCCCAGCGAGTGGACCCGCTTCGTCGACAAGATCGCGCCGACCGCCGAACTGCCGCTCACCATGAGCGACGGCAGGAGCGTGGACTTCGAGCCGTGGGACGGCGAGGACGGCGAGCGGGTCGACAGCGTCATCAAGGAGGTCCGGCGCGCGGTGTTCCCGCTGCACGGCCTCGACCCCGACGATCCGAGAGACTGAGCCATGGCCGCCGACCAGCAGGACCCGTTCGACTATCCCAGGGCCTGGGAGGCCGACGTGGTGCTCGCCGACGGCGGCACCGTGCACCTGCGGCCGATCGTGCCGAGCGACGCCGACGCGCTGCTCGCCTTCCACGGCCGCATGTCCGTGCGCACCCGCTACCTGCGGTACTTCGGCGCCTACCCGCAGATCCCGCCGCGCGACCTGACCCGGTTCACCACCGTCGACCACCACGACCGGGTCGCGTTCGTCGCGCTGCTCGGCGACGACATCGTCGCGGTAGCCCGCTACGAGCGCATCGACCACGGGCCCTCCGCCGAGGTCGCGTTCGTCGTCGAGGACCGGCACCAGAGCCGCGGTCTCGGGCCGATCCTGCTGGAGCACCTCGCCGCCGCGGCGCGGGAGAGCGGCATCGAGCGGTTCGTCGCCGAGGTGCTCGCCGAGAACTCGGCCATGCTGCGCGTGTTCCGCGCCGCGGGCTACCAGGTCACCCGCGAGATGGAGGAGGGCGTCTTCCACCTGGAGTTCGCCATCGACCCGACCGAGGAGTCCGTCGCCGTCGCCAGGTCCAGGGAGCAGGCGGCGGAGGCACGCAGCGTGCACAACCTGCTGCACCCGAGGTCGGTCGCGTTGATCGGCGCCTCCACCGACCCGGACAAGATCGGCTACGCGGTGCTCGGGAACCTGCTGCGCGCCGACTTCGCCGGGCCCGTCTTCCCGGTGAACGCCGAGCACCGGTCGGTGCGCGGTGTGCGCGCCTACGCGAGCGTGCTCGACATCCCCGACCCCGTCGACCTCGCGGTGGTGGCGGTGCCCGCCGAGCACATGGACGAGGTGATGGACGCCTGCCTGGCCAAGGGGGTCAAGGCGCTCGTGGTGATCTCGTCGGGCTTCAGCGACGCAGGCCCGGACGGCGAGGGCGCCGAGCGCAGGATGGTCACCGAGGCCAGGGCGCACGGCATGCGGGTCGTCGGGCCCAACGCGCTCGGCGTGGTCAACACCGACCCCGCGGTGCGCCTCAACGCGACGCTCGCGCCGAAGCTGCCCGGCCGCGGCCGCAGCGGGTTCTTCAGCCAGTCCGGCGCGCTCGGCACCGCGATCCTCGCCGACGCGGCGGCCCGCGGGCTTGGCCTTTCGACGTTCGTGTCGGCGGGCAACCGCGCCGACGTCTCCGGCAACGACCTGCTGCAGTACTGGGAGACCGACCCGGCGACCGACGTGGTGCTGCTGTACCTGGAGTCGTTCGGCAACCCGCGCAAGTTCGCCCGGCTCGCCCGCAGGCTCGGCCGGGTCAAGCCGATCGTGGCGGTGAAGTCGGGCCGCAACGCGGTGGTGCCCGCGCTGGCCGCGACGTCGGTCGCGGTCGACGACGCCAGCGTGCAGGCACTGTTCGAGCAGGCCGGTGTGATCCGGGTCGAGTCGATCGCGCAGCTCTTCGACACCGCCATCCTGCTCGCGCACCAGCCGCTGCCGCGCGGTGGCCGGGTCGCGGTGGTCGGCAACTCGTCCGCGATCGGGGTGCTCGCCGCCGACGCGGCACTGGGGCAGGGCCTGGAGCTGGCGGCCGGGCCGGTGGACGTGGGCGCGTCCGCCGGCCCGGACGTGCTCGCCGACGCGGTCCGCGAGCGCCTGCGCAGTGACGAGGTGGACGCGCTCGTCGTGGTGTTCGTGCCGCCGCTGTCGATCCCTGGCGCGGAGTACGCGCGGGCGCTGCGGGACGCTGCGGCCGAGGAGGGCGGCAGCAAGCCGATCGTGTCCACGTTCCTCGCCACGGAAGGCATCCCGGCCGAGCTGGCGGTGCGGGGCGGCGACGGTTCACCAGCCCGCGGCTCGATCCCGTCCTACCCGAGCCCGGAACGTGCGGTGCTCGCGCTGGCCCGCGCGACCAGGTACGCGGCGTGGCGGTCCAGGCCGCAGGGTGAGCTGGTGCGGCCGGAGAACATGGACGTCGACGGCGCGCGGGAACTGGTGCTGTCCCGGCTGTCCGGTGCGGACGAGGGGCTCGTCGAGCTGACCGACGCCGAGTCCGTGCGCCTGCTGTCCTGCTATGGCATCGAGATCGCCGAGCACCGGGCGGTCACGTCGGCCGACGAGGCGGTCGCCGCCGCGGAGGAGCTGGGTTATCCCGTGGCGGTGAAGGCCACCGGTGAGCGGTGGTGGCGGCGTCCCGACCTGGAGGGGGTGCGGCTCGACCTGGCGACGGCGGAGGCCGTGCGTGCCGCGTTCGCCGACCTCGCCGAGCTGGCCGAGGTCGCCGACGTGTACGTGCAACGCATGGCGCGCAGGGGGATCGGCTGTGCGATCGGTCTGCGCGACGACCCGTCGTTCGGCACGATCGTCTCGTTCGGACTGTCCGGCGTGGTTTCCGACCTGCTCGGCGACCGTGCCTACCGCGCGGTGCCGCTGACCGACGTCGACGCCGCCGCGCTGGTCCGCGCACCGAAGGCGGCGCCGCTGCTCACCGGCTACCGGGGCGGCGAACCCGCCGACCTGGACGCGCTGGCCGACCTGGTGCTGCGGGTGGCGGCACTCGCCGAGGACGTGCCGCAGGTGCGGTGGCTGGCGCTGGAGCCGATCCTGGCCGCGCCGGCGGGCGCGCAGGCGGTCGGCGCACGGGTGCGGGTCGGGCCGCCGCCATCGCGGCTGGACAGCGGGCCACGCAGGCTCCGGTCGGCGACCTTCCTACGAAAGTAGGTTTTGCCCGACGGTGTGCAACCGCTGTCGCCCGCGGTCCCGTCCTCTGCACATGAAACGCCTAGGAACCGTTGTTGGCGCAGGTGTTCTGCTCTTGCTCGCGAGCGCTTGCGCCACCACGCAAGAGAGCCAGGAGCCGCGTACCGGCACGACCGAGACCACGGCGACGTCGGAATCCACCACACCTGACCGCCAGCCGGCGCGGACACCCCCCGCCGGTGGCGATGCGGTCGCGAAATCGCAGATCGACGACTCCCAGTTGCCGGAGAGCTACCCACAGATGGTGTGGACCGAGGACGACGGGATGTCCCTCGGCGTGGTCGCCCAGGAGGGCGGCTGCGGCCGGGCGAGTGTCGAGATACCGGAGCAGACCGAGGCTCGGGTCGTGGTGCTGATGGTGGAGACGCAGCCGGCGGAGCCGAAGTCCTGCACGATGGACCTGCGTTACCCGAAGATCACCACGGAGCTGGACGCGCCGCTGGATGACCGCACGGTGGTGCTGAGGACCGAGCAGCGCAAGGCATGAGGGACAGCCGGCCTTCCTCCCTGGTGCCCGGTCGCGCGATGCCCCCGCGCGACCGGGCACCGTCTCGTGCAACCTGGGAACCGGCGGTTACCGTCCTTTCCCCATGAGGGCATTGCTGACCACCGTGACCGCGGCACTCGCGCTGGGCCTGCTGGCCGGGTGCGGGGACGCGTCCAGTCCCGCCGCGGCCGACCAGACCACGACGACCACGACGTCCGAGGAGCGCCCGTCGAAGACGCCGCCCGAGCCACCGACGCCGTCGGACGTCGCCACCCCGCGGCCACCGTCGTCCGGCAAGCCCCAGGACCCCTCGGATGGCGAGCCGAAGGTGACCATCGGGCCGGACGGTCCGGTGGCGCCGCCCGGGCTGACCGAGGTGCCGGTGTCGCAGGTCGACGCGTCGGCCCTGCCGGAGTACTACCGGGAGTACGGCGACAAGGCATGGGTGCACGAGGACGGCTTCACCCTGGAAGTGATCGCGTTCGCGAGCAGCGGCTGCAGCGGCGCGGAGGCCGTGCTGATCGACCAGTCCGCCGACGCGGTGAAGATCATGCTGCGACCGCTGGACCAGACGCCGGGCGGCCGTCCCGACGACAGCATCTGCACGTCGGTGATGACGCCGAAGCCGGTGGCGGTCACGCTCGACCAGCCGTTGCGGGACCGGAAGGTCCTGCTGTCGACCGGCCGCTGACCAGTGACACGCCCTTGTGAAAGTTGACGGCGCGGGTAATGCCCTGAAAGGCGCGTTCAGGGCGCTGGGCGTCCTGAATGGCCCATTGACGGCACTGGTTGTGCCGTGCGCCTTCACGGCATCGGCCCAGCCCCGTCGGGCGCCCGCAGGGGTATGGGGGTCGTGCCGATGACGGTTCGTACGCCCGAGCCACTTCACATGATCTTCATGGAATCAGTCGTCTAGCGGCGGAACGCGATCTGCAGGGTGGGCTGCGAGGTGCCCGCGAAGAAGTCGTTGCCCTTGTCGTCGACCACGATGAACGCGGGGAAGTCCTCGACCTCGATCTTCCACACGGCTTCCATGCCGAGTTCGGGGTATTCGAGGACGTCGACCTTCTTGATGCAGTCCTGCGCGAGCCGGGCGGCGGGCCCGCCGATCGAGCCGAGGTAGAACCCGCCGTGTGACTGGCAGGCTTCGGTCACCTGGCGGGACCGGTTCCCCTTGGCGAGCATGACGAGTGAGCCGCCCGCGGCCTGGAACTGTTCGACGTAGGAGTCCATGCGCCCGGCCGTGGTGGGCCCGAACGAGCCGGACGCGTAGCCCTCTGGCGTCTTGGCCGGGCCCGCGTAGTAGACGGGGTGGTGGCGCAGGTAGCCGGGCATGGGCTCGCCGGCGTCGAGGCGTTCCTTGATCTTGGCGTGCGCGATGTCCCTGGCCACGACCAGCGGCCCGGTGAGCGACAGGCGTGTCTTGACGGGCAGCGCCGAGAGGGTCGCGCGGATCTCGTCCATGGGCCGGGTGAGGTCGATCCGCACGACCTCGTCGGTCAGCTCGTCGTCGGTGGTGTCGGGCAGGAACCGCGCGGGGTCGCGTTCGAGCTGCTCGATGAACACACCGTCCGCGGTGATCCTGGCTTTGGCCTGCCGGTCGGCTGAGCAGGACACGGCGATGCCGACGGGGCAGGACGCGCCGTGGCGGGGGAGCCGGATGACGCGCACGTCGTGGCAGAAGTACTTGCCGCCGAACTGTGCGCCGATGCCGAACTGGCGGGTCATCTCGAGCACCTGCTGCTCGAGGTCGGTGTCCCGGAAGGCGTGGCCGCCGGAGGAGCCTTCGCCGGGGAGGTTGTCGAGGTAGCGGGCGGAGGCGAGCTTGGCGACCTTGAGGGTGTTCTCGGCGGAGGTGCCGCCGACGACGATCGCGAGGTGGTAGGGCGGGCACGCGGCGGTGCCGAGGCCGCGGAGCTTCTCGTCGAGGAACTTCGCGAGGCGCGTGGGGTTCAGGAGGGCCTTGGTTTCCTGGTACAGGAAGGTCTTGTTGGCGCTGCCGCCACCCTTGGCCATGAAGAGGAACTCGTACTCGGGCTTGTCGCCGTCCTTGTGGTACAGCTCCAGCTGGGCGGGCAGGTTGGTGCCGGTGTTGCGTTCGTCCCAGAAGCTCAGTGGCGCCAACTGTGAGTAGCGCAGGTTCAGCTCCTGGTAGGCCTCGAAGACGCCCCTGGCGAGCGCGGCCTCGTCGGTGCCGCCGGTGAGCACCGTCTCGGTGCGTTTGCCGATGACGATCGCGGTGCCGGTGTCCTGGCACATGGGGAGCACGCCGCCCGCGGAGATGCAGGCGTTGCGCAGGAGGTCCATGGCGACGAAGCGGTCGTTCCCGCTGGCCTCCGGGTCGTCGACGATCGCCCGTAGCTGCGAGAGGTGGCCCGGCCGCAGGAGGTGCTGGATGTCCCGGATGGCTTCCTTGGCGAGCGCGGTGAGCGCGCTGGGCGACACTTCGAGGAACTTCCGGCCCGCGGCCTCGATCAGCCGCACCCCGTCGGCGGTGACCAGCCGGTATTCGGTGGTGTTGTCGGGGCCGAGCGGAAGGGCTTCGGTGTACTCGAAGGTCGCGGTCACCTTGGGGACTCCTGTGTCGGTGGCGGGATCCCCTGACGTTACCGCGCCCCGGACAGGCCCTGGACTGTGGTGTTGCTCGCTGCCCAGACCGTTCTGACAGGGCTGGGTGCTCGCCGGACGGCGCGAAGCGCAAGGCGCGGGGCACCGCAAGGCGCGAAAGCGCGAAGGCGCCGAAGCGCAAAGCGCCGTGGCGCGAAGCAAGGAGGCGAAGCGCGGGGCACCGCAAGGCGCGAAGCGCCGAAGCGCGAAAGATAGCCACGCTGGGTCAGGCACAGACCGCACCGTGGGGGGTTTGGGGGGCTCGGCCCCCCAGCGTCGTCGTCGAAGGCGCCCCGGTGAGCGCTCTCCGCGAACAGGCGGGCCGAAGCCGAGAGGCCGGGGCGGCCCCCGGCCGTCCCGACCTCCCGTTGGATGGCGACTACGAATGGTGATTGGCCATCCGCATCGCGTAGTCCGGTCCCTAGACCGTGCCGTGGTGTGCGTCACGTGTCAATGGGTTCCTGCATCCTGGACGGACTCGATGCGGAATTGGTTGCTCAGCTCGCGTAGGCGCGCAACTTCTCGGCTCGTTCGCCTTGGCGGAGCTTGGACATGACCTCTCGTTCGATCTGGCGGACGCGTTCGCGGGAGAGGCCGAAGCGCTTGCCGATCTGGTCGAGGGTGTGGGGTTGTCCGTCGTCGAGGCCGTAGCGGAGACGGATGACCGACTGTTCGCGTTCGTCGAGGGTGGCCAGGACCCTGCGCAGGTCGTCGTGGAGCAGGCCGGAGATGACGGCGCTTTCGGCGTCGGTGGCTTCGCCGTCTTCGATGAAGTCGCCGAGTGGTGCGTCTTCCTCGGAGCCGACGGGCATGTCGAGGCTCACCGGGTCGCGGGCGTGGTCGAGGAGGTCCGCCACCTTCTCGGGGGTGAGGCCCACTTCCTTCGCCAGCTCGTCGTGGGTGGCTTCGCGGCCGAGTTGCTGGTGCAGGTCGCGCTTGATGCGGGCCAGCTTGTTGACCTGCTCGACCAGGTGGACGGGGAGGCGGATGGTCCTGCTCTGGTCCGCCATGCCGCGGGTGATGGCCTGCCGGATCCACCACGTGGCGTACGTGGAGAACTTGAAGCCCTTGGTGTAGTCGAACTTCTCGACGGCGCGGATCAGGCCCAGGTTGCCTTCCTGGATCAGGTCCAGCAGCGGCATGCCGCGGCCGGTGTACCGCTTGGCGAGTGACACGACGAGCCGGAGGTTGGCCTCCAGCAGGTGGTTCTTCGCCACGTGGCCGTCGCTGACGAGCTGACGCAGCTCGGCTCGGCGCGTACTGTCGAGCTTGTCGGCGGTATCGAGCATGTGTTGCGCGAACACACCCGCTTCGATGCGCTTGGCGAGCTCGACCTCCTGAGCCGCGGTCAACAGTGCGGTCCGGCCGATGCCGTTGAGGTACACGCGGACCAGGTCGGCCGCGGGACCCTGGGCATCGAGGTCGATCTCGCTGGGCTCCGGCTCGCGTTGCTGTGGGACCGTCATGCTCTCCCTCCCCCTTTCGCGGGCTGGTGTGTCCTGTGTCACACACCGGCCATGTGTCCGGTGAGCCGCCTGGCGGTGGTTCGCGTTCGGTGGCTGGACACTCTGGAAAACGCCGTTGGGTCTCGATTCGTTCCCGAGATCCCAACTGGATGACGTCAGCCCCGCCACACTGGTTGCTCTACCAATGCTGAGGTTTTCCTGAGAGGCGGAGAGGGCTCAGATCTCGACGATGACGGTGAATGGCCCGTCGTTCTCCGAGGCGACGGTCATGGCCGCGCGAAACCGGCCGGTCTCCACATGTGCGCCCCTGGCGCGCAACCCGGCGACGACGGCGTCGACGAGCGGCTCGGCGACCTCCGGTCGGGCGGCGTGTGTCCACGACGGACGGCGGCCCTTGCGGGTGTCGCCGTACAATGTGAACTGGCTCACGACGAGCAGGGGGGCGCCCGTCGTCGCGCACGACTGTTCGTCACGCAGAACGCGCAGTTCGTGCAGTTTGCGGGCCATCGTGTCGGCTTGGGCGGTCGTGTCCCCGTCGGCGACGCCGAGCAGGACCAGCAGGCCCGGTTCCTTGATCTCGCCGACCACGGACCCGTCGACGGTCACACTCGCCGACAACACCCTCGCCACCACCGCGCGCACGGCGGTGATGGTGTCAAAGCATCGTCAGCGCCGGGCGATCAGGTGGTAGTACCGCGCGGTCAGCAGGTGCGGCATGCGGTCGGACAGCGCCAGCTCCAGCCGCTCCAGGTCCGCCATGAACGCCGGGTCGGCCGCGTCCTCCTCGGTGACGAGGTCGCTCACGCACCGCACGCCGTAGCGGACGATCTCCGCCATGCCCAGTTCGGCGAGGGTCGCCACGACCTCGCCGACGGTGCCGGGGGTGGACCACTCGTCGGCGCCGCCGTCGAGGTCGCGCAGCGCGAGCGCCGGTGCGCGGTCGCGCACGACCACCTGTGCCGGGCCGAAGTCCTCGTTGGGCCCGACCACCGACAGCAGCCCGTCGGGCCGCAGCGGGGCCGTGATCGCCCTCAGCACCGCCATGCGCTCGTCCGGTGACTCGGCGTAGTGCAACAGGTTGTGGCACAGCACGAGGTCGAAGTCGTGGTCGGTGAACACCTCTGGCGCGTCGTGGGCCGCGGCCTGGACCACGTGCAGCCGGTCGGCCACCTCGTGTGCCTCCGCGGCGTGGATCGCGGCCCGCAGCATGGCGCCGGCCGGGTCGAGCACCGTCACCTCGTGGCCGGCCGCCGCGAGCCGGACCGCCGCCATGCCGTTGCCGCCCGCCACGTCCAGCACCCTGGCCGGTTCCGGGCCGAGGTGCCGTGCGAGGTTGGCCTCGGTGACCGTGTGCCGCAACCGCTCCAGCGGGCTCTCGCGCCACTGCTGGAGATGATCCAGTGGGGTCTCGAACCCGCTCAAGGTCATGAGACCTTCATACCGGCTTTCGCCCTGCGCACAACGCACTTCTACCCGGATGGCGCAATCGGGGCCGGAAGGTGGGACGATGGGTGTCTGGAGGTGGTGTCGTGAAGTCCGAGCGGGACGACACCCCGGTTCTCATCACCGAGGCCGCGCCGTCGTACGAGGATGAGTACGCCGCGCGCAAACGCAAGTACCTGATCATGATGCTGCTGCGCATGCCATGCCTGGTGCTGGCAGGCATCTTCTACGAGACGTGGTGGCTCGCGCTGGGGTTCGTGCTGCTGTCGATCCCGCTGCCGTGGATCGCCGTGCTGATCGCGAACGACCGGCCACCGCGCAGGTCCGAGCAGGTCAACCGCTACGAGCCGACGCCGATGGCGCTGGAGAAGCGGGACCACCCGATCATCGAGGGCTGAGGGGGCCGGGCTGCGCGCCCACCCTGCTCACCGCCATGGCACCGAGGTGGACGCCTGCCAGCAGACACTCCCGCGGGGGCTTGCCGTCGAGCAGCGCGGACAGCAGCCCGGCGTCGAACGCGTCGCCCGCGCCGGTGGAGTCCACGCAGTCGCCCGGTGCCGCGGGCACGGACACGATGCCGTCCTTGTCGACCCAGCTCGCGCCTGCGGGGCCCGTGGTGACGGCGACCGTGCCGACCGTGCCGAGCAGCGTCGCCGCGCTCGCCGGGTCGCGGGAGCCGGTCAGGGCGGCCAGCTCGTCCAGGTTCGGCAGCAGCACGTCCACGTCCCGCAGTTCGTCGAGGAACCGCGCAGGGTCGGTGATCAGTGCCGCCGCCTGCGGGTCGACGGACGTGGTCAGGCCCGCGTCGTGTGCGGCGGCCAGCATCGCGAGGCCGGCTTCGCGGGTCTCCTCGTCGAGCAGCACGTAGCCGGACAGGTGCAGGTGTTCCGCGTCGCGCAGCAGCGCGGGGTCGAGGTCGGTGGCGGCGAGGTGCTTGCCTGCGCCGCGGTCGGGCAGCATGCTGCGCTGCCCGTCGCCGTCGACCAGGACCACGACGGTGCAGGTCGCGGCGCCGGGGTCAATTGTGAATGCGCACCGCACCCCGGTGGTGGTTAGCTCCTCGGATGCGCGCCGCCCAGCCACGTCGTCGCCCACCCGAGCCACCAGGACCGCCTCGACGTCGCTGTACGCGAGCCACGCGGCGGTGTTCGCGCCCGCTCCGCCGGTCGTGAGCGCGATCCTCGCCCTGGCGTCGCCGCCGTGCACGATCGATCCGGCATGAGTGGCGACCACGTCCAACGCGACGTCGCCAACGACCACGATGCCCACGCCGCTCCCATCACCACGTCCCAGGACGAACAGGATCGGAGGCTAGCCCGCGTGGCCTCGACCAGTGGCGTCCGGGTGCTCGCCGCGCTCGCGGGGGCGGAGTTCCGGCGGTACGCCACCTACCGCCAGGCGACGTTCGCGGGCGCGTTCACCAACACCGTCTTCGGTTTCGTCCGCTGCTACACGTTGCTGTCCGTGGCGGCCGTGACCGGGACGATGGCGGGCTACGACCCGGCCCGGCTGGTCACGTTCGTGTGGGTGGGGCAGGGGCTGCTGGCGGTCGTCAACTACTGGGGGCAGCAGGAGCTGCCGGAGCGGGTGCGGACCGGGCAGGTGGTCGCCGACCTGCTGCGGCCGGTGGACCTGATGGCCGCGTTCGTCGCCGCCGACGTGGGCCGGGCCGGGCACGCGATGCTGACCCGGTTCGTGGTGCCGGTGGTGGTCGGCCTGCTGGCGTTCGACTTCTACCTGCCCGCGCACGCGTGGACCTACCCGCTGTTCGCGGTGTCGGTGCTGCTGGCGGTGCTGGTGTGTTCCGCGTGCCGGTACCTGGTGGCGCTGAGCGCGTTCTGGCTGCTGGACGTGCGTGGTGCGCAGATGGTGTGGGTGGTCGCGTCCGGCGCGGGCAGCGGGCTGTACTTCCCGGTGACCGTGCTGCCGGACTGGCTGGTGGTGGCGCTGTGGGTGGGCACCCCGTTCCCGTCGCTGCTGCAAGCGCCGCTGGACGTGCTGGTCGAGCGCGGCGGTGCCGGGCACGGGCTGCTGCTGGTGGCGGGACAGGCCGCGTGGGTGCTTGCGCTGGTCGCGCTGGGCCGGGTCGTGCAGCGGCGGGCGGTGCGGCGGTTGGTGGTGCAGGGTGGCTGAGCGGAGCTTGCGGAGCGAACATCGTGGTGAGCGGAGCTTGCGGAGCGAACATCGTGGTGAGCGGAGCTTGCGGAGCGAACATCGTGGTGAGCGGAGCTTGCGGAGCGAACATCGTGGTGAGCGGAGCTTGCAAGGCGAGCGTCGCGGCAGTCCGTACTCCAGGCTGCTGGTCGCGCAGATACGCAGTCAGACGCAGTACCGGTTCTCGTTCGCGATCGACCTGTTCTTCTCGACGGTGCTCACGTCGCTGGATCTCGTCACCGTGTGGGTGCTGTTCTCGGTCAACGACAGTCTCGGCGGGTTCGGTGGGCGGGACGTGCTGCTGATGGTGGGGATCGCGGCGCTCGCGTTCCCGGTGGCGGACCTCGTGGTCGGCAACGTCGAGCGGCTGCGGGTCTTCGTGCGGTCCGGGCTGTTCGACGCGGTACTGCTGCGGCCGCTGTCGCCGCTGTTGCAGCTGGTCGCGATGGACTTCGCGCCGCGCCGGGTGGGCCGGGTCGTGCAGGGCACGGCGATCTACGTGGTCGCGTTGCTGACCGCGCCCGTCGAGTGGTCGCCCGCGGTGTGGGTGATCGTGGTGCTGGCGCCGCTCGCGGGGGCGCTGTTCTTCGGCGCGGTGTTCGTCTTCTTCGCCACCGTCGCTTTCTGGTGGATCGACACCGGTGAGATCGCGAACGCCTTCACCTACGGCGGCAAGGATGTCTCGGCGTACCCGATGACCGTGTTCGGCGGCTGGTTTCGCCGGTTCTTCGCCTACGGACTGGGGTTCGCGTTCGTCTCCTACCTCCCGGCGCTCGCGATGCTCGGCCGCTCGGATCCGCTGGGCGTGCCGGACTGGTTGCGCTGGTGCTCGCCGCTGACCGCCTTGTCCGTCGCCGTGCTCGCCGCGTTGTTCTGGCGCACGGGTGTCCGCCACTACCGGAGCACCGGATCATGATTCACCGAACGGAGCTTGCGGAGTGAGTGACATCATCAAGACATTGTTGCTGCGCAAGGATTTCACCGTACGCAAGAAGGTCGGCCGGTTCCGTCGAACGCGGAGCACGGTGTCCGCTGTGGACGGTGTGACGCTCTCGGTCGCCGAGGGCGAGATGCTCGGCTACATCGGACCGAACGGCGCGGGCAAGTCGACCACGCTGAAGATGATGACCGGGGTGCTCACGCCGTCCGGTGGCAGCGTTTCGGTGTGCGGGCTTTCGCCGGTGCCGCAGCGCATCCAGCTCGCGCGGCGGATCGGGGTGGTGTTCGGGCAGCGGTCGCAGCTGTGGTGGGACCTGCCGCTCGCGGAGTCGTTCACGTTGCTGCGTCACATCTATCGCGTCCCGGCCGCCGACCACGCGGCGCGGCTGACCTACTGCCGCTCGCTGCTCGACCTGGACTCCTTTCTGGACACCCCGGTGCGGCAGCTCTCGCTGGGACAGCGGATGCGCGGCGAGCTGACCGCCGCCCTGCTGCACGGCCCGAAGGTGCTGTTCCTCGACGAGCCGACGATCGGGCTGGACGTGCTGAGCAAGCAGGCCGTGCGTGGTTTCCTCACCGAGCTCGGCGAACGCGGCGACACGACGGTCGTGCTGACCACCCACGACCTCGCCGACATCGAGAAGCTGTGCAGGCGCCTCGTCGTGATCGACCACGGCCGGGTCGTGCACGACGGGACGGTGGAGCAGCTGCACGCGACGTACCGGTCGAAGCGGCGGGTGGTCGCGGACCTGGACGCGCCGTGGCCGGAGGGGCTGATGCTGCCGGGCGCAGCGGTGGAGAGCGTGGCGGGTACACGGGTGACGTTGACGCTGGAGGGCGCGACCGCGGGCGAGGTCGTCGCGCGGCTGGCGCGGGCGGTGCCGTTGCGGGACCTGTCGGTGCAGGAGCCGGAGATCGAGGACGTCGTCGCGAGACTGTACTCGGGACACGCCCTGGACGGTTGACTCCGTGTAGATCACGTGAAGTGGGTCTGGCGGGTGGGCACGGCTTCCGGGCAGGGCCCCGGCGAAACGAACAGAACGCGGTTCAGAGCCGGGTGAGGGCGACCGCGACCGCCGCGGCCAGGGCGACGTTCGACAGCACCAGTGCCTCGTTCGCGTCGAGGCTCACCCCGCCGCTCGCCGTGTGGAAGTGTTCCAGCAGGACCGGGGTGACGTCGCCGCCCCGGACGTCGCCCGTCGCGACCTTCGCCATGCCTTCCGCCAGCAGGCGGTCGTGCAGTCCGCGGTCCATCTCGCTGGCCTCGGGGATCGGGTTGGTCAGCAGCACACCGGAACCGGGGCCCTGTGCGTGGTGCGCCGCGACCACGGCCGCGGCCTCCTTCGGGGTGTCGACCCGCCACGGCACCGGGAACCGGGACTCGCGGCGGTAGAACGCGGGGAAAGAGTTCGTCCGGTAGCCGAGCACCGGCACGGACCGGGTCTCCAGCACCTCGATCGTGGCGCCGATGTCCAGCACCGACTTCACCCCGGAGCAGACGACGGTGACCGGGGTGGTCGCCAGCACCTCCAGGTCGGCAGACACGTCCCACGACTTCATCTCGCCGGGCGGGGGCAGGTGCACACCGCCGAGACCACCGGTGCCGAACACGGGGATGCCCGCCGCGTACGCGATCACCGACGTGCTCGCGATCGTGGTCGCGCCGTCGCGGTTGAGCGCCACCGCGGGGCCGAGGTCGCGGGCCGACAGCTTCGCGAGCTCCGCGTCCGGTGCGCACACCCGGTCCAGCTCGGCGGCGGTGAGGCCGACGCGGATCTGCCCGTCCAGCACCGCGATCGTCGCGGGCACGGCACCGGCGGCGCGGACGGCGTCCTCGATCGCGGTCGCCACCTTGCGGTTGCGGCCCGGGGGCAGGCCGTGCGCCAGGATCGTGCTTTCCAGTGCCACCACCGCACGGCCGTCGGCCCGCGCCGCCGACACTTCCTCGGTGACTCGCATGTGGTCCTTTCCGGTCATGGCGTGACCTGCTCCGGTCGCGCGTCGGCGAGCGGCGGGAGCGGGCAGTGGATGAGCGCACACACGGTGCGGAGCAGCTCGATCTCCGACACGGTCGCAACGTCGTCGTGCCCGATCACCGTCACCATCCCGGTCACCAGGTGCTCCTTCTCCGGCCCGCCGAGCCCGTCGAGCACCGGCCACACGTTCTCCAGCATGACCGGCGGCACCGGCGTGAACGGCAGCGGCTGCCCCGGCACGACCTGCGCCAGCCCGGCACGGTACGCGTCCTCCGGCTCGCCGGGGCCACCCGCCGCCGCGAGCACCGCGAGCAGCGTCGCGACGGCCTGGTCGACCGCCTGCCGCGGGGCGCGCCGCCCGGCCCACGGCGAGGTGTGGTGCACCGACTCGTACAGCTCGCGGTGCAGCAGCCGTGACAGGCAGTACTCGCGCAGGGTCAGCACCCCGTCCGCCTGCGCGAGCGCGTGGATGCACGCGAGGACGGCGTCCTGCTGCGGGCGCGGCCGCCTGCGCAGCACGGGGAACGCCAGCTCGGCGATCGGCAGCCGCAGCACCGGGTGCAGCGACGCCAGCGTCTGCGCGTCCTGCGTCGCCGCGTCGGCGACCGACGGCCCGAACCGGCTCGCGACGATCGCCTGCTGTGTCGCCCGGGCGTGGGGGTCCTGGGCCATCAGCAGGCCGAGGACCAGCGGCAACACGGTGTCGGGGTGGCGGGCGCGGTCCAGCAGCGGCGCCGGGATGGCGGCGATGATGGAGCCTGCCCGCTGGTGCGCGGCCTGCTGGGACACCGTCCCGATCGACGCGACGACGTGGGCGGCCTGGACCGGCATGGCCGCGTTCGGCGGCGGCAGTGGCCCTTCACCGGGCGGCGCGAGCCCCAGCGCCTCGTCCTCCCGCATGCCGTCCGGTGGCCGCGCCTGCCAGGCCGAGGTGAGCTGCGCGAACTGTGCCGGGTCGAACGCCGGGTCGAGGGTGCGGATCCGCTGCTCGATGGGCGGGTGCGTGGCGAACCAGTTCGCGAAGCCCTCGCCGAACAGCATGTGGCTGACGTCCTCGGACCGCTTGTCACGCAGCTTGGCGCCCTCGGGGAGGCCGCCGATCTTCTTCAGCGCGCCGACGAGCCCCTCGGTCTGGCGGGTGTACTGCACGGCGGACGCGTCGGCGAGGTACTCCCGCTGCCGCGAGACGGCCGCCTTGATCAGCCTGCCGAAGAACACGCCGATGTAGCCGACGACCAGCAGCACGAGCCCGATCAGCGGCAGCGGGTTGCGCTCACCGCGGATCGACATCAGGATCCGGCCGATCACGGCGAGCCCGAGGATGCCGAACAGCACACCCATCAGCCGGATGTTGAGCCGCATGTCGCCGTTCACGACGTGGCTGAACTCGTGCGCGATGACGCCCTGCAACTCGTCGCGGTTGAGCCGCTCCAGCGCGCCGTGCGTGACCGCGACCGCGGCGTCGGCGGGGGTGAACCCGGCGGCGAACGCGTTGATGCCCGGTTCGTGCGGCAGCACGTACACCTCCGGCACGGGGGTGCCGGAGGCGATCGCCATCTCCTCGACGACGTTGCGCAGCCTGCGAAGCCGTGGGTCGGCGGTGTCCGCAGGCACGAACAGGCCGCCGAGCGACTGCGCGACCTTGCCACCGCCGCCGCGCTTGAGCGCCAGCATGCGGAAGAGCGACGTCAGCCCGATCGCGACGATCAGGAACAGGCTGAGCCCGATCATGATGTCGAGGATCGCCGTCGTCGGCTGCTCGGACAGCCCGAGCAGGAAGAACGCGATCAGGTCGACGACCACGACCAACGTGAGCACGGCGACCACGAACAGCACGACCAGCCGGCGCGACGACTTGCGGACGTCCTGCTGCCGTTGGAAGAAGTTCATTCGTCGCGACCGAACGAGATCTGCGGGGCCGCGCGCTTCACCGGGTCGTCCAGTTCCAGGTAGGCGGCCGGGCCGAAGGAGAACATGTTCGAGATCAGGTTCGACGGGAACGTGTCCTGCTTGTTGCGGTACACCATGACCGCGTCGTTGTAGGCCTGCCGCGCGAACGCGACCCGGTTCTCGGCGGAGGTGAGCTCCTCGGCGAGCTGGCGCATGTTGTCGCTCGCCTTGAGCTCGGGGTAGTTCTCGCTGACGAGGAAGAACCGGCCGATGCTGCCGGTCAGCGCGTTCTCGGCGCCTGCCAGCGCGGCCATCGCCCGAGGGTCGGCTGGCGCGGCCCGCTGTTGGGCCTGGACCGCGGCGGCGCGGGCGTCGACCACGGCGGTCAGCGTGTTCTGCTCGTGGCGCATGTAGGCCTTGGCGACCTCGACGAGGTTGGGGATCAGGTCGTGGCGCCGGGTGAGCTGCACGTCGATCTGCGCGTAGGCGTTCTGGTAGTTGTGCCTGGCCCGGACCAGCGCGTTGTACATCACCACGATCGCCACGACGACCAGCACGACGACGGCGACCACGGCCACCAGCAGCCACACCACGGTTGGCTCCTTCCACTGCGGTCCGCCCAGGATACGCAGGTGAGCGGCCGTGGCGTGGCCGCCAGCAGGTCAGTCGAAGATCGCCCTGGGCTTGGCCACCTCACGCAGCCAGCCCTCGATCTGCTGTTCCCAGTTGGTGCGCCCCATCGCCGCGTACTCGACGACGAACGACCCGAGCCGCGACTGTGCCCGCCCACCGAGCCCGCCGCCCTTGAGGACACGGACCCGCTTCCGCACGTCCAGCACCACCTGCACGTCCCTCGGCCGGGCCAGGAAGGAGATGGCGAGTGCGTCGAACACGTTCGCGAACGCGGGCGACGGCGCGAAGTTGATCTCCTGGAAGAACGGCAGCTGCTGGTCCACCCCGTCGACCCGGTTCTTCACGAGGTTCGCGTCCCGGAACGTGAACCCGATCCGCGTCATCGCGTCGAGGATCCGGTGCTGCGCGGGCAGCGGCTCGATCGGGATCGCGTCGACGTCCTGCGGGTCGACCACGGTGCGGGCCAGGTTCAGGTTCGTCTGCAGCCCGACCGCCATCCCGGTGAGGTACTTGCCGAACACCGTGGTGACCGGAGTCTCCCACGGCATCTGCATCTCGAACGGCACCTTGATCTGCGTGCCCGCCCGCACCAGCTCCCGGCCCGCGAGCTGCACGTTCTGGAAGGGCAGGTCGGCGGTCTCGCCTTCCGCGCCCTGCTCGACCCTGGCCAGGAGGGTCACCGCCAGTGAGTCGACCTCCTGGTCGATCTGCCCGCCGACGAGGATGACCTCGCCGTGCAACGTGCCACCGGGCCGCACGTGCGGGTCGAGGATGCGGGCGTCGACCGTCGCGCCGCCCTGGCCGAAGCTGGCCATCACCTTCTGGAACATGCGCCGCATCCTGCCAGCAGGTGAGCGGGCGCGGCGCCATTTCACGGAGCTTGCGGAGCGAGTCACGGGGGCGGTCGGGCATCATTGCATCGTGAGTACGCAGACGTTGCCAGAAGTCGACACCCAGGACACGACGGGTGACGACACGCCGAAGATGTTCCACTACGTCCGCAAGGACAAGATCGCCGAGAGCGCGGTGACCGGCTCCATGGTGGTGGCCCTGTGCGGCGAGGTCTTCCCCGTGACCCGCTCACCCAAGCCGGGTTCCCCGGTCTGCCCGGAATGCCAGAAGATCTTCAACAACCTCCCCTCAGGCGGCGACGACTGAGGTGGGGTGGCCTCCGGCCCCCGGTAACCATTCTCCCAGAGCGCACCGACAGTCCAGGCCCCGAGCACGACGGCCTGTGGACAAGTCGCGGCCACCCACCTGCCGAGTGGCCTTGCCCTCGTCGCGAGTCCCTCCTGAGGGGTGCCGAGCGCCGTGTTCAGGCCCGCGGCGTGTCCCGAAAGGCGCTCTCAGGGCATGGCCGGTGTTCCGATCGCGCCGTTGATCACCCCTCGGCCCGCAGCTCACTGCCCGCGAAGCGGGCACGCCGCGAAAGGCGCGTGCACGGCACACGACATGCCCTCAATGGCACATTCACGGCGCCCAGCGCCCTGAATGGCCCATTCACGGCACCGCCGATGTCCCAAATGTTCCGTTGATCAAGGACCGGCCCCGCTACGCGGGCCGCGCTGCGCGCGAACGCGCAGCGCCCGCAGGGGCGAAAGCCCGCGTAGCGGGCAAAGCCCCGCGCAGCGGGCCCCGCCCGTACAATCCGCCGCCACCACCGAACACCAACACTCGAGAAACACCCAAAGACCCAAGTGGGACAACGAGCACAGCAGCAAGTACCCCGGGCATGGAACGCGCGCCCAGAGCAAGCAGACCCAGCGGCACAACAGCCCCGAGAGTCACCCCTCCCGAGCAGGCTCGTGCGCCTCCACCTGCCCGTTCGGACGCTTGGGCTCACTCGCGGGCTCACTCGTGGGCTCGGCGGCCGCCACCCTGGTCATCTCCAGGCGGCGCCACCGTCGTCGCTGGCGCCGGGTCATCCTGGCGGGCCACATCTCCTGGATGGCCGCGTTGAAGTAGGCCCCGATGACGATGGCGAGCCCGATGAAGAACGCGAACAACAGGAACGCGATCGGCGTCGCCAGGGCCCCGTACGTGTAGCCGGTGGTGGTGATCCACGAGATGTAGAGCCGCAACCCGATGCTGGACAGCAGGAACACGACCATCGCGAGCATCGCGCCGGGCAGCCCGCGGTGCCACGGCAGCTTCCTGGGCAACGCGAGCTTGTAGAGCGTCGCGAGTGCCAGTACGAGCATGATGCCCAGGGCGGGGTAGTAGAACGTGTCGACCCAGAACGAGATCTCGCCCCGCCACGCGACCGGGAAGAGCTTCGGCAGCAGGTCGGGCCCGAGCGCGAGGATCGGCAGCCCGATCACCAGCAGCACGAGCGCGGCCAGGTACAGCAGCAGCGCGAAGATCCGCTGCCACACCTCGTTGCGCACGCCGTACTGGTCGTGGGCGACGGTGATCGCGTCGACGAACGACGACATGGCCGACGAGCCCGCCCACAGCGACAGCAGGAAACCGAAGGTGAGGATCTCGCCGCGCCCGTGGCGCAGTATGTCGTCGACCGTCGGCTGGATGATGTCGTCGACGACGTTGTCGCTGAACGCGGTGTGGGACCACTTGATGATCGAGTCCTGGACCGAGTCGATCACGTCCTGGCCGAACCACTGCGCGACGTAACCGAGGCTGCCGAGCAACCCGAGCAGCAGTGGCGGCAGCGAAAGCACCTGCCAGAACGCGGCCTCGGCCGCCTCGGAGAACAGGTTGCCACCCCAGGCCTTGGCCCATGTCCGCTTCAGCAGCCGCAGCGGTCCGCGACGTGGCAGGACGTCGGTCTCCTGCGTCGCGTCGTGCGCTGGGTGCTGTGGCTGGGGACTCATCTCAGGGTCAAGCATGGTCCATCGTCTGTCGGTTGGCGCGACACTCCCCGAGATCGTGACCTGCGTGTCGCGTCGGACACCGAGTCGCGCCGCGACGCGCCGACGGGCCGGAGGTAGAGTCAACGGGCCCTCAACGTCGCCCGCTGAGGGCTTCGTTGTGCCAGGAGTGCGTCCAGGGGAGGAGCTGCCGGACGAATGACATCGGTGCAGGGGACAGAAGAGGCGGCGGAGCAGGCGGTCCGGGCGGGGGGCTCCCGACCGCTGCGCGCGTGGCAGCGGCGGGCGATCACCAGGTACCTCACGACGAAGCCGCAGGACTTCCTGGCGGTGGCGACGCCGGGTGCGGGCAAGACGGTGTTCGGGCTGCGCCTGGCGGCCGAGCTGCTCGCGGACCGGGTGGTCGAGCGGATCACGATCGTGACGCCGACCGAGCACCTCAAGTACCAGTGGGCCGCCGCGGCGGCGGCCGCCGGTATCTCGATCGACCCGAACTTCCGGAACTCGGCGGGTGCCACCGCGAGCGACTACCAGGGGGTCGCGGTCACGTACGCGCAGGTCGCGGCGCACCCGATGCTGCACAGGGTGCGCACCGAGCAGCGCAAGACACTGGTCATCCTCGACGAGATCCACCACGGCGGCGACGCCAAGTCGTGGGGTGACGGCATCCGGGAGGCGTTCACGCCCGCGGTGCGCAGGGTGGCGTTGACCGGTACCCCGTTCCGCAGTGACGACTCGCCGATCCCGTTCGTGACCTACGAACCGGACGCGGGCGGGTTCATGCGCAGCAAGGCGGACCACACCTACGGGTACGCCGACGCGCTGGCCGACGGCGTGGTCCGGCCGGTGATCTTCCTGGCGTACTCGGGTGAGGCGAGCTGGCGGACCAGCGCGGGCGAGGAGTTCACCGCGCGGCTCGGCGAGCCGATGACGGGCGAGCAGACCGCGCGGGCGTGGCGGACCGCGCTCGACCCGGAGGGCGAGTGGATCCCCGCCGTGCTGCAGGCCGCCGACCTGCGGCTCGCGCAGCTGCGGCAGAGCGTGCCGGACGCAGGCGGTCTGGTGATCGCCTCGGACCACATCTCGGCGAAGGCGTACGCGAAGATCATCACCAACCTGACCGGCAGGGAGCCGGTCGTGGTGCTCTCCGACGACCCGAAGGCGTCCAGCAGGATCGCCGAGTTCTCCGAGTCCGACGACCGCTGGCTGGTCGCGGTGCGGATGGTCTCCGAAGGCGTCGACGTGCCGAGGCTGGCGGTCGGTGTGTACGCGACGAGCGCGTCCACCCCGCTGTTCTTCGCGCAGGCCGTCGGCCGGTTCGTGCGTGCGCGGCGGCCGGGGGAGACCGCGAGCGTGTTCCTGCCGAGCGTGCCGGTGCTGCTGGAGCTGGCGAGCCAGCTCGAGGCGCAGCGCGACCACATCCTCGGCAAGCCGCACCGGGAGAAGGACGGCTGGGACGACGAGCTGCTCGCGGACGCCAACCGGCAGAAGGACGAGCCCGGCGAGGAGGAGAAGGCGTTCACCTCGTTGTCGGCGTCCGCCGAGCTGGACCAGGTGATCTACGACGGCAGCTCGTTCGGCACCGCCGCGTTCGCGGGGTCGGACGAGGAGCAGGAGTACCTGGGCCTGCCGGGGTTGCTGGAGCCGGAGCAGGTGCGGGCGCTGCTGCGGCAGCGCCAGGCCAAGCAGGTGGAGGACCGGTCGAGGCAGGCGGCGGACGCCGCGCCTGCCGCGGCGCCGCAGGCGCGGTCACAGTCGGTGGCCGAGCGGCTGACCGGGTTGCGCAAGGAGTTGAACACGCTCGTCGCGATGTACCACCACCGCACCGGCAAGCCCCACGGCATGATCCACAGCGAGCTGCGCCGCGTGTGTGCCGGCCCGCCGACGGCGATGGCGACCGTGGAGCAGCTCGAGGAGCGGATCGCAACCCTGCGCTCCTGGTAGCCCCGCGCCACTGCCCTGAACGACGCTTCGGGGACGCTCGACGTCCCGAAAGCGTCGTTCAGGGCAGGCAAGCCCGTGGGGAGTTTCGCAACTTTCGGTAATCGTGTTCCCGATGGTGTCATCGGTGCCCCGCCGCCCGGGTCGGCTGGCGCCGCGGCACATCCCTGCTGGTTACCGGCTTCCCGGTACCTGCCACGATCCGGTGAATCGCTTTCGTGGAGGCACGGTCCTCTCGCGCACGCGGGCACGCGCGGCTACGCTTCGTGCCCGGTGCGCATGCCTGCGCCGATCTCCGGGTCGATGACCGCTGGATTGCCGGTTCGTTGCCAAACTGTGTCTTGTGAGGGCCGTTCGTGGCTTCCCTCACAAAGCCTCGCAGGCATATGTTGTGCACCGCAACATTTCGGCTGGGGTTGGCGTGACGCCACCAGACCGACCGTGAAGGGACCGTTGAATGCGCAGTAAAAGGCTTGCTCTCCTCGCCGCGGGGCTGGGTCTGACCCTTGCCGTGTCGGCGTGTGGTGCCAACCAGGAGTCACCGCAGAGCGACGACCAGGATTCCGGCAGCCCGTCGACGGGCGAAGGTGTCCCGGTCGGCGTCATCCTGCCCGAGACCGCGTCCTCCGCGCGTTGGGAGGGCTTCGACAAGCCCATGCTCGAGGCGGCGCTGCGGGCAGAAGGGCTCGACCCCCACATCGAGAACGCCCAGGGCGACGTGCAGAAGTTCAGCACGCTGGCGGACGGCATGATCAACGACGGCGTGAAGGTCCTGATCATCGCGTCGATCAACAGCGAGCTCGGCGGCACGGTCGCGCAGAAGGCCAACGCCCAGGGCATCCCCACCATCGACTACGACCGCCTGAACCTCGGCGGCAGCTCCGACTACTACGTGTCGTTCGACAACGTGAAGGTCGGCGAGCTGCAGGGCCAGGGCATGGCCGACGCGCTCAAGGACGCCCCGGACGGCGCCAAGATCATCGAGATCGAGGGCGCGCCGACGGACAACAACGCGACGCTGTTCTACAACGGCCAGCAGAACGTGCTCAAGCCGCTGTACGACTCGGGCAAGTTCGACCTGGTCCAGTCCCAGCCGATCGACAACTGGGACAACCAGAAGGGCGGCACGACCTTCGAGCAGATCTTCACCGCCAACGGCAGCAAGGTCGACGGCGTGGTCGCCGCGAACGACGGCCTCGCCGGCGCGGTGATCACCGTGCTGAAGAAGTACAAGCTGAACGGCAAGGTCCCCGTGACCGGCCAGGACGCCACCGCGGACGGCCTCAAGGCCATCCTCGCCGGTGACCAGTACATGACCGTCTTCAAGCCGATCAAGGAAGAGGCGGAGGCCACCGCCAAGCTGGCCGCCGCGCTCGCCAAGGGCGACAAGGCCGCCGCGGACGAGATCGCGACCGACGAGAGCGACGACCCGACCGGCAAGCGCAAGGTCAAGTCCGTCCTGCTCGAGCCGTTCATGATCACCAAGGCCGAGGTCAAGCGCGTCATCGACGAGGGCTACGTCACGGCCGAAGAGGTGTGCACCGGCGACCTGCAGGCCGTCTGTGCCGAGGTCGGAATCTCCTGATCCCAGAGTTCAGCCCGGGCCGGCCGTACCCCGCCACTGGGGTGCGGCCGGCCCGAGCAGGAGGAACCCAATGAGTGAACCCCTTCTCGAGCTGATCGGGCTCAACAAGAGCTTCGGCCCCGTGCACGTCCTGCACGACGTCGACTTCACGGTGCGGGCCGGCGAGGTCACCGCGCTGGTCGGCGACAACGGCGCCGGCAAGTCCACGCTGATCAAGTGCGTGGCCGGCATCCACCCGTTCGACTCCGGCGAGGTCCGCTTCCGCGGCAAGCCGGTCACGATCCACAGCCCGAAGGAAGCCGCCGACCTCGGCATCGAGGTCGTCTACCAGGACCTCGCACTCGCCGACAACCTCGACGTCGTGCAGAACATGTTCCTCGGCAGGGAGCGCGGCTCCCAGTGGCTGATGGACGAGTCGAGCATGGAGAAGGCCGCGCGCGAGACGCTCGCCTCGCTGTCCGTGCGCACGGTGAAGTCGGTTCGCACCCCCGTCGCGGCGCTCTCCGGTGGGCAGCGGCAGACCGTCGCCATCGCCAAGGCGGTGCTGTGGGACTCGAAGGTCGTGCTGCTCGACGAGCCGACCGCCGCGCTGGGTGTCGCGCAGACCCGCCAGGTCCTCGACCTGGTCCGCCGACTCGCGGAGCAGGGGCTCGGGGTCGTGCTGATCAGCCACAACATGGCCGACGTCTTCGAGGTCGCCGACCGGATCTCGACGCTCTACCTCGGCCGCCTCGTCGCCGACCTGCCGGTCAAGGAGACCACGCACAGCCAGGTGGTCGAGCTGATCACCGCGGGCCGCTCCGGCGATCTCGGCCTCGCCCGCCCAGAGCAACTCACCCTGTAGCGCTTCTCACCCGAGGACCCTCTCTCATGACCGAATCCCCCGCCAAGGCGGAGACGCCGCCCTCCGGCAACGCGATCTCCGACTTCGGCATCGACACCACCTCACAGTCCACCGGCGAGGCGATCAGGGACTACTTCGCCAGGCTGCGCGGCGGCGAGCTGGGTTCGATGCCCGCGCTCCTCGGCCTCGCCACCCTGGTGATCATCTTCTGGGCCCTGTCCGAGAACTTCATGACGCTGAACAACATGGCGAACCTGATCGCGCAGGGTGGCGGTCAGATCATCATCGCCATGGGCCTGGTCTTCGTCCTGCTGCTCGGCGAGATCGACCTGTCAGCGGGCACCGCGTCCGGGGTGTGCGCCTCGGTGATGGCCATGCACTACGTCGAGGCAGGCAACCTGCTCGGCGGCATGGGCACGACCGTGTTCTGGGTGTTCGAACTCGGCATGGTGGCGGCCGCCCTGCTCGCGATCCTCATGCGGATCTGGGCAGGCGCGGTGTTCAGCCTCGTGGCGTTCACCATGGCGCTGCTGGGTGTCCCGCCGAACGCGTGGCTCGAGATGCTGCTGGCGGTCTGCGTTGGCGCGGCGATCGGCTGTATCACCGGCTTCATGGTCTCCAAGATCGGCATGCCGTCGTTCGTGGTGACGCTGGCACTGTTCATCACCTGGCAGGGCGTGATCCTGCAGTTCATCGGCCAGGGTGGCGTGTTCGGCATCCGCACCTCGCAGGTGCTGTTCAACGTGGCCAACGGCAACCTGTCGGTGCTGGGCAGCTGGCTGCTGTGCCTGATCGCGGGCGGCGGCTACGCCGTCGTGGTGCTCGGCGAGCACTTCACCCGGCTGCGCAGGGGACTGGTGACCAAGCCGACGCCGATCATGGTGGGCCGGGTCGCGGTCGTCGGCGGCATCGCGGTCATCGTGACGTTCCTGTTCACGCTGAACCGTTCGCCCAACCCGGACCTGGTGACCATCCAGGGTGTCCCGTACGTGGTGCCGATCATCCTCGCGCTGCTGGTCATCGGGACCTATGTGCTGAACCGCACCCGCTACGGCAGGCACATCTACGCCGTCGGCGGAAACGCGGAGGCCGCGCGGCGCGCCGGTATCAACGTGAGCAAGATCCGTGCCAGCGTCTTCGTGGTTTCCTCCGCCGCGGCGGCGATCGGTGCGATCGTGTACTCGTCCAAGGCGGGCTCGGTCGACCCACAGGCCGGTGGCCTGAACACGCTGCTGTTCGCGGTCGGCGCCGCGGTCATCGGTGGCACCTCGCTGTTCGGTGGCCGGGGCAAGGTGGCCCACGCCGTGATCGGTGGTCTGGTGCTCGCGACCGTGAACAACGGCCTCGGGCTGCTCGCCCAGCCCGCCGCGGTGGTCAACATCATCACCGGACTGGTGCTGCTGCTGGCGGCCTCGGTCGACGCGCTGTCCCGCCGGAGGGCTGCCGTAGCATCACGGTGACTGGACAGGAGCGAGGGGTTTGACCAGCACACCAACGGGCACGCCCCTTGGCGCCCGGCCCGACGAGGTGCGCAGGCACAACCGCACTGTCCTGTTGAGAAGGCTCCACGTCGGCGGCCCGTGCACGAGGGCGTCGCTCGCGGCCGAGCTCGGGCTCAACCGCAGCACGATCAAGGCGCTCGTGGACGGGCTCGCCGAGTCCGGTGTCGTCGAGGAACGGGTGCCCCGCCAGCGCAGTGGCGCGGGGCGCCCGTCGCTCCTCGTGCTCCCGCAGCCGCACGCCGCCGTGGTGCTCGCGGTGGACGTGCGGGTCGACCAGGTGGCGATCGCGCTGGTCGGGCTCGGTGGCGAGATCCTCGGCCGCAACAGCTGGAACCTGCGGGTGCGGACCCGTGAGCCGGAGGAAGTGGTCACGCACGTGGTCGACTCGGCCGTCGTGCTCGCCGCGGACATCGGCGTGACGATGGTGGCGGGCGGGGTGTCGGTGCCCGGCGTGGTCCGCCGGTCCGACGGACTGGTCCACGAGGCGCCGAACCTGCACTGGACCGACGTGCCGCTCGGTGAGCGGCTGGCCTCGGTGTTCGACATGCCGGTCGTGGTCGGCAACGACGCGGAGCTCGGCGCGCTGGCCGAGCACCTGCGTGGCGCGGCACGGGGATCGTCGGACGCGGTGTACGTGTCGGCGGACGTCGGGGTCGGCGGTGGCGTGATCTCCGACGGGTCGGCGCTGCGCGGCACCGCGGGGTACGTCGGCGAGCTCGGCCACATGATGGTCAACCCGGCGGGGCGGCCGTGTTACTGCGGCAGCAAGGGTTGCTGGGAGACCGAGGTCGGCGAGCCCGCGCTGTGCCGGGCGCTGGGGCTGCGCGAGGGCGCGCCGCGCGGGGCGGTCGTGGCCGAGCTGCGGTCGCTGGCCACCTCGCCGACGCAGGTCAGGGAGCGGCTGGCGGAGTTCACCGAGTGGCTGACCGTCGGGCTGGTCAACGTGGTGAACGTGCTCGGCCCGGAGCTCGTGGTGCTGGGCGACCTGTTCACGGCATTGCCCGGGACACTGATCTCCGATGTGGCACAGGAGGTCCGGCGCCGCAGCCTCGTGAGCAGGGCGGTGGGCGGCACGCGGATCGAGGTGTCGATCCTGGGGGCCGACTCGACGTTGCTCGGCGCGGCGGAGCTGGCCTTCGAACCGGTGCTCGACGCGGTATGACAGTACTTATATAAGTGCTGTTACATTCGGTGGGTGACGGATCCCACCGAGCAGGGCCTCTGGCACCCCCTGCGGCTGCTGCTCGCACGCATGGACGACGACATCGCCCGCCTGTACGCCGGAACCGACATCAAGCCGACCTATGTCATGGAGCTGCTGCGGCTGCACTTCCGCGGCCCCATGACCATCCGGGAGCTGGCCGAGTCCGTGGAACGGACCCATTCCGCGCTCAGCCAGAAGGTGGCGGCCATGAAGGCGGCCGGTCTGGTCGAGGTCACCCGCGGGCCGGACGCGCGGAGCAAGCGGGTGTCCCTGACCCCGGCCGCGAGCGCGATGGTGGACGAGCTGGCCGCGGAGTGGCGGGCGACGGAGGCGGCGTCCGCCGAGCTGGAGGCGGAGCTGCCCTACCCGCTCAGCCAGGTCGTCCGCGACATGGAGGCGGCGCTGGCCCGCAGGAGTTTCCACGACCGGATCGCGGCGCGGCTCGCACAGGATCCGGCGTGGCAGCGGTGACGTGGCGGTGACGGGGCCTTGACATGGCTCTGAGGCACGCGTTCGTCGACCTCGGCCCCCTGCGCACGGTCCCGGTCTACCGGCGGCTGTGGTTCGGGCAGACGGCGTCCGGGTTCGGCAGCCAGATGACGCTCATCGCGGTGCTGTTCCAGGTGTGGGAAGCCACCGGCAGCGCGGTCTGGACCGGCGCGGTCGGCATGGCGCAGGCGCTGCCGCTGATGGTGTTCGGCCTGTTCGCCGGCTCGCTCGTGGACCGGCACGACCGGCGGCGGCTGTACCTGATCGCCATGAGCGGGCAGGCGTTCTGTGCCGTCCTCCTCGCCGTGCAGGCGTTCTTCCTCGACCTGCCGGTGCTCTGGCTGCTCGGGATCGTGGCGCTCCAGGGTTGCTTCAGCGCGACCGGGGCACCCGCGGCGCGGACGTTCCTTCCGCTTCTGCTCGCACCGGAGCAGCTGGCCGCGGGCCTCGCGCTGACCCGCATCGGGTTCCAGGGCGCGATGCTGACCGGGCCCGCGGTCGGCGGGCTGATCCTGGGCGCGTGGGGTGTCGGCGCGTGCTACGCCGTGGACGCGGTGACCTTCTGCGTCGCCCTGTGGGGCGCGGTCGGGCTGCCCGCGACGACCTCGTCGGGTGGCAGGCCGGGGGTGCGTGGCGTGCTGGACGGGCTCGCGTTCCTGGTCCGCGCGCCGATGGTGCGTGCCGCGCTGCTGACCGATCTGGCCGCGACCGTGCTGTCCATGCCGATCAGCCTGTTCCCGCTGATCAACGCGGAGCGGTTCGGCAACGACCCGCGCACGCTCGGGCTGTTCCTGTCCGCGATGGCCGTCGGCGGGGTGGTCGCGTCGGTGCTGTCGGGCGTGTTCACCCGGCGGGCCCGGCAGGGCGTGGTGATGCTGGTCGGCGCGACCGCGTGGGGTGCGGCGCTGACCGCGTTCGCGCTCGCGCCGGACCCGTGGCTCGGGCTGGCGTGTCTCGTGGTCGCGGGCGCCGCCGACACGATGTCGGTCGTCGCGCGGAGCACGATCATCCAGCTCAGCACACCGAACGCGATGCTGGGGCGGGTGAGCGCGGCGGAGCAGATCGTCGGTCAGGGCGGGCCCCAGGTCGGCAACCTGCGTGGCGGGCTGGTGGCCGCTGCGACCACCGGAACTGTCGCGCTCGTCAGCGGCGGGCTGGCCTGTGTGGCGCTCGTCATGCTGATCGGCGCGGTCACGCCGGGCTTGCGCCGCTTCCGCGTATAGCCGAGGCGGGACCCGTGTTCGGATCCCGCCTCGGCCAAGTCGCTGTTCGGTTGTGGGTGGTGCCGTCGATCAGGTGGGCTGCTGCCCCTGCTGCAGGTCGGCTTCCAGCTCCTTCAGGCGCTCCTGGTGCTTGCGCGCGTGGTGGCCGCAGAAGAGGAGCTCGCCGCCGGAGGGAAGGATGGCCCGTACCTGTGCCGCGGCTCCGCAGCGGTCGCAGCGGTCAGCAGCTGTCAGATCGGGGCGGGTGAGCGTCGTGTTCATGGCTAATCTCCCTCCGTCCCGGCACCGGAGTTCCGGTGCCGTGTTCGGCTGCGACCACTGCTGGCGCGGTGTCGCTGCCTCTACTCTTCCAGACGTTTTCCTCCCCGTCAGTGTTCCCGCATCGAATGAGAGATCACTCGACACACGATTTAACCCGGTTGTCGTATCCGGCCTCCCGCATCGCAGGAATCTCTGGTGAGGTCGGCCGGCCGTGTGCTAGGCGCTGACCGCATCCCAGCGTCGTTACTCTTCGTGATCGGCGGCGTGTCGATGTACTTCGGCGCGGCGGTTGCCGTCTGGCTGTTCGACGTGGTCGATCCGGCGAGTGTCGCGTGGCTGCGACAACTCGGCGCAGCGGTTGTCCTCCTGGCGTGGCTACGGCCGGGACGTGCCGTCTGGCGTGGGAAAGCCTTCTGGCTCGCGGCGTTGTTCGGGGTGGTCACCGCCGTCATGAACGTCGCTTTCTACGAGGCGCTCCACCGGTTGCCGCTCGGCACGGCGGTCGCTCTTGAGTTCGTCGGGCCGGTTCTCGTCGCCGTGGTCGGGTCACGCTCCGTGCGCGACTTCGGCGCGTTGTCGCTGGTGGTGTCCGGCGTGGTGCTGATCGCGGACGTCCGGTGGGCAGACAGCACGCTCGGTGTCGTGTTCGCTCTCAGCGCAGCGGTGCTCTGGGCCGGATACATCGTTCTCGGCAAGCGTGTCGCGTCTCTCGGGCTCGGCGTGGACGGTCTCGCTGTCGGTTTTGCGGTCGCGACGGTGCTTTTGTCCCCTTTGGCCATCGGCACCGGTCCGGTGTGGAACTCACCACGTCTGCTGGTGCTCGGCATCGGCGTCGGCGTGCTGTCCACAGTGGTCCCGTACGTGCTCGACCAGGTCGTGCTGCGGCGCATGGGGCATACCTCGTTCGCACTACTCCTGGCGCTACTCCCGGTGACCGCGACGGCAATCGGGTTACTCGTGCTCCGGCAGGTGCCGACCCTCCCGGAGGCTCTGGGGATCCTCGCGGTGGTTCTGGGTCTCACGATGCGGACCCGGGACCGTGCGCCGAGAGCAGAACCGCTCTAGCGCCGCTCAACCCCAGTGCGAGCCATCTGCGAGTCGGCGCACCCTTCGCGGCACCAAAGCCGGGCGGGGTGCGGCCCGGCCCGGGGCAGCCGGGCCCGCACAGCAAGCCAAGCGGGGGCCTCACCCGCACACAGAAATCCCCGCCGCCCGGAGCCGGGCGGCGGGGATGTTCCCAAGGGTCTATCTCACTCGAGGTAGTCGCGCAGCACCTGCGAACGCGACGGGTGGCGCAGCTTCGACATGGTCTTCGACTCGATCTGGCGGATGCGTTCCCGCGTCACGCCGTAGACCTGGCCGATCTCGTCGAGCGTGCGGGGCTGGCCGTCGGTGAGGCCGAAGCGCAGCCGCACCACACCCGCCTCCCGCTCGGACAGCGTCGCCAGCACCGACTGCAGCTGGTCCTGCAGGAGCGTGAACGACACCGCGTCGACCGCGACGACCGCCTCGGAGTCCTCGATGAAGTCACCGAGCTGGCTGTCGCCCTCGTCACCGATGGTCTGGTCCAGCGAAATGGGCTCCCGGGCGTACTGCTGGATCTCCAGCACCTTCTCCGGGGTGATGTCCATTTCCTTGGCAAGCTCTTCTGGCGTTGGCTCTCGACCCAGATCCTGGAGGAGCTCACGCTGTATACGACCGAGCTTGTTGATCACCTCGACCATGTGCACCGGGATGCGGATGGTGCGCGCCTGGTCGGCCATGGCGCGGGTGATCGCCTGCCGGATCCACCACGTGGCGTAGGTGGAGAACTTGTAGCCCTTCGTGTAGTCGAACTTCTCGACCGCACGGATCAGGCCCAGGTTGCCCTCCTGGATCAAGTCCAGGAACGCCATGCCGCGACCGGTGTAGCGCTTGGCCAGCGACACCACGAGGCGGAGGTTCGCCTCAAGCAGGTGGTTCTTGGCGCGCTCACCGTCGCGGACGATCCAGCGCAGGTCGCGGCGCATCTGCGGGGCGAGCTTCTCCGAGGACTCCTCCTCGGCCTTGCGCACCCGCTCCGCCGCGTAGAGGCCGGCCTCGATCCGCTTGGCGAGCTCGACCTCCTCCTCGGCGTTGAGCAGCGCCACCTTGCCGATCTGCTTCAGGTAGGCACGGACGGAGTCCGCGGACGCGGTGAGCTCGGCGTCCTTGCGGGCCTGCCGCAGCGCCTCCGACTCCTCCTCGTCCCAGACGAAGTCGCCGTCCTTGGTGTCCTTGGCCGGTTCCTTCTCCTCGACGTCGTCCGCGACCGCCGCGTCCACCACGTCGGTCTCGATCTCGACGTCCTCGAGGTCCTCCAGGTCGGGGGAGTCGAGGTCGGGCTCCTCGCCGTCACCGGGCTCGCCGTCAGCGGGGGAGGCGCCCTTCTTGGTCGCGTCGGCCTTGGTCTTCTTGGGGCCGGCGGACTTGGTCGCCGTCTTGCGGGGGGCGCGCGGCTTGGCGGCGCCCGCCGTCTTCTTGGTCGCGGTCTTCAAGCTCGGCTTCTCGGTCGACTCGTCGTTGTCCGGCTGGGCGTTGGCCGACTTGGCCGCGCCCGCCGAAGCGGTGGAGCGTCGGGTTGCGGTTCGTGCGGCTGCCACGTACGCCCTTTCGCTGCTCATCACGGGCAACGCCAGACATCTGGGATGCCTGACCTGCCGGAGTTCGGGGAAAGCCCGGGGGCCTCGGCCACGGGCACTGTTCCATTGTAACGACGAACACCGCGTCGCGGGTGCGCACCCGCGACGCGGTGTTCGTTCCGGTGCCCCGTCCTGGTGGAGCGGGTCGTTCGTCCGTGGATCCAGCCCTGGATCGGCTAGCCGTGGTCGCCGACCATGACCGCCCGCGCGGCGCCCACGATGCCCGCGTCGTTGCGCAGTTCGGCGGCGACGACCTTGGTCCGCACGTCGAGCAGCGGCAGCCACTTGTCGGCCTTCTTGCTGACGCCGCCACCCGCGATGATCAGGTCCGGCCAGATGAGGTTCTCGAGGCTGCGGATGTACCGCGCGACCCGGGGGGCCCACTCGGCCCACGACAGGTCGTTCTCCTCCTTCACCGACGCGGCCGCGCGGGTCTCCGCGTCGTGGCCGTCGACCTCGAGGTGGCCGAACTCGGTGTTGGGGACGAGCCTGCCGTCGCGGAACAGCGCGCTGCCGATGCCGGTGCCGAAGGTCAGCAGCACCACGACGCCCTTCTGGTCGTCCGGCCAGCCGTAGGAGATCTCGGCGACGCCGGCCGCGTCCGCGTCGTTCAGCACCACGACGTCGTCGTGCTCGCGTCCCAGCCGCTCGGCGAACAGGCTCTGCGCGTCGGTGCCGAGCCAGGACTTGTCGATGTTCGCGGCGGTCTGCGCGACACCGTCCTTGATCACCGCGGGGAGGGTCACGCCGACCGGGCCGGTCCAGGCGAACTCGTCGACGATGTGCTTGACGACATCGGCGACGGCGTCCGGCTTGGACGGGTCCGGGGTGGGGATCCGCAGCCGCTCCCCGACGAGCTTGCCAGCGTCGAGATCGACCACGCCTCCCTTGATGCCCGAACCGCCGATGTCCACGCCGAAGCCGAGGGTTGCAGCCATCCCCGCGGGTCCCTTCGTACTCGATTCAGTACCGCTTTCCCCGGAGGTTAGCCGGATGTGGTCCGATAGGTCTCGTGGGTGCCTCGGATGAACTGCTCGCCGTTGCCGTATCGGTAGCTCGGGAGGCCGCGGAACTGGCGCGGCGGTCCCGTCCCTCCGCCATCACCGACGTGGGCACGAAGTCGTCGAAGACCGACGTCGTGACCGCGGCGGACCTTGCCGTGGAAGAGCTGGTCAGAACGCGGCTGTCGCAGCTGCGGCCGGGTGAGCCGGTGTTCGGCGAGGAGACCGGCGGGGCGGACGCGACGCCCGGCCAGGTGTGCTGGGTGGTCGACCCGATCGACGGCACGGTCAACTACCTGTACGGCCACCCCTGGTACGCGGTGTCGCTGGCCGCGCAGGTCGACGGGGTGTCGGTCGTCGCCGCGGTGGTGGAACCGGTGTCGGGCCGTGAGTGGACGGCCGTGCGCGGTGGCGGCTCGTGGTGCGACGGCGAGGCGCTGCGCGTGTCGGACGCGACGAAGCTCGACCTGTCGCTGGTGGCGACCGGTTTCGCGTACCGCGTGGAGCGCCGCGAGCGGCAGGCGGCCGGGGTGGCGCGGCTGCTGCCGAAGGTCCGCGACATCCGGCGCGGTGGCGCGGCGTCACTGGACCTGTGCGCCGTCGCCGCCGGATGGGTGGACGGCTACTTCGAGCACGGCCTGTCCCGCTGGGACTGGGCCGGCGGCGCGCTGGTCGCCGAGGAGGCGGGCGCGGTGGTCCGCCTGCCGGACGCGGCGGACGCGGTGGGCCCGGACATGACGTTCTGCGTGACCCCCGGCATCGCGGCGGAGCTACGGGACGCGCTCGCGGACGTGGGCCTGACCGAACGGCTGCCCTGACCGGCCGCAGGTCAGCCTCCCCGCCGCTGCACACGACACAACTCACTGCCCTGAACGCGCCTTTCGCGGCGCTACGCGCCCTGAACGCGCCTTTCAGGGCGCCGGGCCGCCCTGCGGAGGTCGGTGCCCGCCGGGCTCACTTCACATGATCTTCACGGGATCGGGCAGCTAGCACTTCACGTTGCGGGCTGCTGCCAGGAACGTCGCGTCCAGTTTCGGCTGTGGTGCGTCGGCCTGCAGGCCGCCCTGCGTCGGCGGGTTCTGCTTCGCGAAGTCGTTCAGCTGCTCCAGCAGGGTGCGGGCCGGGCGGTTCGGCTCCAGGTCGTCGAAGTTCTCGCCGAGCGCCACGTCCACGGTCGCGTCCTGGCGTTCGTCGCGGATCAGTTCCGCGCACGGTTCGACCAGGCTGAGCGTGCGTGCCGCCGCCGTGCCCTGCGCGCCGAAGCGGATCTGGGCGCGGCAGGGCATCTTCTCGCCGTACAGGACGTCGTTGGCCGGCTCGGCGACCTGGGTGAAGCCGAGGCCGCGCAGCGTCTCGGTCACCAGGCGGGCCTGGCCGCGCTGCCCGCTCGCGTTCACGACCCGCACCAGGGCAGACGACGGCGCGGCGGGCTCGGTGCGGTCCAGCGCCTCGGGCTCCAGCGGTTTGCCGAGCGTCGGCGCGGGCTTGGCGCCCGACGCGGCCGCCTTGGCCGGTGGCGGCGGCGGGCAGTGCTGGGCACCGGTGACCTCGTTGTCCTCGTTCATGACCTTGAGCCACACGACTGTCGCCGCGACCCCGAGTACCAGGATCAGCAAGAAGGCGGGCAACGGCCGGCGCTTCCGATAACGCTGGCCCGGTGCTCGCATGACGTTCCCCGCCGCCACTGTCCCCGCCCTCCTCGGTTAGCCGAACTTCGTAGGTCCCCACCCCGTTGTTCGCTGCTGATCAGCCTAGGCGTTTCAGCTCCGTTCGGCGGCTTGAGGGCCCCCCTTGCCGACGTATCGTGTCTGGATCGAGCCCTTCGGGGTGCGCGACCGCACGTCGCGTTCACACAGACGCATACCGTGACGAAAGGTTGCCCGGGACTTCAGCAGACATGCAAGACACACCCGAACGGGTGACCTGCTGGATAGGTCCCTGGGTATGGGCTACCCTCTGCCCGCCTCAGTCGTCGACCATGAAATGCGAATCGATTCCGACAGGTCCCGTGGGTGGACCCTGAACACGGCGCGACGTGCGAGACCTCCGTCACTTCAACTGGCGGGCACAAACTGGGGCGCCTGAACGTTGACCAGCGCGCGAACACATCCTGAAGTGGGGGTGCACGAAGATGGCCACCGATTACGATGCGCCACGCCGCAACGAGGCCGACGATCTCGCGGAGGACTCGCTCGAGGAGCTCAAGGCACGTCGAAACGAGAACCAGTCCGGCGTCGTCGATGTGGACGAGTCGGAAACCGCGGAGAGCTTCGAGCTGCCCGGTGCGGACCTGTCCGGCCTGTCCGGCGAAGACCTGACCGTACGAGTCGTGCCGAAGCAGGCCGACGAGTTCACCTGCTCCAAGTGCTTCCTGGTGCATCACCGCAGCAGGCTGGCCGAGGAGATGAACGGTCAGCCGATCTGTCGCGACTGCGCCTGAGCGGCGGTAGGTACGGCGGGGGAAAACCGAACAACGGAAGGGCCTGTCACCGGCGGCGGTGGCGGGCTCCTATCCGCGCAACAAAGAAGCGACCTTCTCCGGGTGGCGGGTCGAGAACACCCAGTAGGGCGTCGGGTCCGCCGGGTCGGTGACCTGTACCCGGACCACCGGCCGCACCCACCCGCGGTGCAGCACGAACGCGCGCGGGTCCAGGTGAGGGCCGAGCACCTTGCGCTTCTCGTTCGCCCCGAACGTCTCGACCTCGCCGACGAACTCGAGCGGCAGGTGGGCGTCGCCGACGAAGAGCTCACCGTCCTGTACGCGGACCGGTGCCCGGCCCGCACGCCAGATCAGCACCGCGGTGAGCGGCAGCAGCAGCACGTACGGCAGCCACGAGCGCAGGCCCGGGTAGCCGAGGTGCACGGTCGCCGCCATCAGGCCGGCGGCCGCCATCGGCAGCAGCCACGAGTACCAGGTGACGTGGAGCCGCTCGGCGTGCAGCGGTGTGGTGGTCGGGGCTTTCTCGGCCGCACCGCGTGGTGAGTCGGTCACGAGACCAGGGTAGTCTCGCCGCTCGTGCCCAGCGTGGAGGTCCTGCTCACCCGTCTCGATCCCGGTGTTCCCGTGCCGTCGTACGCGAAGCCGGGCGACGCGGGCGCGGACCTGGTCACCACGGAAGACGTGGTGATCGAGCCCGGTGAGCGCGTGACCGTCGGCACCGGTGTCGCGATCGCGCTGCCGACGGGTTACGCCGCGTTCGTCCACCCGCGTTCCGGGCTCGCCGCCCGGGTCGGGCTGAGCGTGGTGAACACGCCGGGCACGATCGACTCGGGCTACCGAGGCGAGATCAGGATCTGCCTGATCAACCACGACCTGCGGGAGCCGGTCGAGCTGAGCAGGGGGGACCGGATCGCCCAGCTGGTGGTGCAGCGCGTCGAGCACGCGGTGTTCCGTGAGGTGGCCGATGTCGGTGACTCCGAGCGCGGTGCCGGCGGCTACGGTTCGACCGGCGGACATGCGGTGCTGACCCCGGTGGAGGGCTGAAAGCGGTGGGACTGTTCGGACGACGTCGGCGTCGCGAGGAAGCCGTCGAGGCCGACTACGAGGACGGGTACGACGAGCACGACGAGCAGGACGAGGGTGACGACCTCGCGCCCGAGTTCGAGGGCGACCTGTTCGAGTACGCGGGACCCCACGACGAGAGCGAAGCGCCGGACGACGGCCTGAACCGCCTCGACCTCGGCTCTGTCCGCCTTCCGGTGCCCGACGGCGCGCAGCTGCAGGTCGAGATGGACCAGAACCGGGCGGTGCGTGCGGTGCACGTGGTCACACCGGTCGGGCAGCTGACCGTGAACGCCTACGCGGCGCCCAAGTCGGGTGGCCTGTGGCGCGAGGTGTGCGGGGAGCTGGCCGAGCAGCTGCGCACCGACGGCGCGAAGGTCCGCAGCGTGGCCGGGGAGTGGGGCCAGGAGCTGGTCGCCGCGCTCGGTGAGGTGTCGCTGCGGTTCGTCGGCGTCGACGGGCCGAGGTGGATGCTGCGCGGTGTGGTCGCGGGCCCGCCGGACCTGGCGGACCAGAGCACGCACGCGCTGCACGACCTGGTGCGCGGCACGGTCGTGGTGCGCGGCATACAGCCGATGCCGGTGCGCACGCCGCTGCCGATCGAGCTGCCGCCGTCGATCGCGCAGCACATCGAAGCCCAGCAGGGTTAGTCCACCCCTCCTACCGCATGGGTCCCCGTCGGCGCGGGACGGCATCCGCGACGCCCTGGATGGCCCTTCCCGGCACCGGCCATGCCGGGCCGACGCGCCTTCACGGCGCGGGGCACTAGGTCAGGCCGCCCGCGCGTAGCCAGGCGAGGACGGCCGCGCGTCCCAGCGCCTCCGGGTCGGTGCCCACGATGTCGAGCCGGGTCGTGCACATGGTCGCCCTCGGCAGTGCCTTCAGCCACTCCTCCGCGACCGTCGTGGGGTGGACGGGGTCGTCGGTGCACGTCGCGATGCCCGTCGGCACGTCCAGCCGGGACAGGGCGGCCAGGGTCGGTGCCTGCCGGTCGGCCGCGGCGGACAGCGAGCCGGCCAGGCCGTCGCCGTGGCCGCGCCATGACCGGGTCAGCTCGTCCGCCAGCCACCTCGGCACGCCGTCGGTGGCAACGGCGAGCGCGCCCTCGACGCCACGTGACCGCACCAGGTCCGCCGACACCCGGGCCGACACCGCGCCCGGGGCGTCGCCGGGGTCGCCGTGCCAGCCGGGCAGGGCGAGCACAAGCCCCGCACACCGGTCCGGGTTCGCCAGTGCCCACTCCGCCGCCAGGTGGGCGCCGAACGACACCCCGCCCGCGATGACGGGGTGTCGTTCGGCGGCCTCGTCGAGGGCCGCGAAAGACGCCTCCGCCAGCAAAGGCCCTGGCACGGGCGCCGGAGTGACCGCGCGGACGCACACCGCGGCGAACGGCGCCTCGAACACGGACCGGACGAAGGTGTCGTCCGACCCGGTTCCCGGCAGGAGCACGGCGACATCGGCAGATCCCGGTTCCGCAACATTCACGGGCCAGATCCTGCACCAGTGCCCGCATCGGGTGGTTACGCTGGTTTCGACCGGGCCGGAGTCGGGGCCGGCCCCTGCGAACACTGGAGCGTCACATGGGCACCGAAAAGGGCCCCTTTCGCCGCTTGGTCAAACGGCTGACGAGCGACGTCGAGGAGCTCGACGCCGACGACCTCTCGGAGAACGCCGAGGCGGCCGGGGCCCGCAGGGCCGCCGACTGCCGGTCCGGTGAGCAGGTCACGGTCTGCGGCCGGGTCCGCAGCGTGGAGCTGAGCCCGAAGGACGCGGTGGCGACACTAGAGGCGGAGCTGTTCGACGGAACCGAGGGCGTGACACTAGTCTGGCTCGGTCGCCGCCGGATCCCGGGCATCGAGCCGGGCCGGACGATCAAGGCACAGGGCCGCATCGCCATGCGGGACGGCCACAAGGTGCTCTACAACCCCTACTACGAGTTGCAGACGGCTACATGACAGAACCCGGCAAGACCAGCGCCCCCGACACCACCCCCGACGCCGCCGAGGAGAAGGAGAAAGAGCAGACGCTCCTCGAGCAGATGGGCGGGATCAGCGGCCTGATCTACTCGTCGGTCCCCGTCCTCGTCTTCGTGCTGCTCAACTCGCTGTTCGGGTTGACGGTGGCGATCTGGGGCGCCCTCGGCGCCGCCGCCGCCATCACCGTGCTCCGCGTCGTGCGCAAGGAGCCGCTGCAGCCCGCGATCTCCGGTTTCTTCGGCGTCGGCATCGCCGCGTTCATCGCCTACCGCACCGGCTCGGCCAAGGGCTTCTTCCTGTTCGGCATCTGGGCGAGCCTCGTGTACGGCAGCGTCTTCCTCGTCTCCATCCTCGTTCGGTACCCGCTCGTCGGCGTGATCTGGTCGTTCCTGAACGGGCACGGCATGGCGTGGCGGTCGGACCGCAAGGCGATGCTCGCCTACAACGTGGCGACGCTGACGTGGGTGCTGGTGTTCTCCGCCCGGTTCATCGTGCAGCGCTGGCTGTACGACGAGGACCAGACCGGCTGGCTGGCGTTCGCCCGCCTCGCGATGGGCTACCCGCTCACCGCGGTGGCGCTTGTGGTGACCGTGTGGGCGGTGACGCGCGCCGGGCACCGCGTGAAGAAGATCGAGGCGGACGTGGCGGCCGAGGAACGCGAGATCGAGGAACGGCTGCGCGCCAAGTACTCCGGCGGGCAGAAGCCGGAAGGCGCCTGAGGCCCGGTCACTCCGGCGGCGCCATCCTCGTGGTGGCCGACGACTCCTGTGCCAGGCCGCGCAGCCCGTTGAGCAGTGCGCTGCCGAGCACCGTCACCATGACCACGTACTCGGCCATGCGGTCGACGTCCTGGCCGGTGAACGTGGCCAGTTCGGCGTCGGCCAGCCGTTCCGCGGCGTCCGCGTAGGTGTCGAGCAGGCCGAGTACGTCCGGCCTGCCGAGCCGGGTGAAGTAGTCGAGCACGCCCGCGACCGCGGCCCGTGCCGGGTTCGTCGGCCGTGCGTGCCAGCCACGCCGCTCGATCAGCTCGTCAGTGCGTGCGACCGACGCCTCGCTCGGTTCGCCGGTGTGCGGCTGCCTGGTCGCCTGCAGGGCGAAATGGACCTTGCCGATGGACTCCAGCGGGCCGCGGCCCGGCTCGTGCATCAGCGTCAGCACGTCGCGCACCTCGGCGATCGACAGGCCGCCGACCTCGGTCAGCGCGCGGACCAGCCGGACCCGGTGCACGTGGGACTCGTCGTACCTGGCCTGGTTCGGGCTGGTCCGCATCCCGTGCGGGACGAGGCCCTCGCGCAGGTAGTACTTGATCGTCGGCACCGGGACACCGGTGCGCCTGCTCAGTTCGCCGATCCGCATGAGACTCCTCTCAGTTGGATAGTGCAAGTATCCAAAAGCAGCAACCGGCACTATCCAATCTGGGAGTGATTATGAGTGAAGGACCCAGCAGGCGCGCGGTTCTCGGCGGCGTGGCGGCCGCGGGACTCGCCGCGGTGGCCGCGCCGGGCGTCGCGGGCGCGGCCACCGCCGGCCGGGGGAGGGGCCGGTTCGCTGGCAAGGTCGTGGTGATCACCGGCGCCACCTCGGGCATCGGCAGGGAGGCGGCACTGGCGTTCGCGGCCGAGGGGGCGAAGGTCGGGTTCTGCGGACGCCGCGCGGAGTTGGGCAGGCAGGTCGAGCGCGAGATCCGCCGCGCGGGCGGCGAGGCGACCTACGTGCCCGCCGACGTGCGGGTGCCCGCACAGGTCAAGTCGTTCGTGGACGGGGTGGCGGGCAGGTACGGCGGGCTGGACGTCGCGTTCAACAACGCGGGCATCCACCTGGGCAAGCCGCTGCACGACACCACGGTCGAGGAGTGGGACGACGTCCACCTCACCAACGCGCGCGGCGTGTTCCTCTCGATCAAGTACGAGGTGCCGCACCTGCGGGCGGGCGGCGTGATCGTGTGCACCGCGTCGTCGCAGGCGGGCCACACCCGACCCGGCCACGCGGCGTACTCGGCGAGCAAGCGGGCCGTGCACGGCATCGTGCGGACCGCCGCGCTGGACTACGGCGCGAAGGGCATCCGGGTGCTCGCCGTCGACCCGGGCACCACCGACACGCGCCTGGTCCGCCCGGACGGCATCCCCGACGACGTGTGGGCGCGGTTCAAGGAGGCGTGGGGCCCGCTGAACGTGTACGGGCTGCCGAGGATGGCGGAGGCGAAGGAGATCGCGTCGACCGTGGTGTCGCTGTCGACGCCGGAGTTCAGCTACCTGACGGGCACGGAGATCCTGGTGGACGGCGGCATGAGCGCGGGCCGCCCGATGGTCTTCCCGCCAGGCTTCGAACCACCAGCCTGATCCGGCCCCAACCCGGTCCAGGGGCGTGTTGTGGATCTTCGCGCAAGGTCTTGGCCTGACCAGCGGTTGCCTCAGGGGAACGTGACGGCATTGAGCCACCAACCACCGCGTCATCTGGGCCGATGCCGTGAAAGGCGTGCTCACAGCACAACGAGTGCCGTCAATGGGCCGTTCAGGGCGCCCAGCGCCCTGAACGCGCCTTTCAGGGCATTTTCGCGCCGTCCACGCGCCTTACACGGCACCAGCCCGGGCGCTGCGCGCCCCGGGCCCGCGAAGCGGGGCCTCTGCCTGCGCAACCCTGACGGTGGCGTAAGCCCACCCCGAAAGGGGCTCCCTGCCATCACGTCGACCTGGCGAAGCCTGATCACACCGTGTCAAGGGGGGCCAAACACCCGAATCACAACACGCGGAAAGGCCCCCCTTGGCGCGGTGTGATAGCCCCTGGGAGGTCGACGGGATGGCAGGCAGACCCGAACCCAACCGCCGCCGAACAGCCCCTCCGCCACCCCGGAGACCTGCCCGTCCGGCGAGGACAACCCACAACACCAACCGCAGCCAGCACACCCGGGCCGAAACGACGCGACCAGCACACGACGACCGACCGCCCACTCACACCGACTTCACGGAACCAATCATCTAGTAGCCCAGGGCGCGGCGGATTTCGTCCTCCACGTTCGCCGACGCCACGAACAGCAGCTCGTCGCCGGGCTCCAGCGGGTCGTCCGGCTGCGGGACGATCACGCGGCCGCCACGCAGGACGACCACCAGCGCCGCGTCGCGGGGCAGCTTGATGTCGCGTACGGGACGCCCGGCGAGCGGGGTGTCCTCCGGCAGGGTCAGCTCGACCAGGTTGGCCTGGCCCTGCCGGAGCGTCAGCAGCTGCACGAGGTCGCCCACGGAAACGGCCTCCTCGACCATCGCGGCCAGCATGCGCGGCGTCGACACCGCGACGTCCACGCCCCACGCCTCGGTGAACAGCCACTCGTTGGTCGGGTCGTTCACCCGCGCGACGACGCGCCGCACCGCGAACACCGTCTTCGCGAGCAGCGACACCACCAGGTTGACCTTGTCGTCGCCGGTCGCGGCGATGACCACGTCGCACAGCTGCAGGCCGGCGTCCTCGAGGGACGACAGCTCGCACGCGTCGGCGAGCACCCACTCGGCCTGCTCGACGGTGTGTGGCTCGTACTGGCTCTCCAGCCGCTCGATGAGCATCACCTGGTGCGTGGCGGCCAGCAGTTCCGCGGCGATGGAGCGGCCCACCGCCCCCGCCCCCGCGATCGCGACCCTCATCTAGCTGGCCTCCTCAGGCGGCTGCGCCGCGGCGCTCGTGACGTCGCTGACCGTGCCGGACAGTGCCGCGACGTAGACCTGGTCGTCGTGCTGCACGACGGTTTTCGGGGTGGGCAGCACCCCGGTGCCGAACCGCATGACGAACGACACCCGCGCGCCGGTGGCCGCCTCCAGCTCGGCGACCGTGTGGCCGACCCAGCCCTCGTCGAACGGCAGCTGCACGATCGCGACCTTGCCGGTCGGGTCGCGCCACGCCGACGCGACGCCGTCCGGCAACAGCGTCCGCATCAGCCGGTCGGTCGTCCAGGGCACCGTCGCGACGGTCGGGATGCCCAGCCGCTCGTACACCTCGGCGCGCTTCGCGTCGTAGATGCGGGCGACGACGTGCTCGACGCCGAACGTCTCCCGCGCGACCCGCGCGGAGATGATGTTCGAGTTGTCGCCACTGGACACCGCGGCGAACGCGCCCGCTCGCTCGATGCCCGCCTCGATCAGCACCCGCCGGTCGAAGCCGCCGCCGACGATCTGCCTGCCGTGGAAGTCGATGCCGAGCCTGCGGAACGCGTGCTCGTCCTTGTCGACCACGGCGACCGTGTGGCCGAGCCGCTCCACCGCGGCGGCGAGCGACGAGCCGACGCGCCCGCAGCCCATGATCACCACGTGCACGAGCCGGCCTCCTCGGGTGAGCTCCTCGGGTGTGTCAGCAAGAACCTACCGGTGGCTCCGCGCTCCTGGTGACGGGACCGCTTACGCTGTCGACCCGTGCCCAAGCTCGTGTCTGTGCTGAAGAGGTTGGTGGTCGGACGCCCGTTCCGCACCGACCGGCTCGCACACACCCTCCTGCCGAAACGCATCGCGTTGCCGGTGTTCGCGTCGGACCCCATGTCCAGCGTCGCGTACGCGCCAGAGGAGATCCTGCTGACGCTGTCGGTGGCCGGCGTGTCCGCCTACGCGTTCAGCCCGTGGATCGCGCTCGTCGTCATGGTGGTGATGCTCGCGGTCGTGGCGTCCTACCGGCAGAACGTGCACGCCTACCCGTCCGGCGGCGGCGACTACGAGGTCGCGACCGTCAACCACGGGCCGAGGTGGGGGCTGGTCGTCGCGAGCGCGCTGCTCGTCGACTACGTGCTGACGGTGTCGGTGTCGATCTCGTCGGCGGCGGCGAACATCGGCTCGGTGGTGCCGTTCGTCGCCACGCACAAGGTCGCGTTCGCGGTCGGCGCGATCGTGATCCTGACCGCGGTCAACCTGCGTGGCATCCGCGAGTCGGGCTCGGTGTTCGCGTTCCCGACCTACGCGTTCGTCTTCGGCATCCTGGCGATGGTGATCTGGGGTGTGACCAGGGCGTTCGTGCTCGGCGACGAGATACCGGCCGAGAGCGCCAACTTCGGGCTGATCGAGGAGGGCGACCACCTCACCGGCCTCGCGTTCGTGTTCCTGGTGCTCAGAGCGTTCTCCTCCGGCAGCGCGGCGCTGACCGGGGTCGAGGCCATCAGCAACGGCGTGCCCGCGTTCCGCAAGCCCAAGTCGAAGAACGCGGCGACCACGCTGCTCATGATGGGTGTCCTCGCGGTCACCATGTTCCTCGGCCTCATCATGCTGGCCGCGGTGACCAGGGTGAAGATCGCCGAGGACCCCGCGCACCAGCTGGTGAACGCGCCGGCGGACTACGAGCAGAAGACGCTGGTCGCACAGCTCGCGAACGCCGTGTTCGGCGGCTTCGACCCGGCCATCTGGTACGTCGTCTTCTTCACCGGGCTCATCCTGGTGCTGGCCGCGAACACCGCGTTCAACGGCTTCCCGGTGCTCGGCTCCATCCTCGCGCAGGACCGCTACCTGCCCCGCCAGCTGCACACCCGAGGCGACCGGCTGGCGTTCTCCAACGGCATCGTCGGCCTCGCCGCGTTCGCGATCGTGCTGGTCGTGGCGTTCGACGCCGAGGTGACGAGGCTGATCCAGCTCTACATCGTTGGTGTGTTCGTTTCGTTCGTGCTGAGCCAGAGCGGCATGATCCGGCACTGGAACCGGCTGCTGCGCACCGAGGCGGACGAGGCCGAGCGCAAGCGCATGCGGAAGAGGCAGGCCATCAACGGGTTCGGTCTCTTCATGACCGCGGCCGTGCTGGTGATCGTGCTGATCACGAAGTTCCTGCTCGGCGCGTGGATCGCGATCGCCGCGATGGCCGCGATCTTCCTGGTGATGACGGCCATCCGCCGCCACTACGACCGGGTCGCGGCCGAGCTGCGCGAGGCCGAGCTGACCAGGGACATGATGACCCTGCCGTCCCGCAACCACGCGATCGTGCTGGTGTCGAAGCTGCACCTGCCGACCCGCAGGGCCCTCGCGTACGCGAGGGCGACGCGCCCGGACGTGCTGGAGGCGGTGACGGTGAACGTGGACGACGCCGACACCCGCGCGCTGGTGGCGCAGTGGGGGGAGGAGGATTTCTCCGTACCGCTGAAGGTGGTCGAGTCGCCCTACCGCGAGATCACGAAACCGGTCCTGGAGTATGTGAAGCGGGTCCGCACCGCCAACCCCCGCGACGTGGTCACCGTCTACATCCCCGAGTACGTGGTCGGCCGCTGGTGGGAGCAGTTCCTGCACAACCAGAGCGCGCTGCGGCTCAAGGGCAGGCTCCTGTTCCAGCCGGGCGTGATGGTGACGAGTGTGCCGTGGCAGCTCGCGTCGTCCGAGCGGCGCAAGCAGCGGCTGCGTAACCGGCAGGAGCTGCCGCCCGGCGCCGTGCGGCGAGGGATCTCCGAGAAGAAGAAGGACCGCTCATGACCTCCTGGAAGGGCCGCAGGTTCGAGGTCACGGTCGGCCCGGTCGCCCACGGCGGCCACTGCGTTGCCCGGCACGAGGGCCGGGTCGTGTTCGTCCGCCACGCCCTGCCCGGCGAACGCGTGGTCGCGGCGGTCACGGAGGACCGCGGCGGCTCGTTCTGCCGCGCGGACGCCGTCTCGGTGCTGTCGGCGTCCCCCGACCGGGTGGTACCGGCGTGCCCGGTCGCGGTCCCCGGCGGCTGCGGCGGCTGCGACTGGCAGCACGCGACGTGGGACGCCCAGCGTGCGCTGAAGGCGGCGGTGGTGGCCGAACAGCTGTCCCGCCTGGCGGGCGTCACGATGCCGGTGGAGGTCGAGGCGCTGCCGGGCGGCCCGCTGAACTGGCGCACCCGGGTGCGGATGACCGTCGACGGCGAGGGCCGCCCCGGTTTCTTCGCACACCGCAGCCACCGCGTGGTGCCGGTGGACGACTGCCCGATCGCCGCCCCCGGCACGGTCGACGAGGTCGTGTCCCGCCCGTGGCCACCGGACTCGTCGCTGACGATCGCGGTCGACGCCACAGCCAGGACCCATGTCGCGGTCGGCGACGCGCCGGACGAGGTCGCGGTGGAACGGGCGGTGCGGCGCGAGTGGCGGGTGTCGGGTTTCTGGCAGGCCCACCCGGACGCCGCGGACCTCTACGCCGAGCTGGTCGGGGAGTGGGCCGGGCTGTCCGAAGGCGAGTCGGCGTGGGACCTGTACGCGGGCGTCGGCCTGTTCGCGGCGGTGCTCGCGACCCGGGTCGGCCCGTCGGGGTCGGTGATGGCGGTGGAGTCGCACCGGCCCGCCGCCGTCGAGGCCGCCGGGAACCTGTCGGACCTGCCGCAGGTGCGGGTGCTCGCGGGCCGGGTCGAGGCCGTGCTGCGGGCGGGCGAGGGCCCTGACCCGTCGGTGGTCGTGCTCGACCCGCCCCGCAAGGGGGCCGGGCGGCAGGTCGTGGACGCCATCGCGGCGCGCGGCGCGGCCAGGGTCGTGTACGTGGCGTGCGACCCGGCAGCGCTCGCGCGGGACGTGGCCACCTTCCACGGGCACGGGTACTCGCTGACGCGGCTACGGGCCTTCGACGCCTTCCCGATGACCCATCACGTGGAGTGCGTGGCGCTGCTGGAGCGGTGAGGCGTCAGCGGTGCGGCTCGTCCGGCGGGAACGGGGTGGCCGGAACCCCGAAACCACGCGGCCTGCTCTCCGCTTCGGCGACCTGACCCCCGAACCAGGACTCGCTCCCCGACACGAACTGCCCACCGGGCTGGTCCGGTTCCTGGGCGGGCTGCTGCCCGCCCGGTTGGGGTGCTGAGGGGATTCCCGGCCCGGCGTGCGCGCCGAACGGCGCTGGGAAGCCGGGCGGCGGGGTGGGCCCGGGGTTGACGCCCGGCGGCGGGGTGGGTTCGCCCGCGCGGAGGTTGCCTGGCTGGGGCGCGGCGGCTTCGTCGGCCGGGTTGCCGCGGGGCGGGGTCGGGTCGCCGTGGGTGCGAAACGGTGGCGGTGCCGCGGGGAAACCGGGTGGGCTGGCGGGCTGGCCGCCGAACTGGGGTGCCGAGGCCGGGAAGCCGGGGTGGCCGCCGTGGTGGTCGCCGTGCTGGGGTGCGGGCACTTCGTTGCCCGGTCGGCCGTCGAACCGCGGTGTCGCCGGGGAGAAGCCGGGCTGGCCGCCGCGGTGGCTGCCGGGTTGGGTCGCTGCCGCGCCGCTGGCGGGGTTGCCCGGCGGCGGGGCCGGTTCGCCGTGGGCGCCGGGTTGCGGTGTCGCCGCGGGGAACCCAGGGGGCGGGGTGCGCTCGCCGCCGTGGTTGGCGAACTGTCCCGGTGGGGTGGGTTCGGCGTGGCGGGGGTTGCCGGGCTGGCCGCCGAACTGTGGTGTCGCCGCGGGGAAGCCGGGTTGGCCGCTGTGGTGGCTGCCTTGCTGGGGTGCCGCGTCCGTGGCCGGGTTGCCCCGTGGCGGTGTCGGTTCGCCGGACTGCTGCGGCGCCCCCTGCGAGCCTGAAGGCCCACCCGCGGGTGGCTGGTCCTCGGCGGTCGGCAGCGGTGGGAGACCCGCGCGCTGGCGCAGCCAGTCCGGGATGTGCTCGTCCGCGCGCGGGAAGAACTTCAGCTCGTCGGCGAAACCGATCGGGGGCGGCACCCGCCGCCACCTCGGTTCGATGTCCGGTTCGAACTCGGCGCTGAACGAGCTCGGGGGCTCCAGCAGGTAGAGGCCGGACAGCCAGGTGCCGCGCCCGGGGCGGTACATGCCCTGGCGGAGGCGGCCGAGACCCTCGACCACCTCCTGTGGCGGGCGGACCGGGTGCTCGACACCGTCCGGGCCCGTCACGGAGACGTCCACCTCGATGTGCCGGCCCGCCGACCGGTACTCGGCCCGGACGCGCTGCCAGCCCTCCCCCGCGACGGTCAGCAACGACCGCCCCACCTGTCTGGTCAGCTGGTCCTGCTCGGCCTGCGCCATCACTGGCTGCGGCTCGGTCACTGCTCGATCCCCACCCTCTTGTGCCGAACGTGAGCTCTGACCCTACCGAATCACAATGTCGGGTTCGGACCGAACGACAGTCCCAACTGGAACGGGTGGACTCCCCAGGTCGACACGGCGAACCTCGTCAGCAGGCCGGACGCCCGGACGGTCTGGTCCGTCGCCGGGCTCGCCAGTACCTGGGTGTCGCCATCGACCGGCTGCTGGTCCCGCCACACCGGGGCGCCCTCGGGCACCGGGGACGCCTCCACGACCGAGTGCCACTCCGTGCCGTCGACGGTGCGGAGCATGGTCAGGATGACCGGGGTCATCGGAATCTGCCAGCCACCGGTCTCGACCGCGACGAACTCGCCGCGCCGGACCGCTGCCAGTACCACCTCGCCCAGCCACGTGTACAGCTCGGACAGCGCCTTGTCGTCGACCGCCGCGTACGCCTCCTCCTCCGTCGCGGGGGTGAGCTGTGTGCTGGCGCCGCCGAGGTGCCCGCTCTCGTCGCGGTAGCGGTCCATCAGGAACAGGGTGCCGCGGGCCGGGCTGAACATCGCCGCCTCGCGGAACCGCCGCGAGTCGATCTCCGACCGGGACTCCACCCCCGCGCCGAGCCGGGCGCGGACGGTCGCCGGGTCGCTCATGCGCCAGTACGTGACACCGTCCTCCTGCCAGAGCGGCAGGTAACCCGCCAGGGGGAGGCCGACGAGCACGGTGTGGAGAACGTCACCCTCCTCGACCGGCGGCTCCGGTTCCGGCTCCGCGGCCGGGGCGGGCACGGCGGGCTCGAACGGGGGCAGCGCCGCGAACTGCGGGTCCACCCGCGCGGTCGCGAGCGTGTGGTGTGCCCACGCGCGTGCCCTGGTCAGCGGGTGGTCGGGGAACTGCTGGTCCCAGTTCGCCTCGTCGGCCACGTTGTAGGGCAGTTGCCCTACGACGTCCGGGGCGTACGGGTGCGGCGGGAAGCAGTTCTCGAACCCGACCTGCGCGGCGACCGTCGACTCGCGGACGCCGGTCGTCTGACCCTCCGCGCACTGGATGCGCAGCACGGCGCTGCAGCCCGCGCGGGGCACGGTGAACGCGGCGATGAACGCCAGCCCGGTGTCCTGCTCGGGGATCGGCAGCTTGATCAGCTGGAACAGCGCGGGCACCCCGCCGAGCCGCACCACGTGCGCCTCGATGATGGCGCCGCTCTCCGCGGTCTCCTCGGCCAGCTTTCTGCGCAACAGGGGGAGGTCGTCGAAAGGCGCGGGGATGTCGGGCACCATGCCGATGTAGGTGAGACTGACTTGGTCACCGGTTCGTGGATCGAACCAGGTCCGCTCGTCGTGTCGCTCCATGCCGGCGGTGTCGAATGCGACTGGCACCTGGCCGAGTGTAGGGCCGGGCGCCATCCGCGCGTGCGCTCGTAGACTGGCGGGGACCTGCGCGACGTCCCGCGATGAGAAACCGAGGTGACCAGCGGTGACCGACGAGGAGTCCCTGCTCGGCACGGTGCACGGCCCGGCGGACCTGAAAAGGTTGCCAGGGGAGCAGTTGCCGAGGCTCGCGGCGGAGATCCGCGAGTTCCTCGTCGACAAGGTGACGACCACTGGCGGTCATCTCGGGCCGAACCTGGGTGTGGTGGAGCTGACCATGGCGCTCCACCGCGTGTTCGACTCGCCGGACGACCCGGTGATCTGGGACGTCGGCCACCAGGCGTACGTGCACAAGATCCTCACCGGCCGCCAGGACGGCTTCGACCGGCTGCGGATGAACGAGGGCATGTCCGGCTACCCGAGCCGTGCCGAGAGCGAGCACGACTTCGTGGAGAGCAGCCACGCCTCCGCCGCCCTGTCCTACGCCGACGGGCTGGCCAAGGCGTTCGAGCTGCGTGGCGAGAAGCGCTGCGTGGTCGCGGTCGTCGGCGACGGCGCGCTCACCGGCGGCATGTGCTGGGAGGCGCTCAACAACATCGCGGCCGGTGAGAACCGGCCGGTGGTGATCGTGGTCAACGACAACGGCCGCTCCTACTCGCCGACCATCGGCGGTCTGGCCGACCACCTCGCGTCGCTGCGCCTGTCGCCGGGCTACGAGCGGTCCCTGGAGGCCGGCAAGCGGATGCTGCAGGGCACCCCGGTCGTCGGCAAGCCGCTGTACGCGGCGCTGCACGCGGCCAAGCGCGGCATCAAGGACGCGATCAGCCCCCAGGTGATGTTCGAGGACCTCGGCCTGAAGTACTTCGGCCCGGTCGACGGGCACGACTTCGCCGCGCTCGACGCCGCCCTGCGCCGCGCCAAGGAGTTCGGCGGCCCGGTGATCGTCCACGTCGCGACCTGCAAGGGCCGCGGCTACCCCCTCGCCGAGAACGACGAGGTGGACCAGATGCACCAGACCGACCCGATCGACCCGGTGACCGGCAAGCTGACCACCGCCAAGGGCGCCGCCTCCTGGACGTCGGTGTTCGCCGACGAGCTGGCCCGCATCGGGGAGTCGCGGCCCGACGTCGTGGCGATCACGGCGGCGATGCTGCGGTCGACGGGCCTCGCGAAGTTCGCCGAGGCGTACCCGGACCGCTGGTTCGACGTCGGCATCGCCGAGCAGCACGCGGTCACGTCCGCGGCGGGCATGGCGATGGCCGGGCTGCACCCGGTCGTCGCGATCTACTCGACGTTCCTGAACCGTGCGTTCGACCAGCTGCTGATGGACGTGGCGCTGCACCGGCTGCCGGTCACGCTGATCCTCGACCGCGCGGGCATCACCGGCCCGGACGGCTCCAGCCACCACGGCATGTGGGACCTGTCGATCCTCGGTGTGGTGCCGGGCATCCGGGTCGCCGCGCCGCGGGACGCGGTGACGTTGCGCGAGGAGCTGAACGAGGCGGTCGCCGTGAAGGACGGCCCGACCGCGCTGCGCTTCCCGAAGGCGTCCGTCGGCGGCGAGGTCGCGGCACTGGAGCGGCGCGGCGTCGTCGACGTGCTGCGCAGGCCCGCCCCGCACGAGACGGCCGACGTGCTGCTGGTGACGGTCGGCGCGCTGGCCGAGCTTGGCATGGCGGCCGCGGACCGGCTGTCCGACCAGGGCATCGGCGTGACGGTCGTCGACCCGAGGTGGGTGGCCCCGGTCCCGGCGGACCTGGTGTCGCTCGCACAGGAGCACCGCCTGGTCGTCACGGTCGAGGACAGCGGCCGCCACGGCGGTTTCGGCTGGGCACTGGCGGCGGCCATGCGCGACGCGGACGTCGACGTGCCGCTGCGGGACATCGGCCTGCCGCAGGAGTTCCACCCGCAGGGCACGCGGAACGAGGTGCTCGTGCAGCTCGGCATGTCCGCGCAGCGGGTGGCCCGCCGGGTCACCGAGTGGATCGCGACCCGCACCGACGCCCCCGCCCCTGCGCAGCTGCCCTGAGCCCGCACGCGCCCCGCGCGGCACGGACGAGATCGGTGCCGCCTCGCTCACCGACGAGGGGACCGTGATCGCCAGCAGCGGCGGCTCGGACTGGCTGTGGCCCACCACGCGAGCGGTCGCGCTTGGCGACCCCGGCGTCACGGAGTGAGGCCTCGCGACACGGCCACACCGAGCTGTGGCACCTTTGTGGGGTGCGGATTCTGATCGTCGAGGACGAAGAGCCCCTGGCCGACGCGATCGCCAGGGGGCTTCGTCGTGAAGGCATGGCAGTGGACGTCGCCCTCGATGGTGACGAGGGCCACGAGAAGGCCAGCGTCACCCGGTACGACGTGGTGGTGCTCGACCGGGACCTGCCCGGCATGTCCGGGGACGAGCTGTGCCGGGAGATCGTCGCGTCCGGCGCGCTGACCAGGGTGATCATGCTGACCGCGAGCGGGTCGGTCGCCGACCGGGTCGAAGGGCTCTCGCTCGGCGCCGACGACTACCTGGCCAAGCCGTTCGCGTTCGACGAGCTGGTCGCCCGCGTGCGGGCGCTGGCCCGGCGTTCCACCCCGGTCACTCCGCCGGTGCTGCGAGCGGGCGACGTCGAGCTGGACCCGGCCCGCCGGACCGTGACCCGCGCTGGCACGCAGGTCGAGCTGACCCGCAAGGAGTTCGGCGTCCTCGAGGTGCTGCTCGCGGCGAGCGGCTCGGTCGTGTCGAGCGAGGAGCTGCTCGAACGGGTCTGGGACGAGCACGCCGACCCGTTCACCACGACCGTCCGCGTGACCGTCATGACGCTGCGCAAGAAGCTCGGCGAGCCAGGCATCATCGACACGGTGGTCGGCTCCGGCTACCGGGTGCCGGCGGCGACCAGGGTGGAGTGACCGAGCCCCGGCGGGGTCCTGGCCTGCGCGCCAGGATCACGCTTCTCGCCACCGGCCTGGTCACGGCCGTGGCCGCGCTGCTCCTGTGGCTCGCCTGGATCCTCGCCGGTGAGTCCGTCAACGCGCCGTCGCTGCCCGCGGGCACGACGGTCGTCGTCGGCGGCACCCGGGTGAAGGCCGAGCAGCTCGCCGAGGTGCTCCGCGACACCGCCCGCACCCAGATCCTGGTGGCGGGGTCGATCGCGTTCGTGTGCGTGGTCGCCGCGACCGCGCTGCTCGCGTGGACGTTCACCGGCCGCGTCCTCAAACCGTTGCGCGACGTCACCGGCACCGCCCGCCGCCTGTCCGCCGAGTCGCTGGGGGAGCGGATCGCGCTGCGCGGCCCGCGGGACGAGGTCGCCGAGCTGGCCGACACGTTCGACGCCATGCTCGACCGGCTGCAGGCCACGTTCTCCGCGCAGCGCCAGTTCGTCGCCAACGCCTCCCACGAGCTGCGCACCCCGCTGTCGGTGATCCGCACCGAGCTGGACGTGACCCTGTCCGATCCGGACGCGGACGCCGACGAGCTGCGCCGCATGGCCGGCGTGGTCCGCGACGCGACCCTGCGCGCCGGTCAGCTCGTCGACGCGCTGCTGCTGCTCGCCCGCACCGACGGCATGGGGCTCGGGGCGTTCGAACGCGTCGACCTCGCGGCCGTGGTCGCCACCGCGTGGCAGGCGGTGCGGACCGAGGCGGACCGGCGGCACCTGCGGACGTCGTTCGCCTGCACGCCTGCCGTGTCGGCGGGTGACCCCGCGCTGCTGGAACGCGTCGCGGGCAACCTGCTGGAGAACGCCGTGCGGCACAACGTGGACGGCGGCTGGCTCGACGTCGGCACGGTCGCGGGCCCCGGCTGGGTGACGCTGCGGGTGGCGTCGTCGGGCATGGCGGTCGACCCGGACCGGGTGGAGGAGCTGTTCGAGTCGTTCCGCCGGGGCGGCGTGGACCGGACCGCGCACTCCGGCACCGGGCTGGGCCTGGCGATCGTCCGCGCGGTCGTGAAGGCGCACCACGGCACGGTGTCCGCGGAGGCCGTGGCGGGCGGCGGGCTGACGGTGACCGTGCACCTGCCCGCGGCCCACTGAAGCGTCATCCCGTGCCGACGCGCTCCTGCAGGCCGATGGCGTCCACCGGTGCCCTGACCTTCATGTCGTTGTCGAAGTACGCGTAGACGTCGAACCCGGCGCGCGACCACCCGTGTATGCGCGCCGCCCACCGGTCCAGCTCCTCGTCGCCGTACCCGCTGGCGTACAGCTCCGTCTCGCCGTGCAGCCGCACGTAGGCGAAGTCGGCCGTCACGTCCTCCAGGTACGGCCAGTCCGCGGCGGCGGACGCGGTCACCAGACCGACGCCGTGCGCACGCAGGAAGTCCGCCAGCGTCGGGTCGACGAAGCTCGGGTGCCGCACCTCCAGCGCGTGCCGCAGCGGCCGGTCGACCGGGGCCTCGGTCAGCGCGCGGCCCGCCAGCCGCTCGTCGTGCTTGCCTGCCAGCACCGCCGCCGCGGCGGTGTCGCGGGGCAGCAGTTCGAAGAAGTCGGCCAGCAGGTCCTGGTCGTACGGGAGGCTCGGCGGCAGCTGCCACAGCACCGGCCCCAGCTTGCCGCCCAGCGCCAGGAGGCCGCTCGCGAAGAAGTTGGCGAGCGGGGTCGCGACGTCCCGCAGCCGTTTCATGTGGGTGATGAACCGGCCGCCCTTGACCGCGAACACGAAGTCGTCGGGCGTCTCGTCGTGCCAGCGCCGGTAGTACTCCGGTTTCTGCAGCGAGTAGAACGACCCGTTGATCTCGGCCGACCCGAGCCGCCGTGACAGGTACTCCAGCTCACGGCGCTGCGGCAGCCCTTCGGGGTAGAACACGCCCCGCCAGGGCGGGTACCGCCACCCCGACGTCCCGATCCACACCTTGCCGCGCACACCTCAATGCTGGCAGCGCGGCCCGCTCACTGCTCGGCGTCCTTCAGTGCCTGCGACAACGCGTCCGCGGTCAGCCCGATCTGCCACTCCCGCGCGCCACCGGCCCGCAGCGTGTCCGCCACCGAACCCGGCGACAGGTCCTCAGGCGGGCGCCAGCACGTGCGCCGCACCAGGTCGGGCTGCAGCAGGTTCTCCGCGGGCAGCCGGTTGTCCTCGGCGATCGCGGTGAGCTGGGCACGCACGGCCGCCAGCCGTGCCGCGGCCGCCGGGTCGCGGTCGTTCCACCGGTTCGCCGGCGGTGGGCCCTCGTGCTGCGGCGACGGGTCGGGCAGCTCCGACTTGGGCAGCGTGGCGGCGGTCCGCAGTGCGCGTGCCCACACGTCCACGATCCGCCGCTGCGCCCGGCCCTTGAACACGGGCAACTCCAGCAGCGCCTGCTCGTCGGCGGGCATGACGGTCGCGGCCTGCACGATCGACGAGTCCGGCAGCACCCGGCCCGGCGCGATGTCGCGCTGCCTCGCGATGGTGTCCCTGGCCTCCCACAACGCGCGGACGGCGGCGAGGTTGCGTGCCGACCGGACGCGGTGGATGCCCGACGTCCGCCGCCACGGTTCCGCACGCGGCGGCGGGGGCGGGGCGGTCCGCAGCGCCTCGAACTCCTCGAGCGCCCATTCGAGCTTGCCCTGCGACCGGAGTTCCTCTTCGAGGACGTCACGCAACTGGATCAGCAGCTCGACGTCCAGTGCGGCGTAGTCGAGCCAGTCCTGCGGCAGCGGGCGGCGGGACCAGTCGGCGGCGCCGTGGCCCTTCTCGAGGCGGTAGCCGAGCAGCAGCTCGACGAGGGTGCCCAGCGCGACCCGCTCGTAGCCGGCGAGCCGCCCGGCCAGCTCGGTGTCGAACAGCTTGGCGGGTCGCAGCCCCAGCTCGGCGAGGCAGGGAAGGTCCTGGGAGGCCGCGTGCAGCACCCACTCGGTGTCCGACAGCGCCTCGATGAACGGGTCGATGCGGTCGTCGACCGCGACCGGATCGAGTAGGAAGGTGCCCGCGCCATGTCTGCGCACCTGCACCAGGTAGGCACGCTGGGAGTACCGGTAACCGGATGCTCGCTCGGTGTCCACCGCGATCGGCCCGTGGCCCGCGGCCAGGGCATCCGACGCGTCCCGCAACGCGCGGGGCGTCTCCACGACCTCCGGCGTGCCCTCTGCTGGTTGTTTCAGCAGTACCGGATCAGGCCGTGCCTCCTCAGCTGTTCCCGTCCCCGTGTCCTCCACGGCCGATGACCATACGGGACGACGGTGGGACTTCGGCAGGCAGCGACCTGTTGGTGACGTTCAGTGGCCGTTTCGGCCGGGCTCGCGAATGCCCTCGCAAGCCCGGCCGGAACGGATCTGCACTATCGAATCACGCCTGCACGCATGGCCAGAGCGACCATTTGTGCCCGGTCGCCGGTGCCCAACTTCCTGCCGATCCGCGAAAGATGGGACTTGACCGTCAGAGCTGACAGGTTGAGTCCCTCGCCGATCTCCTTGTTGGACTGCCCGTCCGCGACGAGCTGCAGCACCTCCACCTCGCGAGCGGAAAGCTCACGCGGTGTGTTGTCGGTGCCGGGGACCCGCGTGCCCGTCGCGAGGATCGGCGCGACGCTCGGGTCGGCGTAGACGCCGCCTTCGAGCACACGACGAACCCCGTCGGTCACGACCACCGGCGAGGCCGACTTCAGCAGGTAGGCCTGAGCCCCTGCCTGGAAGGCCGAACGCACGGCGTACGGGTCGTCGGACGAAGCCAGCACCACGATGCGGGGCCAGCCATGGCCACGCAGCTCGGTGACAAGCTCAATCCCAGAACCGTCAGGCAGCCCGAGATCGAGGATCGCGAGATCGCACGGGCCAGTGGCCAATGCTCGCGCCCTCGCCTCAGCCACCGTGGCGGCTTCGTGGACGGTGCCGGCACCCATCTGGGTCAACCGGGCAGCTATCGCCTCCCTTAGTAACGGATGGTCATCGACCACCAGTACTGAGAACAGCTCCTCCCGCGGATGCGGGACCATGTTCGCCGGCAGAACACCGGCTGGCGTGGTTCGAGCGGCCTGACCTAAGCCGACGGCAGCCACGTCACTACCTCCCTGGAGTCGGTCGTGCCCCCCGACCTACACCGGGACCTTCGGCCAAACAGCCGCGCCGCCGTTGGACCGAAAGTGGTGTCGACATCGGCAGCCTAGCCCCCCAAGCGGGTTAGCGGGATGATCAATTCGTTATCTATCCAATCGAGACATCACTCGGGCGGGGCGATGTAACACGATCGGGTGACTTCTGGTTGGTGACGTAACGTCTACCCCTCTCAACTCGATGAAACGAGGTCGCGGTAGTGCACGGTGCTTCCTACGAACGGGCCCGGGAGTTGCTCAGGACCACCCCGCTGGTCGATGGACACAACGACCTCCCCTGGGCGTTGCGGCTACTTCCGGAGGTTGACGAGACCCGATCGGCTGCTTCCGAGGTGGATCTGGCGCAATCGCAGCCGCGACTGCACACCGACCTCCCTCGGTTGCGGGCCGGCGGGGTCGGCGTCCAGTTCTGGAGTGTTTACGTTCCGTGTCGGCTCAGCGGTGACGCCGCGGTCACGGCGGTCGTCCAACAGGCCGAACTGGTGCACACCCTCGCGGCCCGATATCCGTCGCAACTGCGAATCGCGGGGACGGTGGCGGAGGCCCGCGCGGCGTTCGCGGACGGCCGCATCGCCTCGTTCCTCGGCGCGGAGGGCGGCCATTCGATCAACGAGTCGCTCGGCGTGCTGCGGGCGCTGTACCGCCTTGGCGTCCGGTACATGACGCTCACCCACAACGACAACACCTCGTGGGCCGACTCCGCGACCGACGTGCCGGTCGTCGGCGGCCTGTCCGACTTCGGCCGCGAGGTGGTCCGCGAGATGAACCGCATCGGCATGCTCGTGGACCTGTCCCACGTCGCGGCGACCACCATGCGCGACGCCCTCGACGTCGCCGAGGCACCGGTGATCTTCAGCCACTCGTCCTGCCGGGCCGTGGCCGACCACCCGCGTAACGTCCCGGACGACGTGCTCAGGCGCCTGCCCGGCAACGGCGGCGTCTGCATGGTGACGTTCGTGCCCGCGTTCGTGTCGCCGGACCTGGTCGAGTGGGACCGGGGCCTCCAGACCGCGATGGCGGCGGCCGGGGCCAAGCACGCGGACCTGGACGAACGGCAGGAGTTCCTGAAGACGTGGGACGGGCCGAAACCACCGAAGGCCGGGCTGGACGCCGTGGTCGCGCACGTCGAGCACGCCAGGGAGGTCGCCGGGATCGACCACATCGGCATCGGCGGCGACTACGACGGGGTCACCGAGCTGCCGGTGGGCCTGGAGGACGTGAGCACGTACCCGGTCCTGTTCGCGGCACTGCTGGACCGAGGGTGGACCGAGGAGGAGTGCGCCAAGCTGGCAGGCGAGAACGTACTGCGAGCAATGACGGAAGCAGAAACCCACGCGGCGAGGTGACCGGCCGAATGCCCTGAAAGGCGCGTTCAGGGCGCTGGGTGCCCTGAACGCGCCTTTCAGGGCACCGGTTATGCCGCGCGGGCCTGCGCGGCTTTGTAGGCGGCTGCCAGTTCGCTCGCGACGGTCTCCGGTTCGGTGCGCAACCGGGTCGGGAGGGTCTGCAGCACGACGATCCCCGCGGCGGCGTACCTGGCGTTGCGGTTGATCGTCCTGGCGTAGTCCGCGCGCTGGAAGTGGAACTCGTACGAGTCGATCTCCCATGCGAGGCCGACCTCGGCGAACCACGCGTCCGGCATGCCGATGAAGTGGCCGTTCGCGTCGGTCAGCGGGACGTTCCACACGGGTTGTGGCAGGCCGGATCGCTCCCAGACGCGCATCGCGTCGATCTCCGCCACGGACCGGGCGCCCGCCATCACGTCCTTGAGCACCTCGCGGGGCACCGCGCTGCCCCGGCTGCTGCCGTTCTCCAGCTCGTGCAGGAGCCACCGCGGCTGCACTCGACCTCGTTGGACGGCTTCGGTGAGCAGTGCCCGGACCGGATCGTGGTCCTTGATCCGCCGTGCGGCGTCGAGCACCGACCTGGCGAGCGGTGCGAGCGGCACCTCGTCCCGGATGACGGGTTTCGGCAACCGCGTGGTCCGTTCGACGGTGACGTAGTCGGTGCTGTGCAGCCGCCGGTCCGCCGGGACGAGCAGGTGAACGCCGTCGTGGTCGGGCAGGTTGGTCAGACCGTGCCGACGACACGCCTCGATGCCGGTCACCTGAGCGCCCTGACCGCCGTACAACAGAGCCGCCTCGACGAGTTGCCGCCTCGTCGGTGACGTGTTCGTCAGCAGGACTATTCCGGGCAGAGGTCGCTGCCAGGGGCCGCCGACCACGCAGCGGCGATAGGCCGTTCGAGGTGGCACGCCGAGTTCCGCGAGCGTGGCCACGCGGATGGCACCGTGTCGGCTCGCCTTCTGCAGGTGAGCCCAATCTCCAGTTCGCATACATCACCATCGACCGCCCCGACACGCCCCCTGACCCCGTCGCACCAACCTGTGGACAACAACCCCCACCCTGTGGACAACCTGCCCTGAAAGGCGCGTTCAGGACGCCCAGCGCCCTGAACGCGCCTTTCAGGGCATTGGACGTGGCCGGTCAGCGGGCTGGGTGACCTGACTTCGCGAAGGTGATCAGTGGGGCGAGGGCGGTGCGCAGCGTCGGTCCGGTCGGGTTCTTGCTGTCGCGGACCGCCCCTTCGTCGTTGGCCGTGCCCGGGGCAAGACCCAACTCGACGCATTGACCGGTCTGGCCGCTGAAGCTGGACGTGCGCCACCGGAACACCAGGTCAGACTCCATGGTGATCTCCTATCGCTCTCGCAGGTTCTGGATCAGGCTAGCCAGCAGCGCACTGGTTTCCTGGGGCGAGAGCGCCATCGAGCGTTGCCGCTCGAAGGTCGCGGAGTACTCGGCGACGTGTTCGAGGACCTCCTGCCAGACGCCGCCGTTGTTGTTCTCGAGGTAGACGCAGTCCATGTCGTCGAAGCCTTCGGGGAAGCGAAGGAGTGTGAAGCCGGTCTTCATGCCGGGGTGCGCTCCCGCGCTGAACGGCAGGACCTGGATCGAGATGTGCTCGCGTTCGGAGAGTTCGAGGAGATGCCGAATCTGCTCGGCCATCACGGCTTCGCCGCCGACCTGCCGACGGACGACTGCTTCGTTCAGGACGAGTCGAAGCGTTGGTGGGTGCGCCTTCCCGAGTAGCAACTGGCGGCGGGTGCGGAGTTGAACGGAACGTTCGAGTTCCTCGCTGGAGATGTCAGGGAGACCTGCCCGGACGATCGCCTCGGCGTAGTCGGGTGTCTGGAACAGGCCCTCGACCAGTTCGGAGCTGTATGTCCAGATCTGGACGGCGTCCTGTTCCAGTTCGGGGTAGAGGGCGAACCAGTCGGGCATGTCCGCGCGGAACTCGACGAGCCAGTCGTCGTAGGTGTCGTCGTTGGCGGCCAGCAGGAGCAGTTCGTCCGTCTTGGTCTTCGAGAGGCCGGTGACCCGGGCGTAGGCCTTGATGTTGCGGACGGTCAGGCCCTGCGTGCCCTTCTCGATCTTGGAGACCGCGCTGGGCTTCAGGTCGATCTCCGCCGCGAGCCGGCTGGCGTTCATGCCCACGGACTGCCGTGCCGCGATCAGCTCCTTGACCAACTTGCGGCGGCGCAGTGTCGGCCCTGGACGGTCGCCCACTTTGGCTCCTCTACACGGAAATTGCACATTTGTGCCTTTTGAGTTGATCACCCGAATGGACCGTGCGCTGGAAAGTTTCCATTGATACAGTTTCCAACGTCAGTCCGGATTGCAGAACATTATACGGCTGACAGCCCCGTCCCGTGCGCGCTCTCGCAGGGCTCTGCGTGCGGGGCGCGGGTCAAGCTCGCCCGGCTGCCTCCCACCCTCTGGCCGGGCCCGCCGGTGGGCGGCGGCACGCGTCTCCCCGTTCTTCCTCCGTCGTGTGCCGTCGTCCGCCTTCCGAGAACAGGAGATCGCAATGCTGGGAGCCAACCTGATCGTCAGCTCGTACGTGGTGATCCGCGCGGGCTGCCCGGTCGCGATGAGCATCGACAACACCGACCAGGTGCAGGTCACGTGCGGCACGATCGGGGTGGACGCGTTCGAGTTCGTGCTGCAGCGCGAGGCACTGCGTGCGCTCGTGGAGCTGGGCACCGACGCCCTGGCGGAGATCGACGGGGTCAGGAGCCGTTGCGCTGGCTGAACATCGTGACGCCGACGGGCGGCAGCCCGACCACGCTCGCCATGAGGTCGAAGAAGGCCTCGCCGTGCGGGCCGAGGTTGGCGTTCACCGGGGTCCAGGAGGCACGCAGCTCCAGGTCGTCGGTCCTGGCCGGGCCCGCGATGTCACCGAAGCGGGCCGACGACGTGTCGGTCACCGTGCCGCCCAGCGCGCGGTACTCCGCACCCGTGGCGGCCAGCGCGTCCGTCAGCCACGACCAGCCCACCGTGGGCAGCAGCGGGTCGGCGGCCAGTTCGGCGTCCAGCTCGGCGCGGACGTAGGTCACGACGCGCAGGACACCGTCCCACGCCTCCTGGCCGTCCGGGTCGTGCAGGAGGATCAGGCGGCCCGTGGCCAGTTCGTCCTCGGGGCCGTTGACCTCCGCGGTGAACGCATACGCCCACGGCGCGAGGCGTTGCGGAGCGCGAACGACACCGAGCTGCAACTCGGGCCGCGGTCGCAGCGCCTTCAGCGCGGCGACGGCCTGAGTGAACAGCTCGGGTGCTCCCGACGTACTGGTCACGACTCGTAACTGTAGGACCACCCGAGTCAGTGAGTGGGTACGGCGCGCCGGAGTCTGGTCCTACTTGTGCACACCGACAGTGGGCGATTCTGATCTTGGGGCGCTCAGGATGGTTCATCCGACCCGTGGCACGCTGGTTTCATGACACCGGAACCCGCCGCGCCCGAGCGCGTGCAGACCGCGCCCCTGCTGGTGGCAGCCGCAGGTGAGAAGCCAAGTCACACGCCGGTCTGGTTCATGCGGCAGGCGGGCCGGTCGCTGCCGGAGTACCGGAAGCTGCGCGAGGGCGTGCCGATGCTCGAGGCGTGCTTCAACCCCGAGATGGTCTGCGAGATCACACTGCAGCCGGTGCGCAGGCACAACGTGGACGCGGCGATCCTGTTCAGCGACATCGTGGTGCCGCTCGTGGCGGCTGGGATCGACGTGGACATCGTGCCGGGCACCGGCCCGGTCGTCGCCTCGCCCGTGCGGACCGCCGACGACGTCGCCGCGTTGCCGGATGTGACCGCGGAGGCGCTGCGGCCCGTCGCGCGGGCGATCGGCCTGCTGCGCAACGAGCTGGGCGCGACACCGCTGATCGGGTTCGCCGGCGCGCCGTTCACGCTGGCGTCCTACCTGATCGAGGGCGGGCCGAGCCGCCACCACGAGCGCACGAAGGCGCTCATGCACTCGGACAAGCAGACGTGGCACGCGCTGCTGGACAAGCTGGCGGGCATCACCCGCGAGTTCCTGCGCATGCAGGTCGCGGCCGGGGTGCAGGCGGTGCAGCTGTTCGACTCCTGGGCCGGTGCGCTGTCGGAGCGGGACTACCGCGAGCTGGTGCTGCCGCACTCGACCGCCGTGCTCGGGGCGCTCGCCGACGCCGGGGTGCCGAGGATCCACTTCGGGGTCGGGACCTCCGAGCTGCTGCCCGCGATGCGGGAGGCGGGCGCGGAGGTCGTCGGCGTGGACTGGCGGCTGCCGCTGGACGAGGCGGCGCGGCGGCTGCCGGGCACCGTGTTGCAGGGCAACCTGGACCCGGCGCTGCTGCTCGCGGACTTCTCCGTGGTGGAGGGCGAGGTGCGGCGCATCCACGCGGAAGGCCGGGCCGCGGCGGGGCACATCTTCAACCTGGGGCACGGGGTGCTGCCGGACACCGATCCGGACGTGCTGACGCGGGTCGTCGAGCTGGTGCACAGCCTCGAACCATGAGTCACGTCGTTGTCATCGGTGGGGGCGTTTCCGGGCTCGTGACGGCGTACCGGCTGCGGCAGCGGCTGGGGCCCTCGGCACGGCTGACGGTGCTGGAGCAGTCGGCCCAGCTCGGTGGGAAGCTGCGGACGGTCGACCTCGACGGCGTGCCGACCGACGTCGGCGCGGAGGCGTTCGTGGTGCGCAACCCGTCGGCGTCGCGGCTGGTCGAGGAACTGGGGCTGTCCGTGGTGCACCCGACCGGTGCCACCGCGACGATCCGGGCCGGTGGCAGGACGGCCGGGCTGCCGAGGCGGACGTTCCTCGGCGTGCCCGCCGGTGCGGACGCGGTGCGGGACGTGCTGTCGGCCGACGGGGTCGCGCGGGTGGCGGCGGAGTCGTCGCTGCCGCCGGTGTCGCTGGCCGACGGTGAGGACGCGTCGGTCGGCGCGTTGCTGTCGCAGCGGCTCGGGCGCGAGGTGGTGGACCACCTGGTGGAGCCGTTGCTGGGTGGCGTGTACGCGGGCCGTGCCGACCGGCTGGGCCTGCGGGCCACCATGCCCGCGCTGGTGACGGCGCTGAACTCGACGGGTTCGCTGACGGGTGCCGCCTCGTCGCTGGTGCCGGACGTGCCGGGGCCGCGCAAGCCGGTGTTCGGCACGCTGCCGGGCGGGATGCGTGAGCTGGTCGGCGCGCTGGCGGACGCCGCGAAGGCGGAGATCCGGCTCGGCACGACCGTCCGGCGGCTGGAATGCCCTGAAAGACGCTTTCAGGGCACTCAACGTCCCGAAAGCGTCTTTCAGGGCAGGTGGCGGGTCGAGGTGGGGCCGGTGCCGCGGCCCGAGTTCATCGACGCCGACGCCGTTGTGGTGGCCGTGCCGCCGCCAGCCGCGCGGAAGTTGCTCGCCGACGTGGCACCGGCGGCGTCGGCCGGTTACGGGCGGATCGAGGTCGGGTCCATGGCAGTCGTGAGCATGGTCCTGCCCGCCGACGTGACCCTGCCGGAAGCCAGCGGGGTGCTGCTCGCCGTGGGAGAGCGTCACCGCGACGGCACCCCGTTCACGGCCAAGGCGTTCACGTTCACCTCCCGCAAGTGGGGCGGGGAGCGGGTGCGGCTGCGGGCGTCGGTCGGGCGCGTCGGTGAGGAGTTGACGCTGCGCCGGGACGAGGACGCGCTGCTGGCCGACGTGCTCGCCGATCTGGCCGAGCTGGCCGGTGTCGAGGCCAGGCCGGACGCCTGGACGGTCACCAAGTGGGGCGGGGGGCTGCCGCAGTACGGGGTCGGTCACACAGACCTGACCGCCGGAATCGAACGTGCCGTCGAGGCCGTGCCGGGCCTTGCTGTGACGGGCGCCTCGTTCCGCGGTGTCGGCATCCCGGCCTGCGTGGACGCCGCCACCGCCGCCGCGGAACGGGTGGCCGCGCACCTGGCAGTATGAGGTCATGGCCCGCCTGAACTACACCGAGCTGAACGACACGATCCGCTACACGATGTGGTCGGTGTTCAGTGTGTCGACGCCGCTCGGGGACGACCGTGAGCCCACCGCCACCGAGGCGAGCGAGTACCTCGACGGCCTGGCGGACAAGGGCGTCGTCGTGCGCGGCGTGTACGACGTGGCCGGTCTGCGTGCCGACGCCGACTACCTGATCTGGTGGCACGCCGAGGAGATCGAGCAGCTGCAGACCGCGTACGCCGGGTTCCGCCGCACCGCGCTCGGCCGCGCGTCGGCGCCCGTGTGGAGCCAGGTCGCGCTGCACCGGCCCGCCGAGTTCAACAAGAGCCACGTCCCGGCGTTCCTCGCGGGTGAGGAGCCGAGGAAGTTCGTGTGCGTGTACCCCTTCGTCCGGTCCTACGAGTGGTACCTGCTGCCCGACGAGGAGCGCCGCGGGATGCTCGCCGAGCACGGCAAGATGGCCCGCGACTACCCCGACGTGCGGGCCAACACGGTCGCGTCCTTCGCGCTCGGCGACTACGAGTGGATCCTCGCCTTCGAGGCCGACGAACTGCACCGGATCGTGGACCTGATGCGGCACCTGCGGGGCAGCACGGCCCGCAGGCACGTGCGGGAGGAGATCCCGTTCTACACCGGGACGCGCGTCGCCCCGGCGGAACTGGTGGCGAGCCTGCCGTAGATGGCGTACCGGGTCACCGAACTCGCGACGACCTGCGTGACCATGGCCACGCGGGCGGCGTACGACCTGTGGGCCCGCCCGGCGCCGGGCCCGGTCGACCCCGGCCACGCGTTCGAGGCGTTCCGCAGCGAACGGCACACGCGGGTGCTCGGTGCTTCGACCGGGCCGCTGTGGGCCCCGCTCTCCGGTGACCACCGCGCCGTCGACGGGTGGGTCCGGCTGCATGCCAACTACCCGCACCACGCCGCCGCGATCCACCGCGCACTGGGTCCCGATCCGGCGTCGGCGGTCGCCCGGCTGCCCGCGATCGCCGTCGAGGACGCCGTGCTGGCAGCGGGTGGGGCGGCCGCCGCCCTGCGCACCCGCTCGGACTGGCTGGCCGCCCAGGGCGCCTCGGTCCGCGAGGAACCGTTGGTGGCACTGGAAAAACTCGGTTCGGCACCCGCGTCGCCACGCACCGGGGACAGCCCGCTGGCCGGCGTGCGGGTCCTGGACCTGACACACGTCATCGCCGGGCCGGTGTGCGGCCGGGTGCTGGCGGCACACGGCGCGGACGTCCTGCACGTGACACCGCCGGACTGGCCGGTGCTGCTGGACCTGGTGCGGGACACGGACTTCGGCAAACGCCAGTGCGTCACCGACCTCGACGGCGTACGCGCGCTGGCGGCCGAGGCGGACGTCTTCGTGCAGTCGTACAGACCGGGCGCGCTGGGCTTGCGCGCCGCCGACCTGGCGGCGCGACGGCCGGGAATCGTGGTGGTCAGCCTGTCCGCGTACGGCCACACCGGCCCGTGGCGCGACCGCCGCGGCTTCGACAGCCTGGTCCAGATGTCGACCGGCATCGCCGCCGGTGACCCGCCGCGACCGCTGCCCGCGCAGGCACTGGACCACGGCACGGGCTGGCTCGCCGCGTACGGCGCCATGACCGCCCTGAGCCGGGGCGGCTCGTGGCACGTCCACGTTTCCCTTGCGAGAACAGCGGAATGGCTCCACGACCTCGGCGACGGCGACCCGGTGCCCGAAGTGGACCCGGCGCCGTGGCTGACGGAGACCGACAGCGACTTCGGCCGCCTGCGCCACCTCCGCGTCCCCGGCGCGACGGTCGAACCGGCGGGCCCGCGCCACCCGGGCAGCGACCCGGCCGCGTGGTGGTGACGTCAGGGCGGCAAGCCCGCTACGAAGCCGAACAAGTACAGGGGGATTCGTGATTCTCGCGCACATCAGCGATCTGCACATCGGGCAGGACCGGGGAGACGGGGGTGCCCGCGCGTTGCGGCGGGCGATGGACACCGTCGAGTGGCTCAACGGGATCGGCGGCGATCTCGACGGTGTGCTCGTCACCGGGGACCTCGCCGACCACGGGCTGGCGGCGGAGTACGAGACCGTTCGGGAACTCCTTGCCACACTGCGGTTCCCGGTCCTCACCTGCCCTGGCAACCACGACGACCGGGCGGCCTACCTCGGCACGCTGCTCGGCGAGCAGGCGGACACCGGTGCCGTCAACCGGGTGCACCACCTCGGCGGGTACACGATCGCGATGTGCGACTCCAGCATCCCGGGACGCGACGAGGGGTACCTCGACGACGAGACGCTCGCCTGGCTCGGCAAGGTGCTCGCCGACACCGGGGAACCGGCGCTGGTCTGCCTCCACCACCCGCCGGTGCCGCTGGGCATTCCGTTCGTCGACGGGATCCGGCTCCAGGACGCGGACCGGCTGGCGGACGTGCTGCCGGGCCACGTCGTCGCGGTCCTGTGTGGACACGCGCACACCGGGGCCACGACGACCTTCGCCGGGCGCCCCCTGGTGGTGGCGCCCGGCGTGGTCTCGACCGTCACGCTGCCGTTCGAGGGCGGCGACGTGATCGGCTACGGCCCACCGCCCTCGGTCGCCTTCCACGTGCTCGACGGCGACCGAGGGCTGGTCACTCACTTCCGGAGTTTGTAGGCGTTCAACAGGGTTTCGGTCACCGTGCCGCCGTTGCGGTCGGTGGCGGTCGCCCGCAGCGACACCGTCTCCGCGCCGGCCGGGTGGTACAGCACCGCGACCAGGTTGAGGACCGTGTGCGCGCGCCGCCAGGTCTTGCCACCGTCGTAGGAGGCCTCGACCTTGAGTGTGCGTGCGCGGTCGACCGCACCGGTTCCGTTGTGCTGCAACGACACCGGCACCAGGAACGGCACGCCTGCCTTGGCCGTGTTGTCGGCGGCCAGCTTCGGGGTGAACCGGAGCGCGGACGCCTCGATCGGATGCACGTTCTCCTCGTCGACGAACGCGGACCGGAACGTCCACTCGGCACTGACCGTCGTGCTCACGTCGAACACGTCGGCCGGCCGGTCCGCCGTCACGACGACGCGGTACTCGCCGTCCTCCGCGGGCACCTCGAAGAAGCCCGACGCCGAGTCGGTCTCACCGACGAGCTCGCCGTCGCGGTAGAGCCGCAGCGACTCCGACTCGGCGATCGAGAACCCCGCGTTGCCCGCGTTGTCGGAGAACAACGGCGGCAGGATGTACAACTCGTTGGCGTACCGGTAGATCCAGCCGCCGGGGTAGCCGTCGTTGGTGAACGCCGGGCCGAACACGCCGTGGTTGAACGACGTGCGGTACTTCTTGCCCGCCCGGTACTCGTCGTTCGGCGAGGTGAACTGCGCCTCGATGTCCTCCCCGTTGAGCTGCAGGAGTATCGACTGCCACTGCACGCCGCCGGTCGTGTAGTACTCGTTGCGCTCGCCCGGCAGGTCCACCGGGGTCTCGATGCCGAACACCATCCCGCCGCCCTCGGCCGGGGACGGGAACGAGATCTTGCCGCCGGTGCGGTCGGGCGTCGGGGAACCGTGCGACGCACGCACGGTCGCGACGTCCCTGGAGGTCACGGCCTTCGTGAACCCGGTCGGCATGGCGGCCCGCGGGAACCAGGCGAGACCGTAGAACGAACCGTCGTCGGCCGTCCACTGGGTGTTGACCTTCGCGGTGAACGCGGGCTGTGGCTCACCGAGGTGCGCCGTCGAGACCGTGCTCAGGTCCTCGGTCAGGAACGCGGAACCGAGGCCACCGCTTTCGGTGGTCAGCGAGTAGCCGAGGTCCCCGAGGATCAGGTCGGCCGCCGCGGGCGGGGTGACGCTCACCGGTTCGGCCACGCGTGCGTCGACCGTGACCGTCATGTCCCTGTCCAGCACCAGTTTCGGCTGGACCAGGATGCTGGCGCGCGAGTTCTCGTCGGTGCCCTCGAACACGGTGTCGTCGAGCAGGTAGGTGCCCTTCGGCAGCCGGACCTCGACGCTGCCGTCCTCGTCGTACGGCGTCGCGAACCGGTACTTGTCGATGCCGTACAGCAGCAGGCCGTACTCGCCGGTCGGCGCGCCGGAGGAATCGAGCGTGTCGACGGTCAGGTCGTAGCTCTCGACCTCGCGGTCCAGCGCCACCGGCGTGCGGGTCACGGACTCGCCCTCGGTCGCCACGACCGCGCCGGAGAAGAACCCGTCGACGTCGCCGACACCGGCGTCACCGGTGACCGAGACCTCGGCCGTGCCGCCCGCCGGGACGGTGACCTGCTCGGCGCTCAACGTGAACATGCCCGCCGGCGCGTCCGTGTCGAGCGACAGCGCGAGCGTCACGTCCGCGTCACCGAGATTGCGGTAGGTCAGCGTCCTGCTGACCGGCACGTCGTCGTCGTGCGGCCACTGGACGGTGCCGATGCTGACGTTCGTCGGCTCGGTCACCACCGACTGGGTGATCGCGCGGGCCACGTCGATCCGGCCGGACCCCTGTTCGAACGCGGTCAGGTCCGGGTGCGGCTTCGCCGACGCCGACAGGACCGCCTTCAGTTGCGCGCCGGTGTAGTCCGGGTGTTGCTGCGCGAGGAGCGCGGCCGCCCCCGCGACGTGCGGGGTGGCCATGGACGTGCCGGACAGTGCGGTGTAGCCGGGTTCGACCTCCGGGCCGATCGTGCCGTCGGAGTGCAGTGCCGCCACGATCGCCACGCCGGGCGCGGTGACGTCGGGTTTGATCGCGCCGTCGCCGACCCTGGGGCCGCGGCTGGAGAAGCTCGCCAGGTTGTCGTCGCGGTCCACGGCGCCGACGGTGAGCGCGGCGTCCGCGCTGCCGGGGGTGCCGACCGTGCTCTCGCCGCCCGCGTTGCCCGCCGCGATCACGAACAGCGTGCCGTACTCGGCGGAGAGCCGGTTGACGGCTTCCTCCATCGGGTCGATCCCGGGTGTGTCACCGCCGCCGAGCGACATGTTGGCGATGTCGGCGCCCTGCTCGGCAGCCCACTCCATGCCCGCGATGATCCACGACTCGAGGCCGCCGCCGAAGTCGTCGAGCACCTTCGCGTCGAGGATCTGCGCGCCGGAGGCGACGCCACGGTACTTGCCGCCGGACTTCGCGCCGGTGCCCGCCACGATCGACGCGACGTGCGTGCCGTGGCCGAAGTGGTCGACGTTGTCGGGTGCCTCGGAGAAGTTCGCCTCGGCGATCTCCCGGTCGGCGAGGTCGGGGTGCGTCTGGTCGACGCCGGTGTCGATCACCGCGACCTTGGTGCCCGCACCGGTGTAGCCGGCGTCCCAGGCGGCGGGCGCGCCGATCTGCGGGACGCTGTGGTCCAGCACGGCCTTCCGCTTGCCGTCGAGCCAGACCTTGCTGACACCGCGGGCACTGGTGAGGTCGCGCCACGCCGCGCCCTTCTCCGCCTCGTAGGCGTAGCCGTCGATGCTCGGCAGCGCTCGACCCTGTGTGGCGACGCGGTTCGCGCCCTGGCCGGTGACGATCAGCGGCACGGTGGCGCGGTTGTCGTAGCCGAACTCCTTGAGCGTGGTGATGTCGAACAACCGCCGGTCGACGCGGCCCTGCGCCACCGGGCTGATCGCGTCGGCGGGGATGACGTACTGGTGGTCCGCGGTCTTGCGCACCGAGAACTGCATGCCGTCGCGGCCGGGTCCCGGACGGACCGCTTTCGGCTCTCCCCCAAGGAGAACGACCTGGTCACCGGTGACCAGGGTGATCGTGGTGGCCGGCAGCCCGGCCGATCGCGGTGGCTGCGCCCGCGCGGCGGGGGCGGTGGCGGTGGCGAACACCAGCCCCATGACGATGGCACCGACTCCGATTCTTCGCACCCAAGACACCTCCGTGGTTACGCGCATGGGGGTGCCGGCCAACGGTCACGCGAAGTCGCCTGACCGTGTGCGAAAGCTATGTGATTGTGCCGCCGTGCCCCCAGCGCTCGTGCGTCCTCGCAACGTATCCGGCCGCCCGAACGAGTGACAATAGGCCGAATGAAGTACGCGGTCGGCAATTCACTTACCTCTGCGTAACCGGTCGCGTGGGCAGGCGCGGCGTGGACGCCGCGTACGGGTTGCGTCCGAGTCTTGACTTCGGGTAGCGCGTGGGCAACTCTATGACTTGATCGATGCAAAAACTGAGCAAAGCGACGCAAATATCGATCAACCCCTGCCCCTCGGCCCTCAACGATGAGAGCGACGCAATGAGAGCGAAGCCCCTCCTGTCGTGGCTGACCGCCGCGGCACTCGTCTTCGGCCTGGTCACCGCGACCGGGCCCGCCGCCACCGCAGAACAATCCACGGACCTCGCCCTCGGCAGGCCCGTCACCACCTCCTCCAACCCCGCCACGGCCGCCGACGTCACCGACGGCGACCAGGACACCTACTGGGAGAGCACCAAGTCCGGCGACCAGTGGGTCCAGGTCGACCTCGGCAAGCCCGCCCGCCTCGACCACGTCACCCTCGGACTTCCCGCGAGCTGGTCGTCCCGCACCCAGTTGCTGTCCGTGCAGACCAGCGTCGACGGCGCCACCTTCGACACCGCGGCAGGCGCGACCACCAGGTCCTTCTCCGCCGCGAGCGACAACACCGTCACGGTCCCGCTCGCCGAGACGAACGCCAGGTACGTCCGGGTCGGGTTCCCGCAGCGCGGACAACTCGCCGCGCTGGAGGTGTACGCGGCGCGGGCATCCACGACCAACCTCGTCACGGCGGCCACCTCGGGCACCAGCAACTCGCCGTACGTCGCGTCGAACGCGGGCGACGGGAACCAGGCCACCTACTGGGAGAGCCAGAACAACGCGTTCCCGCAGTGGATCCAGGCCGACCTCGGCGCGTCGGTCGCGGCGAACCGGGTCGTGCTGAAGCTGCCCGCGAACTGGGAGGCCCGCACGCAGACCCTGGTCGTGCGGCACAGCGCCGACGGGCAGGGCTTCTCCGACCTCGTCGCGTCGGCGGGCCACCAGTTCGACCCGGCGACCGGCAACACCGTGACGATCGACTTCGACACGGTGACCACCAGGTACCTGCGCCTGCACATCACCGCCAACACCGGCTGGCCGGCCGGGCAGCTCTCGGAGTTCGAGGTGTACGGGCCATCGGGCGGCGACACGACCGCGCCGACCGCGCCGACCGGGCTCGCGCTCACGCAGCCCGCGACCGGGCAGATCCGGCTGACGTGGAACGCGGCCACGGACAACGTGGGCGTGACGGCGTACGACATCTACGCCAACGGATCGCTCCGGTCCTCTGTGGACTCCGCGACCCGGGTGTTCACCGACGGCCAGCCCGCCAGTGCGACGGTGTCGTACTTCGTGCGGGCGCGGGACGCGGCGGGCAACCAGTCGCCGAACAGCAACACGGTCACCCGCACCGGCACCAGCGCCGGGGTGAACCTGGCGGTCGGCAAGCCGATCACCGCGTCCGGGCACGTGCACACGTTCGTCGCGGCCAACGCCAACGACGACTCGGTGAGCACGTACTGGGAGGGCAACGGCGGGGCCTACCCGAACACGCTGACCGTGAGCCTCGGCGCGAACGCGGCGATCACCTCGGTCGTGGTGAAGCTCAACCCGGACCAGTCGTGGGGGCCGCGCACGCAGACGATCGAGGTGCTTGGCCGGGACCAGGGCGCCACCGGGTTCACGTCCGTGGTGGCGGCGCAGCAGTACGGCTTCGGCCCGGCGGCCGGGAACACGGTCACGATCCCGGTGAGCGCGACGGCCGCGGACCTGCGGCTGCGGTTCACCGCCAACACCGGCGCGCCGGCCGGTCAGGTCGCCGAGCTGCAGGTCATCGGTGAGCCGGCCGCGAACCCTGACCTGCAGATCAGCGGGCTGACCTGGTCGCCGACCGCGCCGTCGGAAAGCAACCCGGTCACGTTGTCGGCCACCGTCCGCAACGCCGGTACCCGCCCGGCCACCGCCACGTCGGTGAACTTCTACCTCGGTACGACCGCCGTCGGCACGGCGTCGGTCGGCGCGCTCGCCGCCGGGGCCTCGGCCACGGTCGACGCGAACATCGGCGCGCGGGACGCGGGCAGCTACTCGCCGTCCGCGAAGGTCGACGAGTCCGACGCGGTCATCGAGACCAACGAGACGAACAACTCGTTCACGAGCGCCGCCCCGCTCGTGGTCACGGCGGTGCCGACGTCCGACCTGGTCGCGTCGCCGGTCGGCTGGTCGCCGACCACGCCGCGGAACGGGTCGGTCGTGAACTTCTCGGTCGCGATCCGCAACCAGGGCACGATCGCGTCGGCGAGCGGCGCGCACGGCATCACGCTGACGGTCACCAACGCCACGACCGGCGCGGTGGTCCGGACGCTGACCGGCGCCGCCAACGGCACGATCGCCGCCGGTGCGGTGACGGCGCCGGTCGGGCTCGGCACGTGGACCGCGGCCAACGGCAGGTACACGGTGCGCGTGGTGCTCGCGAACGACGCGAACGAGCTGGCCGCCAAGCACGGCAACAACACCTCGACGCACAGCCTGTTCGTCGGCCGTGGCGCGAACATGCCCTACGACATGTACGAGGCCGAGGACGGTGTCACCGGTGGTGGCGCGTCGGTGGTCGGTCCGAACAGGACGATCGGCGACCTCGCCGGTGAGGCGTCCGGCAGGCGCGCGGTCACGTTGAACGCCAACGGCGCCTACGTCGAGTGGACCACGCGCGCGCCGACGAACACGCTCGTGACCCGGGTGTCCATTCCGGACTCGGCGGGTGGCGGCGGCACGGACTCGACGCTGAACGTGTACGTGAACGGCCAGTTCCACAAGGCGATCGACGTGACGTCGAGGTACGCGTGGCTGTACGGCAACGAGGCCGCCCCCGGCAACTCGCCAGGCGCCGGTGGCCCCCGGCACATCTACGACGAGGCCAACGTCATGCTGAACTCGTCGATCCCGGCGGGCAGCAGGATCCGGCTGCAGAAGGACGCGGCGAACAGCGGCACGTTCGCGGTCGACTTCGTGAGCCTGGAGCAGGTGTCGCCGATCGCGAACCCCGACCCCGCGAAGTACGTGGTGCCGACCGGGTTCGGGCACCAGGACGTGCAGAACGCGCTGGACAGGGTGCGGATGGACACGACAGGCGACCTCGTCGGGGTGTACCTGCCGCCGGGCGACTACCAGACGTCGTCGAAGTTCCAGGTGTACATGAAGCCGGTCCGCGTCATCGGCGCCGGCCCGTGGTACACGAGGTTCCGCGCGCCGGCCACCCAGGAGAACACGGATGTCGGGTTCCGCGCGGAGTCGTCGGCGAGCGGCTCGGTGTTCTCCGGGTTCGCGTACTTCGGCAACTACACGTCGCGGATCGACGGACCGGGCAAGGTGTTCGACTTCAACGGGATCTCCGGCTCGACCATCGAGAACATCTGGGTCGAGCACATGGTGTGCCTGTACTGGGGCGCGAACACCGACAACATGACGCTGCGGGACAACCGCATCAGGAACATGTTCGCCGACGGCGTCAACATGACCAACGGCAGCTCGGGGAACCTGGTGACGAACAACGAGTCCCGCGCGACCGGTGACGACTCGTTCGCGTTGTTCAACGCCCAGGACGGCGGCGGCGGTGAGGTCACGGGCAACAGGTTCGAGAACCTGACGTCGATGCTGACGTGGCGGGCCGCCGGGTTCGCGGTGTACGGCGGGTATGACAACGTGTTCCGGAACCTGCTGGTCGCGGACACGCTGGTGTATTCCGGGATCACGATCAGCTCGCTGGACTTCGGCATCCCGATGAACGGCTTCGGCGCCGCACCACCGACCCGGTTCGAGAACGTGTCGGTGGTCAGAGCGGGTGGCCACTTCTGGGGCGCGCAGACGTTCCCCGGCATCTGGGTCTACTCGGCGACGAAGATCTTCCAGGGGATCCGTGTGTCCGATGTGGACATCGTGGACCCGACCTACCACGGCATCATGTTCCAGACCGACTACGTCGGCGGGCAGCCGCTGTTCCCGGTGGCGGACACGGTCTTCACGAACGTGTCGATCTCGGGGGCACGCAAGAGCGGTGACGCGTACGACGACAGGTCCGGCATCGGCATCTGGGCGAACGAGATGCCGGAGGCGGGCGAGGGCCCGGCCCGCGGCTCGGTCACCTTCGACAACCTGACGCTGTCGAACAACGCGGAGGACATCAGGAACACGACGAGCACGTTCACGATCAACCGCGACTGAGAACGGTGGCGCCGCCGGGGCTCACGGCCTCGGCGGCGCCGTCATGTCGGCGACGAGCCCGGCGTCCCATGGTGGTCACGCCCGCGGCTGCCCCGCGACGGCGTTCAGCGCACTCGACGGCCCGCCGTCGACCACGACGACCTTCTCGGACCGGTACCCGTCGAGGTCGGCTTGCAGCCACGACTCGCCGCTTCTGATCCGGTGGAACCGGAAGGTCCCGTTCGTGCTGTTCGCACTCACGATGCACCGCACCGCCACGGACTCGGGCAGCTCGCGGACGAGCCGCACGATCTCCAACGCGAACCCCACCCCGTGGCGCAGCATCAGCAACTGGTCCGCCTCACTGACAACTGGTTGGCGGCTGTCCAGGTGCCCGACCCGAACGGGGACCACATCGTCCAGGTGGAAGCTGCTGACCGTGCACTCCCACCCGGTCAGGTCGGTCCGGTCGGCCGTGTCGGCACGGTCGGCGTGCCCCGCGAACACGAGAACCTCGCCGCGCAGCACGACACCCTCGGCCACCAGCGCCCGCAGTCGCGGCGTCAGCTCGGCAACGAGGGGCCGCGGCCCGAGCGTCCCGGCCGCCGCGTCGTTCATCCGCACGCTCAGCACGTGCGGAGCCTGCACCACGGGCCCGCCTCCCCGCACCGGCGGGTGCCGGTGCGGGGAGTCACGGCTCATGCGGGCGGCACCATGGCGAATCCGGTGCACGGTGGCGTCCCGGACACCGCTGGTGGTGCCGAGCGGACCGCGGCCCCACCGTGCGCGGCGTGTGCGGGATATTCGGTTGCCGCGCCCGCGAGCGGTCTGTTCTGCTGGTGGCACCAGATCCCAGGGGGTTCAGTCATGCGAGCGACGTTCATGTCCAACCAGCCAACTGCCGTCAACGCAGAGGACATGAACCTTCTTGCCATCGCTCAACCTTGGGATTCTCGCGCACGTCGACGCCGGTAAGACCAGCCTCACCGAGCGCCTCCTGCTCGACGCGGGCGTCATCGGCGAACTCGGCTCCGTCGACGCCGGGTCCACCCGGACCGACTCCCTCGACCTCGAACGCAGGCGCGGGATCACCATCAAGGCCGCCGTCGTCTCGTTCGAGCGCGACGGCGTCACCGTCAACCTCATCGACACCCCCGGCCACCCCGACTTCATCGCCGAGGTGGAGCGGGTCCTGTCCGTGCTCGACGGGGCCGTCCTCGTCGTCTCCGCGGTCGAGGGTGTGCAGGCGCAGACCCGTGTCCTGCTGCGGACCCTGCGCAGGCTGCGGATCCCGACGCTGATCTTCGTCAACAAGGCCGACCGCCGCGGCGCCGATCCCGCGCGGGTGCACCGGGAACTCGGCCGGCTCGCGCCCTCGGTACGGCCCGGTGACGTCGAGGCGCTCGCCGAGCACGACGACGACGTGCTCGCCGCCTACCTCGACGGCACCGCCGTGCCCGACCGGCTGGCCGACCGGACCCGGGACGGCACCGTGCACCCGGTGTTCACCGGCTCCGCCATCACCGGCGACGGGGTCGGCGCGCTCATGGCCGCGCTCACCACGCTCCTGCCGGCGCGCGGTGAGGCCGACGGGCCCCTGTCCGGCACCGTCTTCAAGGTCGAGCGGGGACCGGCGGGGGAGAAAGTCTCCTACATCCGCATGTACTCCGGCACGCTGCGCGTCCGGGACCGGCTCGACGCGGGCAAGGTCACGGCCATCCGCGAGGTCTCGCGGGGCGCCGCCGAGGTGTCCGGCGGGCAGATCGCCAAGGTCTGGGGACTGGACGTGCGGATCGGTGACACCATCGGCGAGGCACCACGGGCCACCGGGCACCGCTTCGCCCCGCCGACGCTGGAGACGGTCGTGACGCCGGTGCACCGCCGCGGGGCCGGCGCGCTGTACGCGGCGCTCACCGAGCTCGCCGAGCAGGACCCGCTCATCAACCTGCGCCAGGACGACGAGCTGTCGGTCTCCCTGTACGGGGAGGTGCAGAAGGAGGTCATCGGCGCCACGCTGCGCGACGAGTACGGCATCGAGGTCACCTTCCGCGAGTCCACCACCATCTGCGTCGAACGGCCGGCAGGCACCGGGGCCGCGGTGGAGCTGATCGGGACCGGCCCGTTCCTCGCGACCGTCGGGCTGCGGGTCGAGCCCGGCCCGCCGGGTTCCGGGGTCGGGTTCCGGCTCGGCGTGGAGCTGGGGTCGATGCCCTACGCGTTCTTCGTGGCCGTCGAGGAGACCGTGCACACCGCGCTGCGGCAGGGCCTGTCCGGCTGGCAGGTCACCGACGTGCTCGTCACCATGACCCATTCGGGGTACTGGGCGCGCCAGAGCCACTCCCACGGCACGTTCGACAAGAGCATGTCGAGCACCGCGGGTGACTTCCGCAACCTCACGCCGCTCGTGCTGATGGCCGCGCTCGCGCAGGCGGGTACCACCGTGCTGGAGCCCATGCACCGGTTCCGGCTGGAGGCACCGGCCGACTGCTACCGCACCGTGATGCCCGTGCTCGCGCGGCACCGCGCCATCCCGCTGACCTCACAGGTGGCGGCCGGGGCGTTCGTGGTGGAAGGGGACATCCCGGCGGAGAACGTGCACGCCCTGACGCGGCGGTTGCCGACACTCACCCGAGGGGAAGGGGTGTTCGAGAGCGCCTTCGACCACTACCAGGAGGTCACGGGCATGCCGCCGCGGCGGCCGCGCTCGGACCACAACCCGCTCAACCGCAAGGAGTACCTGCTGCACGTGGTCCGCAGGGTGTGACCGTCGCGGTGCCAGGACGTGTCCCCATCGATCGCTGTGCGGAGACCTGCGCCTGACCAGCGGTTACCTCACGGGAACGTGACAGCACCCGCCACGGTCCGCCTCGGTGGGGGCGGGCTAGTCGACAGTGCTCTTGAGGAAGGTGATGATGGCCTCCAGGCCGTCCCCGATCCAGCCGAAGATCGCCTGCACCCCGTCGCCGAGCTGGCTGGGGTGCGCGATCAGGGTGTAGATCAGGACGGCCGCCGCCGCGAGCAGCAGGACCTTTTTGGGTTTCATCCGCGCCTCGACTCGCCCTTCCGATCCAGCCGTACGGTTGGCACCATTCTGCTGCTTCGACGGTATGCGATGGTGCGGGTCGGTGATCAATAGCCCCATCAGGTGACACCGGGACCGCGTCCGATAGTGGGCCCCCTCACGATGCCTCACGGCGGCGAGTCCGGCAACACGGCCACGCACCCGATCTCGCGGTGAACTGCTCGCTCGATCCGTACGTATGTGTGGTGACGGGGCGTGCCCGGCGACCGGAACGGATGTGATCGTGTGCACAACGGTGTGGATTCGGGGTTGTTCGGCCAGACCGCGCACAGTCCGTCGTTCTTCGAGCTGGCCAGGCGGATGGGGGACCACGGCAGGCAGCTGGTTGACTTCTGCATCCCGTGCAACCCGTACTTCCCCACCCCGGAGATGTTCGACGAGCTGGCCGGCAACCTGGAGATGATGCTCAAGTTCTACCCCAGCGACGCGGACACGATCACCCGCCAGCTCGCGCGGGTGCTCGGGCTGAACCCGGCGACAGTCGCGATGGCCAACGGGTCGACCGAGCTGATCACATGGATGGACCACCTGTGGGTCCACGAGAGCGTCGCGATCCCCATCCCGACGTTCGGGCGCTGGACCGACCAGCCGATGGAGACCGGCAAGCGGGTCGACATGTTCCCGCTGCGTGAGGTGGACTTCTTCCAGCTCAGCGTGGACGAGTACGTGCGGTTCATCCGGTCGCGCGGGTCGCGGGTCGCCGTGCTGTGCAACCCCAACAACCCCGACGGCGGGTACCTGCCGCGTCGCGAGGTGGTGCGGTTCATGGACGAGCTGTCCGACCTCGACCTGGTGGTGATCGACGAGTCGTTCATCGACTTCGTCGAGGCCGAGCCCGCGCCGTCGGTCGCCTCGGACGCCGCGATCCGGCCGAACGTGGTGGTGCTCAAGAGCCTCGGCAAGAACTTCGGGCTGCACGGCATCCGGTTCGGCTACCTGGTCGCGAACCCGGGGCTCGCGCGGAAGATGCGCGGCACCCTGCCGAAGTGGAACCTGAACTCACTCGCCGAGTCGATCGTGTTCATGCTCGGCGCCCACGGTGCCGAGTACCGGGAGAGCCTGCGGCTGCTGGCCCGCGACCGGTACGGCATGGGCATGCAGCTCGCGCGGGTGCCCGAGCTGTCGGTGTACTCGTCGCAGGCGAACTTCCTGCTGGTGAAGCTGGGCCCCGGGGTGGACGGCACCGCGTTGCGGGACCACCTGATCAGCCGCCACCAGGTGTTCATCCGCGAGTGCGGCAACAAGCTGGGGATGAGCAACCAGTTCGTGCGCCTGGTCGTCCGCCCGCAGCAGGACGTGGCGCGCCTGATGGAGGGACTCGACGACTACCTGCAGCCCCGCTGGGACGACGAGCTGGCCCGCCGCCGCGACGCCCAGAGCGCGTGAACCACCTGGGCCTGACCTACTGAAGTGGCAGCAGCCCGTCCTTGGCCAGCAGCGGCGCTTCCGCGCCGGGTGCCGTGTGCGGGTACTTCAGGTTGCTGCCGGTGTTGAGCACCACGACCTCCTCCGACCCGTCCAGCCAGCCGTCGGCCCGCAGCCGTGCCACCGCCGTGAGCGTCGCGGCGCCCTCCGGGCACATCAGCACCCCCTCGGTCGCCGCGCATTCGGCCTGTGCGGCGAGGATGTCCGCGTCGTCGACCGCGACCGCGGTGCCGCCGGTGTCGCGGATCGCCGACAGGATGAGGAAGTCGCCGACCGCGCTGGCCACGTTGATGCCGAACGCCACGGTCGCCGCGCCCTCCCACGGTCGCGCGGTCTGTGCGCCCTGCTCGAACGCGCGCACGATCGGTGCCACACCGGAGGACTGCACGGCCACCAGACGCGGCAGCCTGCCGGTCAGCCAGCCGAGCGCGACCAGCTCGTCGAGCGCCTTGCGGATGCCGATCAGCCCGACCCCGCCGCCGGTGGGGTAGACGATCACGTCCGGCATCCGCCAGCCGAGCTGCTCGGCGATCTCCATCCCCATCGTCTTCTTGCCCTCGATGCGGTAGGGCTCCTTGAGCGTCGCGGTGTCGAACCAGCCGTCGGCGACGGCCTGCGCGGCGAGCTTGCCCGCGTCGCCGATCAGACCGTCCACGACGTACAGGCGCGCGCCCGCCATCGCGCACTCCATACGGGTGATCCTCGGCGCCTCCCGCGGCATCACGATCAGCGCCTCGAGGCCGGCGCGGGCCGCGTAGGCGGCCCACGCCGCGCCCGCGTTCCCGTTGGTGGGCATGGTGATCCGGTCGATGCCGAGCTCCAGCGCGCGGGATACGCCGACCGCGGCGCCGCGCGACTTGAAGCTGCCGGTCGGCAGCATGCCCTCGTCCTTCACGAGCAGGTCCGGCACGCCGATGCGGGCGCCGTAGGACCGCAGCGGCAGGATCGGGCTCATCCCCTCGCCGAGCGACACCACGTGCCTGCGGTCGCGGACGGGCAGCAGCTCGCGGTAGCGCCACAGGTCACCCGGCCGGCTCGCGATGTCCGCTGTGGACACCGTGCGCGCGACCAGGTCGAGGTCGTAGCGGACGAGCAGGGGGGTGCCGCACTCGCACAGGTTCTGTGGTTCGTCGGCGTCGTACCGCGTGCCGCACCGGCCGCACTCCAGGTGGGACAGTGCGCTGTTCCATGGCTCTGCCAACGGATCTCCTCGCGCCAGGGTGATGGCTCACCAAGTCCGTTCTAGCACCGCTCGCTTCGCAGGAGCAATACTGGATTTTAGATTCAATGTTGTGCGCCGCCGCGCCGATCTGCTCGCACGCCGCCGACGACGGCTCGGTACCGTGATCCGGTCACTGACCAGCGGGAGGACGGCGATGTCGCTGCCGAGGAGCACCCTGAGCAGCATGGCGTACGGTGAGCTGCGCCAGGCGATTCTCAGTGGGCGGTTGGCGCCGGGGGCACACGTGTCCGTGCGCCCGCTCTGCGAGGAGTTCGGCCTGTCGGCGACGCCGGTGAAGGCCGCGCTGACCGCACTGGAGCGGGAGGGCTTCCTCGTGCTCCACCCGCACCGCGGCTTCTTCGTGCCCGAGGTCGACCGCGACGACATGCAGGAGCTGTACGAACTGCGCGAGGTGCTGGACGGCATAGCGGCCCGGCGCGCCGCCGCCGCTCCTTCCCGCGATGCGCTGGTCGCGCGGCTGACCGAGCTGGTGGCAGAGCAGGCGGCGGCGGTCGAGGCGCGGGACCTGTCCGGGTACGGCGATCTTGATGTGCGGTTTCACCAGGAGATTCTCGAGGCCGCCGGTAACCGGCGCCTGCGGCACGTCGCCGAGAACATGATCGGGCAGCTCCGGTTGGGGCGGGCCACCTCGGCTCGCGTGCCGGGGCGGCCTTCCGCCGCGCTCGTCGAGCACCGGGAGATCGTGGCCGCTATCGCGGCCGGTCGGCAGCAGCAGGCCGAACGGTCGGCTCGGCGGCACGTTCGCAAGTCCGCCAATGCTCTCGATCGGTTTCTCGACCGGGGTGGACGGGCTTCTTGATCGTCGGCTTGCCTGCCTGATGGCCGGACGGGCAGGCCGATGCCCTGAAAGGCGCGTTCAGGGCGCTCAGCGCCCTGAACGGCCCATTGGCGGCACTCGTCACGCGTCAACGCGTCTTTCACGGCGCTGGCCCGCCCTGCTGGGCCCGTGTTGTGAATCGGTACCGCCATCTAGCCTATTGACGTCACTGAGTCACCAATCGGACACTAGGGCCGCTTGGGTAAACGATTACTCGGGTGCGTATCGACCGTCCCCTGCCTCTGCGGTTGATCGAAAGGTGTCCTCGATGTCGAGAATCGCCGTCCTGCTCTGTGTTGCGCTCGTCGTGCTCGGGTTGGGGCCTGTCTCCGGTGCGGGGGCGCAGCCGCGCGCCGGGGACGGGACCGTCGGGTGGGACACCTACCGGCGGTTGGATCTGCTGCCCGATCTCGCGGGCGGGTCGCAGACCAAGCAGTTCTCCAGCTTCGCGCGGAACGGCACCAACGACGACGGGTTCGTCGGGCGGTACTCGTGTCTGCGCACCAACGGGCCGGGGTGTGTCCTCGCCGAGGAACGGGGGGCCGGGGAGATTCAGTCGATCTGGTTCACGCGGGACGAGGGGAACGTGTCGGCGACCGGGAACATCCGGATCGTGCTCGACGGGGTCACCGTGCTCGACGCGAGTCTGCAGCGGGTCGTGAACGGGGACTTCGGGGCGCCGTTCGTGTTCCCGCTCGTCACCAACGCCGACCAGACCTCCGGGGGCGTCACGATCAAGGTGCCGATGCCCTACCGGTCCTCGATGCTCGTCACCACCACCAGCAACCCGCTCTTCTACCACGTCGGGTACCGGGAGTTCGCCGACGCGGACGGGGTCACACGCTTCAACCCGGCGGATCCCGCGAACGACGTCATCTCCTTGCTGCGCAACGCGGGGCGGCAGGATCCCAAGCCCGCCCAGCCCGGTGCCGCCACCGTCGGTGCCACGGTCTCGCCGGGGGCCGGTGGGGCCGCGACCATCGCCACGCTCGCCGGGCCCGGTGCGGTCACCGCGGTTCGGGTGCGGGTGCCCGACCACCTCGCCACCGAGGCCAACCTCGCTGGGTTGCGGCTGCGGGGGACGTTCGACGGACGGTCCACTGTAGACGCTCCGCTCGGGGAGTTCTTCGGGGCCGGGCTCGGCGAGCGGGAGGTGCGTTCGCTGATGTTCTCCATGGACGCCGCGGCCGGTGGGTGGTACAGCGCGTGGTGGATGATGCCCTACGCGAACAGCGCCACCCTGAGCATCGCGAACACCACCGGTGCGACCGTCAGCGGCATCCGCACCGAGGTCACGTACGCGCCGAACGGCAAGTGGGCCACCGAACTGGCGGTGAGCGGGAACGCCGGGTACTTCACCACGCAGTCCCGTGCGGGCACCACCACGCAGGCCCGTGACTGGGTGGTCGCCGACCAGCCGGGGCGCGGGCGGCTGGTCGGGGTCACGCAGGTGGTGCGGAACTCGGTCGCCGGGGGCAACGAACGCGGTTACCTCGAAGGTGACGAGCGCATCCAGGTCGACGGGTCGCTGACGCCGCAGATCTACGGCACCGGCACCGAGGACTTCTACGAGTCCGGCTGGTACTTCAACCGGGGCGAGTACTCCGGGGTGTTCACCGGCAACACCGGGCACCGGGTCCGCACCAGCACGTGCGCGGTCGAGTGCGACTCCATGTACCGGCTGCAGATCGGCGACGCCGTCTCCTACTCGACCGGGCTGCGGTTCGGGATCGAGCACGGGGCGCAGAACGACATGCCCGTCGCCGAGAGCACCACCGCGTTCCTCTACACGAAGCCGCAGCTGGCGGGCCGCACCACCGACACGATCGTCGTCGGTGACGCCGGTAGCCGGACCGCCCACTCCTACACCGAGTCCGGCGCCGCCTCGCAGTACGGGCTGACCAGCGTGTACGAGGGCGACGACGACCACATCGGGGTCACCGGCCAGGTCCGGTCCACCGGCGGCGCCATCAGCTTCCGGCTCGCCGTCGACCCCGGCAACCAGGGGGTCCGGCTCCGGCGCACCAGCGACCAGAACGCCGCCTACCAGAGCGCCGCGGTGACCGTGGACGGCGCGGCCGCCGGGACGTGGGTGCAGGCGCTGGGCAACCAGTCGCAGCGCTGGCTCGACGACGACTTCACGGTGCCGTCCGCGCTGACCGCGGGGAAGTCCGCCATCACCGTTCGTCTCGTGCCGAGTGGTCCACAGTGGACGGCCAACCGGTACGCGGCGGTCAACCTCGTCGCGCCGTTCACCGACACCACACCGCCGAGCGGGGTCGCGACCCCGGCCGTCGGCGGGCGGACGCACGCGGTCGCGTTGAGCTGGCCGCCAGCCACCGACAACGTCGGGGTCGCCAACTACCGCGTGTACGCCTCCACCAACTCGTCGGTGCCGATCACCGGCGGCAACCTGGTCGGCACCAGCACCACACCCGGGTTCCGGCACGGGCCGCTGCCCGCGAACACCACCCGGCACTACCGCGTGGTCGCCGTCGACCGGGCGGGCAACGCGGGCGCCGCGTCCGGCGTGGTCAGTGCGACCACCACGGTCCCGGTCACGACCGACGTCGACGGCGACCGCCGCGACGACGCCGTGCTGTTCACCCAGGGTGCCACCAACGACGTCTACACGGCCCTGTCGTCCGGCAGCGCGTTCGGTGGCCGGGTCAAGGGGCACGACTTCTTCTCCGTCACCGGCGAGGTGCCGCTGACCGGCGACTTCAACGGCGACGGCCGTTCGGACATCGTGACGTTCACCAGGGGCGAGGCCGCCGACGTGTACGTCGCCCTGTCGAACGGGACCGGGTTCGCCGGCACCTCGGTGCGCTGGCACGACTACTTCGCCGTCGGCACCGAGAAGCCGGCCGTCGGCGACGTGAACGGCGACGGGCGCGACGACATCATCACGTTCACCTGCGGCAGCGCGGGCGACGTCTACGTGGCGCTGTCGACCGGCTCGTCGTTCAGGCCGGGCGTCAAGTGGTCCGATAGCTTCTGCGTCGGCGACGAGCGGCCCGCGGTCGGCGACTTCGACGGCGACGGCCGCGACGACGTGGTGACGTTCACCGGCGGTACCAGGGGCGACGCGTACGTGTCGCTGTCCAACGGCACCGCGTTCGTGCAGGAAGGCTGGCTCTGGCACGACAACTTCGCGGTCGGCACCGAGTTGGCCGGCGCGGCGGACGTGAACGGGGACGGGCGTGACGACGTGGTCACGTTCACCCGCGGCGCCGCCGCGGACGTCTACGTGTCCCTTTCGGACGGTGGCCGGTTCGTGCAGAACGCGTGGAAGTGGCACGACTTCTTCGCGGTCGGCGCCGAGCTGCCCGGCCTCGGTGACGTCAACGGCGACGGCCGTGCCGACATACTGACGTTCACGAACAACGCGGCCGCGGACGTGTTCGCGGCGACCTCGACCGGGTCGGCCTTCTCCGGCACCACCGTCCGGTGGCACGACGACTTCGGCAACGGTACCGAGATCCCCCGCCCGACCATCTGACACAACGGGGTACACCATGCGCGCCAGCAGATTCGCGGCGGCCGTGACCGCGGTCGCCATCCTCCCGCTCGCCGCGGGCATCGCCACGGCGGCACCGAAGCCCCCCGACGGGCCCAGCGCACCGTGGGCCGACGACACCCCGGCGGCGGCCGGCATGGCCGCCGGGCCCCGGCCCGACTTCCGGGCGCCGTGGCCGTGCGGCCAGCAGCGGCAGTACTACCACCACTCCAGCGAGGTCGTGAACGCGCTCGACTTCAACCTCGCGGGCAGCGAGGACCACGGCACGCCCGCGCTCGCGAGCGCGGCGGGCACCGTGATCGACGTGGTGTCGAGCAACACCGGCTACGGCAACCACGTGCGCGTCGACCACGGCGGCGGGTGGACGTCGATGGTCGCGCACCTGTCGGCGTTCAGCGTCAGCCGGGGCCAGTACGTGGTCGCGGGCACCGAGCTCGGCAAGGTCGGCACCACCGGCAACTCGACCGGCCCGCACCTGCACTACGAGCAGGAGGCGGACGGCGCCAACCAGCCGATCGTCATCGACGGCGTCCCGCTCCGCTACAGCTCCGCGATCTCCTACCACACCAGCGGGAACTGCGGCGGCGGCGCGAGCACGATGTTCGGCGGCTCGCCGACCGACTTCAACGGTGACGGTCGCGACGACATCGTCACATTCAACCAGGGCGCCCTTGGCGATGTGTACGTGGCGTTGTCGAACGGTTCCGGGTTTGCCGGGACGTCGGTGAAGTGGCATGCCTTCTTCGCTCCCGGTGGTGAGACGCCGTTGACCGGTGACTTCGACGGGGATGGCCGCGACGACATCGTGACGTTCACGCACGGTTCGTTGAACGACGTCTATGTGGCGTTGTCGAACGGGTCGTCGTTCGGGCCGGGTGTGAAGTGGCACGACTTCTTCGCGCTGGGTGGTGAGGTTCCGGCGGTCGGTGACGTGAACGGTGATGGCCGCGACGACATCGTCACGTTCACCCGGGGCACCTCGGGGGACGTGTACGTGGCGCTGTCCACCGGCACCGCGTTCGCGGCATCGGTGCGCTGGCACGACTTCTTCGCGCTCGGCGGCGAGTTCCCCGCGGTCGGTGACGTGAACGGGGACGGGCGCGACGACATCATCACGTTCACGCGCGGCACCGCCGGTGACGTGTTCGTCGCTTTGTCCGACGGCGCCCGCTTCGTCGGCACCACCGTGAAGTGGCACGACCTGTTCGCCGTCGGCACCGAACAGCCCCGCGTCGGCGACTTCGACGGGGACGGCAAGGCCGACATCGCGACCTTCACGAACAACGCGGCGGCGGACGTGTACGTCGCCACCTCGACCGGCACCGGCTTCACCGGCACCACGGTCAAGTGGCACGACTTCTTCGGGCTCGCCGGAGAGTTCCCGTACGCGGGTGACTTCGACGGCGACGGCGTCTCCGACATCGTGACCTTCACGCTCGGTTCGACCAACGACGTGTACGTGGCGACCTCGACCACGACCGGGTTCGGGCCGGGGGTGCGCTGGCACGACTTCTTCGGTCTGAACGGTGAACGAGTCCTCTGAAGAAAAACCCCTGCTGACAAAGGATTCGCGATGACAAGATGGAGACGCGGTGCGCTGGTGTGCGTTGCCGCGCTGGCCATGACGGGAATGGCGGTGCCCGCGTCGGCCGCGCCGGCCGACCCGGCGGCCCCCGGCGACCACGTGCCGCTGTCGGTGGAACCGCTGGCGTGTTCGAGCATCCCCGCCAACCACGACCCGAACGTGATCAAGGTCGTCTACCAGGTCGGTCTCGACCGCAGCGTGTCGCAGAAGGTGATGCTCGCCGCGTTCGAGGCGGGCTGGGTCGAGTCGCACATGAACAACCTGAACTGCGGCGACAAGGACTCCCTCGGCGTCTTCCAGCAGCGGCCGAGCCAGGGCTGGGGCACCCCGGAGCAGATCATGAACGTGTCGTACGCGGCGACGCAGTTCTTCGTGCAGGCACAGCGCAACGAGCCGCTGTACCCGAACTACACGGCGGGCCTGCTCGCGCAGAGCGTGCAGCGGTCGTGCTGCCCGGAGCGGTACGACCAGGCCGAGGGCAGGGCACGCGCGATGATGGACGAGGCACGCGGCCTCGTCGGCGGTGCCCGGGCGTTCACCGGCTCGCCGACCGACTTCAACGGTGACGGTCGCGACGACATCGTCACGTTCAACCAGGGCACCCTTGGCGATGTGTACGTGGCGTTGTCGAACGGCGCGGGATTCGCCGGGACGTCGGTGCGCTGGCACGACTTCTTCGCCCCCGGTGGTGAGACGCCGTTGACCGGGGACTTCAACAGTGACGGTCGCGATGACATCGTCACCTTCACACACGGCTCGCTGAACGACGTCTACGTGGCGCTGTCCACCGGCTCGTCGTTCGGGCCGGGTGTGAAGTGGCACGACTTCTTCGCGCTGGGTGGTGAGGTTCCGGCGGTCGGTGACGTGAACGGCGACGGCCGCGACGACATCATCACGTTCACCCGCAACAACCTCGCCGATGTCTATGTCGCCCTGTCGACCGGCTCGTCGTTCGCGGCGTCGGTGCGCTGGCACGACTACTTCGGGCTCGCCGGGGAGGTCCCCGGTGTCGGCGACGTCAACGGGGACGGCAGGGCGGACCTCGTGGTGTTCACCAACAACGCGGCGGCCGACGTGTACGTGGCGCTGTCCACCGGGTCCGGGTTCGCCGGCACGTCGGTGAAGTGGCACGAGTTCTTCTCGATCGGCGGGGAGTCGCCACGCATCGGCGACTTCAACGGCGACGGCAGGGCCGACATCGCGACGTTCACCAACAACGCGGCCGCGGACGTGTACGTCGCGACCTCGACGGGGTCGGCGTTCGCGGGCACCACGGTCAAGTGGCACGACTTCTTCGCGCTGGCGGGCGAGTTCCCGTACACCGGTGACTTCGACGGCGACGGCCGCGACGACGTCGTCACCTTCACCAGGGGCTCGCTGAACGACGTCTACGTCGGCCTGTCCAACGGCACCGGCTTCGCGGGCGGTGCCAAGTGGCACGACTTCTTCGGGCTCAACGGCGAAATCACCCTGTAGAGGAGCGTGACGTGAACAAACGCCTGGCGGCACTCGGCACGGCGCTGACTGTCGCGTTCGGACTGACGAGCATCCCGGCGGTGACCGTGGCCGCACCGGCGCACGGCCCGGTCAACACCGCGTTCGCCCGCGCCGCGAGCGAGTTCGACGTGCCCCGCGACCTGGTCGTGGCGCTCGGCTACGGCGAGACACACCTCGACGGGCACGACGGCGAACCCAGCCAGGACAACGGGTACGGCGTCATGCACCTGGTGAGCAACCCGGTGCGGCGGACACTGGAGCAGGCGGCGAGCCTGACCGGCGAGTCCGTCGCCGCGCTGAAGGAGGACACGGCGGCCAACATCCGCGGCGGTGCGGCCGTGCTGCGGTCGCTGGCCGACAAGGCCGGGCTGACGGGCGACGAACGGAACCGGATCGCCGCGTGGTACCCGGTGGTCGCGCGGTACGGCGGCGCGACCGACGACGCGGTGGCCCGGCTGTACGCGGACACCGTGTACGGCTTCCTCGCGAGCGGCATGCAGGTTCGCACACCGGAGGGGGAACCCGTGGTGGTGGCGCCCTACCCGAGGGCGCCGGAACGCGGCCGGTACGAGAAGGTCGCGGCCGGTGGCGTGTCCGCGCAGGGCCTCGACTACCCCAACTCGCGTTGGGTGGCCGCGCACCCCGGCAACTACAGCGCGGGCCGGTCGGCGGCGATCAACCTGGTCGTCGTCCACGTGACCCAGGGGTCGTACGCGGGCACGATCAGCTGGTTCCAGAACCCGTCGTCCGGTGTCAGCACGCACTACGTCGTGCGGTCCTCGGACGGTGAGGTCACCCAGATGGTGCGGGACGGCGACACCGCCTACCACGTGCGGAACGCCAACTCGCGGGCGCTGGGCATCGAGCACGAGGGTTTCGTGGACAACCCGTCCTGGTTCACCGACTCGATGTACCGGTCGTCCGCGGCGCTCACGAAGTGGCTGTGCGAGCGGCACGGGCTGCCCAAGACCCGGCAGTACGTCCAGGGCCACAACCAGATCCCCGGCAACGACCACACCGACCCCGGTCCGCACTGGAACTGGGACTACTACATGAGCCTCGTCAACAGCGGCGGGTCGGCCGGTGTCTACACCGGATCGAACACGGACTTCAACGGGGACGGCCGCGACGACATCATCTCGTTCAACCGGGGCACGCTGGCCGACGTGTACGTGGCCCTGTCGAACGGGTCCGGGTTCACGGGCACGTCGGTGCGCTGGCACGACTTCTTCGCCCCCGGCGGCGAGACGCCGTTGACCGGTGACTTCAACGGGGACGGCCGCGACGACATCGTGACGTTCACGCACGGTTCGCTGAACGACGTCTATGTGGCGCTGTCCAACGGGTCCGCGTTCGGGCCGGGTGTGAAGTGGCACGACTTCTTCGCGCTCGCGGGTGAGGTGCCCGCGGTGGGTGACGTGAACGGGGACGGTCGCGACGACGTCATCACGTTCACGCGCAACAACCTCGCCGATGTCTATGTCGCCCTGTCGACCGGCTCGTCGTTCGCGGCGTCGGTGCGCTGGCACGACTACTTCGGGCTCGCCGGGGAGACGCCGGGCGTTGGCGACTTCAACGGGGACGGCCGCGACGACATCGTCGTGTTCAACCAGGGCACGCTGGCCGACGTGTACGTGGCCCTGTCGACCGGTTCCGGCTTCGCCGGCACGTCGGCGAAGTGGCACGACTTCTTCTCCGTCGCCGGTGAGGCACCACGCATCGGCGACTTCAACGGCGACGGCCGCGACGACATCGCGACGTTCACCGTGAACGCGGCCGCCGACGTGTACGTGGCGACCTCGAACGGCTCCGGGTTCACCGGCACCACCGTGAAGTGGAGCGACTTCTTCGGCCTCGCCGGGGAGTTCCCGTACACGGGCGACTTCGACGGGGACGGCCGCGACGACGTCGTCACGTTCACCAAGGGCTCGCTGAACGACGTGTACACGGCGATCTCGGGCGGTTCCGGGTTCCTCGGCGGCAACAAGTGGCACGAGTTCTTCGGCCTCAACGGCGAAGTGACCCTGTAGAGGAGGACATGATGGGCAAGGGGCTGCGCCTGCTGGCGCTCGTGCTCGTGTCGACCGGGCTCACGGCGGCGCCCGCCGGCGCGGCCCCCGCCCCGCCGACGGTCTCGGCGGGGAACTTCATCCGCGTCTACGACCCGTCGGCCGGGGAGTCGACGCAGTGGTACTACAACGACCACACGCTGGTCCGGGACGTGGTCACCGGGACATGGCACGTGTACGCGATCACCCACGCCGAACCGGCGAACCCGTTGGACGAGAAGCACTTCGGGCACGCCACCGCGCCCTCCCCGAACGGGCCGTGGACGAAACGGCCGTTCGCGCTGAGCGCGAACCCGGCGCTTGGCGAGAGCCACATCTGGGCGCCGCACGTCATCCACCACAACGGCGTCTACTACATGTACTACGCGGCCGGGACACCGGACCACGCCGCGTACCGCATGCACCTCGCGACCTCGACCGACCTGAACAACTGGACCCGCAGCGCGGCGAACCCGCTGTTCACCGACGGCTTCGACGCCCGCGACCCGATGGTCACGCGGGTCGGGCCGCTCTGGGTCATGTACTACACGGCGAACAGCACCCCGTCCGGCGGCAACCACCAGGTGGCGTACCGGACCTCGACGGACCTCGTGCACTGGAGCGGGAAGCGGGTCGCGTTCCAGCACCCGGCGTCCGGCACGTACGGCGGGCCGACGGAGTCGCCGTTCGTGGTGTTCCGCGGTGGCTGGTGGTACCTGTCGGTCTGCTGCGACTCCGGGTACAAGGACACCAGGGTGTACCGCAGCCGCGACCCGTTCCACTTCTCGGTCAACGACCTGGCGGGCCGGGTCGACGCGCACGCGGCGGAGATCGTCACCGAACCGTCCGGCGCGACGTGGATGACCGGCGCGGGCTGGGGGCAGGGTGGGCTGCACGTCGCGCCCCTGCACGTCAACTCGTCGTACGCGGGGGTGTTCACTGGGTCGCACGCGGACTTCGACGGGGACGGCCGCGACGACGTCGTCACGTTCACCCACGACCCGCTCGCGGACGTGTACGTGGCGCTGTCGAACGGCAGTGGGTTCAGCGGCACGTCGGTGAAGTGGCACGACTTCTTCGCGCTGTCCGGGGAGACACCGCTGACGGGTGACTTCGACGGGGACGGCCGCGACGACATCGCCACGTTCACCCACGGGGCCCTGGCCGACGTCCACGTCGCCCTGTCGACCGGCTCCTCGTTCGGCGCGTCCGCCAAGTGGCACGACTGGTTCTCGGTCGACGGCGAGGTCCCGGCGGTCGGCGACGTGAACGGCGACGGCCGCGACGACATCGTCACGTTCACCCGCAACGCGGCGGGCGACGTCTACGTGGCCCTGTCGACCGGGACGTCGTTCACGGCGTCGGCCAAGTGGCACGAGTTCTTCGGCATCGCCGGTGAGTCACCCGGGGTCGTGGACGTGAACGGTGACGGCCGCGCCGACATCGTGACGTTCACCCACGGGGCACTCGCGGACGTCCACGTGGCGCTGTCGACCGGCTCGTCGTTCGGCGCGTCGGCGAAGTGGCACGACTCGTTCGCGCCAGGGCTTTCCGACCCGAGACTGGCCGACGTGAACGGCGACGGCAGGGCCGACCTGGTCCAGTTCAGCCGCGAGGGCGTCGTGCACGTGGCCAGGTCGACAGGGGTCGGCTTCGGTCCCGCCGCGAAGTGGCACGACTTCTTCGCCCCACAGGGCGAGTTCCCGTACGTGGGCGACTACAACGGCGACGGGAAGGCCGACATCGTCACGTTCACGAAGCTACCCGGCGCCGACACGTACGTGGCCCTGTCCACCGGCACCGGGTTCGGCCCCGGCCCGAAGTGGCACGACTACTTCGGACTGCCGGGCGAAACCACGCTCTAGCCAGAACCGACGGACACCCGCAGGTCGAACGGCGCTGGACGCGAACGGGCGACTCGCGGGTCCTGAACGGGGAACTCGCGGGTCCTGAACGGGGGACTCGCGGGTTCTGAACCGGGGACTCGCGGGGGTGGCCAGCACCGAAGCCGCTCCCGGTCCTCGTCCAGCGCCTCGGCCGCCGCGACGGCCCGCTCGACGATCTCGGGCGCGCGCCACCGCTGCGCCGCACGCACCGGCCACCCGGCACGAGCAGCGGCGGCGAGGTCCTCGGGGGCTCGGGAAGGCTCGGTCCCCTTGACCGTCCCCGCGCGGGTGAACCGGTAGCCGTAGCAGCGCATCAACGGCGCCAGCTCGTCACCGTGGGGGACGCGGAGCGGGGCGGTGGTCACGTCGGCAGCGGGACGTCGGACGCGAACGACAGTCCGCGGGCCGCCAGTTCCTCTTCGAGGATCCGGATCGCCTTGGGGCCGACCCCGTGGATCCTCAGCAGGTCCTTCCTCGTGACCGTGGTGAGCTGCTCGTATCGCGTGTAGCCGTTCAGTGCCAGCTCGCGCGGCGCCACCTTGCCCATCCGCCCGGGGAACTCGGTCTCCTCCACGACGCGCACCCTAGGCGATCACGCCGGGCTGGAGCCAGCCGCGGATCTCGCCGCGTTCGCTGTCGGACAGCACCATCGGCACGCCGGCGGCCAGCTCGAGGACGTTCTCCGCGAACGCCTCCGCGAGTTTGGCGGCGTCCAGGCCGGGGCGCGGCCACCCGATGCCCTGGTGCCGCAGGCCGACCACGACGAAGTGCACCGCGGGCCGCGACACCGGGCGGCCCAGCTCCGCGCACCGGTCCCGCGCACGGCGTTCCGCCTCGGCCTGGTCACCGTCCCCGTCGGTGTCGCCGACCTCGGCGAGCACCCCGAACAGCGTCGCGTACGTCTCCGGGGACAGCATCGGCGCGTCGACCAGCCTGCTGACCCGGTCCACCACCTCGGACATGTTCAGCGCGGCCTGCGCGCTCGCCGTGTGCCGCGTCGGGTCGTACAGCCAGCCGGGCGAGCGCCTGCTGTCGACGCGCAGGTGCTCGTCGGTCATCTGCGCGATGAACTTGCCGAAGCTCCCGCTGCCCGCCCAGTTCGTGGTCTCCACCGGCATGCCGACGGTCTTGCGGACCTCGTGCGCCACCCTGGCCATCACCACCGGCTCCGCCGCCGACGACACCAGGTCCCGCACCACCCGCTGCATCCGCAGCCGCAGTTCGTCCAGCTCGATCGGGGCCGGTGGCGGAACGTCGTCCGCCACCGCGAGACCCAGTGCCTCGTCGAGGAACACCGAGTCGGGGATCGCGAAGTCGCACGCCGCCTGCAACGCCGCCGCGGCCGGTCCGCTGACCAGCATGGCGGTGCGGCGGTCGTGCTCACGTAATCGCAGCAGGACCGGCGTGAAGTCGGCGTCGACGGACAGGACGATGAACTCGTCGTACCGCTCGGGGTGGGTGAGCGTGTCGAGGATGTCGAGCACCATGTGGATGTCGGCGCTGTTCTTGCCCATCGTGGTCAGCGCGGGGCAGTCGACGACCCGGAACCCGGCGCGGGTGAAGTACGGCCGGAACTGCCCGGACCGCGCGGGTTCCAGGTAGCAGATCCGCCGCAACAGCTTGCGTGGCTGGTCGTCGAGGTCGACCACGAGCGGGCCCAGCGTCCGTTCCATCCACTGCACCCACCGCGCGGGCTGGGTCGCGAACCGCCGCCCCGCCTCGGGACTGGACTCGCTCAGCCCGCGGTGCACGTTCTCGAAGTCGACGAACAGCGCGGCCCTGCGATGGCCGTCAGCCGAGACCTGGTTGGCGTACACACTCCACCCCCTGTGCGACCCCGACGAACCACACATCGTCGTCGCACCGGGGTCGTTACAGGCCCAGCCTGTCGCGCAGGTCGGCCTCGCCGATGCCGTGCGTCTCGCGGATCGCCACCCCGTCCTCGCCGAGCAGGAAAACGCCGTGGTCGGTGTACACGCGGCGGACACAACGCAGACCGGTCAGCGGGTACGTGCACGACGGCACGAGCTTGGGGGCGCCGGAGTCGGTGAACAGCGTCATCATCACGTACACCTGCTTCGCGCCGATCGCGAGGTCCATCGCACCGCCGACCGCGGGGATCGCGCCGGGCCCGCCGGTGTGCCAGTTCGCGAGGTCACCGGTGAACGAGACCTGGAACGCGCCGAGCACGCACACGTCCAGGTGCCCGCCGCGCATCATCGCGAACGAGTCGGCGTGGTGGAAGTACGACGCGCCAGGGGTTTCGGTGACCGGGACCTTGCCCGCGTTGATCAGGTCCGGGTCCACCTCGTCGCCGTCCGCCGCGCGGCCCATGCCGAGCATGCCGTTCTCGGTGTGGAGGATGACGCCGGAGTCCGGCGCGAGGTGGTCGGCCACCAGCGTCGGCTGCCCGATGCCCAGGTTCACGTACGAGCCGGGTGGGATGTCGGCGGCGACCAGCTTCGCGATCCCCGCACGGTCGAGACGGCTCATCCGCCCGCTCCCTCCTCCGCCAGTACGGCAGGTGACGGGCACGCCACCACCCGGTCCACGTAGATCCCCGGCGTGACCACCACCTCCGGGTCCAGCGAACCGGGCTCGGTCACCGACAGCACCTGCGCGACGGTCAGCTTCGCGGCCGTCGCCATCACAGGGCCGAAGTTGCGGGCCGTCTTGCGGTACACCAGGTTGCCGAGCGTGTCCGCCTGCTGCGCCTTGATCAACGCGACGTCACCGTGGATCGGGAACTCCAGCACGTGGTCGCGGCCGTCGATGGTGCGGGTCTCCTTGCCCTGCCCGAGCGGCGTGCCGACACCGGTCGGGCAGTAGAACGCGCCGATCCCCGCACCGGCCGCCCGCAGCCGCTCCGCGAGGTTGCCCTGCGGCACGACCTCCAGCTCGATCCGCCCCGACCGGTACAGCTCGTCGAAGACGTGGGAGTCCTTCTGGCGCGGGAAGGAGCACACGATCCGCCGCACCCGACCGGCGGCGAGCAGCGCGGCGAGCCCGTGCGACCCGTTGCCCGCGTTGTTCGACACGATCGTCAGGTCCTTGGCCCCGCACCGCCGCAACGCGTCGATCAGCTCCACCGGCTGACCGGCGGTGCCGAACCCGCCGACGAGCACCGTCGCGCCGTCGCAAACCCCGGCGACAGCCTCGTCGGCGGACTCGTGAACCTGTGTCGAACGGCTCGCCGCGCTCCTCCGCTCGCGTGTCACGACACCACGTTCTCCAGCACCACCGCGAGTCCCTGGCCGACACCGATGCAGATCGCGGCGACACCCCAGCGGTGCCCGCCCTCGCGCAGCACCTTCGCCAGCGTGCCCAGGATCCGGCCACCCGACGCGCCGAGCGGGTGCCCGAGCGCGATCGCGCCACCACGCGTGTTCACGATGTCCTGGTCGATCTTCCACGCGTCCACGCACGCGAGGGACTGCACGGCGAACGCCTCGTTCAGCTCCACCGCACCCACGTCCGACCAGGCGATCCCGGCCCGTTCCAGTGCCCGGTTCGCCGCTTCCACCGGCGCGTACCCGAACCGCTGCGGCTCCAGCGCGCACGCGGCCCGCCCGGCGATCCGCGCCAGCGGGTCCCGGCCCAGCTCGGCCGACTCCGCCGCCACCAGCACGGCCGACGCCCCGTCCGACAGCGGCGACGCGTTGCCCGCCGTGATCGTCCCGTCGGTGCGGAACGACGGCTTGAGCTTCGCGAGCTTCTCGACCGAGGTGTCCGCGCGGATGCCCTCGTCACGGGTCAGTTCGCCGACGGGGACCGTGATGTCGTCGTAGAACCCGGCCTCCCACGCGGCGTGCGCGAGCCGGTGCGACCGCTCCGCGAACGCGTCCTGCCGCTCCCGGGAGATGCCGAACTCCTCCTGCAGTTGCTCGTTGCACTCGCCGAGCGAGACCGTCCACTCCCCGGGCATCCCCGGGTTCACCAGCCGCCAGCCGAGCGTGGTCGACACCGCCGTCACGTCCCGCGCCGGGAACGCCCGGTCCGGCTTGGGCAGCACCCACGGCGCACGGGTCATCGACTCGACGCCACCGGCCACGACCACGGTCGCGTCGCCGGTCTCGACCTGCCGGGACGCCGACATGACCGCGTCGAGGCTCGACCCGCACAGCCGGTTCACGGTCGAGCCGGGCACGGTCACCGGCCAGCCCGCGAGCAGCACCGCCATCCGGCCCACGTTGCGGTTGTCCTCGCCCGCGCCGTTGGCGAGGCCGAACGTCACCTCGTCGACGGTGGCCGGGTCCAGCCCCGGCGTGCGGTCGGCGATGGCACCAAGGACGGTCGCGGCGAGGTCGTCCGGCCGCTGTTTCGCCAGCCCGCCGTCGAACTTCCCGAACGGGGTGCGGACCGCGTCGTAGACAAAAGCGTCGCTCATGAGTGTCCAGGGTAGGTAATGAACACGGTCTCCCGATCACCTTGAAGTGTGACGTCGAACCGCAGCCCGTCGGCGTCGCGCACGGCCACCAGCGTGGCCCGCCGGTCCGGCGGCAGCGACAGGAGGAACGCGTCGGTGGCGTCCGGCAGGTAGACGCGGGTGAACAGGCGGTTCATCAGGCCGCGGGCGAACACGGTCATCGCGATGAACGGCGCGCCGGGGGAGACCGTGGTGAACGAGTACCGGCCCACGTCGTCGGTGGCCGCCCGGCCCCAGCCGGTGAACGTGTAGCCGTCGCGGTGCAGCGACCCGGCCTTCCTCGGCACGGTGCCCGCGCTGTCGGCCTGCCGGATCTCCAGCAGCGCGTCCGGCACCGGCGCGCCGGCCCCGTCCAGGACCACGCCGTGCAGGGGGATCGCGTCCGGGTGGCCCTTCGGCACCAGGTCGGGGCCGCCTTCGTAGGGCAGCGCGAACCCGTAGAACGGGCCGACGGTCTGGCCGGGGGTCGGGGCGTTCACCGCTCGCTCCACGTCCGGTGGCCGCCGGTCAGCACGATGTCCCAGCGATAGCCGGTGGCGATCTCGGGCAGCGTGACGTCGTGGTCGTAGGTCGCGACGAGCCGCTCACGGGCCTTGGGGTCGACGATCGACTGGTAGATCGGGTCGAGCCCGAACAGCGGGTCGCCGGGGAAGTACATCTGCGTCACCATCCGCTGCGTGAACTCGGTGCCGAACAGCGAGAAGTGGATGTGCGCGGGCCGCCAGGCGTTCGTGTGGTTGCGCCACGGGTACGGGCCCGGCTTGACCGTCGTGAACCGGTAGGTGCCGTCCCGGCCGGTGAGGCAGCGGCCGACGCCGGTGAAGTTCGGGTCGAGCGGCGCCGGGTGCTGGTCGCGCCGGTGCGGGTAGCGGCCCGCCGCGTTGGCCTGCCAGATCTCCACGAGCTGGTCCGCGACCGGCCTGCCGTCGCCGTCGGTGATCCGGCCGGTGACCACGATCCGCTCGCCGATCGGCGAGCCGGGGTGCTGGATCGTCAGGTCCGCCTCCAGCGGGTCCACGTCCTGCGGTCCGAACACGGGTGCCGCCAGCTCGACGTCCTCGGGGTCGGCCCGGTACAGCGCCTTCGTGGGGTGGCGCAGGACGCTGCTGCGGTAGGGCGGGTAGTCCAGCCGGGGCTGGGTCTCCTCGCCGGCCCGGGTCGCGGCGACCGCCGCGATCTCGGCACTGATCTCCGCCTGGGTCGCCGTCGCGGTGTCCGACGAGGCCGTGGCGGGCGGGACTGCTGCTCCGGTCACGTCGACGACGTTAGGCGGACCGGCACGGGGGTGCGAGACTTTTCTTCCACTGGGTGAAAGGGCGGTCCGGGTGGCCGGCAACAGCGCACGACCGGGGACCAGCGTCGTGTCCCGGGTGCTCGCCGTGCTCGGCGCGTTCGACGACGAACACCGGGCCATGACCCTCACCGAGCTGGCCGCGCGCGCGGACCTGCCGCTGACGACCGCGTTCCGGCTGGTCGGCGAGCTGGTCGCGTGGGGAGCGCTGGTGCGGCGGGAGTCCGGCGCGTATGTGATCGGGCGGCGCCTGTGGGACCTCGGGCTGCTGGCGCCGGTGCCCTCCGGGCTGCGGCAGGTAGCCTCGCCGTTCCTGCACGACCTCTACGGCGCCACGCTCGCGACCGTGCACCTCGCGGTCCGCGACGGCGCCTCGGTGCTCTACATCGACCGGCTGGCCGGGCACGTGTCGGTGCCGGTGGTCAGCGACGTCGGGTCCCGGCTGCCCATGCACGCCACCGGTGTCGGCAAGGTGCTGCTCGCACACGCCCCGGACGACGTGCGCGGGCAGGTGTTGCGCAACCTCACCCGCATCACCCCGTACACGGTCACCCAGCCGGGGAGGCTGCGGGCCGAACTGCGGCGCGTGCACCGCGAGGGCTACGCACAGACCATCGAGGAGATGAGCCTCGGCGCCTGCTCGGTCGCCGTCCCGATCAGCGTGCGGGACGGTGCCGTGGTCGCGGCGCTCGGCATCGTCGTGCCCCGCCTCGGCCGCGACCGGCCCCGCCTCGTCGCGGCGTTGCGGGTCGCGGCCAAGGGCGTCGGCAGGAGCGTCGACCCGGCCAGGATCTCCGTGGAGTTCCACTGAACGGAAAGCCGGTGTGTTGTCCGCGCCAGGGTGGGCGGTATTGACTTGGGGCATGCGAACCCAGGTCGCGATCATCGGCGCGGGACCGGCGGGCCTGCTGCTGTCCCACCTGCTCGCGGCAGGTGGGGTGGAGTCGGTGGTGGTCGAGACGCGCACCCGTGAGTACGTCGAGTCCCGCATCCGTGCCGGCATCCTGGAGCACTCGACGGTCGAGCTGCTCAGATCAGCCGGGCTCGGGGACCGGCTCACGCGGGAGGGCGACGAGCACCGCGGTATCCACCTGCAGTGGCCCGGCGAGCGCCACCACCTCGACTTCGGGGACCTCGTCGGGCGCAGCGTGTGGGTGTACGGGCAGACCGAGGTGCAGAAGGACCTCGGCCGCGCCCACGACGCGGCGGGCAGGCAGGTGCTCCACGACGTGCGGGACACCGCGGTGCACGACCCGGCCGACCCGTACGTGACGTTCACCGTCGACGGCAGGCCGGAGCGGCTGGACGCGGACGTGGTCGTCGGCTGCGACGGCTCGTTCGGCCCGACGAGGGCGGCGGTACCCGGGCAGACCTGGCAGCGGACCTATGGCTACTCGTGGCTCGGGGTGCTCGCGAACGTGCCGCCGTCGACCGACGAGCTGATCTACGCGTGGCACCCGGACGGGTTCGCGCTCAACTCGATGCGCTCACCCACCGTGACCCGGCTGTACCTGCAGGTCCCCGCCGGGACCGACGTCGCGGACTGGCCGGACGAGCGGATCTGGGACGCCCTGTCCGACCGGCTCGGCCACGGTCAGGACGGCTGGCACCTGGCACGCGGCCCGATCACCGACAAGAGCGTGCTGCCGATGCGCAGTGTCGTGCGCGCCCCGATGCGCCGCGACAAGGTGTTCCTCGCGGGGGACGCCGCCCACATCGTGCCGCCGACCGGCGCGAAGGGGCTGAACCTGGCGGTCGCCGACGTGGCACTGCTCGCGCCTGCGCTGGTCGCGCTGCTGCGCGAGAAGGACCCCCGGCTCGCCGACGAGTACTCCGACCGCGCGCTCCGCCGCGTCTGGCGGTGCACCCACTTCTCGTGGTGGATGACCACGATGCTGCACACGACGGAGGACCCCTTCGACCAGCAGCTGCAACTCGCGCAGCTGCGGTGGGTCGCGTCGAGCGAGGCGGGCGCCCGCGGACTCGCGGAGAACTACGCGGGCCTGCCGATCGGTTTCTGACCGGAAGTCCCGCCCGCACGGCGCCCACCCGAAAAGCAACCAGCCGGCTGTGGACAACTCACACGAACACGACCACGAGGAGGACGGCCACCAGCAACGCGACGAACACCGAACGCATGACCCCATGTATAACCCCTTTTGGGGTTATCGGGCAAGCCGTGTGCCGACGACGGTCCGCCTGGGCCGCGCGGGCCGTCGTGCTCGGCTGGGGCGCCGAGGCCAGGGACACGCCCGGCTCGGACCGGCCCGGTTAGGTTCGCCGGGAGCACCGACGAACCCCGGAGGCCCGAGAATGCCGGACAGCCCAGACGTGCCAGACGAGGTCCTGCGCAGGCTCCGCGCGCTGTGCACGGCGCTGCCCGGCTGCTACGAGGAACGGGCCTGGGTCGGCACCCGCTGGATGGTCCGCAAGAAGACCTTCGCCCACGTCCTCGGGATCAGCGACCAGTACCCGCCCGCCTACACGCGCGACGCGCCGTTCGTCGGTGACGCCACCGTCCTGACCTTCCGCTCCTCTGGTGACGAACTCGCCGCGCTCACCGGCACCGGGCACCCGTTCTACAAACCGCGCTGGCACCCGCAGGTGGTCGGCATGGTGATCGCGCCGGACGCGGACTGGGCCGAGATCAACGAACTGCTCGTCGAGAGCTACTGCCTGCGGGCGCCCAAGACGCTGGTGGCGCAGGTGCTCCGGCCGGGGTCCCCGAACGGCTGAACCACGGGGAGCCCGTGGCCCGGCAGAAGACCGGTCAGGAATCGAGAAGCACGGATGGCAGGCGCGCACCTAGTGTCCTGCGCCGGAAATTCGCCTTGTAAGTCTAGTGTGGGGTTATGACACGGACTGGGCGA